>JBBDXC010000001.1:0-218611 GCA_040902555.1 Dehalococcoidia bacterium
AACGCGCTGGCTGGAGCACGCCCAAAAAGCCTGATCTCGCAATACAGTTGCTACGGCCCATCCGGCGTCCCGACGCGGGACAATCGGCCCGCCGGCACCCGGATTCCGGACACGTCCTAGATCCGCGAGGCGGCTGCGCGATCGAGCAACCACACCAGCTTCCCCGCCGGCCGCACATTGCCCGCCGTGATCTCCCGCGGCCGCTCCCCCGCCATCGCCGTCGCGATGGCCCCCGCCTTCTCTCCCCCACTGGCGATTATCGCCACGACCCTCGCCGCGTTGATCAAGAGGAAGGTGAAAGTCAGCCGGCGCAGGGGCGGGCCCGGCGGTGTCTGCAGCTCACGTCGCGTCGCGACGACCAGCCGCTCGCTCTCGTCGATCTCGGGCTCGTTCGGGAAAATCGACGCGGTGTGCCCGTTGGCCCCTATCCCCAGGAGGATCAGATCGAAAGAGGGCAGCGTCGCGCCGGGCACCAGCCCCCTTACTTCGCTCTCATATGATGCAGCAGCCTCGTCAGGGTCCAAGTCCAGCCGCGGCAGGTGGATCTGCGACTCCTCGATGTCAATCAGGTCAAGCAGCGACTCGCGGGCCACTCGACTATTGCTGTTCGGGTCATCCTCGGGCACGCAGCGCTCGTCGCTGAGGAAAAAGTGCACGCGCCGCCAATTGATTGGCAGCTCCGCCAGCTCGCGGTAGGTTGCGGCCGGTGTCGACCCACCGGCGAGGGCCAGGAAGAACGGGTTCGACCGTGAGTCCTGGATCTCCCGGAGGACGAAGTCGGAGGCCTCGACTGCCAGCTCGGATTTGTCCTCGCGGACGACGATCTCTGGTTCAGGCACCGCTGAGGCGGGCTCCCATGGCGACCGCGCGCTCGTAGACGGCATCCCGCTCCAAGAGCTCCAGCTCGCGCGAAAGGACCTGCAGGAGGGCGGGGGCCTGCATGCCGATGCCGCCGTCGGTTAAGACACGTCCATCGATGGTGATCCGCTGCTGGAGGGACGACGACGAGGGGTCAGCCGTGAGCGTGAAACTGCCACCGCCCCCGCTGAGCTCGAGGCTCAGAATCGTGTCCGGCAGGCCTTCCAGGCCCTCTTCCGCCACTCCCTCAATCGTGCAACTGATCGGACCGCCCTCGCCCTGGAAGGAGCATGACCACTGGTCATCGTGCATTTCCATCGGCGCATCAAGCCGCCACGAGAGTTGCGCCGCGAGCCAGCCGAGAAGGAGGATGGCCTCGGTGGGATAGTCCGCCGTAGCGGTGTTGATATGGACACTGTCCAGGCGGGCGAGATAGGCGCGCGTATCCGGCGGGTCAAAGAGGCGAGCCACCTGCTCGCGCCAGCCCTCGAGGCGGCCCCAGGCCAGGTCCGACAGCGCACAAGCCGCCGACTGGCACTGCAGGGCCTCGCGTGAGAGCTCGATGAAGGCGCCGCGGAAACCCGACGAGTCGACCACCATACGCGATGCCATTTCCCGCAGGCGGTCGTACATCGGCGTCGCCAGCGGTGGCTGGCCCCGCCACCAGACGAAGGTCGGGATGTCGGGGAGTAGCAGCGGACGGGCAATACTATGCAGCTGCTGCGCGTAGGACCCCGACGCAGTAACCCGGATCTGTTCGCAGCAGACCTGCCGCGGAGCCCCGGGCATGAAGGTACAGAACGCATTGACATCGGCGGCCAGGTTGTCGGCGGCCTCGGGCTCCCGCAGGAAGAAAATCGAGCGCGATGGATGTCGCTGCGACAGCTGCGCCACGATGTCGCAGGCCTCCTCGAGGAGTTGTTGAGTCTGGGCAGAGACAACAATGTTGAGGACCGCCGTTTCCGTGACCTGCTGGGGCACACCCTCGTCATCGTCGTTGCGGACGCTCAACCGCAGACGGTGCAGCGCCTTCTCGATCCCGCCGACGTCCGTGCTGGTGCTGGACCAGATCTCGTTGTCGACCAGCTCGGCCTGCGGCATCAGGGCTCCCGCCACGTGCGCCCTGCCGGTAGCAGCGCGTTGGCTTCGCTCGGGCCCCAACCGCCGGACGGATACTGCGCGATCCGCTCCGAGACCTTCCAGCCGTCGCGTATGGCGTCGACAAACCGCCAGGCATAGTCAACTTCGTCGGCGCGTGGGAACAGGGTGTGATCGCCGAGCATCGCATCGAGGATCAGCGTCTCGTAGGCCTCCGGGGGGTCGGCCAGGAAGGCCGAGCCATAGAGGAACTCCAGGTTCACCGGGCGGACCTGGAGGATGGGCGTCGGCACCTTCGAGCCGACGCGCAGGGTGATGCCCTCGTCCGGCTGGATGCGCATCGCCAGCAGGTTTCGTGGCAGGTCCTGCGGGCCGATGTTGGGGAACGGGACGTGCGGGGGCTGCTTGAAGTGGACCGCGACTTCGGTCACACGGCGGGCGAGGCGCTTGCCGGTTCGCAGGTAGAAGGGGGTGCCGGCCCAGCGCCAGTTGTCTATAAAAGCCCGAATGGCGACGTAGGTCTCCGTTTTGGAGTCCGGACGAACGCCCTCTTCCTCGTGGTAGCCGGGGACGCTCTTGCCGCCGACGTCTCCGGCCGCGTATTGGGCGCGAATGACGTGGGCGTCGACGTCATCGGGGGCGATCAAGCGTAGAGACCGCAGCACCTTGACCTTCTCGTCGCGGATGGTTTCTGCGTCGAAGCTCGCCGGCGGCTCCAGCGCTATCAGGGAGAGGACCTGCAGCATGTGGTTCTGGACAATGTCGCGCATGGCGCCGGCGCCTTCGTAATACGCGCCCCGGCCCTCGACGCCGAGGGTCTCAGCGACCGTGAGCTCGACATAATCGATGTACTGGTTGCTCCAGATCGGCTCGAAGATGCTGTTGGCGAAGCGGAAGACCAGGATGTTCTGGACCGTTTCCTTGCCCAGGTAGTGGTCGATACGGAAGATCTGCTCCTCGCTGAAATAGCGGTGGAGGTGGTCGTTTAGCTCGGCGGCGCTCGCGGTGTCATAGCCGAACGGCTTCTCGATGACGATGCGCTGCCAGCCCTCGTCCGCGCGGGCCAGCCCGGATTCGCCGAGGCCCTCCGCGATCTCGAAGAACGCGCTGGGCGGAACGGCCAGGTAGAAGAGCCTGTTGGCGCCGGTCCCCGAGCGATCCTGGATCTCCCGCATCTTCGCTTCCAGCTCGCGGTAGCCGTCGGCGTCCGTCGGGTCCGCCGACTTGAAGTAGAGGTTGGCGGCGAAGAGCTGCCAGATCTCATCATTAAAGTCGGAGCGGGAGTGACTCTTGATAGACTCCCGCATCTGCTCGCGGAACCCGTCCTCGGTCTCGTCACGACGTGAGGTGCCGAGGATGCCAAAGCGCGCCGGCAGCAGCCCACGGACGGCCAGGTCGTAGAGGGCCGGAATGATCTTGCGCTTGGCCAGGTCGCCGGTGCCGCCGAAGATCACCACCATGTTGGGCTCGGGCGTGCGCCACGAGCGCAGGCCCTCGCGCAAAGGGTTGGGGGAGACCGCCTCCGCCGTCATTCCGATTTTTCGATGTCTTTCAGGGTCGCGGCCGTCACAGCGTGCCCACCGAACTGGTTGCGCAACGAGGCGATTACGCGGTGGCCATAGGAGTTCTCGCGGCGCGAGTAGAAGCGCGAGATCAGGGACATGGTGATGACGGGCGCCGCGACGTCGGTCTCGATCGCCTGCGCGACCGTCCAGCGGCCCTCGCCCGAGTCGGCGACGTGGCCCGCGAGCTGCTCCATCTTGGGGTCGTTCTTGAAGGCGAGCTCCGCGAGCTCGAGCAGCCACGAGCGCACGACGCTGCCCTTGTTCCAGAGCGAGGACACGGCCGCCATATCGAACTCGTACTGCGAGGCGTTCATGATCTCGAACCCCTCGGCGTAGGCCTGCAGCATCCCGTACTCGATGCCGTTGTGGACCATCTTGGCGAAGTGTCCTGCACCGCGCCCACCGACCCGCATGTAGCCGCCTTCGGGGGCAAGCGTCTTGATCGCCGGCTCGATCACAGCGAAGGCGTCCGGCTCGCCACCGACCATTAGGCAATACCCGACCTGGTAGCCCCAGATACCGCCGCTCGTGCCGGCGTCGACGAACCTAAAGCCGTTCTTTTCCAGCCGGTCGCCGCGAGCGATCGTGTCCTTGTAGTTCGAGTTGCCGCCATCGATGAAAACGTCGCCGCGGTCAGCGAAAGGCATCAGACCGTCGAGGGTGGCGTCAACCGGCGCGCCCGAGGGCACCATGATCCAGACGGCGCGCGGAGGCTCCAGCTTCTTCATCAGGTCCTCGAGGCTATCGGCCGGAGTTGCACCGTATTCGGCGGCTTTCTCCGTCGCCGGGCGACCGTGATCCCAGGCGACAACTTCGTGACCGTTTTCTGACAGCCTCCTCGTCATGTTGCCGCCCATCCGCCCAAGACCGATGAACCCGAGTTTCATTGCTTCTCCTTTCAGGACGTCAGAGCTTCGCTGAAGAGGCGCTCGGCGGCGGCAAGACCTCGCTGCCGGTCCATTCCAAGGTCTATCCGCAAGACTGGCCTTCCCCGCGAGAGCAGGGCCTGGTGGTCACCCAGTGACTGGGCGGCGATCAGCTGTCCGAACGTGAACGGGCGTCCGGGGATGACGACGTCCTCCTGTACCGGCGCGACGAACTGGACGTAGGCACCGTTTTGCTTGCCACCCTTGTGCAGCTGGCCGGTCGAGTGGAGGAAGCGGGGGCCGTAGCCGAAGGTTGTGGCCAGCCTGCTCTGGTCGCGGATCGCTGTACGGATGTCCTGGAAGGCGTTTTCTCGCTCGGCAGTCTCGCCGACATACGCCATCAACGCGATGTATCCGCCTCCGGGAGCATCACGCAGGAAGCCTCTGACCAAATCGACCGCGCTGCCTCCCGCACCGGTCACGGCGATAGTGTCGTATTCGGCTGACTGCCCGGCCGCCGGCAGACTACCGGAGCTCTGGAGCTCATCGAGGAGGCGCGAAGTGTTGTCCTTACTTTCCTGCACGTTCGGCTCGTCGAAAGGGTTGATGCCAAGCACGGCCCCGGCGACCGCGGTTGCTATCTCCCAGGCCAGGAACTCGGCGCCGAGGTCATTGGGATTCTTGAGAGTCCTTCGGATGACCGGGTGGCCGGCGTCTTCAAAGTCGTCGAGCTCCGCTTCATCCGAACCGCGGAGGCCGATCTCCACGAAAACCCGGTCAGCGCCGTAGACGCCCACGGGTCCGAGGCGCTCCCCGGCCACGGGGACCAGCCCCTTGCCCTCTTTGCCGGTGCTCTCCGCGATCAGCTGCTCTAGCCAGAGGCCGAGGCTCGCCAGGCGCTCGTCCATGACGAAGGTAACCTTGTCCCGGCCGGCCGTGGCCAGGGCGCCGAGGCGGGCGCCCAGCCAGGTGGGGCTGTCGCCCTCGCGCAGCTCGTCGGAAAGGCCATCGAGGAGCTTTGTTGCCCCACCAACGATGTGTCCCACATCGAGCCCCATGAGGGCGGCCGGGACAAGCCCGAAATACGACAGCGCCGAGTAACGGCCGCCGATGTCGGGGCGATTGATGAATGCCCGTCGGTAGCGATTGGCGGCAGCCAATCTCGAAAGCTCGGTGTCCGGGTCGGTGACGGCTATGAAGCGGCTGCCGTCACCCCCTGTCCGCTCCCAAAAGTAGGCGGCCAGGGTGTTGGGCTCAATCGTCCCGCCGGACTTGCTGGAGACGATGAACACCGTATGGTCGAGGTCGATCCGCCTCTCGACAGCGAAGATCGTCTCCGGGTCAGTGGTGTCGATGACCTCCAGCTTGAGCAAGGGCTTGTCGCTGGCCAGGACCTCGCGCAACACTATCGGCGCCAGGCTGCTGCCGCCCATGCCCAGGAGCACGGCATACTTGTAACCTTCGTGCGCCAGGCCGGCAGCAAAGCGCTTGAGATCGTCGACCTCAGCGGCCATCTCGCGCACAACCGGTATCCAGCCCAGCCGATTGACTATCTTCTCGCGCACTGCGCCGTCTTCGCTCCAGGCTGACGGGTCGCCCGCCAGGAGTTTGCGGACTACCTCACGCTGCTCGAGGTCGGCAACGGCGGTGGCTAGGCCCTGGTCGGCTTGGGCGACCTCAGGCACTTACCATCTCTCGCTTTTTGGCGATGCCATCGAGCAGGTTGACGAAGGACTTGTCGAACTTCTCGACGCCCTCGTCCTCAAGGGTGCGGCCGACCTCCTCGAGGTCGATGCCGATTGCGGCCAGCCTTCGTTCGACCTGACGGGCACCCTCGACGTCTTCGACGATCGTCTGGCCACGGACCACCCCGTGGTCGCGGAAGGCATCCAGCGTCGCCGGCGGTACTGTGTCCACCGTATCGGCCCCGATCAGCTCCTCGACGTACATCGTGTCACGGTAGGCCGGGTCCTTGACTCCCGTACTGGCCCACAGCGGCCGCTGCACGCGTGCCCCCATGTCCTGCAGGGCTCTGAAGCGCTCGCCGCGGAAGATCTCCAGGAAGTCCTGGTAGGCGAGACGCGCGTTGGCGATTCCCGCCTTGCCCCTCAGCTCCCGGGCCTCACGCCGCACGTCATCCGACGTGGCCTCCCCGGCGAGCTTGTCGAGCCGGGGGTCGACCAGCGTATCGACGCGGCTGACGAAGAAGCTGGCGACCGAAGCCACCGCCTCCAGGGGTGCTTTCTTCGAGCGCACCAGATCCTCGAGACCGGCGATGTAGGCCTCGGCGACCTCGCGGTAGCGGCTGCGCGCAAAGATCAGCGTCACGTTGACGTTGATACCGCGGCTGATCGTCTCTCGGATCGCCGGCAGGCCGGCGGCTGTCGCCGGAATCTTGATCAAGACGTTGGGTCTGTCGATCAGCTCGAAGAAGCGGCGGGCTTCCTCGTTTGTGCCCGCTGTGTCGTGCGCGAGCTTCGGCGAGACCTCGATCGAGATGTAGCCGTCGGCGCCGCTCTTCGCGTCCCAGAAGGGACGGAAGACATCGGCGGCCATGCGGATGTCGTCGATCGCCAGGTCCTCGTAGATGGCATTGGCGTCCGCGCCCTCGGCCAGGAGCTCCCGCACGCGCTCGTCATAATCGCTGCTGTTGACAATGGCCTGCTCGAAGATCGTCGGGTTGGCTGTGCCGCCCGTTACGGCATCTTCCTCCGTCAGTCTCTTAAGCTCGCCCGAGCGGACGAACTCCCTCCTGATGTAGTCGGTCCAGACGCTCTGGCCCTGCGCTGCTACTTCGTGCCATGGGTTCATGACCTGACCTCCTCGGTGGTCTTGCTATAACTCTGTTCTATTGCCAGTACCTTATTGAGCCGCCGGACGAAGCGCTCCTCGTGCTGGAAGCCGGCGGCAAGAAAGGCGCGGATCAGCTCGGCGGCCAGCTCCTCGCCAACGATCCGCGACCCCAGGCAGAGCACGTTCATATCATCGTGCTCCACGCCCTGGTGGGCCGAGTAAGTGTCGTGGCAGAGGGCGGCGCGAATCCCGGGCACCTTGTTCGCCGCGACGCTCGCCCCAACCCCGCTGCCGCAGACGAGGATGCCCCGCTCGGCCCGCCCCGCAAGCATGGCCTCCCCCAGCTCCAACGCGGCATCCGGGTAGTCCGACGGCTCCGTCGAGAAGACGCCGAGCTCGATGGCCTTGTGGCCGGCTTTTTCCACCTCCGCCAACACGCGCGCCTTCAGGTGGTAGCCGGCGTGGTCGCAGGCGACTGCGACGCGCATCAGTCGCCCTCGTTCAGCAGCTGTCGCGCCTTTTCGACCACGTTCTCGGCGTTGAAGCCGAATTTCCGCAGGACCTCGTCGCCGTCGGCTGAATGTCCGAAGTGGTCGACGCCGATGATCAATCCGCGATCGCGGACCCAGCGCTCCCAGCCGAGCGTCGCCCCGGCTTCAACTGAGAGCCGCCTCCAGACCGTCCGCGGCAACACGGACTCGCGATAGGCGTCGTCCTGCAGCGAGAAAAGCTCCCAGGAAGGCATGCTGACCACGCGCGCCTTGACGCCCCCGGCCGTCAGCTCTTCGTAGGCCTCGATAGCCACCCAGACCTCGGAGCCCGTGGCGATGATGATCAGCTCGGGGCTGCCGCCATCGGCGTCGGCGAGGACGTAGGCGCCGCGCGCCAGGCCCTCGGCGTCGGCGTAGCGGCCACGGTCTATGGCCTTCACCTTCTGCCGGCTCAGGGCGATCGCCGTCGGGCCCCCACGGTTCTCGAGGGCTACTCGCCAGGCCTGGGCGACCTCCGGCCCATCGGCCGGCCTGATCAGCGTCAGGTTGGGCATGGCCCGCAGGCTCATCAGGTGTTCGATCGGCTGGTGCGTAGGCCCATCCCCGCCCAGCCCGACGCTGTCGTGGCTCCAGACCACGAGGGAGGGGCACTCCATCAGCGCGGCCAGGCGTACTGCCGGCCGCATGTAGTCGGAGAAGATCATGAAGGTCGCCGCGATCGGCCGCAGCCCGCCGTAGAGCGTCATGCCGTTGACGATGGCGCCCATGCCGTGCTCGCGGACGCCGAAGTGGATGTTACGCCCGCCGTATTCGCCGGGCTTGATAGATGGATAGGCCCTCAGCCTCGTGTTCGTATTGTCGATGAGGTCGGCCGACCCGCCGATGAGCTCCGGGACCGACTCGGCGATGGCGTTCAGCACCTTGCTGGACGACGCTCGGCTGGCCTCGCTCTCGCCCTCCGCGAAGGAAGGCAGGTTCTTCGCCCACCCATCCGGCATGTGGCCGTCGAGTCGCCGCCGGAACTCAGAGGCAAGGTCAGGGTTGTCGGAAGCGAAGGCCGCGAATCGCCCGTCCCATTCCTCCTCCATCTCCCTGCCGCGGTCGATGCAGCGCCGGTAGTAGGCGAGCGCCTCCTCGGGCACGTAGAACTTCTCGTTCGGCCAGCCGTAGACCTCCTTGGTCGCCGCCACTTCGTCCTCGCCGAGGGGGCTCCCGTGCGCCGCCGATGTGTCCTGCTTGGTCGGCGCACCCCAGGCGATGTGACTGCTCACGACGATCAGCGATGGCCTTTCGTCGTCCCTGGCGGCGGCGATGGCGCGGTCTATCTCATCAAGGTCGTTGGCGTCCTTAATGCGCTGGGTATGCCAGCCATAGGCCTCATAGCGCAGGGCAACGTCCTCGTTGAAAGCCAGCTCGGTGCCGCCGTCGATCGTGATCTTGTTGTCGTCGTAGAAGACGATGAGCCGGCCCAACTTGAGGAAGCCGGCGAGCGATGAAGCCTCTCCGCTGACCCCTTCCATCATGTCGCCGTCGCTGGCGATGACGTAGGTCCAGTTGTCCACGAGCTCGTGGCCGTCGACGTTGAAGCGCTCGGCCTGCATGCGTTCAGCCAGCGCCATCCCGACGGACGTGGCGATGCCCTGGCCGAGGGGGCCGGTCGTGGTTTCGAGACCCGGCGTCAAGTGGATCTCGGGGTGGCCGGGCGTCTTGCTACCCCATTGGCGCAGACGCTTGATCTCGTCGAGCGGAAGGTCGTAGCCGGTCAGATACAGCGCGCTGTAGTGCAGGATAGCGGCGTGCCCCGCCGATAGGACGAAGCGGTCGCGGCCCGGCCAGCGCGGGTTCTGGGGGTTGTGGCGCATGTGCCGCGTGAAGAGCTGAAAGGTCAGCGGGGCCAGGGCCATGGCGGTGCCGGGGTGGCCCGATCCGGCCTGCTGCACGGCGTCCATCGCCAGCGTGCGGATCGAATTGATGCAGAGGGTCTGAACGTCTGTCGCGGTGGTCATCGCTCGCGGTTCTTCCTTAGCTCTATCTGGAGGCGGCGGAGCTGCCCGGACGGGGGATGCAGGCACCTCCAGTCTAGGCCGCTCCGCCGCCAGTTGCGCTCGCACGACTGCGACTTAGAGCAGAAGCAGTCAATGTTGCGGAAAGACTCCGTTTGCCCACCCTGCGTCCCTCCCCATCTCATGTGAAATACGCATGATATGTATGCTTAAGATGCTCTGGTTAAATAGCTCGCCCTTCGGCAGAATTGCTGAAATGCCGGCACGACCTGATTCCTCACGAGATACCGACGAAGCCCTGGCCAAAGAGGTACTGCGCGCTGTGCGCAGCGTCCGCCACGGCTACGTCCAGGTCATCGTCCAGGATTCGCGCGTCGTGCAGATAGACACCCTGGAAAGGAGGCGACTCGACCGTGAGTAGCCTCGGGTCCGCAAACTCACTCGCTGACCAGACAGCTGGAGGCCGAAGGAGAAACCCCCGGCATTTTGCCCACGTGCCCTGCGCGTGTAGGTGCCCGCAGTATGCGGGCCTCTTCCAGCCCAACCATCTTCAGTCAACGAGAGGACTCACTTGAAAAAGCTACTTAGCCTGTTACTTCTCATCGGCCTCATCGCCGCCGTGACCGCCTGTGGCGGCGACGATGATGACGATTCCGGCGCCGAATCAACCAACACCGGCGACGACGATTCAGCCGGCGCGCTAACGCTGCGCCTCGGCTACTTTCCCAACATCACCCACGCCCAGGCCCTGGTCGGCCTCGAAGACGGCACCTTTGCCGAAAGCCTGGGGTCGAACGTAACCCTTGAACCGGTCGCCTTTAACTCCGGAACGGAGGTTATTACGGCTATCTTCGCCGGCGAAATCGACCTCTCCTACATCGGCCCGAACCCCACGATCAACGGCTACGTCCAGAGCGACGGCGAGGCCGTCCGCGTCATCGCCGGCGCCACCAGCGGCGGCGCGCTGCTCGTGGTACGCCCCGACGCCGGGATCGAGGAAGCCGCCGACTTCGCCGGCAAGAAGGTGGCGACGCCCAGCCTCGGCAACACCCAGGACGTCGCCCTCCGCAACTGGCTGCTCGACAACGGCCTCGCATCCCGCGAGAACGGCGGCGACGTCCAGGTCATCCCGACGGCCAACCCCGACGCCCTGACCTTGTTCCAACAGGGCGAGATCGACGCCGCCTGGGTGCCTGAGCCCTGGGCCACCCGCCTCGTGCAGGAGGCGGACGGTGAGATCTTCCTCGACGAGCGGGACCTCTGGGATGCTGGGCAGTTCGTCACCACCCAGCTGATCGCGGAGACCGGCTTCCTCGAAGAACACCCTGACACCGTGCGCGACTTCCTGAGCGCCCACATCGAGATTACTCAGTTCATCCAGGACAACCCCGAAGAGGCCAAGACCCTGGTCAACCAGGGCATCGAGTCGGCCACCGGCGAGCCGCTGCCCCAGGAGGTTATCGACGCCGCCTGGGAGAACATCGAGCCGACGTTTGACCCCATAGCGTCGAGCCTGCGCGAGTCGGCAGCCGCTGCCTTCGAGCTGGAATTCCTGGAGGAGGAACCAAACCTTGAGAACCTGTACGCCCTGGAGCTACTTAACGAGATCCTGGCCGAGCTCGGCCTCGATCCAGTGGAGGCTTAACGTTTGGTCGCCTTGTTAGAACGCGAATCTCCGTCCGTCCGTCCTTCGGAGGGAGAGCAGCAAGCGCTGCTCTCCCTCCATTCGGTGAGCAAGAAGTTCGACACGACGCGCCAGATGACGGTGGCGCTGCAGGACATCGATCTGCACGTAGCCCCCGGCGAGTTCGTCGTCATCGTCGGGCCTTCGGGCTGTGGCAAGACGACGCTCCTCAACATCGTGGCGGGCCTCGAGAAGGTCGACCGCGGGGAAGCCGTCTTCGACGGCAAGGTCATCAAGAAGCCCGGGCCCGAACGAGTGGTCGTCTTCCAGGAGCACGCGCTCTATCCATGGCTCAGCGTTCGCGGCAACGTGGAGTTTGGACTCAAGATGCGCGGCGTCGGCATCAAAGAACGCCGGGAGCTGGTCGACCGCTACCTCGAGCTGGTCAACCTCAAGAACTTCGAGAAAGCCTTTGTGCACGAGCTCTCCGGGGGAATGAAGCAGCGCGTCCAACTGGCCCGCGCCCTTGCCGTCGAGCCTCAGATGTTGCTTATGGACGAGCCCTTCGCAGCGCTCGACGCGCAGACCCGCGACATCCTGCAGGAAGAGCTGCAGCTGATCTGGGAGCGCACCGGCGCCACCATCCTCTTCATTACCCATAACGTGCGCGAAGCCGTCATTCTGGCCGACCGCGTCCTGGTCATGACGCCCTCGCCGGGCCAGATCAAGCGTGAGTTCAAGGTCGACATCCCCCACCCGCGCTCCTTCGACTCACATGCAGTGGTCGACCTTGCCGCCGAGGTCCGCTCCGAGCTTCAGCACGACCTGTTCGAGCGCGCCCACAAGGGAGGCAAGCGTGGCCACTGACACCTTCGAATTCAAGCCCGCCTCGCGCCTGAGCCGCACGCTTGCCGGCGGCAGCGACTTCTTCTTCAAGCTGCTCCGCATCGCGGCCTTTTATGTCGGTCTGATCGTCGTCTGGCAGCTCGTGGCCGATTCCGGCCTCTGGGAGAGCTACGCCTTCGCCGGCCCGACCGAGGTCTGGGATTCCCTCCAGCAGAACTGGGACAACGGCCGCATCCAGGACGCCGTCCAGACAAGCCTCAAACGGCTTGCCATCGGCTTCGCCTTTGCCTTCATCATCGGCATCACGATGGGGGCGGCGATGGGCGGCCTCAAGTGGGTCGACGAGACCGTCGGCAGCCTGGCTGTCGGTATGCAGTCGCTGCCTAGCGTGACCTGGCTCCCCCTGGCCCTGATCTGGTACGGCCTCAGCGAGCGGGCGATCATCTTCGTCGTCGTCATGGGGTCTGTGTTCGCAATTTCCATCTCGGCAAGGGACGGCGTGCGCAACATACCCCCGTTGTTCCGGCGCGCCGGGCTGACCTTTGGCGCCAACCACTATCAGATGCTCCGCTACGTCGTAATGCCGGGCATGATCCCGTCGATGGTCCAGGGCCTGAAGCTGGGCTGGTCTTTCGCCTGGCGCTCGCTAATGGCTGCCGAGCTGCTCTACGTCAGCGGTGGCCTCGGCTTCCTCCTCCAGCTTGGCCGCGATCTCAACAACATCAGCCAGGTAATGGCTGTGATGGTCGTGATCATCGCCATCGGCTTAACCGTCGACCGCGTGATCTTCGCCCGCCTCGAGGGCTGGGTAAAGGAGCGCTGGGGCCTCGCCTAGAGTAAAGTTGCCCGGACGCTAGAATCGCCTGCGGTGCCGTCCTGTTCCCCTCTCCCTTGAGGGAGAGGGCTAGGGTGAGGGTGACGGCGCCCCGAACAGAGACAACGTCCCGAACCCTACTCTTCGGGCGCGTAGACCAGGTAAACCAGCAGCTCGCCGTCTCCGACTTCGACGTCGTCGATGACGTAGCCATCGATGGAAATTGCGTCCCCGATCTCCTGGTTGATAACGCCCTCCAGCCCCGTTCGGAAGACCTGTGGCAGCGGAGTGCCCGCCGCCCGAACCTCACCGACCTCGACTGATACCCGGCCGTCACTGGCCGTGGGGTGGACTACAGCGGTGAAGCGCGGGCTCAAGGGTACGCCCGAGACCCTGATGTCCACACGTCCCGATATCTCGATCCCCTGCTCGACGAACTGGGCCTGGATGTCCTCCAGCTCAAAGCTCAGCTCCGCTTCAAGCAGGGCGTCGGTCACCAGCGTTTCGATCAGGCGGGAGCCAAGAATTACCAGCGCGTCCCCGTTCTCATCGTCGAGGCGTGCATCGCCCTCGCGGATCACGACCTCGATGTCGTTGCCGCCGCCATCGCCGCCCAGAAGGTCGGGGTTGTACAGATAGACGCCGCTGGCCACGCCGGCGCCCAAGAGGAGAACAGCCAGATAACCGAGGATTGTCAGCGTTGCCTCCGTTACTATCGTCGAGCAATGGGTCGAGTTGCTCTGACCACAGTAATCGAGGCGCCGGTCGAGCGCGTTTTCATGGCCTGGACCAGCGACCACGCCATGCCCCGCTGGTTCCCCGATGTCCAAGAAATCTACGACGTCACCGGCCCCCTCGACCAGCCCGGAAGCCGCTACAAGCTGCGCTTCAAGACGGGACCGCGCTACAGCTGCCAGGTGGTCGCCGTCGAGCCTAATCAGCGCCACGACCACAGGTTCGAGCCGATCGGTCTGATGCGTTTTTCCGGCTTCGCGACGATGACCTTCGAGCCTCAGGGCGATCAGACCCTCTTCAGCTTTGACGCGCGCTACGACCTGCCGTTAGGCCCAGTGGGGCGGCTGCTCGATTGGCTGCTGCTGGCTCGGATCGCCGAGAAGCGAATGGCAGCGGAGGTCCCTGCTTTCAAAGCCTTCGTCGAGGCCGAGGCTCAGAACACGGTCTCCATAGACTGAGATGGCGGGGCCTCTCAGCGACGTACGCATCCTCGATCTGACCTGGGTGCTCTCCGGCCCCTACGCCTCGATGGTCCTCTGCGACCTCGGCGCCGACGTGATCAAGGTCGAGCGGCCGCCCTGGGGCGACATCGCCCGCACGACAGGTCCCCACATCAACGGCGAGTCCGTCTACTTTTTCTCCATCAACCGGGGCAAGCGCAGCGTGACCCTCGACCTGAAAAGCGAGAGCGGCCGCGATGTGTTCAAAAGGCTCGTCCCGGCCGTTGATGTCGTCATGGAGAACTTCACGCCGGGAACGATGGAGGGCATGGAGCTGGGCTATGACGACCTCAAGAAGCTGAACCCTAGCCTGATCTATGCGGCGACCTCCGGATTTGGTCAGACAGGGCCCGACAGGGGAAAGCCAGCGCTCGACATAATCGTCCAGGGCATGGGCGGCGTTATGAGCATCACCGGCGAGCCCGGCGGTCCGCCGGTTCGCCCGGGCCTCTCCCTCGGAGACATCGCCGGGGGGCTTTTCACCGCGATCGGAATTCTTAGCGCCCTCCACGAGCGCGAGCGCAGCGGCGAGGGCCAGATGGTCGACATCTCGATGCTCGACTGCCAGGTCGCCATCCTCGAGAACGCCTTCAGCCGCTACTTCGCTACGGGTGAAGTACCCGGCCCTCTGGGCACGCGCCATCCCGCGGCCACGCCGTTCCAGGCCTTTCCAACCGCGGACGGCTACATCGTGGTTGCCCTGGCCTGGGGCGTAGAGAACCAGTGGGAGCTCTTCTGCGCCACCATCGAGCGGGCGGAGCTAATCAACGACCCGCGCTTCGAGACCAGCGGCGACCGCACGCGCAACCACGCCGAGCTTGAGCCCCTGCTCAACGATGCCTTGAGCAAGAAAACCACAGCCCATTGGGTGGCATTGTTAGAGCCCCTGCAGATCCCCTGCGGCCCCCTGCACAACATCGCCCAGGCGGCGGAGTATCCCCAAATCGTCGCCCGCGAAACCCTGAAGCCCGTTGAGAACCCGCGCATGGGCCGCACGATGCCCCTGCCCGATACCCCTGTGCGCCTCTCCCGCACGCCCGGCGGGATCAAAGGCAACGCGCCGGCGGTCGGCCAGGACCTCTTCGATGTCCTGGGAGACCTCGCCGGCCTGACGAGCGACGAGGTCGAGGCGCTATTGGAGTCCGGCGTGTCGTCGCAGGGCCGCCCCGCCAACTGGCCTTTCTAGCTGCTTGCTGTTAAGGAGATGACCTCCACAGTGGTGAACGCAGAAGCCGCCCGGGCCAGACGCCCATCGGCGGTAATCAGTGGCTCGCCGAGTCGATCTGCCAGCGCAACGTAGAGGGCGTCATAGGCGCTGAAGTTTTCCCGCAGCTGCCATGCGTCCATCAGTAGAGGCCCGGCTTCGTGGTAAACGAGAGGTAAGAGCAGGTAGGCCCTTAGCCGCTCGGAAGCCTGTCGATTCGTCATGGAGCCGCGGCGGACGCGCTTTATGAAACCCGAAAGCACCTCACTATCGGTGTGTCCGAGCACCCGCAGCGTGACGGGCCCCGAGTCGAGGACCCGTGCGAAACGTCGGCCAAGCTCCTTGCCAAGGAGCAACTCTACGATTGCTGACGCGTCGACGACCACGTTCGCTGGTTCTCCTCGAATACTTGCTCGAGGTGTTCGTCTCTTTCCTCACGAGCCTCGCGGATAAGATCAGCTGCGGGCACATCCGCGTCCACCGGCTCCAGTGTGCGCAGCCTTGCCAGCCAGTCCTTCATGGGTAACCGGGATGTCTCCCGGACCAATATCTCGCCGACATATCTAGAGAGCGAGTAATGCTCCTGTTTTGCGCGTCTGACAAGCTCGGCGTGAACCTCATCCGGGAGGTCGCGCACCTGCAGTATTTTCCCCATCTACCGCTCTCCCGGCTCGTTCGTCACGGATGTGCCGCCTTGTGGCTGCCGCGCCGACTGGCCCACAGGAGTCTGCGAAAGCGGAGGTGTCGATGACTGCGACTTGCTGTTCTCCTCCCAAACCTCGTCGAGGTAGCGCTCTCGCTCTTCTCGTATCTGATCCGCGGCGGAGCCCTCGAACTCGACCGGCTCGCGGGTCTCGAGTTGATCGAGAAACTCATCCAAGTCGATTTGCTTTAGCTCTCGTTCTAGTATCTGGTTGGCGTACTGCGACATGCTCTGGCCCTTCTTGCGCGCTCGGCGGGCGAGTTCGGCGTGGACCTTGTCCTTCATGCCGCGAACCTGCAGTAGCTTGGCCACGGATTTGATACTAGCGCATGCGATGTGCATGCAACCACCATCCGCCCGGCGCGCCGCACCTTCCTCGCCGCTCTCCTAGGTAGCTCTTGCGAGTAGTGGTTCAGGACCTTTAAACCCATTAGATTCGATAATCGGTTGCGCGATGCCAATTGCGAACCGCATACGTCTGCGCGCCCTCGAGGAGAGTGATGCCGACGCCGTCTGGAGATGGCACAAGGACTTCGAAATGAGCCTGCTGGACGGCTGGCGGTATCCCAGCTCCCTCGCCCAAACCGCTGAGTGGTTAAAGGGCGTGCTACGTCCCGAATTCGAGAATTGCTTCCTGGCAGTGGAAGACGAAACTGGCGAGTTGATCGGCTGCGTGAGCCTGAAGCGCGCGTCTGCGGAGAATCGAGAGGCCAACTTCGGGATCGGCCTTCGCCGGCAGTCCTGGAAGCAGGGATATGGGACGGCGGCGACGCTGGCAACACTGGACCACGCATTCCAACAAATGAACCTGCACCGCGTTCAGCTGACGGTGCTCGATTACAACGCCCGTGCCAGTAGGGCCTATCTCAAGGCAGGGTTCCGAGAGGAGGGACGCCTCCGCCAATCGAGGTTCCACGCAGGTCACTGGTGCGACGAGATTCTGATGGGAATCCTCGCCGACGAATGGCGGTCTATCGGCCGGACCTGATATTGGTCCGAAGGGACTATGATGCGTTCTATCCGGGTCGAAGGCAGGTGCCGACATGCGCGGGATCACCGCAGCGCTCACCATCCTCATCCTCGGCTTCTTGGCGACCTGGTCAGCCTCGGCCGGCACGAGCTTGCAGTACGACGAACAGACTACACCCGCCGTCCGCGACGGTACCTGGTTGGCCACCGCCATCTACGACTTCAACATCTCCGAGTACACCGGCGACCCCAACGACCCGATCATGTGCGGGGGAGTAAATCAGCAGCACACCGACACCCTGTGGATAGCGCTAAAGGGTGTTTCCGCCAGGGTACGCATCAATACCGCTTTAAGCGGGTACGACACCGTCGTTGCTGTCTGGCCGTCCAACAATGCCTACGCGATAACCGGACCTTACATCGCCTGCAATGACGACATCGGACCATCTCAAGGCTCACAGGTCGAGTTCAACGCTGTGGCCACCAAGACCTACTTGATCGAGCTCGCCGAGTTCGGCCAGGACAATCAAGCCGGCGGACTGAGAGTCCGGGCTATGGCTATCTGCGATGGCTTGGAGGCGACTATTTACGGCGACCGGCTGGCCAACGCCCGGCCCGACGGGATCTCCGGCACGGCGGGCAACGACGTGATCGTTGGTCTTGGCGGCGACGACACCATCGACGGCAAGGGCGGCGACGACACGATCTGTGGCAACGCCGGCGGCGACACCCTGAGCGGGGGGCCGAACAATGACACCCTGGACGGCTCCTCTGGCAATGACACCGCCCACGGGCAGGGCGGCGCCGATGTAGCGCTGGGCGGCGCCGGCAACGACACCCTCACCGGCGGCACCGGCAATGACCAGCTGGAGGGAGGCCCCGGCAGCGACGATATGAACGGAGGTCCCGACACCGACACCTGCTTTGGCGGCTCCGGCACTGACACCGCTGCCCCCAGCTGCGAGGCGACGCCGGGAGTCCCGTAGGGCTACATCTTCGCCGGGGCTGAGACCCCCATCAGCGTCAGAGAGCGCGCCAGGACCAATTTGGCCGCTTCGCACAGCCTTAGCCGCGCCTTCGAGAGAGGAATGTCGTCGGTGACCACCCGGGACTCCGTGTAGAACGAGTGGTACGCCGTAGCCAGCTCCTGCGAGTAGTGGGGCAGGTGGTGGGGTGCGTGCTGGCGGCAGACCAGCTCGACAACCTCCGGGAACTCAAGCATCTTGCGGATCAGCGCCAGCTCGGTCGGCTGCCCGAGCAACAAGATGTCGGCGTCAGCCCACTCTGGAATGCGATCGCGGGCGAACTCCAGCACGCTGGCGATCCGTGCGTGGGCATACTGCACGTAGTAGACGGGGTTTTCGGTGCTTTCGCGCTTGGCCAGCTCCAGGTCGAACTCCATCTGCGCGTCCGCTGAACGGGAGAGGAAGAAGAAGCGGCAGGCGTCGCGGCCGACCTCCTCGATGACCTCGCGCAGCGTGATGATGTCGCCGGCGCGCTTCGACAGACGCATGACCTCATCGCCGCGCTTAAGGGTCACCAGCTGGTAGATCAGGATGTCCAGCTTGTCAGGGTCGAAGCCCAGGGCCGCCACGGCCGACTTCATGCGGCGCACGTGGCCCTGGTGGTCCGCGCCCCAGACGTTGATCACCTGGTCGAAGCGCGTGAACTTGTCGAGGTGGTAGGCAATATCGGAGGCCAGGTAAGCCGGTCGGCCGTCGCTGCGGATGACGACGTTGTCCTTGTCCTCGCCCAACTGACTCGACGCGAACCAGACGGCGCCGTCCCTCTCCTCGATGTGGCCGCCGTCCTTCAGGATTTGAAACGCGCGGTCCCACTGCGAACCCTCGGCTCTGTCCTCATAGAGCGATGACTCACGGAACCACCGGTCGTACTCGACTCCCAGAAGCCTCATGTCCTCGGCTATGCGCTCGACCATGAGGTCGATGCCGATGCTGGTCAGCTCAGCGAGCAATTCCTCGCCCTTATCCAGGAAGCGGGCGCCGTGGCGCTCCTTGAGCGCCTCGGCCGTCTCGATCATGTACGCGCCTGGGTAGCCGTCCTCGGGGATAGCCGCGTCGCGGCCAAAGAGCTGCTCATAGCGCGCCAGCAGCGTGCGCCCAAAGCGGTCGGCCTGCGTGCCGGCGTCGTTAACGTAATACTCTCGCTGCGTGGTGTAGCCGGCTAGCGCCAGCGCGTCGGCCAACACGCTGCCGATCACGGCGCCGCGCCCGTTGCCGACGTGGGGCGGTCCGGTGGGGTTCGCGCTGACGAACTCAACCTGCACAGATTGGCCGGCGCCCATCTCGGAGCGCCCAAATTGCTCGCCGGCGTCGAGGATCGCCCCCACCTGGCCGGCCAGCCACGAGGTCTGCAACCTGAAGTTCAGAAATCCCGGCGGCGCGACGTCGACCGCCGCGATCAAGCCGTCGGCCGGTATGCGCTCGGCGATGGCCTGCGCCAGGGCCATGGGGTTGGCGCGGGCCGGCCGCGCCAGCTTCAGCGGCAGGTTGACGGCGTAGTCTCCGTGTTCCGGCCGCTGCGGCCGCTCCACCTGGAAGTCCGGGAGATCCACCTGCGGAATCTCACCGGCGTCCTGGGCGGCAAGCGCGGCCCGCTCGACGAGCGCCGCAATGTCGTCCTTGATCACAAGCTAAGCCTCAGGGGGCGCCGCCAGCCGGTCAACAGACCCCTTGCCCACCCGCCGGCCAGCTGCCCTCTTGGCGCATCGACGAGGACACGAAGAGTTTGGGTGTAGGGGCAGATGGCCGGCCGATTTCAAGACAGAATTCCGTGACTAAGAGCCATCTGCCCGCGACATCCCATCCACTCACTCCCCACGAATGCAAGGTCGACGGTCCCGAAGGACGAGAAGGCTCCAACCCGCTTAAATGGTGAGGACATGAGGGCCTCACTCCTCGCTGCCGTGCTCCTTTCCCTCACCCTCCTCGCTGCCTGCGGCGGCGATGACGTCCGGCGACACACCCGAAGCGACCGAAGAAGAAAACGGCGAGGACGTCGAAGCCACCCCCAGTGAAGACGAGACGCTACCCGAGGACGACCTGGCCGCCTCGCTGCTCCTGACCGAGGACGACTTCCCAGCCGGTTGGACCGAGCTGCCGTTCGTGGACGAGGAGGAGAACCCCGAAACCGCCGAAGCCTTCGCCGACTGTGGCTTCGGCGAACAACGCGCGCCGGGACTGGTGGGCCGCGCCGAGACTGGCGATTTCGTGGAGGACGGCGGCGACGGCCCGCCGACAATCGAGCATCGCGTCGGTGTCTTCGAGGACGAGGAGGCGGTCGCAGCGGCGCTTGCTGTCCTGCCCGAGCAGCTCGACTGCTTCGTCGCAGTACTCGAGGGAGGCGCTATCGACACCCCGGAAGCATCAGTCGTCGCCGCATCTTTCGAGCAGATCGACTTCATCGAGCTCGGTGACCGCACCGACGCCTATCGCATAGAGCTGGAGTTCGAGCTGACGACCGAGGAGACCGAGGTAGACAGCGCCGTGGCCTATTTCGACGTGGTCTTCACGTCCGTCGGCCGCATCGCCTCGCAGATCCAGGTCTTCGACGTGCTGTTCCCCTTCGGCGAAGACGAGCTGCAAGCCCTGGCCGAGGCGGCGGCCGACAAGCTCGCGCAAGCCGAGTAGACCAGAACCGCCGGTTCGTCGATCTTTGCGCGCGTCACCGCGTTGCTCTACTCCGGTGCAGGATCGCGCCCTATCCTGCTACTGTGTCAGCTTCCGGCGAACCCCCGATGAGGCCCTGATTGGGAGTCCTTGACCGCTTCCTGCACAGGACACCGACGGAAACTGCCAGCGATGACGACCCGGCGGCCAGAAGGCGCTATCGGCCGGATCCGGCGGTCGCCACAACAGACCCGGCGCCCCAGGCGCAAGCAAAGCGACAGGAAGACACCGTGAGCGAGCAGATAGGCCCCGGCGACCACCAGCAGCTGGATAGTGAGCGGCGTAAGGCCGAGGATGCCGTGCGCGACGCCCTCGGCCAGGTCGAGCAGGTCCTCGCCCGCGCCCGCCAACACGTCGCCGAGATTGAACGCATAGAGGCCGAAGCCCGGGCCGATCAGCAGCGGTCGGCCGGCGGGGCCGAGCCCCAAGCCCTCCAGCCTCAGGACTGGTCAACACAGGTTTCGCTCAACGTCGTGACCGACTACTTGCGCCATTTCTTCGAGCTCGTCAGCATGCAGAATCGCATGGTCGAGCGCCGCCTGGAATCGCTCGAGCACATCGTGCTGCGGATGGAGCAGCACGTCGTCGAGCAGGTGGCTGAGACCACAGCCCGCCAGGCCACCCTGGACGGTGTCCAGCTCCCCCTCGTCCGTCCCTCGCGAGTTGAGGCCCAAAACGGCCAGTCGCCAACCGTCGAAACGCCACCCGCCGTGGAGACGGTTGATGCTGCGCCCGGCGTGGATGAAGTTGAGGCCCCATTCGGACCTGATGCGTCACCTGGACCCGATGCGGCACCAGAACCTGTAGGGGCGCATCGCAATGCGCCCTCCAGCCTCGATATAGCGAGTGCCACGCCGCCCGCCGCTGAGTCAACGCCACTCCAGGAGTGGACCGCCCGCCCGCCCAGCCCCGAAACCGCGCCGCCCCGCCCCGTAGGGCCCACAATTCTGGAGGAAGGCCCGGCGAACACCATCCCGCGGTTCTCACGGGCCCCCGGCGAGAGAGAGTCCGGCTCCGCCGCCAGCCCGGCGGGGTACGACTGGGGCACCCCGGTCGAAGGCGTGATCTCCATCGAGGGCCTGGCAACATTCCGCATGCTCGCCGCCGTGCGCGAAGGCCTGAAGAGCGGAGGCAACGTCCTCTCGGCCGAGCCGACGAGCTTCGAGGCCGGCCGCGCGCAGCTTCGCGTGCGCGCTGTCAGGCCGCTGGCCGCCGACGAGCTGGCCGATTCGCTGTCGCGGGCCACGGGCCAGGATGTCGAAGCCCTGGGTCCGATGTCCTTCCGCGTCGGCGCCGCCGAGCCAAGCCCGGCGTGAGCGACGACCCGGCGCGCACCTTCCGCGACGTCATGGGCGCTTTCGCCACGGGCATCACGCTGGTCACTGCAGCCAGGCACGGCGTCTACACCGGCATGACTGTGAACTCCTTCACGTCTGTCTCGCTAAACCCCATGCTCGTGCTGGTCTGTGTCGACCTGACCGCGGAGACGCACCCGATCATCGCCGACTCCAAGGCCTTCGCCATCAACATCCTCAGCGCCGAGCAGGAAAGCATTTCCCGCACCTTCGCGACCAAGGACCCCGGCAAGGACGCCGCCATCCGCGCCCTGCCCATTCGTGAGGGGAAAACCGGCACCCCGATCTTGACCGAGGCCCTGGCCTTCATCGAGGCCCGTGTCGTACAGGAGATCCACGCCGGCGACCACACCGTCTTCATCGGCCAGGTGGTCGACTCAGGCATGACCGGCGACGAGCCGATCCTCTTCTACCGCGGCAAGTATCGCTCGCTGGCCGAAGTCCCTTCTTGAACCTCCCGCCCTGGGCCGAGGAGCTGCTCGCGGCCCCAGTCGCGCGCCTGGCGACGACCTCCGCCGAAGGCATCCCCTCCATCGTCCCCATCTGCTTCGCCATCGACGGCGACATCGTCTGGTCGGTCATCGACGAGAAGCCGAAGTCCGGCCGCCCCCTCAAGCGCATCCGCAATATCGAGGAGAACCCCAACGTCGCTCTACTCTTCGACCGCTACGACAACGACTGGTCGAAACTGGCGTGGGTCGTCCTCCACGGTCGCGCCGACGTGGTCTCCGCGGCAGACCATCCCGCCGCGCTGGCCCTCCTGAGGGCACGCTACCCGCGGTACGAGGAAATGGCCCTGGAATCCTCCCAGCTGGTGCGCATCGGCGTGCAGACGGTAGTCTCCTGGCGCGCCAGCGCCTCCTAGTCGATCGAAACGCCGAACGGGCTATAAGGCGCCCTGCTCACATGAACTGTAGCGGCGGGTGTCAGCAGCTGGGCAGCCGACGTGATCGGTTGAAGGGCTGACACCCGCCCTGGAGGTGGAATAAGAGGGTCCGCCAAATAAATTCGGACGGCCCGTCCTCAGGTGAGACAGATGTGGCCATATCGCGAACACGGCGCACACCGATGAGGGGCGGGTGTCAGCGCCTGCGCCAAGGACGTGTTGGAACGAAGAGCTGACACCAGCCGCTACGGGCGCGGTCGCGGGCCAACACAAGCGATGGTCATTACTTCACGCTTGGCTTTGCCTCGTCGCCGCGCGACGTGGAGCACGGCGCCCCAATGCCGCCGCAGGCGGCCATCGGGCCTCGCGGCCAGCCGGCGGCGAATTTCGCCGCAGAGGCGTTCCCTTTGCCACGCTTGCATGGCGATGTGTCCCGAGAACGTGTTCAGAACCTTGATGTAGCCCTCGGCGTCGTAAATTACTTCCCAGTCGAAATGGGGGGCTACACAGTCCTCGAGCCGCCCACTGGCCTCGATCTCCTCACAGGCGACCCGAAGCTGGTCGGGCCGCGGCCGCGCCACCACCTCGGGGGACCAACCTGTGACCCCCGGCAAGCCCTCGCCGATTTCGTCATACACGTCCTGGATCTCAGCGAAGAAGGGGTCGCCTCCCTCTGGAAAGACGTGCGTAGCATTCCAAAAGGCGAGATGGCCGCCTGGCTTGAGGAGTTGCCAGGCTTTCTCGTAGCGCACCGCCGGGTCAATCCACCCCCATGCCGTGGCAGCGAACACCAGGTCGAATTCCGCAACCGCGGGCGACCACGTCTCGAAGTCCGCCTCGATCACGGTCATGTTCGGGTAGGGCGCCAGGTTGCGCCTGGCAGCCGCTGCAAGCTCGGGGCCAAGCTCGACGCATGTCACCCCGTAGCCGCGCCTGGCCAGCGGCAGCGTGGCCTTGCCCGTGGCGCAGCCAACCTCGAGCAGCCGGCTGCCTGCTGTTAGCCCTGTAAGTCGAAGAAGCTCGTCGTAAAGCGCTTCCGGGTACTCCGGTCGAGCCTCCTGGTAAAGCTCAGCGGCGGCGTTGAAAGTCGTCCGTAGCTGTTCTCGCCGCTCCTTCTTTGCGCTGTCTTCCATCGCTTCGTCTATCCAGGTCTAGATTCAACGAGGTTCTTGAGCCGCGCCAGGTCGCCCGCGAACTGCCGGCGCAGCACCGGCCGGCCGAACCAGAACCCTGCCCGACCCAGCATCCCGAGCGGTGGCTGCAGGTCCTCCTCCCACGTCACGAGTGAGCCCGCCCCCGCCGGCTCTACAGAGATCAGCGCGTCCCCGCTGAACAGCCGCCCGACATGCCGTATGCCCAGGTGGTGCGGCGGCTCCCAGCGCGTCACCTCAATCTCGTCGGTCACCGTGATACCGGCGATCCGCGTCGGCACCACGGCGCGCGTGCCCAACCCGTAGGGCTGGCCGCTGGTCACGCGAACCTCCAGGGCGTCGGTCATCCACTTGGGTTGGGCCGGCAGGTCAGCCAGGACTTCCCAGACAGACTCGATGGGCGCGGCGATGGCGGCGGAGACGCGAAGGGGCTCGCGCAGAAAGCGGGCCAAGGGGCTCTAGCGGCTGGTGGCGCGGGCGGCGAGCTTTTCCTTCTTCGCCGCGTCCTCGTCCCCCGGATAGATCTTCTTCTTCAGCATCTCGCGCGGCGGCCAGATGTAGACCGAGTCCCAGCCGCACGACTGCTCGCAGAGACGGCAGCCCGTGCAGCGCTTCTCGATGACCTCGGCCACGCCGAAGAAGTCGCCGACCTTGTCGCCGCTGGTGTTCAGGAAGAGCGCATCGAAGGGGCATATCTGGATGCAGAGCTCGCAGCCGCTGCCGATGCAGTTGTCCTCGATTACGATGGCCACCGGCCACTCCTTGCGCGGGAAGGTGCGGCAGATGTCGCCAACCTCATCGAGGATCGCTTCAGGCGGACAGACGACCCCACAGGCCCCGCAGTCGATGCACAGGGCCGGGTCGATGATGTGCAACTGGTCGCGCTCGCCGGTGATGGCGTTGGTCGGGCAGCGCTTGATACAGGCTGTACAGCCGATGCACGTCTCGATGATGGTATACGCCAAGTGCTTCTCCTCACTGGCTCCATACTCCCCTCTCCGCGTACGGAGAGGGGCCGGGGGAGAGGTTCCTGCTCGATTCTAGTCTGAGCTTCGCTACCCCTGCAGGGCGGCAACGGCCTTCGACTGGTCGCGCTCCTTGCCCATGTTCTCGCTGCGGTCGCTGAACTGCACGTTGCCGTCCGCGTCGACGATCACGGTCAGCCGCTCGGCCACTCCGAACTGCTCGTTCCAGGCGCCATGCTGGCGGGCCACGTCGCCCTTCATGTCGGCCAGCAGCGAGTAATCAAGCTTCTCCTGCTCCTTGAAAGCCTTGTGCGTCCAGGTCGAATCGCGGCTGATCCCAAACACCTTCGCGCCCTTGGCCTGATAGTCCTTGTAGAAGTTGTCACGCAAGCTGCAGAGCTCCTTCGTGCAGAGCGGCGAGAAGTCGAGCGGGTAGAACATCAGGACAACCGGGCTGCCGCGCAGCTCAGAAAGCTTCACCTCCTGGTTGTTCTCGTCGCGCAGCGTGAAGTCGGGGGCCGGCTGGCCTATCTCAAGCGTCAAGAGGGAACCTCCTCGGTCTTTGTGTGGGCTCATCTGATCGTAGCGGTGGGCTCCACCTCGGTGTAGGTAGGTTTCGGGCTCGAGGTTCGTGCTCCCTCCCCTTGGCAAGGAGAGGGCCAGCCGCTCGCAGAGTCGCCTGGGAGACAGCGGGGGTGAGGTCGGGGCGGGAGCCATGGCGTGAACCAACCAGGACATGAATCAGGAAAGCCGCGCGCCCGCCCTACTGCGACAGGAAATCGTGAATCGCGTGCGCCGCCCGGCGCGCATCCGCCAGCGCCGTCACCACCAGGTCCGCCCCGTTCACGTTGTCCCCCCCGGCGAAAATGTGCCGCCGGCTGGTCTGGCCCGTCGTGCGGTCGACGATGATCAGACCGTTGCGGTCGGCCTTGAGCTGGGGCGTCGCCTCGAGGAGCTCCTTCTCGGCGTTGTAGCCAATCGCGATCACGATCGTCTCTGCTTCGATCGTGAACTCAGACCCCGGCACCTGCACCGGCCGGCGGCGGCCGCTCTCGTCGGGCTCCCCCAGCTCCATGCGGGCGCAATCCACGCCGGCGATGCGGCCATCCGGTCCTTCGATGAAGCGCAGGGGGATCGTCAGGTACTGGAAGATGACGCCTTCTTCGCGGGCGTGGTGGCGCTCTTCCTCGCGGCCGCGCATCTCGTTCTCGGTGCGCCGGTAGACGCAGCTGACCTCCGAGGCGCCCATGCGGCGCGCCGTGCGCACGCAGTCCATCGAGGTGTCGCCACCGCCGATGACGACCACGCGGTCCGCCGGCGGAAGGGGCTCGTGCATTTTCTCCGGCAGCTCGTCCTTCGGCCGGTTGCCGCGCACCAGGTACTCCGTGGCCTCGAAGATTCCCGGCAGGTTCTCGTTGGCGATGCCAAGCTTGCCACCGACGGGCGCCCCATGGCCGAGGAAGACCACGTCAAACCCCTGGCCGAACAGCTGGTCGACGGTGATGTCCTCACCAACCCAGACGTTCTGCACGAACTGGACGCCGAGCCTGCGCAGCCAGTCGACCTTGTCGTCGAGGATGGCCTTGGCCATTTTGAAGTTGGGGATGCCGTAGCGCAGGATGCCCCCCGGCTCCGGCCAGTTGTCGTAGATGACGACGCTGTGGCCGCGCTCCGCCAGGGTGCCCGCAACCTCGATCCCTGCCGGACCCGCGCCAACGACGGCGACGCGCCGGCCGGTTGGTGACGGCACCACAGGGAAGGGCAGGCCTTCCGTGGCACGCTGGTAATCGGTGACAAAGAACTCAAGCTTGCCAATAGCGACCGGCCCCTTCTTCTTGCGCACGACGCACGCGCCCTCGCAGAGGCTCTCTTGGGGGCAGAGGCGGCCGCACATCTCGGGCAGGGCACTGGTCTGGCGGAAGATGTTGGCTGCCTCGATGACATCGCCCTTCTCGAGGCTAGCAAACGCGCCCGGGATGTCGTTGTGCACCGGGCAGGCCTTGATGCAGGGAGCGGCCGGGCATTGGATGCAGCGTTGCGCCTCGATGACCGCCTCGTCGACGGTGAAGACCTGCACCACCTCGTCCCAGTTGTGGACGCGTTCCACCGGGTCCTGCTTGCGGATCGGCACAGGATCGATCTCGAACTTGCTCTTGCGGTCAATCCCGGCGGGCGGGACATAGTAGGTGGTCAAGCCGGCTACCCCTGTTGGCGGATGGGGAGAAGTCTATCAGGTTCTATCAGCCTGCTGCCCGCCGATAGACAAGTTCCCCAAAAGCAAGCCTTGCGACCAATGCGGAGTTCCAATCCCCCCTCCTCGTGCCAAGGAGGGAGTTCGGGGCGGGATGTGGGCCTGAGCAACCGAAGCCGTGAGTCACGCCGAGGAACCGCGTGTGTCAGCTAAAGGAGTCCTGTTCCCCCTCCCCTTGCCAAGGGGAGGGGGCTAGGGGGCGAGGTCGGGGTTGGGGGATGGCGTGGACAACCGAATCCCCGAATCAGGCAACGGCCCTGCCGCGTGTGCCAACTTGAGGTCGCCGTCCCCCTCTCCCGCCGGGAGGGGGCTAAGGGGAGAGTTTACTGCCCGGCGGGCTCCGCCACGCGCTCCCCGGTCTGCCGGCTGAACTGGTCATTCCCGACGAGCAGGCAGGCAATCGCCACTACACCTAGCACGCCCAGAGAGATCAGCACGTCCGCTTCCCAGCCCTCGATGATCAGCGTGCGCATGGCATCGATGGCGTAGGTCATTGGATTGCCGCGTGCCACGATCTCCATCCAGCCGGGCATCTCACTGAGGGGCACAAAGGCGTTGCTCATGAAGAGTAACGGCAGCGTGACGAACCCCGTGATGGCGAAGAAGGTGCCGTGCCCGGGCACGTAATAGGCCAGCGCGATGAAGAGCGACGTCAACGCCATCGTCAGCAGGCCGGCGGCCACGAGGATGACGATCACCCCAAGGACCCCAGACTGGATTTCCACGCCCATCACAAGCGCGACGACGATGACCAGCAGCGTTTGCGCCGAGTTCAGCCCGACCTGGAAGACAAAGCGGCTGACGATTACCGAGCTGCGGGCGATCGGCATGCTCATCAGCCGGTCGAGGTAGCCGGTCTCCTTGTCCCAGAGCAGCGGCATTGCCCCGCTCACGCCGTTGCCGACGATCGTGAAGGAGATGATGCCGGCCAGCATGAAGCCGATGTAGTCGGAGGTGCCGATAACCTCCTCGTCGATCGCCCGGCCCACGGCGCTGCCGAAGAAGACCAGCCAGATCGCCGGCTGGACGATGCTGAAAACGAGGTTCAGGCGCTCCCTGATCAAAAGCAGATACCAGCGCCGGCTTAGTGCCGCTACTTCCTGCAGCCACTGCGCGCGGCTGGTACTGCCTCGCCCGCCCTGGGCGATGGCACGGCCCGCCAACTCCATATCTTGCTCGACCATCAGCTATCCCAAATCGCCTTCGCGTAGCTCGCGGCCCGTGTGCAGCAGGAACACGTCGTCGAGCGTGGGCTGGCTATAGGTTACCCGCTCCAACTCGATGCCGTTCTCGACCGAGAGCTGCATGATCGCCGGCAACGCGCGGGCAGCGTCCTCCACGTAGATGTGTAGCTCGCCGCCGCTGGGCTCCACCACTTGCTTGACCCACGGCAATGAGCCGATGGCGTCGCGCAGCCGGTCGGTTGCATCCGTGGCCACATGCACGACGTCGGCGCCGACGCCGCGCTTCAGCTCTGCCGGGGTACCCGAGACCACGGTGCGGCCGTGGTCGAGGATCGATAGCTCGTCGCAGAGTCGGTCTGCCTCATCGAGATAGTTGGTGGCGATGAGGATAGTTACCCCTTCGTCCTTCAGACCCCTGATGTGGTCCCAGATGCGGTGCCGCGACTGCACGTCCAGGCCAAGGCTCGGTTCGTCCAGGACGAGCACCTCGGGCCTGTGAAGGAGCCCGCAGGCCAGATCGAGGCGCTTCTGCATCCCGCCTGAGTAGGTCGTCCAGAGGTCGTCAGCCTGCTCGACCAGGCCAACCATCTCCAGCATCTGCTGGGCGCGCGCCTTGCACTCCTTTCGCGGCACGTGATAAAGGGCGGCTTCGATTTCGACAGACTCGCGGCCGGTGATAAAGCCCCGCCAGGCGATCCTCTGCATGACATAGCCGATGCGCCGGCGAACCTCGCCCGGCTGACTCAGCACGTCGAAACCGCAGATCCGCGCGGCGCCCGCACTTGGCGCCAGAAGCGTGGTCAGCATGCGGATCGTCGTCGTCTTGCCGGCGCCATTCGGCCCCAGCAGGCCGAAGACGGCCCCCCGCGCCACGCTGATGTCGAGGCCATCGACCACCGCCCGCCCGCCGAACGTGCGCGAGAGCCCCTGCGTCTCGATAACTCCAACCATCGCGCGGATTCTGCCCGAGCCCCCGCCTGACCGCAAATTGACCCCAACCCGGGCGCCCGTCCGACCTCCCCTCCTTGGCAAGGGGAGGGCCAGCCGCTCGAAGAGTCGCCTGGGAGACAGCGGGGGTGAGGTCGGGGCGGGGCATGGCGTGGACAAACAAGCCCCGAAGGAGGTAACAACCCTGCCGCGCATGTCAGCTTGCGGAGTCCTATTCCCCCTCCCCTTGGCAAGGGGAGGGGGCCAGGGGGAGAGGTCGGGGCGGGGCGCGGCGTAGACAAACAAAGCCCCGAATAAGGCAACACCTGCTGAGCTGCTGCTCGAGGCATCCTGTCCCCCCCTCTCCCGGCCGCCTGCGCGCCTGGGCGTGGGAGAGGGGGCTAGGGGGGAGAGGTTTCCGCGGGCCTGTCTCCATGAAGGCGCCAAACCCTGTGCGATTATTGCCGGGATGAGCGATCTAACCCGTCAGCGGCTGCGGATGGCCATGATCGGCGCCGCCATGCTCTTCATCCTCTGGCTGCTCTGGGCTGCGCGGGCGGCCTTCCTGCCCTTCCTCGTCGGCGCGGTGCTCGCCTACATGATCGCGCCGCTGGTCGACTTCCTGGTGCTCGTCTATCCCCTGAACAAACTGCCGCTGACAACGGCCCGCGGGGTCTCCATCCTCCTCGTCTACGCCGTGGCGGGGGGCATCCTCGCGGCAATAGCGATCTTCGCGGGGCCGGCCCTGGCAGATGAGCTAAGCGAGTTTATCGACACCCTTCCCGACCGCGTTGACCAGGTGACCGACTGGTACGAGCGCGAGGTCTCCGCAGACGTACGCGAGAAGATCGAGGACTACGCCGGCGACGCCTCAGATGGCGCTGGCGACTACCTCGGAGACCTGGCGCGCAACAGCTTCAGCTTCCTGCTCAGCACCGTCTCCATCATCCTCGGCTTCATCCTCGTGCCCTTCTGGCTGTTCTACGTCCTCAAGGACCAGCGTGAGAACTCCGAGTCCTTCTACCGCCTCTTCCCGCCCGACATCCGCCAGGATGCCCGCAACTGCGTGGCCATCGTCAACCGGATCGCCGGCGACTACATCCGCGCGCGCCTCTTGGAGGGGCTCTTCATCGGCATCACCACCACGGTGGGCCTCTACTTCCTGGGCATCCAGGGGGCCGTGCCGCTTGGCGTTATCGCCGGCATCACCGAGCTTATTCCTTTCGCCGGACCGGTGATCGGCGCCATCCCAGCTCTGCTGGTTGCCATAACTACTGAAGACCTGAAGACGACGATCTTCGTCCTCATCTTCTTCGTCGCGCTTCAGCAGTTCGAGTCGGCCGTCCTGGTCCCGAACATCGAGGGCAAGGCTGTAAACACGCACCCTGCGTTGCTGATCGTGATCGTCGTGGCGGCGGGGCAGATCTGGGGCTTCGTCGGCATCCTCCTCGCCGTACCCGTGTCGGCCATCCTGCGCGACGTCTTCAAGTACATCTACCGGCGGCTAGATGGCCTGCCCGCAGACGTCGTCTTCCGCCAGATCATCGAAAACTCCCCACGAGGCCCCGACGATGAAGGCATCCTCGCCCCGAAGGAGCTCCGGAAGCAGGTCGAAGACGAAGAGCCGGAAGTTCCGGTCGAAGGCCCCGAAGCCCTGACCGAGGAAGAAGCTGGGACTTAGCGGATCTCCCAGTGATGCGTCCAGGCGCTCGAGTCGGCTTCGCAGTTTTCACTCTCAGTGATGCCCAGGGCAATCATCGGGTCACCCGGCTCCAGCAGGAAGGCCTTGTTAGCGCTGCCGTTGGTGAAGACCTGCATCAGACCGCCGGCCCGGACGCCAAGGTCCTCAGTCTCGATACAGGCCGTGTAGACCGCGCCGGCAACAAGCCCGCTTATCAGCAGGACGCCCACGCCCTCACTGGCTGCCCACAGGTAGGCCGCCCGCACCTCTTCCGGCGTGGCGTCCGGTTCTGGTTCCGGCTCCGGCTCTACGTCCGAGGACGCAGGGTTAAGGTCCAGCTCGCGCCGGTCCTCGGCTGCCAGCGCGAGGGTGAAGAGCTGCTGCTCCTGCAAAGCGCTCATTACCTGCGCGTCCGGCTCGCCCTGGGCGGCGCTGCGATCATCGATGTCGTCAACCCTGTTGTTGGCGCTTAGTGAGAACCCGAGGGCCGCTATGGCCACGAGCGAAGCGGCCGCCGCCGAAAGCGGGGCCAGCCGGCGCGACCAGCCCGAGTTGTACCATCGCACCTTCTCTTCGACGCCCGCGGCCATCGCCAGGTCGCGGTGGACGTCCGCCATTGTGCGATGGAAGAGGTCCGGAGGCGCGGCCACGATCGGCACAGAAAGCGCCAGGCTCTGCGCCACGCGCAGGCTCTCCTCGTATTGCACGCGGCAGTCGCCGCAGTCTGCGAGGTGGGCGTCGACCTGCTCGCGCTCGTCAGCCTCAAGGGCGCCCAGAGCGTGAGCTTCGATCAGCTCTTCGACTTCTCTACAGTCCATCGACCTGCCGTCCGCGCGTTGCTTCCAGTTCTTGCATGTACTTCTTGAGCTTTTGCATGCCCAGGCGAATCCTCGTCTTGATCGTCCCCAAAGGTTGGTTGAGCCCGGAGGCGATTTCCTGCTGCGTGAGGCCCTTGAAGTAGGCAAACTCGATCGCCTGGCGCTGCTCCAGCGGCAGGGTGGCGAGGGCCTTCAAAATGGTCTCACGCTCATCGGCAAGTTGGGCATTGAAGAGTGGATCGTCGCGCTCTTTGCCGGAGGGCCGTTCTTCAACGTCCACCACGTTTCCAAGCTCGTGTTTCCGCCTTCTACCCCGACTACGAATCTCATCTACCGCACGGTTTCTTGAGACACTCAGCAACCAGGTCACAAACTTGCCCCTTTCGGGGTCAAAAGACTCTGGTTTGCGCCAGACGCGTATGAATATCTCCTGCGCCATGTCCTCGGCCATCGCCGGGTCGCTGAGCACGCGGAGGCAGGCCGAGAAAACCAGGTCGGCATAACGTTTGTAAAGGGTCTCGAAGGCGGTGATGTCACGGTCACGCATACCGTTCATCAGCTCGTCGTCGCTCGCCGCCGCGTAGTCCAACAAGTCGTCCAGCGGCTTAGAGCCTCAAGCCGCGCTTCTCCGTAGATTTGGTGACCCGACCCGTAAGGGCCGGACTCGTGAATCTTATCACGGCCAGTGCGCAAGGCCGTTTTACACCCGGCGATCAATGCGCCGCCCACAGGACCCTACGATCAACGCGAGAGGAAGTGAATTGATGAGATCTCTGAGGCTGCTCGTCCTCGCCTGTCTGCTGCTGATAGCCGCCGCCTGCACCGGCGGCGACGACGATGACTCCAACACCGAGGACCAGCCCGCGGCCGCCGAGCCAACGTCGGCCGCCGGCGACGATAACGACTCAACCCTGATCGAGCAGCCGGCGCTCGGCGAGCTGCGCTCTGTCGCCGCCGTCGTCGACAAGCTCGCCCCGTCGGTTGTTACGGTACAAACCGCGGACGTCGACCCCAGCGACCTCGGCGAGCCCATTCCCCAGGGCCAGGGTTCGGGCTTTATCTGGGACGAGCAGGGCCACATCGTAACCAACTACCACGTCATCGAGCAGTTGGGCGGGGCCACCGGCGAAGTAGTGGACCAGATCACCGTGAACTTCTCGAATGGCGAGAGCGCCGACGCCGAAGTCGTGGGGTTCGACATAAACACCGACCTGGCAGTTCTCCAGGTGGACACCGAAGACCTCGTGCCGGCCGAGATCGGCAACTCCGCCGACATCTCCGTCGGCGACCCCGTTGTCGCCATGGGCAACGCCCTCGGCCTCGACGGTGCTCCCACGGTGACCGCCGGAATCGTCAGCGCCAAGGGCCGGACGATAAACGGCCAGGTCTTTCAGATCCCCGACGCCATTCAGACCGACGCCGCGATCAACCCCGGCAACAGCGGCGGCCCCCTGGTCGACGCCTCGGGCCGCGTGATCGGCATCAACGACCAGGTGATCCGCGGCAGCGGTGGCGTACCGATAGAGGGCATCGGCTTCGCCATCTCGATCGACGTGGCGCGGCCCGTGATCGAGGAGTTGATCGCCAACGGCTCCGTCGAGCGCGGCTTCATCGGCATCAACTTCGTGGACCTTTCGCCGGCCATCGCCCAGCAGCTCGACATCGAAGCCGAGAGCGGGGTCGCCGTCACCACCATCGTCCCCGGCTCGCCGGCCGACGACGCCGGCCTTGAGGAAGAAGACGTCATAATCGCCGTCGGCGAGTTCGTGATCGAAAGCTCCGCCGACCTCTCGACCGCCCTGCTCGAATACCGGGCCGGCGACGAAGTCGAGATCACGATCATCCGCGACGGCGAGGAACAAACGCTCACCCTGACCCTCGCCGAACGCCCCGCCTGATCCGCGGAGACTGACGTCCCTCCGTCTATTCCCCTCTCCTTGACAAGGAGAGGGGCCAGGGGGGAGGTGGGCGGGGCAGCGGGGCGTCCTCCGTGGGAGCCAGAATGAACGCATGCAACTCAAGGACGCCCTCGGCCGCGAGCTGGAGCTGGCCTCCACCCCCGCCCGTACGGTCTCGCTCGTCCCTTCGATCACCGAGGCGATCTACGCCTATGGCGCCGCCGACCGCCTTGTGGGCGTCACCCAGTACTGCATCGAGCCGCCCCAAGCGCTGCGCGACAAGGCGCCGGTCGGCGGCACCAAGACCATAGATCTCGGTGCCGTCCGTGCCCTGAACCCTGATCTGGTGATCGCCAGCGCCGAGGAAAACGAGAAAGCACAGGTAGAGGCGCTCATCGCCACCGGCCTGACCGTCTATGTCATCGATCCAAGGACCGTGCAGGCTGCCCTCGTCATGCTGGCCGACGTGGCGCGGATGCTGGGCGTCATGGGCAAGGCCGGCCCGTTGCTCAATATGGCTGCTCGCGCCATGGCCCAGGTCCGCCGCGAGGTCGAGAACAAGGTCCGCGTCTTCTGTCCGATGTGGCGCCGGCCCTACATGTCAGTCGGCGCCGACACCTACATGCACGACCTGATCGAGGCCTGCGGCGGCCTCAACATCTTCCGCAACCTCGAGGGCCACTACCCCGAAGTCACCCTCGCGCAGGTCGCCGAGCGCGACCCCGAGGTCATCCTTCTGCCCGATGAACCCTACCCCTTCGCGGTTAAGCACAAGGCCGAAATCGAAGCCGCCCTCCCGAGTACCACCGCAGTCCGCAACAACCAGGTCCACCTCGTCGATGGCAAAATGCTCTGCTGGTACGGTCCCAGGATCAGCGGCGCCCTCTGGGAGCTCTCCGGCCTCTTCGCCAAAGCCGCAGGCTCCTAACCTTCGGTTCTCTCCCCGGCCAGCCCCAGCTCGGGCGCAATCGCCCTCATCGCCTCAATCGTGAAGGCGATGTGGTCGTCCAGCTCGACGCCCATCCCCTCCGCGCCCTTGTAGATGTCCTCGCGCAGGATCGACCTGGCGAACGCCTTGTCCTTCATCTTCTTCTTCACCGACTTGACCTCGACCTCGTCGAGGCTCTTATTCGGCTTCACCAACGCAGTAGCCGTGATCATCCCCGTCAGCTCGTCGATGGCGAAGATCGCCTGCTCCATCTTCGTCTTGCGCTCCAGGTCCAGGTAGTCAGCATGGCACTGGATCGCGCGCACAATCTCCTCGGGGTAACCATGCTCGCGCAGGATGGGTGACCCCTTCATCGGGTGCTCATCGGCGTTGGGGTGTATCTCGTAATCGAAGTCATGGAGGAGCCCGACCATCCCCCACGGCTCCTCGTCCTCCCCATACTTGCGGGCATAGGCGCGCATCACGGCCTCGACTGCCAGCCCATGCTTGCGCAGCGCCTCCCCCTTCGTGTACTCGCAGAGCAGCTCCCAGGCATCCTCACGTGTCGGCATTGCCTGAGGTTAGCGCGGCACACGCCCAGTCGTCGCGGCCGCTGTCATCGATGCTGTCTGTAGGTTCATTCCCCGCCGGCCTCCGGCCCGGGGCCTCCGCCATTCCCCCTCTCTGCTTGCGGAGAGGGGGCTAGGGGGTGAGCTGGGGGTGGCGGTGGCGTCTCCACCTACATGGCGTAACAACTGGCCCCGACCCACCCTGCCACACCGCCGCTGGCCCTCCGTGTAATCTCACAGCCCTGTGTAGTCGCGAGTCTCAGGAGGCCGTCTCAAAACTCCGAAAAACGGCACAGGCATGGCGGTCACGGCCGTCGAGGCTGGCCTTGTCAGATTCGGTTGGCAGTCCGTTGCTCGCTGAAAACAGGCGAATCCGAGCCATCCTCCTAGTTCTGAGACAGCCTCCTCAGACTCGCTGTCGCCCCATCCACACCGGACTCCCGATTACGCCAACCGAGCCCTGCTCTATCGCACCGCACAAGACGGCGACAGGATTTGTCGCCCGGGCATGCAAGGCTCTCCTTGTGACGAGCTTGGCGAGCCTGCCACCAATCGCAGAACGAGCAGAAAAACAAAAGCAAAACTGCACTAAGCGGATTTAACGACGCTTAGGGCCCGATAAGTCCGAGTAAGGCCAGGTAAGGACCGACTAAGCCACTCAGCAACTGGCGACTAAGGCGATCTAACGCCATTTAGTGCGAAATAAGGCCGAATTAAGGAATGAGCAAAAGACTCACCACGAGAGCGATCGACGATTCGCCGCCAGCTATTCCCCTCCTTCCCCCTCCCCTTGGCAAGGGGAGGGGGCTAGGGGGAGAGGTGGGCGGGGCGGCGGGGCGCCTTTCTGCGGCAAGAACTCGGGGATTGCGGCCCACGATTGGGCACCCCCCGTTGCTAGAATCTCCCGCAGCCATGCCTCGCCTCCTCAAGCTCGACCCCCGCCCGCCCTCCTATGATTCGCTGGTCGAAACCCTCCTCGAGCCCGAACAGTCGCGCCTCGTCCAGCACGACATCGAGAGGGCCGACTGGCGTCCGCTTGACCCCCCGCCCGGCCCAACCCTCAAGCCCGTCTTCGTCGACGGCGTACAGCGACTGGAGATGCGGGTCTCCGCCGAGGGCGAAGGCTGGCCGATCTCCGGCATCCTCGCCAGTTGCGCCGCCGGGGCCATCTGGCCCGGCGCCGACCCCGCCCTGCGGCATGTATCGGTCGAGCGGCGCCTTATCCTCGGCCGCGGCGCTCGCGCCTCGGTGGTCACTGTACGCGCGGACAACGCCACCCTCCAGTTCGTGCCGGAATCGACCAAGGGCGACGACTTCGAGGAGCTCACCCGCGCCCTCGGCTACGCCCGTGCTCAGATGGAATCCGACGTGGTCAGGCGCCTCATCGCCGACGGCTGTGAGCTGATCGTCGTCGACGGCCGGCTGCCCGAGATTCGCGGTGGCCCTGTAGTCGGTCTGATCAAGACGCTTCACGACCTCTACGTCTCCGACCCCGAGCACGTCTCCTGCCTGGGCCTGTTGCGCGGCGGGCAGCGCTCCCCGGTCTTCCTGATCGAGCGCAAGCGCGGCGCCTATTATTCCTGGTTCGTCTGCCTTCGCACGCCTGGCCCGCTCGATCTCGGCCTCTCGGGGCTGGCGCGCCTGGAGATGGAGGAGTCCGCCGGCCGCGAGCGCGCCATCGCCACGGCCGACCTCACGGCCCGCGTCCTCCCGCCCTATGCCTCGACCCCCGAGCGCGACGATCGCGCCCCACAAAACCTCCTCCCCGTCGGCCAGCTCGAGCGCGAACTGCGCCACCGCCTCGGCGACGCCGAGCTGATCAAGCGCTGGCTTCGCGTAACCTTCAGCAAGGAGGGACCAGACTGGACGCCGTAGAGCCCGTCGGCCTCGTCATCGGCACCGAGGATGCCTTCGCCCTCGATTTCTGGGTCTGGGTCGAAAAGAACCGTTATCTCCAGCTCGATGACGTCGTCACAGTACCAATCAAGCTGCCTGCCCAGGGCGATCAGGGCGAGGTCGAAGTCAAGCTCCACGGGATAGTAGACACCGTCCGCTCACGCTTCGAGGGAGCGCGCTTCGACTCGGATTCGAAGGCTGCGCGCGACGAAACACTGCCCCTGGGCATCGCAAATGCCGCGCACGTCACGGTGACGCGCGTCGAGCCCGAGATCTTCGTCGCCCCCTTTCCCGGCGAGCCCGTCTTCAAGAGCGAGGGCGATCAGCGCGACGAAGCCCTCTACTTCGACAAGATGCTGAAAGATCGCACGGCCTTCTGCGTGGGCTTTTCCCGCGATGGTCAGCTGATCTATGGCAACGCCGAATTCCTCGACGGCAGGCTTGGCGCCCACATGAACATCTCCGGGATCAGCGGCGTGGCCACCAAGACCAGCTATGCCCTGTTCCTGCTCTACTCCCTCCTCAACTCCGAAGTGATTAGGAACCCGGCCAACAGCAAGGCCATCATCTTCAACGTCAAGGGCGAGGACCTGCTCTGGCTCGACAAGCCCAACTGCTCTCCGAAGCTCGACGCGGCCGCCCGCGAGCGCTACCAGGCCGCCGGGCTGCCCGTCGGCCCCTTCCCGAGCGTCGGCATCTGGGCGCCCGTCCACAAGGACCTCAGCAGCATGATGCCGGGCTCCGAAACGAGAACGGAAGGAGTGCGCGCCTACGCCTGGTCCCTCGCCGAATTCTGCCGCGAGCGCCTCCTGCGCTTCCTCTTCGCCGAGGGCGACAACGAAACCAGCCAGCTCTCCTTCGTCATCCGCCTCGTGGAGGAATGGCTCGCCGACCGGCGGCCCGGCGCCGCGGTCTCGGAGCCGGACGAACGCGGCTTCCTGACCATCAGCAGCACACCTCGGAATGCCCCTTCGCCGAGCGACGCGACAACCATCCGCAGCTTCCACGAACTGGCCGAGGCTATCGAGCGTAACATCGACCGCATCGCCGAGCGTGCCGCCGGCGGCACCCACCAGGCCTTCATCCGCCGGCTCTTTGACGCCGTCGGCACCGCCGGCCACCTCGTCCGCGCCATCCCGCCACGCGAGGAGGAGCGGCACCGCATCCGCGTCCTCGACGACGACGGCGCCGGCGGCAACAACCAGGTCACCGTGATCGACATCAACAGCCTGCCCGACAGGGCCAAGCGCTTCGTCGTCGGCGTCGTCGTGCGCCGGCTGGTCCAGCAGAAGGAAGCCGTCGGCTCGGGTGGCGCCCAGGTCTTCCTCGTCCTCGACGAGCTCAACAAGTACGCCCCGCGCGAGGGCTGGAGCCCAATCAAGGAGGTCATCCTCGACATCGCCGAGCGCGGCCGCAGCCTGGGCGTCATCCTTATCGGCGCCCAGCAGACCGCCAGCGAGATCGAGCGCCGCGTCACGGCTAACGCCGCCTTCCGCGTCGCCGGCCGCCTGGATACCGCCGAAGCGGCGCGCCCGGAGTATGGCTTCCTCACCGACGCCGCCAAGGCGCGCTCGTCGATCCTCAAGCCGGGCACGATGTTCATCCACCAGCCCGAGATCCCCGTGCCTCTCCTCGTCCAATTTCCGTTCCCTGCCTGGGCCACCCGCAAGGACGAGGTGGACGACGCGGCAAGCGAGGATGCACCAGGGCTCAGGGGGAAGTTGCTCTAGTGCGCTTCCTCCACACCGGCGACTGGCACCTCGGCCGCACGATCCACGGGCTGTCGCGACAACCCGAGTTTGAGAAAGTGCTGCGGCAGGTCGTCGACGTTGCTAAGAGCGAGAAGGTTGACGTGCTGCTGATCGCCGGCGATACCTTCGAGACCTTCTCGCCGCCGCCCGACGCCGAAAAGCTCCTTTACGAGACACTCGCCCAGTTGATCGCGGAGGGCGTCCAGATCGTCATGATCGCCGGCAACCACGACCACGCCCGCCGCATGGATGCTCTGACCGGTGTCCTGCGATTGGCGGGCATCCACACCGTTGGCTCGCCCCCGCAGACGAAGGAAGAAACGGTCATCACCGTCCCCTCCCGCGACGGGAAGGAATCCGCCACCATCGTCGCGCTGCCCTGGGTCCCGGAGCGCCAGGCCGTCGAGTTCGAGAAACTCTTCGAGGCCAGTGAAGAACCACTCAAGCGCTACGCCGACAACCTCGGCCGCACCATCGAGCGCATCTGTAGGGTCTTCGACAGCACCCAGGGGACCGTCAACGTCTTCATGGCGCACCTTCTCATCGATGGCGTCGAGATCGGCGGCGACAGCGGCGAGCGCAAGCTCCACATCGGCCAGAGCTTCGCCATCAAGCCGCAGAGCCTCCCCAGCAACGCCCAGTACGTGGCCCTGGGCCACGTCCACAGACCCCAGCGGATGAAAGCCGGAGCGCCATCCTTCTACGCCGGCTCACTGCTCCAGCTCGATTTCGGCGAGGCCGGGCAGGAAAAAACCCTGCGCGTGGTAGATGCCCACCCAAAGCAGCCCGCCCAGGCCGAGGCCATCGCAGTTGAGGGCGGCCGCAAACTGCGCAATGTGACGACGACCCTGGCGGGACTGGATTCCTTAGCTGACTCCTGCGGCGACGACTACCTTCGCGTTACCGTCGAGCTCGACGCCCCCGTGCCTTCCCTCTACGACCGCGTGCGCGAGGTTCTCCCCAACGCCCTGGACGTCACCCGCAGGCTCCCCGAGGAGCCGGCTGGCGAGACCACGTCTGGCGTCCAACGCCGCGGCGCCGCCCCCGACGAGCTCTTCGCGGCCTACTACCGCACCAAAATGGGCGCTGAAGTTCCCGAAGGGCTTCTCGATCTCTTCCGGCGCCTGCAGGGGGAGCACGAACATGCGCCCGCTTGACCTGAAGCTCGAGGGTTTCACCTGCTACAGCGACCCTCAGCACGTCGACTTCACGAACTTCGACGTCTTCGTTATCTGCGGCCCGACCGGCGCCGGTAAGTCGACGATCATCGACGCCATCTGCTACGCCCTCTACGGCCGCGTCCCCCGGCACGACAACACGACGAGCCTGATCTCGCACAACCGCGACTCCATGAAGGTCGCCCTGGAGTTCGAGGTCAACGACAAGCGCTACCGGGTGCATCGCGGCATCAACCTCAACCGTCGCACGGCCAGGGACGGCAGCGAGAGGGTGACCAGGGCCCCCTCACCGGTCCAGTTCGAGGAACAACTGCCCGACGGCAACTGGGACCCGCTCGAGGGCCGCGTTAAGGGCATCGACGACGCTATCAGGGACATCGTTGGCCTCGACTTCGAGAGCTTCGAGCGCTGCGTCCTCCTCCCCCAGGGGGAGTTCCAGGAGCTCCTCGCCGGCGACAAGGACGAGCGCCGCAAAGTCCTCAAGAACGTCCTCGACATGTGGGTCTACGACCGCATGATGCAAGCCGCTAACTCCCGGGCGAATATCCTCCGGGCGGAGATCGACGGCCAGCACCAGCGCCTCCTCGAGGACTACGCCGATGCAACCGAAGAGGCCCTGGCCGCTGTGCGCCGCGAGCAGCCCTCAATCGCCAAGTCGCTCACGGCAACCCGCGAGGAGGTCGCCGCCCTCAACGAGGGCGTCGAGCTGGCCGGGAAGGTGACCGACGCCCGCGCGCGCCAGTCTCGACTGCAGGAGGACGCTCAACGGCAGACCCAGCAGATCGTCGACGCCGAGAAGCTAGGAGCTGAAGGCACGGCGCGCCGCGACGCGCTGGCCAGAGAGGTCGCAGCCAGCCGCAAGGCATTGGCCGAGGTTCCCTACGATAGGGCACTGCACAACGCCCTCCACGGCTTGAAGGCGAGGGCCGATCATCTCGTCGCCCTGACTGCGCGCCTGCCCGCTGCTGAGGCAGCAGTCGCCAACCTTGAAGGCTTGAAGGAAGCTGAGGCCGCGGCGGCCGCTCTCGTCAAGTCCGTCGCCACGGTCGAGAAAGCGAAAGCAGAGGCTCAGCAGGCGCTCGACGAAGCCCACCGCCTCGATGCCGCCGCCCACGTCCGCAGCGGTCTCAAACCCGGTGACATCTGCACGGTCTGCGGTAACAAGATTGTCAAGCTTCCGCCGGCCGAGGCCGGGGACTTGGGGCCCAGGCAGGCCGCGCTGAAGGAAGTCGCCGATCGCTTAACGCAACTCTCGCGCCAGCGTGATGAGGCCCAGCGGGCCGTAGGAAGGGAAAAGGACCGCCTGGACAGCGCCCGGACTGCCCTGGAAGACCTCAGGGCGCAGTGCGAAACCCTCGTGGCAACCATCGTCGAGGAGGCACCGGCCAACCTCGACCCTGAACCAAAGGTCATCGATGGCGCCTTCGCCGCTCAGGAGCAGGCCTGCGCGCTGTTTGAGAGGCTGACCGCCAATGTTCAGAAGTCAGAATCGGAGCTGCGTCAATTGGACGAGAAAATCGCGGCCAGCGCGGCCAGCCTCGCCGGCCTCAAAGCGCAGGCCGCCGCGTCGACGCAGGAAGCTGAAGCAGCCGGCGTCGAAGCCTCAACCGCCCTCGACACCCTCAAGGCCTTAGTCCAGCGCTGGATGTGGGGCGAGGCCGCTCCCCTGATCGAGCAAAAGAAGAACCCGCGGCCGGCGCTCGAAGGCCTGCGGCGAACCAAAGAGGGGGAAGTTGACGGGCTGACGCGGACGCTCGCCCGCCTTGAGGCCGACGAGAAGCGGATTGAAGCGGGCATCGAGCAGGCTGCCCGGATCCGCGCCGAGATCGAGGACAAGACAAGCCAGCGCCACCTCCACGCCGAGCTGGGCCGGCTCCTCCGCAACGACGCCTTCCAGGAGTGGTTCCTCGACGAAGCGATGTCCCTGCTTGCGGAAACCGCCAGCGTCCGCCTCGAAACGCTCTACCGCCGCTTTGCCATGCGTGTTGAGAAGGGCGAGTTCCAGGTCGTGGACCACTGGCAAGCCGACCAGATCCGCTCCGCCCGGACGCTGAGCGGCGGCGAGACCTTCGTCTGCTCGCTAGCCCTCGCCCTGGCCCTCTCAGAGCGCCTGCCCGAGCTGCGCAGCGCCGCCGCGGCGCCACTCGAAAGCCTCTTCCTCGACGAGGGCTTCGGCACCCTCGACCCGGAGACGCTCGACGTAGTAATCACGGCCCTCGAGGGCCTGCGCTCGGAAGAGCGCATGGTCGGGATCATCAGCCACGTCAGCGAGCTGCCGCAGCGCATCGAAAGCCGCATCGAGGTAACAACCTCGCCGGAGGGCAGCAACCTGAAGGTCGTCGGCGTTTGATTACCAAGCGGAGGGGAAACGGGGAAGGGTGTGGACAGGAGAGACGTGAATGCCTGAGTTGTGGTGGTCGGAGTTGCGCCGTCTGCATGACGGGATGTTTGGACTGGTCGCGGATTGGCGGCACCATGTGCGAAGCCTCAACGAACGCCTTCCCGAGCTTCGTGACGCGCCGCTGACGACACCGGGGAACAACAATCTCCCGCCAACTCTTTTCAACGGTGACATCGAAGCCCTGCAGGCCGGTCGATGGCTCCTTGTAATTTCGTTGAACCCAGCTATGGAAACGGAACGAAAGCAAGCGTGGTACAAGGAGGCAGAGTTCGAACCGGATAGCTACTGGCACCACTGGCGGACTTACAACAAGCGTTTCTACTACTCCCGATTCTTCGACCCTCTGGTAATCGCCGCTCGTACCACGCTTGAGATTAGAGAGGACAAGCCGCCCAAGCACGTTGCGACCGAGGACATGTGCTTCATCGAGGTCTGCCCCTACGCCTCCAGGAACTTCAGTTCCGTTCATGGGCAGGTTCTGGCAAAGCTCCAGGACGACCCGGCGATCCAGGGCAACGCGCAGTTTCGGGACCACATCATCGAGCGCGGAAGCCCGGCCGCGATCCTCGTCAACGGCAACGCTGCGATCGAGGAATTCGACCGGCTTCCGGACGTGGTCGACTGGCGCCGCTCCGAGTACGTCTCGGTGGATGAACAGGAGCGTGGGCTTTGGTGGAAACATGGGACCTACATGACTCCGGAGCGCCGGTCTCTGCCGCTCTTTGGCGTGCCGTTTCTCGGCAGGCGATACACGGCCAACTCGCATAACGAGTACCGGCAGTTAGGAAAGATGATCGCGGCGAAGCTGGGGAGCTAGGAGCCTGTCCATTTAATAGGCAATAAGGACAGGCGCCCCTCCGCCGACCACCCTAACCCCTCAAAGTCGAATCTGGCACGCGGTCAGGGCTATGCCGCGGGCTCCTCCAACTTCGGCAACTCCTACTAAAGGGACAGGCTCCTAGGGAATGGAGAGCATGCGTTCGAGAGCCAACTTGGCCTTTGCTGCGATCTCGGCCGGCACCGCGATCTCGTTGACCACTCGGCCCTCGATCAGCTCCTCCATGACCCAGGCCAGGTACGCCGGGTGCACGCGGTACATCGTCGAGCAGGGGCAGACCACAGGGTCCAGGCAGAAGACGAGCTTGTCCGGGTTCTCGCGGGCCAGCCGTGACACGAGGTTGATCTCGGTGCCGACCGCCCACTTCGACCCGGGCTCCGATTCGCGGATGACCTTGGCGATGAACTCGGTCGAGCCGTCCATGTCCGCCGCCGCGACCACGCTGCGCCGGCATTCGGGGTGGACCACGACCTTGATCCCGGGGTGGTCGCCGCGGGCCTTCTCGATCTGGGCCACCGAGAAGCGGGCGTGCACGGAGCACCAGCCCCGCCAGAGGATCAGCGTCGAGGAGCGCAGCTTCTCCTCCGTGTTGCCGCCGAGGTTGCCGTAGCCCTTGCGGAAGTCCCAGAGCGCCATGTCGCGCTCGACGTCGAAGCCAAGCTTGATCCCGGTGTTGCGGCCGAGGTGCTCGTCGGGGAAGAAGAGCACGCGCTTCTTGCGGGCGAGGGCCCATTGGAGGACGCGCGGCGCGTTGGAAGATGTGCAGACGATGCCGCCGTTTTCTCCGCAGAAGGCCTTAAGCGCCGCCGCCGAATTCATGTACGTGACGGGGATGATGTCGTCGGCGAGTCCGATCGCCTTGAGCTCGTCCCAGGCGGCGTAGACATCGTCTTCGTCGGCCATGTCGGCCATGGAGCAGCCGGCGGCGAGGTTGGGCAGGATCACGCGCTGGTGGGGCGCGGCGAGAATATCCGCGGCCTCGGCCATGAAGTGGACGCCGCAAAAGACGATGTAGTCGGCCTGGGGCTGCTCTGCCGCCCACTTGGCCAGCTTGAACGAGTCGCCGCGCAGGTCCGCGAACTGGATGATGTCCTCGCGCTGGTAGTGGTGGCCGAGGACGACCAGCTTGTCGCCGAGGTGGGCTCGAGCGATCGCTACCCGTCGCTGGATTTCGGGGCCTGTAAGGTGCAGGTACTCATCAGGGATGTCCTGCTGCCAGTAGGACGCGGCGCGCTCCGCGGCAAGAGGCACGGTGTCGAGGCTGTCCGTGTCGCAGCGCATCAACTCGCGCTCGACGAGGTCCCTCTCAACTTTGCCGCTTCGCGGCCTTGCCAGTGTGCTAACCATCTCTTGTCTTCCGTACTTAGTGTACAAGATACACTAAGTGGCTTGCGACAGAGGTTACGGCGGCGGGGACGCAACTGTCAACCGCGCGGGTTCGGCCATCGCAGGGGCTACCATGAAGGAGGCGCGCAGCTTTAGACTGGAAGACGGAATAGACGTTGGACATTGGAAGTATCTGTAAGGTCTATGACCTGGCTCGGCTCGAATACGGAAGGGCATGGGAGCTGCAAAAGCAGCTTGTGACCAGGAGCAAAGCCGACGGCTCGAACCACCTCCTGCTGGTCGAACATCCACCTGTCTTCACACTGGGCCGCGGGGCTGCGCCGGTCAACCTGCTGGCTTCCACGGAACGGCTCCGTCGCCTCGGCGCGGATATCTACAGCGTCGACCGAGGCGGCGATGTCACCTTCCACGGCCCCGGCCAGATCGTCGCCTACCCGATTTTCAATCTGGGCGACCGGGGGCATGACGTGGTGCACTACGTCCGCTCACTCGAGCAGGTCGTCATCGACACCCTCGCCGAATTCGGCATCACTGGGATTCGGGTACCGGGACAGCCCGGTGTCTGGCTCGATGAGCAGCGCAAGATCTGCGCCCTCGGCGTACGCATCTCCCGCGGCGTGACCAGCCACGGCCTCGCCCTCAACGTCAGCACCGACCTGGGCTGGTTCGACCACGTGGTCCCCTGCGGCCTCGCCGGCACAACAGCCACCTCGATGGCCGAAATCCTCCCGCAAGCCCCCCGGCTGGAGGACGTTGGCGAGACTCTGGTCGAACATTTCGGCCGCCACTTTGAGTTAGACATGACGCGGGCGCAACCAGTGGACGCTGCTGAGGACGTCAACGGTGGCGCCCAGACCCTAGGACCCTCTCCTTGGCAAGGAGAGGGCGGGGTGAGGTTGCGGGGCGGTTGGGAGGGGCCCTCGTCCCGTCAAACAAGTCAAACAACTCAAACAATCAAACAACTGACCGGCGAATCTGAAATGAACCCTGCGTCTGTCAAACAAGTGGCCGCATGACCATCAAAGCCCCACGCCAGCCCAAGCCCGAATGGTTGAAGGTCCGCATGCCCTCCGGCGAGACCTACGGCCGCCTCAAGAACCTCATGCGCAGTCAGCAGCTCCACACGGTCTGCGAGGAGGCGCGCTGCCCCAACATCGGCGAGTGCTGGGGCCATGGCACGGCGACATTCATGATCCTGGGCGACACCTGCACCCGAAGCTGCGGCTTCTGCGCCGTGACCTCGGGCCGGCCCGCCGGCCTCGACCTCTTCGAACCCGTGAGGCTGGCCCAGACCGTGGCCAACCTCGGCCTCAAGTACGTGGTCATCACCTCGGTCAACCGCGACGACCTGGCCGACGGCGGCGCGAGCGTCTTCGCCCGCTGCATCAAGCGCATCCACCAGCTCGCGCCCGATGTCGACGTGGAGTTCCTGATTCCCGACCTGATGGCTAACTGGGACTCGTTGAAGACGATCCTCGACTCTGGCCCCGTGGTCCTCAATCACAACATCGAGACCGTCCCGCGCCTCTACCGCACCGTCCGCCCCAAGGCCGTCTACGAGCGCTCCCTCGAGCTGCTGCGCCGCGCCAAGGAGCTTAGGCCCGTGGTGAAGACCAAGTCCGGCATCATGCTGGGCCTGGGCGAGAAGCACGACGAAGTCCTCCAGGTCTTCCGCGACCTTCGCGCCAACGGCGTCAACATCCTGACCGTTGGCCAGTACCTGCGGCCCAGCGACAAGCACCTGGAGATCGTCCGCTACGTCAGCCCGGGCGAGTTCGCGGAGTTGAAGAGAGAAGCCCTCGCCCTCGGCTTCGACCACGTCGAGTCAGGGCCGCTGGTGCGCAGCTCCTACCACGCCCACGAGGCCCTGGGGCCGAGTAAACCACGAATCGCTAGCGACGAGATACTGATTTGGCAGGCGTGATGCTCATCAAAGTCTCGGACGGCCTACCCAAGCCGAGGGGTCTCGATAGGTGAAGATCGAAGACATTCTTCCGCAGCTCACGGTACTGCCCCTGCGGCGGTTCGCCGACGCCTGGGATGTCCCCACGATGAAGTCTGACAAACGGGACGTCTTTGAACAGGCGATCCTCAGCGAGATAGATCGGATCGACAACGAGGTAGCCGTCGCGCAACGCCTACAAACCATGGAGCGCGAACTGGACTACGTGCGTTACGGAAACGCGGCAGGGCTGCTGCGTCTTGTTGTTGATCTTCCGGGCTATGTAGCTGCGGGCGAGAGCGAACTCATTGCGCACTTGATCGAACGGGATTCGAGCTTCCTCGACTACGCCAATGCGAAGGGGTCGACGAACCATCTCGATCCCCGCGCCGTCGACATCTATCAATCAATTCTCGAGGTCGCTTGGGAGAACAAGGTCAGCTTCGAGGAGTATCAACTAATCAAACGGCTTCAAAAGAAGCTCGGTATCAACCGACGAGATCACCAGGTAATCGAGCAACGAGCCGTTGGGCGATCGTCGTTGAGTCCACAGGAGGCTGGCGAGGCCCTGCGCAATCTGAGCTATCACGGATTCGTCTGCCAGTTCCGGCACCGCGGGCAGATGCAAGTCATCGTTCCTGAAGAGATTGCCCTACAACTGCGCGCCATCCTGGGGATTAGCCTCCAATCGGGAGCCTATCGAAACCTCGCTGCAAAGTTGCCAATTTCGGTCATTAGAAAGGCGCTCGAGGAGAACGGTCAGCCAGCAGTCGGATTGAAGAAGGACTACTTCGTTGACCGGCTCATTGATGGCGAGGTGTCGCCCTCAACTCTCCTGGAAGGTCTCGAAGCTGATGCATTGGATGCGCTCTTTGCGAGTTTTCCCGAGCAGACCGTACCGAAGCTTCGCTCAGTCAAAATCCGACACCTCATTAGCCACTTCGATCGCTATGCTTCGACAGCGCCCGCGGCGGTAGCCGAGGATCCAGACCGAACTTATTTCACTTACCTGGTCGAGCTTGGAGCCAGACAGTATGAAGTTCTGCACTCAGCCAACGTTATCCAGCGAGATCAGAATGTTGATCGTTTCTTTGAGCGTGGCGTTCGCTATGTGTTTCGCACAATCTTCGGTCACCCAGGCTTAGAGTTCAGCGGGAGTGCGCACGCGGACGGAGGTGTGGCTCCCAAGCACCGGCGAATGGTCCTTTGGGACTGCAAGAGCGCAGTAAGCCCTTATGCCCTTACAGAAGCCCGCTGCGCGCAGTTCGTCCACTACATCGCTAAGGAACAACCGAACGTCGTGAATCCGTTTCTTGTCTTTTCCGGTGCCTTCACGGAGGACAGCGCTTCAAGAGCCGTGATGCTCAAGGCCAGTTGCCCGCCGGGTTCAGAGATCGGGCTTATGTCAGCCGCGGACCTCAAGTGGCTCGCCGAGAAATGGACGCGCGACTACCCGGGAAAGATTCTTCCACTCGATGTACTGGCACACTCCGGGTTCTTGAATCGCGAGGTTCTTGAATTCCGGTTGAAAGCTTTCGCAAACAAGGCAGAAGAGAAGGAGGTCCAGAATGTGGAAGTTTGAGATTTACGAGGACAGCGGCGGCAAGTACCGCTGGCGTCTTGTAGCAAGCAATGGCGAGCCAGTCGCATCGTCGGGCGAGTCATTTGCCAGCAAGTCAAATGCGAAGAGAGCGGCTGAGACCGTCAAGGCCAACGCGGGCTCAGCCCAAGTTGTCGACGACTAGGCAGAAGGAGACAGTGACTTGGCCGGAGTAATGCGCGTGCCTGACTTCGACGTTGTGGTGGTCGGCGGCGGCCCCGGCGGCTACGTCGCCGCCATCCGCGCCGCCCAGCTCGGCCTGCGCACGGCCCTGGTCGAAAAGGAGCGCCTGGGCGGCCTTTGCCTCAACTGGGGCTGCATCCCCAGCAAGGCCCTGTTGCACAGCGCCGAGCTGATCAGCCAGGCCCGCCGCGGCGAGGAGTTCGGCCTGATTGTCGGCGAGGTCAAGACCGACCTCGGCAAGGCCGTCGACCGCAGCCGCAAGGTCGTCGACCGCATGGTCAAGGGCGTGGAGTCGCTGCTCAAGAGCAACAAGGTCCAGGTCTTCCAGGGCCACGCCCGCCTCCAGCGCGCCACGATGGTCGACGTCACCGGCGGGCCCGAGGAGCGCACCCTAGACACGCGCACCGTAATCGTCGCCACCGGCGCCCGCGCGCGGCTGCTCCCCGGCATCGAAGTCGACGGGAAGGACGTGATGACGGCCTGGGAGGCCATCCTCCTCAAGGAGACCCCGAAGGAGGCGATCATCGTCGGCGGCGGCGCCATCGGCGTCGAGTTCGCCTACACCTGGGCCAACTTCGGCAGCAAGGTGACCATCGTCGAGATGCTCGACCACCTCCTGCCGCTCGAGGACGTCGACGTCTCGGTCCAGCTCGAGCGTCAGTTCAAGAAGCAGGGCATCGGCTTCATGACCGGCACGAAGGTCGAGTCGATCGCCAAGAAGGGCCCCGAGCAGGTCGTCACCGTCAGCGGCGCCGATGGCAAGCAGACCGAGCTCAAGGGCGACCGCGTGCTCATGGCCATCGGCATGTCCCCCCACACCGCGGACCTCGGCCTCGAGGACCTCGGCATCGAGACCAAAAAGGGCGGCTTCATCCAGGTCGACGACCAGATGAAGACCAACGTCGAGGGCGTCTACGCCATCGGCGATGTCACCGGCGAGCTCCTGCTGGCCCACGTGGCGTCGGCGCAGGGCATCATCGCCGCCGAGGCCATCGCCGGCAAAGACACCCCCCACCTGGCCTACGAAGACATGCCGCGGGCGACCTACTGCGTGCCGCAGGTGGCCAGCATCGGGCTGACCGAGGCGCAGGCGCGGGAAAAGGGCTTCGACGTGGTGACGTCCAGCTTCCCCTTCCGAGGCAACGGCAAGGCCGTGGCCCTCGACGAGATGGACGGCTTCGTCAAGCTTGTCGTCGACCAGAAATACGGCGACATCATCGGCGCCCACCTGATCGGCCCGGGCGTCACCGAGCTGATCAGCGAGCTCTCCCTCGGCCGGGTGTTGGAGACCACACCGGGCGAGCTCGGGTTCACTGTCCACCCGCACCCGACCCTATCTGAAGCCGTCAAAGAGGCCGCCCTGGCTATCAACGGCGAGGCCATCCACTTCTACTTCGAGAAGAAGAAACCGCGGGCGCCGGCAGACGCCCCGTCCGAGGAGATCCCCGCCGGGAGCCCGGCAGGAGCCTGATGGCCAGCATCGCCGAACGCAGCGCGAAGACCGGCCTCGTCGCCGACCTGCGCATGATGATGCTGATCCGCCGCTTCGAGGAGCGCGCCGCCGAAGCCTACGCCCGGCGCAAGATCGGCGGCTTCCTCCACCTTTACATCGGCCAGGAAGCCGTCGCCGTGGGCGCGGTCGGCGCGCTGCGCGAGGACGACTATGTGATCAGCCACTATCGCGAGCATGGACACGCCCTCGCCCGCGGCATGGAACCAGGAGCCGTCATGGCGGAGCTCTACGGCCGCTCCGGTGGCGTCTCCGGTGGCCGCGGTGGATCGATGCACCTCTTCGACGCCGCGCGCCGCTTCATGGGCGGCTGGGCTATCGTCGGTGGCCATTTGACGACGGCCTGCGGGCTTGCCATCGCCCAGCAGAAGGCGGGCGAGGGAGGCGTGGTCCTCTGCTTCTTCGGCGACGGCGCCGTCAACGAAGGGGAGTTCCACGAGGCCCTCAACCTGGCCTCCGTCTGGCGGCTCCCCGTCCTCTTCCTCTGTGAGAACAACCTCTACGGCATGGGCACCGCGGTCGAACGCGTGTCGGCGGTCGAAGAGGTCTACAAGCGGGCCCAGGCCTATGAGATGCCCACCGAGCGGGTCGACGGCATGGATGTCGTCGCCGTCCGCGAGTCGGTGAAGAACGCGCTGGCCCACATCCGCCTCGGCGAGGGCCCCTACTTCCTCGAAGCCCTGACCTTCCGCTACCGCGGGCACTCCATGGCCGACGCCGAGCTCTATCGCGACAAGGACGAGATCGGTAACTGGCGCAAGCGTGACGCCATTGAAACCCTGCGTCTCAGCCTGGAGAAGGCGGGCACGCTGGGCGAGGGTCAGTTCGACGCTTTGCAGGCCGAGGTCGACGCCGAAGTCGAGGCGGCGGCTGAGTTTGCTGAAAACTCGCCCGAGCCCCCGTTGGAATCACTCCACACCCGGGTGTACGCGGACTAGCCGTGGCTGAGATTACTTTCCGCGAAGCTCTGCGCAGCACGTTGCATGAGGCGCTCTCGACCGATGAGCGCTACTTCATGATGGGCGAGGACATCGGCGCCTACGGCGGCTCCTACTCCGTGACCAAGGGCTTCCTCGAAGAGTTCGGCCCGGATCGCATCCGCGACACGCCGATCGCTGAGTCCGTGATCGTGGGCGCCGGGGTCGGGGCGGCGATGGCCGGCCTGCGGCCGATCGTCGAGCTGATGACGATCAACTTCAGCTTCCTGGCCATCGACCAGATCATCAACACGGCCTCCAAGGTCTTCTATATGTCCAACGGCCAGATCAACGTGCCACTGGTGATCAGGATGGCCAGCGGCGGCGGCAGCCAGCTTGGCGCCCAACACTCCCACTCGCTCGAGGGATGGTACGCCCACGTGCCGGGCCTGAAGGTCTGCGTGCCGGCTGACCCCTACGACGCCAAGGGGCTTCTGCGCACCGCCCTCAAGGACAATAACCCGGTGATCTTCATCGAGCACACCGCCCTCTATGCCAAGAAGGGTGAAGTCCCAGAGGAGCACTACGAAGTCCCCTTCGGCAAGGCCGACCTCGAGCGCGTTGGCGACGACGTGACACTGATCGGCTACGGCGGCAGCGTCTCCCAGGTCCTCCAGGCCGCCGACCTGCTCGCAGCCGAGGGTGTCGAGGCCGAGTGCCTCGACCTGCGCACGCTACGTCCGCTCGACGTGGACACAATCGTGGCCTCCGTCAAGAAGACCAACCGCGCCGTGATCGTCGAGGATGACTGGCGCTTCGGCGGCTTCGGCGGCGAGCTGGCCAGCATCATCCAGGAGCAGGCCTTCGATTACCTCGACGCCCCCGTCCAGCGCATCTGCGGCGCCGATGTGCCGATGCCCTACAACAGGACACTTGAGCAGGCGGCGCTCCCACAACCGGAAGACGTATTCGACGCCGTGATGGCAATCAGGTGAGGCGACGCCGTGGCCAATGAAGTAGTCATGCCCCAGATGGGCGCCGACATGACCGAAGGCACTCTCCTCAAGTGGTTGAAGAGCGAGGGCGACCAGGTCAAGCGCGGCGAGATCATCGCCGAGATCGAGACCGACAAAGCCAACGTCGAGATCGAGGCCTTCGCCTCCGGTACGCTGCAGAACGTCACGGCCCACGAAGGCGATGTCATCCAGGTCGGAGACGTCATGGCGCTGATCGCCGGCGAGGGCGAGAAGCTCGCGGCGCCGGCGGCCAAGCAGAAGCAAGCTGCCGGCAGCAACGGCGCTAGCGCGGCCGGCACTCGCCCCGACGTAACCCCGGAAGGGGAGGTACGCAAGGAGGAGGCGGCCGTCGGCCGCGGCGAAGCCGGCGAGGAAGCCATCCTCGAGCAAGAAGAGTCGGAAGAGCGCGCCGACCGCGGCGAAGACAGCCCGGCGCTGCGCGAGGACCGCGCCCGCGAGAGCGGCAAGCCCGCCGCCGCCGCGCCACCCGAACCCTCCGCAAGGGTCAAGGCCTCGCCGATCGCTCGACGCATGGCCCGCGAATCAGGGGTAGACCTTGCCGCCCTGCAGGGCAGCGGCCCCGAGGGGCGTATCGTCCGCCGCGACGTCGAGGCCGCCATGGCCAAAGGACCGGCCGGCGAGCCCGGCCCGCGCCCGATGGTGGCGCCTGAGCCAGAGCCTCAAGCAGAGACGAAACCAGTTGAACAGCCCCGGCCCGCGGTGGCTGGCCAGGCCATCGAGACTACGCGCATGCGGGCCGCGATAGCCCGCCGCATGTCGCAGAGCAAGCAGCAGGCGCCTCACTTCTACGTCACCGTCGACGTCGACATGACCGAGCTGCTGGAACAGCGCAGCCGGCTGAACGCGAGCCTGGACGACGCCTCAAAGGTCAGCGTCAACGACCTGATAGTCAAAGCGAGCGCGGCCGCGCTCAAGCGCTATCCCCACTTCAACGCCCACTATCGCAACGACCAACTCGTCGTATTCCCGGAGATACACATCTGCATCGGCGTCGCCCTGCCTGATGGCCTGATCGCCCCCTCGATCCGCAACTGCGAGACGAAGTCTCTGGTCGAGATCGCCAGGGCGAGCAAAGACGTTGTCGCCCGAGCGCGAGAGGGCCGGCTGTACCCGCAGGAATTCGACGGCAGCTTCACGATCACCAACCTCGGCGCCTACGGCGTCGAGACCCTGATCGGTATCATCAACCCGCCCCAGGTGGCGATCCTTGGCGTCGGTATGGCCCAGGCCAAGCCGGTGGTGAAGGACGGCCAGGTCGTGGTTGCCCAGCTGATGAAGCTCGCCCTCTCCGCTGACCATCGCGCCGTAGACGGGGCTAACGGCGGCGAGTTCCTCGCCTACCTCAAGCAAGCCCTGGAGAACCCGCTCCTCCTGGCCTAGCCAGGCGACAGGGCTGCGTCGGTTGTACACCGGGCGCTGAACTGTAGCTGGATTCAGCGCAAGCCAACGGCTCTAGACTTAACTCACCATGGTCATCAAACAGAAGCTGGGACTTGAGGATTACCTGGCCCTGCCGGAGTGGGAGAAGCCGTACAAGGAGTTTGTCGACGGGGAGGTCATTGAGAAGGTGTCCCCAAACTTGAATCACTTTCAGTTGGCCGGCGATGTTATTGCCCAGTTGAAAGAATTCCCTGCAGCCACCGCGTTCCTTATCGGGCCAGAGCTCAGGTGCGTATTCGGAAACCCAGCTCGCTCGTATCTGCCCGATGTCTGCTTGATACGCGTCGACCGCTTGCCCTTGAGCCGCGAGGCTCGGGCGCGTCCCCTCCGACTCCCACCAGACGTCGCGATCGAGATCCTCTCGCCGGAGCAGGGCGCCGGGCGGCTGCTCCGCAAGCTTAGCTTTTACATGGAGAACGGCGTCAGGCTGGCCCTAGTGATAGACCCGGACGACGAGATTGTGACGGTCTATGAACCGGGCCAACAGCCACGCACCGCCGCCGGAGACTCCCGGCTGAGCCTTGCCCCCGTGAGTGCCGAAATTGAACTCGACCTGGAAGCGCTGTTCGGCGCCCTTCCTCCCAAGGAATCTCCTTAAGCCGAACTTTCGCCGGAGGAACCTCGCAGTCCGATCAGCTAGCTGGTGGCGACGCAGTTGTCGTCGCGCTCGGGGTCGCAGATACCGAGGCCGAGGATCCAGCGCTCATCGCCAATCGGGAAGAAAAGGACGCCTTCGGCCAGGCGTGGCCCGCCAACCACGGTGACGCTGCTTAAGGCCTCGAGACACTCCACTACCTCGCCGGACGTGCCCGGAATAGCGCGCACTTCCTGGCAGTCCCCGGGGACGACCAGCGCGGTGTCGCCGCGCGACCAGCCGTTGGAGACGTCGTGGGCAACGATGTCCCACTCGCCGGCATCGTCCTTGGTAGCGACGATCCAGGCCACACTTTCGAAAGAGGCCGGGTCGCCGATGATGAAGTATTCGTTGCGGTCCGCGTCGATCCCGCGGAACTGCCCGCAGGTTGCCCGAGTTATCGTTTCGCAATCGCCGACATAGGCAGGCGCCTCGGGGAAGTTGGAGGCAACGTAGTCGGTGAGTGCCTCGTCGAGAGCCGCTTGCTCAGCGGACACCAGGGACACATCGCCATCGCCGGAGGTGGAGTCACCGTCGCCGGCGTCCGCATCCGCGCTGGCTGCTTCATCCGCAGACCCATCGTCGTCATCGCCGCCGCAAGCAGCGAGCAGGGCAAGGCAGGGAATAGCGAGCAAAATGATGAATTTTTGGTGGACGGTCATTGCGCCTCAGAAACGCCCCGTGGGCGGGGGGTGGATCTATTCAATTGTTCTGCAACGTTTCGCCCAGCACAAACTAGCTATTGGTTACGTGCTGCAAGATGATCAATCAGTGGCGGGCCTTGTCAGGTGGTTGCCAGAGCAGTCATAATGTCCCACATACGAAGGGCCCCCTACTCCGAAAGGGCAAACCACGGGAGACCGTGGGGCGCAAAGCCCAGGATCCGCGTCCCTGGCAGGACGGCCGGGCTACCGAAGAGTTCGGAGATGGCAAAAGGAGTCGGGATGGATCCTCGCGTAATAAACCGCTTCATGTATGCGATGTTCGTGGCGATGTTTTCAGTCGTCGCGCTCGCAGCCTTCCTCGCGAGCTTCGGCGCGACGGTGGACGGCGAGTACCTGTTGGCAGCAGCCTTCACTGTGGTAACGGCGATAACCGTCCACTTTGTCTGGACGGTCTGGGACAACCTGCAGGCCTACCGCTAGCAACAAGCGCTTGACCCCGCCGCGGGTGCCCGCAACCCTTGAGGCATGGCCGAGATTTCAGCCGCCGACGCCGATCGCTTTCTAAACGAGCAGCGCCTGGCTGTGCTTGGCACGATCAAGGCTGACGGCGTGCCGCAGCTCTCACCCGTCTACTTTGCCTGGGACGGCGCATCCCTTTACCTCTCGCTGACGAAGACGCGGGCCAAGTATCACAACATCAGACGCGACCCTCGGGTCAGCCTCTGTGTCCTCCAGGACACCCCACCCTACCAGTCGGTAACCGTCTATGGCCGCGCCGAGATCGAGGAGGAAGACATCCTCGACAAGAGCATCGCCGTTGTCCACAAGTTCCGCGGCCAGGTCGAGATCGACCGCGACGCCTTCCTCCAGGAGCTGAGGCGGCAGGGGCGGGTCGTGGCCCGGATCATCCCCGAGCGCTTCGTCCGCTAAGCCGGCGGTGCGGCACAGGCGCGCGCGCCCGGCGCGTTGCAGAGAGCGCGTCGGCGGGCGGAATATACCCCTCTTAGCTATACTGACCGTGTAATTAAGATTTACACAGTGGATTGTGTCTAAATTAGGAGCTCAGTCTTGGCGGATACCCCAACTTTCGTAATCGAGGACCTGCACGTGGCCATCGATGGCAAGCAGATCCTCAAGGGCGTAGACCTCACCGTCAGCAAGGGCGAGGTCCACGCGTTGATGGGCCCCAACGGCTCGGGTAAGAGCACGCTGGCCAACGCCCTCATGGGCCACCCACGCTACACCATCACGGGCGGACGAATCCTCTACAAGGGCGACGACATTACAGGGCTGACGCCCGATGATCGGGCCCGCCGTGGGATGTTCCTGGCCTTCCAGTACCCCCTGGAGATACCGGGAGTGAAGGTTCGCCAGTTCCTGCGCCTCGCCCTGAAGTCTGTCAGGGGCCAGGACGTCAAGGTTTCCGAGTTCCGCAAGCTGCTGAACGAGAAGATGCAGCAGCTCGAGGTCGACCCTGTCTTCGCCGAGCGCTACCTCAACGAGGGCTTCTCGGGTGGCGAGAAGAAGCGCAACGAAGTGTTGCAGATGGCCATCCTCCAGCCCGAGATAGCGATCATGGATGAGACCGATTCGGGCCTTGACATCGACGCCTTGAAGGTCGTCTCGCAGGGCATCAACGCCCTCCGCGGGCCCGACCTGGGGATCCTGCTGATTACTCACTACCAGCGCATGCTGAACTACATTACCCCAGATTTCGTCCACGTCCTCGTCGACGGCCGAGTCGTTAAGTCAGGCGGCAAGGAGCTCGCCCTGGAGCTCGAAGAGCGTGGCTACGAGCAGTTCGAACAGGAGAAGGTATTGGAGGCGGTTTCATGACCATCCAGCTAGAGAAGGTCGAAGCAGCAAAGAAGGAACAACTCGCGGTCTCATCGCTGGGCTACCAGTTCGGTTTCCACGACGAGGACGCGCCCAAGGTCAGCTTTGACAAGGGGCTGAGCGAGGACACCGTCCGCCGCATCTCGGAGATCAAGGGTGAGCCCAAGTGGATGCTCGACTTCCGGCTCCGCGGCTACAAGCAGTTCCTGCGCAAGCCCGTGCCGACATGGGGCGGCGACCTGTCGACCCTCGACTTCCAGGACATCCACTACTTCGTTAAGGCTTCCGATCAGCAGGAGCGAAGCTGGGAGGACGTCCCCGAGTACATCAAGGACACCTTCGATAAGCTGGGCATCCCCGAGGCCGAGAAGAAGTTCCTGGCCGGCGTCGGCGCCCAGTATGACTCCGAAGTCGTCTACCACAACATCCGCGAAGACCTGGCCAAGCAGGGCGTCATCTTCTGCGACACCGACACCGCGGTGCGCGAGCACCCCGAGCTGGTACAGCAGTACATCGGGACGATCATCCCGCCCGGCGACAACAAGTTCGCCGCCCTCAACACCGCCGTCTGGAGCGGAGGCTCCTTCGTCTACGTCCCTGAGGGCGTCCACGTCGAGATCCCGCTGCAGGCCTACTTCCGGATAAACGCGGAAAGCATGGGCCAGTTCGAGCGGACGATCATCATCGCCGAGCCGAACAGCTTCGTGCACTACGTCGAGGGCTGTACCGCGCCGATGTACTCGTCCGAGTCGCTGCACAGCGCAGTGGTCGAGATCATCGTCAAGGAGGGCGCGCGCGTCCGTTACACGACGATCCAGAACTGGGCCAACAACGTCTACAACCTGGTAACCAAGCGAGCCGTGGCCTACAAGAACGCCACGATGGAGTGGATCGACGGCAACCTCGGCTCGAAGCTGACGATGAAGTACCCGGCCGTCTACCTGATGGAGCCGGGCGCCCACGGCGAAATCCTCTCCGTCGCCATGGCGACGACGGGCATGCACCAGGACGCCGGCGCCAAGGTGGTCCACGTCGCACCCGACACGACTTCGGTCATCAACTCCAAGTCGATCAGCCGTGGTGGCGGACGCACCAGTTATCGCGGTCTCGTCAAGGTCTACCCGGGCGCGGAGCGCTCGAAATCGAAGGTACGCTGCGACGCGCTGTTGCTCGACGAGGATTCACGCTCGGACACCTATCCCTACATGGAGATCGAGGACGAGCGTGTGCAGATCGAGCACGAGGCCACCGTCAGCAAGATTGGCGAGGAGCAGCTCTTCTACCTGATGAGCCGCGGCCTCACCGAGTCCGAGGCCTCGACGATGATCGTCAACGGTTTCGTTGAGCCGATCGTCAAGGAGCTGCCGATGGAGTACGCGGTCGAGATGAACCGCCTCATCCAGCTGCAAATGGAGGGGGCAATCGGCTAAAGCCGAGCCCGCAATCACGATTTACCAGGGCGGGTCTGCAACGAAAGACCCGCCCTTCGTACGAAAGAGCTTTAAGGAACCAGAGATTGACTGACCAGACACAAACCCTCGAGCGGCCCGCGGGCGCCTCGGAATCCATCGCGGCGGCCAATCAGGAACCCGAATGGCTGCGCAGGCGCCGCGCTGACGCTGCCGCGCTTTACGCTTCGCTCGCCATGCCCCGCGATGACGAAGAAGACTGGCGCCGAACGGACCTGCGGGGGCTCAACCTGAGGGATTTCGAAACCTACAAGAAGCCGGGCGCTAAGGTCGATGACTTTGCCGCCCTGCCGGATGGGCTGAGGGCGACTACCGCCCCCGGCGATTTCGCCGGCACGTCCTACGAGGTCGACTCAACCTCAGTATTTCGGGAGCTCGGCAGCGAGGCCGCGGATGCCGGGATTGTCTTTACCGACCTGCACACGGCGGCCCGCGACCACAGCGAGCTGCTCGAGAAGTTCCTGAATGGCGCCGACGGCGTTGCCGTGGACGCCGACAAGTTCATGGCGATGCATGCCGCCTTTATGGCGGGCGGGAACTTCATCCACGTGCCCAAAGGCGTCCACCTCGAGAAGGCGATAAAGTGCACATACTGGCTCGATGACCCAGCGGTCGCCGCCTTTCCGCACACCCTGGTTGTCGTTGAGCCGGAAGCCAGCGTGGCCATCATTGACGAGTACATCTCGGCTCCGAGCAGCCGCCCCGCCTTCGCCGCGCCGGTTACCGAGGCCCACCTCGGCCGAGCCTCGCGCCTCAACTACGTGTCGCTGCAGCGCTGGAGCCAGGACACCTGGAACATGAGCCGCCAGCGCTTCGTCTTCGACGACGAGGCCAAGGCCTCGCTGCTTTTCGCCGCGCTGGGCTCCAGGACAACCAAGGCCTATGTACAGACCATCTTCAAGGGCGCCTCATCATCCGCTCGCATGAAGGGCCTGATCGTCGGCGACAACGACCAGTCGATTGACTACCAGACGCTCCAGGAGCACGCCGGCGTCGCCTCGGAGAGTGACCTCGACTTCAAGGCTGCGCTCAAGGACCGCTCGCGCGCCATCTGGCTGGGACTCTGCGTAATCACCAAGACGGGGCAGCGCAGCAACGCGAATCAGACCTGTCGCAACCTTCTCCTCAGCGAGAAGGCTTCGGCTTTCCCGATTCCCAGCCTGGAGATCCTGGCCAACGACGTTAAGTGCAGTCACGGGACCACGGTCGGCCAGGTCGATGAGCAGCAGATCTTCTACGCCCAGACCCGCGGCATCGACCGCGAGGCAGCCGAGCGCATGATCGTTGACGGCTTCTTCCAGCCCCTGGTCGACTCCGTTTCGACCGAGGGCGTGCGCGACCTCCTTCACGAGGTGCTTGAACAGAGGCTCGAGCTCTAGTGGCCTTTGTCACTGTGGCCAGGACAGACGATGTCGAGCCGGGATACGCGATAGTCGTCGAAACCGACGGGCGCCGCTTGGCGCTGGCAAGGCTCGAAGACGGCTCGTTCCGGGCCATCGATGACGTCTGTACCCACGATGGTGGCCCTCTCGGCGAGGGCGAGATTGAAGACAACCTGATCGAGTGCCCCCGGCACGGCGCGCGCTTCGACCTCGATACGGGGCGCGCCGTGACCCTGCCGGCGGTGGTCGGCGTGCGCGCCTACGAGACGCGCGTAGAAAGCGATGAGGTCCAGGTCAACCTGGGCGAGTGACGATGACGTTCAACGTTGAAGCGATCCGCGAAGACTTCCCGATCCTGCGGCGCCAGGTGCACGGCCGGCAGCTGGTCTACCTGGACAGCGCCAACACCTCCCAGAAGCCAAACGCCGTGATCAACGCGATCTCGGATCACTATCGCAACCACAACGCGAACATCCATCGTGCCAACCACGTCCTCGGCGAAGAAGCGACAGCAGCCTACGAGGGCGCCCGCGAGAAGGTCGCCCGGCTGATCAACGCCCCGGCCAGCGAGAACATCGTTTTCACGCGCAACATTACCGAGGCCATCAACCTCGTCGCCCGAACCTGGGGCGCCGCCAATCTGCACGAGGGCGACAACATCGTGCTCACGCAGCTTGAGCACCACAGCAACATCGTCCCCTGGTACATCCTCCGCGAGCAGAACCGCTTTGAGATCCGCTTCATCGAGGTTGACGACCGGCAGAGGCTGCGCACCGAACAAATACGAGATATGGTTGACTCGCGGACGAAGCTGGTGGCGCTCAACCACGTCTCGAACTCGATGGGGACTATCAACCCCGTCGAAGAGTTTATCGAAGCCGCACACCGCGTGGGTGCCCTATGCCTCATCGACGGAGCCCAGAGCGTACCCCACATGCCGGTCGACGTTCAGGCTCTGGACGCCGACTTCTACGGCTTCACCGGCCACAAGGCCCTCGGCCCGACCGGAGTGGGCGTGCTCTACGCGAAGCGCGAGGTGCTCGAGGGCATGCCGCCGTTCCTCGGCGGCGGTGAGATGATCCGCCGCGTTGACTTCGAGAGCGCCACCTGGAATGACATCCCCTGGAAATTCGAAGCAGGTACTCCGAACATCGCCGATGTCGTCGGGCTGGGGGCAGCGGTCGATTACCTCGAGGCCCTGGGACTGGATAACGTCCGCGACCACGAGAGGGACCTGACGGCCTACGCTTTCGATACCCTTCGGACGCGCTTCAACGACCTCAAGATCTACGGACCGAACGACCCGGACGAGCACGCTGGCATCCTCTCGCTCAACTTCCCCGAGATCCACCCCCACGACCTCGGCCAGATCCTGGACAGCCGGGGAATCGCCGTGCGGGCAGGCCACCACTGCGCCCAGCCGCTGATGCGGACGCTCGGCATCGCCGGGACGGCTCGCGCCAGCTTCCACGTTTACAACACGCGAGACGAGGTCGATGCCTTTGCCGACGGCCTGGAAGCGGCGAGGAACTACTTCAGCGACCTGCCCATGAGAACGGTGGCACCGACAGCAGTCCCCGTGCCCGCGGAGGCGCAGCAACCGTAGTGGCCATCCCCGAACCCCAACTCGACGACCTCTACCAGGAGATCATCGTCGACCACTATCGCAACCCCCGGAACAAGGGCCCGTTGCCGGACGCCATGGTCGCCTGCCAGCAGGACAACCCATTCTGCGGCGACGAGATAACCGTGGAGCTGCGCGTTGAGGACGGGGTGGTCAGCGACCTGATGTGGGACGGCCGCGGCTGCTCGATCAGCCTCTCCTCAGCCTCGATGATGAGCGACGAGCTGAAGGGGAAGTCCGTCGACGAAGCGCTTGCCTTCGCCGCCCACTTCCGCGAGCTGATGCAGGGCAAGGGCGACCAGTCGGAGTGGGAAGAACTCGGCGACCTGGAGGCCCTGAAGGGCGTAACGAAGTTCGCCGTGCGGGTTAAGTGCGCCACCCTGGCCTGGGCGACCTTCGAAGAGGCCCTGCAGCAAGCGCAAGCCCACTCCTAGTGGGCTACGGCTCCTCGATGTCCGCGGCCAGCGCCCACGCCTCGTCGTAGTGCTCCTGTATCCGTGGGGCGTCAAGCGCCGCGCTGAACTCAGCAACCAGAGGGTCCAGGTACCGGCGATCGATTGTTGCCCGTTGGCGACGAACCACGGCTTGAATGTCAATCAGATCCTTGCCGCGGCCGGCAATCAACTTCAGAACTATCAAGTCTTCGGGCGAAATCACACACACCCTTCTGCCCGCCAGAGAGAGCGGTTGAGCTCGCTCCAGCGCGGCCTCCTCGAACGGCGTCGTGGCGATGATGAAGTCAATGCCGACCCCGTTGCTGGCCCACAGAAGAAGAATTCCCGCTCCGCCCAGGATGTCTCCCGTTGGACGCCGGCGAGGCTGGAAGCGTTCTAGAGCGTCCTTGATGAAACCTTCAGAAGCGGCCTCAGGTAGCGCGACAGTGAAGTCGACGTCGGTCGTCGTCCGTTCAATTCCCCACGCGTTGCCGGCCATCGCGCCGATAAGCATGTAACTGACATCGTGCAACTCGAAAAACGAGACGGCTTCGGCCAGGGCCTCTTCGAGCTTGGTCAGCATGGTATCAACCAGGTAGTCGGGAAAGCAGCTCGCGCATCCGGCGGGCGTGACGGATGGTTTCCTCGTCCCGCTCGGGGTCGGTCATTGGCCACCCGAACTTCAGATAGAACTCAAACAACTCGCCGCCCATGTGGACGCGCTCGGCTGGTGTGCTCTCTTCGGGCGGCTGACGGCGCTCCCACTCGTTGAAGATGCGCCAGCGCTCCTGCCACGCGCGGTACATCTCGCGCTCGCCTGGCTCGATCGTTTTCACACCTTGATTATTGCTCTAGCTAGCAGTTCGGGACGTCTAGCGGAACCCCCGCTCTGATCCCGGAGACTCTGAGGCGAGGGTAAGCTTGGCTGGTGTACGCCCTCGATGCCTTCACCACCGTCTGGGACAACTTCGAGAAGCACGCCGAAAACTTCGCCGATGAGTTAATCCCCTTCGCCTTCCGTTTCCTCATCGGCATCATTGTCTTCGCCATCATTTGGCGCGTCGGGCGCATGGCCCAGAGGCGGGTCGAGCGGGGGGTGATGCGGGCCGGCGGCGAGATCGCGACTGCTCGGTTGGTCAGCAAGGTTGTCTTCTACGCCGTCGCGCTGATTGCCTTCTCTGTCTTCCTTGGCTTCCTGGGAGTGCGGGAGGCCGCAATTGCCGTAGTCCTGGGAGCGGGTGCCCTGGCGATAACCCTCTCGCTGCAGGACCTCCTGCGCAATGTAGTGGCGGGAGTCTACGTCGCCGTCGAGCGGCCGTTTGATATCGGCTCGCGAGTCAGGGTCGCGGACCAGACCGGGACGATCGAAGATATCGGCGTCCGCGTAACGAGGATGCGAACCGACGAGGGCAGCGAGGTGCTTGTGCCGAACCTGGTCTTCTTCACGTCGCCGGTCACACGCTTGATCGTCGAAGAGCCCGAGCCGATGCCGTCGGCGCCTTCGGGCAACTGAGAACTAAGAACTGAAGCCAGGCCCCTGGGGCTGTCGATTCTTCTCTTGAGCAGAGGAGAAGAGATGAGTTTGAGAGGCTCCGTTCATCGCTGTCTCACGAGACAGCAGGTCCACGACCTGGCCGGCCTCGTCAACGAAAGCCAGCTGATCGCCATCCGCCGAACTCGTGTGACAGATGCGCAGGACCACGAACTCGTCTTCGAGCGGACCGTTCACTTCAAGGTCGGTGTCGGTGCTGCTGATGACAATGCTGTCCAGCTGCCATGCCGAGATCGCCGGGCGTTATCGCTTGTTAATCTCCGGCGGAGTTGAAATGACATAACCTGCGCCGCCTGCATCCGACAAACGCCGAAACGCCCGCACAGTGAATTTGGTGAGTGGCCGTTAATGGGTCCTGACTCAGCCCCATCCCGAATCGCTGAAGCTTGCAAGTCCATTGCTTCCGGCCGAATTGCGACTCCTCTTGGGGTTCGTGGGCGGATAAATACTGCGAAGGCCGGACGGAAAACCGGCGCTAGGAGGAAGAAGATGGAACTAAAGCATCTGGCGATTGCCGCCGTGGGGGGCCTTACGCTCCTCCCCGGCGCGACGTTTGGCGCCGCGGCGGAGGGCGTGGACGTCCCGGGGGCCGCCGTGCTTGGAGTGTCCGACGACATTCCAGACGAGATCGAATGCCTGGGAGACGAGATCGTTAATCCCGACGGCTCCATAACCTGCGGCGAAGACGACGCCCAGGACCAATTCGAGTGCGACGGCGACGAGATCGTCAGCCCCGACGGCTCAGTCACCTGCGGTGAGGACGACCCCGAGGATGAGTTCGAGTGCGAGGGCGACGAGATCGTTAATCCCGACGGCTCGATCACGTGTGGAGAGGACGATCCGGAGGACCAGTTCGAGTGCAACGGCGATGAGGTCGTTAACCCAGACGGCAGTGTCACCTGCGTCGACGACACCGACGACGGCGAGGAAGAGGACAATTCGGGCCCCGGCAGCCACGACGATGATGGCGAGGACGAGGACAACTCGGGCCCGAGCGATGATGACGATGACAGCGGGCCGAACCCGTTCTCTGATGACGACGAGGACAACTCGGGTTCCGGCCACGACGACGACGACTCGGACGAGGACAACTCAGGTCCTGGCAACAGCGATGACGACGAGGACGACGACAATAACTCGGGTCCCGGTAGCGCCGATGACGACGAGGACGAGGACAACTCGGATCCCGGCGGCGATGACGACGACCACGGCGACGACGACAACTCTGGGCCGGGTGGTGGCGACGATGACGACGACCATTCCGGCTCGGGTGGCGACGACGACTAAACCCGGCGCCGATAGAGGGAAGGGGGAGGCCACGCCTCCCCCTTCTTTGTAAATACCGGCCGGTAAGCGACTCCTTTTTACCGGAGCCGTGGATATAGGGGAGAACGATATGTCGTTCAACACACAAAGAGGGCTTCGGCAAACGTAAAAGTCGCCGCCCGCATCAGGAGGAAAAGTGAACAAGCGAGTACTGGGCATGAGTTTCATAGCCGCCATAGTGGCGCTGTTCGCGTGGGCTGGCAGCGCGTCGGCCGCCAACGACGCAGACCACGACGGCCTGACGAGGGCGCAGGAGCGCATCGTCGGCACCAACCCTAACAAGGCCGACACGGACGGCGACCGCATCCTCGACGGCAACGAGGACAAGGACCGGGACCACCTAACGAACAAGCGTGAGTTCAGGATCCACACGAGCCCCCTGCGCCCGGACAGCGACCGCGACGCCCTTAAGGACGGTCGTGAGGTTGCCCTGGGCGCCGACCCCCTCGATGACGACACGGATGACGACGGCCTCGAGGACGGCGACGACACCGGCGACAGCTCGCCGACCGACGAGGACAGCGATGACGACGGCGTCGACGATGGCGATGAGGACAGCGACGACGACGGCCTCGACGACGAGGACGAGGACGAGGTCTGTGGCTGCGACGACCACGACGAGGACACAGACGATGACGGTGAAGAGGATGGAGACGAGGACGAGGACGAGGACGACATAGACAACGAGGATGAGGACGACGACGAGGAAGAAGAAGACGATGACGACGAGGATGGGGACGACGACGGGACCGAAGATGAGGACGAGGACGATGAGGAAGAGTGCGAGGGCGACGAGATCGTCGACCCAGATGGCTCCGTCACCTGTGGCGAGGATGACCCTGAGGACGAGTTCGAGTGCGACGGCGACGAGATCGTCAACCCGGACGGCTCAGTTACCTGCGGCGAGGATGACCCTGGGGACGAAGCTGAGTGCGAAGGTGACGAAATCGTCGACGAAAACGGCAACGTGACCTGCGAGGAAAATGACGACGGCTTAGCCGCCTAGAGGCTTTTCGAGGTCAAACCAGAGGGGCGTCCCGAAGCGGGACGCCCTTTTATTTATGTCGCAATCGACCGACTCCTTTTGTGCATGAGGGAAGATTGATCTGTAGGTGATGGTGGAATCCCCCGCCACAACCCCGGCCGAATTTGCCGCTGACCAGATCGCTTTGATCGACGCGGCGCGCGCCCGGGACCGAGACGCCTGGGCAAGGTTATTTGATGAACACTTCCAATCGCTCTACCGCTACAGCTACTACCGCGTGCGCGACCACCATGTCGCGGAAGAGCTCGCTGCCCAGGTCTTCGAGGAAGCCTTTCGAGGGATCAAGCGTTTTGACTACCGCGGCATCTCGATTCGGGCGTGGTTCTTCAAGATTGCCCGCAACATCACCGCGGACCACATCAAGAAGGCTGCCAGCCGAGCCACCGCTCCACTCATTGAGCTGGCTGACGGCCGCGATGAGTTCGCCAACGCCGGAATTCGCACCGATGTCCTGCGGGCGTTGGCGCAGCTCACAGAGGAGCAGCAGCAGGTGATCGTTATGCGCTTCCTGGAGGACCTGGCAATCAACGACTGCGCCGAGGTCATTGGTAAGTCCGTGGACGCTGTGAAATCCCTGCAGGCCCGCGCTCTGGTGAGGTTGCGCGAGATCCTGCAGGACGAGGACACGAGTTTCGCCGTGGGAGGCGTCGATGCAGCCTGACATGCTTGAGCTGAGCTTCGGGGCGATGCGCGCAGACGGTGCTAGCGTCGACGACTGCGTGGAGCGCTTTGGCGCCGGCCCAATACGCCACGAGCTCGAGGGTTTGGCCCAGCTGCTGGACCTGCGCGGCGTCCTTGCTGTCGCTGCCGGGACGGGCGCGCGCAAGGCTTCCTTCCTGGACCTTGTGGAGCGGGAAGAGCGGCGCCCGCTATGGGGCTTCCTGGGCTGGATCCCGGGGAGGGTGGCCGCCACGCTGGCTATCGGCCTGTTGGCACTGGGCAGCGCTACTGCCGGCGCCACGAATATTGCCGGGGTCCGCGAAACCATTACGGACGCTGTAGAACAGGTCGCCGATGTCGGCGGGGGCGCAGTCACGCCGGAGAGCTTCGAATTGACCGGCGTTCTGATCGAAGCTGATAGCGACTCGATCGACCTGGACACAGACGGTGAGAGAGTAAACGTTGCGATTGACGGCGACACCCGCGTCGAGGGCGCGGCCTCAGCAGCTGACCTCAGGGTGGGCGCCACGCTGCAGGTTACCGGCACCCGGGAGGGAGACGACTTCTCGGCCGACGAGATCACGGTCATTGCGCAGCCCGAGGAGGCCACGCCGAGTGCGACCTCCACCGCAGGGGACGATGACGGCAGCTCGGGGCCCGGCGCCGACGATGACGACAACAACAATTCCGGCCCGAGCGGTGGAGACGATGACGGGTCTGTCGACGACGACAGTTCAGGGTCGGGGGGCGGGGATGATGAGGGCACTGACGAAGACCACTCGGGTCCGAGCGGTGACGATGACAACTCCGGCCCCGGGGGCGGGGACCAGGAAGAGGCGCCCCGTGAGGACGACAATTCTGGTCCAGGAGACGAAGACAGCGACGAGGACGAGCTCGAATGCGACGGCGACGAGATCGTCAACCCGGACGGGTCCATCACGTGCGGCGAGGATGATCCTGAGGACGAGGACAACTCAGGCCCAGGTGGGGACGATGATGACGACGAAAACCCTTTTGAGCAGGGCGAAGACGACCCGCGGGATGACGATGACCATGCAGGGCCGGGTGATGATGACGACGAGCCGGAGGTCCCCGACGAGCCCGACGAGCCCGATGAGCCAGACGAGCCCGACCCTCCCGACCCGCCGGATGCTCCCGACGAGCCGGACCCCGATGACGAAGACGGCGGCGGGCACGGCCCGGGCTGACGACTCAGCCGCTTGAGCCTTCGCCGTCCTCCTTGAGGCGAAGGATGTCGTTGCCGAGGTTGATGGCCGTGAATTTGAGCTCGGTCATCTCCTCCATGGCGAAGCGCAGGCCCTCGCGCCCCATGCCACTCTCTTTAACACTGCCGTATGGCATGTGGTCGGCGCGATAGACCGAGCTTTGGTTCACGATCAATGAGCCGACCTCGAAGTTCTTGTCTGGTCCGCAAACCTCCACACCGCACGCACGGCATTCCCCATGCCGGGGGAGGGCGCATTGCGATGCGCCCCTACAGGCCGTCTTGTGCCCCGGCGCGGCCGTGCCCGCGTTAACCTGAACTGGCCCGCCCGGCTCGGCCTGCCAACGGGGCCCAGGCACCTATGGGAGGACCATGACGGACGAAGAGATCAGGGCGTTCCTTGCGCTGCCGCTCCTCGGAGTGGTCGGCACCATTCGCAAGGACGGGAGGCCGCACGCGGTACCGGTCTGGTACCGGCACGTTGAGGACTCGACGATCAGAATCTGGACGGAGGAGAACCGCGCCTGGGTGGCCCACGCGCGGCGCGACCCGCGGGTCACCTTCGCCGTCTACGACGCGACCCGGCCGCTCAGCGGCGCCGTCATCATCAGCGGGACGGCTTCGTTCGAGGAGATACCCGACGCCACCAAGTCGGAGGACGTGCGCAAGATTACCGAACGCTATGCGGCCGAGGACAAGGTCGACTACTACATAAATCTCTGGGATTACATCAAAACGATCGTCACGATCAAGTCGGACAAGGTCACCGGCTGGACGGGAGCGTAAGCAACCGTTGGCGGTGATCCTGCTGGCGGCGATGGCAGCTGAGACTTCCGGCTTTGGGCGGTTTTTCCGGTTAGGGCGAGAGCGCCGGGCAGGCGAGCTGCGCTATCGAGTCGGAGGGTTTGAGGGCACCGCTTTGCTTGTCGGGACCTGTGGGATCGGGAAGGACAAAGCCGCGGGAGCGACTGAAACCCTGCTGACTCCAGGGCGTCTCAGCGAGCTCCTGGCACCTCCTCAAGCCATAGTCTCGTTCGGCGTGGCGGGGGCCCTGGGGCCGGGCTACCAACTGCATGAGTTCGTGCTCTGCCAATCGATCGGTGACGAGGCAGGCGGCAGAGTCGACAGCGACCCGCGGCTGGCGGCCGCGGCGAGGGAAAGCCTCGATGCCACGTCCTACCTCTGGCGGGAAGCGACTTCTCTGACGGTCAACCGTGTGATTGGAAGTCCAATTGAGAAGGCGGCGTTGCATCGCGAGACCGGAGCCGGAATCGTCGAGATGGAGAGCTTTGAGATTGGGCGGGTCGCTGCCCAGAACAGGGTCCCGTCCCTTACTTTGAGGGCGATTTCGGACCTGGATGAAACGCCGTTGCCGGACTTTTCGAAGTTCATGGTCGAGAACAGGGTCGACCGCAGCAAGCTGGCGATCCATCTCGTCAAGCATCCGCGGGACGGTGCGCGGCTTGCGCATTTCCTGGCGGTGACGCGGACTGCTGCGACGCGGTTTGTGCGGGTCTTTGAAGAGCTGATCCCGCGGATCGGAAACCTCTCCCCCTAGCCCCTCTCCCGGCCGGGCGAGGAGGAATTTAGAGGGTCGCTCGGAGGAGGGGACGGCCCCGCCCAGCCCCGCAACCTCAGGGGCGCCACTGCCCATGTTTGGCCAACCGTGGCCGCGAGTTCACGACTCTGGCCAAGGGCAACGGGAGGGACCTCGTTTCCGTCAGGCGGCGGTCTGCTAAATGTCCCAGCGGTCTCTTCGTCGTGGCATCGGGCGGGTTGCGCAGCGGAATCGAAGGTACGTCTCAGAATCATCTGCAACTCGCCCCTACATTCGGCGGGCTGGGGTAGAGTCGAGGCTGTGAGCTCGCCGGATCTGTCTGCTTACATCCGGGCGGTGCCGGACTTTCCGGCGCCCGGCGTGCTGTTTCGCGACATAACGCCGCTGCTGGCCTCGCCGGAGGCCTTCGGATACGCCGTGAGGGAGCTGTCGGACTGGGCACGGGGCGTTCGCGCCGAGGCGGTGGCCGGGATTGAATCGCGCGGGTTGATACTGGCGGCGCCGATTGCGCTGGCGTTGGGGGTCCCGTTTGTGCCCGTCCGCAAGCCAGGCAAGCTGCCCTTGGAGGCGGCGAGCGTCGCCTATGAGCTGGAATACGGCTTCGGTACGTTAGAGGTCCATCGCGATGCTTTTCAGCGCGGCCAGAGGGTTGTGGTTGTTGACGACCTGATTGCTACCGGCGGCACGGCTGCCGCCGCGGCGGCGCTGGTCGAAGAGCTGGGCGCCCAGGTCGCTGGCCTTGCGTTCCTGATCGAGCTGGTGGACCTTGGCGGCCGTGCGCGCCTCGGGGGCTACTCCTTTCGCGCTCTGCTGTGTTACGGGGGCCGATGAAGCAGAGATTCGAGACGGTCGCAGGTGTCTGGCTGGAAGTGGAGGAGCCCTGGCTCAGCGTGGGGCGCGAGGACGCGGCGTGGCGCGCGATCAGCCCAGCAGTCCGCCTGTCCGAGGACAGCCCGGGCGAGGCCCTGGAGCTCGGCCTGACGAATGTGGACGGGGATAGGGAACAGGGCTACGAGCTTCTCTTCGTCGGCCGGGACGCCGTGGGGGAGATCAGGCTAAGGGTGGGGCTCAGCGCCGCCGAGCCAGTCGCGTTGCTCCGCCTCGACTGGACGCCCGCGACCAGCGCAAACCTCTGGGCGCTGAGCCTGGCCGGCGGGCTGGAGGGTGGCTTCGACCGGGTGTGGAAGCAGGGTTGGCAATCATGGTCGCCAGCCTTCGTTCGGCCACTCGGGACGCATGAGGGCGAGGAACCGGAGCAACCTGGAGGATTTGGAGCTGGCCCGACCGAGGCTTGGAGCTACGATGCCGCGCAATTTGCCGGCCCCGGCATATCGCTCAGCGCCGGGTTGCTGACGGCAGATCGCTTTCTTGGGCGCCTCGCGGTTAGCGACGAAGTGCTGTCAATCGAGCTCCTCGCCGGCGGCGTAGAAGTTGAGGCAGGGCAGCCGCAGGTCGGGGAGGTCCTGCGATTGGACTTTGAGCTCGAGGCCGCATCGGCGCTCGATCGGCACGCTGTCGCGGTCGCCGCTAACGCTAACGCGGAGGTCCCGCGGATCAGCCCGTCGGGCTGGTGCAGTTGGTATTACTACTACTCGGCGGTCGGCGAAGCGGATGTCCTGGCCAACATCGAGTTCCTGGCGAAGCACAAGCGCGCGCTCCCCCTCCAGTACGTCCAACTTGATGACGGCTACCAGGCCGATATCGGCGACTGGAGCGAATGGAACGAAAAGTTTCCCCACGGACCGCGGTGGCTCGCCGATCGGATTCACGACGCGGGCTTCAAGGCGGGGCTCTGGCTGGCTCCTTTCATTGCCGGGCGGAACTCGCGATTGGTAAATGACCACCCCGAGTGGCTGGCACGAGATCCCGCAGGCAACCCGGTCAACGCGGTGACCAACTGGGGCCAGAAGAACTACGTTCTCGACCTGACCCACCCGGAGGTACAGGGTTGGCTAGACGAACTGTTCCAGCGGGTAGTCGAGGAGTGGGGCTTTGACTACGTGAAGCTGGACTTCATCTTCGGCGGAGCCATGGTCGGGCAGCGATTGGACCCAAAGGTCACGGCACTAGAAGCCTATCGTGAGGGGCTGGCCATCATCCGTAGAGCCGTCGGCGAGCGGTTCGTGCTGGGCTGTGGGGCCTTGCAGCTGGCCTCGGTGGGTCTGGTGGACGGGATGCGGATCGGACCCGACGTGGCGCCCTGGTACCGAGCCCGTGGGGAAAGGCTGGCCGATGGTTCCTTCGCTGAACTTCCCCCGATCAACGGGGCGCCATCCGCTGAGGCGGCCATCCGTAACACCCTGAACCGCCAATGGATGCACGGCCGCTACTGGCTCAACGACCCGGATTGCGTTCTGGTCCGCGAGGAGCGGACGAAGCTGACGAGCGCAGAGATCGAGTCGCTGGCAACTGTTGTCGGTCTCTCAGGCGGGATGACGCTGCTCTCCGACAATATGCCCGCGCTCGGCGAGTCGGCTCTGAAGCGCCTGAGCTTCATCCTGCCTCCGTTGCCGGCAGCCGGGCAGGTGCCGACGCTGCTGAACTCGGATATGCCGGACAGGATCGAGCTGGACGCCGGCGAGAGGGCCGTTGTGGCGCTGTTCAACTGGTCCGATGGGTCTCAAGACGTCACGCTTCGTGTCAGCAGTGCCGAGGTCTTCGATGTCTGGGACAAGACATATCTCGGCAGGTATGAGGGAACCGTCAGAATCCCGGAGGTGCCGGCGCACGGCTGCCGGTTGCTGGCACTCAGCCCGGCGGACGGGCGGCCTCGCGTCCTGGGATCGAGCTTCCACATCGGCCAGGGGCTTTACGAGCTGGCGACGGAGGCCTACGAACCACCCACGAGAACGCTGGTGCTGGCGGTGAACCCGATGCCCATCCGCAGCGGGTCGCTGTGGGTCAGGTGGCCGTTCGAGGGGCTCGTCGTCGAAGGGGAGCACGAGGGCTTCCACCTGGAGGCGGGCGTCGCGCGTATCGACCTAACCGTCGACCGCGCTGTGGAGCTGCTTCTGCGCCCGCCTGCCTGAACCACGCGGCCCGACGCGGATCGTTAGGATTTGGGAACTGGGGGCCCCGTTGCCGAGAGCTGAAAAGAACTTCGTCAAGATTGAATACTGCACGATGTGCATGGACCTGCCGGCGGCTCTCAAGCTGGCGGACGACATCCTGAAGGACTACCAATGGGACCTCGATGGGCTCATGCTGGAGCCCGGCGGGAAGGCCGTCTTCGAGGTCTACCACAACGACGAGAAGGTTTTCTCGAAGATCGACCTCGACCGCTATCCGACCTACGACGAGATCAAGACGATCCTGACCGAGCGGGTGGGGCCGCCTGCCGACATCTTCGACTGAGGGAGCAGCCATGGACCGCGTCCTGACCATTACCTACTGCGTGGCTTGAGATTACCTGCCGGAGGCCGCCGGTCTCGCGGCCGAGATCATGGCTGACTACCAGTGGAATCTCACCGAGCTGCGGCTGATCACCGGCGGCAATGGCATCTTCGATGTCCACCTGGATGAGGAGCTGCTGTTCTCAAAGCACGAGAAGAAGCGCTTCCCCATGTACAGCGAGATACGAAAGAAACTGGTCCCAATCCTGGGTGAACCCCCGCCGCGCGAGGACTAGTCTTCGACGATGCGCTTTTGGACTGCGTAGAGGGCAGCCTGGGTGCGGTCAGAGACGTGCAGCTTCTGAAGGATGCTGCTGACGTGGGTCTTGACCGTTTTCTCGGAGATGACGAGGTCGGCGGCGATCTCCTTGTTCGAACGGCCGCGGGCGATGCAGCGCAGGACGTCCATCTCGCGCTCGGTGAGCTGGTCGTGCGCGCGACGATTGGCGCCGCCCGTGCTCAGCTCCTGCATGACCATGCGCGCGATCTCGGGATGGAGCATCGGCTCTCCGGCGTGGACGCCGCGGATGGCGCGGGCGAGCTCCTCCGGGCGGATGTCCTTCATGAGGTAGCCGGCGGCGCCGGCTTTGATGGCGTCGAAGACCTGCCGCTCTTCCGCGAATGAAGTCAGGATGATGACGCGGGAAGCGCTTGACTCAACTGCGACCTGGCGGGTCGCTTCGACGCCTCCCTTGCGCGGCATAACGAGGTCCATGAGGACCACGTCGGGCTTCAGGTCGCGGGCGAGGGCTACGGCCTGTTCGCCGTCCGAAGCTTCGCCGACGACCTCCATGTCGGCCTGCAGGGCGATGTAGTCGCGGAGGCCCTGGCGGACGATACCGTGGTCATCGGCGATGAGCACCCGAATCGGCTGGCTCACGGCTCGATCTCACCACGCGAGGGGTGGGGAAGCGGCATCGAGAGGGTGACCGTGGTCCCGCGGCCAGGCACCGATTCGAGTGTCAGCCGGCCGCCGAGGCCCTTCGCCCGCTCCTCCATCGACGTGAGGCCCAGGGAGTAGGAGCGCGACAGCTGCGAGCGGGTGTCGAAGCCCACGCCGTCGTCGGCGATGTGCAACAGGAGACGACCTTCCTTCTCGCTGAGGAAAACTTCAACCTGGGTGGCGCCGGCGTGCCGGGTAATGTTGTTCAGCGCCTCCTGGGCGATACGGAAGACTTCCTGTGCCTGCGAGGCCGGCAGCGCGTGCTCGATCCTGACGTCGAAGCGAAGGTCGAGCGAGTGGACGCGGGCGATTGCCTCGGCGTGCTTGCGCAGCGTGGTCGCCAGGCCGTCGCGGGCGAGGTCGGCCGGGCGAAGCTCGAAGATCAGCGAGCGGATCTCGGTAGAGGCTTCGCGCGCACGCTCCGAAAGCTGGCTAAGCCGCTCGCGGGCGGCCATTGGGTCGGAGTCGACGAGGCTGGCCGCGACCTCGCTTTCCAGGACGATGTTGAACAGCGTCTGGGCCACGGAGTCGTGCAGCTCACGGGCCAGGCGGTTGCGCTCCTCGGTTGCCGTGAGCTCGCGGGAGAGCTCGAAGAGGCGGGCGTTCTGAATGGCGATGGCGGCGTGCGCGGCCAGCATGACGATGGCCTGCTCGTCCTCGTCGGTGAATTGCTCTTCCCCTTCCTTGTCGGTGAGGTAGAAGGCGCCGACTATCTCGGAGCGATAGACGATCGGCACGCCGAGGAAGCTCTTCATCGTCGGGTGGGTGCGCGGCCAGTACTCGAAGCGCGGGTGTTGCCTGATGTCCGGGTAGCGGACGGGCGCCGGGTCTTCCAGCATCAGCGCCAGCAGGCCGTGCTGGCGGGGAAGCGGGCCGATGGCCTCGATCTGATCCTCGGTCATGCCGGAGGTGATGAAGCGCGCGAAGCCGCCCTCACCGTCGGGGACGCCGAGGGCGCCGTAGCGGGCGTCGACCAGGGGCCGGGCGACGTCGATCATGCGGCCGAGGATGACGTCGAGCCTTAGCTCGTCGCTGATCGCCAGCGCTGCTTCGTGCACGGCGCGCAACAGCGTAGGCGAGTGCGAGATCACGCCCTGAGCTTAGTCAGATGGTGCGAGCGCCGGATCGGCCGAAAGTCTGAGGCGCTACTGGTGCTCGAGGCGCTCGTCCGCCGCGCGCAGGCGCCTGGCCATGATCGGTAGCATCTCGACGGCGATCGTGGGCTCGCTGCGCAGCTCGGCCATGAAGTCCCACTGGGTCAGCACGAGGCACTTGGTGTCGGTGACGGCCTTGACGGTGCTGGAGCGGGGATAGCCCTCGAAGAGCGCCATCTCGCCGAAGAAGTCGCCGGGCCCGAACTTGGCCACGGGGGTGTCGCCGCGCAACACTTCTACCTGGCCCTCGACGATAACGAAGAAAGCGACGGCGCGGTCGCCCTCTTTGATGATAACGTCGCCGGCTTTGTAGTTGCGCTCGTTAGTGACGCTCGCGATGCGGTCTAAAGCGCCCTTCTGCAGGTTGGAAAACAGGGCAGCCTTCTTGAGAGCCTCCTGGGCGTTCATCCGCGTTGAGCCTCCATCTTTTTGGCTGGGAATCTCGATTGGCATTATACGTATGGGGCTCCGTGGCGACAGCCTCAATTGTCACAACGGTGGGAGGGCTAGATGGAAAATCCGATGGTTGAACTTCTGCTGTACCAGATGGACCAGGCCTACGCGGATGATGAGGAGCACGCCCTGCTGCTCAACCTGCGCAGTGTCGCCCCGACGGAATGGCGTTGGAAACCTGAGGGCAGCAAGCGCTCGATCCAACAGATCGTGGCGCATGTCGCGGCCTGCAAATACATGTACGAGAACGCTACATTCGGCGACGGCTCGATGTCATGGAACCGGCCGCCCGTGAACACGTTTCCCCAGGAAGCCGATCCTGAGGTATCGGCTGACGATGTGATGGCCTGGCTCGATGAAGCCCAGCAGCGTCTGCGTGCGAGCGTTTCCGCCCTGCGCGACGACCAGCTTTCCGAGCAGCGGCCGTTGAACTGGGGTGGCAGCGGTGCAATACGCTGGATCGTGAACGCGATGATCCAGCACGACCTCTACCACGCCGGGGAGATCAACCACCTACGGGGGCTGCGAGAGGGGAATGACGGGTGGGAGTGGGACCAGAAGGGCGATTAGCCGTGAGCAACGGGGACGTGAACTCGGCAGCAAACGTCTGGGTGACGAGTTGCGGGGGACCACGATGTTGGGGCGGGTTGCGAAATTGGATTCGAAGGATCGATGTCGAAATCGGTCTGCCACCCGCCCCTACGCCGCGATTTATTGTCAACGCCCTTTAGGTAAGGGCGGAGGCTGAGCCGACGATGGTTTTGGTGCCGTCGGGTTTTTCAGCCCAGACCGTCAGGTGGGCGCGCTGTTTTGGGCCCTCTGGGGTGAGTTCGTGGAGCTCGGCGCGGGCCTGGACCTGCTCGTCGACCCAGAGGACGTTGATCAGGTTTAGCGACATGCGGCCGCCGCGGTACCAGCCTTCGCCGAAGCGCCGGGTCATCAGCTCCGAGATGAAGCAGGTGGACATCGTGCCTTGCACCACGATGTCGGGGAAGCCGAGCTTGCGGGCGAAGTCGCGGTCGTTGTGGTAGTTGCGGGCGGGGCCGGAGTACCTCCAGCACATCTCCTCGTTCACCAGCTTGGGCGAACCCTCTAAGACCTCCAGTACTGCCCGGGGTTCGTCGTCTGGGCGGCGGGAGGTCTTCTCACGTGCCTTGTCCACCACCACGCCCTCAGGCTGGGCAATCAGGAAGCTCTGGTGGGTGCGGCTACGGGAGGCAAGCCACCCGTCGGCGTGGAGGACGGTGATTTCGTTGACCACGAAGTCGCGCCCGCGCTTGACATAGCGCTCGATGACGTTGGAGGTCGTCGTTATGCGCTCGCCTACCAGGATCGGGTTAAAGAGCTCCCACTCTTGTTTGGCGTGAAGGTTGCCGACGATGGTTGGCAGGTACCAGCCGGGGTAGTCGTAGACCTCGGAATGCATGATTAGCGCCGGTGCGATCGGCCCACCGAAGGGCGAGTCGCCGCGATACCAGGAGTTATCGTCGCCAACTGCGCGGCTGTATGTCTCCACCAACCCCGGCGTGATGTCGTGCTCGCGGCTGCCGAGGTGTAGGCCGACTTCGACTTCGCCCTCGGCGACGAGAGATGCTGTGGCGGGCGTCATTGTGATCCTCCGTTGACATCGAGCTTATCGGGCTCCGTCTCCTCTTCCGCGCCGTCGCGCTGCAGGACGCGGCGCAGGAACTCGCGGGTCCTCGGCTCCCGCGGGTTGTCGAATTGCGCCGGCGGGCCCTCCTCGACGACCACCCCGCCATCCATGAAGAGGATGCGGTTGGCGACGTCGGCGGCGAAGTCCATCTCGTGGGTGACGACGATCATGGTCATCCCGGTGGTTCGCGCCAGGTACTTGATCACCTTCAGCACCTCGCCGACCAACTCGGGGTCCAGGGCTGAAGTCGGCTCGTCGAAGAGCATAAGCTTGGGGTTCATCATCAGCGCGCGGGCGATGGCCACGCGCTGCTGCTGACCGCCGGAGAGCTGTGCCGGCATGGCGCGAGCTTTGTCCTCGAGCCCGACGACGGAGAGCATTTCGCGGGCCTGCTCTCGGGCCAGCCTTGGCGAGAGGCCCAGGACGTGCACGGGGGCCTCGGTCAGGTTTTCGATCGCACTGAGGTGCTGGAAGAGGTTGAAGCGCTGGAAGACGAAGCCCACCCGCGAGCGCTGGCGGGCGATCCTGGCCTCGGACTCCTCTTTGAGGTTGCCGTTCTCGACCCGGTAGCCGACGAGCTCGCCGTCGACGTAGATGCGGCCCTGCTGAATCTTCTCCAGGTGGTTGATGCAGCGCAGCAGCGTGCTCTTGCCGGAGCCGCTAGGCCCGATGACCACGACCACCTCGCCGCGGGCGACGTCGAAGCTGATGCCGCGCAGGACCTCCAGGCGCCCGAAGCGCTTGTGGACATCCTCGACGCGGACGGTGGGTCGATCCGGCGCGCGGTCAATCACGACCGACTCCATCGAGGCGGGGGCGATTGAGGACGTCGAGGGCGCGGCGCCAGAGGGGACGAGTCTCCGCCTCCTCGCGGGTGGAGGCCAGGCGGGCCTCCAGCATCGCCTGGCCAATGCTGAGGACGGTTGTGACGACGAGGTACCAGAAGGCGGCGACGAGCAGGAGCTCGAAGATGTCGAAGTTGCGGCCGTAGATCTGGCGGGCGAAGGCGAAGAGCTCGAAGACGCCAATCGTGAAGACGAGGGAGGTGTTCTTGGTCAGGGCGATCAACTCGTTGCCCGTGGGCGGGACGATGACGCGGACGGCCTGGGGCAGGACGATGCGGCGCATGCCCTGGAGGTTGGTCATGCCCAGCGAGCGCGCGGCTTCCATCTGGCCCGTGTCCACGGAGATGATGCCGGCGCGGACGATCTCGGCCATGTAGGCGCCTTCGTTGACGCCGAGGGCAATGACGGCGGCACGGAAGCCGACATCGTTGAAGTCGCGGAGCAGGGGGATATTGCCGAAGGGGGTATCGCCCAACCAGGAGGGCTGGATGTAGTCGCGCAGCCCGAAGTAAACGATGAACAGCTGGAGAAGGACGGGGGTTCCGCGAATGACCCAGATATAGAGGTTGGCCAGGCCATTGACGATTGAGCTGTGGGCCACCCGCATCACGCCGAAGAGCAGGCCGAGGATGACCCCCAGCAACATGGACCACAGGGTTAGAAAGAGGGTGACCCGCAGCCCCTTCAAAATCCGGTCGTTGAAAAGGAACTCGCGGACGGTGTGCCACTCGACGTCGAGGATGAGCCAGAGGATGATACCGGCCAGCAGCGACCAGGCGAAGAACCACAGCGGTCCGGCGAAGCGCCGGTAGGTCCGCAGCCAAAAGTCCGCGTCTGTCTGCTCAGGGCGGGGAGGAGCGCTGGGTTCGGCGGTCATTGGGGGTAGGTCGGGAGGCCGCCGGCGCGACCTCCCGGAGACTGCTTTACTCGATCCTAGCCGAGGTAAGATTCCACTTTTCGAGTATCTCGTCGTAGGTGCCCTCGGCGACGATCGCGTCGAAGGCCTGCTGCAGCGCCTCCCCCAGCGGTGAGGCAGTTCGATAAGCGATGCCGTAGGGGGTTGCCTCCTCCTGGACATCGAGCGCCTCGATCGCCTCGGGGTTCGCTTCGGCGGCGGTGAAGACGACGGGATAGTCGGCGATCATCGCGTCGACGTTGCCGTCGGCGAGTTCCTGCTCGGCCACAGGCTGCTCGGGGAAGGCGGAAACATCAATCTGGTCGTCGGCGCAGTCACCTTCGTTGAGGTCGGCGAGCTGCTGTTCCTGGACCGTATTGGCTTGTACGGAGACGGCGCGCCCGCAGAGGTCAGCGAAGCCGGTGATGCCATCGGGGTTCCCCGCCCGTACGGCAATTCCTGTACCGATCGTCGCGTACTCGACGAAGTCAACTTCAGCGTCGCGCTCGGGGTTGACTGACATCGCGGACATGATGATGTCGCCGTCGTTGGCGTTGAGGCTCGGGATGATGGCGTCGAAGCCCGTGACCACGAACTCGAACTCTACACCCAGCTTCTCGGCGAGGGCGGCGGCGATGTCCACGTCGAAGCCGACGATCTCGTCGTTTTCGTCGAAGAACTCAATAGGCGCATAGGGGACGTCGGACAGGACGACGAGGTTGCCGTCCTCCAGCTCCTCGATACCGGTGATGTCGATGACCTGGCCGGCGTCGTCGTCGCCTTCGGCGGTTGACTCGACGTCATCGCCATCACCATCGTCGTCGTCGCCGCAGGCCGCCGTTGCGAGGAGCGAAAGGCTCAAGACCAGAGAGAGAAACAGCCAGCGTGGCAAGGCATACCTCATTTCCGGGGCTCCTTGTTTTGTCTGATGATCATCCCGCGTTGGGGTGACGGCAAGGACGGGGGTTCGGAGGGAGATGGCCGGCTGATCCCAGCATCAAATTCGGTACCCGAGCGGCTCTCTTACTCGAAGCTCGATCACCCTCACCCTGCCCTCTCCCTCGAGGGAGAGGGTTGGATTCGGGTCCGCCTTTCCAAGAAAGTCATCTCAGCAAGGGACAATGTCTGCGCAGGGGGTACCTTCCCTCCTATCGTCAGGCGATAGCAACCAGCCTTTATCGTGGAGATTCGGTTGCTGGGGGAGGGGCGGGCATGGTAAGCTGCCCAGAAGTAGACGAGACAGGAAACGAGAACAGAAACAATGGCAGGCGTGTTCATGACGATTGCGTGCGGGAAGACGGATCTTGCGATCCGGCTTACGCCTACGCAGGCCCGTGAACCGCTGGCCGACGCCTTCTAATAGCTAAAAGGCATCATCTCACGCGGAACCACGGGTACCCAAATGCCCGTGGTTTTTTCTTTGCCCGCGAATCCCTGATCCGCGACACGGCGAGCAGCCCGGGCCGGTCACCAGGACTGCGCTGGTGTTAGCGAACAGGGAGTTGAGAGATGGCCACAGGAGCAGGCGAACCACAGCATTTCGTCCGGCGGAGTTTCGAAAGCAACATCCGCCGGTTCTACGCGTTCAGCTTCCTCAACAACTTCTGCCTCTGGATTCCGATTTGGGTACTTTACCTGATCGAGTATCGAGGGCTGTCGTTGCTCCAGGTGACGGTGTTGGAGGCTGTCTTCCACGGCATCGTTTGCCTGGCCGAGATGCCGACCGGCGCCATTGCCGACCGCTTCGGGCGGAAGACCTCGATGCTTATGGGAAGCGTGGGCATTCCGATTGCGATGGTCGTTTTCGGTCTTGCCGACAGCTTCCTGATCATCGTCGTGGCTTACGCGTTTTGGGCGATCGCCTACGCTCTCTACTCCGGCGCGGACAGCGCCTTCATCTACGACAGCCTGGCCTCGAACGGGCGGGAGGACCAGTTCAGCCGCGTGATGGGCAGAATGCGGGCGTTCTCGGTGACTGCGGCCATAGGGGCGTCGTTGATCGGGGCGCCGCTTGCCGGCACAACCGGGCTGGCCATGCCGTTTTTCATCAGTGCCGGTATTTCGGCCTTCGCGGGTCTGCTTGTCCTGACCTTCCGCGAGCCGCAGCGCCACGAGGATCACCCGAAGTTGAAATACTTCCAGATCCTGCGGGCCGCTACGTCACACGCGCGCCAGACGCCGCAGATCCGCACGATGATCGCGCTCTACGCCGTCCTCGTCGCCAGCGCGATGTCGATGTTCATCATGATTCAGCCGTACCTGTCGGGACACGGCGTGGAAGTTAGCCAGATGGGTCTATTCATTATCGCTGCGCAGGTGATGGCTATCGGGGGCGCCCTGTCTGCGCACCGCATCGCCGGGACACTGGGCGAGCGAGGCGCCTTCATCGGCGTGACGTTGCTGCTGGGGGGCTCGTTCTTCGTCCTGGCCGCGGTGCCGTCCCTGCTGGCGTTTGGGGCGTTCGGTCTGCTGTTTTTCGCGAACTCGGCTTTCCTGCCCTTGAGCTTCGGCTACGTCAGCCGGCACTCGCCGCAGCACCTGCGGGCGACACTGGTGAGCATCGGCTCGATGTGCGCCAGCCTGGCGGTCGTGGTTTCCCAGCCGGTCTTCGGTCTGATGGCTGACATGACCTCAATCGAAGGCGCGTTTGCCCTCAGCGGGGTGGTCGTGCTCGGCTTCGGCATTCCGGCGCTGTTCGCCTGGAGCACGGCCGCCAGGGGCCGTTACGAGGAACCTGTGGCGATGCCTGTGGGGGCCGTCGTAGCGGTGGATTAGCTTGGTAGAAGTGTTGACGAGGGACGCAGCATGCTGCGTCCCTACAGGGAGGCGTTTTGGCAACGGCAGCTGGCGAAGAGGTAGGAATTGGCGGCGGCGAAGGGCGCCCCTTCGCCGCCCTGCGCTATCGCGACTATCGCCTGCTCTGGTTGGGCACGGTCCTATCCTTCGCCACCAATCCCCTGCGCTTCAGTGGCGGCATCCTCTTCCTGACCAACTCGGCCCCGGACGACACGCGGCTGCTCCTGGCGGGGGTGCTCGGGGCGGTCATCGGCGTCGTGACAATACTTGTCGGTCTGGGCGGGGGCGCCCTGGCCGACCACTTTGAGCGCCGGCGGCTGCTGATCGGCTCGCAGGTTGTCGTGATTATCGCCACGGCGGCTACTGCTCTGGTGATGGCGGCGGATGTCAACGCCCTTACGCTGACCGCGTTTTTCGTCTTCGTCTTTATTTCGGCCGGGGCCCTGTCCATCGACCTGCCGACTCGGCAGGCGCTGGTGGCCGAGCTCGTGCCGCCGCAGCACCTGGCGAACGCGATAGCGCTGGACTCGGTGGCAATGATGCTCGTCTTGCCGCTCTCGCTGCCATTGGCGGGCGTCCTGATCGACACCCTGGGCTATGCCGGCGCCTATGGCTGCAGTGTAGTGGGCTTCGTGGGCGTCCTGCTCAGCGCCTACCTGATCAGCCCGCAGCCGCCGCCCGCCGCCCCGCCCAGGGCGTTTTCGCTGGTCAGCGATGTGAGGGAGGGCCTGCGCTATGTGTTGGTCACGCCCTCCATCCTGTGGGTCCTGCTGCTGCTCTTCGGTGTTATGGCCGTCGGCTTTCCACTCGTGGCGCAGTTCGGGCCTGTGTGGGTGACGGAGGTCCTCGACCTCTCCGCGACGGAGTTTGGCTTCTTCGCGGCGACGTGGGGCCTGGGGGCGATCACGGCGTCGCTGGCTATGACGCGCGTGGGCCATTTCCCGGCCAAGGGATGGGTGTTGATCGGCGCCGTGCTGGTCTTTGCCATCTCGGTGGTCATCTGGAGCTATTCGCGCTGGGTGCCGCTAAGCGCGCTGGTCAACTTCAGCCTGGGAGCCTCGATCACGCTGGCGCAGATCTCGGCGCGCTCGCTTGTGCAGCGCATCGTGCCGGCGCAACTGCAGGGGCGGGTGATGAGCCTCTTCCTGCTGAACATCGCCCTGGCCCAGATCAGTGCCCTGCCGGTAGGGGCGCTGGCCCAGCTGTTCTCGCTTTCGACTGTGACCGTGGTGGGGGGATGGCTGGTCCTTCTCCTGGCCCTCGCCATCGCCTTCGGGCGGCGGGAGGTGCGGCGCGCCGGCGAGACTGCGGCCGCATTGGCCTAGACCAGTGTTCCGAGAGCAACTTCGTGTGCACGATATGTAGGGGCGCTCGCAATGCGCCCTCCTGGTACGACCACACACCACCTCGGGTGTCGGCACCGCTCGCCTGACCGAGCTGTTGGAAGGCGCCTATCCAGTCCAGGTTACGAGCCTTCAAGTCGGCCGCGCTCCTGGGGCAGATGGCTCGCCGCCATCGGAGCGTGATTTCGCTGTCGGCCGGCCATCTGCCCCTACGGACCTCGTTGCGACGCGGCACGGCTGACGAGACAAGCCACCCGGGTTTGTACGGCTATTCGAGAGCGCGGAAGGCGAGGAGTGCGGCGGCCAGCATGGGGACGGCAACGGTCAGGTAGCGCAGGGCGCGCTCGGGCGCGGCGATCAGCTCGGCCCGAGACAGTGCGACCATGGAGCCGTCGTCATAGGTGACGTGGCCCTCGACGAGCTTGCCGTGACGGCGCAGGCGCCGCACGGGGTTGCTGAGCGAGCGCTGGACCATAGTCAGGGCCAGGCAGCCCGCTGCCCCGAGGACAGATATTACGTCGAAGCTCTCCGTCATGACCCAGTTGGCCGTTAAGAACGGGAATGCGCCCCAAAACAGGCCGAACTGGAGGTCCCCGTGGAACAGCCCGCCGAACAGCTCGAGGTTGTAGGCGACAACCGCTGAGGCGCCGGCCAAAACGAAGAGGAGCAGCAGAGGTGAGATTTCGACTGCGCCGACGATGCCGATGGCGCAGGCAACGGCCAGCGAGGTCGCGGCGCCAGCCTTCAACCAGACGGTGGAGATGCTGGTGCGAAGAGGCCGGCCTTGCAGCTCATCGAGCAGATGGGCCGCAACGCCGACGGCGAGGAAGAAGGCCACTAGCGTGGCCAGCAACCGGTCGTAGCGGACCTCGGGGGCAAGAGCTGCGCCGAGGCAGACGAAGCCCAGGTGGAGGATGGTGTAGGGCGGGTGAAGTAGGGTCAGCAGGTCGGCCCAGCGGCCTCCCTCGACGGCGTAGAAGGCCGGGCGCGCCGACTTCACGAACGCGTCCCCCACTGGATGACCGCGCCGCCAAGGGACAGGCGGCGCGTCTCGACGTTCCCTATTCCGGCGTTTCGCCACTCGTCTTCGAGGCGCTCCGGCGGCCAGGCCCGGTTGAAGTCCCAGATGCTGTGCCCGAGGAAGCCGCCGACGCGCCGCCAACCCGGCGAGAGCACGGCCAGGCCAGCGGGCATGATGGCGCGGGTGTAGGCCAGCCAGGCAGGGCGAAACACACCGGATGGCACACCGAACTCCAGCGAGGCCATAAGGCCGCCCGGCCGCACAAGCGCGGCGAGTCCGGCGATTGTGCCTGGCACGTCCTGCACATAACGCAGGAGGTAACTGAAGACGACGGCGTCAAAGGCGCCGTCGCGGAAGGCGGGAAGCCGGGCGTCTGTACGGACGAGGTCGGGATCAGCGGTACGCGGCGATGAGTTGCGAAGCATTTCATGGCTGAGGTCGGCGCCGACGACGCGTGCCTTGGTCTTCGCGCGGATCTCTTCAGCGATCAGGCCGGTGCCGGTGCACATGTCGAGCACAAGCTCGGGCTGAACGGCGGCGATCAGACTGGCGAGCTCCTTTTGCCAGCCACGGTACTGGAAGAGGCCGAAAAGCTGGGCGGGCCGCTCGTAATCAGCGGCAACGCCATCGAAGATTCCCGCGGCGTCCGGTACGTGCTGGGTGGTTGCGGCCATCGGTACTCGCTGGAGAAGGCAGTGGAGAAGCGGCTCGACCCTGAGATGGTAGTAGAGCGACCATGACGAGGTGGCCGTCCCCGCCGAAACCTACATAGCGCTAGACCTAGAGACGACGGGGACTAACCCGCAAAACGACCGGATCATCGAGATCGGGGCCGTGCGGTTCACTCCGGAGGGCGTGAGTGAGTCGTTCCAGACCTATGTGAACCCCGGGCGCACGCTGCCCTATCGGGTGCATGTGCTGACCGGGATCAACGACGACGATCTGCGGAAGGCGCCGCCCCTGGCCGCGGTCGCGGCGGACCTGGAGAGGTTCGTCGGGTCGCTGCCCATCGTGGGGCAGAGCGTCGATTTCGACCTCGCCTTTCTCAAGCAGAACAGCATCCACCTGCCGGGCGCCGTCTACGACACCTTTGAACTGGCCAGCCTCTACCTGCCCGAGGCCCGCGACTACGGTCTGAAGGGCCTGGCGGAATTCTTCGCGATACCCTTTGCCATCCGCCATCGCGCGGAGGCCGACGCGCGCGCCGCCGCGGATGTCTTCCTCGCCCTGCGCCATCGGCTCAAAGAGCTGCCGCGGGCCATCCTCGAAGAGTCTCTGCGCCTGTCGATAGGGCTCGAATGGCAGCCCCGCGGTCTGCTGGAGGAGCTGTTGGGCGGGCCGCAGCTGCTCTTCCAATCGATCGGCGGGCTTGCGCTCGAAGAGATGGTCACGTTGCCGCCCGCCGAGTCTGAGGAGCGGGCGGGACCGCGAGCTCCGGTCATCTCAGCCGGCACCTCTGCCAGGTATCTGCGCAACGCCGGCGGGACCGAGGCGATTGAAGACTTCGAGGACAGACCGCAGCAGTTGCAGATGGCGGCGGCGGTGGAAGCGGCCTTCAGCGAACCGCATCACCTGCTGGTCGAGGCCGGCACCGGCACAGGTAAGTCGCTGGCCTACCTCGTGCCCGCGGCGCTGCACGCCGTTGCCAGGGGCGAGCGCGTGGTCGTCTCGACCGATACGATCAATCTCCAGGAACAGCTGACCGGGAAGGACATCCCGGCGCTGCGGAAGATCCTCGCCGGCGCCCCCGGGCTCGGCGGCCTGCGTACGACGACTATGAAAGGCCGCCGCAATTACCTCTGCCTGTTGCGCTGGGCGCAAGCGCGACGCGAGCCGCCTTCGACCACGGCGGAGCTGGCGATGCTGATCCGGCTGCTCGTCTGGGCGCCGCGCACGCAGACCGGCGACCGCGCCGAGCTCAACATATCCCAGGGCGAAGACGTTGCCTGGTCGCGGCTGAGCGCGCAGAACGAGAACTGCCTCTCAGGGCCCTGCCAGTATGTAAAGCAGGGCACCTGCTTCCTGCTGCGGGCTCGCCGGCGCGCGGAGGCCTCGGACATCCTGGTCGTCAATCACTCCCTGCTGCTCGCCGACCTCGCCGCGGACGGCGGAGTGCTGCCGCAGTATCAGTACCTCGTGGCGGACGAGGCGCACAACCTCGAGGAGGAGGCGACCAACGCATTCGGATTCGAAACCTCGCGCAACGGCTTCGATGAGTTCCTGGACTCTATAGCGATGGAGCGGCCGCGCTTTGGTGGCCTCGTGGCCTCCACCCGTGCCGCGATGCGCTCGGGCAAGGGCACGATTGACAACACCGTGCCGGGCTTGCTTGATGCCCTGGACGGCCTCGTGGCCCGCGCCCGCCCAGCGGCCGACACTTTCTTTGATGGCCTGGCGCGGCTGCTGCTGGAAGCGGGGACCGAAGGCGAAACGGAGCGCCGAATTGGACTGACCGGCGGGACGCGGGCACAGCCCGGTTGGAGCCGGCTTGAGATCTCTTGGGACAACATGGCGGCGATCCTCTACGAGATCGAGGAGAAGCTGCTGAAGTTGTTCCGTGGGTTGGTAGAGGCGCACTCAGCGGGCGCCTTCGACGCCGAGACGGCCACATTGCAGGTCGACGCCGCGGCCGGCGCCTGCCAGGAACTTACGGCCGGCGTGAGCGCAATCATGGAGCGCCACGACCCCGAGCGCGTCTGCTGGATCGCGCAGACGCGGAGGGGCGACGTGGAACTCTCGTCGGCGCCGCTTTCAGTCAGCGGCACGCTGCGGGCGCGGCTCTTCGACCAGAAGTCGAGCGTCATCCTGACCAGCGCCACGCTGACCGCCGGCGGCGACTTTTCGTACTTGAAGGACACTCTGGGCGTCGAAGGGCCAGAGGAGCTGCTCCTCGGGTCGCCCTTCGACTTCGAGCGCTCCGCGCTGTTGCTGTTGCCTACCGACTTCCCGGAGCCGGCGGAGGCCGGCTACCAGCAGGCCTGCGATGCGGCGGTGCTCGACCTGGCATCGGCAGCGGGCGGGAGGAGCCTCGCGCTGTTCACTTCGCACTCCGCCCTCCGCGCCACTTACCACTCGATCCGCGGCCGCCTGGAGGAACAGGGCATCCAGGTGCTGGCGCAGGGCCTTGACGGCAGCGCTAAGCAGCTGATCTCGGCGCTGCGGGAGAATCACCGGACGCTGTTGATGGGCACGGCGAGCTTCTGGGAGGGCGTCGACATCGCCGGCGAGGCGCTGTCGATGCTGATCATCGCGAAGCTGCCGTTCCCCGTGCCGACGGACCCGATTTTTGCCGCCCGTTCTGAGCTGTATGAGGACCCATTCAACGAGTTTGCCCTGCCGCAGGCCGTCCTGCGCTTTAAGCAGGGCTTCGGCCGGCTTATTCGCCACCGCGACGACCGTGGGGTGGTGGCGGCGCTCGACCGACGGCTAATGAGCCGTTCCTATGGCAGCGTCTTCTTGCAGTCGCTGCCGCCCTGCACGCAACGGCGGCTGCCGTCGCGCAGCCTCGGCGACGCCGCGGCGGCCTGGCTCGGGGCGGTGGCTGAAAGCTCCGCGCCAGCAGCTGGATGAAGCGCCGGGTCGTCGGGCTGCGTGGGTGGTCCGAGGAGGATACGCGGGATGCGGGCGACTGGTGGGCTGAGGCGATAGCCAGCGCGGCGCCGGGCTGCTCCCTGGGAGCGCCAGCGCCACGGATGCAGGTTTGCGGCCTGGAGGGCGATGCCACGGCGGTAACGCTGGACGGCGAGGCTGCCGGTGTGGCCGTCGTCGCATCTGGACGCAATCTAATCTGCCTGTTGAGCCTGCGGGCCGACGTGCGTGGCTGGGGCTATGGCAGCGAGGCGGTGGTGCTGCTCACGGGTGGGGCGGGACCACCGTGGCAGGCGCTGGCGGCGCCCTCGGTAGGGCTGTCGCTTTACTTCTGGTTGCGCCTGGGCTTTGCGCCGGCGGACAGCCAGCCGTTTAGGCCGGCAGCCCTTCTAATGGAAAGGTTGAACTCAACTCAGGAGCAGGAATGAACGACGTTTGCCGCTACATCGACGACCACGGCAAGGAATCCGTGGAGGAGCTTTTCGACCTGGTTCGCATGCCGTCGGTCAGCGCACGCAGACAGGCTATCCAGGAGACGGCGGAACACCTTGCCGAGAAGCTGCAAGACCTCGGCTTTGAGACCCGGATTATGCCCAAGCGCGGCACCGGACAGCCGGTGCTCTACGCCGAGGCGCCGGGTGACTCCGAGCGGACGATCCTCGTCTACAACCACTATGACGTGCAGCCGGACGAGCCCCTCGATGAGTGGGAGACAGAGCCCTTCGAGCCGACGCGGCGCGATGGACGCATTTACGGGCGCGGAATCTGCGACGACAAGGGCAACGTCATGGCGAGGATCGCGGCGCTGCGGGCGATCAAGGAGACGCGGGGCAGCCTGCCCTCGCGGATCAAGTTCCTGATCGAGGGCGACGAGGAGATCGGCAGCCCCTTCTTCGAAGAGTTCGTCGACGACAACCGTGACCTCCTGAAGGCCGACGCCTGCCTCTGGGAGGGCAGCGGCGTTGATCCAGAAGGGAGGCCGTTGCTGCCCCTGGGCGTGAAGGGCCTGCTCTACGTCGAGCTGTCCTGCCGCACGGTGGCGCGCGATGTCCACTCCTCCTACGCCACGGTGGTGCCCAACCCCGCGTGGCGGCTGACCTGGGCGCTTTCGACGATGAAGGACGAGGACGAGAACATCCTGATCGACGGCTTCTACGACGACGTCCGGGACACGACTGACGCCGAGGCCGACGCCATCGACCGGATGCCGGCCGAGGAAGAGGCATTCGCGAAGTCTCTCGAGCTGGAACGCTTCGTCCTGGGCGTCAAAGGCAAGGACTTTCGCAAGCGACTCTACCTGGCCCCGAGCTGCAACATCGACGGCCTGACGGCCGGCTACCAGGGGCCTGGCTCAAAGACGATCAGCCCGGGCCGCGCCAGCGCCAAGCTCGACTTCCGGCTGGTCCCCGACCAGGACCCGCACGACATCGAGCGCAAGCTGCGGCGGCACCTGGAGAAACACGGCTTCGAGGACATTCAGGTTGAGACCTTCGGTGCGGAGCACCCGGCGCGCACCAGCCTCGACAAGGAGTGGGTAGCCATCGTTCGCGACACCCTGAGCTCTGTTTACGGCAAGGAAACTGTGGTGGTACCGACGATGGCCGGGACGGGGCCAATGTACCCGGTGGTCAAAATGCTGGGCGTCCCGACCGCCGACACCGGTGTGGGCTACATCGATTCGCGCATCCATGCGCCGAACGAGAACATCCGCGAGGAAGACTTCATGATGGGGATCAAGGCTGCGGCAGCCGTCTTCGACGCCTTCGGGCGCTGGAAGGGCTAGGCCCCACCCTGGCGGCGGTCGAGGATCGGCCGCACAACCCGCGTCGAGAAGTAGTGTCCGCTGACGATACCCAGCAGGACGAGGGCGGCCAGGCTGACAACAACGCCGAGGCCGGTTGGCCTGAGGACGAGCAGCAGGCCAACACCGACGCAATAGGCCGCGGCCATGGCGGGCGTCAGCCAACGCGTCCACGGTAGGAAGGCCAGAAGGACGACCAGGGGGATCAACCCCAGGGCAATCACCGGGAGCAGGCTGCCCGCGACGACGATGCCGATGCCAAAGGCGCCGGCCACCGGCATCTGCAACCAGTCGGGCCATGGGAACCCGGATTGGGCCTTCTTTTTGGCGCGCGGTGGCGGCGGCGCCTTCGGCCCGCCCTGGGCCTCGATACGCTGGCGCCGGCGGCGTCCCTTGCTCAGCGTACCCTCCGATAGCGGCGCCATCGCGATTCGGCGGGTTGCCGGGGCAATGGTTCGGCTGCGGGTAGTTCGTCAAGGCAACGCAGGCAGCCGTACTCGAGGGTGGCGAACTGGTCGTTGACCCAGACGCGACCGCACTCGGGGCCGTCGTCGTCCTGGCGCAATTTGAGGTGAAAGATCTCGTTGCAGTTGTCGCACTGCGCGGAGTTCTGAGGGCCGGCCGGCTGGCCACAGATCGTGCAGACCTGGCCTACGACTTCGGCGCCGTCATTTCGCTTATCCACTGCCGGGCCAAGGCTAGTTCATCATCCCGCGACCGGACAGAACCCGCTGTTACGGCCTGCCGCAGCTGCTCTAAGACCTCGCCGACCAACGGCCCTTCCGGTAAGCCCAGCTCCATCAGGTCCCTACCGTTCAGCTGGGGGCGAAGAGCCCGCAGCCGGATAACCCTTTTTGCGACGTCCTCGGGCAGCCGGAGAGGGATGACCGCATTAACCACTGAGTCCTCGAAGCGCCGCAGACGGCCCGCGATCTCGGCCGGGGCGGTCTCGGCTGTGGCAAGCCGCCCGAGCTCGGCAGCCTGCTCGGCCATCCGCCGCTCGCGGCCGCCCAGGCCGAAGCGGGCGATGAACTCGGATGCCTGCCCTGGCGCCAGAGAGGAGGCCAGCAGGGCGAGCAGGCGCTCCGCTCTCAGTGCCGGCGGCAGGCTGGCGCCGGCGCGAGCCTGCCGGCTCTGAGCCTCTGACCAGGACAGGCCGGGAACAAGGGCGGCGAGGACGCCCAGCTCGTCTGCTGCTTCGAGGCTGCGCCAGGGGTTGTCGTCGTCGAGGAGAAAGCGCAACTCGGTGCGCAGGCGTGCGGGGCTGATCCTGCGCAGGTATGGGGCCAGCTCCCGCATCATGCCGGCAGTCTGGGGCTCTATCTCGAAATCCAGGCGCGAGGCAAAGCGCAGGCCGCGGAGGATGCGCGTGGCGTCGTCGACAAAGCTGTCGCGGTGGATGACCCGGATCAGCCGGCCGTCGAGGTCCGGAACTCCGCCTGTCGGATCAATGAGCTCGCCGGCGTTGGTGCCGGTCAGCCCGTAGGCAATGGCGTTGATCGTGAAATCGCGCCGGGCGAGGTCGGCATCCAGCGGCGCGGGGTGGACGTCGGGCAGGGCGCCGGGTTGGGCGTAGGATTCCGTCCGGGCGCGGGCGATGTCCACTCTGGTCTTGTCCAGGGTCACGCTGGTCGTGGCGAAACGGCCGTAGATCTTCATCTGGCCGCCCGTTTTGGCGGCGACCACCTCGGCGAGGGCCGCCGCCGGACCTTCTGTCACCAGGTCGAGATCGATCGCCGGCCGGCCAAGTAGCACGTCACGCAGTGTGCCCCCGACCAGGTAGAGCTCGTAGCCCAACTCGGTGGCGGCCGCGCGGGCGGCGGCCAGGGCCGCACCCTGCTGGGGAGCGAGTGCCGAATCGATATCTGAGAGAATTGTATAAATGCTCAATCCTTTAGGCCGATCTCCTTGACACCCCTGATTCGACCTACCTAGTATGGGCAGAAGAATTGACGCTGAGAATGCCGGCTGTTCGCCAGTCGTCGCGGGCCTTCCCAGCGCCAATCCCGGGGGGACGCGAATTCAGGCAAAGGCGCGATCAACCGTCAGCAAGCCACTAAAGGCTCTTTCGCCCTCGTCTCTCGCTCTCCCAGCAACACCCCCTGCGGAGCGTAAGCCTGCCACCGTCACCGACCTAGCGGCGACGCGGCGGCGCAAAGAGATGAAATTACCCGACCTCGAGGGCGCCCAGGCGCGCCTGGGAGTCCGCTTCAAGGACCCTAGCGTCCTCCTGGAGGCGCTCGTCCATCGCAGTTACAACAACGAGTATCCCGACGCCGCGCTGCCCGACAACGAGCGCCTGGAGTTCCTCGGAGATGCCGCGCTGGGCCTCGTGGTAGCCCGCTGGCTGTATGGCCGCTTCCCCCAGGGCCGTGAGGGTCAGCTGACTGAAATCAGGGCCGCCCTGGTCAAGCGAGAGACCCTGGCGAGGGTCGCCGGCGACTTCGACCTCGGGTCGTTCCTGATGTTGGGGCGGGGCGAGGAGGCCAGCGGGGGCCGCAACCGTGAGCAGAACCTCGCGCGGGCCTACGAAGCGATCGTTGGCGCCGTCCTCCTCGACCAGGGGTTCAAGGCCGCAACGTCGTTCATTCGTCGCGGACTGAAGGGCGAGCTCGACTCCCTCGGCAAGGAGCCGCAGACGATCGACGTGAAGTCGCGGCTGCAGCAGATCGTGCAGGCCCGCTGGCAGCGCCCGCCATCCTATAAGACGGTCGATGCCCAGGGCCCCGATCACGCTAAGGTCTTCACCGTGGCGGTGGTCATTGGCAGGGAAGAGCTGGGCGTGGGGCGGGGCCGCAGCAAGCAGCAGGCCGAGAAAGAGGCAGCGCTGCACGCCCTGGAGACGCTGACGGGCCATCCAGAGGCGGTCCATGCACCGTAGCCACCGGGGGACCTGAGATGCACCTGAAGTGGCTCGAGATCCAGGGCTTCAAGAGCTTCGCCACACGCACACGCTTCGAGATGGCTTCCGGCATAACGGCGGTCGTCGGGCCTAACGGCAGCGGTAAGAGCAACGTCGCCGACGCCATTCGCTGGGTCCTTGGGGAGCAGAGCGGCAAGCACCTGCGCACCAAGAAGCTCGAGGATGTCATCTTCGCAGGGAGCTCCGGCCGATCGTCGGTCGGCATGGCCGAGGTTTCAATGGCGCTGGACAACGAGGAGCGCTGGCTGCCAATCGACTTCAACGAGGTCGTCGTCACACGGCGGGCCTATCGCTCGGGCGAGAGCGAGTACCTGATCAACGCCAGCCGGGTGCGCTTGCGCGACGTCGTCGAGCTCTTCATGCGGGCGAACCTGGGCCAGAACAGCTACGCCATTCTCGGCCAGGGCGCCGTCGATACGGTCCTCAACCTGCGCCCTGACGAGCGCCGCTCGCTGATCGAGGAAGCCGCCGGCGTCCGCCACTACCGCCTGCGGCTGGACGAGGCCCGCGATAGGCTGCGCGCGACAAGGGAGAACCTCGACCGCGTGACGCTCCTCCTGGACGAGATCAGGCCTCGTCTGGCCCACCTGGAGAAGCAGGCTAAGCGCGCCGGCGAGCACCAGCGCCTGACGCAGGAGCTCTCGCAGGCGCTGCGCACCTGGTACGGGCAGGCCTGGCACAAGACCCAGGACATCCTCGCCGGCAGCAGGGCTGCGTACGACCAGCGCAGAGGCGACTACAACAGCGCTCAGGCGGAACTGGACGCGGCGGAAGCCAAGGCGACGAAGCTCCGTGCGGAGTTGGACAAGGTGCGCAGCCGCGTCTCCGCCCTGGAGAAGGAGCGCCAGGAGCTGCTCGCTGAGATCAACCGCCTCGATCAAACCGTCACCTTCGACGAGGAGCGCGTGGAACTGATGAAGCAGCGCCGCGACGAGCTGGCGAAGGAGGTCGAGGGTCTCCAGGCCGAGTGCGCCGCCGCCGAGGGCCAGGAGATAGGCTCGGGGCGGCTGGGGCAGCTAACTAAAGCGCTAAAGACCGCCCGCAAGGAGTTTGCCGACCGCCAGGCCGAGCTGTCCGGCGTCGAGCAGGAGTTCGTCTCGCTGCGCGGGCTGATCGTCGAACTGCAGGAGCGCTCGTCGCGCGCCCGCTCGGGCGAGCGCGACATCGACCGCCAGCTGCAACGCCTGAAAGAGGCGGAGACGCGCCTGAAGAAGGACCTGCGGCGGATGACCGACCGCCGCGAAGCCCTGAGTCTCGACCTGCGGGCTGTGGCCGGAGACTTCCGGCGCCTCAAGGCTGCCGACGCTGAGGTTGTCGAGCAGCTCGAGGAGGCCACCCAGCAGCATCGCGCCGTGCAGCGCATGGTGGCGGAGGCGCGGGAAGCGATGGTCGAGTCGGACCACCGCCTGCAGGACGTGATCCACCACTTATCGGACCGCCAGTCGCGTTTTGACGTGCTCTCTGAGCTGCAAAACGAGCGGCTTGGCTTGAGCGCCGAGGTCCGACAGCTGCTGGCCGGGGCCATTCAGGAATCCGGGGAAGTGGGGGGGCAGACAGCCTTCGGGACGATCCTCGGGGTCGTCGGGCGTCTCCTGCGTGTGCCGGCGGGCCTGGAGCGCGCTATCGAGGCCTCGCTCGGTGACAACCTGCAGACCGTAGTCATGGCGTCCCAGGAGGACGCTCTCAACGCCGTGCGCATCCTGACCGAACGCGAGGCCGGCCGCCTCAGCATCATCCCGTTGGACGTCCTCAAGACCGGCTACGCCCTGAACCTCCACAACGAGCGCGGAGTGGTCGGCGTGGCGGCTCGGTTGGTCAAGTGCGATCAGCGCTACAGGTCGCTGTTTGACACCCTGCTCGGGCGCACCGTCGTGGTCGAGAACCTTGATATCGCACGGCGGATGATAGGGCGCGGGCTGGGCTCAGTCGTGACCCTCGATGGGATAATGCTTCGCCCCTACGGCGAGATCACGGGCGGCGCCGTCCCCCACGACACCTCGACTTTCAGTTGGGAAGGCCAGCTCCAGGAGCTGCCCGCGGAGATCGACACACTCACCGGTCGCCGCTCCGAGCTGGAGAAGGAGCTGCATGCTCGCCGCGACGTATCCGCGGCCAACGAGTCGGCGGCCACCACCCTCTCTCAGCGGATTGAGCGGCTGCGCTCGCAGCGCTCGGGGATCCAGGACGAGCTGGCGCAGGTGCGTAACCGGGTCGGCCAGATCAGGGGCGAGATCAGCTGGATCGTTATCTCGGAGAAGAACTCAACGCACGAGCTGGAGGGGCTGGCCGCCGAGCGTGAGGACCTGAAGGCCGAGCGGGCGCGCCTCCAGGAGGAAGGCCACGCCGCCGACAGCAGCGTCGAGGATCAGCAGAAGGGCAACGCCGCCGTCCTGGCCCGGCGCGAGGAACTGATCCAGCTCGTCGCCGAGGCGTCTCGCGAGGTGGCCGCATCGGAGGGCGAAAAGCGCTCCCTCGACGCGATCAAGGGCAGCAACCACCGCACTGTGGAGCGCCTGCGCGGCCAGATCGAGGCTCGGGAAACTAACTCTGCAGAACTGGTCAAGCAGGCAGCGGCGATCGGGCGCCGGCTGGAGCAGAACCGGGCGGCGCTGGCCGCGGCGCGCGAGCGGTTGCAAGCAGTCGAGGTAGAGCTGGGTCCCGGGCGCGAGGAGGTCATCAAGATCGACGAGGCGGACCGCGCCGAGCAGGAAACAGTCTCGCGCAAGCGCGCCGCGCTGATGATCACCGAGCGAGAGTGCCTCGAGGCCGAAAGCCAGGTCCAGCGCCGAGCCGACGAGCTCAGCAACCTGCGCAACATGCTGGAGGCCGACGGCATGGCGGTGACCCGCGCCGGCGAGATAGTCCCGCTGGGCACAGATGACACCTACGAGAACTGGTCGGCGCGCGAGCGGCCACGGCGCACCGCCGGCAACCTGCCGCCGATGGCAGGGGCCGCCGAAGTCGACGCCGAGGCCCTGAAATCCAGGATCCACAAGCTTCGGCAGGACGTCCGTGCCCTGGGCCCCGTGAACTTCGAGGCGCAGACGGACTATTCAGAGAGCCGCGAGCGCTACGAGTTCCTGACGGCCCAGGTCAAGGACATGCAAGACGCCGAGAAGTCCCTACTGACGGCCATCGACGAGCTCGAGGACAACATCGAGAAGTCGTTCCAGGAGACCTTTGGGCGGGTTAACAGCAGCTTCACGGCGAACTTCAAGAGCTTCTTCGGCGGTGGGAATGCCCAGTTGGTCATGACGCCGGGCGAGAAGGGTCAGGCCGGCGTCGACATCATGGCGCAGGTCCCTGGCCGGCGCCTGACCAGCCTCACAGTCCTCTCCGGCGGGGAGAGGGCGCTTACAGCCACCGCGCTGCTCTTCTCCCTGCTGGAGGCCAATCCGGCGCCGTTCTGCGTGCTCGACGAGGTAGACGCCGCCCTGGATGAGTCGAACGTCGAGCGGTTCACGAGCTCGGTCAAGAAGTTGGGCGAGAAGACGCAGTTCATCATGATCACCCACAACCGGCGGACGATTGAGAGCGCCGGGACGATTTACGGTCTCTCGATGGGCGACGACCATTCGTCGCGCGTCCTCTCGCTGCGCCTCTCTGAGATTCCTGAGAACTAAGCCTCCTTCGCAGCCCGCCAATATGATCGAGGTGTATGTCGCGAGACCCCTTCCTCCCCACTGACGACCCCTTCCGGCCAACGCGTGATCCATTCAGGCCCGACCGCGAGGCCGAGCAGAAGATACAGGAGCGCACCGAGCAAGCTCTGAAGAAGACCAAGCGCTCGTGGCTGGGCGGCATCCGCGGCATCTTCAAGCGCTCGAACATCGACGACGAGATGTGGGAGGAGCTGGAGGAGACCCTGCTTGCGGCGGACACGGGTGTCGAAACGACGACGAAGATCCTCGACGGTGTCCGCGAGCGCGTCTCCCGCCAGCGCATCAAGGACCCGGAGGAGGTTTACGACGCGCTCAGAGAGGAGCTCGTCGAGCTGCTGGAGCGTCCGGTGCAGAAGGGCCGGCTCTGGCCCGACACCGACGGCGACAGGCCGCAGCCCGCAGTCGTCCTGGTCGTGGGTGTCAACGGGACGGGTAAGACCACCAGCATCGGCAAGCTGGCCAACGCCTACCGCCAGGACGGCGAGCAGGTCGTGCTTGCTGCCGCGGATACCTTCCGCGCGGCAGCGATCGATCAGCTCAAAGAGTGGGGGAACCGCGCGCAGGTGCCGGTCATCGCCCACCAGCAGGGGGCGGACCCCGGCGCCGTGGTCTTCGACGCGGTCGAGGCCGCGGGGTCACGCAACGCCGACCTGCTGATCATTGACACGGCCGGGAGGCTACATAACAAGAAGCACCTGATGGACGAGCTGGCGAAGGTCAACCGCGTCATTCAGCGCCGCTACGAGGATGCTCCGCATGAGGTGCTCCTGGTCCTCGATGCCGCCACCGGCCAGAACGGCGTGATGCAGGCGCGCACGTTCGCCGACGCCGTGGGGGTTACCTCGGTCTTTCTGACCAAGCTGGACGGCACATCTAAGGGCGGGATCGTCTTCGCCATCGCCGACGAGCTGGGCATACCGGTGCGTTTCGTTGGTACAGGCGAGGGTGTTGAGGACTTCGCGCCGTTCGACCCCGGCGACTTCGTCGACGCCCTGCTTTCCTGACCGTGAACCTGTGGCAGGGACGCGGCGTATCTGAGGATGAGGTCGCGGTGAAGCCGCGGCCTTCAGCGGAGGCTCGATGATTGAGACCGCGAGCTGGTGGGCGGCTGTCCAGCTGCTCGGGCTTGCAGCGTTCCCGCTTGCTTTCCTGGTCTTTCGCCGGCTCGCCGATGGAGGCTACGCCTTCAGCAAAGTGCTGGGCCTGCTGCTGCTTGCCTATCTCTACTGGCTATCGGGCATGGTCGGCATCCTGCCCAACGAGCGCTGGGCGATCCTGCTCCTGGCCGGCCTGCTGGCGCTGGGCAGCGGGTTCATTGCCAGCCGCAACCGGAACGCCCTGCGTGAGCTGATAGGAAGGCGCTGGCGCTTCTTCGTGGCCTGCGACGTGCTGTTCGCCGCCTCCCTGGCCGTAGCCGCCTTCCTGCGTTCCTACGTGCCCGAGATCGACGGTACGGAGAAGCCGATGGACTTCGCCTTCCTCAACGCCGTCCTGCGCGCCGACAGCTTCCCGCCCGAGGATCCCTGGCTGGCCGGCCACGGCGTCAGTTACTACTACTTCGGCCATCTAATCACAGCGATGGTCACGAAGTTGACGGGAGTTGTGCCGGCGGTGGGCTACAACCTTGGCGTGGCGCTGACGGCGGCTCTGGCGGCGACGGCGGTATTCGGCCTGGTCTGGAACCTCTTGGAGGCGAGGGCCGGCAAGGTCGCGCCCTACGTGTTCGCCGGGTTGGGCGTGGTGCTGCTTCTCTTCCTCGCCAACTGGGAAGGCTTCTTTGAGTTCCTCGCCGTCCACGACCTTGTCCCGCACTTCATGTACGGCTTCTTGAACATTGATGGCCTTGAGGGGCCGAAGGACTCGGGGTCGTGGTACCCGACCGAGTTCTGGTTCTGGTGGCGGGCCACGCGCATCGTCTCCGGCTGGACGATCCGTGAGTTCCCCTTCTTCAGCTTCATGCTGGGCGACCTGCACGCACACGTGCTGGCGCTGCCGTTCTTCCTGACTGCTGCCGGGCTGGCCCTGGCTTTGCTGCGGGCCCCGTTCAAGCTCGACTGGCGGGCCTGGGCCAAGGATCCGCTGGCCCTTGGGCTTTCGTCGCTCCTCCTTGGCAGCTTGATCTTCCTCAACGCCTGGGACTTCCCCACGATGGTGGCGCTCGTCGCCGGCGCCGCGCTGCTAGCCAACCATAGGCTGGGATTATCTGCCTCGGGAGCTCGATCCGGGTTGGTCTTCATCGGAATCCTTGCCGGGCTCGGACTCGTCCTCTTCGTCCCGTTCCTGACCTCTTTCGGCTCGGCCGCGAAGTTCATCGCGCCGGTCATGGTCACCAACAGCCCCGACTACGTGACCGAGGGCGATATGGCCAGCAACCCGGTCCACCTGCTTCTGGCCTGGGGGCCGCTGTTCTGGCTGGCCGGCGCCTTCGTCGCGGTGACGGCGTTGGAGGTGAAGCCGGCCGGTCGGACATGGCTTTTCGCGATGACGCCCATCCTCGTGGTTCTGGCCTGCTGGGTTGGCGCCGTCGCTTTCGACTCGGGCCCCGGCGGACTGGTTGAGGAGATCGGCGACCGCGACGTGGCCTGGCTGTCCTTTGCCATCTGCGCGGGCCTTCTTATTCTTGGCGGTGCCGCGCTCCTGGCTCAGCTCGGCCGTGAGGAGGTCGCCCGGAGAAGATCCCTTGAGTTCGCCCTGCTGGCGGTCTGGCTGGGACTCCTGCTCGTCCTTGGCTCCGAGCTCTTCTACGTCGAGGAGTTTGCGGAGGCGCGCATCAACACGGTCTTCAAGCTGTCCTTCCAGGCCTGGATCCTGCTCGCGGTGGGCTGTAGCTACGGCTGCTTCTACCTGTGGGAGCGCCGGCCGGCGGCTCTTGCCGCCGAGGTCGGCGTACAACTGCGGCTCCCGGCACTGGCCTGGCGGCCCCTCGCCGCGGCGAGCCTCGTCTTCGTGGGCATGGCGCTCGTTTATCCCATAGTGGCCACGGCCAATCGCAGCGATGGTCTGACCAAGACACAGACGCTGGACGGCCTGGCCTACGTGCGCAACCACGCGCGCTCCGAGTACGACGCCGTCAAGTGGCTGCGTGAGAACGTCGACGGCGCAGTGGTGGTGCTCGAGGCCCCGGGACCGGACTGGGGCGAGAACTCGCGCATTTCCTGGCGCACGGGCCTGCCGACGGTGATCGGCTGGCCATCCCATGAATACATCTGGCGGGGCACCTGGGAACCGCAGGACGGCCGCGAGGAGGACGTGAACAGCATCTACATCAGCGATGATCGAGAGCGAGTTATGGAACTCCTCGCTCTATATGACGTTGAGTACATCGTGGTCGGAGCCCCCGAGGTGGCGCTGTATGGAAACGCGGTGAACACCCAGTTCGCCGGCATCGCCGAGCCCGTGGCGACTTTCGACACGCTCGTTATCTATCGGGTCAGCGGGATCACAGAGGAGGTCGGCCAGCCTTAATGACCGTGATGGCCGCCCCCGTGGAGGAAACCAGCGAGGAAAGCGCGCCGGAGGAAGAACCCCGACGCCTGGGCTGGGTATTCGCCATCGCCGTTGGCGTTGTCGCGGGGGCGGGTTTCCTGCGCTTCTGGGACCTCGGTCAAAGGGCTTTGCACCACGACGAGTCACTGCACGCCTATTTCAGCTGGCGCTTCGCCGAGTTCTTCACCTACGACCACAACCCGCTCATGCACGGGCCGTTCCAGTTCCACATCATCGCGGGCGTCTTCACGCTGTTCGGGGACAGCGATTTTACGGCGAGGGTGGCCGCTGCGGCCTTCGGCACGTTGCTGGTTGCCCTCCCCTTCTTCCTGCGCGACTACCTGGGACGCCCTGGCTGGATTATCACGGCCGTTTTTATCGCCCTTTCCCCTACGCTGCTTTACTTCAGCCGCTTCGCGCGCGGCGACATGTTCGTGGCCGTTTGGACGCTGTTGATGGTGATCTTCATCTGGCGCTACCTGGCGAATCCTCGGCCGGCGTTCCTCGCCGGCCTGGCGGCGGCGCTGGCGCTGAGCTTTGCTACCAAGGAGACGACGTTCCTCACATCGTTGATCTTCATCGGCTACCTCAACGTCTATACCGGCCGGGAGCTCTGGCGCCGTCTCGAAGGCAAACCGGTGGAGCGCATTCAGCGTGCCGCCACGGCGGGCGCCTTCATTCTTGGCGCCTGGGCCATCGCCTCGCTGTGGCCATTGCTGGGGCCGCTCCGGCGGCGCCTGAGCGTGGATTCCCTACCCGTCTCGGCGGCGCCGCTGCTCGTCATGGGCTTGCTGACGGCACCGCAGTTCTCTGCCGGGGCCCAGGTGCCTGCGGAGGCGCTGGGCGTCGACCTGGCGCGGCAGTGGACCACCTTCCAGGGCCATCCAATGACGACCGAGATCTACCTGGGTATCGGGGCGGTGGCCTTCTTCCTGGTGGCCACGTTCGCCGTGGGCTTCGCCTGGAACTGGCGGACTTGGCTGCTGGTCGTGGCCGCCTTCTACCTGCCCTACATCGTGCTCTTCACCACGCTCGGGACGGAGCAGGACGGTTTCGCCTCGGGTATCTGGGGGTCGCTCGACTACTGGCTGGCCCAGCAGGACGTGCAGCGGGGCAACCAGCCCTGGTTCTACTACCTGATGACGGTGCCGATCTATGAGTTTGCGACGCTCACTTTCGCTCTTCTTGGCGGATGGTGGGCCCTGCGGCGCGGTGGCGCCTTCGACCGCTTCCTCATCGTCTGGTTCTTGGGCACCCTGATCAGCCTGTCTATCGCCGGGGAGAAGATGCCCTGGTTGACGGTACACCTCGCGCTACCGCTGGCTCTGCTGGCGGGCCGCTTTCTCGGCCGCGTCGTGTCGGAGCTTGGGCTGACGGCCCGAGATGGAGGGATCGTCAGTTACTGGCGGCCGGCCTGCGTCGGGCTGGCCGTCTTTCTGCTGGCCCTCAGCGCGCGCACGTCGGTTATTGCCAGCTTCGAGCACAGCGACCGGCCCTACGAGCTCCTGGTCTACGTCCAAACGACCCAGGAGCTGGTACGCGTTTCGGAAATGATCGACGCCGAGGCGGCGAGGACAGGCCTGGGCCACGATCTGCCGATCATCGTCGACTCGAGCGATGGCTTCACCTGGCCCTGGGCCTGGTATCTCCGCGACTACGACCATGTCGGCTACATCTCGTTCGACGAGGAGTATGACCCGCCGGGTGACTCGGTCGTGCTGGCCAACAGCGGCAACCTCGGTGAGGTCGATGCTTCGCTCTATGACCGCCAGGTCCGCTACGAGCACCGGGCCTGGTTTCCCGAGGCTTACAAGCACGTCAAGTTCGGCGACTTCCTTACCTCGATCTTTGACGGTGGCACTTTCTCACGCTGGTGGCGCTTCCTGGCGCGACGCGAGTTCGAGCCGGAGCTGGGTCACATCGATGGGGTGGCCTTCTTTCCCCGCAGCTACGAGGCGACCGACTGAGCGCAGCCTTGTTGGGGAGCACCGGCGCCCTTAGCTTGAGACCAGTGCCCCCCGCCAGAGATCCCTTCGCCCGGTCGAGTCCGTCGCCGGCGCCGCCAGCACTCCCATTTACGAGGGCGGGCAGGCCGCCAGAGATACTTCCCCCCGGGCAAGACCGTTGCTAGCTAGGAAGGCCCGCTACTGGATCGGCGGCCTGGCCAGCATCGTCTTCCTCGGCCTCTTTGTGCTCCGCACAGACGTCGATAAGGCTATCGACGCCCTGCTCGAGGCCGACTACATCTACCTTGCCCCGGCCATCGCCGTGTTCTTCGTCTCGGTTTGGTTCCGATCGTGGCGCTGGGCGACGATCCTGCGGCCCTTCCTCGTCATTCGCGTCCACCACCTCTATCCCTACGTCGTTATCGGCTCGATGGTCAACAACGTCCTCCCCGCGCGGGCCGGCGAGCTTGTGCGGACGTACGTCCTGGGGCAGCGCTACGGGGTGAAGAAGATGACCGTCCTGGGTACGGTCGCTATCGACCGCCTTTTCGACGGCATTGCCCTGCTGGGCATCTATGTGGTCGTGGCCTTCGCCTCGGACACCAACAACCTCCTGACGTGGATCGCCGTCGTCGGGGCGCTGGCCTTCGGTGTGGTCACGGCGCTGTTTCTGACCCTGGTTTATCGTCCAGATCTCGCGCAAAGGCCCATTGACGCCGTGGTGAGGCGGGCGCCCCTGCGCATCCGCGATAAGCTGGCGACTTCCGTGGACCTCTTCATCAAGGGACTGCAGCCGCTGCGGAGCCCGATCATCATCGGGTCGGTGCTCACGTTGTCATTGATCGCCTGGTTCTGCGAGACCTCGATGTACTACATCCTGGGCTTCGCCTTCGACCTCGACCAGCCCTTCCACGTCTACCTGCTGGTGGCGGCCGCAGCCAACCTGGTGATCGCCCTGCCGCCTTCGCAGGGCGGCATCGGACCCTTTGAGCTGGTGGCGCGAGAGGTGCTGGTGCTGGCTGGCGTGGGGGCGTCGACGGCGTCGGCCTACGCACTGGCCCTGCACGCCGCTCTGTTGCTGCCGGTTATCGTCGCCGGTCTGGTCTTCCTCTGGCTGGTCAACCTGAACATCGGGCGGGTGCTGCGCGCGGATGCCGAGCAGGGCCTGCTGAGCGAGACGCCGGGATGAAGGTTGGGATCGTTGGCGCCGGGGTGGCGGGGCTGGCGGCGGCGCTGCGACTGCTGGAGAAGGGTCGCGACGTCGATATCCTCGAGGCGAGCCCCTTCGTCGGGGGGCAGGTCCGCACGTTCGAGACGGGGGGCGACCGGCTCGAGGCCTTCTACCATCACTTGTTCAAGAGCGACCGGCAGATAATCGCCCTGATCGAGGAGCTTGGGCTTGGCGAGGACCTGCGCTGGGTCGAGAGCAAGGTCGGGTTCTACCACGGCGGCCGCATCTACAACTTCGTTTCACCCACCGACCTCGTGAAGTTCACGCCGGTCCCGCTGCTCGACAGGATGCGCCTCGGCCTGGCCGCCCTCTACCTCCGCCGCCAGAAGGACTGGCAGAAGTACGAGGACATAACGGCGAAGGAGTGGATCGTCCGCCACGTCGGCCAAAAGGCCTACGACGTGGTCTGGGGTCCTCTCTTGCGGGGCAAGTACGGGGTTTTCGCCGACGAAGTCGGCATGACCTGGTTCTGGGGCAAGATCTTCCTGCGCTTTGCCTCCCGCGAGGGCGGCGTCACTTCCAAGGAGGAGCTTGGTTACCTGCTGGGCAGCTTTGGGCGCTACATCGAGGCCCTGGCGGCGCGCATCGGCGAGCTTGGCGGCCAGATACATGTCAAGTCCCCCGTTGAGCGGGTCCTGGTCAATGAGGGCAGGGCCCGGGGTCTGCGGATGGGCGGCGAGATGGCAGGAGAGCATGTCTACGACGCCGTGTTAGTGACCGTTGCAAACAAGTTCTTCATGCAGATGACGCCGGAGCTGCCGGAAGAATATGCGGCGATCCTCAAAGGGGTGCGATACCAGTGGGCGAGCTGCCTGGTGCTGGCCCTCGACCGACCGCTGTCCGACATCTACTGGCTCAACATCTCCGACCCCGAGATTCCGTTTGTGGCAGTCGTTGAGCAGACCAACTTCATCGAGCCCGATCGTTATGCCGGAAAGCACTACGTGTATCTTTCGAACTACGTCGATGAGGGTGACCCGGTGCTGAAAATGGACGTCGACGAGGTGCTGGCGCACTACCTGCCCAACATCCACAAGGTAAATTCCGCCTTCAGCCAGGACTGGATCCTTGAGAAGCAGTTCTTCAAAGACCCGGCTGGCCAGCCGATCATCACGCGAAACTACTCGCGCAACATCCCGGACCACCGGACGCCGATCGAGGGGCTCTACCTGGCCAACACGACCCAGATCTATCCCGAGGACCGAGGGCAGAACTATTCAATCCTGATGGGCGAGCGAATGGCGGACGTCATCGACTCGGACCTTCAGGGACTGCCAAAAGAGCCGTTGGGCAGGGTCGGATCGCTCCTGTGAGCAGGTTTAACCGCCGTTTGATGAAGGCGGAGGCTTGAAGAACGAGACTGATCCCATGACAACACAGACGCTTCTCCCCGGACTGCTCGATATCGAGGCGGTCCACAACGTTCGCCACATGGGCTACTGCCGGACCGGCTCCGGCGGCACCTTCTGCTCAGACGTGCTGCGGGCAGCCACGCTCGGCGGGCTCACTGACCGGGGCATCGTGGCCCTGCGCGACGTCGGCGTGACGACCGTGGTTGACCTTCGCTCCTCAAGAGAGCTGGAGATGCGGCCGACGCCAGCCATGCACGCTCACGGCATCCACACCATCCACGCGCCGGTTGTCGAGTATGACAGCTCGCCTCTATCGCACGAGAACTTCCAGGGCTACGCGGTCCGTTACCGCGAACTGCTGGACCTCGGCCGAGGCGCCTATGGCGTCCTCTTCACGACCATCGCTGAAGTCGAGGGCGCAGTTCTCTTCCACTGCTCGGCAGGCAAGGATCGCACCGGTATCGCCGCAGCCCTGCTGCTGGAACTGGCGGGGGTCTCCGACGAGGAGATTATCGAAGACTATGCGCGCAGTGCGCCGCTTCTCGACCCCCTGTTCGAGATGTGGAAGCCGCGTTTTGAGGAAGAGGGTGTGCCGCTGGAGACTGCGAGGAGGCTGATGGCTTCGGACCCCGAGGACATGGCACTGACGCTGGACTACGTCCGCGAGCGCTGGGGCTCGGCCGAGGGCTACATGCTCGACATCGGGGTACTCCCGGCGACCATCGCCCGCCTGCGCGAGAGGCTATCGCCGCCGGTCGATTAGGCACCGTCCAGAGGCCGTCTCAAAACTCCGAAAAACGGCACAGGCATGGCGGTCACGGCCGTCGAGGCTGGCCTTGTCAGATTCGGTTGGCAGTCCGTTGCTCGCTGAAAACAGGCGAATCCGAGCCATCCTCCTAGTTCTGAGACAGCCTCTCCAGGGGTATTAACAGAGAGGGAGGGCCATTTGGCCCTCCCTCTCTTCATTCACGCGTGGTGAAACTCAGGGGATGTCGGTTTCGGTGTTGCGCTTGGTTTCGCAGCTGGCGTCGGACGCCAAACGCCTATTCGTCGCAGCAGCCATTGGAAACCCCCACAAACTAAATTCAAAGGCGAACGTGCTACGCGGATTGAGCCACGAGCTTGAAGACCGGGGGGCCTTCGACGCACCTGGCACCTAAGGGATGCGCGGCTCGACCCGAAACTTGCGCCTGTGGCTGCTGCGGAGTTGGTAAAGGCTAGCAAATTGTTTCGTTTGTGGCTCAACTCGGCCATTCAACGGGAGGGCCGCGCTTGCTAAGCTGACGCAGCAGCGACAGCAGGACCGAGGCACCAGCCCTGCTTGAGCCACATTCGCAGGAGCTAACTCCCCGTGTTCTCTCGCCGCAGCGCGCTCTGGCGCAACCACGACTTCACGCGCTTCTGGGCCGCCGATTCGATCTCGATCTTCGGCTCGCTGATCACGCGCGCCGCGCTGCCTTTCACTGCGATCCTGCTGCTGGACGCGACGGCCATCCAGGTCGCGCTGCTGGCCGCGGCCGACTTGCTGCCGGCGTTTCTCATGGGGCTGCCGGTGGGGGCGTGGGTAGACCGCTTGCGGCGCAAACCGATCATGATTGCCGCGGATCTGGGGCGGGCGGCGCTGCTCGGCTCTATCCCCCTGGCTTACGTCTTCGACGCCCTGATCATCGAGCACCTCTACGCGGTCGCGTTGCTGGCCAGCGTGTGCACGATCTTCTTCGACGTGGCCTACCTATCGCTGCTGCCTTCCATCGTCAAGCGGGAAGAGCTGCTGGAGGCAAACGCCAAGATCGCCACCACGCAGTCTGTGTCCGAGGTGTCGGCTTTTGGCGCTTCGGGTTGGCTTGTCCAGGCGGTCAGCGGCCCCGGGGCCATCCTGATCGATGCCTGCTCATTCGTTGTGTCGGCGGTCCTGCTGCGCGACATCAAGGTCGTCGAGACGCCGCCGGACGAGGAAGACCACCTTGGCATGCGGACTGAGATCGCCGAAGGGATGCGTGGGGTGGCCCGCGATCCAGTACTGCGGGCGCTGGCGATAAGCTCGCTGCTCATGGCATTTTCGAGCCGCATCCTCGGCGGTTTGATAACGCTCTTCGCGATCAGGGAGCTCGGCTTCGAGCCCGGCGTATTGGGGACTATTTACGCCGTGGGCGGGGTGACGTCGCTTCTCGGTGGGTTGTCCGCGGAGCCGGTTGGCCGGCGCTTCGGCGTCGGGCCGTCGATGATCGCGGGGGTTTTTCTGTTCGCGCTGGGCATGGTGCCACTTTCGCTGGCGCCTGAGTTCGGGGTCGTCGCCGTGGCCATCCTGATCGGCGGTCAGCTCGCCGACGGGCCGATGACGATCAACCTGATTAACGAGACGACGCTGACGCAGGCCCTGGCGCCCGGCAAGATGCTGGGGCGGGTCAACGCGACGATGCGCTTCCTGGGGCTCGGAGCGATGCTGGCGGGCATCCTGACGGGCGGCATCCTCGGTGAGACGATCGGCTTGCGGCCCACGCTGGCCCTGGCGGCGGGGCTGGCCTTCCTGAGCACGGTGGCGCTGCTGCTGTCGCCGGTCCGGACGCTGCGCAGCGCGCCGGTGCAGTTGGAGTCGCCGCGGGGGGTGTAGAAAGAAGGCTGGTCCCCCCGGAGACGACTGTGGGCCGTGGAGTCAACAACAGCCGCCGGCAAATCACTTACGACAATCAGGTAGGCTGCGCGGCCCTGCTACGGGCAACGGGCCCGGCCGCCGTGGTTAGACCCCCGCCGGGCGCCATAATCCGCGGCAGGATAGCATGGCAATGCCGCTACGGCCCGTGGGAGGAAACCGATGACTGAAGAGTTTGTCTATATCTCGAAGGCCACGCTGAAGATGAAGGGCGGCGTGCGTCACGCCTACCTCGGAGAGATCGAAGAGCCTATCACCTATGGAGTCCAAGGGGCGCTGCGGGAATACTATGGTGTCCGCGAGGGCCCTCCCGTAGCGTCGACGCTCGACCATATCATCGCTGCCGTCGGCGGGTGAATGTACGGCACTTTTGCCGGCGCGCTGTCAGCGCGCAACGTCAGGTTCAACCGTGAAACATTCGAGGCCAGGTTGAGGGCCGGATCGAGGGCGTCGGCAAGACGATCAGGATTACACAGATCGACATCCACTACACCGTGGCGATCCCCGAGGGAACCCGCGAGGAGACGGAACGCGCCCTCAGGGTCTATGCCTCAGGCTGCCCTGCGCACGAGAGCGTGAAGGACGCCATTCGTATCACCTGGGACGCCGACATCGAGGAGTTCTAGCGTACCGTTCATCCCTTCGCGCTTTCCCCAGCAAGGCGTGTCTGCACAGCCGCCGGTGCAGTTGGAGGCTTCGCAGGCGGTCTAGCGGCCGTCGCGCCTAGGATCGCTTCGTGACCAAAGCCACGACTGAGTTCCTTGAGGAGTTCTACGACACCTACCCCCGGATCGAGGAGCGCTTCGAGAAGTTCCTCGACGAGAGTCTCGAGCCGCGCGGCCCGGACAGGCTCTACGACATGGTGGCCGGGTTGCAGCTGGCCCCGGGGTCGTCGGTGGCTGACGTCGGCTGCGGCGAGGGGAAGCACACCCTGGAGCTGGCCCAGCGCTTTGGCTTCCAGGTGGCCGGCATCGACCCGGTGCCTCGCCATATCGAGATCTGCAACGAGAAGCTGATAGCGGCGGCGGAGCAAGAGCCGGCGATCGGGACGCTGGTGCGCTTCGACGTGGGGTCCGCGGGAGCGCTCCCCCCGGCGGACTCTAGCGTCGACCTGATCTGGTGCCGGGATGTGCTGGTACACGTGGACCCGCTGGATAGGGCCATGGCCGAGTTCCGGCGCGTGCTGCGCAGCGGCGGCCACGTATTGATCTACAACATGTTCGCCACCGACCGCCTGGAGCCGCGGGAGGCCACGAGGATCTGGGCAACCGAGGGCGTCGTCCCGCCCGTCCTGCACTACAACCAGTTCGTCAGCGAACGCCTGGAGCCAGAGCCGCCCGAGGCTGAGACGAAGGCGACAGATAAGAGTGCCGTCCCGCCCGGGTTTGACCCGCAGCAGGTAGAAGCCTCGTTCGCGGCGGCCGGATTCCAGATCGTCGAGCAGATCGAATTGAAAAGCGACTGGGCGGAGTGGCGGGAGGAGACGATGGGTCGCAGCTCGCGCAAGTTGATCCACGCCGCGCGGCTGCTGCGCGCGCCGGATCGCTACACCTCGGGCTTAGCTTCCCGATCATCTCGTACGTGTGCCACAGGCAGTCCCCGAGCATGATGTCGTAGGCGGCCTGGCCGAACTCGGCGATGGTGTACCTGCTGAGGGGGTGAGGCGAGGGCGTTGTGAATGGTGAGGTGCGATGGACAAAACCATCAACCAGGTGTCTTCGCCGTTGTGTTCGCGGGTATCCGCCGAGGTCCGCCTCGTAGGAGCCCGGCTCTAGGCCGCAGAGGAGATCCTTCACGTCCGCCATCTGGATACACCGTCGGTAGAGGTCGGGGCGTAGGTGTGGCCGCGGGGCTCGGTGTCATTACCCGCGGGTCAGGGCGTTATCGCATTACCGCTCCTAGTTATCTGGGAGGATGAAACGGCGCCGGTACTCGAACGCACCGCTCTCAGCGCTGTGCCTTCCACGAGTGGACGTAAGGCAAGTCTGCCTCAGCTATCCTCGGTTCATCGACGAGCAAATCACCCTCCTCCTCGACGGCCCAACTTACCGAGTCCCACCATTACAGTGCTTCGTGGGCACATGCTTTCGATGCGGCTACCATCGCCGACCTTCGCCCACAGGTGGCTGCCGGCCTTGCGGACATCGACACTGCCGTCCGGCCGTACTACGCGGACGACTACTACCAAGACGGGCACTTGTTCCGTGACAAGATTGCGCCAGAGCTAGACCGTTCTATCTTCGCGATCTTCGACATCAGTAACGCTCAGCGCGCGAGCGTGTTCTTGGAGCTGGGTTACGCCTACGGGATCAGGTTGCCGGTGATATTGACCGCGCAGCGGGGTGTAGAGCCCCCAGCTGATCTCGCCGGATTTGACCGCATTGTTTACGAGGGCTACCAGGCTTTGGGGCCACTCCTCAAAGACCGAGTAAACCGAATTGTCACGCGGGACCTCCTACTTCGAGCACTAGAGGCGCGGGGAACGACTTGCCTCCCATCGATGTAATGGACTTGCTCGCCAGCGTCGCGCCCGGCGAGCTCGTGCCATGGGGAGAGATGCTGATGGCGAACGGAGCCAGTCAGGCAATCATGCCGGGCGCTACTCTTCGCCTCGTTTGTGAGCGCGCAGTGGAGGCGAAACTCTTCCTCGGCGATGTGAGGAGCGGCTTCGGGCTCACGGAGGCCGGTCGGGCAGAGTTTGGTCGCTTCAGGGAGCACTTCAAAAAAACCATCGGTTACTAGACGCGACTTCTGAGAGGCGTCGGCTGGCTCCGACGCAACTGAATCAGCCGAAGTTCCCATAGCCGCCGCGAGGTGGCTCTCTTAACGAATCTTCGAGCTGCGCCCGCAAGCTGTCGATCTCCTGTGTGAAGACAAATGAGCGCTCCGGGAGATCGGGATCGACGCGGGCGGTATCAAGGGCTCGCCTGGCCTCGGCGTCTAGATTCCGGAGCTTCATGCCGGCAGCGAGCGCCGCTTCCGCCGCCGTCTGGGCTATCCACTGCCAGCAGTCTTCCTTCTCTGCGAAGGGCTCGCTGCGTGCCCCGAAGACTTCACCCACAAACGTGTCGCCGGAACCCGGCCAGATCCTCCAAGGGTGGAGACCTCTGTCGATATTGGCCTTTAGCATCGCGGCTTTGGCGAGGATTGCGGGCAACTGGCCAGCTGCATGCTGTTGCAGCAGTTGATCGTCCTCCTCTGACAGCGTGAGGCGCCAGTCTAATACGGCCTGAGGACCCTGCGTTTGCATTAGCGCCAGCACCTTTGCCATCAGCTCGCGGGCCCTGACCTCAGCTAGGCCCTTATCCATTGGTCGCTCCCAAATGCTGTCCGAGCGCGTCGACGATTATTCGGCTCTTTCTGCGGGCGCTAAGCTTCGTCTCGTCCTCCATGTTGATCACTGGTCCTTAGGCACGCAGCACGTCATACCGAGCACTCACCGCTCCGGTCGCTTCAAGTGTTGAGGTCGTGGTGAGCCGCGATGGACTCGAACCATCAACCGGCTGATTAAAGAGGCATCAGCCGCCAAACGTTGCGCCTCGTATGTGACTCGGCCAACGCGGGAAATAAAGTTATCTGGTTTCGATCAACTCCATTGAGGAGTTGGATTAGGGCCGGGGGTTGCCTCATGCCACTCCGGCTATTGACCTGGCACGAGCCGCTCCATGGTCTCGAGGCAATCCGACCAGTCACTGTCAAGCCCGTTGTTACAGGCACGAGCCATGTCGATCCAGTCCATGATCTCCTGGTTGTCGCCTGAGCGAGCGAGAGCCAGTTCAGCTGCATCGCAGGCTATGCGCAGGCTCGCCACGTCCCGTGCGAGCAGATTGCGGGTGATGGCTTAGGCGTATGGCCGCGCACGCACACTCCTGAGGTCACACTCCTCACGTTCGGCTTTCTTCGGGCTCTTCATCACTTTCGGACTGGTCGTACGGTCGAGAAGGGTAACGACAGGGAGCGGTATCGTTTAACTCATGGGCAGACTCTGGCTCGCGGTAGCGCTGTGTCTTGCTGTCGCCGCGTGCTCCGGCGACGACAACACTCGAGGCTGACGCCGGCGGCCTCCCCGCTAGCCGCTCCCGTGCCGAGGTTTATAGGTCCTTCTCGTGGCGCCGGGGAAGAGGGCTGTGTCGGTGCCGGTACCGCTGCTGAGGCGGTTAGCGCCAGGCCCGCCATCGATTCGGTCGTTGCCGTTGCTCCGCCGCAGATCAGGTCGTTGCCGCCGCGCCGGTCGATGACATCGTTAGCACCCCAGACCGGAGATGACGTCATTGCCCGCTGTCCCCGCCAGAGTTTCCGGGGGCGCCGGTAGTGGAAGGGCGTGACCAGGTCAACAGTATTGAATCTAGAGACGCGCCCTTTCTGGGGTTGGTCATCTCAAAACTGTCGCCTATAATTACCTCTTCTCGAGCGTCGTATCGTCCACCCGCTTAGTGAGACAGCAGCTGGCCACGGGCTAAAGTGCAACGTCAAGATCGGGTTTCCAGACGTTTTGCTGTCGAGCGCAACGCAGCTCCACCGATGCCGGGTTCGAAGTAAAGGCTACGAAGTCAAAGACGCGCGTCGCCGGGCCAAGGCAGTTGTAGCCGACTTGTCGCGGGTGGGGCTTGGTCGGAGGCCTACGACCATCCCACAAATAAGTAGCCATCGTGCTCGGCATTTGCCCTTGCCATACGGCTTAACCCGGGCTTTCTCTCGTATTCTTCCGGGCCTGCCTAGAGCCGCGAAAATGCGCCTGAGGGTCGTTGCCTTGGAACGGACTGCGATCCGGCATACTAGCCCTCTCGCAGTTCATGGGTGTTCCCCTCGCTGTCGATAAAATATGCAACCCGTCCGAGGCTATCGCTAGCAATTTCCCCATTGAAGTTGACGCCGTTGGCTGATAGCCGCTTGTATTCGCGTTCGATCGACGTTGCCCTGAACACAAGAAAGGGAACGCCGGTTTTTGGCGTGTAACCGGCGGCGAATAACCAGACTTCGAAGTCTCTCGCCTTGATACAGGCGAATCGATTTTCTTTTCTCTCTTGAAGCTGCAGGCCGAGCTTGGTCTCATAGAACTCGATAGCTCGGTCCATATCTGTGACGGGACATACCGCGGCACGAACGGCAAGGTAGTTTCCCATGCTTCTCACAACCTTCGCTTGAAATGAATTCTACTTAGCTACGAAACCACCGTCGAGGTGTATCACCTGGCCCGTCAGGTAGTCGGAAGCGGAAGATGCCATATAGACAGCGAGCAATCCTAATTCTCGGAGATTACCCCAACGGCGCAACGGTATGTACTCCGTCATCGCATCGATAATCTCCTGGCGCGCCTGCGGTTCATCAGCGACGCCGGGTGTTTCCCACATTTCCGTCCAGAAGCAGCCTGGAGACAGGCTGTTGACATTGATGTTGAACGGCGCCCACTCAAGTGCGAGCGCTTTGGTGAAGTACATTATTCCGGCCTTGCTGGTTCCATACGCGGGATCGCCGATTGCTAGCCCGCCAAGCGAGCCCACCCCCTGGATGGAGCTTATGTTGATCACCTTGCCGGAACGCCGCTCCATCATATGAGGGCCAAGAGCCTTACAGGTGAGAAACATGGAGGTGAGATTGGTTCTTAGCACCTTTTCCCACTCCTCGAGGCTCAGCGCCTCTTTCCGGGTCAACTCAATGAGCAGGTCTTCGTGATATACGACCGGGCCAATCAGATCAATTCCAGCGTTGTTGACCAGGATATCTAGATGACCAAAGGTGCCAAGTCCTTCCGCCACCAAGCTCTCGATCTCGGCTTGAGAACACACGTCAACCCGAACCACGTGGCACTTTCGACCTTTACCTTCGACTAAATCTCTCGTCTTGCCGAGCGCGGTGAGATCCCTGCCAGCGGCGATGATGTCGCTACCAGCTTCGGCCAGGGTCTCCGCAATCGCTTGGCCGATACCTCTGCTGGCGCCAGTGACCAGCGCCACTCGGCCCTCCAGGGAAAACTCGGTCAGCATCGCGTCCTCCTAGTTGCGAGTGGATTTGCTACTTTTCGACCCGGTCTCGGACCCGCGTTCGAATGCCTGTCCCTTCACTCGCTGCTGAACTTCGGCGAGCACCCTCCGCAGAATGCGAACTATCTCCTCCGCTTCCTCATCTGTAAGGACGAAGGGTGGAGAAAGAATGATGAGGCCTCGAGAAAGCCGGGCAATCAAGCCCAATTCAAGAAAGCGGTCGGTGATCTCCTGGTCCGCGATTGGCAGGGGTTCCTTCGTAAAGCGATCGGCCACCAACTCAATGCCAAAGATCAACCCCAGTCCGCGCACATCACCAACAATCTCGAATTCCCGGAACTCCTCAAACTGCTCAAGGAGTCGCTTTCCAAGATCCCGTGCCCTTTCGATTAACTTCTCTTGTTCGATGATTTCGAGGTTCTTTAGAGCCAGGGCACAGCACACGGGGTGCCCTGAATACGTGACCCCGTGATGGAGCTGGTGGTCTTTTGTCTCTCTGAAGGCACGACCGATCTCGTCCTTCATAATGACCGCGCCTAGCGGTGCATATCCACTTGTCAGCCCTTTTGCGCAAGCCATCATGTCCGGGACGACGCCCCAGTGGTCGACACCAAACCACCTCCCAGTCCGACCAAAGCCGGTAACCACCTCATCGGAGATCAGCAGAATTTGGTTGTCCCGACAGAGCCGCGCGAGGCGCGGAAGATAGTCTGCCGACGGCACAATCGAACCGCCTGCTCCCATGACCGGCTCGACAATAATGGCTGCTATGGTGTCCGCGCCTTCCGTTTCGATCACTTTGGCAGTCTGGTCGACGGCGCAGCACTGCGACGTTCCGGCATTTGGACACCGGTAACAATAGGGAGCGGCTACGCGGACGATCCCAGGGTCTAACAAACCGAATCCCTCGTGGAAGGCGTCGAACCCAGTAGCGGATCCTGATAAGCCAAACACTCCGTGGTATGCGCGCTCGCGCGCTAGCACCTTCTGCTTTTGGGGTCTGCCTTGCACGAAGTGGTAAAGCCTGGCCAGTCTTATTGCGGTTTCAACCGAGTCCGAGCCGCCACTTGTGAACATCACTTGCCCGAGTCCGGGCGGGGCCAGCTGGGCAAGTCTCGTGGCTAGCTCTATCGCGGGCACGTTGGAGTTTCCCCAAAAGAGGCTTACGTACTCGATATCCTCGATCTGGCGCTTCGCCACCTCGGCCATCTCTGAACGGCCATGTCCTATGTTGGAGCACCAAAGCCACGAAACGGCGTTGATATAGTGTCTACCATCGATGTCAGTGACCGTCGCCCCATGCCCTCGTACGAAAATGGTGGGACCTGACTCGGCAAGACGGAGAAGGTCTGCGTTGGGGTGAATGAGGTGTTCAACGTCATCCTTCGAAAGATTCTCTTTGTACGCTTGGTGCTGGCGGCTTTGCATCGTCTGCTTTCTGCGGCCGTCACGGGCCGTGGGCTGTTTAGTTCAGTAGGCTAGTCCCTTGTTGCACAACTTTATGGAGCACCCCCACAATTTGTCAACAAGTGTGTCACTTTTTACTATATTAACGAGACGACCGTTGGGAGGAATATGCCCAATCAGCAATCGCCAGCCGAGCTTCCTTACCGGACCAGCGTTTGGTCGGCTCCCGAGCAGGAGGTACCTCTCAGCGCGATGCAGCTGCAAGGCGATCTGCGGGTTGATGTGGCGGTCGTGGGGGGTGGGATAGTCGGCCTTTCGGCCGCGTATCACCTTAAGAAGCGAGAGCCAGCTTTGCGAATTGCCCTTCTTGAGGCCCGTTACATTGGGTTCGGAGCGAGCGGACGGAATTTCGGGGTCGTAACACCAACGGTCGCCGACTGGACTGGCGAGTGGGTGGATGAGGTCGGATACGAACGTGGCCAGGTTCTTGTTCGGTTTCTCCGGTCATGCATCCCAGAGCTGCGCCGTCTGGTCGAGGTCGAATCTGTGGAGTGCGGACTCAAGGATAGCCCTCTAGCGTTCGTGGCGTTTGATTCGCGCGCGGGAAATCTTATGCCACAGACCATCGAACGGCTCCGCACTCTTGGCCACCCCATCCGAGAGCTGGCTCCTGCCGAGCTAGAGGACCTATTGGGATTCCAGGCGGTCGCAGGCTATGCCTTGGAAGACCACGCACTCGTTCAACCTTTTCTCTTGTGCCGTGGCTTGGGTGCGGTAATTCGCGAATTAGGGGTTCATGTCTACGAGGGCGCAACTGTGGCGCAAATTACGTCCGGCAGTCCGGTCGTCCTGAAGACGGAGTCGGGCCGTGTCATCGCTGACCACTGCGTCTTGGCCCTAAACGCTTACTCGGGCCAATTCCCGTTCCTAGAAAGGTTCGAATTTCCAGCCCACTCTTATGTCCTCGCGACCGAACCCATCTCTGAACGAGGCCTAGCCAAACTCGGGCGGTTCAATGACGTTACCGTGATGGATTACCTCGGGTCCGCTCGGCGATCTTCGTTCTATCAGCGGTTCACAAGCGAGGGCCAACTACTCCTAGGGGGAGGTGGCGGTGTTCCAGGAGGCGCGGGTGGTCGACTGGCACCAGATAGATACGAAAACGCTTACCGAGAGCTGCACGCGGAGATTGTCCGGCGATACCCCTCACTCCGTGAAATCCGGCTGCAGGCAGCATGGGGCGGCCCTATCTGCGTTACTCGTGGGCACTTGCCCATCGTCGGCCCACTGCCGGACCAAGAAGGAATCATAGTGGCCATCGTATGTAACGGTCGTGGCATGTGCATGGGTTCGAATGTCGGACGCCTAATCACCCCTCTCATAGTTGGCCCTGATGCTGCAGACGAGGCGGCGCTCTCCGTCTTACCACTTATATCTCCAACCGCTGCTCAAGCGGCTGGAGAATCAGGGAGAGATATGGTTCTTGCGCGCTACAACTGGGGAAACTAAAGACCACGAAGGAAGGAAGTAATCCGATGCCGTCAACAACCGAGGTTCGCGCGGTGGTCGTGGGAGGAGGTCTGGCCGGTCTCGCGGCTGCGTTCCACCTTCGGGATTGCGAACCTCTCGTAGTCGAGCGTGAAAGTTGGATTGGGGGGCGAACTAGGTCTTGCAGATGGATGGATGACTCCTGGTGCAATCTAGGAGCTCATTACCTTGCCGGTGATGAAAGCGCCGTCAGCTGGCTCGCTGAGCAGGTAGGGGTTTCGCGGCACACCGTTGTGCATGAGAACACGGCCATGTGGGTTGACGGGGCACTAATCGCAGGTCAAGGGCGATACGGAAGGAATTCGCTGACCTCTCTGTTGACCCTCGTCTCTGGTCTTTTCGGTCTGCCCAAACCGGAATGGGACGATATCACTTTCCAGAAACTGTTGGGTCGCAAAGACCTTCACCCTGCCTTTGAGAGATACGTGGGAAACACCGCGACAGCTAACTCTTGGGAAATCTCTGGATACTTCGGCATCATGCAAATGATGCTGCACAACGAGCACAGCCCGTTTCGGGAGGTGATGGGCAACGCCCATCGGATCTCTTTCGCAGAAGGAGGGACGGGGGAGCTGACTCGACTACTTGCTGCTTCACTATCTCAACCACCGGTTCTCGAAGCCGAGGTGACTCGCGTTGCAAGAGAGGGAAACGCGGTGAGGGTCGACTTCCGCGAAGCGACTGCCGAACGATCGCTCCTAGCGGACGTTTGCATTGTGGCTACTCCCGCTCCAGTGACACTATCTGTCATAGAAGATCTTTCGACCGAAAAAGCGGAGGCACTCAAAGATGTGGAATATGGCTCCTTTTTAGGCACAGCGTTCTTCACCAACGAGACGAAGCATATGCCGTGGCACGACTACTATTCGGTCGTGGTTGAAGGGAAGAGCTTCTCCGCCATCGCCAACAACCTCACCGAGGTTTGGCATCGCACAGGCAAATCGGTCAACGGCGGGACGGTTAGGGCCTACGCCGCCGGCCCGAAGGCTAGCGACATCTGGTCGTTGAGCGACGCCGAGGTTGCCGCGGTCATGACGCGGGACTTCGTAGACATATTTCCAGAGATGGAAGCCGTTTTGGAGGAGACGAGTGTCTTTAGATGGCGTTACGGCATCCCGTATTGGAAGCCAGGGAGGTTGAAGGCGCTTCCCCTCCTTCAACAACCTGCGGGACCAATTTTCTTCTGCGGCGATTACACCGACGCTGCCTACATGGAGGGAGCTGCACGGAGTGGGCTCAGGGCGGGCCAAGAGGCTTCTCAATACCTGCGTGCAAAGCTGGGCAACGGCCCGCTTAGGTTTAACCAATGACAGATGACGCATTGGCTGGATCAGGGATCTCGACTTTAACGATAGGCGAGATAAAGCCTCCAGTATGCGAGTGGGACTCACAACTGGGGAAGGAAACGAACTCTTGGAGTAGGGACAACGTTTCTGAACTCTTGCCACACGTTCTTACTCCCCTCGCCGCGTCTTGGCTCCAGCACATGGATTACTTCGCCGAGAGGGAGTGGGTGGCTTGGGCCGGCGCAACGGATCTCTTTCCGATCGCGCCGCCTCCTCAGAGCAGCTTCTTCGGCATCTTCGCTGGACGCGCCTACATCAATTGGGGTTGGTGCGCGGACGTTGTCGCCTCCTGGCAGGTCGACGAATCGACCATGTTGGACAAATGGGCCCGGGCCAACGATTTTATAGCAAGAACCAGAGATCCAGCCCGTGCGCAGCGAGCGCGCGCGAGAGTCGAGCGGTCTTGGCGACATCTCAGGCAGCGGATTGAGGCAGACTTCAAGCGCGTCCAAAGGCTGCACGAGAGAATTGAAATGGCCGCGAGCGTCGGAGACCCCAAGCAGCTCCGGCGGCTTCTTATGCAGTCAGTTGTTCAGGCCGGCCATGCATTCAGCTCCCACCAGATCTCCACCTCGGCAACGGGCGAAACGCTCGACCAGCTGGAACGCACTCTCGATGAAGGCCTAGGTCAACATCGAGAAGATCTTTCATCCCTCCTGGCCTCGGCGGCTGGTCAAGTGGAAAGCGCTGCCCCCGGCCATTGGCTGTGGCGGCTTTCCAGACAGGTTCTGAGGCGGCCCGAGCTCGCGCGCGGAATTCAGCGGAGCTCAATCGGGCAGTTGTACCAGATGCTCGAGCAGCCGAGCACCGGAGATATCCGGTGGTTCGCGAAACGGGTGGGAGAGGTGAGGTCTCGCTTTTGGTATCGCGGCGAGGCAGAGCTCGACCTGTATGAGGAGGACTGGGGAGAGGATGCATCCTTTGTCTTGGGAGTGGTCAAGTCGTTGTTAGAAACACCTGAAGCGCAAAGCCCAGCCGCGCGAGAGCGGGCTGCGTCAACCAGGCGTTCCGCCTTGGAGAAAGAGACTGTTTCGCAACTGCCGTCTCATCTAGCCAAACAGACGAGCCGCCTCGTTGGCGAAGGACGCGACTACGTGCGCTTTCAGGAGTTGACGAAGGCCAACTGGGTTAGGAGCCATCGCCTCGGGCGACGTCTTGGCCTTTTACTAGGACAAGGGATGCAGCGAAAGGGACTTCTCGACAAGACCGCCGACGTCTTTTTCCTCAACCTTACCGAGTTACTCGACGGAAATGGACCAGATATCCTGGAGTCGATCGAGCGCCGAAAGAAGGTCTACCGTGAGCTGAGTGAGGTTGAAGTTCCGTTCGCATTTCAGGAGAAGTTGGACGTCCATAGGAAAGCTTCCAAGCAAGAAGTTGCGTCGCGGGTCTACAAGGGATTAGGAGTGAGTGGAGGAACGGCTGAAGGCCCCGTTAGGCGCGTTTTCACGGCTAAGGCAGCCGTGGAGGTTGAATTCCGTCCGGGCGAAGTGTTAGTCGCCCCGTACACTGATGCAGCTTGGACTCCTTTGTTCATTTCCGCCGCGGCCATTGTCACCGAAGTGGGCAGCATCCTCTCCCACGCTGCCATAGTCGCGAGAGAATATGGTGTCCCAGCCGTAGCGGCGGTAAAGGGGGCTACCACGGTACTCCAAGATGGCGTGCGGGTAAAAGTGGACGGGGATTGCGGAACGGTAAGCGTACTCGAATAGCGGCCTGGCAGCGGCCCGAGGAAGGAAGGGGAGAGTTGAGGGAGCGCGTGGACTTCACCATGACCGATAAAGTTGCGGTCGTAACTGGCGGCAGCAGGGGAATCGGTCGTGCGATCGCCCTTCGTTTTGCCGAGAGCGGAGCCAAGGTGGTCATCGCGGGTCGTGATGCGGAGACCCTCGCCACTACCGAGAAGGAACTTTGGGGAGTAGGGTGCGAAGCCGGAACGGTTCAGGTGGATGTCGGGGCTCCCGGGGCACTAAACCGCATCGCCGCCTCCGTTCTTGATCGCTTCGGCGGCGTCGATGTGCTAGTTAATAACGCGTATCTCTCTGGAGGAGGAATGGCGCTGCTGGACGTCACCGAAGATTTGTGGAACCGTATTTTCCGCGTGAACGTCTGGGCTCCGTTTGAACTAGCGCGCCTCGTCTATCCCTCTATGAGTGAGCGCGGGGGCGGATCAATCATAAACATAGCGTCCAATGAAGGCATCAAGAGTTCGGGGCCAGGTCTCGGCGCCTACGCTACCTCGAAGGCTGCCATGATCATGCTGACACGCGTCTGCGCGATCGAATGGGCGAAAGAGAATATTCGGGTGAATTCCATCGCTCCGGGTCTAGTGAGGACGGATGGCGCCAAACGCTTGATCGACCATGTCCAGAAGACGGGCCAACACTTCGCTCGATTGGAACGATTCGCAGAACCGGACGAAATAGCACCACTTGCCCTTTATCTCGCGTCGTCAGCTGGTTCCTTTGCCACCGGCGCGTGCTTCGTAATAGATGGCGGAGAGCTCGCCTAGCAGGGTGATGAAAAAGTCCGAACGGGCTATTTTCGACCCGCCGGGCCCACTCAATCTGAATCTGGCGCAAGCCCATCAGGGGTCTTGCTCCGGGCTGAGAGTCACTTTTTCAGCACCCTGCTAGGGCATTAAGGGCTCAGCTGTCTTTTTGGGGACGTGTCCAAAGAGCACGAACCGGGAGTAAAAGCAGAAAGAGCAGCACCGAGGGTCGAAGCGCCTTGATCAGTATCTTCCCGAGGTCGCTGGAGCTAATATGCATCTTCGCGTCCCAGATGCCCATCTTTACATTCATCGCCAGATCGTCACCCTGCGCTGACAGTGATTCGACGTCCAAGTCAAAATCGCCTGCTTCTGACTCAATCCTCATCTCGTCTCCATTACCCGATCATACCGATTCGTGAGTCAGCGTTTCAGCCGAGGATCTAGGTACGCGTAACTCAGATCGACAAGGAAGTTGATAAGAACGAAGCCGGTAGCGATGACCAGTACACCTCCCTGCAGTACCGGGTAATCCCGCTGGACCGTCGCGGTAACAAGCCGTTGGCCGATCCCCGGAATCGCGAAAATTTGCTCCATAATGACTTCCCCACTCAACAGGAACGCAAACTGGAGTCCCACGACTGTCACGACCGGGATCAACGCGTTACGCAAAGCGTGGCCTATGACCACTCGGAGATCGGTCAGCCCCTTCGCTCGAGCAGTTCTGATGTAGTCCTGGTGCAGGACCTCGAGCATGGACGAGCGAGTCACTCGCATGATGTCCGCTGAGAAAGCGAATGCGAGGATGACGACAGGCATCCACACCTGCTGCAAATTAACCCAGGGATCCTCCCAGAAGTCGCGGTAATTCGCCGGCCTGATCCACCCCCACCATAGGGCCGGAAGCGTTATCGCCAGAGTGCCGACCCAGAACGAAGGTATTGAAACGCCTGCCACCGCTATACTTCTGGCTGCAAGATCGATGGGCGAATTTGCCCGAACAGCCGCGACGACGCCGAGCGTTACGCCGATGAGCGCAGATAGAACGGTGGCAGCGACGGCAAGTTCAATGGTCGCCGGAAGCCTTTCACGCAGCTCATCGGTGACAGGCCTGCTCGTAACGAGTGACTTTCCGAAATCGCCCTGGACGGCATCGCCCAGCCAGACGAAGTACTGCGTGTAGACAGGCCGATCAAGCCCGAGCTCGTGGCGGATACCAGAGAGTCGTTCTTCTGGGACTGAGCCGGAACGCGCGATGTTGCTGGTGACGAAGTCCCCCGGGACGATCCTGATCATGCCGAAAGCAATCGTGGAGACGATTAGAAGTACTACGAAATAACCGACCAGGCGGGAGAGTAAATACGATACCATCAGCTCAGTCGGCCGCGCCTTTCAAATTACTCGCCGAAGCTTAGGATCGAGCACATCACGGGCAGCATCCCCGAGCATGTTGGCCGAGAACACGAGCAAGCTAATGGCCGCACCGGGAATTATGGCCAGCCATGGCGCTTGGAGGTACTGGCCTTGGGCTTCGATGCCGAGCTGTCCGCCCCAAGATGAGTTTGGTTGTGAAACGCTAAGGCCAAGGAAACCCAGTGCCGCCTCAGTGAGTATGGCGTAGCCAAGAACGCTTGCTGAATAGACGAGGGTCAAAGGCAGCACATTGGGCAGTACGTGTCGCCAAATGATCCTTGGCCGAGAACAACCAACTACTTGTGCCGCCTCGATGTACTGCTCTTCGTTTATCGCAAGCGTTGCGGAGCGTACCACTCGGGTAACGTAGGCAACGGAGCCTACTGCGATTGCGACCGACACGTTCAGTACGCGCCGCTGCAAGTCGTCTCCAACATGAATCGGTTCTATTGCAATTAACACCATCGCGAGGATCAGGAAGGGAATGGATATCAGAGCGTCGTTGATCACCAGCACGAGCCGGCCCAGCGCGCCTTTGGAAGCTCCAGCCACTACGCCTAGCATCAACCCAACGACAGTCGCGAGCAGAACAGCCAGCGAGCCCACCGCGAGCGTGACCCTGGCCCCATACATCATTCTGCTCAGCATATCGCGCCCTAGGCGGTCGGTCCCAAACCAATACGAACTCCCGGGTGACTCAAAGGCGTGATTTGTATCGATGGCGCCCGGATCATGCGGGGCGAGCTGGGGCGCGAATGCCGCTACCAACGCGACTAGCAGGATGAAGGCTGCACCGAGGACCCCAAGTGGATACTTCCGGATTATGCGGCTTAATCTCGGCAAAGCTCCCCGCTTGGCCTTGTCGGTCAGGATGAACTGGCTCCTATTCGCGAAGGAGCCTGACTCAGTGTGCAATGTCGAAGGCGATCCGCCAATGACGATGCGGTAAAACACGTCACTCAGTGCTTGGAGTGCGCCGGCATCCACACGCGAAGCCCTCTCCCTCGACTTAAACCTTCAACTTCATCGGGTTCTGCGGCTCACGTAGCGAACGAGTTCAAAGTAGCCCATCGCAAAGTACCCCATTCGATTGTGGACGTGCGCCAATTGCGGGTTGACTTACGGTGAAACTCAGTATCGCCAGGTGTCGGGAGATATAGAATGTACTGCTGCTCGGCCAAGGCAAGCTGCAGATTCCTCAATATCTCCCTCCGGCTCTCTGGATCGAACTCCCCGCGCTGGTCATCAATGAGCTTCGATATCTCGTCATTTCCCCAGCCAGCCGTTCCCCCGAGCGGATGATTCGGTAAGTAGATCGAAAGATAGCGATCCGCATCGTTAGAGCGGAATGCCCACAAAATGTCTGTGGTGTAATCGCCCGACGTCTGAGCCGCAGCTTCCGCGGCGTATGGAACGTCAGTGCGATTGACAGTGACACCGATCTTCCCGAATGCATCAGCAATTAGGAGATTCGCATCCGATGCCTGGTGGTAGTCGGCGCTCGCGATCGTTTCAAGCTGAAAGCCGTCCGGATGCCCAGCTGCTTCGAGCAACTGCTTGGACATCTCAATGTCTTGCTTGTTGACGTAGGGGAGTTCGTCAATATCAACGGCGAACTCGTTAGTACTTGGTATTACGCCGTGAGACAGGCCAGTTCCTTCGAAGGCGGCCGCGATGATTTCATCATGAGAAGGCAGCGCCAGGGCGAGCGCCTGCCGAACGCGCTGGTCTTCTAGAGGCGTCTGATTGTTGTTCAAGAGGTAATAGAACTGGAGATCGCGAAGGAACTCCACAACCTCTATATCTCCATTGCCTTGACGAACCGCGTCACCCCCACCAAAGGGTGGATACCGCATGTAATCCACCTCGCCAGCGACAACTCGTGCCACCCAATCAGCTGGGTCGTCTGACATCTGATGCTCGTGTGCTTCGTAGTGGCCAACAGAAGGATCGAAGTAGTTGGGGTTTCCAACCAGCCTCACTCGAACGCCGGGCTCGACTTTATCGAGCATGTAGGGACCGGTGCCGATGGGATTGTCGGCAGCTTCATCGAGCACTTCCTTTGCAACGATCGGGAACCAAACGGGATCGCCAAAGTTCACTAGGAAGCCGACGTATGGGCTTTTTGTCTTGATCTCGACTGTGTTGTCGTCGATAGCACGGGCGCTCTCAATCTGCAACTTGACGTCGCCCACGAAGAAGTCCGTGGCGAAATCTGCTGCCTTTTGCATGCTGAGAACGACGTCTTCCGCATCGAGTGTCCGTCCGTTAACCGGCTCTTTGTCATGGAACTTCACATCAGGGCGAAGTTTGAAGATATATGTCAGGTCGTCGGGCTGCTCGGGTAAGGTCTCAGCGAGTTCGGGCTGGAGTTCCGTGGCGAATGGCTCATCGTCCGCAGACGGGCTGACGGTCACCAAGGAATTCCACATCGAGATGCCACTCAACATCCCCTGGTAGTTGAACAGGCCGGCGTAGGGATCGAGCGTGTCCAGCGAGTAATAAACCGAAACGAATGTGCCTCTGGGTTCGGCTGGAGGGGTATCCGCCGCTTCCTCGCCTGATTCTTCCGGCGACTCCGGTTCCTCGTCGTCATCGCCGCCCCCGCAACCGACAGCCGCTGCTGCCGCTAGCCCGGCCCCTGCCGCGAGGGAACCATTGATTAAGCGTCTCCTCGAGAACCTTTTGCTTGCGAACCTCCGCCAATAGTTGTCCTCGCCCACGGTTTTCTCCTCAGGGGTCCACCTTGGCGCTAAAATGCGATTCCAAAGGGCTAGCCGCGAAACACATTACGTGTGCAGACGACTCTATCCCACAGCAAGCGAAATTGTCAACGTCCGCGTCACTTTTGTTATCTTGTGCTGGAAGGATAAACGAGTGACGATCGAGGTAAGGGCCCGTCATCGGGATCAGCGCTTGCTTACCAAAGGGCTGCGCACCCAACAAAAGATCATGTCTGCAGCCCGTGCAGCTTTTGGGAGAGATGGCTACACCAGATCGTCGATGGCGACGATAGCGGTGGAAGGTGGTGTCTCAAGGGCCACCCTATATAGGTACTTCCAAGATAAGGACGAAGTCTTCGGAGCCGCCGTCGAGGAGATGTTTCGCGAGTTCCTAACGGCGATTGATCCTCGAGAGCGATTGGATCCCGATCCATGGAGACAACTATATGACGCGAACTTGGTCTATTTGCGCGTCCATCGTACCAACGATGCACTGCTTCGGGCGTTCAACGAGGCTCGCGGCACGCACGAGCAGTACGAGAGCCAGTGGCTTTCGATGCGACGTCGGTTCCGAGAGACATTCCTTAACGCACTCGAGCAGACTTTCGGTTTGAAGAGGAACCGCAAACTGGAACTGGCTGTAGCAGCTGCACAGTGCTGTCGAGAAGAGTTCTCTCTGTCCTATTCCTTTCCTAACAGGCAATGCGATCTCCAGCCTTCACCGACGCTGGAAGAAGGAGCGGAGGCTCTGGCGGACGTATGGTACGCCGCGCTGCAGCCAGTTCTTCCGCCATCATCGCGCTTTCGCCCGCGACCGTGGGCGAAATAAAGACCTTCTAAAGTGTTGCCAACACCGGGTAGTGCACAACGATGGCAGTCACGAGCGGCTTGTCCTGCGGACGGCGCTCCCCAGTCTGCGCTTGCGGCTCTGCGAGTTTTGGAAGTCAGCGTCAGTGTGGCCGGGGCGTATGCAGCAAAACTACTTGCCGACCTTGGAGCAGAGGTTGTCAACATCGAACCGGAGGTGGGATCCCCGCTGCGGCGCCTAGGTCCGTCTGCCGAGGGTGCGACGAACCCCGACATAGCCGGCCTCCACCAGTTCCTTAATTCGAACAAGCTCGGAATTACCGAGGCCCCAGTCGGAACTGCGCGAACAGAGCAAGGACGCCAGCTCTTAAACTGGGCGGATCTACTCATAACGGACTTGCCACAAGAAGAGGTCGCGGAACGCCTGGGCGAAGAGCGAGACCTGGAACCGCCTCATCCTCATCTCGTTCGCCTTTCTATCCGACCTTTCGGAGCCTCCGGACCAAAATCGGATTGGCCGTCGAGTGACTTCGTTGTGTACGCCCAAGGCGGTTACCACTACCTAACCGGCGAGCCGGACAAAGAACCCCTGGCCCTTCCTCACTCTCAAGCCGAGTTTCATGGCGGTCTTCAGGGCGCAATCGGAGCGCTAGTCGCGATTTGGGCTAGACAGACAACTGGGAAAGGCCAGAGGGTAGAAATTTCCCAACAAGAGGCGCTTATCTCCGCGCATAACTGGCTCATGACGATGTGGTTTCAGCAAGGGCAGGTCCAGGTTCGACAAGGTAGCCCTTACATCCAATGCGCCGACGGCTACCTCTATCTGATGGAACTCAAGCCATACCACCCTAATCTATGGCTCTTGATCGACCGCATCGATCTCGTTGACGAGGAGAGGTACTCCCTGCCCGAAGTCTGGAATAGCGAGTTCAATCAGATCCTTATGATGCTGGAGGACTGGGCAGCAGATAAGACACGCAACGAAGTCTACCGCAGGGCCCAGGAGCTTCGAATTCCACTAACGCCGGTCAGGACACTCGCCGAAGCGCTTGGTTCTGAACAATTGACCGCCAGGCGTTGGTTGCAGGCGCTAGGCGACTCAAAGTCAGGGCGCTTTCGTCTTCCCGGATTCCCGTACACGCTTAGCCAGACCCCCCCCCAGTACCGACACAGGGCGCCCAGAATCGGCGAACACAACCTCCTCCTTGCCAACGATCCGACAAGAAGCCCCAAACGAGAGCGACGGGAGCACAACGAACCCCGGCCTGGTGGGCCACTCGCGGGATTGCGGGTAGTTGAGCTAACGGCTCACTGGGCGGGGCCACTATGCGGACGGAACCTCGCCGATTTCGGAGCCGAAGTGATTAAGGTCGAGTTAGCACGGAAGCCAGCTAGTCGTCACCTCGTCTATCCCCACGACGAGATGTGGAATCATCACTATAACCGCTCGGGCTATTTCAACAAGTTGAATCGGAACAAGAAGGCGGTTTGTCTCGACCTCTCCATAGCCGCCGGATATCAAGCATTTCTCAAGCTCGTCAAGCTCTCGGATGTTCTCTTAGTGAACCTCGGCGTCCGCGTACTTGATAACCTCCGCATCGGGTTCGATGAGTTGCATAAGGTGAACCCGCGCTTGGTGATGTGCGTCATTTCAGGGATGGGCCTCACCGGGCCCGAAGCCACCTACTCGGCGTACGGATCGAATATCGAAACTCTTTCTGGATTGGCTTCCCTTCTTCGCTATGACGAATCGTCCAAACCCCAGCGTACCGGGAGTTATTATCCCGACCCAATCGCCGGGGGGCACGCAACTGTGGCGATTATGGCCGCGTTGATTTTTCGGGAACAGTCAAATCTCGGACAACTAATCGACTTGTCGATGGTTGAGTCGACCCTGCAGTTTCTCGGCGAACCTGTTATGGCTCATCTCAATCACGGCTCAGTCGGCCGTAACCCTCCGAATAAGGACTTGCGATTCTCGCCTCAGGGCGCATACAAATGCATCGGATCGGACAGCTGGCTCGCAGTGACATGCCAGAGTGATCGCGAATGGCCAGCGCTCGCGGAGGCAATCGGCAGACCCGACCTAGCGGAAAACGCAACTCTGAACAGCATTAGAGGGCGCCTAGCGTACGCAAACGAAATAGACAAGGCGATATCTGATTGGTCTGCCGCATACGACCACAATGCAGCAGCTGCGATCCTTCGCGCCGTTGGGGTTGCAGCCGCTCCAGTGGCGGCCAATTGGGAGTTAGCCGCAGATTCGCACCTCCACAGACGCGGGTTCTTCGTCGCCATCGACCATCCTGAGGTTGGCACCTACCTTTATCCGGGTTTCCCTTGGCGACTCTCTGACACCCCCGCCGCCGTTCACCGCCCAGCACCCACCTTCGCCGAACACAACGATGAAATCTTTGGCCGCCTATTGGGTTTGAGCTCTGAGGAACAGACTGAACTCTATGCGTCAGGCGCCAGTTCGCGTGTCCCAGACTTCGGGACTCGTATCCCGTGACGGCAGAGTTAGAATCGAGGCGCGGCCCGAAGATGAGAATTCACTTTGGGTCGAGAACCTGGATCCTTTGGTCTCTTGGCGCGGTCCTTCTTTGGGGAGCTTGGGGGATTTTAGCCAAGGAGGTTCTGGGACGCCTCGATTGGCAACTAGTCGCGACGCTATCCTTTGCAGGCTGCTTGATTCCAGTTCTTGTTGTGGCTCGCTGTGGCTTACCAATGGCTGGTGTTACTTCTTTAGATTGCGTGCGCGGTGTGATACTCGGCGCACTTGCCCAAGTGGCAATCCTTTGTTTCTACATCGCGTTGGAGACTGGACAAGCCTCCGTTGTGGTTCCGCTTACCGCTCTCTATCCGGCGCTTACCGTAGTCGCAAGTGCCATCTTCCTAGGCGAAACGCTCACTAAGACTCAGGCCCTCGGTGTCGTCCTGGCGTTGGCCGCGGGGCTTTTACTGGCAAGCGGTTAGAAGTGCATTAGTGTACTGGGGATTTTGGGTTGGCATAGCGGTCGTCGCTTTTGGCGCTTACGGTGTCATGACCCAGCGATTCCTGATGGGCTCGGATTGGCGCTTGCTCGCTTTGTTCTCGTTGGTCGGATATGCTCCAGCCTTAGTCTGTGTGTGGGGATTCCGGCAACCCTCGTTTGACGGTCTTGGCTTGGAAACGGTTATAGAGGGGCTGAGCGTAGGTCTGTTGACACAAACAGCCGCGGTCATGGTTCTCAAGGCTCTGAGCAGCGGAGGGAAAGCAGTTACAGTTGTGCCACTGACCGCACTCTATCCCGCGGTTTCGCTTATCGGCGCCGTAAGCTTATTGGGCGAGACGGTTACGCCGATCCAGTTGTTCGGTACAGCTCTGGCGATTGCTGCCGTCGTCTTCCTCTCGCGATGAACGCATAGTTGAAGCGCCGCCGAGGAGTAAGTAACCGCTGTGCTGCAACAGTTTGAGGCAAGCTCATCTCAGCCGATTGCCCTCGCCAAGCAAGGGATCTTCGGCCTGAGGGATCTCCCTTCTATTCAGGGAAATGGTTAGGTCACGTCGTATAACGTGAAGGGGAATGCCCATAATTCCGTCGGCGTACAGTGACCTTATTGTCAAACCTGCCGTCGCCGTGATAGGCACTCTTGGGCGATCGGGAGCATTGGAACTTAGTCCGGTCTGGGCGGAATACACCGGCAGTTTCTTCAAGTTCGCATCGGAGTCGGAGGCGGCGAAAATTGCCAATCTCTCCGCTTATCCCGTAAGCAGTCTGTGCTTCGTCGACCCTCTTAACCCGTACAGGTATCTGGAGATCAGGGCGCAGGTTGAATCATTCTCTGAGGCCGGAGGTCGAGCATTCCTCGACCGGATGGCCCAACATTTTTGGGGGGTGACGGAGTACCCTCATGCGAGCGGCTCCCCTCATTACACGCTGGTCTTACTTAGGCCAACTAGGGCGATTACCTTCAACTTTGATCCCCCCTATCGAGTTGGGGAGTAGCAGCCCGGGTTCGGACTCCGCGGCGTGCAATGCCGAAACCGTCTTATCTTTCCTCCTGCTCAGGCTGGCGGACACGGGACTCGATTGGCTGTCCCGTACGTCAGAGCAATCGGAGCCGTTTCTCTCGTCCTGTGGAAGATCAGCCGCTGTCGAGCCGCACGTCGAATGCACCCTTGCGGTTGTGGATGAGGCGCAGGATACCTCGACGACGAGAAAGGTCCACGCGAAGCTCGACTGGCACCAACGGATGCCTTGTGGTTAAGAATGTTCCGCGCTCGGGCACACGTTCTCTCGTACTTTTGACGGGAAGGTGTTGACAATGCGCCGCCCCGTTCTCGCGTCGAACCGTCCGCCCAAGCAGGCCTACCTGACGGCTAGCGAAGACGATCGCGGTCGACTTCACGGAATGCGCAGTGGATTGGGGTCAATGCGCCGCGCAGTCGGGGTAGTCAGGGCGATCCGGCCTCAAAAGCCACAACGCTTACTCATTGCGCGACGGCGTCCCGTGGCTCGAGCGTTTTCCCAGCGACACCAACAACCCTTCGCGCTGGAGACTGAGGTAATTGAACCGATCTTCCTGAAGCAGCGCTTGCACCAGAGCGATTTCTGGCGATGACGGGCGCTTGTAGTTGGTTCGGATTGGCCCGCTTTGGAGCATGGCATGGATGTCCTCGTCGGGCACCAGCACCCGCAGCAATAGGTCTTCGTCGCTGGTATGAGGGATCGTCCGGCGGATCTCGTCGATAGTGGGTTGGTACGGCTCTGACTGACTAAGCTCCCTCGCGCGATGCGAGCTCATTATCTTCTCAAGTACGTTCGGGTCAATCTCGCCTGGAACTTCCCCATAGTGGCCCAACGCATACATGAGTAACTCGTCCGGCACAACTTCGTAGCGCTCGGCAGTTGTTAGGTTGAGGACCGCTTGGATCCCGACGATCTGCGAGAGGGGAGTCGCCATCGGTGGGTAGCCTAGCTCACACCGTATTATCCCGGCTTCTTCAAGCACCTCGTCTATTCGAGATTCCATCCCGCGATCTCGCAGCTGGTTAAGTAGGGTTCCCATCATGCCGCCTGGTAATTGATGGTCATAAGTCGAGAGCTCAAACTCGGCTGGAATCCCAACTGGCAAACCCTCACCAGCCGCCACATCGGAAAAGTGATCTGCGATCATCTTCAACCCCTCTTGGTCCAGGTCGCACGAATGGCCAAGACGCCTGATGTTTTCAACCATCGATTCGGTGCTGGGCAGCGACGGACCATTGGCGAGCGGCCGCGAGGCGGTGTGAATAGTGGTGACACCGAGTCTAATTCCCTCGATGTAACACAGGGGGGCCAGACCGGTTGGGTTGTGGAAGTGCATTTCGATCGGTAATCCTTCGGCGTTGCTCTGGATTGCTGGAATCAACGTGCGGGCACGCTCGGGGGTTAATACACCTGCTGTGTCTTCGATGTAGAGTCCGTCAACGTCAAGAGCCGCCAGCCTGCCAGCCTTCTCGGCATAGTAGTCGTCCGTGTGGACCGGGCTGAGGGTATACATAATCGCCGCGATGGCCTGCGCTCCGTTTGCTTTGGCGACTTTAGCTATCCGCCCGATCTTGTCGATGTTGAACAGAGTGTCATAGATCCAGAAGCTATTGATCCCATTTCTGCAGAGAGTCTGCACCCAGAGGTCGATGACGCTGCTCGGGGTGAGCCCGAACGTAACGGTGCCGTTGCTCCTCACCGCGGAGCGCAGCTTGGAATTCGGCATAGCGGCGCGGATTAGGCGCAGACCCTCCCATGGGTCTTCGCGACAGCGCTTGATAAGAACTTCAAAGATAGAGCTCCCGGTTAGATCGATGACCTTGAACCCAGCACGGTCCATGACACTCGCGATCGGCAAAATCATGCCAGCCCTCATCGTCATTCCCCAATGGCTCTGCTGGCCATCGCGGAGCGTCTGGTCCACAAAGTCAATATGCCCCAACGGGTGACTCCCTTCCGCGCCTGTAGTCAGCGCCGGCTACATCTTCGAGCCAATTTGTGTGGAAAACTGCGGAAGCGAAGTCAGCATGGCCTATCAGGTATCGCTGAAACCCCAGTGTGGTCTCGATGCCCTCTACGACGAACTCCTTGAGGGCGCTGGCCATTCGTGATATTGCCTCCGTCCTATTCCTGCCGTGCGAAATCACTTTGGCGATCAGGGAGTCATAGTAAGGCGAGATGAGGTACCCCGGGTAACAATGGCTATCGACTCGGATCCCCGTGGTGCCCGGAGGGCGCCACGCGGTTATGCGGCCTGGGCTGGGCGCGAAGTCGTCGAGAGGTGACTCTGCCGTAATACGGCACTCTATAGCGTGGCCGACGAACTCAACCTGCGCCTGTTCGAAGGTAAGCGGGGCTCCGGTTGCCAGCTTTATCTGCTCACTGACTAAATCGATCCCGGTCACCGCCTCCGTGACAGGGTGTTCGACCTGGATGCGCGGATTCATCTCGAGGAAGAAGAACTCTTGGCAATCCCCGTCGACCAGAAATTCGACAGTTCCGACCGTCGCAAAACGGCACTCGCGGGCAAATTCAACAGCTGCTTTGTGGAGTGCCGTTCGCATTAATCGCGGCAGCCTCGGAGCTGGCGTTTCCTCGATTACCTTCTGAAAGCGGCGCTGGACCGAGCACTCACGCTCCCCGAGATGTGCCACCCGGCCGAAGCGATCGGCAGCGACCTGCACCTCGATATGGCGCGCCCTCGGGAGGCATCGCTCCACGTACAGTCCTCCATCCGCCCCAAACCACTCTCGCGCGCCCTGCGATGCAGCTGCGAAAAGTTCGCGGATTTTGGCCGCATCATTCGCCAAGAAGATTCCACGCCCACCACCGCCGCCGACTGCCTTCACCATTACGGGGTAGCCGATCTTCCCGGCCGCAGCCGACGCTTCTTGCCAGTCGGCGACGGGCGGTGACGAGGGTATCGTCGGCACAGCCGCGGCCCGGGCGATCTGCTTTGCGGCCACTTTATCTCCCACCAGGCGGAGCACGTCGGCGGGAGGACCAACGAAAGTTAGGCCATTTTGAACGCATGCCTCAGCAAACGATGCACTCTCAGAAAGAAAGCCGTACCCAGGGTGTATCCCATCGCAGCCTGTAGCTAGTGCCGCCATTACGAGCGCTGAGATGTTGAGGTAGCTCTCGCTCGGCGGGGGCGGTCCAATGCAAACGCAGCGATCAGCCAGCCGGGCTGGAAGACTATCTTGGTCCGCCTCAGACACGGCGAGAACCGTCTCGATGCCCAGCCGTTGACAGGAATGGAGGATGCGGACAGCAATCTCTCCTCGATTCGCGATCAGCAGCCTTCCTATCTTGCCGCCCTTCCCGACAGGCTTCACAGGGCCAGAGCTTCTACCAGGAAAAGGTCCTGTCCGTACTCCACCATCTCACCGTTTACCGCGCAGATTGCAGCAATCCTGCCTCTCGCGCCGGCACGTACTTGATTCATTAGTTTCATGACCTCCACGATGCAGACAATGTCACCGGCTTCCACCAGATCCCCGACTTCGACAAAAGGAGCGGCACCGGGGCTGCGTGCGCGCCAAAATATACCAAGACAGGGTGAGCAGACAGCGTGTTGGTTTTCAACCGACGTGGGTTGAGCGGGGCTTATATCGCTGTTGCTTTCGCGTGACTCCGGTTCGGCAGCAACCTGGGGTACTTTTTTGTCGCCCTCTGCCATGAAGATATCGCCGCTCTTCGAAATAACCATCTCGGTATTTCCAAACACCAGCCGGGCCTGATCCCACTGCGACCTGCCGAAGGCATCCATCAGCGCTTGGATGTCTTCGTCAGATAGCCGTATTGGGAAATCCTTCCGCGGGACCATCATCGCCATACGAAACATCTCTCGAGGAAATCGGCGTCAGTCTCCTTGCTATCGGGGCCTCGAACGAACGTGTGGCCATCAATCCGTCACACTTTTCCACCGGGGGTCCTCCTGATGATGGTTGTTGGCCAACCGCGCGCTGCCGGTTCAGTTCAGCACCGGGCGCATTACCACCCCGCCTGCGGGGGTAGGGCCGGTGAGGATGCTGTCCGGTTAGGCGAGTGCCAGGTGGACAAGCAACCCGTTCCCTTTGACTTCGAGGTTGTCATCGGCACCCACGTAGATAACTGCACCCTGTTTAGCCATACCGCTATCATTCCCCTCAAATCGGAGTTCACGCTGGAGGAGTTCGTTGTCTTGGACATCCAGATCGGTGGTGAAGGCGGCGAGATGAACGGCGCCTCTGGCGACATATGTGACCGACTCGATCCCATGCGGGGACCGAGCCGCTACTGCATCACCTCGTAGCAAGGTTACAGAGAAGTTGGCGTCCACGCCTTGGGTCAAAAGGGGGAAGACTTCGCTCCTGGCCGAGGGCTGTTTCTGGAAAGGGATCTCGTCTTTCCCAAATCGCCTGAAGCTGGCGTTCCCTAACCACGGACCGGCGTTGAGCTGGGGCACCTCGACGTACAAGCAGTAGAAGAAACCTGTTGTACTTCCGATAAACCCTTTCTCAACGACCGCAAGGTCTCCGCCGAATGTGGTGGCTTGGGACGCATTCCAGCGCAAGGTCCACTGACCATCGACCAGGTAAACAAATTCGTCTGCCTCGTATGGGAGATCGGCCAAAGAGCGGTTGTCAATGGTCTTGGCGATTCCGCCGGCCAACCGCCGCGAAACGGTTACCAGAAAGTCTGCAGCATGAATGTACTCGGGCGCGGCCGGATGCGGCTCAAACGCGTAATCGCTTGGTTGGAAAATACGACTCGTAGACACTTTCTCCGCCTTTCTAGAGGTACCGGCGCCGTCGCTACGCGTAGACCCTGCCGAGCGGTGTTGCGCAGAATCTCGGTTGCCCGCATCGACGGCTTTGTAGGTACGCCGCAACTTTGGGCGACGACCAGAAAATGACCCCGGGCAAAGCCTCAAGCGCGGCATCGCCAGCTTTTGTTAGTTCCCGTACTTGGGCCATGGCTCGATATCCGGCGGCAGTGTTTCAAGAAGTTCGTACCGCATTCGCGCTTCGTCTCGTGTGAACTGCGGCATCTCCCCGACTGGAAAGTAACCACGGTTTTCCAACGGGTAGCCCTCCAACTCATCTGTCCCTTTACCCAAGACCCTGCCAGTTTCCCTATAGTGGTCGAACACGGCCTGCAACCCGTACTTCTGGACGGGGCAAACCTTGATACAGACCCCGCACAAATCGTACTGCTCCATCATCGGCAGACAGCGCTCCGGAACGATCTTGTATTTGAAGACCCCGCGGTGATGGACTCGGCGCTTGGGAATGGCTCTCCCTGGACATCTCCTTACACACACCTGGCATTTATCGCAGAGCCCACCGATCCCAAAATCGCGAGCCTTATCGTGCTGGAGCGGCGCATCAGTCGACAACGCTATCGGACGCCATCTGCTGCCGAAGTAGGGAGATAAGAGTTGGCCGTTTGCTCCCATCTGTCCTAGACCTGCTTCCTCTGCGTACGGCAGGATTTTGACCATGTCCAAACCAATTACTCCTGCGACGAACTGCACCTTGTATCCCTTGCCTCGTATGAACTCGGCTAAAGCCAAACCCATTCGGGTGGCCTCAAGGATGGTTTCGTAGGTCAGGTAATGAAGCTCTTCACTCGGAGTCTTCTCGTTGGTCGCCTGGTGATCCTGCTCTAAGCCGATAACGATAAGGTTCTTAAAACGCACTCTGCGCTTGTATGCTGCGTACACGTATCGGCGGTGGAACTTGGTAACGCCCAGGACGTCGATACTTAGGCGTGCGGCCTCCTTCCTCAAGTCTTCGGTAATGTCTTGGCCGCCCGGGTCGGCGAGAGGGGGGAGGTTGTGATATCGAAGAACCTCCCGTAGCCGCTGCGTCACCGGTTGATCGAAGCGCTCCTCCACACGCTTGAACGAGGGGTTCATGTAGCTGGCTAACTTGAGGTGGGCTTCCCCTGGCCGCGTGTCCCAGAACTCCGGCTCTGGGAATGCCCACGCAAAGTAGGCTTCCTCACCAGGATCCTTCCGGGTGCCGGGGCCGGTCTTTAGATCGTTCGGTACCTGAAAGTCTCTGTTGATCTTCACTGGTTCCTCCCTGTTTTCGTAGCGTGGGTCGTATCCGTTTTCTCCCACTGCAACTCGCGTCTCACTTGTGTAGCGCGCCATCGACGCAACATACCTACCGCGGTTGTGGACGAATAGTAAGCAAGGATCCCTCCTATGGTCGCCAGAATGAGCGCGGTGGAAATAGCAGCCACCGTTGGTCGGATGTTTGACTCAAGAAACTCGAACATCCTGAGAGGCAGCGTCTGGTTGGTTGCGCCTCCTAAGAAGACGACCAAGACTACTTCATCCCAAGATGTGACGAACGAAAACACAAGCGAGGCGAGGAGGGCGGGCGCGAGTATGGGTAGCGTAATCCGGCAAAACGCACCGAGGGGCGACGCACCCAGGCTAATTGCCGCTTCCTCCAGGGACACGTCGAAGCGCCGCAGTGCGCTTTCCAAGATGATCACGGCAAACGGTACCGCGATTATGGTGTGAGCGATGACCAGGCCAAGAAACGTTCGGGCAAGGCCGGTTCGGGTGAAGATATCGAAGACAGCGATTGATGTGATGATTACTGGAACTATCAACGGGGCGAGCACCAATGTGCGGATGAATGTCTTCCCATGCGACACGAACCGTGTTAGCGCTAGTGCCGCGCCTAAACCTAGAACTGTGGTAACCACCGCCACGCTAATCCCGAGTCGCACACTTACCCACAAGGCTTGGCGCCATCGTTCGTCCTCCAAAGCGTCTCGATACCATCGAAGCGATAAACCGTCCGGCGGGAACTGAATCACGGTACCTGGTGTGAAGGAGATGGGTATCACGACGACGAGCGGCAGGAAGAGAAACGTTAACACTAAGCCGAAGACTGCCCAGAGCGCGGCATCAAGTGGTGACAGAATGGTTTGTCGGTTCACTTTCGAATTCCACCGCTAAACAATCGTTCAGTGCCAAATAGCTTGTTGAAAAGGAAGAACAACACAATAGTGACGGCCAGCAGTACCATGCTCATTGCGCTAGCTGGGCCCCAGTTTAAAACGCCCACCTCGCGCTGGACATAAATTGCGATCGTGATGTCACCCCCTCCGCCGAGAATGGCCGGGGTCACGAAGAAGCCGAGCGAGACGATGAAGACTAAAAGACATCCGGCGTACACCCCTGGCATTGAAAGCGGCAGAAAGACCCGGCGAAACGTTTGGAATCCGGTCGCACCGAGAGAATCAGAGGCCGCCAGCAGAGTGCGATCAATGGTGCTCATAGTTGAGTAAAGGACCACGATCATATAAGGCAACATTATGTGAACCATGCCTATCATCACGGCCGTCCTCGTGAACAAAAGCTCCGCAGGCTCGTTGAGGAGACCCAGCTGAATCAGATAGTCGTTCAGTATCCCTCGCCGACCGAGAATGACTGTCCAAGCGTAGAGGCGCGCGAGGATCGCAGTCCAAATCGGGACCAAGCTTAGCAGGAGAAGAAAACTCGCCCACCGGTTCGGAAGTGTGGATAGGCGATACGCGTACGGATAGGCAAGCAGTAGACAAACGAGTGTCGTGTACGCCGCAATTGCAAACGTGGCTCGGAATATGTCTCGAAACACGGCCGAGCTGTATAGCCGGGTATAGTTCTCTATCCCCGCCTCAGGTTCTGAGAAGCTGCGCACCGCAACTCCCGCCAGCGGATAGAAGAAAAATACTCCGAGCAGAAGCAGAAGTGGCGCAAGCAAAAGTGTGGCAAACACGAGGTTTCCCAGCCAGGGATAACGGGTCTTAAGCCAGCTTGTCTGCTTCCCCAGATACCCACCGACTGCGGTGACGTGCGCAATCATCTCACTCAAAGACCATCATGTCCTGGCTGTCCCAACCTACCCACACCTCGTCGCCTTCTTTTAGCGACTCGGTCCGGCTGTGGATCTCGGCGAGTAGACGGCGCCCGGTCTCAAGATTTATTTCGGCGCGGTAGTAGCTACCTTGGAAGTTCAGAATGCTCAAAGTCCCCCGATAGCAGTTATCGACTTGCGACTTACGGCCGATCCGCAAATGCTCTGGTCGAACGCCGCAGATGACTGCCTTCGCTACCCCTGATACATTGTGGAGCGGGATACGGAATGACATGCCGTCAGTAGTCCTAACGAGGCCCCCTGAGGCATTGCGTTGCACTATGGAGCCGTCGAATCGGTTCAGGTCTCCTACGAAATTCGCGATGAAGTCGTCAGCCGGAGAACGATAGATCTTGGCTGGTGAATCGATTTGCACAATTTCCCCTGACCGCATAACGGCTATACGATCAGACATAGAGAACGCTTCCTCCTGGTCGTGAGTCACGTAGATTGTGGTGATCCCTAATTCGCGCTGTAAGCGTCGAAGCTCTATCTGCAGCTGCTGCCGGAGTCGTTTGTCTAGAGAACCCAAGGGCTCATCCATTAACAAAACTGTGGGCTCGAAAACGATGGCTCGTGCAAGCGCGACGCGTTGCTGTTGTCCACCACTGAGTTCGCTCGGGTACCTTGTTTCGAGGCCGGCGAGTTCAACTAGCTCCAATACCCTCTTTACTTTGGCGACAATTTCTTGCCTCGAGAGCTTTCGAAGCCGAAGAGGAAACGCCACGTTCTCGAAGACGGTTATGTGAGGGAAGAGGGCGTAGTTTTGGAAAACAAACCCAATATTGCGCTTGCGGGCTGGCAAAGATGTTACATCTCTCTCGCCGATAAAAACCCGCCCACCTGTGGGTCGGAGGAGACCACCGATGATCCGGAGAAGTGAGGTCTTACCGGAACCGCTGGGGCCGAGGAGCGTTAGAAACTCACCATCCTGAGCGACAAGCGAAGCCCCCTTCAATGCCCAAAAGTCGCCAAAGCGGTGTTGCACTTCAACTACTTTGACTTCGACACCGGCCCTGGCCGTGCCCTGTTCCTTCATCCTTGTTGCTTGCCCCCAAGTCGGCTTGGGCCCGAAGCCAGATCTTCTGAGCTCCGGGCCCCAAGCGCTAGTTGCCGGTTTGGATCTCGGTCAGCACTTCCTGGAGTACTTCGTTTCGCTCAGCCCAGAAAGTGGGATCTGCCGAGTCAGATCCGCCTACGACAACCTCGGGGTTGACTCCGCGCTCCCTTGCGAAATCACTGAGGCAATCGGGAAAGGGCGGAGCATCCATCAAGATACCGATCGCTGTGATGTTCAAGATGTCGCACTGATTTCGGGGGACAACCGCATAGGCGATGGCCGACAAAGCTGCACGGTATTCTGGCGCACCCTCTGGGATTCCGATGGGAGTGGTCCATAAGGTGCCTCCCTCCTGAACAAAAGCGAGTGGAAGGTCAGGTTCGTCCAGCAGGCGGAGAGCCACTCTGTTGTTAGCTGTCAACGCGATGTCGCACTCCCCGTCAACCAGGAATTGCACGGACTCGGCATAGGTGTCGATCCACACGACCTCACCAACAATGGACTCGATCTTCGCCCGAGCCTGTTCTACGCCCTCATCGGTCCTCAACACATCAAACACATCCTCGAAAGCAACGCCATCCGCCATGAGCGCAAATTCGAAGACACTATTGAACTGCGGGAAACTGAACAGGCATCGTTTCCCCGGGAAGTTCTCCAAGTCGAAGATGTCGAGAGGAGAGGTGGGTTCCTCGCCCTCGGGAAAGACGTCAGTGTTGTAGCCAATGCCCGAAGCGTAATCAACAATATCCACTGAGAACTCGTTGATCGGCGAGCCGGGAGGAAACGCCTCGACCTGGAAGAAAGACAAATCCAATTCTTCCAGATACCCCTCCGAAGCAAACTGTTGGGCGATGCCAGCGTCCGCCACCTCGTAAACACTTGCCTCGACATTCCCGGCGTCGACTTGCGTCTTCAAGAGAGCGTTACTGCTGGTGCGGTCGGCAGTAGATTGGACAATAGTCCAGCCGGTTATCTCCTCCCACTCCTCTTTGAACGCGCGTTGCTCCGCCTCTTCGAATTCTCCGCCATCATTGGCCCATACGAAATCGCTTGGGCCTGCCTCGCGGACCTCGAGTAAAAGTTGGATGAGATTCTCGGGCAAGTCTTCGAGCAGCTCGTGAACGTCTTCAGGAAATTGGGCTATAAGGCTGTCTTTGCTGCCTTCCCCGTCTGATGCCTCGCCTTCTTCTTGTGTCTGTTCGGAAGCGGTGGCATCGTCGCTTGCATCCTCATCATCGTCATCATCACCGCACGCGACGGCGCTCAGCGCGGCAACTACCAAAGTCGCCAGGACCAAGTTCCGCAGAGATGTAGGATTCCTATACCAATTCATTGATTGACCTCCGCCTAACTAGATTCGGGATGGCCAAGACGGCCACGTGCTCTTGAGGAGACCCCCTGGGATTCCGCTGCCCCTCTATTGGCCAACCTCCTTTCGAAACAATGGCATGACCCGATCCACGAACAGGTCGAGCTGTCGGTGGACGTGGCCAAGAGGTTTCGCCCCATGGACACTAAAGTCCAACAGCATATGGGAAACGCCACTCTCATGGAACTCTTGCAGTCTCTGAGCGACCTGTTTGGACGTTCCGATAGCGTGCACTTTCGAGAGTTCGCCTCGACTGTAGCTCTTACCCCATGGAGTTGCTGATGACCGTTTTGCGTAGACGCGTTCGTAGATGGGCCAAACTTCCTCGTCCACATTTGCGAGTTCGTCCGTAATCTCTATCCATAAGACCTGGGCAATCTTGACCGGCCGGCCCCATTTTTCAGCCTCGCAGCGCAATCTGGGAACCAACTCGTTCTGCACCTCAGACGGTGTAAGAAGGTAAGGCAAAATGTAGTCGCAGTACCTTGCCGCTCTAGGAATGGCTGGGAGACCGCCTCCCCACCAGATGGGCGGATGAGGAGTTTGAACCGGCTTGGGCTCGATTGAAGCCCCCCGTGCGTTGAAAAAGCGACCGCGGTGGGTAACCTCGCTTTGAGTCCACAGCCTTTTGATAAGAGCGACCGCCTCGTCAGCCATTGCCCCTCTTGCACCCGTCGTCCCCCCAGTCGCCCGGATATCTTTGTCATCCACGCCTATGCACATTCCAGCGTCCACACGACCACCGGAGATGCTGTCTAGAGCTGCAAAGAAGCGAGCCCAGTGGTACGGATGGTGCGCGCTCACGGCGGCAGCGTGAAGTCCTAACCGAAGCTCCCTTGTTGCTGCGGCGATGACTGGCAGAAGAAGAAGCGGATCGATAAGGGTAGGCCGGGGACCCTCAACGCCCAAAGCGGCCTCGGTACTGGGGGGAATTCGCGTCAAATGTCCTATCGCAACGGAGCGAAAGCCGAGCTCCTCGAGGCGCTGCGCAAGAGTTACGTATGGCCGGACGCTGGGGGCTAGGCCGCTGGGATGAAACGGGTAGATGAAAACGCCAAAGTCACTTGTCTGCATTGCAGTTCCGATCGACCCGGCCCGCTTCTGCGTCCAGCCGCGCTAACATCACGGAGCCAGAGCCCGGATCGTAGAATCGATCAGCTTTGGACTGGCCGTTGGCGGAGGGCCAACTACAACCCTGGCCACTCCTGCGTCGAAGAACCGATCCAAGGCGGCTCGACATTCAGCTGGAGTCCCGCTCACTGAGTAACGATCGAGCATGGCGTCTGGAAGCATCTCCACAGCCTCGTCGGTGTCGCCCAGCTGCCATTTTCTCAGCATGGCGTTCACAAGTTCCTCGTCGTCTTCTTTCATTCGATCTGCGATAGCTTTGACGAAGTACGTGTATCGCACTACACACTCTCTCGCCGCTGCCCTCGCTTCCGCCCGATCCTCAGAGGCAGCGGCGATCACGTAGACGATGGTGGGCTTCCCGTCACCCCCTCGCAGCCAGTCATCGCCCAAGTGCTCATGCGCGAGGCGGACAACGGTGTCAACTGGCATACAAGGCGGATACCATCCATCGGCCACCTCGCGGGTCACTGCTAGGGCTTTTTCCCCCAGCGTCCCCGCATATATAGGAATGGTCTTGGGCAAATTAGGCAAATTAAGCACCCAAAAGTCGGATGAATCGACCCAGACCTTCTCCGAATCTCCGCCGCCCTGAAGAAGACGACGAATCCCAAGGATATACTGCCGTAATGCAGCCTCTGGTGTTTCGTATAAACCTTTGGTGCCGTGCCAGCCGCGCCACACGCGCGCACCGGTAGACAGACCGAGAAAAACCCTGCCGGGCGCGAGGTCGTCTAATGTTGCAAGCGCCTCGGCAAATATCGGTATTGATCGCGAGTAAAGGCTCACCATACCGGTTCCGAGGGCGGCGTGCCGCGTCCGCATTGCGATGGCCCCGAGCATTGCGAAGGCCTCCCAGCTAGAGATTTCGGCTATCGAGATAGCCTCATATCCATTGGCATCTGCCCACTCTGCCCGCTCCAACGTTAGCGTTGCGTCAACTCTGTCCTCGACTGCAACCGACATTCCCAGGCGCCGTTTCGCTGCCACTGTCTCCTCTGCGGACCTTCAGGCCGGCCTCTCGCGTTAGAGGGCGCCACTTTTTCTTCTACCCGAATGGAGACTTTAGAGAGTAAGCTTTCGTGTGTCAACACTACTGTCACTTTTCGAACTTCGAGCGCCTATCATGACCCGCGAGCCCTTTCGGCCGTCTCCAAGCTCTGATGTCTCACCGCACCGCCCGGGCGCCAAAAGCAGCGGCCGAATTTAGCGTTCCTTGGCGGCACTCCACACCGAGGGCATCGAACATCGCGATCTTCGCGTCTCCCGAGCGACTGGAACGCGACGCTCGGGAAGAAGGCGGTAGGCGTGGCTGGGCTTGCCCACGAACGGTCCTGCCGGCTCTCTATAAGTAGAGGGCTTTGGCTCGACCCCTATATGCGCCGGGATAGCGCTAAGGGAGATCGGCCCTCCAAGCAGAGGGTCGCGCGTTCGGATCGCGTCGTCCCGCTCCATTGAATCGATCTCGGTATGGGCGAGCGAGGACCAAGGGAGAGAGCCGGATTACCCGGCACCTCTATCTCGAGGTCGAGCATCCGTTCCGCGTAACCCGCGGATGTTGGGCAGCTCGTAGCGCAGCACCCGCCAGGGGCCTCGTCGCCGAGCAACTCGGCAACCACCCAATCGAACCCAGGGAGCCAGCAGTAAGCGGGCGTACGGCTACGTGCCTGGCGAATTGTTTATATCAGAGCACCTTTTCCCGGCCGAAAGTCCAATGGGGATCATGGCCGAGCTGCTTATTCTTGCTCTTTCGATTGTTCTGAGCTCGTTACCGCGGGTCGGGGCAGGTTGGCTGATCGCCGCATGAAGTTTCGTGCTCATTGCGTCCGTCGCATGCGTACAACGCTTCTCTGGAGCTGTACAAAAGCGTGTACTTTGTCAAGGCCTTTTGCGCTGCTTGTCGTACGGGGGAAGTGGTAAAGAAATCAGGCACTATCGGATGGCTGCCGCAGTCATCGCGTCGGCTACAGTGCGCCCGCTGGTCCTTGCGCGGCTGAGGGTCAATTGGCTGGCCCTCGTCGCCGTCGAGGGGAGTGCCGCACTCCACGTTCCAGCAGGTAGGCTCGCGCTTAGCGTTTTCTCGAGTCTCGGTTCGTCCCCCACCAGTTGGCGGCCCGGGAGCGAGAGGCCAAGGCGCTGGCGGTCAGCGCTCCCCTGGCTGGCAAACGGTCGCTGGAGGTGCGGGGAGAGTAGATGAAGCACTCGGCGCCAGACTTCCGTCGCGGGCGTCGACGATTAATCGACATCCTGAGCGAAGCAGCATCGCGCGCGGCAGTTCGCGAAACCGGGGAAGCGTCTGACGAGGAAGGCGGCGTACTCGGCAATACGGAAACTGACTGGCGGCGTTTTCCGGGACACTTTGGAAGCTGTAGAGGCCGTGGCGCATGGCGGCAGCGCTGCGCTGGCGGACCACAGCTGGCGTCACCGTATAAGGGCGCCATTAGCCGCGGTCGGCCTGGGATACTCGCTCGATAATCGCCGCGTATTGTGGAGGCGGGGGTGGTGCGTCGACACGTCGTGCCGAGGCCAGCAGGTCACGGAGCCCGCGCAAATCTTCCTGGCTCACACCGCGCCTCCGTCCTCGGCCAACTTAACTTCCGCCCTTAGAGGAGGGTCATCGGAAGTTGCCGGCGGGATACGCCGCCACCGCACTCGTTTGCCTCTGACATTCAGCTCGCTGATCGACGGATCGCGCTCGATCAAGGGCACCGAGAGACTAACTTCCGATGGAGCCCCCTTAGGATCGGAAGTTAACTCAGGTAGGGCGAGGTCGCGCAGCGCCAGGTTCACCTGGTCGATGGACGGCCTCGGGTCGGGCAAGAGGTCACGCACGGCCTTCGTAGCCGTCCAGGTAACGGGCAACTTGTCGAGGAGGCGCTGCTTGACCACCTCCAGCTCAACCTCGTGGGGTGAACCGACGACCCTGATCTGCCCATCGTCGTCGCGCTCCAAGATCAAGGTGGGCACCTCGAAGATGTGCGCCCAGCCACGCAGGATTCGACGATTCGTAGCAGCACCATTCCGTAACAGTTCGATGCCCACGTTGACGACGCCGAGGAAAGCGCCGGCGCCAGATATTCCCTCACCATGCTCACCGCCGCCCTTGCGCGTGTGGTGGACGAGGATCAACGTTTTCGATTGGGCCTGGCAGAGGGCCGCGACCTTACGGCATGTCCTCGCCACCTCGGCGTTGTTCGACTCGTCCTCTAGGTCGAGCAGGGTGCGGACGGTATCGATGATCACGACACTCTCGCTCCCCTGCGCGACCCGGCCAGCGATATCGGCGAACGAAGCGGCCAGCGCGAAAGTGAGGGTCACGTTGTCGAGGGCCCCCTCGGAGAGGCTCGCAAGGCGTGCGGCCCACACCGCCTGCGGCTCTTCGGTGAACCACAGCACCGACTCCTGCCACTCAGCGACAACGCGACTTAGTAGCTCAGTTTTTCCCGTCTTTGGATACGCCGCGACGATATGGCTCCAGCCCGGACGAAGTAGCCCGGCCGTCCGAGCAGGGGAAGAAAATCGAGCGGCTCTCCTTCACCGGCCTGCCGTTGCAGGGCGCCCGCGTTTATTTCGATCTCCGTTAGCTCGCCCGCGACGTCGACCTGGCTGGCGGCGCGTAGACCGTGACAAAAGTCGTCGATGGCTTGCGTCATCGCTGGAATCCACCAGGGCCCAATCGCGTCGCCGGCCATCGCCGCGCCCCTTGCCAGTCGTCTCCGGTCTTCGTGGCGATCGACAAGGAGGTTGTCATAGGTCAACCGCTGATCGTTGTAGCTCACCTCGACTCTGGCGCGTACGCCGGAGCGCTCCGGTCGGATGCCCTCGGCACGGAGGGTTAGGGTGCCGTCCTTGAAATCGCGTCGCCAGAGGAGGGCTTCGCCGTCACGCTCGTAGACCGCCTGCGACGGGCTGCCGCGGGAAGATTCCTTGCCTCCGGGCTCCAGGACGTCGGGCTCTAGGGCAAGTGGCTCGGCATCATCACCAACGAAAATGTCGTCGGCGTCTATCACCACGGCGCCGGATCGGGGATCAGGCATCGATGGCCTCCGCTGGGCGTTCGCCGGACTTTCCGGGGGCGTCGGGGCTCGCCAGATTGGATGCCCATGCGGACGTAGTGCGCTTTGCGCAGGGCGAGCGCGCGTTTAAGGCGTTCGTCTTCGTCGAGCACGCGATCTGGGTCTACCAGGTCGATGAAGCGCCCGATGAAGGCACGAAGCGCCGCCTTCGTGTAGTCGAGGGGGTCATTCCTGGAGCGCTGCGCCAGCGCACCCAGAAGACCGCGGGTGGAACGATCCAAAAGAAAAAGCGCCTCTCCGAGGCACGGTATCTGTGCCACCGAAGGGCGCTCGAAGGCGCGGCTATACGTCTAGTTGATCGTCAGTGTTGTGGCGGGAGATGTCAAGTAGGCACTACGTCGACTCGGCCTCGCTCACTACCGTCGAGCGCCCACCACATTTCCGGCACTGCGCGACATGGGTGCCGACAGGCGCAGGTACACGTAGTGCCTTCCGTTGCGAGGTGTAGCCGGCCACAGCCGCCTCGACGTGCCGAGCCACAGGGTTGTTGCCTGGCACCGCCATGCGTCTGCGCACGTCCCGCCCTCGTGCCAGGCCTTGGAAGCGTCCCTGCTTTAGCCGCACCCACTCAGCGGCGTCAGGGTCCATGCGGTAGCCCGGCTCGAACGTCATGGTGTACGGGCCGCTGCCGTCTGGGTGACGCTTGTCCTCGCACTTGGCCAGCCGCTCGCCGCAGTAGGCACAGAAGAGGTGTGTCTCGCCGTCCGCCACCAGCCGTTGTCGCGCATCCGGCGCCTGGTCGATCACAGGTCATCTCCGATCCCGAGCCGCCGGTGTGCTTCCAGCGCGCGGTCTGTGGCAGTCGCGGCAGCGTAACGTTGGAGCATCTGGCGAGAGCGCCAGCCGGTGAGCCTCATCAAGTCGCCTTCTTGACCGCCCTTACTGAGGTAAGAATGGGCGAAGCTGTGGCGGAACATGTGCGGATGGAGCTTGCGGTCGATGCCGGCCTGACGGCCACGGCGAGCGAGCATCTGCGCGATGCCGTTGTCGAGTAGCGGCCCGCGGCTCCCCAGCCACAGCCAAGGCTCCCGGTGGCCAGGATGACGAGCGCGCACCCTGAGGTAGCGCCCGACCGCTTGGGCAGCCTTTACGCCGAGAGGGACGGGACGTGGCCTTCGTCCTTTGCCGATGACGAAAACCAATTCTTGCTCCATGTCCAGGAGACCGAAGGCACCAACGCTGTCTTCCGGCTCGCTAACGCAAACCGTGGCAAGCTCGTTCAGCCTGATGCCTGTGGACAGCATGACCCTGATGATGGCGTGGTCGCGCCGGCTCTCGAAGTCCTTGCCCTTCTCGCAGGTGGCCAGCAGCGTCCTCAATTCCTCGTCGCGCAGAACGGCTGGCGGCTCTTCCGGGATCGTTGGCGGCGTCATCTTCGCCATCGGTGACGCGGGAATCTCATCCTCGTCGACTGCCCACTTCCAGAATGCCTGAAGGCTCCTGTAGCGATTGGCAGCGGTGGCCGGTTTGTGCCGGCGCTGCTGGTCGATGATGAACTCCTCGACGTGCTCACGGCTGATCGCGTCGATTGCTGTCGGCATGCCCCTGTCCGCAAGGAACTCGCCGAACAGCCGGACGGCCTCTAGGTAGCTCTTTAGGGTCATCGGCGCCCGGTTTTTCGCCCTCAGGGAGCGACTAAACGACGCCGCGCACTCGGCGACGGTTGGTCCCAGGCTAGTCTCGGTGCGCTTTAAGTCAGCTTGTGTGGCCAATTTACCCTCCTCTATAGGAGGGTAAACTTATCTGGTCTACGAACGTTGTGCAAGGGCCTCGCCGGACAGCCGAAACCAGTTATCTGGTCTATTCAGCTTGAGAAGTCTTGTTTGGTGAGCCGCGATGGACTCGAACCATCAACCGGCTGATTAAGAGTCAGCTGCTCTGCCAATTGAGCTAGCGGCCCACCGTGAACGAGCGCCCGGCGGGCGCTCCCTTCAGATTCTACCAACTCGGCTATTACGCCGAGCGCCTTGGCGGAAGCCCCGTAGACTGAGGCACAGGGAGGGACTCTTGCCGCCGCTCATCGACCCACCGCTTGTCATCGCCCACGCCGGAGGGGCCGGGCCGGAGAACACGATGGCCGCGATCCGCGCCTCGCTGGCGGCGGGCGTGCAGGCCCTTGAAGTCGACGTTTGGTGCACCAGCGATGGGACACCCGTCCTCCTCCACGACCAAACGCTGGATCGTACGACCAACGGGACAGGTAACATCACCGACCTGACGCTGGTTGAGGCGCAGGCGCTCGACGCCGGAGATGGCGAGCGGATACCGACGCTCGTCGAGGCCCTGGCAGAGACCCGCGGGCGGGCCCGCCTGAACATCGAGGTCAAGCAGGAGGGCATCGCCTCTGAGGTCGTCGCAGCTGTCCGGGGCGTGAATGCGGCCCGCGACGTCTGGATATCTTCTTTCTCCACGGAGACCATCGAGGCGGCGAAGTGGATCGCGCCGGAGATCGAGCGGTCGCTACTCTTCATGAAGATCCGCGAGGACGCCAGCGAGTTCATCCTCTATAACCTCAGCAACTTCATCCTCGGGTCGTTCGCGCCGCTGTTCGAGTTTGTCCGTGCGAACCCGCTCTTCGTCGAGGTGTGCCACAAGCGGGGGGTCCCGGTCTACACGTGGACGGTTGACGGCGCCCACGCATTGGAAGAGGCGCGCAGCCTCGAGGTGGACGGCGTGTTTACCGACGACGTGGCGTTGGCGCTGGAGCTTTACCGTGTCCCAGAGCTGGCCGTCGCCTAGAGATTGCTCTCGGCCAACCAGGGCATAACCCAGCCGAAGGCTGCGGCAAACACAGCCACATAGCCTACGACCGCCGGGTGCAGGCGCCTGACCAGCAAGGAGATCGCGGCGGCCTGGGGCAGGCTGACAGTGAGGATGGCGAGGGTGAACCAGATGTGGGGGGAGCCCAGGGCGTCCGTGCCGTCCTCGCGGGTGGCCCCGTAGGCGAGGCCGACGAGCAGGCCCATCGCCGGCCAGACCCAGAAGGCGATTGTGAAAACGGCCGTGGCGATCAACGGCAAGGAGAGAGTCGGCGTGATGAACTCGCGCATCCGCTCGCTTCCGGCCCGCAGCTCAACGATGACGAGGGCCAGGAGGACGGAGAAGACCACAGCCATGACATAACCGACGATGGCGCCAGCGAAGACGGACTCAGCCATCGGCCTGGATAGCCTCGACCCGCAGCGCCTCGATAGAGGCGAGCGTGCGCACACTGATGGCGTCGACGCCCTGGACGCGCAGGCCGCTGGCGCAGGTCTCAGCGTCACCCTCTTCATCGAAGATGGCGAAAAGAGTAGGGCCGGCTCCGGCCAGGTGTGCCTCCTTGCCGCATCCGTGCAGCAGGTCGCGTGTCTTAGCAAGGTGAGGGAGCTGCGTGTAGCCGGCCCGCTCGAAGGAGTTACAGAGGTGCCCGTCGTCGTACTCGAGGCGGTGGTTGAAGCGAAGCATCAGGGCGAGGCTCTGTGCGCCGTCGAGGAAGTCCTGTGGCTGGAGCGCAGCGAACATGCGCGCTGTCTTGGCGGGCGTTTCATCCCGGGCGAGGGCCAGGACGAGGTGCTTGCGCGGCGCTTCAGGGAGGATGGTCAGCTCTTCGCCGCGGCCGGCGACCATCACCGTTCCGCACTCGATGAAGAAGGGCACGTCTGAACCAAGCTCCGCGGCCGCCTCGCGCAGCCTCCAGCGATCGACCGGGCCCCAAAGCGCGTTCAGCCCGCGCAGGACAGCCGCGGCGTCGCTGGAGCCTCCGCCCAGCCCGCCGGCTGCAGGGATCCGCTTAATGACCTCGATGGAGACGGCATCAGCGCGGTTAAACACTCCCGTCGCCACCCGGTAAGCGGCCTGGACCAGGTTCCCGCCAAGGCCATCAAGCCCCTCCACCCGGCCGCTGAACGCGACCTTCACCTCGCCGGCGGGCTTGATCGTCACGGTATCGCAAAGGCCAATGGTCTGGAGGATGCTGCGTAGCTCGTGGTAGCCATCCTCGCGGCGCCCTAATACCTCCAGAGTCCAGTTGATCTTGGCCGGGGCGAGGACACGCACGCCATTCATCCAGCCGGCTCTTTCTGGTCTCGGCGGACCTTCCAGGCCTCATAGATGCGGCCCCACTCGTGGAGGTCGAGGGTCTGGGCTCGCCGCATTGGGTCGATGGCGGCGCGCTCGAGAATCTCGGAGGCGGCGCCCGGCTCAAGCCAGATGCCGCGGGCCAGGGCGTTGTGGAGCTGCTTGCGGGCGGAGCTGAAGCCCGCGCGGACGATCTTGAAAAACGCCTCCTCGTCGTCCACGTCGACGGCGGGGCTTTTTCGCGTCACCAGGCGCACGACCGAGGAGTCGACCTTCGGCGGCGGGTAGAAGGCCGCAGGCGGCACGTGGAAGAGCAGCTCCGCCTCGGCGAAGTACTGGACGCTGACTCCCAGCAGCGACATCCGCGGGGGCCTCCCGGCAAGGCTCTCCGCTACCTCGCGTTGGACCATGAACACCATCCAGTCGGGACGCTCCGCGCTCTCCAGGAACCGCCTCAGGAGGAGACCTGTGATGTAGTAGGGCAGGTTGCCCATGGCGCCGAACGGCGGGCTCATCCCTGCACGCGCCAGGAGCTCGTGGGGAGAGGCCTCCAGGGCGTCCGCGCACACCACGTGGACGCGCCGCCCCGCAAACCGGTCACGCAGGTAGTCACACAGGCGCTCGTCGATCTCGATAGCCGCGACCGTGGCACCACGACGGACGATTTCCTCCGTCAGATAGCCGAGTCCGGGTCCGATCTCCATCACGGGGCTGCCCGAGAGCGGCGCGGCCAGGGCGATCCGTTCGAGGACTTCATGGTCCACCAGAAAGTGCTGCCCCAGCGCCTTGCGCGCCTGCAGGCCGAGTTCGCGGAGTTCCGGCGGTGGATCCGGTCGCGTGGCGCTACTACGCGGGCGGGGGCGGTTGGGGCGGGCCATTGGGTCAGCCTAGAGGAGGCGCATACGGCTAGTCGTAGGCGAGGTGCTCGGGACAGGAGGGGAGGATGTAGATCTCAACATCGCGGGCGCCCCACCAGCTGCCGTCCGCCGCGCCCGGGAAGCCGAGATCGATGCGCCGACCCTTGATCGCGCCACCGACGTCCTCCGCGCGGCCAAAGCCGTAGCCCGGGATGTAGAGGCAGGTGCCGAGGGCTATTACCCTGGGGTCCACGGCGACCGTCCCGTAACGCAGGGGTACCTGCGTCGAGGTGATATCGTCACAGCCGTCGCAGAGGGCGTTGTACCAGGTGGCGTAGACCTCGATGGTGTCGATGTAGGGGACGAGCCCCTCGAACTGCGTGTTCAGCGTGCGCACCGTGAGGCTCGAACCCAGGGCGATGATCTCGTTCTGGGGCTCGGGGTCGACCCACTCGTCGACGAGCTCGCGGCCGTCCTCGCTGCCGTTGATCCGCTCGAGCCTGTACTCGCGGTGGCGGAGGCCCGCCCGGCCCGGCTGGACAACCCGCGCCTCGCCGACGGGTAGGGAATTGTCCTCGCGGAAGATCGTTTCGTAGGGTATGGCTTCGTCGACGACAACGGTGTCGCCGCGCACCTGTGTGATGGATACGGTCATGTTGTCGCGCAGGCGTTCGTCGACGCCGGGAGTAATCAGGTCGGTCGCGGCCAGCTCGATCCCAGTGTCGTCAAGAAGCTCAGCCACGGTCTCGACATAGGAAGTGACCGTGGTCAGCTCGCCGGCGACGACGATGAAGATCGTTTTCTCGCGCAGGACCGTGATCAGCTTGTCGTCGCCGATGAGGCCGTCCCTGGCCGGGTTGACGTAGTCGTTTGGGCCGACGGGCAGTCCGGCTTCGGCTAGGAGCTCGTCAACGCGGACGCGGCTACTCTCAACCTCGGTCTCGTTGCCGTCGATCGAGATCGTGATTGTCTCCGGCCGCCGGATCGTCAGGAACACGGGGGGTTCGGCATTCTCGCCGGAGGGGGCGTCGGAGAAGCGGCCCAACGAAACCACGTCGGAGTTTGTGCTGCCGTCGGCATCGTCGAGGTCGGCGCTGGGCGCCACCGGGAAGCCGTCGTAAAGCACGGTGTCCTCCGGACCGTAGTCGATGCCGGCTTCGTCGAGGGCCTCCTCAACTGTCTCGGCCTGCGTGTCAAGGGGGACTTCGCCGCCATCGACCTGGACCAGCACCGTCTTGGCGCGGTCGATCGTGACGCGGTCGCCGCTGGCGATGACTTCGTCCTGCGGACCGAGGTTGAGGTCGGCGCGCTCGACGGCGCCGACGACATCGTCGCCGCGGGTATTTAGCTCCAGCACGCGGCCGTCAACGTCTACCGTTATGCGGCGGATGGGAAAGGCGATGAACATAAAAGCCGCGGCGGCGCAGAGCACAAGGATCAGGGCTATGGTGTTAGCCCGCGTGCGATAACGCGCTCTAGCTCGCCCTGTGGGCAATCTGACCTACTCCCTCGATTGCGGCGAACGTTAGAGTCGCCTGCGCTAGCGGAGCGCTCGCGGGGATGCCGGGGAGGCTTCCCTGTTATCGACCTCTTACGAGGGGCAGGCTAGTAGGCCGTGCACCTACTGTCGATCCCGGCCACGGGCTTTTCACCGGCTGGCACCTCCAGTCCGGAGACCCTGCGGCACCCGAGGCGATCCGCTTACCGCTGCTTCCTTCCGGACCTGACGGGGTTCACGGCGCCTCGCCGCGCAGGACCAGACCATCAACGGCGTCAGACGGCGACAGGCCCCGTGGGAGCGCGATCTCGAGCAGGAATTCAACCCCGCTATAGCGGATTGCGGGTTCAGGGCACCGCTAGCTCCCCGTCTAGCACGGCCAATTTGATCGTATCAGGGCGACGTAACCTGTCATAGGCCGAGCTTGCCCAGCCGAAATGCTCTGCTAGCTTGGTAAGGAGCCTTCGCAAGACCCTGCTGCGCGGGGCGAATCCGACTCATGGAAGCGAACAGCGGACTTCCCGCAACGGCGGGAACCCCACGTGCCTCGACTGAGAGACTGCTACCCGTGGCGACGCTTGTCCTCGGCGGGCTGTTGGCCTTCGTCGTCGCTTTTGTCGCTGGGGTTGGCCCCTTCGGCGATTCTGAGAACACTGAAGCCGCCGGCATCGTGGTGACGCCGGCCAGCATCCCAGAGCCCGAGCCGGCTCAAGTACAGCGCGTGGCCGCGCCGAGGGAGGACGCCGTGCCCTTCACCCTTCCGGCGATCCAGGCCCTTGTCGCCGAAGCCCCTGAGCCCGAGCTCGGCGGCCTGACCGGCATGAGCATCGTCATCCCCAAGCTCGACGTCAACCAGGCAACCACGACGATGGGTATCTACGCCGATGGTGAGACCTTCCAGGTGCCGAATTCGGCCCACGAGGTGGCCTGGTACAACTTCAGCGGGGCGCCGGGTTCCAACAGCGCCAACGCGATCTTCGCCGGGCACATCAACTACTACGGCCGCCAGGGCACCTTCCGCTGGATCAGCACCCTCGTCGAGGGCGACACGGTTGAGATCCATCAGATCGACGGCACAGTCCACGTCTATCGGGTCCTCTGGGCGCGCCAGATCTACAAGCCTTCGCTGAGCTGGGAAGACGTAGGTTGCCGGCCGGGCGCGGGCTGCACGTCGCAGAACACGATTACCCTGATCACCTGTGGCGGCGCCTTTGACCGCGGCAGCGGCCACTACATCGACAACACCGTCGTCAGGGCGGAGCTGGTAGAGACGCGGCACGCCATTTCGTGAGCCGGCGCCTGGTCCTGGTCTCTCTGCTCACGGGTGTGCTCGGCCTGGCCGCCGGGTTCGCCATTGTCCTGGCCCTTGATGATGAGGACGCGGAGAATGCACCGCAGGCCACCGCGCCAACCGCCACGCCCACGCCCACGCCCACGCCGACACCTGAGCCCACGCCTGACCCCGGCGAGCGCTTCGTCCGTCGTTTTGCGACGGTGGGCTGCGAGCTCCTCGACTTCGGGACAAAGCTCAACGCCTGGATTGCGGAGGTACAGGAGAGGGCCGACCGGATCGAGATCCTCGGTGGAATCGGCTTCTGGCGCGAGATCCTCGACGGCGTCCGGCCGCGGATAGCGGAACTGCCGGCCGCGGAACGAAACCTGGGCAAAATCGCTGAAGACTACATCGTGGCAGTCGACGCCTACCTGGCCAAGCTGGGCGAGTACTGGTTCACCGGGCGCCAGGAGTTCAACGAGCAGGCCGCCGGTCAGCTGGCCTTCGCCGAGGCGCAACGTCTGTTGCTGGAAGCGGAAGCCACCTCATCTGCCGGGGGCTCGTTCAGTCTGGAATGTCCTCGCTCTCCCTAGAGCGGGCCCAGATGTAGAGTCCCGCGCCGCCGGCCAGCATCGTCAGGCTGCCCAGGATCAGGGGCAGCACCCAGCCGTCGCCGCCGCCGTCGCCGTCGCCCGCCACCACCGCCGTTGGCGTTGACGAAGGAGTCGCGGTCGGTGTCAGCGTGGGGGTGGCTGTAGGAGTCGGCGTCGCGGTTGGCGTGGCCGTCGGCGTGCTGGTGGCGGTATGGATCGGCGGCGCCTGGGTCGCGGTCGGCGTGGGGGTTGGCTCGGCTTCACGGACGGTGTTGGTCTGGCGGGCGCGGTTGTCCTCGGACTCCTGGTCGCGTTCGCCGGCGTCCAGTTCGACGCGAATCCCGTGCTCGCCGCGTTCCAGGGCCGTCACGCCGATGCGGATGACGATTTCCTCGCGGGGTTCGACCGCCTGGAAGCCGCAGATGACCTCACCGCCGCGGGGCTCGAACCCGCAGCGGCCGTCTTCCCCGTCCTCCTCGGTCTCAGCGCTCTCGATCCGGTAACTATTGTTGAACCCGCTGACCGTGGCGATGACGTCGCTGGCCCCGTTGCCGCGATTGCCAAAACGGATCACGAAGGCGACTTCCTCACCGACCCGGACCGGGTCGGGCCTGTCCCAGGTGGTGTCGTTGATCACGAAGTCCGGGCGCCCCTCCTCGCCGCCGGGGGCGGCCGTGGCGAAAACGAGAAAAGCAAAAACCAGCAGCGAAATGCGTTTCATGGCCTGGGCGCGGGCTAGGCCCATCGCACTTCTATCATCAGTGCTAAATCAAGTTGGAGGTGAAGGTGTGATTGACAGGATGATCAGGGCAGCGCGCCTCGACCCGCAGGCTTACGAAGAGGTCGAGGCGGACGAAGACGCCACGGCCCAGGCAGCGATCATCGTAGTGCTCGCGGCCATCGCATCGGGCATTGGCGCGATTGATGGCGGCATCGGCGGCGTAATCGGCCTCATCATCGCCGGCCTGCTGGGTTGGGTGGTCTACGCGGCGCTGGTCTACTTCGTCGGCACGCGCCTGTTTGCGACGGCGGAGACCTCGTCGAACGTGGGCGAGCTGCTGCGGACGCTGGGTTTTGCGCAGACACCGAGGCTCTTGCTCTTCACGGGCTTCATCCCCGTCATCGGCCTGATCATTGCCATCATCGTCTTCGTCTGGATCCTGTTCACGACGATGGTCGCCATACGTCAGGCCCTGGACTTCAGCACGGGACGCGCCATCGGCACGGCGCTGGTCGCCGTTCTCGCCCTGGCAATCGTGCAGATCGTCCTGTATCTGATCTTGGGCTAGACCCGGGGCATAAAAGAGAGAGGAAGCCTCGTAGCTCCCTCTCGTTTGATGTCAGCCTTGTGCTGGGCTTAGTAGGCCATCGGCGTCGAGTTGCGCTCGTGCTCAGCTTCGGCGGCAGCCTCGGCCTTCGCCTGCTGCTTGTTCATGTCCTCGAGGACCTCGTCAACCTGTTCGATCGCGTCTTCCTCGAAGCGGTACCAGTCAATGGCCTTGTCGTCGGTAGCGAAGCCCTTCTCGACCGCCACTTCGCGGGAGCCGAGCAGGCCCATGTTGGGATCCTCGTGAAGGAACTCCCAGTTGCCCTCGCGGCCTTCGAGCTCATTGCCCTCGGCGACGCGGATCAGGCGGCAGGTTTCCCTGTCGATGTAGACGCCTGGGCGAGTCGTTGTGCTTTGCATGTGGTCCACCTCCGTTGGTTCACTGCAAGTGTGCTCCGCGGGTGATAACAGGGCAGGAGAGGACGGGCGGTGAACGTTGCAGAGCCGTTAAGCGACGGCGGGTGCGCCGAGTGAGGACTGAGCCTTGAGGACGTAGGTCGTCATCGTGTCGGTCAGGTCGAGTGCCACGCCCATGCGGGCTCCCAGCCCTGAGATCAGCCCCATTACGCGGCCAATGAGCAGGAACTCCGTCGGGATGTCGACCAGCGGGTTCTCGCGCAGTACTGCCATCATCCTCACGTTCATCTGACGCGTCAGCTCGCGGCGCGGCGTGCTGGTGTCGCTCATACTGCGGGCGAACATATCGCCGACGGCTTCGAGGGCATCGACGCTGTCGATTCTGGTGCGGAAGCCCATGCCGCGCAGCGCGCGGCCGATCAGCTTGCGGTCGCGAATGACCATGGCCCAGGTGAGCTCGACGTAGGCGCGACGAAATTGCTCGTCGAGGTCCTTGCAGAGTCCGAAGTCGAGAAGGACGATGCGCGGGCCGGGCTGGACCAGGATGTTGCCGGGGTGGGGGTCTGCGTGGAAGAAGCCATCGACCAGGACCTGCTGCATATAGGCCGTCACGATTTGCCGCATTACCTGCTCGGGCTCAGCGCCGATAGATTCAATGCCGCGCCGGTCCGTCGCCTTGACGCCCTCGATGTACTCCATGACCAGGAGGCGCCGCGAGCTGTGCTCCCAGACGATGGCCGGCACGACGATCCCGGGGTCGTCGGCGAAGTTTCGCGCGATGCGCTCGGCGTTGCGGCCCTCGTTGACGAAGTCGAGCTCCTGGGAGGCGGCGAACTGCAACTCGTCGACGAAGGAGCCCAGGTCGAACTCCTTGAGCCAGAGGCGCTCAGCCGCTTTGGCGATCAGGCGGATGTTCCGCAGGTCGACCTTGACGATCTCCTCGATGTCCGGGTACTGGGCCTTGACCGCCACCTGGCGGCCATCGCGGAGGCGCGCCCGGTGCACCTGGGCCAGCGAGGCAGAGGCGATGGGGATCGGGTCGAACTCCGGGAAGACCTCCTCGAGGGGGCGGCCCAGCTCGGCATCGATGACGGTGCGGATCTCAGCGAAGGGGCGCGGCGGGACGTCGTCGTGCAGCTTGCTGAGGACCTCGACGTATTCGTCGGGGAAGAGGTCTGCGCGGGCGCCCATGACCTGGCCAGCTTTGATCATCAGGCCTTTGGTACTGGTCGCCAGCTCGAGGAAGCGGCGGGCGCTACCCCTGTGCTGGCCGGCCAGGCGCCGCTCCTTGACCTCCTCGGGGACGCTGCGGCTGCGCAGGTTGGTCGCGCGATATCCTGCGTAGATTGCGCCGGCTGCGTAGAGGACGCGCGCCGAGCGCACGGCGCGCTGGACAGGGTTCAAGCCGCTGAGGCCTCGTAGGTCTTCTGCAGGGCGACGCCCAGCCGGCGGATAGCCTCGGGGATGTCGTCGAGGGCGATGTACGAGTAGGCGAGGCGCACGAAGTTGTCGCGGTCCTCGTCGGAGAAGAAGCTGTCGCCGGGGACGACCACTGAGCCTTCGCGATAGGCAGCGCTGCTCACCTCCTGGGAGGTGTGGCCGGGTTTGAGCTCCAGCCAGATGAAGAACCCGCCTTCGGGCCGCGACCAACTGCAGTAGTCGGCGCAGTGCTCTTCAAGTCCGGCGAGCATGGCGTCGCGCTTGCTGCGGTAGAGGTCGATCATCTCCTGGCGGTGGCGCTCCATCGTGCCGTCGCGCATCAGCTCGACGACCATCCTGGCCAAGAAGGGCGAGGTGCCCATGTCGAAGCGCAGGTTGATGAGGGCCTTTACGACTTCGGGGTCTGCCTGCGAGTAGCCGAGGCGGAGGCCTGTGGCGATGATCTTCGAGAAGGTGCCGATCCTGATCACGCCCTCGCCGCCGGCGAGCGTGTAGAGCGATGGGAGATCCTCGCCATCGAAGCGCAGGCCATCATAGGCGGCGTCCTCGACGATGATGGCGCCGTACTCGCGGGCTATCTCAACCAGCTCGCGCCGGCGGTCGAGCGTCATCGTCACGCCGGCGGGGTTGTGAAAGTTGGGGATGGTGTAGATCAGCTTGAGCGGGGCGCCACTGGCGCGGACGGCCTCAGCCGTCTCGCGCAGGGCTTCCGTGACCATGCCCTTTTCGTCGAGGGCGACGCCATGGATGATGGCGCCCGGTCCGCGGAAGGACCTGATCGAGCCGGAGAAGCTGGGGTTCTCGACGATCACAGCGTCGCCGCTATCGAGGAAGGCGCGGCAGACGTTGTCGAGGGCCTGCGCCGACCCGTTGGTGAGCATGAAGTGTTCGCGGGTCAGCTCGATGCCCTCGGTGCTGCCGATCCAGGCGGCGAGCTCCTGGCGCAGCGGTGGAGGGCCCTGGGGCCCGCCGTACTGGAGGGCGAGCTTGGCCTCCTCCTCCTGGCTCATGACGGCGCTGGTGGCTTCGGCGATGGCGGCGAAGGGCAGGGCGGCAGGGTCGGGGACGCCGCCGGCGAGGATCAACAGCGGGACCGACGGCGGCGCGGCGCTGGCCGGCAGCCAGGACCGCACGCCCTGGGCCTGTTTGGAGAGCAAGCGCTCGTGGAAAGGGGGAGATTGGACTTCGGTCAAGGTGGCTTCCCTTCAAGGCTAGTGAGTGCATTCCAATCATTACAGACCTTGTTCAGCGGAGGACGTTTACCCCACCCCCGGCCCCTCCCTCTCCATTGGCGAGTCTTCGACCGTAAACAGGGAGGGGAGAAGGGGAGACGACCTCACCCCCGCTGTCTCCCCCGCCCAGGCGGGCAGGCAGGCGACTCTTCGAGCGGCTGGCCCTCTCCTTGCCAAGGAGAGGGGAGAGACGGGGGGCTGGGGGATTGAACCATTTGAACCTATTGAACCATTTGAACCTATTGAACCATTTGAACCTATTGAACCCTTTGAACCGTTTGAACCGCTGACCCTGGGACCTCACCCTGCCCTCTCCTTGCCAAGGAGAGGGTTTCCCACGCCAGGCGCGCAGGCGGGCGGGAGAGGGGAAAGAAAGGGCACGGGCAGGGATTCCGTCATCGTTAGTTGGCCTTATTTCGCGTTATTTGGCGTTATTTGGGCTTAGTGGGCGCGGGGCCGGGGGCTTAATCGGGCTTATTTGGCGTTAGCGGGGCTTATCGGGGGCTATTCGGCGTTAGATTGCGTTAGCTGGGAAAACTTTTTGTTTTTCGGTCGAGGGCTCCTCCTTGTCGCGAAGCCGGGGGTTTTGATCGGGGTTGTTCGCGAGGTCCGGCTCCGGTTGTTTGATCGATGCTTGGGTCATTTCAGATTCGGCAGGTGGTTGTTGGGTTGTTTGAGTTGTTTGAGTTGTTTGATCTGTTGCAAGCAGAGAGGTCTCCAGAGGCGACTCTGCGAGGGGAATGGCGGGGAGAGAGGCGGCGGACGCTGTTGGCCTTCGACCAGGGGTGTGGTTCTGCCGCGGGAGGGATAGCTGGGTTGGGACGAAGCGTCACACGGAGATTGTTAGGGGCCGAGGCGTCAGATCCTGTCGTTGGCTACAGAACGTCGCGCACGCGGAGGTAGATGTCTCCGGTCTGCGCAGCATGGCGGCGCTTTCTCAAGAGGAGATCGTCAAGCTTGATCCTGCCTTCAAGTACAGCGATCAGATCTTCGCCATCCATGAGCATCACCAACCGACGACCAGATGAAAAGGCGGTCACGGAATCAGGCGAGAAGCCATTTATTGAAACAAACAGGCCCAGAGTGTTATCAAGGCGGCGCTCCACCTTGCCCTTAAGCGCATCCAGAGCCTCACGGTCAGTCGGCTCATTCCTCCAGCGAGCTTCGATCAGATAGTCGGTGCCCTCGAAGCCGAACATGCCGTCAATTTGTTCGCCTGTAACCCTGAATGATTTCTTGGGGTCCAGGTCGAACAGGTCGAAAAGGTCGTGGAGAAGCTTTTCGAGCGCGTAGCCTCGCGGGACAGGCCTTGTCTTGAAGAGGTCGGAGTAAAGCGTTTTGAGTTGGGTAAGTTGAGATGTGAACTCAGCAATTCGGGTCCGCTGGGCCTCCGCGGACAACCGGCGGCGCTCTATCTCGTCAGCTTCGCGGACCAAGTCTTGGTGGCGGGCCGCAAACGGGCGGAGGGCCTCCACGGCTTCACGAGCCGCCTTTTCCCGAACCGCACTGTCCTCAAGCCGCGCGAGATGCGGAAAGGATGTGATCTCAGCCACCTGAGCGATGAGCCAAAGGATGTCGTCCTGGTATTTCTGGGGCGCGGACGCAAGGAAGTCGACAACAAAGGAAGCTGTGTCCCTTTTTGCTCCTTCCCAGTTCGTCGTAGCGAGTACCGCGTGGCCGGGAAGCGCGTCATGTAGGAAGATCCTGAGATCCCGCTTGTACCAGAACACAACGGCGAGGGCGTGCTTTAACGCGGTGAGGGCGGCCGCCGAGACCCGGCGTTCATGTAGAGACGCGCTCATTGAGCACATCTTAGAAGTTTGGCCGGATCTAGGATGTCCGTTCTAAAGCAATGCCCTTAGGGACTTGATTGCTTCGTCGACTTCGCGGCCTTTTTGCTCGATGATGTCCAGCAGCTCTTCGGGGGTGCGTGTGTCCTCGTCGGACTTGCGGTTGGGGTTTACCGCTTTGAGGTCGTAGTTTCGGGCCTCAAGCTCTTCGCGGGTCACTGTCCAGCTGCGCTCGCTGTCGGCTCGCTCCGGCAAGAGTCGGAAGAAATCCTCAAAGCGTTCGAGCGTCAGCGGCGTTTTCTTGCCGACCTTGATGTTGGAGAGGTCGTAGTACCAGACCTTCTCGGTTGGGCCGCCGCGGGTGAAGAAGAGGAGATTCGTTTTGACGCCGGCGCCGGCGTTGACGAAGGCGCCTCCCGGCAGGCTGACGATGCACCAGAGGTCGGTGTCGTTAAGCAGCTTGCGCTTGGTCTGGACGAAGGCGGTCTCGTTGTTGCGGAAGAGGACGCCCTCATCGACGACGATGCCGGCGCGGCCACCGGGCTTGAGGCTGTCGATGACGTGCTGCAGGAAGAGGACCTGGGTGGAGCCAGTCTTGTAGGGGAAGCGGGTCTGCGCCTCTTTGCCTTCCTTGCCGCCAAACGGAGGATTCATCAACACCACGTCGTAGAGGTCCGGTGAGCCGTGAAAGAGGCCGCCGTAGGTCTCGGCGCCGGTCAGGGTGTTGCCGTGCCAGATGTGCGGCTCATCGATGTTATGGAGGACCAGGTTGGCCAGGGCGATGGGATAGATCTGGTTGTCTTTCTCGCGGCCGAAGAAGGTCTCGTGCTTCAGGACGTCAAGCTGATCGCCCGACTCGATGTTGGCGTTGCCCGGACCGGCCATGTGCTGAAACGACTGGGCCAGGAAACCGCCGGTGCCGCAGCCCGGGTCGTAGACCGACTCGCCAATCTTGGGGTCGACGACGCTGACCATGGCGCGGATGATCTCGCGCGGGGTGAAGAACTGGCCGCCGTCGTTGCCGCGCTCGCCCATTTTGAGCAGAAGTCCTTCGTAGACCTGGGACAGCGGGAAGACGTGGGTCGGGTCGATGGTCTCGTCGGTGATCTGGTCGACCTTGTCGAGAATGTCGAGGAAGTTGCGCTCGCTGTCGACGCGAGTGCGCTCGACGCCGGACATGATCTGGCTGATGACGCGCTGTCGGGCCGTGGCGTGTGAGCTGTGGTTGAGGCCGCGCAGGTGAGGCAGCAGGTCGCCGTTGATGAAGGCGAAGAGATCCCCCAACGTCCCGCTCTCGAGCTCTACCCGCTTTCCGCCATTGGGTGCTCCCCAGTCCTGCCAGCGGTAGGGTGCCTCAAGGGAAGGCGAGAAGGCTGCGGCTACCGCTTCCGCTTCTTCGGCGTCCTTCGTTTCTCGCTCGTCGAGGATGCGTAGGAAGAGCATCCACGTCAGCTCGGGGACGTACTGGAGGGCCCCGGCGCAGTTAGAGCGGCGCATGATGTCGCAGATGCCCTTTACGAGGCCATCGACCGACTGACGAGATTGACGGACGCTATTGACCACCACTACGCGCGGGCTCCAATCGCCGTCTCGGCCAGGACAGACGCCAACTCCCCGGCAGCCCGATCGACCCCTATTGCGGCGTCCCGGATGCGGCCCATTCCGGCCTCAACGAGACGAAATCGGTCAGTAAGCCGAATCTGGTCCGAAATCGACGGCAGCGGGACCCGCTCCTCGCGGAGGACAGCGCCGCTAACAATCGGCTGGCCGCCGCCGCGGGCCGCGCTCTCCTGACGCAGCGCAAGGTAGCGGTAGCGGAACCAAGCTTGCAGAAAATACGAGTCAAATCTGGCCGGCTCGGGGAGAATGCCAAACGCATTTTGACTACAGGTAGAAGGTATGCGAAGGATGCCAGTACGCCCTCTGGTTTGGCCTTGGCCCACCATTGCGACAAAAAGTGTGCCGGGGGGAAAGAGCCGCAGATTGTGATCGACCACGGCGGTTTCGCTTATGTGCTGGGACGTTTGCCAAACGTCGGCGTCTCTCAATTCAGTCGTGGTAAGCCATGGCACGTCGCCGACGAAGTACTCGGGGTGCACTCGTGACGGAGTCGAGCCGCTCTTTGTTTCCGCGAAGTCCCCTAGCCGGTGACGCGGCCACCGGGCTGCCTCGCCCTCCTCGAAAACGGCGCGAAGGTAACCGGCTGGAAGTTGTTTGGCGGCTTCGAGGCGAGCCTGGCTGGCGGCGCGGGCGTTATCTAGCAGGCCCAGTTGCTGCTCCAGCTTCCTAACGATGCGTCTCTGTTCCGGCAACGAAGGCAATACGAATTCCAACGACTCCAAGTCACTCCTGCCGATGGCTGAAAAGGTGCTCCCACTGCCACGAGCAGCAATATCCTTTTCGCGTGAACGCAGCACCCACAGCGCATAGCGTTGATCGAGGCTCGGACCACACCGAATTGCCGCGAGACCCCTGCCAATAGCGGATTCGGTGTCGGCCACGTTGGTCGGCCCAACCGGCGCACGAACTGAGATTAGAATGTCCCCTGGTTGCGCTATGCAGACCGGATCGGTGCACCATATCCGCGCGATGGGGTGCAGCGAGCCAAAGTCGGCCTTGCCTTGAAAGAAGGGAAGGCCCTCAGGCTTTGTGCGATAAGTGGAGCCAGGCGGCGACTGGCCCGCGACGATGGTCGCCACGTCCCCCAGCCGCACATTCGAGGCGCCATACGTCGTCAAGCGGAGAACATCCGGGACTTGGTCTCGGCCAGAACCTCGACGGGTTTTCCGGCCAGTCGAAGCGCTTTAACGCCACCGGCTCTGTCTACCGCCGGAACGCTAAATATCTCCGGGTTCTCGATACCCTCAGTGCCGGCGCGCGCAAACTGCTGAGCGATCGCCTTGATCGCGGCAGCAGCCTGATCAGGCATCCCATCCAGCCAGCGGGAGTGCTTGTAGTCGAAGGCGTCCGTCCGGTGTTTCCTGGTTAGCGGATTTAAGCCGTAGCCGATCTCGCCCAGGACGTCGTAAAGGTCGTACTCCTTCATGTTCTCAAGTTCCCTGATAACGGATGCCGAGCGGCCGCCGTCTGGCAGGGCGTTCAGCAGCTCCCGGCGGTGATCCGGGAGCACCCAGATGTCACGAAAACCGTCCAAGGTGGCTGCTTCCTTCGTCAGGCTTTCGGCCACCATCCCTTTGTACTCCTCGACGGTAACCGGCGTGGCCTTGCCATCGACACTGGTTAGGATATAGCGGCCGGCGTCGCTGATCCTGACCTCGAAGCCCTCGACCTGTATGGTCCTTTCGCTGTTGCCTTCATCGGCTTGGTCTTCGGCTGACCCTGAGGGCTCGTCGGTCGTCCGTGTCCCGGGGCTACTGATAAAGTCTTTGCCGAAGAGACGGGTGGCGTTTGTGTAGTCGTAGACGCGAAACATCAGCTTGGCCGTTTGCGGGTGCAGGCGCGTGCCACGGCCGACCATCTGGTAGAAAGCGATCGGCGACTTCACGTACTTGAAGAAGACGATGTTGCGGACGATGGGGACGTCGACCCCGGTTGTGAGAAGGTCAACTGTCGTGGCGACGAAGTGACTTCGGGACGAATCTCGTAACTCCGGCAGGAAGTCATTGCCGAAACTCGCGGCCGTGCATTTGAAGGCATAACTCTCCAGGGGCTTCTTACCCTCGTCCTTACACCACGCTGCATACCAGTTGTTGAGGCGGATCGCGACCTGTTCGGCGTGGCTGTCGCGAGCGCAGAAGATGATTGTCTTTTGCTCGGGGCCGCCCGTCCGCACCAGGTGACTGAAGAGATCGTTGGTCATGCTGTTTACACGCTCAGGAAGCTGGATGCGGTCCTCGAAATCGGGAGCTAGGTACTTCTCACGTACGTCGGATATCGATAGGACTTCCCCAGTAATCGTGTCAACCAGCTTCTTCCCTTTCAGGTCCGTGTGGGTCAACTCGCTCTCGCGCTCGTTTGCAGGCTGACCGACAAACCAGGGGTCGCGGCGAATTATCTCGCAGGCGGCCAGGTAGCCGTCCTCGATGCCCTGGGCGATGTCGTACTCGTAAACGGGCTCCCCGAAGTGGCGGATGTTGTCGGCCTGTATAGCGAGGTCCACCACCGCGTCCTCGGCGGATTCGGCTACATCGAGGCGGCGTGGGGTGGCCGTGAGGCCAATCTGCACAGCGTCCGGGTTGCGGGTCAGCAACTCAGACCACTTGCCCCATGCCGACCGGTGACATTCGTCGATGACGATGTGAGTGAAGTAGTTCTCGGGGTAGTGCGTCCGCAGGAACGAGCTGTCATCCTCGTCGCTGGCGACTCCCAGGGTCTGGTAGGTAGCGACGTGCACGCGGGCGTTCTTCGCCTTGTTCCGACCGCCGTACTCCTGCTGAACAAGCGCCGCGTTGCTGCCGAACTCCTGGTTGAGCGCCGCGTGCCCCTGTGTCCGCAGTTCGTCGCGGTCACAAACAAAGAGCGCGCGTCGCATTTGACCAGCGTCGTCGATGCGCTTAAGGAGGTTGACCGCGATCTTTGTTTTCCCAGACCCCGTGGCCAGAGAGAGTAGGGCGCGTTTCTCACCCCGCGCCAGCTTTTCGAGGACCGCGCGGATGGCCGCGTCCTGGTAGTAGCGGATCGAGGCCTGACCGCGAGGATACGGGACCGAGAGGGGCGCTGCGGATGGGTCTGTGAGGCGGAAACCCTTGAGCTCCTCGTAGCGGTGTTGCAGCTCTTCCGGGGTAGGGAAGGCTGCAATGGGGAGCGGCTCCGAGGTCAAGCTGGTGCCCGCGTCGTACTGCACGAATTGGTGGCCGTTGCTGGTGAAGGCGAAGGGCAGGTTAAGCCGCTTTGACGCGGCGTAGAGCTTGACCTGCTCGAGGCCGTAAGCGGGCGGGAGATGCTCGGCCTTGGCCTCGATCAAGGCGACGGCTACCGGGTGACCATCGGGGCGGGCTTTGACGCGCAGGGTGTAGTCGACGCGGCCATGGCTGCGGCGGCGGGCGCGGCCCTCGGCTATGTAGATGCCGCCGTCCGTCTCCTCGCGGCGGATCATGTCCTCGGTCCAGCCCCGGGCGTAGAGGGCAGGGTCGATGAGCCTGGCTCTGGTGTCGGCTTCGGAGAGTGTCATGGGTTTGTGTAGTTAGCAAACCACACCTGCGCTCCACGGCGCACGTCCACGACTCTTCCCAGCCGGTTTTTCCGTGGGCGTTGAATCCTCACTAGAATCAGCTAGCTATGTTTGACACCCTTTCCGACCGCCTGCAGGCGGTATTCGGCCGGCTCGGCCGCAGCTCCAAGATCACCGAGAAGGACCTCGACGATGCCCTGCGCGAGGTCCGCGTGGCGCTGCTGGAGGCCGACGTCAACTTTAAGGTCGTCCGCGGCTTCATCAACGACGTGCGTGGGAAGGCGATCGGCGCCGAGGTCACGAAGAGCGTCACGCCGGTCCAGCAGGTGATCGCCATCGTCAACGACGAGCTGGTCGGGATGCTGGGCGGCGAGCAGGCCACCCTGGCCATGTCGTCGAAGCCCCCTACCGTCCTTGTATTGGTGGGACTCAAAGGGGCTGGCAAGACCACGACAGCGGCAAAGCTGGCGGCGCACCTGCGCAAGCAGGGAGGCAAACCACTCCTGGCTTCCGTTGACCGCCAACGTGTCGCCGGCGCCGAGCAGCTCGCGTCTCTGTCGCGGCAGTTGGGCGTCGAGTTCTACTCGCGCGACGCGAAGCCGGACGAGATCGCCCGCGAATCCGTGCTGGAGGCCGCCAAGCGCGGCTCGTCCGTCGTGATCATCGACACGCAGGGCTACGTCGAGCTGACCGAAGACGTCGTCAGTGACCTGGGCAAGCTGCGAGACGCCGTCAAGGCCAACGAGATCCTGCTGGTCGCCGACGCCATGACGGGCCAGGAGGCCGTGAACGTAGCCCAGGAGTTCAACGAAGCCCTGGGCCTGACCGGCCTGATCCTGACGAAGGTCGACAGCGACGCGCGAGGTGGTGCAGCCCTTTCGATCCGCGCCGTTACCGGCGTGCCAATCAAGTTCGTCGGCACGGGTGAGAAGACAGACGCCCTAGAGCCGTTTTATCCCGACCGCTTCGCCTCGAGGATTCTCGGCATGGGTGACGTCGTTTCACTGGTCGAGAAGGCGCAGGAATCGATCGACGAGGACCAGGCGCGGCGGATGGAGGAGAAGCTACGCAAAGGCTCCTTCGACCTCCAGGACTTCTCCGATCAGCTTCAGCAGGTGCGGAAGATCGGGCCGATGGCCCAGGTCCTTGGCATGCTGCCGGGGTTCGGCCAGATCAAGAAGCAGCTCAGCGAGTCGCAGCTCGACGAGAGCCAGTTCAAACGGGTGGAGGCGATGATCTCCTCGATGACAGGCCCCGAGCGCCGCCAGCCCGACCTGCTGGAGCGCAACGGCGGCCGCCGGCGCCGCGTGGCCGACGGCAGCGGGACAAGCCTGGCCGACGTCAACCGGCTGCTCAAGCAGTTCGGCGAGGCCAAGAAGCTGATGGAAGCGATCAGCAGCGGCCGCATACCCAAGAACATGGCGGCGATGATGCAGGGCATGGAGGGCGGCAACGGCGCTGACGTGCAGGTGGGGGCGGGAACAAAGGCCAATATGGCCGGGCAGCTATCGCGCCGCCAGCTGCGCAAGCAGCGCCGCCACTAGACGCGCTCTATGCCGTCGATCAGCAGGTCAATGCCAATAACCACGGCGATGACCGAGAGTACGCGGCCCCCTTCGCGCAGCGGCAGCCGTGTAGTCCCGGTTTCCAACCGGCGAGAGGCGAGCACCGCCGCGGCGAGGATTGCGAGGGCCCCGGCGAGGGCGCCCAGCGAGCGCAGCGTCCCGCGATCGGCGCCGTAGAAGGCCGAGACGACGATCACGGCCGGCGTAGCCACGGAGAGGGCCAGCCGGCCCGCTTCTATCGCCCGCTTCCAGCGGCTGGATGGCAGGGGCTCGGGGTTAAAGGGCTCGCGCAGCAGGAGGGTAGGCACAAGCCCGATGATCAGCAGAAGGCCGGCGCCGCTCTGCCAGCTAGAAACCGAGACGTCGAAGAAGTCGAGTATCTCATCGCCGAGCAGGACGCAGGGGACCAAAAGGGTGGCCGCGGTGGCAATGGCTGCGAGCGCCCAGCCGCGACGTTGAGGTCTGCCGAAACCGGCGGACAGGGCGTTCCAACGCAGGGCGTTGCCCGACGGGTTGACGACGACGACGAAGGTCAGGAAGAGGCGCAGGAACTCGATCAGCGGTCCGGCTCCCGCCGGCTGCGGTCGTCGAGAGCGTCGCCGGTGTAGATAAGTCCCGAGATGGCGTGCTGCTGGTCATCCATGCGGGTCAGACCCTCGACAAACCAGGCGCCGTCGATCAATGGGTTGACAGACTCGGCCTGGCGCTTGTGCAGGATGCCGGCGCCGCAGCGGGCTCGGTCCTCTATGCCCGAGGCCAGGTCGGAGAGCCGTTCGTCATCCTGGGAAAGCCGCCAGAGAGCCGCCATGCCTTCGACCCACGTGCCGAGAGAGGCCGCCCGGCGGTCGGGGCCGCGCGAGGCGTCGGCGCCGGGGTTGGCGTCTTTCTGGGCCTCGGTGCGGATAAGGAAGCTGAAGCGGCCGGCGAGGCGGCGCGCGTAGTTGGTGTGGTGGTCTTCGAGGCCCCACTCGGCCATCTCGGCCAGGCCGTAGGCGCCCCAATGGTCGTTGAGCGGCGGGAACTCGACGTTCTCCAACTCGTCACGGATCAGAGTTATGAAGTCGGCGGCGGCGAAGGCGGCGTCGTCCCAGCCATCGTCGGGAAAGGCCTCGTGGAGCAGGGCGATGGCCCAGAGCGCCTCGCCCGGGTAGTAGAGCGAGGTTTCGTTGACCTCGGGCTCGTTGCTGTTGAAGTACCACTTGGTGTGGAAGCCGCCATCCTCGCGCTGGAGTGCAACCATGAAGCGTCCAAGCTGGCGCATCACCTGGTCGTACTGTGTGTCCCCGGTAATCAGCCGCCGTTCGGCCATGGCGATGGTCATCAGGGCGGTGGAGCCCAGCTTGCCCTCGCCCACATCGGTCAGCGCTCGCCAGTCGTTATATGATTCCAGTCGCTCCAGCATCCAGGCCAGACCCAGTTCCGCTGTCGCCATGGCCTCCTCATCGCCGAGGCGGCCGGCGACCTGGTAGAGCGACATCGTGACGCCGGCGTGACGGACGATGTTGTATTCGCTGGGGAAGGAGTCCTCGTCGCGGTTGTACTCATAGACGTAGGAGCCATCCCCGCGCTGCCCGGCGATCAGCCAGTCGGCCGCCGCCTGGGCCGATGCCCTCGCCTCGACCGCGCTGAGGTCCGAGCAGGACTCGGCCGGGACAGCAACCAGGCGGACAGCGAAGAGCGCCGCGCCCCAGAAGGCGACAGGCACGAAGAAGCCGAGTTTGGGCAATTGCCGCCTCTCGCTGACGAGGTTACGCAGTGCCTGGGCGGCACTGCCTTCTGCGTTCAATGTTACTTGCGCGGCCTTGGGCATGAGGTAACCTCGCTCTACAGCCCCATCTGGCATGCTTTGACGCAACTAGACACCCCTCCTCCTTCGCCCGGGAGTGAGCCAGGGCCACCTGCCCCAGCCGGCGTGCTGGGGGCGCCGCGCCGTGGCTGGCGTTCCCTGCGGCGGATGTTCTGGGCCATTACGCCCCACGCCTCGCCGATGCGCGGCCGACGGCTGCAGCTCCTGGTCAGCTCGCGCTTCCTGTCCGAGTCGTCGCAGCAGATGCTGACCTACGCGGCGTTGATCGCTTTGGGGTCGGGCTCCGCCTTCAAGGCGGCGTTGGTCATGATCGCGTCGCTGCTGCCGCAGACGCTGTTCGGGCTGGTTGGCGGCGCAATAGCCGACGTCCTTCCCAAGCGGCTGGCGCTGATCATCGGCTACGCGGCACAGGCCGGGATCTGCTTCGCCCTGCCCTTTGTCCTCGGCGACAGCCTGTTCGGCGTGCTCGGCCTGGTCTTCCTGATCTTTGCCGTGGCGCAGATTTCGGCGCCGGCGGAGGCCTCGATCGTGCCGCTGGTGGTGGAGGAGAAGCAGCTTGTCTCGGCCAACTCCTGGATCAGCTTCTCCGTCGTCGCCGGTTCGGTGGTCGGCACCGTCATAGGCGCCCCCATCCTGGTCAAACTGTTTGACGTGCGCCCGGTCTTTTTCGTCTCCGGGGTGCTCTTTGCCCTGGCGATGGTGCGGCTCTTCGCCTTGAGCATCGGCCGCACCCACAAGGCGACGGCCGACCCGCTGAGTACCGAGCGGACGCCTGGGCGTGATTTTGGCTACGTCTTTCATTGGCTGAGGGGCAACCGGATGCCCTTCCTGATGCTTTCCCTGGGCGTGCTCGCCGGCGCCGCGAACTTCGCCATGGTCATGCTGGCGCCGCGTTACACAGCCGAGGTACTGGACAGCGACCCGGCGAACGCCGTCTACATCTTCTGGACGTCTGGGCTCGGCCTCTTCCTGGGGCTGTTCCTGGGGCCGCTCATCATCCGGCCGTTCGGCGCCTGGACCGCGGCGGTGATGGGGTTCGCCCTGATCACGGTCAGCCTTTTCATGCTGGGCATCATCGACGTGACTGTGGACCTGCTTAAGTTTGTCGGGATCGTCGGCGCCTATAAGCTCGGCTTCCTGCCCGTGTCGGACCGCCTGGCTGCGGCCTCCTTCATGGCGCTCCCGCTCGGCTTCGGCATCACGGTCGCGACGCTGGCGGCGCAGACCTACCTCAACGCGACCGTACCCGAGGCGTTGCAGGGCCGTGTTTTCGCCGTCTACCTCGTCCTGCGCAACGGCTCGGCCATCCTGCCGCTGCTGCTGATGGGGATCGTGGCGGAAGTGACCGGCGTGCAGCCGGTTACGGCGCTGGCGCCCTTCCTGCTGCTCGCGCTGGCAATCTGGGCGGCGCGGATGCACAAGCGCTGGGCTTCGACGCTGGAGGCGCCGGCCTATTCCGCGCCATAGGGTGTATATGCCCTTCGCGGGAAGCGTTCTACCCTCGATCCATGACTACAACCACGCCCCAGACGGCTCGCCCTGACAAGTACTTTCGGCTCCCCGAGTCGATCCGGCCACAGCGCTACGACGCAAGGCTCGACGTCTACGTCGAAGAGCGCCGATTTGAGGGCGATATTGAGATCGCCCTTGAGCTCGGCGAGGGCTCCGGCGACATGCTACGACTGCATTGCGACCGGCTCGAAGTCAGCACGGTCGAGCTGGATGGCAAGCCGGCCCGCGGTTGGGAGCTCGAAGCGGAAAGCGAGACCCTGCGCATCGAACTCGACGGCGAGGTTTCGCCGGGGCCCCGCACCTTGCGGATAAGCTACTCCGGGAAGTTCGCCAGCGGGGACATGTTCGGCCTCTACTGGGCCGGCAACATGGCCGCGACGCAGTTCGAGTCGGCCTTTGCGCGGCGCGTCTTTCCCTGCTTTGACGAGCCCGCCTTCAAGGCGCCCTGGAAGCTGACTCTCAGTGCCGAGCAGCAATACACGATGCTCTCCAACGGGATCCCTGAGGACGAGCGCCTGGACGAGGCGACCGGCCGCAGGATGATCTCGTTTTCTGAAACGCGTCCCCTCGCCAGCTATCTGATCGCCTTCGGGATCGGCGAGATCAAGGGCAGCGAGCCGCTTCAGCTGGGCGAGACGACGGTCCGCACCTGGGGGAGCGGCGACCAGGCGAAGTTCTCCGAGTTCGCCCAGCAGATCGGCCACTACTCGTTGGAGCAGGAGGCCGCCTACTTCGACGTCCCCTACCAGTTCGGCAAGCTGGACCAGCTCGCAGTCAGAGACTTCCAGTTTGGAGCAATGGAGAATGCTGGGCTGGTTATTTATAACGAGGCCGACCTGCTGATCGACGTCGCCAACACGCCCCTCTCCGGACGGAAGCGCGTTGCAGAAGTGATCGCGCACGAGAACGCCCACCAGTGGTTTGGCAACTACGTGACGATGCAATGGTGGGACGACCTCTGGCTCAACGAGTCATTCGCCACCTGGATGGCGCTGAAGATCATGGACGACTGGAAGCCCGAGTGGAAAATCTGGGAGGAGGTCGAGCTCTTCCGGCGCGAGGCCCTGGCCATCGACGCCCTTGACTGCACCCACCCGATCCGAGCCGAGATGCGCTCGGTGCAGGAGTCCGACGAGCGCTACCGCCAGATCACCTACTACAAGGGCGGGGCCGTCCTCTATATGCTGGAGGCCTTCCTGACCGAAGAGAAGTTTCGTGACGGGATGCGCGTCTACATGCGTCAGCACCGGGACGGCAACGCCACCGCCCGCGACCTCTGGGACGCGCTCGGGCACGCCTCCGGGCAGCCTGTCCGCGAGATAGCCGAGGACTGGATCAACCGCCCGGGATACCCCCTGGTCGAGGTCAGCCTGGAGGGCAAGCAGCTCAAGCTGCGCCAGGTGCGCTTCAACCTTCACCGTCGCAGCGAAGAGCGGCCGTGGTCGATCCCCATGGTCGTGCGCTTCATCGACGACCGCGGCGAGCGCTTCCAGCGCTTCCTCTTCTCCGAGCGGGAGGCCACGCAGACCCTCGAGGCCGAGGGCGAGGTACAGCTGCTCTGCGCCAACGCCGCCGCGAGCGGGTTCTACCGCGTCGCCTATGCCGACGAGCTCAACGCCAAGCTGATGCAGAGGCTGGACGGCCTCAAGCCGGTCGAGCGCATAGCTTACCTCAACGACCTCTGGGCGCTCGCGCTCTCCGGCGAGCGCAGCGTGACGCCGTTCCTCGAGGCCGTGGCAGGGTTGGGCGACGAGAGCGAGGAGTCGGTGCTGGGCGCGGCCGCCGGCGGGCTCAGCTACCTCAACTCCAAGGTTTTGGACGACGCCAGCCGGGAGAGCCTGCGCAAGTTCGTGGTCGACCTCTTCGGGCCGGCCTTCCAGCAGATCGGCTGGGATCCTGCCCCTGAGGAGGACGAGCCGCCGCGAGTCCGGCGCGCCGAGCTTCTGCGCCTCGTGGGCCTGGTCGGACGTTCGCCCGAGATGGTGGAGGAGGCCGGTCGCCGCCTCGACGAGCTTTTAGGCGACCAAAAGGGCTCGACGGACACCAATCTCTACGACGCGGTGACGATCATGGCTGCGCGGGCCGGTGACGACGACCGCTTCGGCGTACTGGTCAAGGCATCCCAGGATGCGCCCGACCCGCAGGGACGCCGCCGCTTCCGCAACGCTCTGGCCGCCTTCGAAGACCCGGAGCTGCAGAAGCAGGCCCTAGCCATGACGCTGACCGACGCGGTACCCGGCCCCGACCTGTTCCGCTTCTTCAGCATCGCGCTGGGCAACCCGCGGACGCGGGACGCCGCCTGGAAGTTCTACTCCGCGAACTGGCCGTCGCTATCTGAGCGGACAGGCGGAGCCACGATGCTTGGCTACCTGATCGAGTTCGTCCAGCCGGTCGGCCCTGATTACGCCGACGAGGTCACGAGCTTCTTCAAGGCGAATCCGAGCGAGAAGGGCGCCCGCGCGGTCGAGCAGACGCTGGAGGTCCTGCAGGTCGACAAAGCTTTTAAGGCCAAAGCGGCGAGTGAGGTCAGCGCCTGGTTCGCCGGGAGGACAGGTTAGTCAATACGCGCTGAGGCGGTGCCCCGCAGCACCTCAACGCCGTCCTGGTTGACCGTTACCACGTCCAGGTCGACTTCGCCATCCCTGACCTCCTTGACGGTCAGCGTGGCGGTCAGGTCGTCGCCGGGCCAGACCTGGGCCATGAAGCGGACGCCGTACTTGGTCAGCCGGCCGTCGCCTACAAAGTCGGTGATGGCGCGCCCGGTCATACCCATGGTGAGCATGCCGTGGGCGAAGACGGAGGGGAACCCCGCCGCCTTGGTGGCGAACGGCTCGTCGCTGTGCAGTGGGTTGTAGTCGCCCGAGGCGCCGGCGTACTGGACGATTTGCGTCCGTCGCAGGTCCTCGACCAGCTTCTGCTCGTGTGTCTGGCCCGGCTTTAGCTCTGAAGCTTTGAGAGTCATGTTCTTACCCCTGCTCCGGTGGTTTCTCGGTCTGCACTCCGACCATGCGGGTCGTTATCGCCAGCTCGCCATTTTGGTCGTAGTACTCGGTGACTGACTCGGAGAACATCAGCTTGCCGCCCCGCCGCCCTTCCTTCTCCCAGCGCTTCCCCGGCTTGCTGACCGGCGTGAGCACGTCGCCGGGGCCGACGTGGCGGTGGTATTCGAAGTGTTGCTCGGCGTGGAGACCGCGGCCGACGCCACCCCCGCCACTGCCTTCCTCCCCATCGTCGGAGCTGCGACGTGGCGCCGCGCCGGTCGGGTTCTTGCCCGATCCAAACCACGACTGGCCGACCTTCGGCCTCAGGAAATAGTCCGGGTTGAACTGGGCGCTGGCCTGCGCGAACGTCGGTGGGGCGATGATCTTCCCGGGCTCGGCCTTCGCGGCTTCGCCGGGATCGCTGTAGATGGGGTTGGGGTCGCCGATCGCGCGGGCGAACATCAAGATGTGACTCGCCTCGACCGGGAACGTGTAGCCGTCGCCTTCCATACGCACTCCTTATCCGAGGCAAGAGTATACAACCGCCGCCGGCTCGCCAAAAGGCGCTGGTGAGGGCTAGAAGCCCTTGCCGGCGATGAAGGCCGCCAGGTCGGCGGTGCGGCAGGAATAGCCCCACTCGTTGTCGTACCAGGCGATGACCTTGGCCAGGTTGCCCATCGACATCGTGCTCAGGCTGTCGACGATAGAGCTGTTGGGGTTGCCCTTGAAGTCGGAGCTGACGAGGGGCTGATCCTCGTACTGCAGGATTCCGCGCAGGGACTCGGTCGCCGCATCACGGAAGGCCTCGTTGATCTCCTCCACGGTGGCCTCCCGCTCTAGAGTGGCTACGAAGTCACAGACCGAGACAGTAGGGGTTGGCACGCGGAACGCCATCCCATCGAGCCTGCCCTTCAGCTCGGGCATTACGAGGGTGACCGCGCGGGCTGCCCCGGTCGTCGTCGGTATGATGTTCTGGCCGGCGCCGCGGGCCCGGCGCAGGTCCTTGTGGACGGTGTCGAGGATGACCTGGTCGTTGGTGTAAGAGTGGATTGTGGTCATGTAGCCGCGCTGTATGCCGAAGGCCTCGTGCATGACCTTGACCACCGGGGCGATGCAGTTAGTCGTGCAGGAGGCGTTCGAGACGACGTGGTGCTGCGCTGGGTCATACGTGTCGTCGTTAACGCCGAGGACGAAGGTGCCGTCCTCACCCTTGGCGGGCGCTGAGATGATGACCTTCTTAGCGCCGCCACCGTCGATGTGGGCGCGGGCCTTGTCACCGTCGGTGAAGAAACCGGTCGACTCTACCACCAGCTCGATACCGAGGTCACTCCAGGGGATCTGAGCGGGGTCGCGCTGGGCAAAGACCCTGATCGCCTTGCCATTGACCACCAGGCCATCGGCTGAGGGCTCCACAGTGCCGCTGAAAGGGCCGTAGGTGCTGTCCCAGCGGAGAAGGTGGGCGTTGGTCTCGGTGTCGGTCAGGTCGTTGACGGCGACGACCTCGAGGGCATCCGGGTGCCGCTCGGAGATGGCCTTGAAGACCTGCCGGCCAATGCGGCCGAAACCGTTGATTCCCACCCTCGTTTTGCCCGCCATAAACTCCCTCGACTTTCTGATGAGACGATCTAGGACTGTTAGTCCAAGTCTACGACCGCTCAGATGAAGGGCGGCTTAGGCACATTGTGTGCGCCGAGTCAAGCGATAATCTGGTTGTGAAAGCTTCCGTTTCGTTGCCTGCTGCGCTGCTTAGCCAAGCTGGGGAGGCGGCGAAGGCCCTCGGCATAAGCCGCGACCAGCTCTTTCGCGAAGCGATCGCCGAATTTCTCATCCGTCACCATCCGGGTTCTGTGACGGCGTGATGAATGCGGCCCTGACTGAGATCGACCAGACTCCTGACCCGTGGGTCACAGAGGCGGGTCGCCGGGTGCTCGAAAGGGTCGAATGGTAGCCGCACGGATCTCCGGACGAACATCAAAGTATGAGCTTCTTGGCGGCTCCGCTTGCGGCACGCCGGAAATTGAGGACCAGGTAACGGCGCTCGCCGGCCGCCTCGACGGTTTCAATTCGGCAGCGGTTGGGCTGAGCCAGCGTCGCCTGGATCCGCGGCCGCAGGTCGTCGATTGCCGCGCGCGATTCGGCCGTGACGTTGAATATGTCGTCGGCTATAAGGAGGTAGTGGAGCTGCCGCTCGCACAGCCGTAGCAGCCAGCCGATTTCCAGCTCGGCGAACCCGGCGTGGAAGGCCTGGTCGGCGAAGGCGACGAGGATGCGCTGGAGGTTCGACTCGGGCGCCGTGAGAAGGAGCGAGCCCCCAAAGGGCGTCATCGAGAGGTCGCTGGCCACGCGATAGACCTCTCCGAGCTGCGCATCGCTGGCCAGGATGCCGGCCGCGCGATAGCGGCCCAGATTCAGGTCGAGCGCCTGGTGCTCGCGGTCCTGCTGCAGGGCGTTGGCCAACCATTGCTCGTAGACGTCCATCTCCGATTCGCGCAGCTGACCCTGGACGCCGATGCACTCGGCGGCGGAGCGCACAAGGTGAGGGACCGATGGGTAGCTGCCGCTGGTGAGCAGCGCCATCGCATCACGCATCGCCGCAAACGCCCGCGACCAGAAGATGGCGAGCGCGGCAAGTGGCTGGGTTCGGTATCGGGCTGGATGGGAGTCACGCAGCACCTGCAGCTGGACATTCATCGCCTGCTCGAAGAGCTTGAGGTCGGCGCGCAGTAAGAACCTGGTCTGGCGGTAGGTGTCCTGGATCGTCGGCGACGCGTCGGCCGCCGGCGGGCCGGGTAGACGGTAGTCGTCGGGGAGGAGAACGGGGGCGACCCTGATCGCGCGTGGGTCGGAAGCCTCCACGTGGGCTACCCCCAGCCTTTGCGGGCCCCCTCGACCATCGCCAGCGGCCCGACCGGCCAGTTGAAGCCGTAGACCATCGCCTTGTTGATGTCCTCGACCGAGGCGACGCCCTCGTCCATAACCTTCCGCGCCTCGGCCACCGCGGCAAAGTAGATGCGGTTGCCGACGAAGCCGTAGGAGTTGGGCTGATCCTTGACCCGGATCGGCACCTTCTCGCAAGCCTCGCAAAGGGCGTAGATGGCGTCGACGGCGTCCTGGGAGGTCTCGGGGCCGTGGATGACCTCGACCATTTTCATGATTGGGGCGGGGCTGAACCAGTGCATGCCGAGGAAGCGGTCGCGGCGCTCGACCGCATCGGCCAGCTTGGTTATCGAAAAGCCGGATGTGTTGGTGGCGAAGATTGCGTCCTTGCGCACGATGCGCTCGAGCTCCGACCAGACCTTCTTCTTAAGGTCGAAGTCCTCGGGGACGGCTTCGATGATAAGGTCGACGTCGCGGAGGTCGTCGACGCGGGTGACGAACTTGATGTTGCCGAGGGCGCGATCGGCCTGCTCGCGGGTTATCTTCTCCCGTTCGACGCCGCCGTCGAGACCATAGCGGCCGCTGGTGATGGTGTCGCGGGTCTTCTGGTTGAGATCGTCGGTGAGGTCCCGACTCAGAACCTTGTAGCCGTGCAGCGCGAATACCTGGGCGATACCGCCGCCCATCACGCCGCCGCCCATCACGCCGATTGCCTTGATCTCGGGAAGTGAAGCCATCTAACACGCTCCTGGGGACGATTTTGGGACCCTTACTCTAATCATGCGTGCCGGGGGGCCTGATCGGGCGAGCAGGCCGGGTTCATTGCACCCAACTGTGTGAGCGATCGTGAGCCCGCCTACGGCCGCTCGTGGTCCATATGTCGCATCTCGTCCCAGGAGTCATCGAAGTCCGGGAACTTGCCGGCCAAGTCTATCGCGCCACGGATCGCCTGCTGCCGCAAAGGTGCGCGGATAGCGGTCTCGACGGCTGCCTCGATCGTCCCGCCCGGACACGCTTGCTTGAGTTGCAACATGAGTTTGTCAGGAAGATCAATCGTCATCCACATACCTTCAGCATGCCTCGTGTCAGCGGACGGGCGAAAGTCTTGATGTTAAACAGGCTCGAGGCCCAGGAGGATGACGAACCCGGTGCCGTAGGTTTCTTCGCCGATGGGGATGGCGTTGTAGTCTTCGGCGGAGCCCGGCGGGGTCTGCGCTGATACGCCTCCGACTCGACCACGGTCGACGCGGGTGAGTAGGCCATCCAACGCTCGGGCTGCTGCCTGCTTGAATTCGTCTTCCAGCAGATGCAGCTGCCACCCACGCAGGAAGGCCAGCGCGAACATAGCCGAGGCCGAGGTCTCGAGATAGCTGGATGAGTCATCGACCACAGTTGGCCAGAGGCCGGACCTCTTGTCCTGAAGCGCCAACAGCCTCATTGACAACTTCTGCAGCAGAGGTCGGTATTGGTCCTCGCCGTTCGCGACAGCGTCCACCAGGGCCAACAGCGCCCATGCGTTGCCGCGCGCCCAGTAGGCTGGCTCGGCGAGTGGGGCGAAGCCACTTCCTGTAAATCTCGCCGGGCCGTCGTAGCCCTCATCCCAGCAGTGATAGAAGAGGCCGGACCCGGGGTTGTAGAGGTGCCTCACGTGGCCCTCCAGGTCACGGCTGGCTTCCTCGCGCCAGCGGATCTCGCCCGTCTCGCGGGCGGCGCGGTAGAGCGCCGGCAGCGAGAAGAACATGGAATCCACCCAGAGCTGCGGCTGCCCGCCGTGCGTGGCCATCAACCCTTCAGCCGTTTTGGGTGTGCCGCTGGCGATGTGCTCGGCCACCGCCAGGGCGTACTCGCGATACCTCTTGTCGCCGGTTGTCGCAAACAGGTCCCAGGCGACCATTGGCAGGTGGCCCCAATTCCAGGAGGGTCCGTTGAGGTCGGCGGCTGCGATCTTCTCGTCGAACCAGGTCCGCGCAACGCCGGTGGCTGTGCCAGCACCGGCTTCTTCGCCTGCGCGATGCAAAGCGTCGATCAGGATGGCATCGCCCCAGTGCGGCGCCCTACCGCCGGCCTCCCTGTCCGCAAGGGCACGCGCGACCACCTCGCTAACTACCCCCTTTACGTCGGAGGACATGAAGCCTACACCTGCCGAAGCGCGTCGCGCCCGGCGTAGCGGGCCGATTCGCCCAGCTCTTCCTCGATGCGCAGCAAGCGGTTGAACTTCGCGACCCGCTCACCCCGACAGGTGGCGCCGAACTTGGCCTGGCCCGAGCCCGTGGCGACCACCAGATCGGCGATGGTGGTGTCCTCGGTCTCGCCGCTGCGGTGGGAAATGACGGCCGTCCAGCCGGCCTTGCGCGCCATCTCGACGGCCGCCAGCGTCTCCGTCAGCGTGCCAATCTGGTTGAGCTTGATCAGGATCGAGTTGGCGGTCTTCTCCTTGATGCCGCGGGACAGGCGTTCGATGTTAGTCACGAAGATGTCGTCGCCCACAAGCTGCACGTTTTCCCCGAGGCGCCTGGTCAGCTCGGCCCAGCCGTCCCAGTCGTCCTCGGCCATTCCATCCTCGATCGAGACGATGGGGTACTTTCCTGTCCAGTCGGCCCAGAGCTCGACCAGCTCAGACGGTTTGAGCGTGCGTTTTTCCCTGGCGAGCTCGTACTTGCCCGTTGCGTAGAGCTCGGTGCTTGCCGGATCGAGCGCCAGGGAAACGTCCTTACCGGCCCGGTAACCGGCCTTTTCTATCGCCTCGAGGATTACCTCGACGGCCTCTTTGTTGCCCGGAAGGCTGGGGGCGAAGCCGCCCTCGTCGCCGACGTTTGTTGAGAGTCCGGCGTCATGCAGGACCTTCTTCAGCGATTGGTAGATCTCGGAAGCAGCCCGCAGTCCCTCGCTGTACGAGGGCGCGCCCAGGGGCATGACCATGAACTCTTGGAAGTCCGTTGAATTTTCGGCGTGGCGGCCGCCGTTGAGGATGTTGAACATCGGCACGGGCAGCGTCCGCGCCGCTGGACCGCCGAGATAGCGGTAAAGGGGCTGGCCGGCGGAATCGGCTGCGGCGTGGGCCACTGCGAGCGAGATGCCGAGAGTGGCGTTGGCCCCCAGCCGGCCCTTGTTGGGGGTGCCGTCGAGGGCGATGAGGGCGTCGTCAACGGCCGCCTGATTGTGGGCATCCATGCCGCCGACGCGCGCCGCGATCTCGCCGTTGACGTTGGCGACGGCCTTGGTGACGCCCTTGCCGCCGTAGCGCTTTGGATCGCCGTCGCGCAGCTCTACTGCTTCGTGGGCCCCTGTGCTGGCGCCGGAGGGGACGATCGCCCTGCCCTGTGCGCCGTCGATGAGCTGCACGTCCACCTCAATCGTGGGGTTGCCTCGCGAATCGAGGATCTCGCGGGCGTGTACGGACTCGATCTGCATGACTTCGAGCCTCAGGGGGCGTCAGGCGGGCGTCAAGCCTGCGCGCGGGCGGGGCCTTGGCCAGGGACAGCGCGGTCGCCACAGCCTCCTCCGGCGTGTCAACGCGCGATATGGACGCGGGGTCGAAGCCGGGGTAGTTGAACTCCCAGGTGCGCAGGCCCACGACGGGCACGTCCCACATGAGGGCAAAGGCGAGCTCGGAGAGGGTGCCGTAGGCGCCATCGATAGCGATCACTGCTTCGCCGCTGAGGGCGACGATAGAGTTCCGGGCGTAGCCCACACCGGTGTAGACCACGAACTCGACGAACTCGTTGGGCGGCGTCTCCGCCGAGGTGTGGCCGGGGAGGATACCAACCGTATGGCCGCCGGCGAGGCGAGCGCCGCGGCAGGCGCCGAGCATGACGCCGGAGCCTCCACCGCAGACGACAGTCGCGCCGGCCTCCGCCAGCAGTTGGCCGACGCGTTCGGCGAGGGCGACGATATCCGGCGGGGCGGCGTTGCCGCCGATCACAGCTACTTGCAAGCCCGGTTCAGCCGGCGCGCGGGTGGGTGCGCTCGTACTCGTCCTTCAGACGCTGGTCCGTCAAATGGGTGTAGACCTGCGTCGTCGAGATGTTGGCGTGCCCCAGAAGCTCCTGCACGTTACGGATGCTGGCGCCGCCGCTCAGCATGTGCGTGGCGAAGCTGTGGCGGAGCGTGTGGGGGGTGACCGGGCTCTTGATCTGGGCGCTGGCCGCGTAGATCTTGAGAATCAGCCAGAAGCCCTGGCGCGTCAGCCTTTGCCCGCGGCGGTTGACGAATAGCGCCCGCTCGTTACGGTCGCGGACCAGGGCGGGCCGCGACTCGGCCAGGTATTTTGCTACCGATTCACCGGCGGAGGAGTCAAAGGGGATGACGCGCTCCTTGGAGCCTTTGCCCAGGCAGCGCACACGACAGCCGTCGGCGTCGATCTGGACGCTATCGGTGTCGAGCGCCGTGAGCTCCGAGACGCGCATGCCTGTGGTGTAGAGCAGGTCGAGCATCGCTTTGTCGCGGATAGCCTCGTGCGACCCGCGAAGGAGGGGTTGCTCGAGGAGGTCGTCGATCTCCTGCTTCGTGAGGGCTTTGGGCAGAGTCTTGCCGATCTTGGGCGAGGCAAGATGCTCGGTCGGATCCTTTTGGACCATGCCCTCGCCTGAGAGGAACTTGTAGAAGGAGCGGATGGCGGCGATTTTGCGCGCGACGCTGGAGGCCGCATACTTGCGAGACAGCAGGTCGGCCTCGAAATTTCTTACGTCCTCGGGCCGAACCTTGTTCCAGTCACGGGCGTCGGGGGTTGGCACGCTGCCGTCGAGGAATCGATGCAGTTGATTGAGGTCGTTCTGGTACGCCTGGCGTGTATTCTCCGAGACGCCGTTCTCGAGGACGAGGTAGTCGAGGAACTTCTGGATCACATGGTCCAAGGGGGAGACCTCCCGACATAACGCTTTTACCGAATTGTACGTGTGTGAATCCGTCGTTGTCTACATAAAGGCCAAGGAGGAAACGAATGCCCGCCATGACGCCAGACCAAAGGGACGAGTTCCTGCGGGCGACGAGGATCGCCAAGCTCGCAACGCTGCGCGACGACGGCGCGCCAAGCGTCGTGCCGGTCTGGTTCGAGTGGGACGGCGAGCGTGCCAGGGTGTTTTCCTCGGAGGGCACAGGCAAGCTCCAACGGATCAGGCATGACCCCCGCGTGGCATTGTCGGTTGAGGCGGGGGTTGGAGAGCCCGAAAACTGGGTCACGATCGAGGGCACGGCCGAGGTGCTGGAGCAGGGCGGTTTCGAGCTAGCCAGCCGGCTCGCCCCTCGCTACTACGGTGCGGAGAAAGCCGCGGCGACGCTCAAGGAGTGGGTAAAGGGCGCCGCCAGCATGCGCCTGATCGAGATCACCCCTAAAAAAATTCTCTCCGGATAGGGGTCAGAGTTGCTAGAACAGATGTTTTACTTATATCATCTGGTCACAGTAGCTCGGAGGGACAAGTGTCGCTCGCCAAAGTCTATTCCTGCGCCCTCTCCGGCCTCGATGGGGAGCTCATAGAGGTCGAGGTCGATGTAAATACTGGGCAGGTCGCCTTCATCGTCGTTGGGCTCGGCGACACTGCCGTCCAGGAGGCCAGGGAGCGAATCCGTTCGGCGGTCAAGAACTCCGGCTGCCGGATGCCATTCAACCGCAAGGTCACGGTCAACCTGGCCCCCGCCGACATTCGCAAGGAGGGTCCCAGCTACGACCTGCCGATGGCCGTCGGCCTGCTGATCGCGTCCGGTCAGGTGATCGCCGATGTCAGGGGCTCCGTCTTTATCGGCGAGCTTTCCCTGGACGGCCGCGTGCGGCACACCCACGGTGTGCTGCCGATGGTCGCGCTGGCCCGCGAGCGCGGTATCCAGCGCGTCTTCGTCCCCGAGGACGACGCTGCCGAGGCGGCACTGGTCGAGGGCATCGAGGTCATCCCCGTGGCCAGCCTGTCTCAACTGATCAATCACTTGTCGCAGGTGCAGCCGATAGCAGCCTTCGAAGGGAAGGGGGCGCCTGCGGCGACCTGCCCCCCGGAGGTGATGGACTTCACGCATATCAAGGGTCAGGAGCACGTCAAGAGGGCGCTGGAAGTCGCCGCCGCGGGAGGGCACAACGTGCTGATGACAGGCCCGCCCGGCGCGGGCAAGACGCTGCTGGCACGTGCGATGCCCTCGATCCTGCCGACGATGGCGCCTGATGAGTCGCTGGAGGTCACAAAGATCTACAGCGTCGCCGGGCTCCTGCCCTCGCAAACGCCGCTGCTGCGGCAGCGGCCGTTCCGCGCGCCCCACCACACGATCTCCCATGCCGGGCTGGTCGGCGGGGGACGAATTCCAAGGCCGGGCGAGATCACTCTCAGCCATCGCGGTGTCCTCTTCCTCGACGAACTCCCCGAATTCGGGCACGCGGTGCTCGAAGTCATGCGGCAGCCGCTGGAAGACCGGCTGGTGACGATATCGCGGGCACAGGGCACCCTCACGTTCCCGGCCAACTTCATGCTCGTCTCGGCGATGAACCCCTGCCCCTGCGGCTACTTCGGGGATTCCGCGCGTGCCTGCACCTGCTCCGACGGCGCGGTGGCTCGCTATCAAAAGCGCATATCAGGACCTCTCCTCGACCGCATCGACATCTTCGTCGAGGTGCCACGCGTGGACTTTGAGAAGCTATCCGGCGACGGCTACGGCGAGTCGTCGGAGGCTGTGCGCGAGCGAGTCGAGGAGGCGCGAGGCCGGCAGTCAATGCGCTTCAGCGAGTCGCGGCTGACCTGCAACGCCGAGATGACGGCGGTCGAAGTCCGCGAGTACTGCCAGAGCGCCCTGGACGAGGCGTCTCGCTCGCTGTTGCGGATGGCGATGGACCAGCTTTCGTTCTCCGCACGCTCGTTCCACCGCATTTTGAAGCTGGCCCGCACGGTCGCGGACCTCGATCACTCCTCGACGATTGAGTCCCGGCACCTGGCCGAAGCGCTGCAGTATCGCCAGCGCAGCATGGCCGCTTAGACCACGCCGCGTTCGCGGAGAGCGGCGAGCTGCTCCCACGTGTACCCCGCTTCCAGCAGGACCTCCTCGGTGTGCTGGCCCAGTTCGGGGGCGGCGTTGCCCGTTGCCGCCGGGGTTTCGGAGAAGTTGATCGGGAGCCCCACAACGTCGACCTCGCCCCGCCCGGGGTGGTCGATGGTGACTATGTAGTTGTTGAGCCGGGCCTGCGGGTCCTCCTTCAGGTCGTTGTAGGTAAGGACCGGGGCGTAAATGAGGTCCTCGGCCTTAAGACGCTCGAGCCACTCCGCATTGCTTCGCGTTAGGAACGCTTCTTGAAGCAGTTCGTGCAGTTCGCCCAGGTTGGCCGAACGCACGAAGTGGTTCTCGAAGCGCGGGTCATGCTCTAGATGCTCGAGGTTGGCGGCCCGGCAGAGGCCCGGCCAGCGGCTCTCGCCGATGCCACAGACGACCAGGAACGAGTCCTTCGTTTTGAAAACGCGCCAGATCGTGGGCACCAGCCGGTGTCCCTTCTCCGCCTTCTCGCCGTTGATCCCGGTGATCAGGCTGTAGGTGATCTCCCAGGCCTGCATCGCCATCGTGGAGCCAAGTAGCGAAACGTCGAGCGACTGGCCCTTGCCGGTGCGCTCCCGGACGAACAGCGCCGTGACGATGCCGAGGGCCAGGTTCACAGCGCCCGTGTAGTCGGCGATGGCGGCCCCGGCCGGCACCGGAAACTCGCCGTCGCCGGTGACGCCGATAAGGCCGCCCATCGCCTGGCCGGCGATGTCGAACCCTGGTTCGCCCGCCCGCTCGCCCTGCGTCCCCCAGGCGGTGGCGAAGGCGTAGATCACGTCCGGGTTGACGGCCTTGATGTCCTCATAGGCCAGGACCTAGCCGCTCCATTACCCCCGGCCGGAAGTTGTGGGCGACCACATCGACTTCGGCCGCGAGCTTGAGGATGACGCTGCGGCCCTCCTTGGCCTTGAGGTCGATGGCGATGCCCCGTTTGCCGCGGTTGTGGGCCAGGAAGTAGGGCGAGAAACGGTCATCACCGAGGATCGTCATGTAGCGGCCGAGGTCGCCCAGCAATGGCGGCTCGACCTTAATCACGTCCGCCCCAAGGTCAGCGAGCATGCGAGTACCCTCGGCGCCCTGCTGGAACATCGTGAAGTCCAAAATGCGTATTCCTTCCAGCGCACCGACCATGGTCACCCTCCGGAACTGGCGGCTGAAGCCAGTTCGATTTCTTCTTGTTCGAGAACCCGATAAAGCGGTGGATGCACGGTCGCCAGCTCCTCACGGTAGCGCTGCACTTCGGCCGCCACCCGCTCTTTGGGCCAGTTGAGTTCCGCCCCGAGCATTTGGGCGGCCTCGTGGGCGACGAGGAGGCCCTGACAAGCCATCCAACCAACGCGGGTACGTCGGAGGAAAACGTCGGCCAGGCACGTCGCCAGCTCGTTTCGGGCAGCCTCGACGACAGCGGCTTTCGGCTCGAGCGTGTGTTCACATATGGGCTCGCGGAGATCGAGCCGATCCTCGTAGCGGGCAAAGACTTCGCCGGCGCGGTTACCCCAAACCTGTTCGAAACCAGCCGGCGTCGGGCCGGCCTCGCAGATATCCGGCTTCACGGGCCACCTCTGGCCGAGCCGCCGCCTGACGAGGTCAGCAGCTTTGCGGCCGACGCTGCGGTAGGTCGTTAGCTTTCCACCGACCAGCGAGTAGAGTCCACCGAGTCCTTCTGAGGCGTGGTCGACAAAGAAGTGGCGGCGGGTGATGGCGCTTTCGGACCCGCCCGGATGATAGGGCAGAGCCCGAACGCCCGAGTAAGTGTAGATAACGTCGGAGTGAGTGAGCCGAATTTTCAGGAGAAGGTTTGCCTCATCGAGAAGGTAGGCAACCTCTCCGCTCGACATCGCGCTCTGATCGGGAGAGCCATCGACTCGGACATCAGTGGTCCCGAGCAGCGTCTGGCCTAGCCATGGGATGAGGAAGAACGGCCGACCGTCGGAGCGCGCGGGCGCGTAGATGGCCTGCTTGAGTTGCAGGATCTCCGGACGCAGGACAAGGTGGCTGCCGCGGGTGCCGCCGATGCGGCGATGGCCTCCGCCTCCCGCCACGCCCAGCAACTGGTCGACCCAGGGGCCGGCCGCATTGATAACCACGTCGGCACTGACCTCGATGTCCTCGTCGCTTAACAAATCCCTGGCCGAGAGCCGAAAGCTCGTGGCGCCCTTAGATTCGATTCTCGCCAGGCCTCGCGCCTCGATGTAGTTGAGGCAGTTGGCGCCAAGGCGGCGTGCTTCCAGGACGGTTTCCACCGTCAGCCGTTCCGGTAGCTCAGCTTGGCAGTCGGAGAACGTGAACGCCGACCTCAGTCCGGTGGCGCTCAGGTTCGGCTCGGCGCGAAGGGTTGCCTGCGCGCCAAGGCTCTTGTGCCCGGGCAAGCCGCCGCCGCGGGCCAGGAGGTCGTATAGCGTCAGGCCGGCGCGGACTTTCCAGGCCGGATAGTGTCCGCCGGCATAGATCGGCATCAGCAGACGCAGTGGTTTAATCAGGTGGGGATATCGCCGCAGGAGCTCCTTTCGTTCCCTTAGAGACTCGCGGACGAGGCCCAGGTCGGCGTGTTCCAGGTAGCGCAGCCCACCGTGGATCAGCCGCGTCGACTTTGACGTCGTGCCGCTGCCAAAATCGCCCTTCTCGAGCAGCAGCACGGAGTAGCCGGCCTGTGCCAGGGCGGCGGCGATGCCCGCGCCATTGATGCCGCCACCGATAACGGCGACCTCGTACCAGTCGCGAAGCTCGTTGAAAAGTGGTCTCACGATTGCGCCCAGTGCAGCGATCGCTCGACGGCGCGCCGCCAGGTTTCCCTCATCGCCGCGCGCTGACTCTCGGACATCTGCGGCTCGAAGCGGGCGTCGACCTTCCAATAACCCCGGAGCTCGTCGATCGATGCCCAGCAGCCGGCCGCCAGGCCGGCCAGGTAGGCGGCGCCCAGCGCCGTGGTCTCGACGTATTGGGGCCGGACGACCGGCTTGCCCAGCAGGTCGGCCTGTATCTGCATAAGCAGGTTGTTCGCGCTGGCGCCGCCATCGACGCGCAGCTCCTTCAGCGCGGCGCCGGATTCCTTCTCCATCAGCTCGATGACGTCGCAGACCTGGAGGGCGATGGCCTCCAGGGTCGCCCTGGCGATGTGACCGGCGCCGGAGCCACGCGTCAGGCCCAGGATGGTGCCGCGCGCTGTGGGGTCCCAGTGGGGTGCGCCGAGCCCGGTAAAGGCAGGAACCACGGAGACGCCGCCGCTGTCCGGGACAGAGGCGGCGAGGGCCTCGATGTCGGAGGCAGACTTGATCAGGCCGAGCTCATCGCGGAGCCACTGCACGGCGCTGCCGGTGACGAAGATGCTGCCCTCCAGGGCGAAGCCCTTCTGGCCGTCTGCCGTCGCCGTGGCGGTGGCCAGCAGCCCGGACTCGCTGCGCGGGCGGCGAGCCCCGGTGTTTAAGAGAGCAAAGCTGCCCGTGCCGTAGGTATTCTTGGCTTCTCCCGGCTCAAAGCAGGCCTGGCCGAAGAGGGCCGCCTGCTGGTCGCCGGCGACGCCCATGATAGGCACGGGCGTCCCGAGGATGTCGGCGATCGTTTCGCCAAAGCTCCCCGATGAGTGCCGTATATCCGGAAGTACACAGGGTGGAATGGAGAACTCTGACAGCAGGTCGCCGTCCCACGCACCGCTCTGGAGGTTGTAGAGCAGGGTGCGGGAGGCGTTGGTGACGTCGGTCAGGTGCTCCTTCCCGCCGGTCAGCTTCCAGATCAGCCAGCTGTCGATTGTGCCGAAGGCCAGCTCGCCGGCCTCGGCCCTGGTTCGGATCCCCAGCGCGTTCTCGAGCAGCCAGCGCAGCTTGGTCGCCGAGAAGTAGGGGTCGGCAAGGAGGCCTGTCTTCTCCCTGATACCTAGTTCCTTGCCGGCCGCCTTCAGCGATTCGCAATATTCCGCCGTGCGCCGGTCTTGCCAAACGATGGCGTTGTAGACCGGTCTGCCCGTGGCGCGCTCCCAGAGCAGCGTGGTTTCGCGCTGGTTGGTGATGCCGATGGCTAGCAGGTCGTCCACTCCGGCATTAGCCTTCTCCAGAACGCGGCGGGCGGTGGCCAGCTGCGAGTCCCAGATCGCCTCCGGATCGTGTTCGACCCAGCCGGGCTGGGGGTAGAGCTGGGGAAACTCCTGGCTGGCCGCAGCCACCTCCTGGCCCGCCTCGTCGAAGAGGATCGAGCGGGAGCTGGACGTGCCCTGGTCGAGGGCGAGAAGGTAGGGGGCCACGAGTCAAGACTCATGACCTGCCGGGGCTCGGTCAAGGACGCAGTTCGGATGAAAGGCGTGTGAATGGAAACGGGCGTTAGCTACTTCTCGGCGCGGGACCTCAGGCACGTCCAGTCGGACCTGGAAGAGATCGTTGGGCACGGCTGTACCTACATCGTCCATTGCTACACCGAGACGGACATGCTCTGGAATCGCGGGACGATAGAGAGAATCTTCCGGACCACCCGAGACGCGGGGCTGGGCGTCTGGGCCGACCCATGGGGGGTTGCCGGGATCTTCTCCGGTGAGACACTTAGCCGATTTGCCGCCGACCACCTCGATGCCTGGCAGCAACTTTCCGATGGAAGGCGCGTGCCCGTTGCCTGCCCGAGTCATCCCGAGACTCGAGGTTTCATCAAGCGGTGGGTTCAGGTCGCGGCTGAGGCAGGCGCTGAGGTTGCCTTCTGGGACGAGCCACACCTCTACGCCAGCGCTTGGGCGGGCGACTTCTCGGGCGCCTGGTCGTGCCATTGCAGCCACTGCGCTGAGCTTCTCAGCCAGCACGGGGGAGGAACTCTGCACGAGGAGTTCGACGCCGGGATGATGGCCTTCCGAGAGACCGTGTTGCTCGACTTCTTGGCCGGCGTCTGTGCGGCGGGCCGGCAGGCTGGCCTGCGAAACGCTTTGTGTCTCCTGCCCTCGGCTTTCGAACGCCACGGCTTCCCGGCCGTGGCCGAGGGCATGCGGTCGGGACTTGCCGGACGAGTTCCAGCGGACAAGCTCGAGCAGGTGATCGCGCCGCTGCTGCATTTTGGGATCGACGACTGGGACAAGGCTGCGGCAATACCCGACCTGGATATCTTCGGCACTGACCCCTACTGGTTCCTCTTCGATGTCGAGCCTGAGCGGTTCATGAGGAGTTACTCGGAGCGAGCCATCGAGACGGCGAATGCTCACGGTCGCGAGTCGCAGCTCTGGCTGCAGGCCTTCAGGGTGCCGGAGGGGCGCGAGGAGGAGCTGCGAATGGGGGCGGCGGTGGCTGCTGAGCTCGGCGCCGACAGCGTGGCGGCGTGGAGCTACCGCGGGACGGAGAGCATGTCGAAGATCGCCTGTGCCCGGCCCCAAGTGGTCTGGGGCGTGTTGGGGGAAGCCTTCCGGACCCTCCGCCGCGCCTGAGCCCCCAATCTGCTCGAAGCTCGATCACCCTCACCCTGCCTCTCCCTCAAGGGAGAGGGGATTACCAAGGGCAGATGTGCCCGGCCTGACGCGGTGTGGCAGGTGCTCGGGGAGGCCTTCGGGAAGATCCGCGGCGCTTAGACGCTCGTGTACGCCGCTGTAGGTCGATTTGCTGCGAGGCGATTTCTTGTTCGGAGCCCGATCACCGTCACCCTGGCCCTCTGTCTCAAGGGAGAGGGGATAGGCTCATCTATTCCAGGCAGCCCCTCTCGCCTTCTTAGCGGCGGTAGGTGCGGCGGCGGTAGACGAAGACTTCTTCGACAACCGTTGCAGGCTGGGCTTCGGGCCGCACAGCTATCGTCTTGGATTCGCTCCTGGTTTGCGGCAGGGTTGGCTCGGGGGAGAGGATGCGGCCGACAACGTGCTTGAGGACGATTCGGGCGACGGCGCCGGCGGCCATCAGGGCCGCGCCGCGCTTCGCGGTCGTGGCCAGCACCTGCATCGGTGAGACCACGACGGGATAAGGGGTGGCCCTGACCACGGGTAATCGAGCGGAGCGTTCGTCCATGACCGCTACTCCTCTGTTTTTCTGTGCGCTGAGTCTAGAGCCTGCTCGACCTCGGTTGTCAGGTCCAGGGGGGTCGCCGGGCTGCCGGCCTTGTCGAGGACTGTGCCGGCCTCAACCCGAACGAGCCCCTGGGCGGCGGCCCGGAGGGTTTCCAGCATCAGTGGGCGCTCGCGTTCCAGGCCCATGGCTCGGATCGCCGTGAATAGGGGCAGGTCCTCGCCCTGCGTAAGCCGGAGCTCGTGGACTTCGCTCGCGTTGAGGGCATCCCACTCGGGCGCAGCCAAACTATAGCGACAAAACGTCGCGATCGGGCCCTCATCGAGCTCGGGCGTAACGACGTGAATGCTGACGCCGCTCTCGGTGGCGCGACCCTCGATTAGCTGCCAGATGACCTCCTGCCACGTGCCCTTGGGTCCTCCCGGTTCAGCGGGATGGAGGTTCAGCAAGGGGTATCGCTGGCAAAACTCGGGACTGGTGATCAGCATGTAGCCGGCGAGGACGCCGAGGTCGAAGGGGTGCTCGGCCAGGGCCCCGGCGACCGCTTCGTCGTACTGCCCCCGCCATTCGGGGAGGGCCTCGCCTGGCTTTGAGCGCTCGCCGCCGTGCGCCTTACGGAAGGCTACGGACGAAAGGGATACGACCGGGATGCCCCGTTGGGCGGCGTAGCAGAGGAGGCTGTCCGTCGGCTCGGCTTCGCCGGGCTCGCGATTGCTGAAAAGCACGCCGATCTCGGCGTCGATGCGGCCGGCAGCTATGCCCTCGACGGCTCCGCGCAGCAGGGCGAGGGAGCCGGTGCCGCGGCCCGTAGTGAACCAGCCGAGCCGGAGCTTGCTCACGGCAGGGCGGGCCCCGCGGAGCGATTGTGGTTCGAATCATCTCGGTAAACGGGACGCGCCCCTACAGGGGGTGGTTCCACCTTGAGCACGGGCGAGGCCGGCGGGCCTTTGCGGCGGCGGAGGCGCAGGCGGGTCAGCGGGCTGGAGCGGCGGCCCACGATCATTCCCTGTCTGAGTGAAGAGAGGAACTCGGAGGCGCCGCTGAAGGCGGGCATGTCGACGTAGGCGGCGCCGAGCTCGCCGGCAGAGTGGGCGTCGCTGCCACCAGTCATGACCAGGCCTTTCTCGCGGGCCCAGGACACTGTCCGCTCATTGTCTGACCAGAGGAGCGTCCGCGAGTTGAAGACCTCAACGGCGTCGAGGTAAACGGCGATGCTCTGCAGGGTCGCGCCGTCGATGCGGCGGCGGCGGAAGCGGTCGAAGGGGTGGGGGGCCACGACAAGGCCGCCTTGCTCGTGAATGGCCTTGGCCGTCTCCGAGGCGAGCATTCCCGCTGGGACAACTTCCTGCAGGAAGAGGCCGATTAGCTCGCCCTCCGAGCTGTCGATCTCCTCGCCGACGATGACCTGGAAGGGCGCCATTTCGCGAACGGCCAGGGCGCCCTCGAGGGTGTTGTGGTCGGTAATGCAGACGGCGGCGAAGCCCATCCGTGCGTAGCGGGCAACGAGGGTCTCAGGGTCCAGGGCTGAGTCCTGGCTGAACGTGGTATGGCAGTGGGTGTCGACGCGGATCAGGGCCAACTAGAGGTCCTCCTCCATTTGGTACGTCGCCGGCTCTTCGCGGATGTATTGCTCGCGCAGTTGGGTGATGCGCAGGCTGGCGCTGTCCAGGCGCTCCTGGCACACGGCCGCGAGCTTCATGCCCTGCTCGTAGAGGCTGATGGACTCGTCGAGACTCAGGCCGCCAGCCTCCAGGCGGCCGACCAGCTCCTCGAGCTCCTTCAGGGCAGCCTCGAACGGCTGAGGGTCGGCTTGCTTGCTCACGCGCCATCCAGGGGAAGAGCTGATTGGTTCGAGGCCACCACGGCGAGCCGGCGGCGTTTGACCCTCACGCCTTTGCCGGCGATGGCGTCGAGGTCGCCCTGGGCGAGGCGGATGGCCAGCGGTTGGCCGGTCGAGACTTCGGCCGGCGAACGCAGGGCGCGGCCGCCGGCCTGGACCACAGCATAGCCGCGCTCCAGCGTCGCCAGAGGGCTCAGCGCGGCGACTCGCGCGGAGTAAGACGTGGTTTTGGAAGAACCCTCGGCGAGGCAGCGGTCGATGGCAAGTGATGCGCTGCGCAGGAGGCGGCTAACCCGATCCTGTTGCAGCTCGGGCGATGGCAGCGCGCGCTCCAGCCGGGTGATCAGGCGCTCAACGGAGCGCGACTCGGTTTCGCTGAGGCCCTGGACGCAGCGCGAGGCTCGATTCAAGAGAGCGCCGAGGTAGCCTCGGACCTGCGCCTGGTCGGGGACGGCTCGCTCGGCCGCTACCGAGGGCGTTGAGGCTCTGAGGTCGGCGACGTAGTCGGCGATTGTGGTGTCTGACTCGTGGCCGATGCCGGTCACGACCGGCACGGGGCAGCGGAAGATGGCGCGGGCCACGGCCTCCTCGTTGAAGGCCCAGAGATCCTCGATGGAGCCGCCACCGCGGGCGACGATGACGACGTCGAGTCCGGATCGACTTTGCAGCTCTTCGAGGGCCGCGACCAGGCCGGGGACGGCCGCCACACCCTGCACGGCGGTCGGCACGAGCAGGACCTCGGCCATTGGCCAGCGGCGCTCGAGGACGCGCTGGATGTCCTGCCAAGCAGCGGCGTCGGGCGACGTAACCACGGCGATGCGCCGGGGAAACAGCGGGAGCGGGCGCTTTCGTGACTCGTCGAAGAGCCCTTCCTCGTCAAGCTGAGCTTTGAGCCGCTCAAATTCTGCGCCGAGCCGGCCGACGCCGGCGGGCTGCACGAAGCTCACGTTGAAGGTGATCTCGCCGCGGGGGGCGTAGAACTCGATGTGGCCCTGGCAGAGGACCTGCTCGCCCTGGTCAAAGTTGTAGCCGGGGCTACGGTCGCGGCGGGCGAAGAGGGCGCAGCGCAGCTGGGCGTCGTTGTCTTTGAGGCTGAAATAGGCGTGGCCGGAGCCGGCCCGCTTGAGGTTGGTGACCTCGCCCTCGATCCAGATGTCGCTCAGGTTGAGGTCGCTCTCGATCAGCTCGCGGATATAGGAGGCGACCTGGCGAACGCTGTAGAACTGCACCAGCTAGACCCTCGTCAGGTACTGGCCGGTCCGGGTGTCGACCTTGACCCGTTCGCCGGGGTTGAGGAAGAGGGGGACCTGGACGACGAGGCCGCTTTCGAGGGTGGCCGGTTTGGTGCCGCCCTGGGCCGTGTCGCCTTTGAAGCCGGGGTCCGTCTTGACGATGTTCATCTCGACCGCGGCGGGGAGCTCGATGCCGATGGGGTTGCCCTCGTAGGAGATGACCTCGCAGTCGAGGTTCTCGGTCAGGTAGGGGAGCGCGTCCTCGAGCTGGTCGCGGGTCAGGGCTGTCTGGTCGAAGCTCTGGGTGTCCATGAAGTGGTAGAGGCCGTCGGACTCGTAGAGGAACTGCATCGGGCGCTTCTCGATGCGGGCGCGGGTAAAGCGCTCGCTGGCCTGGAAGCTGCGGTCGATGATGTGGCCGCCCTTGACGTCCTTGAGCTTGAGGCGGATCTGGGCGCTGCCGCGCCCGGTTTTGTGGTGGCTGAAGTCGATGACGCGGTAGAGCACATCGTCGATTTCGACGGTCACTCCTTTGCGGACTTCACCTGCTCCGATCATGGGTTTCCTTTCGGTGTCTTGTGTCGGCCGAGTACGAGGTGAGCGTTGTTTCGGGGGTTCCGAGGCGCTGCCACCCTTACGTCCGTGTAGTTGCCGGTCTCAGACCGGCCGTCGGTGCGTTTTCGCCGGACGTTTGCACCGACGGGAAGGACGACCGATGCCATCAAGACGGTGGCACCCGCATCGGGAGCGCCCGGATGGATTTGGATGGGGCGACGGCGGGTCTGAGACCCGCGAGTACACGGGCTAAGTCTCGTCTGCCCCAAGTGTCCCGCGGCCCTCATGCGGCGAAGGAGAGTTTTGGGGCGTGGGACATAATTCTGGTCTTGCCGTTCTCGATTACGGCCTGGTCTTCGATGCGCACCCCTCCCCAGCCCGGCAGATAGATTCCGGGCTCGACCGTGAAGACGTGGCCCTCCTCCATCGTGTCCTTCGACGTTCGGGCGAGGCGGGGCATCTCGTGGATCTGCAGGCCGACGCCGTGGCCGAGACCGTGGCCGAAGTTGTCGCCGTAGCCGGCCTCCTCGATGACGTTGTGGGCGATCATGTGCGCCGGCTCGCCGCCGGTGCCGGCCTCGATCAGCTCCTCAGCTGTTAGCTGGGCGGACAAGACGATGCTGTAGATCTCTTTGAACTTGTCGTCGGGTTTGCCGAGGAAGATCGTTCGGGTCAGGTCGGAGCAGTAACCGTTGTGGCGGACGCCCATGTCGATGACGACCATGTCGCCCTTCTGCAGGACATAATCGCGGGGCTGGGCGTGGGGCATGGCCCCCCAGGGGCCGCCAGCCACAATCGTCTCGAACGAGAGGTCTTCGGCGCCGTTTTCACGGATGTGCTTCTGGATCTCCCAGGCCGCCTGCTTCTCGGTCCAGCCGGGCTCGATGCGCTCTGACACCGCGACAAAGGCTCGGTCGCCGAGGTCGACCGCCTCCTGGACGGCGGCGATCTCGGCCGCGTCTTTGATGCTGCGCAGTTGCTCGATGAAGGGTGGGGCCGAGAGGAGCTTAGGCTGGTCGTCCTTGGGCAGCTCCTTGATTGCCTTGTTCATGGCCTGGAACTGGGCGACGCTGACGTCCGCGGGCTGGAAGCCGATACGCTTGCCGGTTACCCCGGATTCGCCGAGCAGCTTTGGGTACCAATCCTTCCAGGCGCCCTCGACCTTGAAGAGCGTGTAATCGGGGGCCTCGCGCTCGGCCTGTTCCCAGTAGCGGAAGTCGACGGCGATGAAGGCGTCGTCGCGGGTAATCAGCAAGTTGCCGAGGGAGCCGCTGAAGCCCGACATGTAGCGGCGGTTAGCACTGAGTTGGCGGTCGTTGGCCTCGGCGGGCGCGGTCACCCAGAAGGCGTCGAGCTTGGCCTCTTCCATCTTGGCGCGAAGCTTTGCGATGCGTTCTTTGGTCAAGCGGTATCGTCCTTCCGGATGAGGGGGATCAGGGTGTCTACAGCTTCAAGATAGCCCTGCCAGCCCTTACCCGTGATCAGGGCGCGGGCAGCGGTGGCGGTGATGAAGGAGTGGCGGAAGGGCTCGCGCGTAGCCGGATCGGAGATGTGGACCTCGACTACGGGCAGGTTGGTGTCGGCCAGGGCATCGCGGAGGGCGACGCTGTAGTGGGCGAGGCCGCCGGGGTTGATGATCACGCCGTCGGCGCCGGCGGACTCGGCCTGCAGCCAGTCGATCAGGGCGCCCTCGTGGTTGGACTGGAAGTCCCTGAGCTCGGCCCGGTCGCCGAGGCGCTCGCGGACGGCGGCGACGACCTCGGCGAGGGTCGTGGTGCCGTAGACAGCGGGGTCGCGGCTACCCAATTTGTTGAGGTTGGGGCCGCTCAGGAGGAGGACGCGCATGGAACCTCGGGGGTTTGTGTGGTTGTTCTTTTGTTTGTTTGTTTTGCGGTTTCGTGAAGCTGGCGAGGGCGGGGTTCAGATTCGGCGGGGATTTGTTTGATTGTTTTGCTGTTTGCGGGTGGGGTGGTGGCGCGGGCGGTTGAGGAGGGATAGAGAGGCATGGGTTTAGAAGATACGTTCTAAGGGGGTATGGTGTCAATCCCCCGGGGGGTGCTGCCTGTTGGTTTCCGATAACCGGCGTTGTCGTCGTCGAAGGTTGGGGAGGGCTTTGCGGGCTTCGAATGGAATGTCGGCAGCGTGCGGGGGATTCGGGCGGTATGCGGGCGACGGTCCCCACCAGGGCACAGACCTCCCCTACAGGGGAGCCCCTACACCGATTTTCGGGCTTCGGTCCCGGGGCGTACGTCGTTTGCGAGGACCGTGCGCGGAAGCACAGGCCTCCCCTACAGAAACGGCCGGATCGCCGGTTTGGCCGGCAAGCAGCGGCGAAGCGGTGCGCTATGGGCCAGAGGTTTGGACGGGTCAGGGGATGCTGGTTACGGTTTCGCAGCCAGCGGCGGCTTCGCCGCCGAGGAAGCTGTCGGGGTTGGCGCCGCCGTGGCACTTATCGTTGGCGCCGTTCTCGCCGGCAAGCCTGTCCTGCCCGGGGCCGCCGAGGAGGGTGTCATTGGCGTCGCCACCCTTGAGCCTGTCGTTGCCGAGCCTACCCTCGATTTTGTTGATCGCCGTTGAACCGGTGATCTTGTCGTTGCCGTCGCCGGCGCGGACCCGCTCAACCGAGATGAGGCGGACACCGGCGCCCTCGCCGCTGGCGGCGCCCGTGGCCAGATTTATGACGCGGCCGAGGTCCCCTGTGAATAGGGCGGTGTCGGTGCCGGCGCCGCCATTGATGGTGTCCTGGCCGGCGCCGCCGTTGATTGTGTCGTTGCCGGTCCCGGAGCAGATGAGGTCGTTGCCGCCCTTGCCGTTGATCGTGTCGGCACCGCTGAGGCCGAGGATGACATCGACTCCCGGCGTGCCATTGAGCACGTTGGCGGCGTTGTCGCCGGCGATGGTCTCCGGTTTGCCCTGGCAGAAGCGTGCTTCGAAGGCGCCGATGTCGCAGCTATTGCCCTGTGGCCGGGGGATGCCGCGCTGGTCGCGCTTGTTGACCGTGTTCATATCGTCGCACGTTGTGTCATCGCCCTTGTTGAGCGCGGGGCTGCCCGCCAGCAGGGCATGGGTTAGCGTGGGACCGCCGTTGTCCTGTAAGGGCCCAAGCAGCGGGTCGGTGGAGGGCTGGTCACTGAGCTGATCGAGGTTGCAGGTGCCATCGCCGTCGATGTTGTTGCCCGCGGAGATGATGTTTCCTTCGCAGTCATCGAAGGTCTTCTGGTCAGTCCCGTCGACGATCGTGTTGCGCAGCGTCATGCTGGAATTGCCCGCGAACAATTCTGTTTTGCCATTGAGACGGATGGTGCTGTTGGTGACGGTGGCTGTGCCGCCGCTCAGCCCTATGGCCCCTGCGTTGCTGCTGCTATTCATGCTGAGCGTGCTGTTAACGACGGTCAGCACTCCGGTATCTGTCTCGACGGCTCCGTTGCTGGCGGACGCAACGTTGTTTGTGAAAAGGCTCTGGATGATGTCGAACGACGCGCCGTTGTTGAAGATGCCGCCGGCGCTGTGGGCGTTGTTGTCGGCAATGGTGCTGCGGACCAGGTCAACGCTGCCGAGGGCGCCGTCGTTGTAGATGGCGCCCCCGTCCGCGGCGTCATCGTTTGCTGAAGCCGGCCCGTTGGAGACGATCGCCGAGGCGGTGATCCTCAACGTGCCCAGGTTGTAGATGCCACCGCCCCTCGGGTCGGAGAAGCTTTCGTCGGTGCCGACGTTGTCTGCGATCAGGCTGTTCATGATTGTCAGGTTGCCGGTGTTGTTGTTGTGAATGCCGGCACCGTCGTTAGCGGTCGCGTTATCCCTTACGGCGACGTTGTCGAGGGTCAGGAAGCCGGAGTTCCGCAGCCCGCCGCCGAGGTCGACGTCGTAGCCATTCTGAATGGTGAGGTTGGACATGGTGACTACCGAGGTGCCGATGGCAAAGAGACGGCTGGCATCGCCGCCGTCGATCAGCGTGATGTCCCGTCCGGCGCCGACGATGTTCAGGCTGCTGTCGGGAATCGTAATCTGGCCGTTATCCACAGTAAACGTGTCGGGGCCGGGCGCGCCGAGGTCGGGGATGACGATGTCGTCCGGGCTGCCGCTGACGTTGAGGGCAGTGGCGATCGCCCCGCGTAGCGAACAGTCGTTGGCCACGTTGTCGAAACAGTCATCCGGCACCGGTGCGATGGGGTCGTCGGTCCGATCGACCGTGTAGACGGCGGCGAGAACCCTCTCAGGCTGCGACAGCTGAAGCCCGAGGAGGAGCGCCAAAGCGACAACGCCAAGAAGTGACAGGCCCAGCCTCGAGAGTCGCAGCGGACGGTTCATCGTTACGGGATGCTCGTGACGACTTCGCAGCCGGCGCTAACGGCGGAGCCGCCGATGAACGTGTCGGGGTTGGCGCCGCCGTGGCATTTGTCGTTGGCGCCGTTCTCGCCGGCGAGCTTGTCCTGGCCGGGGCCGCCGAAAAGCTTGTCATTGGCGTCGCCGCCCCTGAGCCTGTCGTTGCCGAGCATGCCTTCGAGCCTGTTGATTGCCGTTGATCCCGTGATCTTGTCATTGCCGTCGCCGGCGCGGACGTGCTCGATAGAGGTGAGGCGCACCCCGACGCCCTCACCCGAGGCCGCTCCGGTGGCGAGGTTGATGGTGCGTGCCAGGGTTCCCGGGAACAGGGCTGTGTCAGGGCCGCCGCCGCCATGGATGGTGTCCTGGCCAGGGCCGCCGTCGATCCTGTCGGCCCCACCCTCGCCGAAGATCTGGTCGCCACCCGCACCGCCATTGATGATGTCGTTGCCTGCGCGGCCGCAGATCAGGTCCTGGCCGCCCGCACCGTTGATCGTTTCCCCGGCGGCTGTCCCGACGATGACGTCGGCGCCGTTGGTGCCTTGAATTAGACCGTCGGTATCCTGCCAGATCGTGGCCTTCTGACCGCCGCAGCTGGGGCGGTTGTCGCTGCCGTCGCAGGCGTTGCCGGCGCCATCCTGGTCGACGTCCTCCTGCCCGGGATTGGCGTTTTCCGGGCAGTTGTCCTGCTCGTCGAGGATGGTGTCGCTGTCGTGGTCGGTCTCCGGGCAACCGTCGCCGTCGCCGACGCCGTCGAGGTCTTCAGGCACCAGGGGGCAGGCGTCGTTCTGGTCCTCGACCAGGTCCGCATCGGCGTCGGTTTCGGGGCAGCCGTCCGTGTCCTCGACGCCGTCGAGGTCTTCGGGCGTGTCGGGGCAGCCGTCGCTGCCATTGGCGATCCCATCGCCGTCCCTGTCCGGGTCGCAGGCGTCGCCCGCTCCGTCGCCGTCATTGTCCTCCTGGCCGGCGTTGGCTGTGGTTGGACAGTTGTCGGCGGGTGCAACCTGGCAGTCGGAGGGGCCGTCCGTGGCTGCGCCCGGGTTGCAGATGCCGTCGCCGTCAGCGTCGACCTGGAGCGCGGAGCAGCCGCTGGCGTCGACTGTGGCCCCTGAGGCCGTGTTCGGGCAGAGGTCGACCCCGTCGTCAACGTCGTCACCATCGGCGTCCGTAATCGGCGTGATCGTGACCTCGTCGTAGTCGTCCTCGGTGGTGACGCCGTTATTGGGAATGGAGTCAGGGTCCCAGCGGTCGTTGGCGGTGACTTCAGCCGTGTTGGTGACATCGGAAAGCGTATCTACGGTGGCCACTATCGAGAGAGTGGGCGCAGTCCCCTGCAGCACCTGACCCACGGTCCAGACGCCGTTGCCCGGGTTGTAGGTGCCCTGAGCAGCGGCGTGCGATACGTAGGTCAGCCCGGCAGGAAGCAAGTCCGTGACCGTCACGTTCTCTGCTTCATCTGTGCTGTTGGCCTGGTTGTGCGTGAGCGTCAGTGTGAAGGTGATGCTCTGGCCCTCGGTGGGCGTCGAGTCGGTCACTTCTTTATCAAGCTCCAGGTCGGCCCTCGTGCCGGTGATGAATGTGCATGCGGAAAACTCGGAGGTGTTACCGGTGGGGTCGGTGGCTGTGGCGGTAACGCCTTCTCCGGGCGTCAGAGGCGCGTTGGTGAGGAAGCTGTCTGTACCGCTGGCTGGATAACTGCCATCCGCGTCGGTAAGAACCGTCAGAGTTTTGATCAGGGTCTCGCCTTCGCCGAAGGCAGGCGCCACGTTGCAAACTCCGACGAAGAAATCGAGGTCATAGCTCTTGTTCGGCTCGCTCTGCAGGCTGAAGGTCACGGTTGTGGCTGTACCGGTACTGGCGGCGGTTGCTATGTCCGGGAAATTCTGCAGGTTGTTGGGGCCGCCATCGCTGTCGTTGTTGACGTCGGCGTCGTTGTTGGTCACGCCGTTATCGGCGAGGTCGATGCCAAGGCCCAGGTTGCCGAAGATGGAGTTTCCGCGGATCCTGTTGTTCGTCGCTAGATCCGAAGGCGTGTTACCGACGAGCACTGCGTCGCCCTGGTTCCCCTGGATCCGGTTGCACGCCCCGGTGCAGCCATCCTCCGGGGTCAAGCCAGTCGTGCCCCCGATCGTGTTGTCGTGGGCGCCGTTACCGATGAAAACACCCAAGCCGTTGCCGCCCACGTTCCCACCGCCGGCGGCGGGGCCGATGTAGTTGCCCTGGATCGTATTGTTCTTGGTCTGCAGGCCGGACAACTGAACGCCGTCGCCGGTGTTGCCTGAAATCACGTTACGCGCGGCGGGGGTGGTCCCGCCGACGGTTGTCCCGCTGGTCTCGAAGTTGGAGCCCGCCGGCGAAATCGCAATGCCCACGAGGTTGGCGATGGCCGCGGTACCGTTGACGTCGACGCCGATGAAGTTGCCGGCGATTACAGCGCTGTTTGGACCGATGCTGGTCCCCTGCACCGCGATGCCGATGCTGCCGTTACCGGAGATCAGGTTGCAGGAACCGCTGCAGGGTCCATCGGGGTCGGTACCGGTTTCGCCGCCAATTTGGTTACTGGGCGACTGGATCAAGATCCCGCGGCCGCCGTTGCCGAGGTCCGCGATGCCGTCTTTGTCGGTGCCGATATAGTTGCCCCTGACGAAGTGCCCACCCGAGCCGGTGAGTATGATGGCATCCTCTGTGTTGCCTGAGATAACGTTGCGGTCGGCGGCGGTTGTACCTCCGATAATGTTCCCTGTCGAACCGGTTTGAACAACAATCCCGAGTGAACCAGCGTTGCCGACGGCAGTCCCGGTGGCGTCCGTCCCGATGTAGTTGCCGGCGATGATGTTGCTGCCATTGGTGGCGATGTTGAGCCCCGCGCCGGCAGAGTGGTTGATGACCAGGCCACCTATCGTGCTGCCGCCGGCTGTGATAAACAGGCCGCGGTCGATGACGATGATCGGTGAGCCGGCGAAGTCGGGTTCGCTGGTCCCGTCGATGCGGATGGACTGAGTAATTTGAGGGAGGTCCGTACCGAGCGTGATCGCGTAGGGCGGCGCTCCGCTCAGGTCGAAGTTGATGATATCGACGTCTGCAGTGCCGGCGTTGGCCTCCTGGATGGCGGCGCGCAGCGTACAGGCGCCGGCGCCGGTGTCGCAGATGTCGTCGTTTAAGTTGGCGTCCGCCCCATCGCCGGTGCTGTTGACGACGAACGGCGCGTGGTTGGCGCTGGCGGCGGGGACTTCGCTGCTGACCACAGCCAGGGACAGGGCAATGAGCGCCGCCAAGGTTGAGAAGAAGCCCACCGGCCTTGAGATCAGCGCCACTGCACCACCATCGGCCCCGGACGGGAACCGTAATGCCCGCAGCTTATGTCTGCTACAGCACTGAGTCAAGGATGCGCAGCGACTAACCGGCGTCCGTCAGGGGATGCTGGTCACGCTTTCGCAGCCGGCGGCGACGGCGGTGCCACCGATGAACGAGTCGGGGTTGGCGCCGCCGTGGCACTTGTCGTTGGCGCCATTCTCGCCGGCGATCTTGTCCTGGCCGGGGCCGCCGAGGAGGGTGTCATTGCCATCGCCGCCCTTGAGCCTGTCGTCGCCGAGCCCGCCCTCCAACCTGTTGATCGCCGTTGAACCGGTGATCTTGTCGTTGCCGTCGCCGGCGCGGACGTGCTCGATCAAGATCAGACGGATGCCGGCGCCCTCGCCGGTGGCGGTGCCTATGGCGAGGTTTATGGTGCGGCCGACGGCGCCGGTGAAGACTGCCGTGTCGGCGCCCGCACCGCCGTTTACGGTGTCCTGGCCGGGGCCACCATCGATGGTGTCGGAACCGCCCTCGCCGAAGACCTTGTCGGCGCCGCCGCCGGCGTTGATGAGGTCGTTGCCGGCGCCGGCGCAGATGATGTCGTTGCCGCCGTTGCCGTTGATGCTCTCGCCACTGGCAGTGCCAACGATGACGTCGGCGGCGGCGGTGCCGGTTATAGTGCCGTCGGTGTCCAGCCAGATGGTGGCGAACTGGCCGTCGCAGAGCGGGCGATCGTCGCTGCCGTCGCAGACATCGCCGATGTCGTCCTGGTCGGTGTCCTGCTGGTTCGTGTTGGCGTTTTCGGCGCAGTTGTCTTGCTCATCGAGGATTGTGTCGCCGTCGAAGTCAGTCTCCGGGCAACCATCCCCATCGCCGAGGCCGTCGAGGTCTTCGGGCGTCAACGGGCAGGCGTCGTCCTGGTCCTCGACGAGGTCCGCGTCGGCGTCAGTTTCAGGGCAGCCGTCCGTGTCCTCCACGCCGTCGAAGTCCTCGGCCGAGTCGGGGCAGCCGTCGTTCAGGTTCAGGATCCCGTCTCCGTCGTTATCATCCCGCTCGAAGGCGCCGATGTCGCAGATTGCCGTCGTGTCGGAGTCGCCGTCGAGCGGCCTTGTCACACCCCGCTGGTCGAAACCGCCGATGGCGGTGCAGGTGGCGTCGTCGCCGGCGTCAACCGCTGGGCTGGCGGCCAGCAGGGCGTGGGTTTTGGTCGGGCCGCCGTTCTCGGCCAGTGTGGGCGAGAGGCCGGCGTCGGCGACGTTGTCCTGGTTGCCGTTGGCGCCGCCTAGGGAGCAGGAGGCGTCGTCAGAGAGGTTGTGGCCTGCGGCGCTGGAGACAACAACCTTGCAGTTATCGCCCGTGTTCTGCGCCAGCAACACGTTGGTGATCGTCAGCGTGCCGAAAGCGTCACGTTCGAGGGCGCCGCCGGTTAGGCCGGTGGCGGACAGGGTGATGGTGGTGTTTGCGATTGAAGCCGTGCCCTGGGTGGCGATCGCACCACCCTGCTGCGTCGCCGAGTTGTCGCTGAAGGTGCTGTTGGTCACGGTAAGGTCGCCGGCGTAGACGGCGCCCCCGCGGGCGGCGCTGTTGCCATCGAAGGTGCTGTCGGTGATCGTCCCTCCGCCGTGGATGGCGCCTCCGAAGCCGCCTGTGGCGCTGTTATCGCTGAAGGTGCTGGCGTCAACGGTGAGGGTGCCGAGGCTGCTAATGGCGCCCCCGTTGCCGTCGGTCGCGGTGTTCGACGTGAATACAGTGCTGGAAACCTGCAGGCTGCCGCCTGCGGCAACGCCGACCCCGCCACCACCCAGGCCGGAGTTGCTTGTGACCTCCAGATTGCTGACCTCAGCGGCGAAGCTGCCGGTGACGAGAAGGGCGCCGCCGGGGAAGATCACTCCGCGGGCCGGGTAGTTGGCGAGCCCATTGGTCAGCGTGAGATCGGTGATGGTCACCGCATAAGGGCCGGGGTCCGCGGCGCTGTCCAGCTCGAAGAGGTGGCGGGTGTCCTGCCCATCGATAATCGTGCTCCCCGGGCCCTGGCCATCAATCGTGAGGTTGCCTCGAACGTCCAGGCCTGAGTTGGAGCTCTGGATGAAGTTCACGGCCGGGAGTTTGATGGTGTCATGAGTGACCGGGTCGAAGTTGGCCTCGTCGAGGGCGGCACGCAGGGTGCACTGGTTGGCCGCCGTGGCGCAGAAGCCGTCGCCGATGTCGCCGTCCTGGGCCTCGGCCGTGCTGTTGACGTTGAAGATCCGGGGGTTGGAGCCGTCGCAGACGTCGCCGAGGCCGTCGTTGTCGGTATCGGCCTGATCAGTGTTGACGACGAGCGGGCAGTTGTCCTCCGGGTCGTTCACGGTATCGCCATCGGTGTCCGCGTCGGCGGCGGCCAGCTCGTAGGCGCCTATGTCGCAGCGCGAGGTGGCGTCCGCGTTGCCGTCCTGGGGCCGCGCTACACCGCGCTGGTCGGTGGTTGGACAATTGAAGCCGGAGCCGTCGCTCAGGGTGTTGCCCTGGTCGATCGCCGGGCTGCCGGTGAGGAGGGCGTGGGTCCGGGTCGTGGCCGTCGGACCGGGGTTGAGGGCGAGGGCATCCAGGCTGGCGAACAAACCCGCGTCGGCGGTGATCAGCGGGTTGCCTGCGCCGCCCCCGCAGCCAGAGTCGCTGGCGAGGTTGTTGCCTTCATTTCTAATCTCGCTGCCGCCGCTGCAGTCGAGGTTCGAGTTGTCGCTGGCGATGATCGAGTTCGAGACGAACGTGGTGCCGGTCGCCGAGCCGCCGGGGTCGTGGATGTTGCCCCCGTCGGGGTTGGGGTCCAGGTTGGTCGCTGCGTTGTTGTAGAGGGTGACGCTGATCAGTTGCAGGTGGCCCGGGCCACCGTTGCTGGTGCCGCCGCCCTGGCCGGCGGTGACAAAGTTGGCGCTGAGCGTCGAGTTTGTCACGGTGGCCAGGGATGTGGAGTGGTTGAAGATAGCGCCGCCGTCGGAGGTCGAGAAGTTGCGGTCGAAGGTGCTGTTGCTGACCAGCAGGCCGCCGGTGTTGTGGATCCCGCCACCCCGACCGGGGAAGGGGTTGGAGCCGGCAAAGTTCTGCAAGAAGGTCGTGTTGTCGACCTCCACGATCCCGCCTGGGTCGTTGTGGATACCACCGCCGTGACCGGCGGGCGCGCTGTTTCCGTTGAGGCTGCTGTTGACGACTGTGAGCTTGCCCTGGCCGTCGTTAAAGATGGCGCCGCCGTTGCGGGTGCCGGCGCCGCCAACCGATGCGTTGCCGGTGAGGACAACGCCGTCGAGGACAAGGTCGGCGTTGGGCCTGTTGCGGATGGCTCCGCCCGGACCGTCGAGGCGCTCACCGTTGGTGACGGTCAGATTCCTGATGATCACCGCGCAGGTGAAGGTGCCGGGGGCGCCGGCCGGGCAGACGGTTTCGAAAACGCGGTCCTGATGCTGGCCGCTGATGCTGGTGGAGCCCGAGCCGGCCCCATTTATCTGGAGGTCCTTCGTAATGTCGAGGTCACCCGTCGCGGCGGCCTGCTCGTCGGCGTTGGGCGGACCGGCGTTGATGATGGAGAGACTGTAGTTGCCGGCCGGCAGGGTGATGATGTCGGGGCCGACAGTGGAGTTCGCCTTGATGATGGCGCCGCGGAGCGAGCAGTCGCCGGCCGCGCCCGTGCAGGCCTGGAGCGCGGCGCTATCGGTGGTTGTGTCTACTTCTAGCGTGTCGGCGAGCGCCGCGCGTGGCGCAGCCAGTTGCAGGGCAATGAGAATTGCCGCGCCGATGAGAGCGCTGCTCTTCAAGAGGAGGACGAGTCGAGCGTGCACCATATCCAGCTTTGCGGAGCTAGTAGCCGGACTCTAGTTGCGCACCCCCGAAAAGTCAACATAAGCGTGTGGTGGTTCGACGTCCCTTGCCGAAGCTTTCGGAGGTGGAGACGGCCCCGCATCCCCGCCCACCTCACCCCATTCCCCCTTCGCCGAGGCGAATCTTCGATCTCCGCAAGCAGAGAGGGGAAATGGCTAAGGTCGCAGCGGGTTATTGGCGGCGGGGGCTGTGCTGGGCGTAGAAGGCCTGGTCGTAGACCTCCTTCTGCCGGGCCTGGGTCACGTGGGTATAAATCTGCGTGGTGTTGACGTTGGAGTGGCCCATGAGCTCCTGGACGATGCGCAGCTCGGCGCCGTTGTCGAGCATGTGGGTGGCGAAGCTGTGGCGCAGGAGGTGGGGGTAGACGCGCTGATCGATGCCTGCCTTGACGGCGTAGCTGCGCACCAGTTTCTGGACAGAGCGGGCGGAAAGGCGGCCGCCATCGCGGTTGAGGAAGAGCGCAGCGGAGCGGGTATGGCCCGGAAGGAGGCGGGGGCGGCCGTCCTTGAGGTACTGGCTGATCGCGGCGCGCGCCGGCCGGCCGATGAAGACGCGGCGCTCCTTGTCGCCCTTGCCGCGGACGACGAGCTCTTCGCCGTCAGTGCTGAACTGGCCAAGGTCGACCTGCACGAGCTCGCTGACGCGGACGCCGGAGCTGAAGAGGAGCTCGAGGATGGCGCGGTCGCGCAGGCCCTGGGGGTTGTCGCGCTCGGGCGCGTTGAGCAGGGCCTCGATCTGTTCCATGCGCAGGAAGGAGGGGAGGCGCTGAGGCTTCCTCGGGCTGTGCAAGGCCAGGAGGCGATTGACCTGGATCTGCCCGTCGCGTTCGAGGTAGCGGAAGAAACCTTTGATCGTGCTGACCTTACGGATGACGCTGCCGCGCGACATGCCGCGACCTGATAACTCAGCGAGGTAGCCGCGGACGACGTGGCGGTCGATGTCGAGCAGGCCGAGGCGTCGTTCTTCGACGTGTCGGGCGAAGTCGGAGAGGTCCTGGCGATAGTTGCGGAGGGTCAGCGGCGAAAGGTTCTTCTCGACGCCGCTGTCGGCAACATAGCGCTCGATGACCGGCGCCAGAGCGCTGGGGGCTGCCTCGCGGGCAGGACGAGGCGAGGCTGCGATGGAGGCGGTCATGCCGGCGGAGCCCTCCTGTCGTGTTCGCGGCCAGTATAAGCCTGCCGCGAGCGCGCCCGCATAGAATGACTACCTGATGGTCACGACGAGAAAGATGACGCTTGAGGAGTATCTGGAGCTGCCGCAGGCGAAGCCCTACCTGGAGTTCGTCGACGGGGAGGTTGTGGAGAAGATGTCACCTCAGGCGCAGCACTCACGCATTCAAGGGGCTCTTCTTGCGATGTTTGGGTCGTTGAAACCGTATGGATATGAGGCGCTTTCAGAATTGCATTCGCTTTTCGGCCGACCGGCCCGCGGCTATATCCCCGATGTCGTAATCGTGGCTACCTCGCGCCTGCAGCGGGACGAACGGGGCCGCGTTTTCGGCCCAATCAACTTTGCACCAGAGATCGCCATCGAGATATTGTCCCCGGACGACAGAGCGGGGCGTGTGCTTGAGAAGCTCACGTTTTACATGGATAACGGAGTGCAGTTAGCCCTGGTTATTGACCCCGATATAGAACGTGTCAGCGTGTACAGGCCCGGCCAGGCGCCGCTCCTTTTTCCGCGGTCGGCGACGATAGACCTTTCACCGGTTATCCCTGACTTCTCAATGGAGTTGGAGAAGGTCTTCGGGGCGCTGGAGGAGTAGGGGTCACGCCGGCACAAGCTCGCGTTCGGGCTCGGGTTCGGGGGCCGGCGTGGGAGCGGGGCCCTTCCATTCGCACTTCGTGCACTTGGCGTTCTTCGCCGTGGTGGCGACGATCAGGCTGCCACAGTTGGGGCAGGGCTCCGGGAGGGGCTGGCTCCAGCTCGTCCAGTCGCAGTCCGGGTAGTTGACGCAGCCCCAGAAGGTCTTCTGACGGCCCTTGCGGCTCGACTTCTCGGCGATCTCGCCGCCGTCCTTCGGGCACGTCACGCCCGCCACCTTCTTGAGGATCGGGCGGGTGCCCTTGCAGTCGGGGTAGCGCGTGCAGGCCAGGAATGGACCAAAGCGGCCGCGCTTGATCGCCATCGGGGCGTTGCACTCCTGGCAGAACTCGGGCTGCTCGAGCTCGATCTCGGGCTCCAGCGAGCGCGTGTTCTTGCACTCCGGGTAGCCGCTGCAGGCGAGGAACTTGCCGTTGCGGCCCCAACGGATGACCATCGGATGCCCCGACTTCTCGCAGATCTCGTCGGTCTGTTCGGCGACGATGTCGGCCTCCCGGGCCTTGCCAATGGCGATCTCAAGAGGGTCGTAGAACTCCTTGACCACCGGCCGCCATTCGCGTTCGCCACGCGAGACCTCGTCCAGCTCTTCCTCCATCTGGGCGGTGAAGGGTATGGCCAGGAGGTCGGCAAAGTGCTCCTGCAAAAGGTCGTTGACGGTGCAGCCTAGCTCCGTCGGCCGCAGGGCGCGGCCATCGGCCCGCTCGACGTATTCGCGGTCCTGGATGGTGGACATAATCGCAGCGTAGGTGCTCGGACGGCCGATACCGTTCTCCTCGAGCGCTTTGACTAGCGAAGCCTCGGTATAGCGCGGGGGCGGCTCTGTGAAGTGCTGGTCGGGGAAGAGGTCGACGAGGTTCAGGGCCTGGCCGTGGACGAGGTCGGGCAGGTTGGAGCCCGCGCCCTCTTCGTCCTCTTCCTCGGCGACGCCGCCGTAGAGCTGCAGCCAGCCGGCGAAGCGCAGGCGGCGCGAGTTGGCGCGGACGATGTAGTTGGGCTCGCCGTCCCGCGGCAGGGCCTCGACGTCGACCGTCGTCACGTCGAACTGGGCATCCGCCATCTGGCTGGCGAGGAAGCGGTTCCAGATTAGCGAGTAGAGGCGGAACTGGTCGTTGTCGAGGTAGGCACGGACCGACTCGGGGTCGCGCCGGACGGAGCTGGGCCTAATGGCCTCGTGAGCTTCCTGGGCGTGCTTCGCCTTCTTGCTGAAGGTGCGCGCTGCCGGAGGGACGTAGTCGACACCGAAGCGGCTGCTGATGTAGTGGCGGGCACCGTCGCGCGCCTCGTCGCTGATGTTCGTCGAGTCGGTGCGCATATAGGTGATGAGGCCGACGTTGCCCTCGTTGGTGCGCACGCCTTCGTAGAGCTGCTGGGCGAGGGCCATGGCGCGGCGGGCGGTGTAGCCCAGCCGGCGCGAAGCCTCCTGCTGCAGCGTGCTGGTGATAAAGGGGGCGGCGGGGCGGCGGGCCTGGGTGCGGCGGCGGATGTCGGAGACTCGATAGCGGGCAGGGCGCAGCCGGCCGGTCAGGGCTTCGACCGCCGCGGCCGACGATAGCTCTATCTTCTCGACCTTGTCGCCGGCGATGCCTTCGAACTTGGCGCGGAAGACCTTGCCCTGGTCCGTTGCCGGCTCGAGGTCCAGGTCGATGGTCCAGTACTCCTGGGGCACGAAGGCCTGAATCTCACGCTCGCGGTCAACGACCATCTTCAGGGCCGGCGACTGGACGCGGCCGGCCGAGAGCCCGCGACGGACCTTCTGCCCGAGGATCGGGCTGATCTTGTAGCCGATCAGGCGGTCGAGGACACGGCGGGCCTGCTGGGCGTCGACGAGCTGCGCGTTGATCGGGCGGGGCTCGTCGAAGGCGCGCTTGACGGCGTCGCGGGTGATCTCGTGGAAGACGAGGCGCTGGTGCGGGATGTTGTTGAGCTCCGCGGCCTCGACGAGGTGCCAGGAGATGGCCTCGCCCTCGCGGTCGGGGTCCGTGGCCAGCCAGACGGCTTTGGCGTCCTTGGCCTGGCTCTTTATGCGGTTGACGACGGCGCGCTTGTCGGTCGGCACGACGTAGGTCGGCTCGAAGCCATCATCGACCTCGACGCCCAGCTTGCTCTTGGGCAGGTCGCGGACATGGCCAACGGAGGCCTCGACCACATAGCCGCTGCCGAGGAAGCCCGCGAGGGTACGAGCCTTGGCCGGGGACTCGACGATGACGAGGTCCTTGCCGGCGGCGCTGACCATGGGGGCGGCCCTGCGGGTGGTGGTCCGGCTGCTGCCTCGGGCGGCGCCGGCTTTCTTTGTTGTTTTGCGTTTTTTGGTTTTGGTTTCAGGCACTGTTATCTCGTGCTCACCTTAGAGGGAGCTGTCAAGTCCTTGTCTTTACTAGGCGGTTGAATTTCAGCGGGAGCGCACGTAGCTCATGGCGCCGACCTGGCGGACGGCCCCCTTGAGCTCAAGCATGGCGAGGGCGCTGCTGACCTCGGCTATGCCCAGCCCGGTGCTCCTGCGGACCTCGTCGATATGACGGGGTTCCAGGGTCAGGTTACTGAGCAGGGCAGCCTCGGTCTGATCTGCCGGCAGCAACTCCTCCAATTGGATCTGGCGAACGGCCATCGTCAGGTTGAGCTCTTCAAGAATATCGTCCGGGCTGGTCACAAGTTTCGCGGCACTGTCACGAATTAGTGAATTTGTGCCCCGGCTGGCGCCCGAATAGATAGGCCCGGGCACGGCGAAGACCTCGCGGTTTTGCTCCAGCGCCTGCTGCGCCGTGATCAGGGCGCCGCTTTTTTCGCCGGCTTCGATGATCAATACGCCGAGGCTGAGCCCGGAGAGGATGCGATTGCGGCGCGGGAAAAAGTCGCCGCGCGGCTCGACACCCGGCGGGTACTCCGAGATCAGGGCGCCCTGGTCAATCACAGCCTCCGCCAGGCGCTTGTGCTCGGGCGGGTAGACCATGTCGAGGCCGCAGGCGAGTACAGCGAGCGTGCGGCCACCAGCTTGGAGGGCGGCGCGATGGGCGATGGCGTCGATGCCGCGGGCGAGGCCGCTGACGATGGTGATGCCGCTTGCCGAGAGCGCCGCAGTGAGCTGCTCGGCGACCTGGCGGCCATAAGGTGTCGCTCGGCGCGTGCCAACGACGGCAATGGCCCACTGGTCCTGCTCGGCCAGGCTGCCGCGGACGAAGAGCATGGGCGGCTTGTCGTCGATCTCGGCCAGCTGCCGCGGGTAGCGGGGGTCGTGCCAGGTGATGACGTCCATGCCGTGGCTAACGACGATGTCCATCACGGCGTCGGGGTCGATCTCGTGGCGCCCGGCGATGATGCGGTCGCAGGTGCCTTCATCGAGGCCCGCGGCGCGCAGGTCTGAGCGCGAGGCATTCCAGGCTGATTCCATGTCTGGGAAAGCCGCCTCGAGGCGACCGAAGCGGATGCGGCCCAGGCCGCCGATGGAGTTAAGGGCGATAAAGTACTTTAAGTCGGACATATGTTCGCAGGGATTCTAACAAAATTAGAGGGTCAGCCCGCAAGTACCGGGAGGGGAAGCTCGCCGCGGCGGTGTCCGTGGCGGCCCGCGCCCTCGCGGATGCCGCGCAACTGGCCGCAGGCGCTTTCGATCTCGACGCCCTTCTCGACGCGGACAGTGCAGGGCACGCCGCGCTCCTGGAGGACGCGCTGGAAGGCCAGGGTGCGCGAGCGGGCGGGACGCTTGATGTTGGAATCTGGTGTGGGGTTTACCGGGATCAGGTTGACGTGGCAGGGGACGCCGGCCACCAGGTCGGCTAACAGCGCGGCCTGCTCGGGTGAGTCATTAACGTGGTCGATCAGGACGTACTCGAAGGTGATGCGCCGGCCGCTGGCCGCGAAGAACTCCTTAGCCGCCTCTATGAGCTCGCTGATCGGCTGGCCCGCCGTCGGTATGAGCTGGCGGCGCAGCCCATCTGTTGGGGCGTGGAGCGAGATCGCCAGGTTGACCTGGAGCGGCTCGCGGGCGAGGCGGCGGATGCCGGGTACAAGGCCCACGGTCGAGATAGTGATGTTGCGGGCGCCGAGGCCGATGCACTGCGGGTGGTTGATGATTTGGACGGCCTTCCACATCGCGCTGTAGTTGGCCAGGGGCTCGCCCATGCCCATGAAGACGATGTTGGTCACGCGGCCTTCGCTGCGGATGAAGTGGACCACCTGGGCCACGATGTCGGCCGTCGCGAGGTTGCGCACGAAGCCGGCCTGTCCCGTGGCGCAGAAGACACAGCCCATGGCGCAGCCGACCTGGGTGGAGACGCAGACGGTGGCGCGGGCTCGGGATTTGGGGCGCGCCGCGTATTGCATCAGCACCGCCTCGACGGTCTCGCCGTCGCCCAATTGGAGGAGGGCCTTGCGCGTCAGGTTGTCGTCGGCGCTCTGCCAGCGGACCACGGTGGGGAGGGAGAGGTCAATCTCTTCGCCCAGCTTTGCCCGCAGGCCGGCGGGCAGGTTCGTCATCTGCTCGAAGGTTGTGGCTCCCTCTTTGTAGGCCCAGCGCAGGACCTGGCGGGCGCGGTAGGCGGGCTCGCCCCATTCTGCCATCAGGGTTTCGATCTCTTCGGGCAGGAGGCCCCAGATTGGTCGGCTCATCTAGCTCAACCTAGCAACAGAGGTTGCATCGCCGAGCCGGGCCCCGATCAGATCACGTTCGCCGCGGGCGAAGTCGCCGGCGGGGAGCCGCCGGCGGCCCTCCTTCTGGACCTCCAGAAACGCGAGGCGGCCTGTGCCGCAGGCCACGGCAATGGCCGGCTCTCTGCCCCAGGGAAAATCATGATCTTCGACCTTCATAACCGTGCCGGGAGGCCCGCCCGGTTCATCGGTAAGCGGCCAGGCCCGCCAGACTTGGAGGCGGGCGGGGCCGAGCCTGGTTTCTGCTCCGGGCCAGGGGTTGAAGGCGCGCACTTGCTGCCAGATCTCGTCCGCGGCGAGCGACCAATCAATCAAAGCGTCCTCCGCCTTGATCTGGGGGGAGTAGGTGGCCAGGGCGTCATCCTGCGGCCGCGGTACGAGTTCACCATCCAACCAGCCAGGGAGGGCCTCAAGCAGCAGGGAGGCGCCCGCTAACGCCAGCCGGCCGCTCAACTCGCCCGCGCTCTCGTTGGGGCCAATCGGCAGGGTGGTCTGTGTCAGGATTGGGCCGGTGTCGAGGCCCTCGTCCATGGCCATGATTGTCACGCCGGTCTCGGTGTCACCGGCAAGAATGGCGCCCTGGATTGGCGAAGCGCCCCGGTGGCGGGGTAGCAGCGAGGGATGGACATTGAGCACGTTCCAGGGCGGAAGCTCCAGGACAGCCGGCGGGATCAGAAGTCCGTAGGCGGCCACAACCATGAACCCGGGAACAAGGTCTTCCAGGAGCTCGATGGTTTCCTGTTCGCGCAGCCTCGCCGGCTGGAAGACGGGCAGGCCGGCCGCTTCCGCCGCCTCCTTCACCGGGGAACTCGTGACTCGTCGCCCACGGCCCGCCGGCTTGTCGGGGCGGGTGACGACGGCGGCAACCTCATACGGCGAGTCGATCAGCGCTCTCAATGAAGGGAGGGCGAACTCGGGCGTCCCGAAGAAGACACAGCGCTCACGCACGGGTCACCCTCACCGGGTCGCGGCGCGACGCGGCCAGCTTCGCGGCCGCCGAGCTGTTGGGCAGCGCCACCGCCAGCCAGCCGTCGCTCGTGACCAGCGCAAACAGGGCCGATGCCTCGCCGTAGGTCCGGCCCAGGCCCGGCGCGCGGGCGCCGGCGATGTCGACGCTGATCGGTCCGGCGGGCAGCCACTCGCCGGGGATGTTGGTGACCAGATTGCCGTAAGTGTCGATGTGCAGGATGCTGCCGTTGATCGCGCCGCCGTCCTGCGTCGCCGTGGTCCGGGGCAGGGCGTGGACCTCGGCCAGCGCCGGGCCGAGCGCCTCCAACGGAACGCCCGATGCGACGTGGCCGGCGACTGGCCCGAAGAGATCGCGGCCGTGGAAGGTATGGCTCACCTCGGCGCGAAAGTACTTGGGCTCCACGAGATGGAAGGCCTCAAAGGTGGGCGGGAGCGTGATAGCACCCTCGGCGGCGGGGCGGGACTGAGGGGGAAGGCAGGCTGAGAGGAGGCCGTTGTCCGGGCCGATGAAGACGCCCTGTGGCGAGCGGATGGCGATCGCCTTGCGGTCGGTGCCAACGCCCGGGTCGACGACCGCGAGGTGAACAGCGCCCGGCAGGTAGTAGGGCCAGGCACAAGAGGTGACGTAGACGCCCTCCTCGATGTCCTGTGGGCCGATCTCGTGCGTGATCTCAACGATCTGGGCCTGCGGGCAGACCGAGAGGATCGCGCCCTTTAGGGCGCCGCTGTAGTTGCCGCGCAGCCCGAAGTCAGTCGTGAGGGTGATCAGGGCGCTCATTCATCCGCCACCCGGCGGGTCTCGACGAACCACTGCCAGACGTTGCTGAAGCGCGAGGCTGCGCTGAACTGTACGGCGGGCGCGAAGCCGTGGAGGTCTTCCGGCACAACGTAGAGGTTCGTCGAGTAGAAGAGGACGATGCCCGGCTGGCGCTCGTAGAACGTCTGCTGGAAGCGCACGTAAAGCTCGGCGCGGCGGTCGTTGTCGACCGACAGGCGGGCCCCCACCAGGTCCTCGTCGGCCAGCGGGTCGCTGTAGGCCGAGATGTTGGCGCCGCCGTCGGCCTGCGAGCTGTGCCAGGCGGGGAACGGGTCGGGGTCGGTGCCCTGGGCGAACCCGAAGAGGGCCATTTGGTAGTTGTGGGGTTGCAGGACCTGCTCGTAGAGCGAGGTGCTGCCGCTGGTCGAGAAGTTGACCCTGATGCCGATCGCCTGCAGGTCGCTGGCGATCTGCGTGGCGACCGCGCTGCGCGTCGAGTCGTTGTTGGTGATCAGGTCGAAGACGAGCTCGGCGTCGCCACGGACGCGCACGCCGTCAGCTCGCACAGTCCAGCCGGCGTCCTCGAGCAGGGCGCGGGCGCGCTCAGGATCGTACTCGTAGGGACTGAAGGCGGCGCTCCAGGCCCAGGTCCCCGGCGGAATGACGGAATCGGCGATGACGCCGCGGCCCCCAAGGTGCCGATCGACCAGCGCTTCGCGGTCGATAGCGAAGGCGATGGCCCGGCGCACGCTGTCCTCCTGAAAGGCGGGCAGCTGCCAGTTGAGGTAGAGCATCGTGTAGCTCGAAGCGATTAACTCGTGCACGCGATGGTCGTCCGAAAGCGCGTCGACGTCGTCACGGCCAATCGCGCCGTTCAGGTAGACGCCGTCGGCGGCGCCTTCGCGGACGGCCTCCAGGGCCGAGTTCTCGTTGGGATAAAAGTCGAAGCGAATGGTCTTGATATAAGGGGAGCCCAGCTGGAAGGCCTCGTTGGCCGAGAGGATGGCACTCCGGCCGTCGATAGCCTCGAGCTTGTAGGGCCCTGAGCCGACCGGGCGCTCGTTAAACGGCGCATTGGCCAGCAGGGGGACCTCGACGCCGGCCAGGAGGTGTTCGGGGAGAATGCCTATGGCCGACTGGGCGAGGAACGGGGCGAAAGGCTCCTCCAGGGTGAAGCGCACCGCCAGGTCGCCAACGCGCTCGGCTGAGACGGTCTGCCATAGCTCCCCCAGCTGCGGGTCGCCGTTGAACTCCTCGTTAGCCAGTACGCCCGCCGTGAAGACCACGTCGTCCGCTGTCAGGTCCTCGCCGTCGTGCCAGATGGCGCCATTGCGCAGGGTGAAAGTGTATTCGCGGCCGTCCTCGCTGATCTCCCAGCTCGCGGCGAGGTCGGGGAGAACGCGGCCGTCGGCGCCGAGGCGGGTCAATCCTGAAAAAACCAGGGCTGAGATGTCGGCGTCGACTGTGTTGGGCGAAGCGTAGAGGGGGTTGATGCGCTGCGCCGTCCCCACCGCGGCCTCGACGTAAGTCCCGCCATAGGCGGCGACGCGGTCGCCCTCCTGGTCGGACTCGTAGACCCAGAAGCCGAGGACGGTGGCGACGCCGGCCACGAGAATCCAGGGGACATACCAGCGGCTGCGGCGACTGGATTGGAGGCTCATGAGACTGAAAGGCGGCGCGGTGGCCGCCAGGCGAAGGCTATCAGTCCACCCGCGCGGTCAGGATCGCGACGAGGATGAGCAGTCCGGTGAGGACTACGGTTATCTGCAACAGCGTTTTCTCGAGGCCACGCCTTGTGCGATAGCTGGTGTCGGCGCCGCCGAGCGCCTGACCGAAGCCGGAGCCCTTGACCTGCAACAGGACGGCGAAGATCAGGAAGCAGGAAATCAGGATCTGCAGGATGAAAAGGAAGTCTTCTAGGGACATAAATCAGGGGGCCAGCACGAGCTCTGGCGCCTCGCTGCGCTCCTCTCGGCCGACGCCTTCATCGTAAAGACGTAGGACGGCTGCGGCAAGCTTGTGCGAGTCGTGACGGTAGCGGTTCTCCTCGCTGACGACGTCGCGCAGGGCGACCTTCACGCCCTTGATTCGTGAGGTGGGCGGGCGCACCGGCTCTGAGCGGGCCTCCGGCGGGAGCTGGTCGCGGATGTTGGAGTTGGCCAGGACATAGTCGAAGGCGGGAGTGTGGCCGATGTGGCGCTCCAGGGCGTCGTAGTGCTCGGTGACACTGAAGGCATCCGTCTCGCCGTGCTGCGTTGCCACGTTGCAGACGTAGATCTTGGTGGCGCGGGACTGGATGAAGGCGCGCCGCAGGTCGGGTACGAGGAAGTTGGGGATGATGCTCGTGAAAAGGCTGCCCGGGCCGGCGACGATGAGGTCGGCGTCGTGGATGGCTTCGACCGCCTCGGGGTAGGCCTGGGCGTCGGCAGGGTCGATGTGGACGTCGCGGATGCCGCCACCGCGCTCGGTGATGTTGTGCTCGCCATAGACGAGCTCCTGGTCGTGTGTGCGGGCGTAGAGGTTGACGTCCTCGAGGGTGGAAGGAAGGATCTGGCCGGTGACGGCGAGGACTTTGCTCGTCTCCTTCAGGGCCTCCTCCATGTTCCCGGTCACGCCAGCCATGGCGACGATGAAGAGGTTGCCGAAGGAATGACCCTCGAGGCCGGAGCCGGCCGGGAAGCGATACTCGAAGAGCTGGCTCATCAGCCCCTCGGTCGCCGCCATCGAACTGATGCACTTGCGCAGGTCGCCCGGGGCGAGGACGCCCATTTCCCGCCGCAGGCGGCCGGTGCTGCCGCCGTCATCGGCCACCGTGACGACCGCGGTGAGGTTGCTCGTGTGCTTCTTGAGGCCCTGCAGCAGCCACGACAGCCCGGTACCCCCACCGATGGCTACGACGCGCGGGCCGCGGCGCAGCGTGTAGTGGCTGTAGATCGTGCTGACGAAGCCCTTCTCGTTAGGTCGGCGAGACCCGAGAAGAATCCTGAGTATCGTCTCGTTGAGCTTGATCATTCCGAAGATGACCAGAGATAGGGATACCGTCACGAACAGCAAGGCTCGGGCCAGCCGGGGGAGGAATTGCAAGGTCAGGTAGTAGAAGGAGCCGGGGTAGTCACCCTCGACGTAGGCCTGGCGCAGGATGTAAGCCAAACCCAGCGCCATGATGGCCATGCCGAGGAGCACCAGTAGCAGCCAGCGCTTGAGGTGCAGGCCGGGGCTAAGCCAGTCCAGGAAGGCAAAGCGGCGCCTCAGAAAGCGCATCTGGCCGTTGTTTTTCGTGGCTATTGCGGCGCTCCGTTGGGTGCGGCGAGCTGGGCGCGGAGGGCCTCTTCGGCGGCCTGCGGATTCGCCCGCCCGCGTGTTTCCTTCATTAGCTGACCCACCAGGAAGCGGATCACGGTGTCCTTGCCGGAGCGGAAGTCGGCGACGGCGGCCGGGTTCGCGGCGAGCACCCTCGCGGCAGCTTCGTCGATTTCGCCTCCGCCGGAGATGGGCGCCAGCCCCTCGCGCTCGATGATTGTGGCGGGGTCGCCGCCCTCGTCGAACATCGTGCGAAAGACGGACTTGGCTATCTTGCTGGTGATCTGGCCGGATTCCATGAGGTCGACGAGCTTACTGAGTTCTTCGGACGAGATGCGGCTCTCGGCGTAGGGCGTGCCATCCAAAGCGTGGGCGAAGTCCCCGAGCATCCAGTTGGCGACGCCCTGGGCCCGCCGCTTTGCATCGCCCAGCTGGCCAGCCCGGGCCGCGCTTTCGAAGTAGTCGGCGGTCGCGCGGGCTTCGGTGAGGAGGGCGGCTTCGTGATGGCCCAGCCCGTACTCGTTCTGGAAGCGCTGCAGGCGGTCGAGGGGTAGCTCGGGCAGCTTCGCGCGGACCTCGTCGACGAAGTCGGCCGTCAGCTCCAACGGCGGCAGGTCGGGCTCTGGGAAATAGCGGTAGTCGTGGGCCTGCTCCTTGGACCGCTGGCTGGCAGTCTTGCCTTCCACTTCGAGCCAGCCGCGGGTCTCCTGGGGAATCCGCTCGCCGGCATCGAGGGCTGCTGCTTGGCGCTCCATCTCGTATTCCAACGCACGAAACACCGAACGGAAGCTGTTCATGTTCTTGACTTCGACCTTGGCGCCGAATTCGGAGGCTCCAAAGGGGCGGAGGCTGATGTTGGCGTCGCAGCGGAAGTTGCCCTCCTCCATGTTGGCCGCGCTGACGCCGATGTACTGCAGGATCTGGCGCAGCTTGACGAGGTAGGCGCGCGCTTCCTCGGCCGAGCGCATGTCGGGCTCGGAGACGATCTCCATAAGGGGGACGCCCGAGCGATTGATGTCGAGCAGGCTGTAGGCCTCGCCCTCGGCGTCGCGATGAAGGAGGCGCGCGGTGTCCTCCTCGAGGTGGACGCGGGTGATGCCGAGGCGGCGAGTCGTCCCATCGACCTCGACCTCGAGCCAACCGCCAACGCAGAGCGGCATGTCGTACTGAGAAACCTGGTAGCCCTTCATCAGGTCGGGATAGGGGTAGTTCTTGCGGTCGAACTTCGCCCGGGCGGGTATCTCGCAGTTGAGAGCGAGCCCGGTCATGACCGTGAATTCGACAGCGCGCCGGTTGATGACCGGCAACACGCCGGGCATGCCCATGCAGATGGGGCAGACGTGGCTGTTGGGGGGGCCGTAGGCGTAGGCGGCGCTGCAGGGGCAGAACATCTTGCTCGCGGTCAGGAGCTGGCTGTGGACCTCGAGCCCGATGACAGCCTCATAGCGGGTCGTGGCTGTCGTGGTCATCCTCTGGGGGGAGTATAGGAGAGTTAGGAGGTGATCCTAGCCGGGGGAAAGAAGTCGGCGACCCGACACCTGAAGCCCGGAATAACGTCGCCACCATCAATTTCGTCGTCCTCGTGGAGCACGCGTGCGGTTTCGCCAGGCACCCAAACGGTAACCGTCCGCCGGATCCGGTTGACCAGCCAGACTAATCGGCAGCCGGCCGCCAGGAACTGTTCGACCTTCTCAGCCATTTCGGATGCGCTGTTGGAGGCGGACAGCACTTCTACCGCGAGATCTGGTGCCATCGCTGGGTAGGCAGATTCATCGGCTTCATCGGCTCGCCCTGCGATAACGTAGGCAATGTCGGGGGCACGTACGCTGTCCGGCTGCGTTTCCACTTTGAAGCCGGTGTCGGCCAGGAATGCCTCTCCCAGACGACCCTCCGGGTCAAACGCGTTGATCAGGCGTGTGATCCGCCCGGCTACACGCCCGTGATTGCCGAAAGCCGGAGGCATCGCACGTAATTCCCCCTTCACAAGCTCGTAGCGCTGGCCGTCGTCCGGCATCGTCTGAAGATCTTCCGCGGTCAGTAGTTTCTTGCTGGTTGCGACCATTGGCAATCTCCCTGACCAAGAATAGCTATTCGAGCAGGCGCGGGTCGGCGATGGCGGCCTTGTCGCGGACGGTTTGCTTGACGTGGGTGAAGACCTTGTCGCCCCACTCACCGCCGTCGGCGTCGCCCGCTTGCACACGCTGAGCTAGCTGCTCGTTGCGCGCCAGAAGCTCGGACTTTAGCTCGCGCAGGGTTTCGGGGACTGGCTGCTCGCCGAGCAGCGTGTCGAGGCTGCTCCACTCGCGGCGGACGCTGTCCTCCTCCAGCTCAAGCTCGCGCTGGAGGATGCGCAGGACGTTGACCGAGACGCGGGCGTGGAACTTGACCTGCCCCTCGGTCGCCGGCACGACACGCTCCTCGAGGAAGCGCTCCATCGCCCGCATGAGTTCCAAGGCGCTCGGCCTATCCTGCATCGGGCGGACCCTCCATCAATTCCATCAGCTCTACCTCGGTTTCGACGGTCCGCCGGCCGATGGCGGCCAGCTCGATGCTCTCGTGGCGGCCGCTGAGGTGGGCCTGCGCCTGGCCGATGCAGATGACGCCCCAGCGCAGGTTGCCAAAGATCTCCCAATAGCGGACGCGCTCGGCGTCGACCTTACGGCCCGATGCCTGCTCGTAGCCCCTGAACAGATCCTCCCGCTCGCCGATGCCGCCGACCGGCTTGGGGCCGCCAAAGCGCCAGGAGCGGACGCACATCCAACCGAGGTCCTCCATCGGGTCGCCGACGTGCGCCCCCTCCCAATCCAGCACAGAGCGCAAACCCTCGGGGCCGAAGATGACGTTGCCGACGCGGAAGTCGCCGTGGACGAGTGTCCGCTCGTCGGTATCAGGCAGGCGGCGGCGCAGCCAGCGGAAGGCCAGCTCGAAGGCCAGGTGTGGCTCCGGGGTCAGCGTGCGGTAGGTCTGCTCGATGCCTTCGAGCTCAGAAGCGGCGGGAGACGTGCGGGGAGGGGGTTCGCGCAGCCCCATCGCCTCGAAGCGCTCGCGTGGAATCGCGTGAATCCGCGCCGCCGCCGCGCCAAGCTCGGCCGGCATAGCCTCACGCGCCGGCTGATACTCGTCGTCACGCAGCAGCCGGCGAGCCAGTGTCTCGCCAGGTATGCGGCGCATGAGGAAAAAGGAGAGGTCGAGCGAGTCGTCGCCGCTATAGAGGGGCTCCGGGACGGGAACGCCAGCTTCGAAGGCGGCCTTGAGGAGGTCGTATTCGGGGATCACCTGGGTCGTCACGCCGCCGATGGAGCCTGAGCGCAGCACCATGGGGATGGTCTCGCCGTCCACTATGGCGTCGAGCGACCAGATTTCACGCGAAGCCCCACCCGTCATCTGGTAGACGTTCTCGACCGTGACCTCACGGGCGCCGGTCTGCCGCGCGAGAAAGGCGGGCAGCTTCTGCTGAAGATGGGCGGCGTCCACCTCCGGCCTAGCGCACCTGGTCCAGGTACTCGGAGAGGCCGTAGCCGACGTGCTCACCACAGCGGTACTCGGTCATGCCCTCGCCGATGTGGGTGACGCGGCCCTCGCGCCGGTTGCGCAGAGGGATAAACGACTTTACGAGACCATCGACCTTGAGGTCCTCGCCGTTTTCCAGGGTCAGGGTGGCGGTGAAGGACTCGTGGTAAAGATCGTTGTCGCCGAACTTCGTCTCGATCTCGATGCCGCGGACGTTGTGCATCACGCCGTCGCGGACGACGACCCCGCCCTGGCGTCGCGTGCCGTCGTGCTGGACGACCTCGGAGCCCATGAAGCCGAAGTCGGCGCCGAAGTTGCAGGTCAGCCAGCGGTAGTAGTTGAGGGCCTGCCAGTAGCGCGGGCCCCAGGAGTGGTCGCGCAGGCCGAAGCCATCAATAGTGAGGACCTCGCCGTCGATCTCGAGGGTGCCGGTGGCGTGCATGTGCTGCTCGTAGTGGGCTTTGGCGAACTCCTGCTCAGGGTTCTCGGTCTCCTTCTCGCTGACGTGGCCGTAGAGGGGGCCGGCGGCCTCGTGGACGAGGTCGAGCCTGATCCGCTTCTTGGGGTTTTTGTCACTGAAGGCCACCTTGGGGTCGGCCATCTCCAGCGGGTCGGTCAGGTGGACGACCGAGCCCTCGTAGGTCGTACGCAACCGCTCAACGGGCTCGATCACCTCGAAGGTGGCCCCGCCGGCGGAGAAGGCCTCGTTGTCCTCGATGTTGGGCCGCTTGAAGTTGAACAGGACGGAGCCGTCCGGCAGGTAGAGACAGATGGTCATCTCGGCGTAGCCCTCGTTGGCGCGGTTGCCGAGACGGATGAAGCCGCCGGTTTCTCGCTCGCGGTCGAAGAAATTGAAGTACATGGACTCGTTGAAGTTGTCCTCGGGGCCGAGGGGGTGGGTGTACTCGTCCTCGGGCCGGACGTTGCCGATGATGCGGGTGCTGCTGGTGACCATGAGGTGCTCCTTGTGTGCGGGGCGGGGTCGCGTAAGGCAAATAGTAATCGTGCTTGAAGATTGGGGAGGGCTGCGCGGGGCTTCGATGAAGCGTGGGTGGCATCCGGCGGATTTTGGGCGGTACTTAGAGCGGCGGTGTCCTCGCGGGCACAGACCTCCCCTACGGTTTGCATGCCACCGACCTCGCTGACGGCGTTCTATATCGTGCGCGAAGATCGGGGAGGGCTGTGCAGGGCTTCGACGGGCGTCAGTTCAGGCTGGGCCAGTCTCGGGCGATATGGGGGCGACGGATTGCTCGCAGGCACAGACCTCCCCTACAGGGGGAACGCCGGCTTCGCCTTGGAATTTCGGCGGTGTGAGAGCGGCGGTGTCCACGGAAGCACAGACCTCCGCTTGGGGGAACGCCGGGCTGCGCCTTGTTGACCGGGGCTTACGCCGCGGTGTAAAGTCCGCTCAGTCTGCGAGGTCAATAGTGTTCAAAAGTCTCACGAGCGCGGCCCTACCTTCGATCCTCGTGTTCCTTGCGTTTGCGGTGGAGCACGGACAGGGCGAACACGCCGCGGCTGCGACCTTCTGCGACCTGCAGCCCGGCACAGCCTGCGCCTGGGGCAGCGACGGCACGGGCAAGCTGGGCAACGGGGCAGACGGCAACCAGAACGTACCCGACCAGGTCGACGGCCTGGGCAACGTCGTGGCTGTCGACGCGGGGGACTTTCACTCGCTCGCCCTGCTGGCGGACGGCACGCTGCGCGCCTGGGGATCCGATGTCTTCGGCCAGCTCGGCGACGGGGGGACGAACACAAACCAGCCAACAGCGGTGGCGGTCAGCGGCTTTGCCCTTCCCGCTGACCCCGACGTGGTGGCCATCGCCGCCGGTAACTCCCACTCCCTGGCCCTGCTGGCCGACGGCACGCTGCGCGCCTGGGGGTTGGATAATTTCGGCCAGCTGGGCGACGGCGTAGGAAACTCGTCCACGGGCACGCCGGTGGCGGTGAGCGGCTTTGCTCTTCCCGCTGACCCCGATGTGGTGGCCATCGCCGCCGGTAACTCCCACTCCCTGGCCCTGCTGGCCGACGGCA
>JBBDXC010000002.1:0-51657 GCA_040902555.1 Dehalococcoidia bacterium
ACGAAATCTTCCAGAACACGAAAGCTGGGCGAAGACAACCGAAAGGTAGAGGGGCGGATTTTGATTTAACGACAACCCCGGGTTTAGCTCAACGCCCCAATCCCGCCCGCCCGGCCGCGCTTTGGTAGATGCGGCATTTCACTGGAGATCGCCCGCACAGAATCCCACCGGCGCCAGCGGGCAGATTCAGGGTTCGACTAATCCAACTGCCATCGATATTCGAAATCTGCCCCTACCCCGCAATTACCGCCGGCAGGGTCCTGGCTTTCCATTTCCCTCTCCTTGGCCCCCGGCGGATTGCGACCGCACGGGGACCCCGAGAGGGTTAGGGAGAGGTTCAGGGCAGGCCCTGCTGCACCTCGCAGCTCGCGGCGAAGGTGTCGTCTCCCGTGCCGCCGTTGCAGGTGTCGGCGCCGGGCCCACCGTTCATCGCGTCGCCGGCGCCGCCGCCGAAAAGCTGGTCGTCGCCATTTCCGCCGTTAAGAGTGTCGACGCCGCCCAACCCTTCGAGCTTGTTGGCGGCGCCGTTGCCGGTGATGCTGTCGCCGGCGTTTGATCCCTTGACGTTCTCGACGCCCACGAGATCAACGCCGCCGGTCTCGCCCGAGACCGCGGCTTGCCGTGTCCTCCCCGTTTTGACACCGGCGGACGGGGTGCCCGTTGGCATAGCTAGAGGTATTGGCGATGGGTTGGTTCAAAGCCTCGAAAGCCCCTCTCGCTTGAGGGAGAGGATCAAGGTGAGGGGGACAGTCTTTCAGTTAAGCGGGAGGTTCGGTTTCGAGCGAATTCCCTTGCTGCGAGACCTTGAATTCCCAGATTTGCTTGTAAGGGGCACCGTCACCCTCACCCTGCCCTCTCCCTCAAGGGAGAGGAGGACATCTCCCAGTCTCCGTTGCTATCGCGACATGCTCCCGGCCCGAAAGTTGCTCGCTCCCGCCGCCGGGAGAGGGGGTTCGGGAGAGGGGTTTACTAGGAGGTTGACGGCGCCTTTCTCGCCAGACGCCTTAGCGACTCGCGAATCGGGCGCTTCATCCCATAAGCCCGGCGTTCAATAGAATCGCCTTCGTCGTAACAACTGAGGAGAACGCGATGGTTGCCACCCAGACCCTCTACGAAATCGGCCAGGCCCCGCCCGTCGGCGAGGTCCCCGCGCAGATGTACGCCAGCGTCATCCGGCCCGACCGCTTCGGCGAGCCCCGCGGCGCCTTCATCGTCGAGGCCGTCGACGTGCCCGAGATGGCCCCCAACGAGGTCCTCGTCTACGTCATGGCCGCCGGCGTCAACTACAACAACGTCTGGGCCGCCCTCGGCTCGCCGGTCGATGTCATCAAGGTCCACGAGAAGGAGGGCGACCCCAGCGGCTTCCACATCGGCGGCAGCGACCTCTCGGGGGTCGTCTACGCGAAGGGCTCGGCCGTGGAAAGCGTCAATGTTGGCGACCAGGTCGTCGCCCACTGCGGCTACTGGGACGACAACGACCCCTACATCAAGGCCGGCGGCGACCCCATCGTCGCGCCCAGCGCCCGCATCTGGGGCTACGAGACCAACTGGGGCAGCTTCGCCCAGTTCGCCAAGCTGCAGGCTCACCAGCTCCTGCCCAAGCCCAAACACCTGACCTGGGAGCAGGCTGCCGCCTACATGCTGGTCGGCGCCACAGCCGAGCGCATGCTCTTCGGCTGGGCCCCCCACACAGTCCGCGAGGGCGACGTTGTCCTCGTCTGGGGTGGCTCGGGGGGCCTGGGTTCGATGGCCACCCAGCTCGTCAAGGACGCCGGAGGGATCCCCGTGGCCGTCGTCAGCAGCGAGGCGAAGTTCGAATATTGCGTCCGCCTCGGCGCGAAGGGCTGCATCAACCGCAAGGACTTCGACCACTGGGGCCAGATGCCCCATTGGACCGATAACGAGGCCTACGGCAAGTGGGCCGCCGGCGCCCGCGCCTTCGGCAAGGCCCTCTGGGATGTGGTCGGCGAGCGGCGCAGCCCGCGCATCGTCTTCGAACATCCCGGCGAAGACACCGTGCCGACCTCGATCTTCGTCTGCGACAACGGCGGCATGGTTGTGATCTGCGCCGGCACCACCGGCTACAATGCCGTCGTCGATCTGCGCTACCTTTGGATGCGCCAGAAGCGCTTCCAGGGCTCCCACTTCGCCAACGACGACCAGGCCCGCTCTTTCAACGACAAGGTGATCGCCGGCAAGATCGACCCCTGCATGGGCGAGGTCTTCGCCTTCGACGAGGTGGGCAAAGCCCATCAGCTGATGTACGAGAACAAGCACCGCGAGGGCAACATGGTGGTCCTCGTCGGGGCCCCCGAGCGCGGCCTGAAGGACCTGCCGTGAGCTCGGAGGACGGTCGGCTGCTGGGGCTGGTCGTGGGCGACACGCGCGAGTTCTCGCGCCAGGTGGGCGAGCAGGACCTCGTCGACTTCGCCCGCGTCAGCGGCGACGACCAGCCCCTGCACCTCGACCCCGACTTCGGCAAGAGGACGAGGTTCGGTGGCCGCATCGCCCACGGCATGCTCAGCGCCGGCTACATCTCGGCGCTGCTCGGGACGAAGCTGGCGCCGAACGCCATCGCCATCTACCTCAGCCAGTCGCTGCGTTTCGTCCGCCCGGTCAGGATCGGCGACACGATCACCGTCCGCGGCGAGGTCACGGCCATCGACCAGGAAAAGCGCTTCGTGACAGTCCAGACCGACTGCCTGAACCAGGAGGGCAAGACCGTCGTCACCGGCGAGGCCGTGGTCATGCTCGACGAGGTGGTCTAGTTACTTATCGAAAACCTTGACAGTCAGGTGCCAGCCGATGAGGTCGAAACCCAACCAGTTGTGCGCCCAGAACTGCACCCGCACGTTGTATGTGCCCTCGGTCAGCGTGATCGAGCGCTCGATGGCATGACCCTCGTACTCGGCGGTTTCGCCGAAAGTGCCCGTTTGGGAGTCGAAGACGAAATCATATCCGGCGGCCGCGCTCGGGCCCGCGTACCTTTGACCGACGTTGATTCTCAGCAGGCAGTACGTCTCCGGTACCCCGCTCGGCGGCGCGCCATCCTTGCGGCGGCAGCTGGAGCTTGAGGCGAACTCCACCACCAGCAGGTAGGTCTCGCCGGGGGTACGGTCACCTGGGTCGTAGCTCCGGGAACGTTGACAAAGGCGGTGCTGATGCTGGAGTCGACGCGGGCGAGGTCCTGCCCACGCACCACCTTGACCTCGACCAGGCGGTTGAAGGCGCTCGGCGCCGATCGGGCCAACGCGCTGCTGACAACCAGCGTCACCAGAGCGCTGACCAGCAAGGCCGTCAGCAGGTACCAGGCCGGCGAGAGGCGGCGGACCGGCGGGTCGTTCATTGTTCGTAGGCCTCGACGGTAAGGTGCATGTCATCGAGCCAGAAACGGAGATCGGCGTTCGTCGCGTCCACCTGGACGCGCACTCTATAGGTGCCAGGGCCCAGGCTCCGTGAGCGCGTCACTGCATGGGTTTCGTAGTCGGTTGCGTTGCCCTGGCGGTCAGGTGCGTCAAAGGCAAAGTCCCCGATTGGGTGCCCCTCGAGGCCGCCTATCAGGATGCGGATGAAGCAGTAGTCCGTGTGGAACTTGTATTGCTGATCGCCCTGGTAATAGCAACTGCTCTCAGCCGAGAAACGCGCGACGATGAGATACGTCTTGCCTGCGGGTACGGTCAGCGTAGCGTCGAGCCCGGGGACTTCCTGGTAGTTGCGCCCGAAGAAGTTGTCGAGGTCGTCGAAGATATACCCGCTGTCCTCGCGGACGACCCGGACGACGCGGACCGGCCCGCCCGAATCTGATGACGGAGCGGGCATCGCAACCGTGGTCTGGACGATAAAGGCAACAAGCGCGCTGGCCAGGACGATCGTCCCCAGGTGCCAGCCGGCGCCCTTCAGACGCCCCCAGTTAAACATCCGGCTCATTTGCGGTAGGCCTCGACGGTGAAGTGCCAGTCATCGAGCCAGATGGTCATGCCCGCGCGGTTGACCCACATCTGGACCTTGATCTGATAGATTCCCGGCCCCAGGGCGATGGAGCGCGTCAGCAGAGGGGACTCAGCGTCGTCGGGGTCGCTGCTGTCCCAGGCGGCATCGGCCGGGTCGGGCGCGTACTGGCTGCTCGGTTTCAGCTCGAGCCCACCGCCGGTAACCAGCCGGACGTAGCAGAAAGGCTCCGTCGCGTCGCCGCCGGTGCAGAGCGTCTCCCCCGACAAGCGGGCGACGAACAGGTAGGTCTGTCCATCGGGGACAGTGATGCTTACGGTTGAGCCCGGAAGGTCGATGGGCGCCTGGGAGGAAGTCGAAGAGGCGTTGTCCTCCCGCACGGCACGAACGGCGCGCAGCCCCGTGCCCCCGGTTTCCGAGGCAGGCTCGACGATGGCGTAGTTGATTAGCAGCGCCACAATGGCGCTTATGGCTACTACTCCGGCCATCTTCGAAAAGCTGTTAACCCAGAACAAAGCCGCCCCGCCCGCTGATTTTGTAGGAAGCCTAGATCGTCCCGTGCTCTAATGCATCAGGCGGGGCGGTCCCCAAGAGTGACCCCACAAGAATTTGCGGCAGGTTCTCCACCATTCGACTGTCGCGCGACTATTTGGGTGGCTCTGCCGCCCTGAAAGGGATCGAGGTTTCTCACTAATGCTGACCTCAGCTAAACCCATCGCTTTCGTCGCCACGGCTCGCTCGGAGGAGGCGAAAGCCTTCTACGAAGGAGTCCTTGGTCTTCGCCTAGTGTCCGACGAGCCATTCGCCATCGTCTTCGATTGCGCCGGGGTGATGCTGCGAGTGCAAAAGGCAAACGCCGTCGAGCCCGCGCCCTACACAGTACTCGGCTGGCACGTCGATGACATCGGGGCAACCATGGCGGGCCTGAAAGAGCGCGGCGTTAGCTTCGAGCAGTTTCCGTGGATGCCCCAGGACAGCCAGGGTGTGTGGGAGGCCCCCGGCGGCGGGAAGATCGCCTGGTTCAAGGACCCGGACGGCAACGTCCTTTCGTTGACGCAGTCGGCGTGAGCTCCGTCGATCCCCAGGCAATGGTCCGCGAGTTCCACGAGGTCTTCGACGTCAGCCACGCCCACGGCCCGCGACCCATCGACCCGGAGACGATGGCCCTGCGCAAGAGCCTGATCGACGAGGAGACGCGCGAGCTCTATGAGGCGATGGGCGGCGAGGACTGGCGGGACGTCGACCTGGCCCACATCGCCAAGGAGCTGGCCGACCTGCTCTACGTCGTCTACGGGACAGCCGTTACCTACGGGATCGAGATCGGCCCGGTCTTCGCCGAAGTTCATCGCTCAAACATGGACAAGGCGCCGGGCGGGATCGTAACCAAGCGCGGCGATGGCAAAGTCCTGAAGCCGGAAGGCTGGAAGGCGCCGGACATCGCCCGGGTCATCGCGGCTCAGTCAAACCTCTAATCTAGCCGTGAGGAACTCAACAGGATGTGTACGTCAGGTTTGTTAGCAGCCCTATGCAGAGAAGCGGAAAACTCTAAGTTGGAGCGCCTCTGGCCGTCCTCCATTGGCTGCTACAACGGACCACCTCCAGACGACGGCTACGACTCCAGCAACATCAAGGAATGGATAAGGCTCAATTGGGGTGCCCACATTGAGGAGCGCTGGCGGCGGGGTGCGCTTCGCCAGGTCGCGGAGGAACTGGGACTTACGCTCGTTCCCGAGTGAGGGCGAGGCGTAGTTGTGGCGCCGAGGACGGCCGCCTGGCACCGGTGGGTGAATGTTGCGCGCGCTCTCATGCCGGAATGGGAACCGCAGTCTCCCGTTTGCGGCGTTGTGCCATACGTGATGTATGGTAGCGGTATGGAGAAGACAACCATCTATCTGCCGGCTGACCCGCACAATCGCCTCAAGCGGCGGGCGGCAGAATGCGGCAGGACGCAGGCGACGCTGATCCGTGAGGCGCTGGACGCGTACCTTGACGGTCGAGAGCACCCTTTGCCGCGCTCCATCGGCATCTATAAGGGACCACCGCGGGACGATGGGATCAACGCCAGCAACATTAAGGGTTGGGCGAGAGAGAACTGGATCAAGGAGCTGAGATATGGTCGCGCATGACGCTTCGATGACCAAGACGACGATTTATTTGCCCAAGGAATTGCACAAGCGCCTGCAGAGCCGCGCCCAGTCCAAGGGCCGGTCAAAAGCATCTCTGATCCGAGACGCGCTCACTAAGTACCTCGCCGACGAGCGCGTCGAGCTACCGAGTTTCGTCGGGTCTTACAAGGGCCCAGCGCCCGCCGATGGCTATGATTCGAACAACATCAAGGAATGGATCAGGGAGACCTATCCAGCCCACCTGGAGCGAAAGCTGGCCCGCTCGGGCGACCCGGAAGCTGATTGATAACACTTGATACCAGCGCTGTCGTTGCCCTAGCGGACAAAACCGACTCCAACGCAGACTCAGCGCAACAAGCGATGCTTAGGGCTGTTGGCCCAATCCTTGTTCCGATGGCGCTGCTGTCCGAGCTTTCTTACCTGATCCTGGCGCGAACCCACGCCAGAACCCTGGATATGTTCCTTCAGGACCTTGAGAACGGGAGTATGGAACTCGACTGCGGTCCACAGGATATCGGTCGGATACGGCAGCTCATGTCTCGCTATGCCAATCTGCCCCTTAGCTTGCCCGATGCGGCCGCAATCGCCTGCGCGGAGCGCAACGGCGGGCTCGTGTTGTCCTTCGACCGCGATTTCTGGATCGTCTCGGGAGAGGGCACGATCACGGTTGTGCCGCCCAGATGACCACGCCCGCGCCACTGGAGGGAATCCGCGTCGTTGAGATGGGGCGGGTCATGGCGGCGCCCTTCTGTGCGCAGATGCTCGGCGACCTGGGCGCCGACGTGATCAAGGTCGAGATGCCACCCGGCGGCGACGAGTCTCGCTCTTATGGCCCGCACAACTTCGGGGGCATCAGCTACTACTTCGCCTCCCTCAACCGCAACAAGCGCAGCATTACCCTCGACCTTAAGCAGGAAGAGGACAAGCAGACGCTGCGCCGCCTTCTGGAGCGCTCCGACGTCTTCATCCACAACTCGCTGCCGCGCGCCATTGAGGGGCTCGGGTTCGCCTACGAGCAGGTCAAGGGTCTTAACGAGCGCCTCATCTATTGCTCGATCTCGGGCTACGGGGCCAAGGGTCCGGACAAGAACACGCCGTCGTTGGACATGATCGCCCAGGCGGCCAGCGGCGTGATGTCGATAACCGGCCCCGGCGACGGCCCGCCCTTCCGCGCGGGCGTACCCATCGCCGACCTGACGGCCGGGATGTTCGCTGCCTACGCCATCCTCGGCGCCCTGCGCCAGCGCGACCAGACGGGGCTCGGCCAGGAAGTCCACACCTCGCTGCTTGAGGCTTCGGCCTCCCTGCTGACCTATCTCGCTAGCCAGTACTTCATCACCGGCAACAACCCACAGCGGCTGGGCAACGCCCACCCCTCGATCGTGCCCTACGACACCTACCCGACCTCCGACGGCTGGGTGGCGGTCGCCGTCGTCAACCAGGGTATTTGGCAGCGCTTCTGTCAGAAGTTGGGCCTGCTGGAGCTGCAGAGCGATGAGCGCTTTGCGACGGTTGCGGCGCGCGGCGCCAACCGAGAGGAGTTGACCCCGATCCTGGTCGAGAAGTTCCAGCAGATGTCGACGCTGGAGCTGGTCGCGGCGATGAAGGAAGTGTCCGTGCCCTGCGAGGCCGTGCGCACCCTGGAGATGGTCTTCAACGACGAGAACTCGAAAGCCATCGGCCTCAAGGCCGAGTTCGAGCACCCCGAGGCTGGCCCGATGGCGGCGATCAACACGCCCTATCACCTGTCGGCCTATCCCGATACCATACGCCGGCCGCCCCCGAAGCTGGGGGAGCACACCGAGGAGATCCTCGCCGAGCTGAGCTGAGGATGGCGGTGTGTCGCCCGCCCAGGGCGGGTGTGCCAGTAGCTCAACTCGCCGTCCAGAATGTGTAGCGGCGGGTGTCAGCCTTTCGCTCGATGACGTCCTTTGAAGCAGAGCTGACACCCGCCCTCCGGAGCCCGTGTGCACATCGCGGCGGCATTTTGTTTCGCAGCAAGGGGCGGGTGTCAGCACTCGCACAGATGACGTCTTTGGGCAATTGCTGACACCCGCCGCTACAGGGCCCGGCTATTGGAGATCGCGCTCGATTGTTACTCGGGAGCTCGGCTTTACTCGGCGGGTTCTTTGACGCGCTGCACCAGGGCCGGCAGGACCTGGCCGGCCGGCGCCCGGAAGACCACGGCGCAGAGGCTCGATAGCGGTGTGACCTCCGGGTTGATCTCGACCAGGCGCGCGCCCATGCGCAGCGCTTGCACCGGGAAGTCGGCGGCGGGGTAGACGACGGCGCTGGTGCCGACCAGGAACATGGCGTCGCAAAGCTCGGTCTGGCGGTAGCACTCGCGGAGGGCGTCTTCGGGGATCGGCTCGCCGAACATTACGGTGTCGGTCTTGACCAGGCGGCTACCGCAGGAGGGGCAGGGAGGTGGCAAATCGTCCATGTCGATCTCGGAGGCCGGCCAGCGCTCGTTGCAGCTCACGCAGCGCGCCTTGTAACGATTGCCGTGGATCTCCGTGACGCTCAGGCTGCCGGCCCGCTGGTGCAGGTCGTCGATGTTCTGCGTGATGACGTGTTTCATCAGCCCCATACGCTCCAGCTCGGCCAGGGCAAGATGGGCCGGGTTGGGCTCGGCCTTTTCCAGCGCCTCCGTCAGCTCCGGCATGCTGCGCCGGCGCTCGATGACGTTTCTCCACCACTCCTCGGGGTCTTCAACGAAGCGCTGGAAGCCGCGATGGTCGGGCTCGCCGTACTTCTTCCACAGGCCGCCCTCGCCGCGGAACGTCGGTACGCCCGACTCCGCACTGATCCCGGCGCCGACCAGGGCGATGGCGTAGCCGGCGCTGCGCAGGATATTCGCCGCCTGAGCCAGTCCGTCCTCGCTGAGCTCCGCGTCTGGCATCTCAGGCCGGCCCGAAGACCGCCTCGCGCTCGTCGACCAACGCCTTCTGGAAGAAGCCGTGGATGCGTTCGACGTAGCGTTGCGGGTCGCGGTTGTAGGAAGCGCAGTGACCCGCACCATCGACCAGCCAGATGTGGCGTGGCTCGTGCGCGTGCTCATAGAGCGCCAGCGCGTTCTCGTAGGAGATCTGCGAGTCGTCCATGCCGTGGATCAGCAGAAGGGGGGTCGGCGAGACGTTGGCCACGTGCTCGAGGGGCCGGATGCGCGCCGTGGGGTAGCCGCTCATCCGCTCGCTGATGTAGATCGAGAGCGCCCCGAAGAGGCGGGCCGTCGACGTCGGCAGGCGGCGAATGCCGTACTTGATCACGGCATCGAGCTGGGCGTAGGCGCTGTCTGTGACCACGGCGCTGATCTGGCGGTTCTCCGCCGCCGCCATGATCGCCACGGCACCGCCCATCGAGTAGCCCAGCACGCCGATTGGTGTGTCGCTGCGGATCCTGCCGCGCAGGAAGTCGACAGCGCCAACGAGGTCGCGCTTTTCCAGCCAGCCCACTGTTACGCGCTTGCGCGAGCTCTGTCCCGCCCCGCGAAAGTCGAATAGCAGGACGCCATAGCCCAGGGCGTGCAGCTCGCGGCCGATGCCGTAGCACTGCGAGAGGTTCGAGCTATAGCCGTGGCAGAGGATGATGTGTGGAGCATTCGCTGCGGCCCGCATGTAGAGCCCGTGGAGCAAGAGGTGGTCGACGGCGCTGCGGAACCAGACCTGCTCGTACTGCCGCGAGGCGTCGATGTTGACCTCGACGAAGACGCGCCCCGGATTGACCAACCGCCAGGCGACGTAGAGTGCCCCGCCGGCGACTGTCAGGGCCGCGCCGGCGCTCATCTTCAGGAGCGTGCCAAGGATGCTGGAGCGTCGGGTCTGGCTCATCCGACCAGGGCCAGCTCGTGTACCGGCGACCCGAAAACGTCGTAGACGCCGGCGGCGCCGATGCGCACGCGGACCAGCTCGCCGGGCTGGGCCACGCCGCGGCAGACCGCCATGCCGTCGACCTCCGGCGCGTCGCGGTAGGTCCGCCCCACGAAGATCGGGCCCTGCTCGTCCTCCTGGCCGGGCTCCGATTCAACGAGGACGTCAAGCTCGCGGCCGACCTGGGCGAGGTTCTTCTGGTAGGAGATGGCCTGTTGCAGCTCCATCAGCTCGCGGTAGCGCCGGCGCTTTAGCTTCTCGGGCAGTTGCGCCGCCATTCCCTCCATCGGCGTGCCCTTCTGGGGCGAGTAGGTGAAGACGCCCACGCGGTCGAACTGCATCTCCTCGGCGTAGGCCATGAGCTCCTGGAACTCAGCCTCGGTTTCGCCGGGCGAGCCGACGATGAAGGTCGTGCGGATGGCGATGTCGGGCATCTCGCTGCGCAGCGTTTCAAGCATGGCGCGGACCGTGTCCGGATTGCTGGGCCGCTTCATCCGCCGCAGGACGGCCTGGCTGCCGTGCTGCAGCGGCACGTCGAGGTAGTGGCAGACCTGCGGCAGCGAAGCCATGACCCTGGCCAGCCGGCGCGAGACAGCCCCCGGGTAGGCGTACATGATGCGGATCCAGGGCAGCTCGGGTACCTCCTCGGCCAGGCGCAGGAGGAGGTCGGCGAGGCCGTCGCGGCTGCCCAGGTCGCTGGCGTAATCCGTGCTGTCCTGGGCCACCAGCACCAGCTCCTTGACGCCCTCAGCCGCAAACTGACGGGCCCTCGCAACCAGGTCATCTGGCGGGCTCGACGTCATGCGCCCCTTGATCGTCGGGATGATGCAGAACGTGCAGGGCCGGTCACAGCCATCGGAGATCTTGAGGTAGGCGCTGGGGCGGGCAGTCAGCCGGCGAGTCTCGGGGATGTCGATGGTGTCGGCCTCGCCCGGGCCGAAGAGCTCCGCCACCTGCTCCCACTGGTTGACGCCGAAGACCGCGTCAACGGCCGGAACCTCCGCCTGCAGGCGTGGGCCATAGAGCTGCGTCATGCAGCCGGCGACCACCAGCTTCTGCCCGGGCCTTTTGGATCTGGCCAGCTGCCTGACGGTGTCCGTCGACTCCTTGATCGAGGCGTCGATGAAGCCGCAGGTGTTAACGACGAGGATGTCGGCGGCGGCCGCGCTCGGCGCGGCCTCATGGCGCGCCTGGCTGAGCAGGCGGACGAGGTGTTCGGAGTCCACGGCGTTCTTGGGGCAGCCGAGTGTGACGAGGTGGTAGCGCATGCTGATCTGAGGGTAGAGGGAAGGTGGGTGCTACTGCGCGGCGGGGCCGGAGCTGATGGTCAGCGTCAGCGCGGTTGTGGCGTCGACTGTGGTACCGGCCGGCAGGCTTTGCTCGATGATGACGCCGGCGGGCTGGTCGGAGGGCTCAGTAAGGACAATCAAGTTGACGCCCAGGTCGTTGAACAGGCGGAAGCGAACCTCGTCGCCGTTCTGGCCGACGTAGTCCTCGATGGTGCCGTGGGCCTCCACGGGCGGCTGGGCGTTACCTTCGGTTGTGATCGGGTCGACCGCCGGCGCATTCAGGTTCGAGGTGGCATCGGCAGGCGCCGAGGGGTCGTCTCCACCGGAGGTGAGCAAGAGAAGTCCGAGCACGAAGACGATGATGCAGACTACGCCGCCGACCAGGTAAGTCAGGATCTTCGGCGGAGCCATAATCATCGGCGCGGCGCCGATGGTCTCGATCGCCGGCTCGATGTAGGGCACGGGATAGAGCGAGGTCACGTCGGCGGGGTCGAGCCCCAGGTAGCCGGCGTAGGTGCGGAGGAAACCCCGCGCATAGATAGGTGCCGGCAACTCGTCGAGCTCTTCCTGCTCGAGGGCGAGCAGGTAGCGATGAGAGATGCGGGTAGCGGTCGCCGCTTCGTCGAGGCTGATGCCGCCGGCGATGCGGGCCTGTTCGAGGGCGCGCCCGAAGCCCTGTGCCTTTTGGCCGCCGAGGAACGGCGGCTTCGAGGTGGTGGTGGTTGTCACAACGCGTCTCGGCCAATCTTGGCAGCGAGTACCCGCCCCGTCAACTTGGAAGCCGCGGTAAATCGTGGGCGGAAAGAGCGAGATAGACGTCACTGTCGGACGTTGAAAGTTTCGGAAGCGTTGCCTCGTTTGTTAGCGGCCCCGCTCGTTCGGGGTGTCGTCGGTATCATCGGATCGAGTGAGTTAGAGCCACAAGGAGCGCGTTTGACACAGCAAATCGAGCGGATGGAGAGGGCCGCGGCGCCCGCGAAGCACACGGGCCGGGCGAAGGTCTCAGTCCTTTACACGAGCGCCAACACAGTCATCGAGGACATTGGACGCTTGATGCGCCTGGCCGGCTACACGGAAACGCTCGACCGATCGGCCGAGACCCTGCTCAAGATCAATATCTCCTGGCAGCGCTACTTTCCCGCCTGCTCGACAAGCCCCTGGCAACTCGATGGGGTGATCCAAGCTCTGAAGGACGACGGCTACGACCGTCTGATCGGGGCCCACAACGGCACAGTCGTGGTCAACTCGCACGAGGGCTCGCTGAAGAACAAGCACGACGCCGTCCTGGACAAGCACGGCGTCCACGCCATCCACCTTAACGACGACGACGTGCAGTGGATCCGCTATGAGCCCAGGGCCGAGATGCTCGTCCTCCACGACATCTTCACGGAGGGCATCTACATCCCCCAGGTCTATCCCGGCAAGAACATCGTGCACATGCCGACCCTGAAGACCCACGTCTTTACGACGATGACCGGGGCGATGAAAAACGCCTTCGGCGGCCTCCTCAACTTCAAGCGCCACTGGACGCACTCGCGCATCCACGAGACGCTGGTCGACCTCCTGGCCATCCAGCAGGAGATCCACCCCGGCATCTTCGCCGTCATGGACGGGACGATTGCCGGCGACGGACCGGGGCCGCGGGCGATGCGCACGCACGTCAAGAACGTGATCCTCGCCGGCGCCGACCAGGTGGCCGTCGACGCCGTGGCGGCGAAGATGATGGGCTTCGACCCGCTCTCCATCGACTTCATCCGCCTGGCTACCGAGCGCGGCCTCGGCCAGGGTGACCCCGAGCTGATCGACATCGAGGGGCTCGACATCAGCGGCATCAACTTCGGCTTCAGCCGCGACGAGGACACCTTTGCCAGTTGGGGCCAGAAGAAGATCTACTGGGGTCCGTTGAAGCCCTTCGAAAGCATGCTCCTGCGCACCCCCATCGTCCCCTGGGCCTACTGGGCCTCGAACTTCTACTACAACGTCTTCTGGTGGAACCTCTTCGGCCGCTCGCAAGTCAGTGCGGCGATGAAGTCCGAGTGGGGCCGCCTCTTCGCTTCATACTGAGCCGCTTTCCTTGACCCAGCCGACAGGCCTGCCACGCTGACCCTGTGCCCCGCGGCTTCACTTCCAAGCTCGTCATCTTCATAGCTCTCGCGCTGGCGGTCGCTGGCGGCCTCATCGTCTACGCCGATGTAGATGACTTCCTGGACGCCCTATCGCGCTTCAAGTGGGGGCTGGCGCCGCTGATCCTCGCCCTGGTCCTCGCCAATTACGCGCTGAGGTTCCTGAAGTGGCACTACTTTCTATCCGTGATCGGCGCCACTGGCGCGCTGCCGTTGGTTACCAGCGCATTGATCTTCCTCAGCGGGCTGGCCATGGTCATCACACCCGCCAAGGCAGGCGAGTTCATTAAGAGCTACTTCCTGCAGAAGGCCAACGGCACACCGATCCAGCGCTCAACCCCGGTCATCTTCGCCGAGCGCTTCAGCGACGGCATGGCCGTGTTTCTTCTTTCGCTTGCTGGGCTGTTCTTCTTCGAGCCGTCCTACTGGCCGTTCTTTGCGGTCGTAGGCCTGCTGCTGGTGGCGCTGCTGGCGGCTATTCACGTGCGCCGCTTCGCGCATGGCGCGCTGCGGCTGATCGAACGCCTGCCCCTGCTCCGCCACACCGGCGAACACCTCGAGGAGGTCTATGAGTCGGCCTATGCGCTGCTCGCGCCCTGGCCGCTTTTCATCGCCGTGAGCCTGGGGCTGGTGGGCTGGGGCTGCGAGGCGGTTGGGCTCTACCTCGTCGTCTATGGGCTGACGGACGAGTCGAGCTTGGACATCCTCGTTAAATCGGCCTTCATCATGGGCGTCGCGTCGCTGGCCGGGGCGCTCTTCGTCATCCCCGGCGGCCTGGGCGTCAGCGAGACGAGCATCGCCGGGCTGGGGCGGACGCTTCTGGACCTGTCGCGCAGCACAGCGGCGGCGGCCACGATCATGATCCGCTTTTTCACCCTCTGGTTCGGGGTTGCGGTGGGCCTGGTGGCGCTGGTGGTTGTCTCGCGTCGGCTTGCTGTGACACCAGAGATTCCGGCGACAATCGAGACGGCCTCGCGTAGATCGTGCGTTTCAGAGTAGTCGCGGCGCCGGGAGGCCGCGTGGGCCGGCTGTCAGGCTGGCGCTCGGCCGCCCGCGCCGCGAGCCGCCCGAGATAGCTAGCGCGAGCGCCATCGCGGTCATCAAGTCCCTTATCGCATCGGTAATCGGACGGGCGTAGACCGAAGTGCTACACGAGAGCCGGCTCGGCGCTCAAGGCTCGTGGCACCGGAGTCTGCTGAGAGTTGAAGTAGGGCATCACTTCCTCAGCGAAGAGCTTCATGGAATCCATGACCTTCTTGTGCTCAAGGCCGCCGATCCGCATCCAGCACAGCAGCTGCTTCTGGCCGATATCGTCCTGCAGCTCCTGCACCCGGGCCACTGCCTGTTCTGGCGTGCCCAACAGGATGATCCCGGCTTCCCGGAGGACGTCCACGGAAATGTCGCCCATCTGCTCAGCCACTTCGGCAAAGCGCTCGTAGCTCTTCGGGGTGTTGGGACCCTTCGGGACGAGCTCGATGACGCGCTTGAAGTACCAGTCAAGCGCCTTCTCTGTGTTGGCGACAGCCTGCTCCTCGGTCGGGGCGATGTGCATCTGCAGGTTCATCGGGAAGTTGAGGTCCTCGGGCTTATAGCCGCGCTCGATAAGGGCGCGCATTGACTTGAGGACGTTTTCCTTGAGTTCCGGCAGGGTCATCAGGGTTGGGGTGACCATGATCTGCAGGCCCTTCTGGGCGACAAGGTCGAACGTCTCCGGACTGATCGCGGCGACCCAGACCGGTGGGTGCGGTTTCTGGATGGGCCGCGGACGGACGGCGATGTTTTCGACCTGGAAGTGCTTCCCCTGGTAGCTGAACTCCTCGTTCTGCCAGGAGCCGAGGATGATATCGAGCGACTCGGCGAAGATCTCCCGGCTGATGTCCTGCTGGACCCCCATCATCTTGAATTCCTGCGGCTGATAACCTCGGCCGACCCCGAAGTCGAGACGCCCGTTGCTGAGGACATCGACCATGGCGTAGTCCTCGGCAATGCGCACAGGGTTGGCGAAGGGCAGTATTGAAACCGCTATGCCGATCCGCATCGTCTTCGTCCGCTGAGAGACGGCAGCCGCCGCTACCTGGGGTGACGGCATACTACCGTAGTCGTCGCCATGGTGCTCGGCGAGCCAGACCGAGGAGAAGCCGAGACTCTCGGCGTACTCTATCTGGTCGAGCATCTCCTCATATGCGCGCCGGTAGTCGTGGTCCGGACACTCCAGCACGTAGAACATTCCAAACTTCACAGCATTTCCTCCTTGTTTTCGTTGATCTCTTTCAAGGATCCCTTCTCAGCTAGCGCCAGCACCCCCTTCTTGTCCCGGTTCGTCGCCTGCGCATGTGTTGCTCAGCCATCGGCGGACGCGACCCCCACCTTTGTAGGGCCGCTCAACTCTGCGCGGACGCGCGGTATGACGTGGCGAGCGAAGTACTCGACCCGGTGCGACCCACTCTCGACGGGCTCGCCGGGCAACTGAGCGAAGAAGTGGATGTCCTTTATCTGGGGTGTTCCGCGAACTAGCGCGACAAGCTCGCGGACTGCAGCGTCGGCATCCCAGAGCTGGTAGGCGCCGGCCGCCTTGATCTGCTCGGCGTCGGTGAACCGGGGAACCTGTTCGGGAGGACCGAACGCTCCCCAGGAGATGTACTCGTTGAGTTGGTAAACGGCGTGCTGCCCAATGCGATCCCAGGTCCGTTCGGGATCCTTGTCGACGACGATCCACTGGCCGGCATAGATGCTTCCCGCTGCCGGGTCTTTGCCCGCCTGCTCCAGACCATTGATGTACATTCCATGGTGGGCGTTCTGGGTGCTAAGAAAGCCATCGCCGAGCCGGGCAGCGCGATGAATGGCTGGTTCGGCCATCCCTCCAATCAGTAGCAAGGGCGGATCATCGGAGACATCAGGCGTGACACGGACGGCGGGTACCTGGAAGCGCCTGCCTTTAAAATCTACAGGCTCCCCCCTCCATGCCCGTCGGATGATCTCGATGCCTTCCTCCATCAGACTGGGCCGATTCTTAAGAGACCTCTTGAAGGCGTCAAACTCGAGCTCCCGGTAACCCAGGCCGAGCCCCAGAGCAAACAGGCCACGGGAAAGGATGGAGAGAGTGGCCGCGTCCTCGGCGAGGCGCACCGGGTCGTGCAGAGGAAGAAGCATGAGGTTGGTGCCGACGAAGAGTCCCGGGCTGCGGACAGCAATGGCGCCCGCCAGGACCAGCGGAGACGGCGTGTAACCGTCCTCGCAGAAGTGATGCTCGGTGAGCCAGACAGAATCGTAGCCTAGTCCCTGAGCCCAGGAAATCTGGTCGAGGACCTGGCTATAGAAGTCGCGGTTGGGCCGGCGCCATTGAGGCGGGTTCCTGAAGTCGTACCAAAGCCCGAAGCGTATAGCGTTGCCTGTTGTCATGCCATGTTCCTCAGCCCTGCTTGGGCAGCCGGAATCTCGACTCGGGAGTATTGCTCCACGGATCGAGGACCGGGGTCTGGTAGAAGAGCTCGACCTTGCGTTTCGCGATCTTCCAGTCACCATCGCGCCGTTCGTAGTCGTCGAAGTAGCTCGCTGCGATTAGAAGTGGCCTGCCTTCGCTATCGGTCGCTGTGCAGTCGACATCGCACATGCCTTTTGCACTGCTGCCGTCGAACTCGAGTACGAGATTGGTTGTCCAATGGTGGGTTTCGGGCAACGCCGGCCAGATCAGGTCGACCAGGCAGTGGCGGACCTCTGCTTTGCCGTAGTAGTCGCCAAAGGGGCCGCCGATCTCCCAGGCCGCATCCTCTTGCCAGATGTTCATGAAGCGATCGACGTCGTGTTTGTCAACACCATGGCAGTAATCAGCGATCAGTCGCCTGATGGCTTCACGCCACTCCAACTCTTGAACACGCTCCTCCAGTGACACCTGCACGACCATCCCTTGTTCCTCCTTAGCTGACGTGAATCAGGACTCGGGACTCAGAGAGCAGCTCCCGCCGCGGTTACGCTTAGCCCCTTCGCCTCGATGCCTCCCGTGCTTTGGTTATCCGACGCTCCTCCTCGGGCCGGGGAGGAAAGGTAGGAGAAGATGAAATCAAGCTGAGCGTTCTTAAAGCCTTCGAAGTCGATCGTATCGCGCAGAGCCCAGCCTTTAAGGATCCAACTATGCGCGAGGATGATGATGACTTCAGCGAACATGTCGGATTGAACTTGTCGGAACTCGCCAGCCTTGATCCCACCCTCGAGCAGGTCGACAAACGCCGAGCGCTCCCTTAGCTCGTAGGCCTTGATCTTCTCGCGGTGTTCCGGCAGCATAGACGCCGTTTCGCGGTAGAGGAGCGCGATCTCGTGGCTCTTTCTCCGGCAGGCATCGAAGAACGCGGTGATTGCCGCCTCGAGGGTGTTCCTGTAGCTGACGTTCCAGCGTATAGCTTCCAGGCTGCCGTAGACGTCCTCGAGGATGTCTTCTGTGATCAGGAAGAGGACGTCTTCCTTGCGGGAGATGTAGAAGTAGAGCTGGCCCATTGACCAACCGGCGGCCGCGGCCATATCGCGGATGGTCGTTTTGTGAAATCCCTTTCTCAACATCACCTCGGTGATGGTTGAAACAAGGTGCTCACGCCGTTCATTGAGCTTATCGCTGTTGCTAGCCCTCGGAATCATAGTTCCCCAGCCTGGCGGTCTCGATATTGACGACGGTTTGTCTGAACACTATGTTACAGAAACCCTGAGCGTTGTTTAGAGCGAGCGCTCGATTTCGAGATCGTACTTAGGGCCTCGCAGTTTGGCAAGGGGTTGAAAGGGAAGCATTGCGCCAGTTATGAAATTTTCCCTGGGGCCCTATCTATCGGGTGCCACCGACCTCTATCCAACGCTTCGTCAACACGCCGCGCTGGCCGAGGAAGAAGGGTTCGACTCGATCTGGATCGAACCGGGAAACCAGAGCTGTGGGGCTTCGCCATTTGTCGTGGGCGCCTGGGTTGCCAGGCAAACCAAGGCGTTGCGCATTGCCGTACGGCCGGTTGTCGGCCTCGTCCACCCGCTTTATGCCGCCGAGGATGCCGCCGCACTGGACCTCATCTCGAATGGTCGCCTGCTCTTCGCCCCGCTGGCACCGTCGCCCACGCAAGCCGCCGTCTACGCGCTCGATCCGAATCAGGCGAGAGCCGCCTTCTGGGAGTCGCTCGAGGTTTTGCCACGGGCCTGGTCGCCAGAGCCATTCCAGCACAGCGGCGAACGCTGGCGTATTCCTGCCCACGTGGGTGGCAACCGCGAAGTCGCGGCCGTGGCCGAAGTCTCGGTGACACCGAAGCCAGCCCAGACGATAGTCCCCATCTGGCTTGAGGAAATCGCAGACCAGAGCCTTCCGGCACCTGTAGTCCAGGTGGCGGGCCGCAGTACCCCTGTCGAGGAGATCGCGGAGCGCTTGCGACCGCGGGATGGTTGCGTCCCTACCGTCCGTGCGCTTCTGCGCGATGTCGTGGTCGCTGAGACCGAGCAGGAGGCGGCCAATCTGTCGCGGTTGCTGGAGGGTAGCGACAGGCGATGCCTTATCTGCGGCGACGTTGAGCAGGTCGTCGCGCAACTTCAGGGCCTACGCGATGCCGGGGCCAACTACCTGGTCTGTCGGATAGCGCTGTCTGGCCTGTCGCCTGAAGAGTCGCTGAACTCACTCAGGCTGCTGGCTCGCGCCGTGGCGCCCCGCTTCCGCATGGCCTCATTTCCAGGCGAGATTCGCGTGCACACTATCGAGGAAACGCAGTCTCCCGTAATCGGCTACCTCCGCGAGGGCGCGGCGATATGAAGTTCAGCGTTGGCTACTGGACGATGGGCCAGACGCGCCTGAGGCCCCGTCACCACGCGCTCCTCTATGAAGAGCTGGTGCGGGACTGTGTCACGGCCGAGGATTTGGGGTACGACGCAATCTGGCTGGCAGAACACCACTTTTGGTATGACGGTCACTCTAATGCCCTGTTGACGATTCTCGGGGCGATGGCGGCGGAGACCGACAAACTGAAGATAGGTACGAGCATGTTGCTCCTACCTATACATGACCCGCTACGGCTCGCCGAGAACATCGCTTGCGTCGACCACCTCTCGGGAGGGCGCCTCCGCCTGGGCTTCGGCCTGGGCTATCGCGAAGAGGAGTTTGATGCCTACGGCATAAGCATGCGCCAGCGCGCCAGCCGCACCGACGAGACGCTTGAGCTCTTGCTCAAGCTCTGGAGGAGTGACGAGCCGATCGACCACGAGGGACGCCACTTTACCTATCGTGGCCCTGTTTGCAGACCGAAGCCGCTACAGTCGCCGCATCCCGCGATCGCGATGGGCGGGTTCGTACCGGCCACGGTCGAACGGGCTGCCCGCTTTGGTTTCGGAATCTACCTCGGGCCTGTAATGAACGGCGAACAGGCCGCCGGTTTGCTCGACATCTATCGAGCAAACCTTTCCGACGAGCATGCGCAGAAACCCCGCGATGTGGGCATCCTGCGCGACTTCTGGGTGGCTGAGACAGAGGCCGAGCTTGAAGAGGGCCGCCAGCGGCTTCGCAATTACTACGGAGAGACCGTGGCACTCGGGTGGCGGCTATTTCGTGATGAAGCTGGGACGCCTATTGGGCCCGACCGTGGAAGGTTGCTGAGGGCATACGTCGACGCGTCGGTGGGAGCTGGCATAATCGGCACGCCTGAACAGGTGACCCGCGAGCTCAAACAATTCGAGCAACTCGGCTTCGACCACATCCAGCTGCGCTTTCGATTTGATAGCCAGCCCGCAGAGAAGATCCACAAAGCGATGCGCTTGTTCGCAGAAGAGGTGATGCCGGCCTTCCAAAGCTGATACTGGTGTCCAAAGCTGGCACATTAAGGACTAGTCCGAGGGTAAGGGGGATCAAATGGCTTATCTCGCCGTTGAAGGCGACCGCAGGATTTACTACGAGCGGCGCAACGTCGGAGGCAAACTCCCAGTCATATTCGTCCACGGCTGGGCGATGAGCAGCCGCGTCTGGGACGGACCCATGGAAACAGTGCGAGAGGCCGGCCACGAAGTCCTGGCCTTCGACATGAGGGGCTGCGGCCACTCAGACAAGGACTTTGATGACCTGTCCATCAGTGCTATAGGGTCAGATATCGAGCGCCTGGCAACGGAGCTGGGCCTGCGCGAGCTCGTGCTCAACGGCTGGTCAACTGGCGGCGCCGCCATCGTCGACGCTGCCGCCAAGCTAGCTGGGCGGCTCCGCGGCCTCGTATTGACAGGCGGTGCGACGCCAAAGTATCTCCCGGGGGAAGGCTGGGCCCACGGGACACCGCCCGACGTGTTTGCGACGTTCTTCCCCGCCCTGAGGTCAGCACGGGCACCCTTCCTCGACGGCATCGCCCGCGCCGTCTGCAAGGTCGATGTGGGAGAACCGACTATTCGCTGGATGTTCGACATTTTCATGCAGTCGAGCTCGCGGGCGGACCTGACGCTGCGCAACCTTGGCGAAATCGACCAGCGGGGACTCCTTCCGAAGATTGATGTCCCCGTGCTGATCATGCAGGGCCGACATGATGCTTTCGTCTCATGGGAGATGGCCCAGGAGCAGACCAAGATGCTCCCAGATAACCGCCTCGTTGAGTTCCCCGAGTGCGGGCATGCGCCTTTCCTCGAGGATGCTCAACGCTATACCGATGAGCTGGTCAAGTTCTTGAAGGAGGTGGAACCGAAGCGCCGGTAAAGCCGGCAATGACATGAAACGGTGGGTAACGCCTGCGGCCGTCGATGGCGGAGCAGACCAAAAAAGGGGGGTCCAAATGTCTTTACTAAGAGTCCTCAGAGGTTCAACCTTCTGGTTGTTGACCCTCGGCCTTGCGGCCAGTCTGTCGTTTGCGACAGCATGCGGGGATGATGATGACGATGACGATGGTGATGGCACGGCTGAAGCGGACGATGACGCAGCCGATTCGGCGGATGACGATGATCAGGCGAGCGCGGAGCCGATTCTAATCGCCTCGCTCAACCCTTTAGGGTCCGGTCAGGGTGGGCAGGACTTCCTCGAGGGCATGCAGGTCGCGGCGGCGGCGATCAACCAGGCTGGCGGGATCAACGGCCGTCAGATCGAGATCGAGTCCTATGACACAGAAGGAAATCCCGAGGTCGCAACCGCTGTGTACCGCGAAGCGGGCAACACTGATGCTCTCGCTGCCTTCCAAGGCGCTACTGGCGGACAGGCCATCCGTGCGATTAGCGACGAGATCCAGCTTCCGGTCATAACAGCAGGAGGCATCGACGAGACCTTCAAGCCTGCGGTGGATTACGTCTTTGGCAACGCACCGACCGGTGAGCTGTCGACGATAGCCCTCGACTACGCCAGTGACGAGCTCGGCGCGACGACAGTAGCTTTGCTGCACTTCGACTCCGAGTTCTCCCAGGGCATCGAGGGGGCACTCGAGGCGCGAGCTCAAGAGATAGGGATGGAGGTTGTTGCTGTAGAGGCAGCGAGCGTCGCCGACGCTGATGTCTCGGCGCAGCTTACCAACCTCGCCGCCAGTGACCCGGATGTCTTCTATATCGAGGGACTTAGCCCGGTCGGCATCCAGGGCTTCCGTACACTTGGCCTTGATGCGCCGGTGATCGCCGAGCAGTGGCTTTCGATCCCCGGCCTCGCCCAGGCCTGCGGCGAAGCCTGCGAGGGTGTCGTCTTCGCGGCCCACAAATGCCGCATCACCGAGCAGCTGCCCGACGATGACCCCCTAAAAGCGGTCTGCGAAGAGTACGCCAGCCGCTATTCGGCGATGTTCCCCGACAAGGAAGTGCCTCTCTTCGGCATCTACGGCTATGACGCGGTGAATACAATCGCCGCGGCTGTACAAAAGGTGCTGGACAGTGGTGACGACCTGACCAGGGAGAGCGTGGCGGCCGCGATCGAGACTTTCGCCGGCGATCTGTTCACCACCCAGGGCGAGATCCACACTTCGGAGGACAACCACGCCCTCCTGGGGCCGGTGACCGAGTCTTTCGCCCTCGTGACGATTGTCGACGGCGGCGCCGGTTGGGAGTGTGTCTACGAGACTTGTAGTGGCACCGTAGACTAGCCGGCGGCCGAACCGAGTCGGGGGGGGGGGGGGGGGGGCCCGGGGCGAGACGCCCGGGCCCGACTCCTACTAGTGGAGCAGGGGGAAGCGGACGCAGTTGTTCGACACCAGTGACTTCTCTCAATTCTTTCTTTCGGGCCTTATGGTCGGCTGCATTTACGCACTCGTGGCCCTGGGGTTCGTCGTTGTGGTCAACGTGACCCGGGTTTACAACTTCGCCCAGGGCGAATACGTAATGTTGGGCGGCATGATTGCGGCTTGGGGGTCACGCTCCGACTGGCCCCTGCTGGCTACTGTTCCCTTTGCGGTGATCGTCGTGGGCCTTGTTGGGCTTGCCCAAGAACGTCTCACGGTGGCGCCGATCCGTAATGCCAACCCCCTGACTCTTGTTGTGGTCACGCTCGGCGTTGGCATCGTGATTCGTGGCGCGGCCTTGATCCTCTTCGGGAAGGATCTCTTCCGAGCACCCGCCTTCACCGAAGGCGTCTTCGAGATCAACGGTGCGCGTTTCGTCGAGCAGACTGCTTGGGTCTGGGCTGTGACCGCGCTCTTGCTGGTTGCGGCGCTCCTTTTCTTCAGGTTCACCATGCTCGGCCGCGCTATGCGCGCGTGTGCTGTGAACCCGCGGGCGGCGCGATTGATGGGCATACGCCTGGAACGTCTGTCTATGGCAGCCTTCGTGCTTTCGGCCGCGCTCGGCGGCCTGGTCGGCACCGTCATCGCCCCTATCACCTTCACGTCGTGGGAAGGCGGGATCGCCATAGGCGTCAAGGGATTCATCGCCGCCGCGCTGGGTGCATTTACCAATCCAGCCGCCGCCGTAGGGGGAGGCCTTGGCCTGGGCGTCGCCGAATCTCTGGGCGCCGGCTACGTCTCCTCCGCCTACCGGGATGCCTTCGTCTTTGGGATTCTCATCGTCTACCTGGTAGGCAGGGAGTTCTCTACCGACCAGAGCCTTCACCCGCGACGCCTCTGGCAGCAGCTGCGCCACGGGTTAGCCCGCCTTCAGAGCTCCGGGGGCGAGGCACTGGCCGGCGTCTTGGAGCGTGCCGGCGCCCCTGCCGCGGAAGGTGCAACCCTGCGCCGCAGAGCGCCAGCTATGATCGCCGTCGCGGCTTTCCTCCTACTCTCGATCCTGATCCCGCAGTTGACCAGCGACGTTCGCGACCTGGACACAATGATTTCCATCCTGCTGTTGGGAATAGGAGCAACCGGGCTTGGCCTTGTCATGGGTTATGCCGGGCAGTTCGTGCTCGGACAGGCGGCCTTTTACCTGATCGGCGGCTATACCACCGGTGTTCTGACGGTCGACTATGGCTGGGGTGCCCTGCCGGCGTTGCTTGTCGCAGCTCTGCTCTCTGCCTCGTTGGCTTTCGCTATCGGCTGGCCAACGATGCGTCTTAAAGGTTTCAATCTAGCCATTGCGACGCTCGCTATGCACTTCATCCTCCTCGTCGTAGTGCGCCAGGAGATGGACCTCACCGGAGGGGTTCTCGGCAAGACGGGAATCCAACCCTTCTCCGCTTTCGGGTGGGAGGCGCGCAGCCAAAAGGAGTTCTACTACGTCGCCTGGGCTGTCCTGGTCCTGTCGTTGCTAGTTGCCTACAACATCTCCCGCTCGCGCATGGGCCGAGCGCTGCGTGCGCTGGGCAACAGCCCGGAAGCTGCCGAATCCCTGGGCATTGATGCCACCAAGTACAAGGTCCAGATATTCGTTATCAGCTCAGTAATGGCCAGCGTCGCCGGCAGCCTCTGGGCACACTACCTGCGCTTTGCCGGGCCGGGCACGTGGGATTTCTCGCTCACGATTGACCTGATCACCTACGTGGTGGTGGGAGGCATGACCTCAGTGTGGGGCGGCCTTATCGGGACGATCTTTGTGCGGGTCCTCCAGGAATGGGTGCGTGACAGCGGCTTTGGTGACACTCTGTCGGGGAACCAATCGACTTATGAGGTGATCATCTCCGGTGTGTTGATCGTCGTGTTTCTCGTTGCCTTCCCGCGGGGGCTCGCTTCCCTGCTCAGGCAGTCGTGCGCGCGGATCAGTCTGCTTCTCGCCGCGGCGCGGCCCTTCGCGCTTTCGATCGGTCATCGCGCAAGGGCGGCCTTTGCGAATGGGAAGCTTCGGCGGTGAGCGTGAACAGCAGTGGCGAAAGCATCCTGCGAATGCTCGGGATCGTCAAGCACTTCGGGCGCTTGCGTGCTGTCGACGGGGTCTCGCTCGAGGTTCCTCGCGGGTCAATCACGGCGTTGATTGGTCCAAATGGCGCAGGCAAGACGACGATGATCAATCTGATAGCAGGCCAGGAGACTCCCAAGAAGGGAGAGATCTGGCTGGATGACGTCAGGATCGATGGTCTGCGCCCAAGTCAGATCGCCGCTACCGGGCTGGCCCGTACCTTCCAGAATCTGCGCCTGTTCACCAACATGACCGCCCGGGAAAACGTCATGGTTGGCCGTCATCGTCACGGCCGGACCGGCATTATCGAGGCTATTTCTGGGTTTCCCAGTGTCGCTTCGGAGGAGCGCAGAATAGAGTCTGACGCCGTGTCGTTTCTGCATTTCGTCAACCTGGACTTCGCTCAGTCGCTTCCCGCGGCGTCCCTTTCATTTGGCCACCAGAGACTGCTTGAAATCGCCAGGTCCGCCGCCACACAGCCGTTGCTGTTGCTCCTCGACGAGCCAGCGGCTGGCTTAAACAGGGTCGAGACTCGGGATTTGGCCCGGTTGCTGAGACGCATCCGCGGCGAGGGGACGACGATCCTGCTTGTCGAGCACGACATGACGCTGGTCATGGAGCTTGCTGACCTGGTGGTGGTTGTGGACCATGGAGTTAAGATCGCCGAGGGTCCACCGGCTGCGGTGCGCGGTGATCGCCTCGTTATCGAGGCTTACCTCGGGGTCCAGTCCTGATGGGGGAGTTGCTCACGGTCCGCGGCGTCAGCAGCGGCTATGGGCAGATCAGGGTACTACGGTCCATTTCGCTCAACGTCCTCGATGGCGAGATCGTGGCCCTGCTCGGGGCTAACGGCGCCGGTAAAACCACAACCCTTAACACGATATCTGGGCTTGTGAAGCTGTCGTCGGGCGAGTTGCTGTTCGCCGGCAAGAGTGTAGCCAGGCAGCCGGCGGAGATGCTCCCCGGCCTCGGGCTCGTTCAGGTCCCCGAGGGTCGCCAGATCTTCGGCTCTATGAGTGTCGAGGACAACCTTCTGCTCGGCGGCTACCACCGCTATGTCGGTAACAGCCGCAGCGTCCGAGGTGACGTCCGGGAAATGTTCGAGATGTTTCCTGTTCTTGGACAGCGACGGCGCCAGCTCGCACAGAGTTTGAGCGGCGGAGAGCAGCAGATGCTGGCCCTCGCCCGTGGCCTGATGGCCCGCCCCCGGCTCCTTCTCCTCGATGAGCCTTCCCTCGGCCTGGCGCCGATGGTCGTCTCTCAGGTCTTCGCGCACATCGGCTCGTTGCCCGAGCGCGGCGTTACGGTGTTGCTAGTTGAGCAGAACGCAAAGCAGGCGCTCGAGGTGGCAAACCGGGGCTACGTCCTCGAAAACGGCAGCATCGTCATGTCCGGCAAGGCAAGCCAGTTGCTGAAAGACGAACGAGTACGGAGCGCTTACCTGGGTGATGACAACCCGGCTGGACCGGGCGAAGCCTAGGCTGCCTACTAGGGGATTGAATCCGATGTCTCGCAGCTCATGCTCTGATCCTCTCGTCGCCCGGGCCACCGCACAGGAAGTCGTCTCCTCCCGCGCCGGTCAGGATGTCGCTTCCACCCAGGCCCAGCAGCCGGTCCGCCGCGTTCGTACCGGTCAGCGAATCGGCGTTGGGCTCCTATGTAGTTGGCCGGCTTGCCGAGTCAGGCGGCGCCGGCGTCGGGGCTTCTGTCCGCCAGCCAACTGGCGACGCGGCGAGCCAGACCTTGTTCTGCGGTATGTTGCCCCGGCTGCAGGGTTGCGCCAAGGATGGTCAGGGCGCCGCTATCGTCCAGGATCGGTCGTCGTTGCGGATAATCCACGCGCCAACGTCGGATGTTTGGCCGCGGACGTCGAGTTCTGTGCGCAGGGTGTTCAGTTCGTCCTCGGTCGGGATCTCCATGACGCCAATCTCGGGCGCCAGCGTTGGCTCGAAAGACATCTCGGCAAGAACCTGCTCCTTGGTGACCCAGGGAGCCACCTCTTCCAGCCTGAGGTGGCGATTGCTGTCGTAGCCGAAGACCGCCCAGGGCGTCACGACCTTGTAAGGACCGGTGTTGCGCGGCAGACCGGCCCGCTCTCGCGCGCCCTCGCTGCCGTCGAGGAAGCCCGGCGACGATACAAAGTCCACGTGGTCGACGAATTTGCGCTTCTGCTGGTCAGTCATCAGGATCGTCCGCCAGCAGAGCGCGGCGATGGAATCGGCGCCCCCGGGACCGTTGAAGCGCCGCCCCTCCCCCTCGTAGTCACCGGTCGCCGTGGAGTTGACGTTGCCCCAGCGGTCAACCTGCAGCGTATTGAGGATGCCGTAGTCCATGAGGCCAACCTGGGCGTGCATGCCTGAGGCGTTCATGTTCCCCCACTGGAGAGCTCGGTAACCGGCCTTGGCCGCAACCATCGTCATTATCGGGTCGAGGGGCAGGTCGGGCTCAGGTGCGATGCAGCCGTCCTCCGTGATGTACTGGGCTTGCGGAGCCGCCGAGCGCTTGGCCAGGATGATGGCGTACAACGGCGACCCGCCGCCCGCCACCCAATATGTCTTACCGTTCTCGACCATATGGGCGACGTTGACGATCTGCGCCTCCCGCTCCGTGAACTGGGAGGCTGGCTCGGAAGACGGTTGACTGGTCATAAGAGACCTCCAATGGGGACCCTGGTCAAGGGTGGTAGCCGTCCTTGATCGTTGCCCGAGCCTTGAGCGCGTTCAGCTTCTCCTGGCCGACCACCCTATCCAGCATCTGCTGCTCATCCTCGTGGTCATAGACGTATTTCTGAAGGTAGGCGTCAAGTTGATCACGGCCGATGGATGCAAAGACCTCCAGCACGCCCTCAGAGTCCGACGCGTAGTAGCCTTGAACCTCCCCGGGGTAGCAACCAAAAGGCGCGTGTACAACCGCGTCGACCACGTAGTACGGGATGGTAGTGCGGCCAGGGTCTCTGCGGATCTCCTCGGTGTCCACGATCTCCTCGGCTGAAATGATGACCCTCTTCGAGGCCAGTGCGCATTCGACATGGGAGATACCGGTACCGAACACGCGGCAGTTGCCGTACTGGTCGGCCTGTTGGACGTGGATCAGTGAGACGTCCGGGTTCAGCGCTGGCACGATAACGAGCGGCTGGCCGGTATAGGGATCCTCGATCAGCTTGGCGCCAGAGTACTTGAATCCGTCCGTGCCGCCGAAGGAGCGAATCGGCAGGAAGGGCACGCCCATCGAGCCCGCCTGAAGTCGGGTGGTCATCACGACGTTTGAGTATTCGTAGATCTTGAGACCGTCGTCGAGGGCCCGTCGCAGCCATGGCCCGGCCATCTGGAAACCGACGTCGATCTTCGCGGCACAACCCCCAGCCGTCAGCAGGGCGCTGTCGACGTAGGTGAACTTGCCGCAGACCCAGAGGTCCTTCTTGCGCTGGCGGATGACCTCCCGAAGCAGCGCGGAAGGGCCACGCATGAAGAAGTTGCAGTCGTAGGCCAGGTAGTCGCCGTCCTGGACGAAGCGCTCAACCGCCTCCCGGATGCCCATCAAGCGCGGCTCGAGCGCGCGCCGCTTGTGGTCGCGGACGTATTCCCGGAAGCCGTCCGGGTCGACCGGATGAAAATCGAGCGTGCCTTCAGCTAGTACCTGTATGACCGACACCGGGCCTTCGCTTCCTCCTCCACAGGTCGATCCTCCGCCTCCCTAAAGGATCTGAAAAACCCGATAGGCTACCTGGTTTGGCTTGATGGGAATGTGCTCTGGATTGCCAATGGAGACGCAGACGGCCTCGTTCAACCACTGGTAACGCGGGTCGCCGGTTGATATGCGTGGGCAGGTCCTGAAGTAGAACTCACTGGCCTTGGGCGGGTCGTCCGAACCAAAGCGGGCGAAACATTCCGCTGTGGCCTTGATCAGCCCGTAGTAGGTCACATAGAGGAGGGCGCCGTCGTCGGTTTCCAGAGTGGCCCGCACGTCCAGCTCGAGGATCCCGTCGGGCCGGATCAACAGCCAATCGGCGCCGTCGGGCAAGACTTTCCCCTTCAGCGAGGGCCCTTCGAACCAGCCACCGGCAACGTTGTAGATCTGCCGCCCGCCATGAGGAGTGCTGCCGAGATCTCTAATCGGATTAAGGTCGGCCACGTAGTCCATGAGGAATTTGCTGTTGAGAATAAGCTCGCCCAAGTTTCCTCCGATCTTTGGTCGCTGTGCAGCGCAGCGGCAATGCGCCGCAGACGCTGACAGGCCCTGTCATTTGCTAACCAGCCCGCGCGCTTCGCCGGGCCGGGAGACTGAAGCGGGGCGCCTAATGGGTGCGGCGCCCCGCTTGTTGTCAGCTAGCCCCCGCTGCCGTTCCTGCCGTTGCCGAGTCGGCTGTTGGTTTCACGAATGGCGTCGGTGACGTAGCCATCCACGTAGTACTGGTCGTAGAAGTCCGTATCGACGTGGTGGATGACCGCGCCGAAGTTGCACTGCATCGGGTTCTGGAAGACAGGACACTGGCCCCACTTCTCGACGCAGTAGTCGATGAAGGAAGCGGTTGCGTCGAGCGTCCACTGCGGGAAGTCCGTGTGCTTGTGCTTCATGACCTCCGCGAAGACCTCGGGCTTGTAGGGCGCGCCGACCTTCTGGCCCCACGAGTTACCGTCCTTGGCCATCGTTGCTCCCGGGCCATACTTCTCCTCAAACAGCTTTGTGATGCAGTCCATGCCGTCCTTGTAGCGGCGTGAGGGGACGTAGGTCGCCTCTTTGATGCCTTCCAGCCCGGACGTCACAACCTGACCACTGCCCAGTGGCACGCGCAGGTTCGGTTCTTCGTGCTTGAACCCGATCCCCTTGGTAAGCTCCGGCACGGCCCCCATCAGCGCGTCGTCCGAGTAGCCGCAATAGACCCACGTGCCAAGGCCGAGTGTCTCGGCCGCGAGACGGACGTTCTGGACCATGCAGCCAGGGACATACGTCTCCACCTGGAAGAGAAACTGCTCGTACTGGCTCAAGGTCATCGGCACGTGCAGCTTACCCTCGTCGACCCACTGCTTCATGCCGGCGGGCTCGCCGGTAAAGTCGTCGACGATGTAGTAGCCGTTCCATTGAAGTATTACCGGCAGGACACTGAGGTAGAGCCAGCCGTTGTCCTGGATCGGTATCAGCCAGGTCGATCCTGGCATGTTCATGTTGTACTGATACGGTCCGAAGATAGAGCCGTCGTTATGGCTCGGGTCGATCTTGGTCCCGTACCCGAGTTGCGGCCTCTCATCGCTAATCTTGATCAGGCTCGTGCGATACCAGTCCAGGATCTTGTGGTGATCCTGCGGCCCTTCGATCTCGATCGGCCGAGTGCGGTCCCTGCTCGGCTTGTAGATGAACACTCCCTTGTCGTTAACGACGAGAAGGTCTGTGCCGTGCGAATTGCCGGGAGCGGGGGAAGTGCGCCCGGCGAGGTGGACGAGCTCGTTGAATCCGCCGCCCAGGGCAATGTCCCAGGCGATCACGCCGTTGGGGCCGCACGCCGCCCAGCAGAGTATGGCCTCCTCTTCTTCCGTCAGCGGCACCGGCCTCTTGTTGGAGACGAAGGCCAGCGGACCCTTCTCCTGGTAAAGCCGTGCCCCTGTAGTTGGATGCTTCTGCTCAACGCCTGGCTCGATGCTGTAGCCGTGGCCGACGCGCCGGCTGCGCACTGTGGCCAGGGCCTTGCCCAGCGGATGCTCAAAGAATTTCTTGAGCGCGGCTCCTGTTGCCTGTTCGGTAGCTACCATGTTCGTTCCCTCCTACTTCCTATTGTTTCTCTCCAAAAAGCCCGCGAAGATGCGGGTCAAGGACATCCCTCAAGAAATCACCGAGCATGTTGAAGGCCAGGACCGCCAGCGCCAGCGAAGCTCCCGGGAAGAAAGCCAGCCACGGCTGCTGCTCCGTGTAGGCGATGTTGGCGGGGTCCAGCATGGCCCCCCACGACGTCTTCCACGTGGGATCGTTCGGCTGTATGCCCTGGCCGAGAAAGCTCAGAGCTCCTTCGAGCAGCATGGCGGAGCCCACCGTTATAGAGCTGAGGACGATTATGACCGGCATGACGTTCGGCAGGATGTGCAGCGACATGACACGCAGGTCCGTGGCGCCTACCGCCCGCGCCGCTTCGATGTACATGTTCTCACGCTCGCTCAGGACGGCAGAGCGCATTACACGACCAGCGAGCGGTGCGATGATGATCGACAGCCCGAGCACCACGACCCACAGTCCGCGCCCGGCCAGCGCACCGAACATCAGCAGCAGGATCAGCGCTGGGATGGAAAGGATGCCATCCATTATGCGCTGAATCAGGCCGTCAAGAGCCCCACGGAAGTAGCCGCTGACCAGGCCGATCAGACAGCCCAGGATCGTGCCAAACACCGTGGCCAGCACCCCCACCAGGAGCGACACGCGCGCGCCGTAGACGATGTTTGAAAAGGTATCGTGGCCGACGGCGTCGGTGCCGAAGAGGTGAGCGCTGCTCGGGCTCTCCAGCCGGGCCGCGGGGTCCGTGGAGATGGGGTCATGGGTGGCAAGTTGAGGGGCAAAGATGGCCACGAAGACCAGGATGGCAGCGAAGGCGATGGCCACTACCACCGCCGGACGGCGTGCCCAGAATCTTAGCGCCCGTGCCGCGCGTCGCGTGCGTGGCTGCCCAGGCGCCTCGAAGTAAATGGCGGCGGTTTCGTCGACCTGCGCGATCTGACTCATCAGGCGTACTTAATGCGTGGGTCAAGCCACGCATAGGTGGTGTCGACCAACAGGTTGACCGCGATCGCCATGGCGCCGAGGAAAAGCACAATACCCTGGATCATCGTGTAGTCACGCACCGAGATCGCCTCGAACGCCGCGAAACCGAGACCGGGTAGGTGGAACAAGAACTCGACAATCAAGGTGCCACCGAGCAGGAACACGATTTGGTTGCCGAGGATTGTCATTACTGGAATCATGGCGTTCTTCAAAACGTGGCGGCCGACGACGATGTGCTCGGCCAGCCCCTTGGCTCGCGCGGTCCGGATGAAGTCCTGACGCATGACTCCGAGGACGGACGAGCGCACGACTCGCATCGTTATCGAGGACAGGTTGTAGCCCAACAGCACCCCGGGCAACCAGAACTGCTTCAAGTTGGCCACCGGGTCTTCCCAGATCGGCACGTAGACGAATGATGCGGTGTAGCCAAACCACTTTGTGCCGTAGACAATGGCCAGGGTGCCAAGCCAGAAGAGCGGCAACGCGAGGCCGGTCACTGAGAAGATGCGCGCCACGAGGTCGACGAAGGAGTTCTGCTTGACCGCGGCGATGATGCCGACCGGCACGCCGATTAGCACGGACGTCGCCAGGGCGATCACTATCAGCTCCACGGTGACCGGCAGGCCGTCCAGGATCCGGCCCAGCACTGACTCGTGTTCGCGGTACAGCGAGTTTCCGAAGTCCAGCGTCAGAATCCCACTGAGCCAGTCCCAGTACTGTTGATAGAGAGGGTCCTCGAGCCCCAGCCGTCCGCGCAAAACCTCCAACTCTTCCGGCGAGACCCGCTGGCGGATTTTCGACAGTATTACATCGCCCGGCGCCGCCCGTACCATCAGGAAGACGATCACCGAGACCAGAAACAGGACGAGAGTCGACGCTGCCACGCGCCGGGCGATGTAGCTAAGCATTCGCTAAGGTTCTTTTCCTCCTCTAAGGCTGCTACTGGTTAAGCCAGGTCACCTCGTTGCCCTTGGTGCCCCAGCCGATCCCCGCCCAGGCGTGAATCGTGTCGACGAAGTTGTAGACGAACCCTCGCCGCACGCTCAGCTTGTAGGGCAGGATCGCCCAAATACGGAACGCCTGGGCCAGGTCGCGCTCGGCGATCTGCAGCAGCACGTCGCGCCGCGCGTCGACATCGAAGATGCTCCGCTGCCTGGCCGTCAGGTCGTCCAGCTCCGGGTCGTCGACATAGAACACGTTCCGTGCCGACGCCGAGTTGAGGGCGCCGTAGGAATACTGGTCGGGATCCGTGCCCGGTCCCGCGAAGCCCTGTCCAATGACGTCCAGGTCGCCCCATTGGCGGCCGAACAAGGCAGTCGACCAGCGCGATAGCTCGGCCGCCGGCACTTCGTCCGTCTCCACCTCTATGCCGCCCTGTCGCCAGAAGTCGGCGACGAGCGTGAAGACTTCGTGCTGCAGGCCGTCCAAGATCGGCCACAACATCTTCAAGGGCCGACCCTCGAACGGATTCCCCGCGGCTTCGAGCAAGCTCCGTGCTTCCTCCGGGTTGTACTGGTTCGCGCCCATCGCCGCTAGGTCGGTGGCGCTCCACGGGTACTCCCTGCCGAAGAAGCTGAAGTCCTGCGCGTAACCGAAGTCGGCCAGGCCTTCTGCCGGGCCATCCACCAGCGCCTGCTGGTTGATCAGCATTTGCAACGCGCGGCGCACGCGTTCATCGGTAAAGGGCTCCTTGTCGAGCTTCAACGTCATGAACGGTTGGTAGCCCGGCGGCGGCGTGGTCACCTGACCGACGTTGTCGTCGAACGCCTCGAACATGGCGTCAAAGTTCGTCTTCCTGTGGCTCCAGATAACATGCAGGTCGCCGGCGCGGAACCCGGCCTCTTCCGCGGGGTCGTTGCCCAGGAGCATTGGAGCCTCGAAGCCGTCGATGAATGGCAGTTGAAGGCCCGAGTGCGGGTCCCTGCGGAAGTACTCCGGGTTCCTGGTGGCACGGTAGACGTTAGGCGGATCGAAGGTGTCCAGGATAAACGGCCCGGTGCCGATCGGCGTCGCGTTGAACGCTTCCGGTCCTTCCTCGAACGCCTCGCGAGCGAAGATCAGTGACACCGGGTAAGTCAAGCTGTTGATAAAGTACGCGGCCGGCTCCGAGAACTTGAAGGTCACCGTGTAGTCGTCAGGTGTCTCCACGCTCTCCACGCCGCTGAAGATGGGCTGTTGCGCAAAGCCCAACGTCGGATCTTGCTTCCCGCTGAAAACCTCCGCGGCGTAGGCAACATCCTCGGCAACGAGCTCGCGACCGTTGACCGGCGCGATGTCGTGGAACTTCACTCCCTGGTGCAACTTGAAGGTGAAGGTGGTTTCGTCGACCTGTTCGAAGGACTCAGCCAGGTCGCCCTGGATGTCCTCGTAGAGGTTGTGAGCGTTGTTGAAGTCGCTCTGAGCAAAGGCAAGCAGCCCGTTGAAGTGATTGGGCGCAAAGCTTGCCAGCGTGTCACCCTCCGGTCCCGTGAGGTTCCAACCCGTTACGCCGGCATACGTCGAGAAGTTGAGAGTGCCACCGCTAACCGGCTCGTCGGACTGGCCCGGCGCGTTGGCCAGGTTCCTGTAATTGAAGCGGGTACGGTAGTCGTGCAGGACTTCAGAGACGCCCTCAGGTGGTCCTTCCACCTGGGTTTCCTCTCCGGGTTCCTCTTGGGTTTCCTCTCCGGGTTCCTCTCCTACCGCCTCAGTCGCTGTCTCTGTCGCGTCGTCGTCGTCCCCCTCACAACCGACGGCCGCGGCTGCCGCCAACCCTCCGGCCCCGATTGCGCCCATCTGGATCAGGCGCCGCCGGTTATACCTCTTTCGCGCGAAGCGCTGCCAATAGTTCGTGTCTTCCGCCATGTTCCCCTCCTGTGTCAGCTAAGGTAGCCTGCTAAAACTCAAGCACTCAGTGCTGAACACCCGATTGCATCAGGACGCCGTTATGAATAAGGAAACTACGCACGGCGTTGCCCTCGCGGGCCTTATCGAATACCGATCCCTCGACCGAATCCTGGAACTCGGCGATCTTCTCGGACATAAAGTTCCTGCTCTTGATGCTGATCCTCAAATCCCCGCCGTCCTTCTTGCGGTAGAAAGAGCGCTTAATAATCTCCTCGGGCGTGCTCTCGATGAAGGCGCAGAAACGGCGTAAGGAGTCAATTCGCCTCTCCTCTTCCTCCCTGGATGAGGCACCGTAGTGCTTCTCCAATCCGCTGAACCATTTCTGCACGGGGGCGGATTGGCGCAGTTCCGCGCCCACCCCATCCGTTGCCTCGGCCATCACATCGGTAGTCCAAAACGCTCGGCCAGTTTTTTGATTTCCTCTTTCCGGCCGGGAAGAGGAGCCGGGTCCTGGATCATCTTCTCCTTCTTCAGTTGCTCGACGACGCCCTGGTCGCGCTTGAACGGTGTGCCATATGTGCCCTCGAAGTACTGCTCCTCGAAGGGAGGGCGAGGCCGCTGGCCGCCGGCATTAATGTCCTCCGCCGGATAGCCAACCAGGATCACCCATAGTGGCACCCACTCAGCCGGCGCGTTGAAGGCTGCTGTCACTGCTGCGGCCGTCGGCGTGTTGAGGATGGCGCCAAGGCCCAGGTCAAAGGCCATGAGCAGGGCCTGACCAGCGGCCATCCCGCAATCCGCGGCAGCGGCCACGGGATACGCATCCAGCTCAGTCAAGGGCTTCAGGATCTGCGGATAGACCAGGGTATCGACGAACTCGTGGCTCCAGCCGTGCGTTGGGTTAAGGGCGCCGGCATCCACGAGTTCCTTGAGGCGGCTGCCCTTGATCTGATTGACCACGCTGAGGTCCATGAAGATGTAAATGTGGACCGGCGCCAGGTCAAGAGCGGTAGACGCCACCGGCGTCTTTAGGGAATCGAGCTGCTCCTTGCTCATCGCGTCGCGGTCGACGACGATGGCCTTCATCCAGTGGGCGTTCACGGCACAGGACGCCAGGCGCGCAGCCTCGAGCATCATCTGGATCTTCTCGCGCTCGACCGGCTTGTCGGGCTCGAAGTAGCGTATGGAGCGCCTCGTGCCGATGACTTCCTTGAATTCCATTGACCCTCCCGATGGCTACGAAATCAGCCAGAACCAGATGCGGGACTGTCGCCGATTACGTTACTCTACATGAAGCACTAGACCTAATGTCAATAGTGACGTCACTTTTGAATCGCTGCGTCACCGCCCAACCGGATCGCTGCTGAGAAACAGCGTAATGTGTGGAGTAGTAATGCGGAAGCAAGCGGACGCGGAGTCGTCGACCCTGACCAAGGGTGAGCGAACCAGGGAGGCAATTTTGCTCGCTGGCCGCGCCGTTTTTGGCCGCGATGGCTACGGACGAGCCCGCATGTCCGACATCGCTCAGGAGGCAGGCCTCTCGCAGGGCGCGATTTACCGCTACTTCCGGAACAAGGACGACGTTTTTCGGGCCGTGCTCGGTGACCTTGATCGCCAGCTTTTCAATGCATCCACCACAGGGGGACATTTCAGAGAGCGGCCTGCCGAGGCAATCTACGAGGCGAACCTGGGTTACCTCAGCCTTTTCTGGGAGAGCCGGGGTGTAATGGGGGCCTTCCACGAGGCGGCCGCGAGCCACCGCAGCTATCGCACACTCTGGGAAGACATGCGCCGGCAGTTCAGAGAGCGCTTCCTGCACGTCCTGCAGGTGAGCTTCGGTGTGACTGTGGACCGTGAGCTTGAGCTGCTCACGCTGGCTGCGCAATGCAGTGTCGAAGAGTTCGCACACTCCAACTTCTCGTCCCTCGTGCATCCCGCGATCGAGCCCCCGGTGTCCGTGGAGGAAGCGGCCAGGGTCACCTCGGCAATTTGGTTCGCGGTAATTCGCGACATCGTCTCCAGGGAGCCCCGGGCTTCGGCCGACCTGGTATCGACGACGCGCCAGGTTTGATTAGAGGTCGGCGCGGGTAAACCTGACCGCGCCGGCAGACGACCGGCCGCTAGCTATAGAAGACCTGCGCGATCGTCGTCGTGTACTGGACCATGCGCTCGGGAGGGACGAAGAGCGGCGAGACCAACGTCAGCGAGTCGGCGATCTCCCAGGCGGGTTCCAGCTTCTTCCTCACCTCGTCGGGCGTGCCGGTCACGACGAACGTCTGCGCCATTTCGTCACTGACCAGGGGCGCAACGTCCATGAAGCTGCCCGTCTGCACGCCTTCCTGTAGCGCCGTAACCTCCCGGCCAAAGCCCTGGGCGGCGAAATACGGCCCGTACTGCTCGATGCCACCGTAGAAAGAGCAGGTGCTCCTGGCGTCGTCTATCGACTGTTTGCGGTCCTCGTTGGGCGCCACCCAGAACCAGAGATTGACATGAATGTCTGCACGCTTGCGACCCGCCTTGTCGAGTCCGATCTTGAGGTCCTCGGTCACGCGTTTGCAGGCCCAGTCAACGGTCCAGATCGGGTGGCCCATGAGGCCGTCACAAGTCTCACCGGCCAGCCGTACGAGGCTGCCTCGCGTAGCTGCCACCCAGATCGGGATCTCCGGGCGCACCGGTTGGGCGAGCGGCTGAAACTCTTTGAAGTCCAGGTTGTAGTAGTTGCTCTCGTAGTTCGCCATCGCGCCGGTATGGCTGTTGGCAATTACGTGGCGAATGGCGGCTATCGTGTCGCGCAGGTGCGTAACCGGCTTGCCATAGGGCATGCCGAAGAAGCCTTCGCTCCAGGCCTTGACGGACGGGCCTAACCCCAGAATGAAGCGCCCATTGCTGAGGCGGTCCATATCCATCGCGGCCATGGCCGTCTCAAAAGGGCTGCGTACGAAGGCCAGGGCAATTCCGCTGGCCAGCTTCATACGGCTGGTCGTAACCGCCGCCGCTGCAAGAGGTATCCAGGGCGGCCCATAGACCTGCGGCGAGAAGGCTCCGGCCAGGCCGAGATCCTCTTGCATTTTTGCCAGGTTCCCGATATCCGCTGCGGGCATCGGAAATAGGGTTCCCCAATACTCTCGCTTTGCCATCGCTCCCGCCCTTCGCTGTCTAATCTGATTCGCTGGTAATCATGATCCGTGTGCCACGCAGTGGCAACCTGCCCCGGGTGTTCCGCCGCTTCTCACTCGACCGATCACCTTTGCCCGTAAGTGCTCGGCGCGACCTCGATCAGATCAAGTAGGGTGATCTGGCGAGCTGCCCTGTCACCGGGCCGCACCTTACCCCGCAGTTTGTTCAGGAGGAACTCAAATGCGTAACGTAGCCATCGTCGGCGCCGGGATGACGCGCTTCGGCAAGCACCTGGACCGTGGCCTTAAGGACCTTGGCCGCGAGGCCGTAGAAGCCGCCGAGAAGTCGGCAGGCATCGACCGTAAGGACATCGAGGCGGCCGTCGTCGGCAACTCAATGGCCGGGATCGTCACCGGCCAGGAAAGCATCCGCGGGCAGGTCATCCTGCGCGAAATGGGCTTCGGTGGTATCCCGATCGTCAACACCGAGAACGCCTGCGCCTCGTCAGCGACAGCTTTCCACATAGGCTGGCTCTACGTAGCCTCCGGGATGTACGACTGCGTGCTCGCGCTCGGTGTCGAGAAGCTCTACCACGTGGACAAGAAGGTCTCATACGCAGCTATCGGCAGCGCCGTGGACCTGGAGGCGATGCGCGAGGCGGCGGCGGAACGCACATCGCGCGCGGCCACCGAAGCCAATCAAGTTAGCTCAGGCGCCGGCGAGAAACGCTCCATGTTCATGGACTTTTACGCTGCGGGGGCGCGCCGCCACATGGAAAAGTACGGGACGACCAAGGAGCAGTACGCCAAGGTCGCCGTCAAGAACCACCTGCACGGCTCACTCAATCCGCATGCCCAGTATCAGAACACTTGCACGGTCGAGGACGTCCTGCTTTCACCCATGATTGTCGACCCCTTGACACGCCTCATGTGTTCGCCGATCGGAGACGGTGCAGCTGCCACGATCATATGTTCAGAGGAAAAGGCTCGACAGTTCACGTCCAACCCGATCTGGGTCAAGGCGTCGGTCCTCACCTCGGGAATGGACCTCGAGCCCGGCGATCCCACGGCCTCCACACGAGCCGCTCAGCAGGCCTATGAAATTGCCGGCATCGGGCCCGAGGAACTTGACATCCTTGAGGTGCACGACGCCTCCGCGCCGGCCGAGATCATGATCTACGAGGAGCTTGGCCTCTGCGCTGAGGGCGAGGGTGGAAAACTTATCGACGAGGGTGCCACACAGCTCGGCGGGCGCTGGCCCGTCAACACCAGCGGTGGGCTGCTAGCCAAGGGCCACCCGGTCGGAGCCACTGGAGTTGCCCAGATTGCCGAGGTCTACTGGCAGCTCAAGGGCGAAGCCGGCGGTCGTCAGGTTCAGGGCGCCAGGGTCGGCCTGACTGAGAATGGGGGCGGCGCCATACGTGGCGAGCCTGCTGCCATGTCCGTCCACGTGTTGAGCGTCTAAGGCAGATCCAGCGACTCCCCCGAGAACGCCAGGGCAACCGGCTCAGGCAGCGGTCAGTCCCGCGGCGCGTAGGGCGGCCCGGGCGACGCTCTTGCGCCCGCGGCTGCCGCGCATGATGGTGTTGGCCACATGGGGACTGAGGCCAAGGGCTGAAATCTCGGCCTGCAGGCCGGCGTCGACCACGTCGAAGAGGAACGCGTCGGCCAGACCGGCGTAGAGCCCAGCAACTCCGGCCGCGCTGACCTCGATTCCGAGCCCGCTCATCATCTCTCCGCTGGGCGGCTGGAGCGCCTGGCCGGCGATGATCGGGCTGACCGCAACTACGGGCGCGGACGCCCGGGAGATCGCGTCGCGCATTCCAGGCAGCGCCAGGATCGGGCCGATGCTGGCCACCGGGTTGCTGGGAGCCAGAAAGATCGCGACAGCAGACCTTATAGCGTCGAGAACCTGCTGGGTTGGACGAGCGCTGGCGATGCCGTCCAACTCATACCCCACCACCGGGTCGGCGGCGTGGCGCTTGACCAGGTACTCCTGAAAAGGGAGCGAGCCGGCCGCGGTGACCACGCGTGACCGGAGGCGGTCGTCGGTCGCCGGCAAGATACGAGCCTTGACCCCGAACGCCGCGGCCAGTTGGGAGGTCGCTTCGGTGAGCGTTAAGCCCTGCGCAAGCAGGTCGCTGCGGGCCTGATGCGTCGCCAGGTCGCGGTCGCCGATCCTAAACCAGTCTTGCTGTCGGAAGCGCAGACCAGCTTCCATGAAGTGGAAAGTGTCGCCGCGAAGCCCCCAGCCGCGCTCGACATCGATCAGGTGGGCCAGGGCGTAGATGTTGCTGTCGATATCGGGTGAGACGTGCAGCCCGTAGAACTGATCGTCGTCGGCGACGTTGGCGATGACCGTTACCTCGTGCTCACCGACGAGCGCAGTAAGCCCGGTGACGAATCGGGAGCCCCCAGTGCCACCGGCGAGCACGACGTACACTCGGGTCATCATACCGAGGGGCGCTCGGCAATGGGGACCGCTGATAGGATTCGAGCAAGCCGACCGTCCGGGTTGACTCTCGCTACACCACTGCCCAAGCCCATACGACACCTGTGCCGTACAGCCTTGTGTAAACCGGCGAGGACTCCACTGACGCGTGGCAAATCACGGGATGGAATCCGTTGTTTCGCAGCTCATACCCTCGTCTTCGCCCAGGTCGCCGTAGCACGTGTCGTCGCCCGGCCCGCCGCAGAGGTAGTCGTCGCCTCCTCCGCCGGTCAGCACATCCGCCCCGCCCAGGCCGAGCAGCCGGTCCGCGGCGTTGGTACCCGTGAGCGAATCGGCAGCTGGCCCTCCGATATAGTTCGCCGGCTTGCCGAGGCAGGTGGCGCCGGCGTCGGGTTTTTGTCCGGGGTTAAGTGTTAGCTGATCGAGGGCGCGTACTGTCACGAAGGGGACATAGCCTTTGGCGCGTGACCTTGCGTAGGCATCATTCACCTTTGTTGGGGTGGTCGCGTAGTCTATCGTCAGGACGATTTTGCCGGCGGCCTTGAACTGGTCGAGGAAGCCCTCCATCTCGGCGCTCACCGTTGCCGGCGTCGCCTGGTTGTCGGCGTTGTAGCCGTAGTAGATGTCCTCCTGCCCGATCCCTGTAATGCCGCTCAGGTAGCCCGCCAGCTCCACCAGCTCGGCCGCGTTCTGCACGAAGAGGTAGAAGTCCGGGTCGCGCTCCCGCGCATAGGCGGCGATGGCGTGGACGAAGTCTGCCATATCCTGCGCCGCGCTCCCCCGGCCGCGCTGCTCCCAGTAGTAGTAGGCATCGACGAGGTCGAGATAGGCGCCGTCGAAGCCGGCGTCGAGCAGGCGGTCCGTGTAGGCGAAAACGATCTGCTGCCATTCGGGGTCCCAGTAGCGGACCTTGTAGTTGCCGGCCCAGCTGGGGTTTTCGGCGCCGAGCCACGACGGATTGCCGGGCGCCCAGCCGTTCTCCCAGTAGAACCGGTAGTCTTCGGCCTCGCCGATGCTTATGTACGACAGGACGAACTTGCGGCCGCCAGGGCTGTGCTTGAGCCGCTCGACCTGGTGGGCGCTGAACTCGCCGCTCTCGCTGCCGTCGCTGGAGTAGTCGATGACTACGAGGTCGTAGCGCGTGCGGCCGATGGCGGCGAGGTTGATCCCCTGAAGCTGGTAGAGGAAGTCGTTGCTGCGTTTGAGGGTAGTGGCGGCGCCTGGGGGCTGGGTGGGCAGAGGTTCGTCGGGTCGGTCGGCCGCCTGCGCCGTAAGCGCTGCGAGCGCGAGTGTCATAGCCGCCATAGCCAGCAAGGCCCTCATCCCCTTGATAATCGACTACATCGAGTCAGTCCGACGAGACGCAGTAGATGTGATCACATAAATCTCTACAATGGACTTCAACAACGGGAGGGTTCGTCATGGTCAATGGAAGCGCGCCGGCAGCCGCAAATGGGCGGGTCCCCGGTGCCGAAAGCACGATCAAGGTGGCGGCCATCCAGACAAACCCCGTGGTCGGCGACAAGGATGGCAACAACGCAAGAGCGCTGGAGCTGATCCACCAGGCCGCCGACCAGGGCGTAGAGCTCATGGTCCTCCCCGAGCTGGGAAACTCGGGCTACATCTTTAATTCCCGCCGCGAAGTTTTCGAGCTGGCCGAAGAGATACCCTCAGGGCCTACGGTCGACATGTGGGCGAGGGCGGCGCGAGAGCGAGGCGTCTATATCTGTGGCGGCATCTGTGAGCGCGACGGTGACGTCGCCTACAACGCCGCCGCGCTCGTCGGGCCGGACGGCTACATCGGCCGCTACCGCAAGGTCCACCTGTGGGACGAGGAGAAGCTATTCTTCGAGCCGGGGAACCTGGGCATCAACGTCTTCGACCTGCCATTTGGCCGCGTTGGGATCATGATCTGCTACGACGGCTGGCACCCTGAGGTCGCGCGCATACTCAAACTTCAGGGCGCGGACATAATCCTGGACCCCACCTGCTGGGTGCTCGTCCCCGGCCTGGTCAACCCCGACAATCCCGTTTCCGCTTACGTCCATATGGCGGCCGCGCATGTCAACAACCTCTACATCGTCTGTGCCGACCGCTGCGGTGTCGAGCGCGGCTGCACCTTCCTTGGCAGGAGCTGCATCGCTGGGCCTGCGGGGTTTGTCTCGGGGCCGGGGGCCGTCGAATCCGAGGAGATCATTTCGGCCGAGATTAACCTCAGCGCCAGCCGCTATCACCACTGGACTGCCCTGGCCAACCCCTTCGCCGACCGCCGGACCGATCTTTTTGACAAGATGTTGGGCTACAAGACGCCACCGGATCGAAGCGACGCTTACGCAACCGCCGATCAGCGGGCCGCCACGTCACTCATCACGGCCAGATAGCCCCGGTGTCTGAGCTCCGCGACAAGACAGCCATAGTTACAGGCGCCGGGCGCATGGGCAGCATTGGACATGCGACGGCGCTTGCGCTGGCCCGCGAGGGCGTCAATGTCGTGGTGACCGGCACCGGGCGCGACCCCACCACCTTTCCCGAGGAGGAGAAGGCGGCAGGCTGGCAAGACATCGATAGCGTCGCCGCCGAGGTCTGCCGCTTTGGCGCAAAGGCCCTGGCCCTGATCGTCGATGTGCGCGACCCGGACGCGGTGGAGGCTCTCGTCGCGCGCGCAACACGCGAGCTTGGCGGGGTCGACATTCTCGTCAACAACGCGGCGGCTGCCAAGGGCGACGATCGTGTGCCCTTCGTCGACCTCGACAACGAGCTCTGGCGCAAAATCATGGATGTCAACCTGACGGGCGCCTACTACGCCGCCAAGTACGTCGCGAGGCAAATGATTGGGCAGGGCCGCGGCGGGCGCATCATCAATATCTCGTCGATTAATGGGCAGCGCGCGCTGGCCAACACCGGCGCCTACGCCGTCTCCAAAGGCGCCATCATCGACCTCAACCGCTATTTCGCGATTGAGCTGGCGCCCCACGGCATCAACGTCAACTGCGTCGCCCCGGGCATCACGGCTACCTCGCGCATCGCGGATGTCGTGGAAGAGGTAAGGCAGAGTCCGGAGCTGCTGCGAGAAATACCGTTAGGTCGCCTGGGCACCAGCGCCGAGATTGCCGAAGCAGTCCTCTTTTTCGCCGATGGGCGCTCTTCCTACATCACCGGACAGACGCTCAACGTCGACGGCGGGGTGTGGATGGACTAGGACCCGAGCTGCCAGAGCTCGACGATCAACCCGTCCGGGTCGTAGCAATAGACCGTCCAGTGCCCGCGGAAGAATCCCGCGTCTACCTCCTGCGGCTCGCAGGTGAAGGTGACGCCTTTGGCGGATAGCTCGCGATAGGCGTCCTGGATGTCTGCGACGGTGAGGGCGATGTGGTGCGCGCCGATGTCCGAACAGCCGGCGTCCTTGGGGAAAGCCGCGCCCGGCGGCGCAAAATACTCCAACAGCTCGAGGAAGAAAGCCTCGTCATCCGGGACAAGCTCGACCAGCCGCAGATGCGCGCCCTCGAGTGCCACTTCTTTGGAGAGCATCTCGCCTTGCATTTCAGTGTCGACCACGACTCGCATGCCGAGGAGGTCGCGATAGAACGCCAGCGAGCGGTCCATGTTCCTGATCGTGCGGCTGGTGTGGTGGATGCCCTTAATCATCTCTGTCTCTCCTTATGGTCAGGCCAGGAACCCGCCATCGACTACGACGCAGGCGCCGTTCATGTAGTCCGCCTCGGCCGAGGCCAGGAAGGCGATCAGACCGGCCATGTCGTCCGGCGCGCCCAGGCGTCCCAGCGGCGTGCGCGATTCGAGCATCGACCTGACTCCGGGGCGCGCGAGATTGGCGCGGTTCATGTCCGTGGCCGTTGTCCCGGGCAGGACGGCATTGACGGTGATGTTGTGGGGCCCGAGGGCAACCGCCAGGCCCCGCGTAAGCATCTCGGCAGCCGCCTTGCTGGCGCTATAGGCGAGGAGCTCCGGGTCGGCGCGCTGGCCCGTGATCGACGTGACGTTGATGATCTTGCCTTTGCCCTGCTTCATCATTTCTCGCGCCGCTTCCTGGCAGACCAGAAACATTCCGCGGGCGTTGACGGCGAACTGCCGATCCCATTCTTCGGCGGAAATCTCCAGGAAGTCCCGCCAAATGCCCAGACCCGCGCAGTTGACGGCGATATCGAGGCGCCCGAAGTTCTCGACGGCCGCTGCGACAAGCTCGCGCGGCCCATCGAGCCCTCCCACGTCACCTTGAGCGCTGACAGCCTTCAGAGATTCGCCGGTGATGGTCCTGACAACGGTCTCGGCGCTGGCCCTGTCGGTGTGGTAACCGACAACTACCGAAGCGCCGGCCCGTGCCAGGGCGACCGAGGCCGCTGCGCCGATGCCGCGGGAGCCTCCGGTGACCAGGGCGACCAGTCCTCGCAAATCGCTCATCAGCTCGCACCGGCGGGAATCACGGGTAGCAGCAGCCCCGATGGGTATTGCTCTGAGTGATGCACGAACTGAGTAGAGATCAGGGCGTCCAGGGCCGTTGAGGCCGAAAACGAATTGAGGTTGCGCTCCCACATCGGGAAGCTGCTGCTCGACACCTCAACCCGGATGCGGTGGCCAGGCCCGAACCAGTTCGAGGTGACGCCCACCTCGAAGCTCAGCTCCTCCGGTGAGCCGGCGCCATCTGCTGCCGACCGCTTCGTGCGGAAGATGCTCTGGCAGAGGTTGATCGCTCGTCCGTCGGGGAAAACGTCGACGAGCTTCACGGTGAAGTCTGTGGTTTCCGCCGTGTAGCTGACGAACAGCCTGGCCCTGACGCGGCCCGTCACTTCGACACCGGACTCCAACACCTCACTTGAGTAGACCAGGACGTCATTGCGGACTTCGGCGGGCCGCTGGTCATAGGCCCCCATCGGCGAGATCGCCTCGAAGCAGCACGAGTTGCCGCCCAGGCTGGGCACCGGGTCCAGCGGGTTGTAGGCGAAAACATCCTCGTCTTCGTCTCCCGGTGCCTCCGGCGACAGCGTGCCGTCGCCGCTGATCGAGTTGGCGCGTCCACCGCTGTGCAGGTAGAACCAGGTTTCCTCAGCCCTTTTGAGTGGAAATTCTTCTTCATCCCTCCAGGCGTTGCGGCCCATGACGAAGAGGCGCACCCTGGGCATGGCGATAGGCCCTTCCCCCTCACCCTTGAGCCAATGGTTGAACCAGACCAACTGGACCTCGTCGAGGAAGTTGAGTGCCTCCGGCCCAAAGTCGACCTCGCCCACCCGCGGCGACCAGGGAATGTGGTACCAGGGCCCGACCAGCAGGTGCTGGTTGGGCAGGTGGGCGAGCCGCTCGTAGTTGGTGATCGTGTCGTTGATAAAGGTGTCGTACCAGCCCCCGAAGTGGAGGCCCGGTGTGACGACTCGGCCCCAGTCGGACTCGCCGACTTCCATTGGCGCCCAGAAGTCGTCGTTCTCACGGTTAGCCAGGAGGTCGAAGTAGAACTGCGAGCGCCCGGTTTCATTCAGGGGCGCCAGCGATTCCAGGGGCAGCGACCCGTACATGGTCTGACTGCAGGTCAGAGCCTCGCTGAGCTGCTCGAACTGCGTGGCATCGCCCTTAACGCGTGCCTCGTCGGCCGCCAGCTGGATCGACCATGAGCTTGCCATGGCGAGGTTGAAGACGCCGTTGGTGTAGGACGTGTTGCGCATGCCGTGCCCGCAGAAGCCGGGCGCCATCGCCGCGATTGAGCCGGGGTAACGAGAGGCCAGGAGCAGTTGCGACTTGCCAGGATACGAAAAGCCGTACATCCCGATGCGGTCTGGGTCGAGCGATGGCTGCGACTTGAGCCAGGTGAGGGTGTCGAAGGCGTCATCGGCTTCGTGGCGCAGGGGATAGAAGTCGCCCTCGGAAGCGTAGCGGCCGCGCGTGTCCTGGACGGCGACCGCGAAGCCACGGCGCGCGTACCAGATCGGATGACCATAGACGTAGGACTGCGCCAGCACCTTGTTGTAGGGGATACGCAGAAGCAGCACGGGATGAGGGCCGGGGGAAGCGGGCAGGTAGAGGTCGGTGCGCAGCTTTGTCCCGTCGCGCATCTCCACCGCGATGTCCGGTTGGAGCTCGATGTGCGCGCTCATGACACCGGCGCCTCCTCGATAACGTCGCCGGTGCCGATCAATTTCTCGACGCCACCAGCGGCCACGATCTCCTGCCAGCGGAAGCAGGCAACGGCCCTCTGGGGGTCGACCTGCTCCAGCGGCGGTTGACTCAGCGTGTTGCGCTCCTGGGCGAGCGGGCACCTGGGGGCGAGGTAACAACCGCTGGGCAGGTGGATGGGACTCGGGATCTCGCCATACAACTGGAAGGTGGAGCGCTCCTGATCGGGGTCGGGGTAGAGCACCGACGAGAGAAGCGCCTTGCCATAAGGGTGGATCTGCTTGTTGAAGATGTCCTCGGTGGTGCTTGTCTCAACGATCTTGCCGAGGTACATGATCGCGACCCGCGAGGCGATCCTGCGCACGGCCGTCAGGTCGTGAGAGATAAACAGATACGCTACGTTCGTCTCGCGCTGCAGGTCAGCCAGGAGGTTGATGATCTCGGCCCGGACGGAGATGTCGAGGGCTGAGGTTGGCTCGTCGAGGACTACGAGCTTGGGGTTGGTCGCGATGGCGCGCGCTATGCCGACGCGCTGCTGCTGTCCACCGCTGAGCTGGTGAGGGAAGCGGTCGAAATCCTCGCTCGAGAGCCGGACCATGTCGAGGAGCTCATAGACCCGCCGGCGCCGCGCCTTGTCGTCGAGCTTACCTTGGTAGCGCAGCGGCTCCTGGATGGTGTCGCCGGCCCGCCAGCGCGGATTTAGTGCCTCAAAGGGCTCCTGGAAAACCGTCTGCATCTCAGCCCGGTAGGGACGGAACTCGGCCGTCGGGATCGAGCTAATCGGGCGGCCAAGGAACTCAATTTCACCGCTGGTGACGTTGAGCAGGCGCAGAATGCAGCGCCCGACAGTGGTCTTGCCGGAGCCGCTCTCGCCCACCAGCGCCAGCGTCTCGCCCTCTTCAATAGAGAACGAAACGTCGTTCACAGCGTGCACGACGTCGCGGGACTGCGGAAGCGGGAAGTGCTTGACCAGGTTGCGGACCTCAAGCAGCGCCAACGGTCGCCCTCCCTGCCAGCAGGTTTCGGGGGACGGGCAGCCCGGCGATCAAGCCACCTCCTCCCCACGGGCGGCGAAGGCCGCCTTGAGGAGTGCCAGGCTGTGCGGGTGCTGTGCGCCCGAGAAAAACTCACGAACAGGCGCCTTCTCGACGATCTTTCCCTTCTGCATGACGAAGACCGTGTCGCAGTAGTGCGCTACGACCGCCAGGTCGCGCGTCACCAGCAAGGCGGCGGCCGACGTCCGCTTCACCAGGTCCTTAATCAGGTCGAGGATCTGGATCTGGATGGTCACGTCCAGGCCGAAGGTCGGCTCGTCCGCCATCAGCAGGCGTGGCTCGTTGGCCAGGGCCATGGCGATGACGACACGCTGGGCCATCCCACCGCTGAGCTCGTGTGGGTAGGCGCGCATACGTCTCAATGGATCGGGAATGCCAACCATCCGCATCAGCCCGAGGGCGCGGGCAATGGCGTCGCTGCGCTTTACCGAGGAGTGCGATTGGACCACATCGGCGAGCTGGTCACCCACGCGTTGCACCGGGTTGAGCGCACCGCGCGGATTGGAGCCCACCCAGGCGATTTCCTTGCCGCGGATCGCTCGGATGCCACGGTCGTCTTCTTGCAGGATGTCGCGGCCACCGTAGAGGACCGTCCCGGCGACGATCTGGCCGGGCGGCTTGATGTGCTTGATGAGCGAGCGCGCCAGCACGGTCTTCCCCGCCCCGGTCTCTCCGACAAGGCCGACTGTCTCGCCCTCCTGGATGACGAAATCGACGCCATCGACCGGGCGGCGCACACCATCGAATGTCGCAAACTCGGTCACCAGGCCCTGGACTTCGAGCAGGGGCTTCCCGTTCACGCCCTCAAATCCTGTTCGTGGGGTCCAAGAATTTGCGCAGGCCTTCGCCGACCAGCGCGTAGCCCATGACCGTTATCCCCAGGAACAGCCCGGGAAAGAGCGAGGGCCACCATTTACCCAGGATCATCTGGTTCGCCCCCTGCGAGATCATCAGCCCCCATTCAGCCTTAGGGATGGGTACGCCGGCGCCGACGAAACTGAGGCCGGCGGTGATCAGGATGGCCTGGCCAACCGCGACCGAGCTGGCGATCAAAGCCGGCGCCAGCGAGTTCGGCAGGACGTGGCGGAAGGCCACCGCTCGCTCGGGCGCGCCGGAGCAGCGGGCGGCGTCAACGTAGAGCTTCGACTCGTTGCTGAGGGCCGCGCCGCGAGTCAACCTGACGAACACCGGCGCCTGCAGAAACGTCAGCGCCGCGATCACGTTGCCCTGGCTGGCGCCGGTTGCTGAAACGAGCGCGAGGGCGAGGATGAAGATCGGGAACGCTTGGAGCACATCCAGCACGCGCAGCAGGGCCTCGCTCAGGAGAGAAGGGATTCCCGGCCGGCCCCCGAAGTGGCCGGCAAAAGCCCCGAGGGGGACGCCAATGGCCAGGGCGAGAGCTGTCGATGCCAGGGCGATGACGAGGTCGATCCGCGGTGCGGCGATGACCCGGGAGAAGACGTCGAAGCCAACATTGTCCGTACCGAACCAGTGGTCGCCGGAGGGCCCTGTCAAGGCCACGCCCGAGGCGGAGTCGATCTCCTGCGGGCCGTAGGGGCCAATGTAGGGGCCGAAAGCGGCCAGAAAGATCGAAAGCCCCACGATTACGAGGCCGACGAGGAACAGCCGATCCTGGCGCGTGAAATACCAGAAATAGGCCAACTCGCGGCTCAGTCCGCCCTTTGGCGTGGGGCCCTCGATGTCTGCCAGTACAGCCGGCTGCGCCACTAGTACTTAATCCTGGGGTCGAGCGCGAAGTAGAGCAGGTCCACCACGAGGTAGGTCAGCAGTGAGAAGACCGCCGCGATCAAAACGAATCCCTGGATGGCCGCGAAATCGGCATTGGCTATGGCCTGGACGGCATACTGCCCCGCGCCGCCCCAGCTGAAGACGATCTCCACCAGCACGGCCCCTCCCAGGAGGTAGCCGAAGAGGACGCCAAGGATCGTCACCACAGGCGGCAGCGCGTTCTTGAGGGCCTTGAGCACTATCGAGCGCCGCGAAAGCCCAAGGGCTTCAAAGTGATCGACAAAGCCCGAATTCAGCACTTCGTCCATCGACGAACGGGTCATCTTCACGATCGGCGCCGTGTAGACAAAGACAAGCGTCGCCAGGGGCAGGATGAGGCGGCTGCCCGAAGACTTGAAGGCCTCCCAGTTCCCCGTGAGCACGGAGTCCACGACGTACATGCCGGTGATCTTGTCCGGTGGGCTGACCCCGATCTGGATCTGGCCCAGCGGAGCGGGCACCCAGTCAAGGTATCTGTAGAAGATCAGGATCAGGATCAGGCCGACCCAGAAGTCCGGAATCGAGCCGGCGAAAAGGCCATAGGGCGAGGTCAGGCGGTCGGGCCAGCCTTTCGAGCCGCTCAAGGCGGTGATCACCCCCAGGGGAATGCCGATCAGCAGGGAAAGAAGCAGCCCCAGCAAGATCAGCTCGAGCGTCGCCGGCAAGCGGTCGAGGAGGTCCTCGCGCACGGGGTTACCTGTGATCAGGCTGGTGCCGAGGTCGCCCTGGGCAACGTCTTTGATGTAGAGCCAGTACTGCTCGTATAGCGGCTTGTCGAGTCCCAGCCGCTCCTCGACGGCCTGGATCGAGCTCTCCGTGGCGTTGGTGCCGAGCAAGACCAGAGCGGGGTCGCCGGGGAGCACCCTAACGAGGACGAAGGTTACAACAGAGATGCCGATGGCCTGGGGCACCACGAAAAGCAGGCGACGAGCTATGTACAGTACGACTCTCATCGAAAAGCACCTGCAGCGAGGGGCGCGGCATTACCCGTACGCCCCTCGTCAAGATTCGCTAAGTCCGGCGCACCCGGTTGAATCTGATCGCCTCTTCGGTGAAGTAGCTGACCCCGGTGACGTTCGACCGGACAGCGTAGTGGGTGCCCGGCTCGACCATGTAGGCCACAGGAGCATCCTCGACGATCTGCTGCTGTATGTCGTTGGTCAACTCCTCAGCCCGAGCCTCGTCAAACGTGTTGCGCAGCTCATCGAGCATGTCATTCACATCGGGGTTGTCGTACCTGACGAAGTCCAGCGCATTGTTTGGGAAGTAGAACCACAGCCGAATGGAGTAGGCTGCGTCGGGCACGATGGCGCCGAGATAGAGGGTCACCATCGGGTACTGTGCACCCAGCCACTTCTCGACGAAGGTTGCGAATGGCGCCTTGTCCAGTGTTACCGTGATGTTCAGCTCGGCCAGCGCGGCCTGGATCAGCGTGGCTGTCTGCTCGTCTTCAGGGCTCGCCGTACTGAAGCCCAGCGTCGTCTCGAAGCCATCCTCGAGCCCGGCCTCGGCGAGTAGCTCGCGCGCCCTGTCCAGGTCCGTCTCATAGTTCCAGAACGAGTCGTTGTAGTAGCGATAGGGCGCCGGCAGCGGGCTCTTCTGCTGGCGGCCGGTGCCCAGCGTTACGGTTTCGAGGATCTGCTCGTAGGGCAGCGCGTAGGAGATAGCCTGCCTGACGCGAACGTCGTTGAAGGGCTCGATGGTGTTCGTCATCGCCAGCCATGAAGACTGGTTTGAGGGCTCGAAGGACAGAACCGTCACGTCCTCGGCGCCTTCGAGGTCCTGCCGCTCTCGCACCGTCAGCTTCTCGGCGATATCCGCGTCGCCACCTCTGACCAGGGCCAGGCGGTTGGACGAATCGGGGACCTCGCGCAGGACAACGGTCTTGATCGGCGCCGCGCCGCGCCAGTAGTCCGGGTTGGCCTCGAGGACGTACTGCTGTCCCGGGGTGGCCTCGGTCAGGTTATAGGCGCCGAACCCCGCCGTGTGGGTATTGAACCACTCCGCCGCCCAGGGGTCGTCGTCGGTGATGTGGGTCTTGCCCTCGGTGCTGTCCTGGATGCGCGTGTGGGGCAGACCCAGGATGGGGAAGAACAAGATGTTGGGGTTGTCGGTGGTCAGGTTGAAGGTGTAGTCATCCACGACCTCAAAGTTATCCATCGATGAGAACTCGATGATGCCCAGGAAGAACCCAGCCTCGAGAGCGAAGGTGCGCTCGAAGGTCCAGCGCACGTCCTCGGTCGTCAGCTCGTTGCCGTAGGCGCTCATCACGCCCTCGCGCAGCTTCACCGTCCAGGTGCGATTGTCGTCCGATACCTCCCAGCTTTCGGCCAACGAAGCCTCGATCAGCTCTTCACCGCGCCCTTCGAGGAACTGCCTGAATGTGCCGTCCTCCTGCTCCTCCGACTTGAATTCGAAGAGGCCGTCGTAGGTGTTGGAGATAAGCTCGTGCTCGATGATCTGGTTGATGAAAGGAGGGTCGGCTTTGGGAGGGGTGTTCGGGGTCGCGACTACCAGCGGTTCTTCGTCCTGAGCGCCGTCGCCCCCATCGCCGCCGTCGTCGTCTCCGCCGCCGCCGCCGCCATCGTCGTCATCGCCGCAGCCGACCAGCGCCAGCCCGGCGAGTCCGGCGCCCGTGACTGCTGTCGCGGCCAGCACCTGGCGGCGCCGCAGCCGCTTGCCGGTCAGTTTGTCCCAGTAGGAGACCTCAGGAACCTCAGCGTCGTCGCCAGGTACCTCGTCTCGCTCTATGTCCGCCATGCTGCCCCCCTTTTTCTTGCTAGAACTACGCCCAACGCCCCGACGATGTGATCACATCGTCGCCGCGTGGCGTAATATTCATGCCTGATGAAGCGAGTGTCAAGCGCAGGGAAGTTTTCTCTAACACGGCTCTGGAACAGATTTCCGACAGACCTAATATGGAGTGATGCCGGCAGCAAATTTGACAGACGAAGACCTCGGCCCGCGGCTCCTCCAGACACGGGTTTTGGACC
>JBBDXC010000003.1:0-8377 GCA_040902555.1 Dehalococcoidia bacterium
CGAGGTCTTAGATCAAAACCCTAATCTGCCCGCACCACCTCCCATCCACCCGGATCGGCCGAATTCAAGCGGAACCCTCGATCCGAAATCGACGCCCGTCTCCCCCGTCGCACGTCCGGGCGGATTCTCAGCCCGGACTAAATCGAGGCATCATCTGGTTCGAGATCCGCCCCCACCGCCTATCTGGTTCCCGGTCGGAACCCTCTCCTTGGCAAGGAGAGGGCAGGGTGTTGGCGTGGGGCAGGATGGCGGCGTTCCCGGTTAAACTCTTGGCTAAATGCCCGAGACGCTTGCGGGGGCCGGCGTCGACGTCAGCGCGGGCGCGAATAGCGGTTGGCAGGCTGGCAACCACAGCCAACTGGCGCGACGGTTCGTCATCGTCGGTTTCGTGCTCTACCTGGCCGGCGTCACAGCCTTCATCCTCGCCCACGGCCGCTTCCCCACCGTCGACTACCTGGTGCCGGCGCTATTCCTGTTCGCCATCCTCATGGGGCGAGGACGCTCCTTCTTCATCGACTGGGCGCCTTTCGTCATCATCCTCCTGGCCTACGAGCAGGCCCGCGGCCTCGCCGACACCTTCTCGTACAAGGTCCATGACCAGGACCTGATCGAGTACGAGGCGGCGCTCTTCGGCAGCCCCATCCCGACGCTGCGGCTCCAGGAATGGCTCTACACCCCCGGCCACGTGATGCCCTGGGACGTCCTCGCCGCGCTGTTCTACATGCTCCACTTCGTCACGCCGGTCGGCGTGGGCTTCTGGATCTGGACGCGTGACCGCAGGCTCTATTGGCGCTACATCCTCGGCTTCCTGGGCATGTGCTACGCCGGCTTCGCGACCTACGTCTTCTACCCGGCGATGCCGCCCTGGCTCGCCGCCCGCGTGGGTCTGCTGCCCCCCGTCCACAACGTCTTCGGAGTGGTCCTGCGCGATTTCACTCCGTTCGAGCCCTTTTACACGGTCTACGAGAACATTGACCACAACGTCGTGGCGGCCATGCCCTCGCTGCACGTTGCCTTCCCCATCTTCATCGCCATGACCCTGATCCACCTGACCAGCGGGCGGGTCCGCTGGCTGGCCCTGCTCTATCCAGTCTTCGTCACCCTCTCCGTGGTCTACCTCGGCCACCACTACGTCATCGACGGCATCGCCGGGCTGGTCTACGCTCTGGTCTTCTACTGGCTGACGTGGATGATGCCGGAGCAGGCAGGAAGACTCTGGGCTCGTCTGCGTGAGGCCCGTCAGCCGCCCAGGTCAGTGATCCCGGAGGTTGGCTACACGCTGGATGGGCTCGAGGCCGCCGGCGAGGCTCAGGTCAGACCGAGATAGACCAGGTAAAGGCATAACCGGGCCTACGTCCTAGAAGGCCGTCCACTGAGCCTTTCCGCGAGGGAACCTTCCGCTGGATCAGCCGGGCTCGCCGGGGCTCCAAAGATCGATCTCGGGAAGGCCATGAGCTGCGAAGGCCAACGAGAGCTCGCCGGTGTGGGAGAGGTCGTGGCCCAGGAGGCGCATGAGCACGAATTGTCGTGTGAAATTCCGAACCGCTCCACCTTGCCGGCGATGACTGAACGGGTCATCCAGCATGTCGGGAGTCCACGTCGAAAGCGCGTTGGCGATCATCGACCACGTTGTGTCGAGGGCGCCAACCAACTCTTCGGCACCGCGCGGTTGGTCTGGGTGGTCTTCCCAGCCCTCGTGCTCTACGTCGGCAAAGAGCTGGAGGCTGGCCGCATCGGCCGCCCCGATCCGCTCAAACCAGGACGCCCTGGCTCCGGCTATATGGGCGACAACCTGCCATATCGCCCACTGGCCCGGCCCGATGGCCAGTTGCAGCTGATCAGGTGTCAGGCCGGCAACCGCCCGGCGAAGCCGGTCATTGTAGATGTCCCAGCCTGCATAGAAGGGCGCTAGGACGGTCACCATTCGATTATCGCGACAGCGATTTCTCAAAGTCGAAGGAGCTGAGAGCTCGTTGGGACAGCCCGCTATCGCCCAGGGAGCAGATCGAGATCTGCTACGCCTCAGGTCAGGCCGAGGTAAACCAGGTAACAGCCGATCGCCGCCGAAGCCAGGCCAAAGACCGTGTGGACCGGCCGCCGCTGCGTGGCCCCGGCGAACACGATGAAGCCCGAGATCAGCAGCTGAACCACGCCCACCACGACTAATCCCATTGCTTCCTCACGTGCCATGGTCGACGTACAACGGATTGCTCTCGCAGCCACCGAACCCTCTCCTTGGCAAGGAGAGGGCAGGGTGAGGTCGGGGTGGGGCGGGGCGGGGCGGGCCTCCAGGAAAGGCATCCGAACATCGCGTTGGCGTTTTGGATCCGCCCACCTCTGGCATTCTCGGCATCGTGGCGCGACAGCGACCCCTCCATTCCCCTCTCCCGGCCCGGGAGAGGGGTTAAGGGAGAGGTTAACTCAGGGCGCCTTCTTGATTTCGCAGCCCGGTTTGAGCACGTCCTGGCCAACACCACCGTTACAGACGTCCGCGTCTCCGGCCTGGCCATCCAGGGTGTCCGTCCCGGCGCCACCACAGAGCTTGTCGTTGCCGCCGAAGCCTCGCAAGTTGTCGTTGCCACCCAGGCCCGCGATCACGTCGACACCGGCTGTCCCGTTGATCACATCGTTGCCAGGGCCGCCGATCTTCGTCGTCATCAGCCCTTCGCAGGTCCCCTGGACCGTGATCGTGACGTTGAACGAGCTGCTTGCTGTCGTGTTCGTCCGCGAATTGACCTTGACCGTGAAGCTGAAGGTTCCGCTGTTGAAGGTGTAGCTTTCGCCTGCTTGCAGCAGAGCATCCTCGTAGTCAGGGGTGAAGCCTGTGTTGGGGGGTGTGGCAGGGTCGGTATCGCCGACGGTAGTGACAAAGAACGGCACACCATTGCAGCTGAAGCAGGACCAAGTGCGTCCGAGGATAACGCCATCTTTTAGCTGCCTGGCGTCAAACCCCCGGCGGAACCGCGCTTCGACCGTGAAGCCTACCGAGAGCCCGGGAATATTGATGCGTGCGATCCGCGGGTTAGTCGTATTGCGCGGCTTGGCAAGGCTCTCCAGTTGAATCGTCTGCGTGCCAACGGTGGCGGTATAACGCTGGCCAGCGTCGAGCCAGCCGAGGCGGTCCTTGTAGAAGGCCCGTGTATGGCCGGGGATGCACTTGTAGGTAGGGTCGATGTCCGGCCCATCTGGATGGAAGTACATGGCACAGGGGAAGCTCATCGGGTCCCACCAGGTGAAGGACCCATCCTCCCCACCGTCGTTGCCGTCGGGCCCCTGGCCAAAACCGTCGGGCAGGCCATAGGCGTGGTGCATCTCGTGCGCCCAGAGGGCGAGGTCTTTCCCCTGAGAGCCGCCGGAGATCATGGCGAAGGGCCAGTTTCGCGCCTCCCCATCCAGCGCGAAGGTCTGGAACGTTGTCCCGCCGAAGTTCGAGCCGAGGGATCCGTTGAAGACCATGAGCACGGCCTCGAGCGACGAGAAGTTGACCGCGGCGTCATGCGCGGCGCTGCACTTGCTGAAGGCATCGTCCGTGTTGAAATTCGCCGGCGCGCTCGCCATGGTCGCCCAGTTCGAGACCGTGACGAGGTTGACGTCTAGCTTCTGATACGACTCCTCGGCGAAGTACTTCGCCAGACCGAGGGTCGGGTTGTTGAAGAAATCCTGGGCGTCGGCCACGTTGATCAGCTCTTCCGAGTTGCCCGGGAAGCGGCAGAAAAGGACGGCCCAGTCGGACTGCCCGGTCGAGGGGGCGTTGGCCTGAGTCGCGTCCGGCTGGCTGACCGCCGCAGCGAGCAGGACAAAGCCCAGGGCGATGATGGCGAGAAGTTTTCGGGAGGTCATGGCGAGCTCCTGTTTTGGGGTGTCCAAAGTTTAGCCAACGTTGCCGTAACATAACAGCCCCATTGCGTCGGCCCCGTGCGAACAACACATCGCGATGTGCATTTAGGGACGTAGGGGCGGGTTGCAGACCGATTTCCAGCTAGAACGATCGGCAAACACATAGCAACCCGCCCAGCATTCGGTGGGAGCAGGCGCCCCATATTTAGTGCTTCCCCCGCCGTCTTTAGGCCACCACCCTCAGGGCGGGTGCGTTGCCGATTCGGAGCTTGATCTCGGTGACATCTGCAACCCGCCCCTGCGTGGGGTTGCCTCCGTCGGACCGCCGGATTTCGCCGACTTCGGTCGAGGTGTCGCGGAGCTGATCCGTACCGCTGCTCGCGCCTTGCGACCAGTAGCTAGGGCGTCGAGTCCCTCGTCACCCTTACCGTGTAGAAGCCAGCCCCGCGGCTGACGATCTCAACCCTGATGAAGCCGCCGACACTGACGAAGGTCTCGCCCGGCTGCCACTCTGCGCTCGCCTCATCGATCACGAAGTCGCCGTTCTCGTCGCGACCAATCACCATCGGCTCTCGGGTGCAGAAGGTCCCGCCGGTGCACATCCGGCTGATCAGCACGGAGGGTCCGGGGACGCCACCGCCAGGGAACATCGTTGACGAGTCCTTCTCAAATCCAACCGGAAAGCGAGCCTCGACGACGTACCAGGCTGTCGATGATTGCGGATGCCGTATCGTAATCGCCAGGCAGCGATCATTCGCCCGCGGGCGGGCCAGGCGCTCCAGCTCGATGACCCTGTTGCTTACGTCGTTGACGATGTTGCAGCGCCGTGTGCCGGTTATCCAACGGTGGTTGAAGACCTTTGTCGCCGCCAGCGTGTGGCTGTCAGGCGGTAGCCCGAACGAGGCCGACGCCATCAGGTCCCATTCGTGGCCGCAGGCCGGAGGCCCGGCCGGAAAGCACTCACCGTGGAGCCCGGCGTCGTCCGCGCCCGCGGCCGAGTGCGTTGCCCCGAAGGCGTGGCTGAGCTCGTGGGCGGTCACCTCGTTCAGTGGCTCGCTCAGGTAAGGCATCCAGATGGCGCGAAAACCAAACTTGCCGTCCAGGGTCTTGGGCACACGGACCCAGCCATAGCCGCCAACCCCCAGGCCGCGGTTGTCCGTGCATCCAGACTCCCCGAAGTCGCACGGGCCGCCGTTCGGGTCGCGCTCGCGGTCGTCCATCATGAAGGCGATCCCGTCGAAGTCCGAGAAATCGACGACGTTGTTGAAGCGCGCGGCGCAGTCATCGAACAGCTCGAAGAGGAAGGCTTCGCCCTCGCTCTGGTAGTTGCCGTAGAAGCCGCGGTTGTGCGGAAGGCGCCGCCAGTCTTTGACCACCGCGCTGAACTTCAGCTTGTTGTAGGAGGACTCCTTAAAGTACGCCTTCATACCCTTGGGGTTGGTGTTGAAAGCGTCGTTGTAGTCAGCCACTGTGTGCGGCGAAGGGACGGGATCCGTCGCATCGCTGGGCGAGTCGGCGAACTGGCAGAGCAGGACCACCCACTTGGACTGCCCGACATGAGGAATGGTCAGCGCCGACTCCTGTGACTGCCGTGTGGGAGGCGAGGCTGAAGCTGAGCCAAGCCCGCCGGCCAGGATCGCCAGTGCGGTGACGATGAAAAGCGGGGCGACTAAGAGAAGGTTCCGACGGTTCATGGGGAGGCTCCTGCGAGTGAATCAGAACCTAAAATAGCTTACCAGCACGCAACATAAAAGGGTCGTGATGGCTCAGAGCCAGATCGCCGGCCCGCGGTCAGACGGCGCCAGCCTGTCAGGAGCGCGGCCTCGCCCTACGGCGCCGCGTACTGTAATCCGCGCGCGGCTCCGCGATGGCCAGCCGGGGCTGCTCCCGATGCTGTGGATAGGTCTCAGTCCTACCCTGGGCCGTCGCCATTAGTTGCTGCACGCGCTGATGTGACAGTCCAAGTAGCTCGCCGGCGTCGCGCAGGCTGAAACCTTCCTCAGTGACCAGCAGCCTGGCGGCGTCCCTGGTCGCACGTGCCGACTCTTCGGCGGCGCGAGCTGCGCTCTCACGCCTCTGGCGGGCGTGCTCCACCGCCAATCTCGCCGCCCGCGGCAGCTGCACCTCTTCGCTCAGGTCGAGCTGCTCGGGCTCGACTTCAAACCAGAGCGCGGCGGCCTCGCGGATGTGTCCGCGGACCGCGGCGAGGGTGCGCCCCCAGGTGTGACAACGTCGCTCTTCGGCCAGCTCGGCGTACCAACTGTCGTTGTCGTCGCGTTCGATGATTACTTTGTAGTGCCCGGCGCTAGCCATGTTTCAGCCACCTCCTTCCCAGGCAGGTCTCGAGGTCCCGTTCGATTGCGCGCAGCAGTCCAGTTCCAAGATCCCCCCTGTGGACGGGGACCACTGTCTGACATTCGCCGCAACGAACCTTGACGTGGGAGCCGCGCTGGCCGACTTGGACGCAACCACGACGGCGCAGCTCCCGCAACAGCACCCGCGCTGTCAGGACTCTAGCCTACTAGACAGTATCCTGTCAAGCACCCTGGACACTACGTGCCCGGCAGCGTGCTGTCAGGCTCATTTTCCGCGGCTATCCGCAACTTCACCTCGCCTATCGAGACCAAACCAAGGTCCTCCCCCGACCGCAGGCGCACGGCCACGGCATTGGCCTCCGCCTCCTTGTCGCCGACGACCAGCATATAGGGCACCTTCTGCACCTGGGCGTCACGGATCTTGGCGTTCATCCGCTCCGAGCGGTGGTCCACCCTGACCCGCAGGCCCGCGCTGCGCAGCTCCGCGGCCGCCTTCTCGGCGTAGTCGATGTGGCGGTCGGCGATGGGGATGACCACCGCCTGCACCGGCGCCAGCCAGACCGGGAAAGCCCCCGCATAGTGCTCGATCAGCACTCCGAAGAAGCGCTCCATCGACCCGAGGAGGGCGCGGTGGATCATGAAGGGCCTGTGGCGCTCGCCGTCGTCGCCGATGTACTCAACCTCGAAACGCTCCGGCAAGTTGAAGTCGAACTGGATCGTCGTACACTGCCACTCGCGGCCCAGGGCGTCCAGCAGTTTGAGGTCGATCTTCGGCCCGTAGAACGTGGCTCCGCCCGGGTCATCCTCGTAGGGGATCTCGTTCTCCTCGATCACCTCGCGCAGCGACTCCGTCGCCATCTCCCAGTCCTCGAGGTTGCCGACGTACTTGCCCTTCTCGTCGCGCATGGCCAGGTAGGCCTTGAACTCCGTGAAGCCGAAGGCCTTGAAGTAGAAGAGCGTGAACTCCAGCGTCTTCTGCAGCTCGGCCTTCATCTGGTCGGGCCGGCAGAAGAGGTGGGCGTCGTCCTGCGTGAAGCCGCGAACGCGTAGCAGCCCGTCGAGCACGCCTGAACGCTCGTAGCGGTACACCGTGCCCAGCTCCGCCAGCCGGATCGGCAGGTCGCGGTAGGAGCGCGTCTCGCTCTTGAATATCTGGATGTGGAAGGGGCAGTTCATCGGCTTCAGGTAGTAGTCCTGGCCATCGACGTCCATCGGCGAGTACATGCTCTCGGCGAAGTTCTCGAGGTGGCCGCTCGTCTCCCACAGCGTCGCCTTGCCGATGTGGGGCGTGAAGACGATGTCGTAGCCGTTCTTCAGGTGCTCCTCGCGCCAGAAGTCCTCGATTTGCATGCGGATCAGGGCGCCCTTGGGGTGCCAGTAGATCAGCCCGGGTCCGTACTGCGGCTGGATCGAGAACAGACCTAGCTGCGCCCCCAGCACGCGGTGGTCGCGACGCTTGGCTTCCTCCAGCCGCTCCAGGTGCTGGGCCAGCTCCTCCTCCGTCTCGAAGAGGGCGCCGTAGATGCGCGTCAGCTGCGGGCGCTTCTCGTCGCCTCGCCAGTAGGCGCCGGCGACCGACATCAGCTTGAAGGCGCCAACCGGCAGCTCCGACGACTCATCGACGTGCGGCCCCTGGCAGAGGTCCTCGAAGCCGTTGTGCTGGTACGTCGACAGCGATGGCGGCTCGAGCGCCCGCTCGCCGTACTCGTCGATGCCGCCGGCGAGGATCCCCTCGATCAGCTCCAGCTTGTAGGGTTGGTCGCCGAAGAGCTCCCGCGCCTCGGCCGAGTCAAGCTCGCGCCGCTTGAACTGGACGTTGGAACGCATGATCGCGCGCATCCGCTCCTCGATCGCGGGCAGGTCCTCCGGTGTGAGCGGGCGCGGCAGCTCGAAGTCGTAGTAGAAGCCCCAGTCGATCGGCGGCCCGATGCCGATCTTGCCGTCGGGGAACTTCTCGATGACGGCCTGGGCCATGATGTGCGCGGCCGAATGCCTCATGCGGTAGAGGCGGTCGGCCCTGGGCAATTCTTGCAGGTTCATTTCTCTTCCTTCGTTAGTTGTGGTCGTTTTGGGGATCAGGCCCAGGCGCGTGCAGTGACGAGGGCGCATGGTTGTGCGCCCCGCTCATTCCCTCGCTCGAGTTCAGACATCGCCATCCTCCTGGATACAGAAATCCCGTCCCACTAATGGGACGGGAGTCGAAAACGACCACCGTGGTTCCACCC
>JBBDXC010000004.1:0-108950 GCA_040902555.1 Dehalococcoidia bacterium
CAGAACACGAAAGCTGGGCGAAGACAACCGAAAGGTAGAGGGGCAGATTTCGAACGGCACCAAGCGCCTGACTTAGATCGCACCGAAAATCTGCCCGCCAGCGGAACGCATTGCCACGTAGGCTGGGATATGGATTCCAGAGCCCGCGCTGAACCACCCCCGTCGGGCAGATTAGGGGGTCGTTGCGAGACGAGGGGTTCGTCTAGTTCGAAATCTGCCCGTACCCGGAAGACGGCCGTCCACCTTGAGGCCGCCGTGGATTTCGCCATGAATTCAAGGGAGGCTTGCGCCCTCCGGCCGGCCGTCGGTGCCGTTGATGCTCTAAGACGCCAGCGGCCGCACCTTCAAAGTCTCCCCCGTCTGCGGGACTCCTGGGACCTGACGCCAGCGCGAGGATCGCTTCCCAGAGGGGCTTATGAGGCGGAGTCTCCGTCAGACGCGGATGCCGGTGCGGGCACCGGCGGGTCATCAGAGGTGAAGCCGATGGCTCGATGTGTGCCATCGCAGAACGGCTTGTTCGCCGAGGCGCCACAGCGGCAGAGGGCGACGCGGGTGTCCTCGCGGATCGTGCCTCCGCGCCTATCCGCCAGGCGTACGCGCCCGCGCACGAAAAGCGGGCCGTTTGGCCACGGGGTGACGGTCGTCTCCGCCGCGGCTTCTTCGTCTGGCGCTCCGTCCAGCCGCTTGTAGTGAAGCGCACCCGTCGGGCAGCGCATGACAACTTGGGCAATAGCGTCCGCGTTTGCCGCATTGATTGAGATCCAGGGTCGCCGCTGCACGTCGAAGACCTGCGGCAGCCCCATCAGGCAGGCTGCTACGTGGATGCAGTAATCGGGCTCCCAAAGCACCACGATCTCGTCATTGCGGTACTCCTTGGCTACTCCCGGGTTTTTGCGTTCGCCCTCTTCCATCGTTGTCCTTCTCTCCCGCGGTTGTGGTAGTTCGCCGGCGGAGCCCGACGCCGACCAATGCAGTCCACGACGCGGGCCCGCGCCCTCTAGAGGTTGAATGTAACGAGAATGCCCCCTCGCTTGCCGACCAGTCATGGAGCCGGCCGGCGAGGCGGGCCATACTGAGGGGGCATGGATGTCGGGGATCGCGACAGACAGCCCGCCGACGGTGACGCTACTCCACCTCCCCAGCTCAGGGACGATCCCTTCGAGAACCTCCTGGAAACCTGGCGCGACTACCCGGAATCAGTCTCACGTGGTGCGCCACGAGCTCCCTCCGAAGGCGAGCCCTGGACCACAATTGCCCTACGGCGTTACTCGTGGATACCCCAGGCGCTCACGGTTGGAATCAGCGCAGTTATCGTGCTGCTTCTCGCCCTTTACCTGCCCAACACCTTCTTTTTTGATATCCCCGGCGACGGCGGTCAGCAGGGGTTCGATCTGGTCGAGGGGCGAGTCGAGCAGGTACTTTCCAGCGAGGTTATTGAACCGCCCGAGGACGTGGGCATCCCCCTTCTCTCGTACAGGACCTGCGCGTGCGCATAACCAGCGGAGAGCAAGCCGGCGACACCGTAGAGCTGGATCAGGGCAGCCTGGGCGTGGGGGGCGAGGTTCGCGGGTACCGCGAGGGAGACGAAGTCCTCGTTAACGTCTCGGAGCTCCCCGACGGCCAGAATGCCTTCAGCATCCAGGATTACGTCCGGCGCGACGACCTGGTGCTGCTGGCGCTCGCCTTTGTGATCGCCGTCCTCATCGTCGGGGCCCGGCAGGGCGCTCGATCGCTGGTCGCCCTCGCTTTCACGCTCCTCGTGTTGGTGAATTCGCCGGTGGCTGGGATGCCGGACCAAATCCGAAGGCGTAAATATGCCATATCTTATATTCTTTCCCCATGAGCACAGTCGCCGACGTCGTCGCCAAACGGTTGTCCGCCTTCGGAGTAGAGGTCGCCTTCAGCCTTGCGAGCATCCATAACCTTCCGCTGCTTGACGCGCTAGTCCGCGCAAACATTCGATTGGTGCTAGCCCGCCACGAACAGGGTGTAGTGCACATGGCCGACGGTTATTCGAGGGTCAGCGGTAAGGTCGGCGTCGCCATCACGAGCACCGGTCCGGGCGCAGGCAACGCGATGGGCGCTCTTCTGGAGGCCTACAGCGCGTCTAGCCGGGTACTCCACTTCACCGGGCAAATTGATAGTCGGTTTCTCGATCGACGAAAGGGTCACCAGCACGAAGTTGAGGATCAGCTTTCTATGCTCCGCACCGGGTCTAGACGCGCTTACCGAGTGCGCAGGCCCGAAGACGCCTTGACTACGCTGGCGAGCTGCTTTCAGTACTGGCGCTATGGTCGCCCAGGGCCAATATCCGTTGAGATTCCGATAGACATACAGAGCGCCCCCTGCGACGATCCCCCCTCTTCGTCCCCGATATTCCTTGACCCGTCATATACCTCTGCGTCGCTGTCAGCGGTTGCCAAGCTAATAAACAGTAGCAAGCGGCCACTTATTTGGGCTGGGGGTGGCGCCATTGCGTCGGACTGCTCCCAGCTGGTATTGGACCTGGTGGAAAGAACTGGAGCGGCGGTGATAACGACGCCCAACGGCCGGGGCGTCATCCCCGAAGATCACCCCAATTGCATAGGGAATTTCGCCAACCTACCCCACGTGCGCGCATTCATATCGGAGGCCGATTGTGTCCTTGCTCTTGGAACGAACTTTGACTGGCAGGGCACCGACTTCTGGCGAGTAGATCTGAGGGCGCCCCTGATTCAAATCGACAAAGATCCTGATGAGCTTGGGCGCAACTATCCTGTGCGATTTGGCATTGTTGGGGATTGCGCAGGTGTTCTGAAGTCGTTGGTACCACTTGTCAGCACGAGACAGATGGACGAATCGTACGGTAAAGACGTCCGCTCCGCTCGGAAAGACTCGCTTACTACCATTCAGGACCGTGTAGTTCTCCATCAAGACATCATTTCTGCCGTTGCGGAAGCGCTGCCAAGCACTGCTGTCGTGGTCAAGGACGCTACAATCGCCGCCTATGCTTGGGCCAATAGGCTGCTCCCTGTTCTTGAGCCGCGCTCCTCGATCTTTGCATCGCTAATTGCAATCGGAAGCGGTCTCCCACTCGCTATCGGTGCTGGCATCGCGGCGCCGGATCGAAGAATTTTGGTAATCGCCGGCGACGGAGGTTTCGTGAGCACTGGCTTCGAGTTCCTTACGGCGGTCCAAGAGAACCTGCCTGTCTCCGTGCTGGTCTTCAATGACGGAGGATACGGCGTGCTTCGGGAGTTTGAGAACGAACAACTCGACGGCCGGCGAGTCGGTGTAGATTTGTTGTCCCCAAGCTTCGCCGCGTTTGCTAGCGCCTGCGGAGGGTTGGGGTTTCGGCCAACCAACATCGAGGAGCTGCGCACCAGCCTCGAGGATGCGTTTCGCGCCGCCCGACCTTCGATCATCGAGATAGACATGCAGTCAATTTTTCCGGTACTGCCCTACACGCCGGCTAAACCTGCTCAACAGAGTATCGGATCGTCAAATGGGAGCTGACTCTCTGCAAGCATCCAATGTGCCCGGCTCCGACCTGACCGTCCCTACCGCGGGTTACTTGGACACGAAGCGCGGCTTGTACACTGAAAAACAATATCTAATCTTTCCGAGGCGGGCTGGAGCGAGTGAGTGGACGACAGACCGGACACGAAGGCAGAGTTCGTCGCGAAGAGACTGCGCGACTCAATCTTGCGGGGCCAGCTAAAGCCAGGCGACTGGATAAGGGTTGACGATTTGGCGCAACGCTTAGGCGTGAGCAGGACCCCCGTTCGAGAGGCTTTAAGGTCGCTGGCTGCCGAAGGCGTCGTTTCTATACAACCGCACGTCGGCGCGACGGTGACATCTCACTCGCTGGAAGACTTCGTCGATGGCTATTACATCCGAGGAGTGTTGGAAGGGCTCGCGGCGGAGCTCGCGACGAGATGGAAGTCGGTGGATGCCAGATCAACTTTTGTAGATCGACTCCGCGGCCTGAGCGAACGGACGGGCGAATTCCTAGATGAACCAACTAAGTTCAACCAGTTGAGCAAGCGGTGGCATTTGGAAATAGCGGCTGCGGCTCAATCAAGCGAACTGTATCGAGTAATTCAAGCCTACTGGAAGTCACAGCCATTCCACAGCATGGAACTGGGGAGAGACCAGCTTCAAGGCGTTCTCGACCAGCACGATGCAGTCAATGACTGCATCGCGGAGGGCGATCCCGAGTCTGCTAGCCGTGCGATGCGGGCTCACATGGAGAGCGCCGCAGCCACTATCGCTGGCTCCCTTGGTGTAGATCTGTTAGACGGCAGGAACCGGACGGCGTCCTTCCGGGGCCGAAGAGAGTCAGGTGCGACCGGCCTTCTCAACGAGGCGGACGGGTTCGCTCGAGGTGTCCGGATGGAGGGCGAGTAGCTTCCGGTCAGTCGACCTCGAGATTCATCAAGGGAACATGCTGCTGGGCACCGCAAGTATCGCTGCAGGCGGCATCGCCGATGGCCATGTAGCCGTTAGGCCCCCATACTTGTAGACGAGACGTTGATCGCGTTCAAGCCCGACCGTCTCACAACGGCTTGCTGGTTGCTACCAGATGGCGGAAGTCCTTACTCTCGCATTCCGGAAGAGGACCTACGCGGCTGCGTAATGCCGATGGAGTCCTGACAGGATGACGTCGACCAAATGAGGACCCGGAGCGGCAAATGCGACCCGCAGTGCATCATTCAGCTGGTCCAACCGTTGGACGGTGGTGGCCTTTACGCCGCAGGCTCGGCTAAGAGAAGCAAAGTCGATAGTCGGGTCGGTCAGATCCATTTCTAAGAAGTGTGATGGCTCGGTAGCTTCTCCGAGGTAGTCTGTCATGTTCGCCTTCAGTATTTCGTAACTTCTGTTGTTGCAGAGTATGTACTTGACGGGCAGGTCATAGTGAGCTGCGGTCCAAAGGGCCTGGAAGGTGTACATTGACGCACCGTCTCCTAGAATTGCAACCACAGGCCTGTTAGGAAGCGCCAGTTGCACGCCCAAGGCTCCCGGCATGCCCCATCCTAGTGCCCCTCCACGATATCCATACAACGATCCTGGCGTAGAGAACTCGAACACACGGTGAAGAGCAACAGAGTTCGTAATTGCCTCGTCAACTATCACTGTGTCGGAAGGAGCTATCTCCCTAATAGCAGCCATAAGCGCAAGAGGCAAAATTTCCCTACTGTCGCCGGTGGAGAGCTGATCGGCAAGCCGCTGTCGAGCAGCTTCCTTGCGATTCGCGGCTGCTTGCCGCCTTCGCTGGGCAGCCTCTTCATACGCTTCGTCCGAACGTTCTCCTAGGAGGGTTACCAGCTCTCGGCATGCATCCCGAAGTCCTCCAACGACTGCCACGGCGACTGCTAAGTTCTTGCCCGCTTCCCAACCAGACTCGTCTAGGTGGAGGATTGGGACATCGTCAGGTATAAGGCTCTCGCCGGTGTCCAAGAATTGAGAAAATAGGGGAGTGCCGACGGCGACTACCAAATCCGCCTGGGAAAAAACTTCGCGAACACGCGATGGATTTATCACGGTAGCGTAGACAGATCCTCCTGTCAATTCAGCCAGCGCCACAGGTTGAGCGTACGGACAAACAACGGATGATCGTTGGGAAAGGAGACATTCGGAATGCGGTCTTCCGCCGTCTGGGCCTGGCTATCTGCATCGATGAGCGCCTGTATGTCTGGGTCGCAGATCTTGCTGACCGCGGACTCGCACCGAACCAGGCCAGGTAATACGCCGGATCCGGATAGTCCGCGTCACCTCCCGCCTGTAAAAAGATGGTCGGTTTCTCGGTAGGCTCGCCAATCGACGAGACGATGTCCGGAACGACGTCTTCCAGGGTACGTACGAGAATTCTTACGTTGATGCCAGCTTCCTGAAGCTGGGCAGCTAGCAGTTCTCCCAATAACTCTGTTCTGGGAAACCGCTCAGGATAGACGCCAAGCGTAATCTCGTCACCGTCGTAGCCAATTGAGTCCAGCAGCGTCCGCGCCATCTCTAAATCGTGGGGGTAGGCGTCAAGCTCGGGGTTGGAGCCGAGCAGAGTCTGGGGAGCATATTGACTCCGAGCGTTGACGGCGGTCGGATCGTAAAAGTTGTAGACCGTTTCTACATCGGTCGCGTAGGCGACGGCTTGACGAAATTCCTTCTGCTCTGCCCACTCGTTACCATTCGTGTTCCAACTCATCGCCACGATGAAGATCGGCGGGGTAACGGTGTAGGCAGGAACGGTTTCGGAAAGTTGCGCCGGCACGTTAAGTGCCAGGTCGGCTTCTCCTGCCTCAAGTGTCGCCACACGAGCGTTGTCGTCGGCCCTGATGAGAAAAGTGACGTCGGCATACCGGGCGGGCTCTCCCCAATAGTCGGGGAACGCACGGAGCTTCCACTCCAAGCCGCTTTGAATGCTTTCAACTTGATAAGGGCCGGTACCGATGACTTCGCTAGCCAGGCGATCGGGATCGGCGATTAACTCGGGAGCTGGGATAAGGACATAGACCAATTTCAATGGGAGCGCTGGGTCTGCCTGCGTGGTTGTGAACGTCACGGAGCCATCCCCGCTGGCCTCAACGCTATCTACGGTGCTTAGCAACAGCTCCGTGACCTCACTCGCGAGGTCAGGATCCAGCATCCGGTCGAACGCCGCCACTACTCCGTCGGCGCTGAGCGTTTCACCATTGTGAAAGGTCACATCCGGGCGGAGGTTGAATTCCCACTCGTTCTCGCCCACGCGCTCAAAGCTTTCAGCGAGCCCGGGGCTTGCCTCTCCGGCCTCGCCTAACTTCGTCAGACCTTCGTAGGAGGCAAATAGCAGGTTGAAGCCTTGTCCAGTCGCATAGAGCGTCGTGATATCTAGATTTGCAGGCTCGCCTGAGACGGCCACCGTAAGCTCGCCGTCGCCAGGCGAGCCCTGCCCCGTACCTTCTTCCGTCGGGTCTTCAGCGCCATTGTCATCGGCGTCATCATCACCGCAAGCGCCGAGCCAGAAAGCAGACACAAGTGCGAGGCCGAGAAAGCCAGTCCTCCATTGCCTCCAGACCGTTCGCAGAACGCGCTCGCTTATCTTGTTCAAGCTGGGTACCCTCCACAAGGTCGGCATCGTATACCGACAAAATATGGTATACCGTGTCTTCGAGGTTCGGTCAACTCTGTCGATAAGGTGGACAGCATCTCGTGACGGGCTCATTTCTATCCACCGCGGGCCGTGCGTTCACAACGGTCGCGTTTGCAACCGTCTTAGTTTTCGTCTTGCTGCACACATTCGCCGATCCGGCCACGCTCTCTATTCGACCTTCGGCGGGGCCCGACCTCATCCGGCAGCGGCGTGAGTTGTTCGGACTGGACGACCCATACTTCGTTCAGCTAGCCAGATACCTATGGGGAGCGATCCGCCTCGACTTTGGGAACTCCCTGGCGACGGGCTTGCCCGCCTCCGAAATGGTCCTGGAGCGGTTACCACGGACGCTACTGTTGGCGACGTCCGCCGCGCTGATAGCAGCGTTTATCGGGACGTCCCTCGGGGTTCTCGTGGCTTATTACAAAGACTCCGCGTTTGATCGGTTGCTTACCACGCTGACGTTCGCTCTTGCCGCAATCGCAGAGTTTTGGTTCGGGTTGATGCTCCTGGTCTTATTCGCCGTCGAGTTGAACCTCTTGCCTACCGGGGGTTACGGGCCGAAGGAGCTGATTTTGCCCACCGCCACGTTGGCGCTTCGGCCGACCGGACGGATCTTTCAGATTAGCCGCTCGGGGATGGTCGAGGCACTTGCATTACCTCATATCCAGACCGCTCGGAGTAAGGGTCTAGCTGAACGTGATGTGGTCCTCCGCCACGCTCTCAAGAACGCCTCGGTGGCAAGCGTCACGCTTATCGGGCACGAGTACGTCCGTCTCCTGGTTGGAGCGACGGTCATAGTGGAGGTGATCTTTTCCTGGCCTGGGGTGGGCACTCTAGTTGTGGAGGCGCTCCGATCCCATGACTTGCCCGTGATCGAAGCGAGTGTGTTCGTAATGGCGATCATGGTCGCGACTATCAACGCGGCGGTCGACGCTCTCTACACCGTTCTTGATCCAAGGATTCGATACCAGTGACGACTGAGGGCGCGACCCTGCATCCACGCGCTCGACAAAGGAACTCAGTGGCGCGGGTGGTCGCCGGCGACCTGCTCCTCTTTGTCAGTTGCCTGATTCTGGTGGCAGCCATAGGATTCACTGTCGCTGATCTCCTTTTCGGATTCCTTGATCCAGACCATCAGAATCCAGCGTTAGGGCTGACCGAACCGGTTTGGGCGGGCGGCTCGTGGACACACCCACTCGGGACCGATGAACTTGGGCGCGACACGCTTGCAAGGCTCGTGCAAGGGAATCGTACTTCCTTATTGATCGCCGTCTGCGCCGGCTCGCTGGCGATGGTAGTCGGCACAAGCGTTGGGCTTGTTTCTGGGTACTTCGGCGGCTGGGTCGACAGGGTCCTGCGCGCGGCGGTTGACGTGTGGATGAGTTTTCCCGGGTTACTGCTGGCTTTAGTGATTTTGTTTGCCTTCGGCAAGGGTATCACCGTGTTGATTCTGGCGCTGGCCGCCACTCACTGGTCGGTCTTTGCACGCGTCATGAGGGGAGGAGCGCTCGTAACTAAAAATTATCAATACATCGAGGCGGCCGCCTGTTTAGGGGCGACGCATCAGCGCATCCTGCTTCGGCACTTGCTTCCAAATCAGCTGCCCATCCTGGTGCCGCTTATGGGTTTGGAGATAGCTACGTTGCTGTTGTCGGAAGGCGCCATTAGCTTCCTGGGCTTCGGAGTTACGGCTCCCCAAATCAGCCTCGGCCTCATGCTCTCTCAGGGCCGGCAGTATCTATTCCTAACCTACTGGCCCGCCGCCATCCCTGGGCTGCTCATTGCGCTCAATGTCCTGCTGATTAACACGGTTGCGACACATCTTCGCGATCGGCTTCAACGTTAGGCGTGGCGCACCCGTGGGAGCCAGCAGCGAACTATAAGCCACCCCGCGCTCAGGCTTACGGCGTCATCACCGTTCTTTGGTTGGTCGGCTCACTTTCGCTGGCCCTCCCGCTGTTTGCGTATGGCCTTGCCCTTCCGGCAGTGGAGCAAGACACAGGGTGGTCGCGCTCCCACTTGTCGGTGGGGGGTAGTCTTCTCAGCTTCATGACGGTTCTTACGCCTCTTGTGGGCGCCCTGGTTGACCGGTTTGGGCCGCGTCCAATTATTGTCGCTTCGGCTTTGTTGGCCCTCATCGGCGCCGGGGCTGCTGCTGGCGCCATGTCTGTTTGGACCTTCGTGGTGGGTGCGGGACTGCTTACGGGATTGGCTGCCCTCGGTTTAACTAACGTGCCCTCCATCGTGCTGAGCCTTCGGTGGTTCCCAAACGATCCTGCTACTGCCATCGGCATTCTCAGCACCGCCGGCGTGGCCGGAGGCATCTTCGGTCCACCTCTTGCGCTGCTGCTGATGGACACAAGCCTGGGTTGGAGGTCGATCTGGGTGGCGCAGCTTTTCGTCGCAATTTCGACCGTTGTGCTGGTTTGGATCTTCGTTAGGAACCCGCCGAGTTCTCTTGCGATAGCTGGCGCTTCGGCCCGTGCCGTCGGCGATGGTAGGCCCAAAACAAGCGCTAGTGGATTCTCCGCGTTGCGGATAGCCCTCAAGTCGCCCTCCTTCTGGGCTCTTTCTTTGGGCGGGATGGCTGGCGTTGCGATGATAACAACCCTGCTTGTGCACCTGCCCGCGGCGCTGCAGGAGACAGGCCTGTCCCGGCAAAACATCGCCTACTTACTTCCTGTTATGGCCTGCGCAAGTATGGGCAGCCGAGTGGGGGCCGCCGTGCTGAGTCGCTACTATCAGCCCCACCACATCAGCGCCCTCAGCCTTGCTTTGCTGGCTGCGGCTGTGTTGCTGCTTTGGTTTGGGAGCCGGGATCCGCTGGTCGTGCTCAGCTGTGGTGTCCTTGTTGGCGCGATGTGGGGGCCGTGGAACAGTCTGGGGTTAGTTCAGGTGGCTATTTACTTTGGCTACTCGGGATACGCGACGACCGCTGGGCTTTACCGAGGGTTGACGACTGGGCTGGGCTCGTTGGGGCCAGTGCTCGCAGGAATCCTGTATTCGTGGCAGGGCAGCTATGATATCGCGTTTACCTCTATGGCCACAGTGTGTGTCGTAGGCGCGCTGGCGGTTGCCCTGATCCGGCCGACGCCCAGCATTGAACCTGACGTACTTCGTACTTCCTAGCGCCAGAACCGAGCTGGACCTAACCTCGCAGGAGCTGGCCGATTTCGCAGTATCTAGAGGCCGACGTCGCAACCGACCTGACGACGGTCAACGTCGAGGATGCGGGGAAAGACCTGGTCAAGGTCTGGTGGGATGAGGGCGCGGAACCGGGCCGCAGCCGGCCAGAGACGCTGAAGGTCCTGGTCGCCGTCGATGAGGGCTACATCGGTGAGTGCTGGTTCCTGTTCAGCGGCCACGCTGCGATGGAGAAGGCACGCATGACCGCCGACATCGCCCAGCGGTGGCTCTCGGAGCGCGATGGTCTTGACCTGAGCCAAAGCCGGATCGACTTCATTGGCTGGAATTCCGGTCTGGGAACCGCCGCGGAACCTCTGCGGCACGAGCCTCCCGAGATCATGATGCGGTTCGCGGCGCGCGTGAAGACGCGGGCCGACGCGGAGCGCATCACACGGCTATCGGAATTCTTGGTTGTCCTGGGCCCGCTTGGTATGGGCGAGCGGCGCGAATTTCTGAACCGCTGCATAGGCATCTACCCAACGCTGATCCCACGCGACGTTTGCAATGTGCAAACCGAGCTGATCGAGGTGGCCTGATGCCCAGGGTGATCAAGCTGCGCGAGATCGCCGTCGCCCGCGGTGGCGACAAAGGCGGCGACGACCACATGCCCGTTCTCGTTCTGCGTCGCGACCTCTACCCGGAGGTCAGGGACCAGCTCACCGCAGAGGTTGTGGCGACCATCCTTGGTAACGAAGTACCCGGCGGTGTGTTGCGATATGAGCTGCCCAATATCTGCGGGCTCAATTTCGTGCTGGTCGACGCCCTCGATGGCGGCCGGACCCGGATGCTTAAATTCGATCCCCGGTGGGCCTACGCCGAACGGATTCTCGATTTCGAGATCGAGGTTCCCGACTAACCCGGTCCGTCTACTAAGCGGCTGGCAGCGCCTGGATAAAGGCGAGTACCTTCTGCGAAAGGTCGCGGCCGGTCTCTTGGTCATGAAGCCGGCCCGGCCACACACTAAGTTGTTGTACCGCCGCCGCTGGTGCATAGCGGCGAAAGACTTCTGTCATTTCGGCGAAGCCCGAAACAGTAAGGGGGGAGTCGAGGTACAGCGCCGGTATCGTCAGCCGGGGCTGTTCCTCCTCCAGGTCGAGGTCCTCCAGCGACCGTTGCACTACTGCCGTAGTTGCCCAATCGATATCGGCGTCTGCAAGCGCCGCCAGCCGATTCCAGTGCTCTTCGTCGGCGTCTTCCATTACCAACCGCATGTACTGGTAACTGCTTCGCCAGCGAAACATGGCGGCGGCAGCGACGGCTTGCGATGGCATGTTCAATGAGCGCAGAGTGGCCGGCGGCACGCTGAAGCCCGCGCACACGCAGGATCGCGCGATACCACCCATTTTCCCCAGCGCCATGAGCAGCTGTCCCGTCGCCGCGCCCATACAGACTACATGGGTCTCCGGGGTCAGTGACTCGATGATGGCGTGGACGCTTCCCTGCCAGGTGGGAGGCATATCTGCTCGATGCGCCACCCAGGGCCATGAGAAGATGTCTACCTTAAAGCGCTTACGGAGATCCTCGAGGGCAGTGTGAATCCCGGGAATCGCCTCGCAGGTTCCCGGCGACAGGAACCATCCAGGTAGAAAGAGCATGCGCTCTGCCATGGTTTCGATTGTAGGGCGATACTCAAAGGGAACTTCTTACATGGTCGTCAAAGGAGACCGAGCCGTGACAACCATCGACCCCAACGTCGAACCCTACGACCGCCTGACCCCGGCCCAGGCCGAGGAGCGCGTGCAGTCTGGCACTGCAGCCCTCATCGATGTGCGAGAGGACGACGAATGGAACGCCGGCCACGCCAAATCGGCTCGTCATCTGCCCCTTAACGAGCTCATCGCGGCACCGCAGTCTCTGCCCGAGGGCCAGGATCTGGTCTTCATTTGCGAGAGCGGCAACCGCAGCGCGCTCGCCGCCGAATACCTCGCCGCCATCGGCCGGGAGGGATTAGCCAACGTTGAAGGCGGTACCGAAGCATGGCGGGCGGCCGGGCGGCCCATGGCCTAGTGTGCACAGACTCTTCTGACGCGGACCTCGGGTCCGCTCCCTACAAGATCGACAGTTCGGTAGTAATCGGCGCCTCGCGGGTGAGGGTGTTCCCGACCGGCGAAGTCTCGACCGTGCGCTCCCAAAGCTTGCGGATGGTTTGTTCGTCTGCGTCCGCCTGCACATAGGCCTTGACCCTGACAGAGTCGATTCCCGGGTGCCCGTCGTCGTTGATGCCAAGGAACTTGAAGACGTTGGCCTGAGTTGTCTCGACCGTGATCTCAAGGTTTCGCAGCTTAATCCCCTGGCGCGAGGCATTCAGGATGAGCCCAGTCGCATAGCAGGCACCGAGGGCCCCAACCACGTACTCCACGGCGTTCGGCGCCTCGTCGTCGGCCGCCAGGTGTGGTGGCTCGTCGACCATGAAGGTGTGGTTGCGGACGTGGCACTTCAGCTTGACCCCGCCCAGCCAACGTACCCTCGACGACTTGGCACCCTTATGCGCCCCTTCCGTCGAGGCAACCTTGGCCAGGGCCTCTTCGAAGGCATCCATATCGATGCCATTGACCATGTGACCCGCAGCGGCGGGTTCCCTGGTCATGCGTACTCCTTGCGAAGCTCGCGCGCCGCGACGGCAATCGTCTCGATCTTCTGGGCGGCTACGTCAGGTGCGTTCATCGGGCGCTCGGCGAAGGTGCCAAACCCGCAGTCGGGGTTCAAGAAGATCTGCTCGGGCCTGAAGTATTGAAGCGCGTCCTTCACTTTTCGCACTACGAAGTCCGGCGGCTCGATCTCGTCGGAGCGAGGGTTTACGACCCCCAGGCCGATCTCGCGCATCCCTGGAAACGGCGCAAAGGCGTCGAGGCCGCCGGCTCGCGGCGTCGCGTACTCGAGGACGAGCTGGTCGAGCTGCATGATCAGCAAATAGCGGATCATCGCCTCGTAGCCGCCGTTGAGCAGTGCCTCTTCGTTGCGGCTGAAGTTGCCGCGGCAAATGTGCAGTCCGATGTTCGTGCCGTCAACGCCCTGCACAATCGCGTTCATCAGGCGCGCCGCCCAGGTCATCTCCTGGTGCGGGTTGCCAGAAGATGCCGACATGGAGGCACACATGAAAGTGCGTTCTTTCAGGTCGGGACCAAATACCACGTCTGACAGCACGGGCTCGTCGAACTGTACATACTCGCAGCCCGCATCGCGCAGGGCGATGAGCTCATCGCGCAGGATTCGCACGAGGTCTATGGCCAGCTCGTCCTTGCTTGCGTAGGCCTTATCCGTGATGCCATCGACCCACATAGCGCGCGCCAGCATGTAAGGGCCGGGAAGGGGGACCTTGATCGGTTTGTCAGTGTGGTCGCGCAGAAAGAGATACTCGTCGAGGGCAAGGTTCGACCGCGGCTTCAGGCGACCTGTGACCGTGGGGTTATGGATGGCGAAGGCCGGTGTGTCCCGCTGTTTGAGTATGGCCTCGAAGCTCGCCTTGTCCTCGACCACATCCATGATGTCGGCGAGGGACATTAGCTCCACGCCGTCCAGTTTCTCGACGATGAAGGAATAGAAGTTGTCTCGACGCTGCTCGCCGTCAGAAACGATGTCGGCTCCGGCCTCCTCCTGGTAACGAAGAGCCTCCAGGACTGCACCATCGGCAACACCATTGAACTCGGCAAACGTGATGTCGCCGTCCTGTCGGCTGTGCAAGGCTTCAAGGAGGTATGGCGGCCGCGGCCAACTGCCGACCGTGCTTACTGGGAATAGCGGACGTTTATTTGCCACGTGTGTTCTCTCTTTCCTCGGCCGCTCGATCACGTTTCGCTCGATCCAGCGCGCGAAAGGCATAAGCCTGCGTCGAAGACTCGGAAATCACGCCTGCTATTAGCATCGCCGAGAGCAACTCTTCCTCGCTCGCTCCTGCGCGCAGAGCCTGTTTAACGTGAACGTTGAGGCAATGCTCACAGCGAAGCGCGGCCGCGGCTCCAATCGCAACCAGCTCGGCGACTCGGTCCCCGAGCGGGCTGTTGCGCAGGATTGCGGAGTTCTTCAGCGCACCCGGCACCGCAACTTCCGGCCTGGCGGCGAGGACGCGCGCGACCAGAGGAGCATCGCCGTAGCGCTGCTGCAGCTCGGCGATGAGGTCGCGCGACATTTCCTCGCCTGATGCGCCCCTCAAGGCCTGGCGGAACTCCCGCAGACGCTCCCCCGGAGTCAGGGTGCCATCATTTGCCGTCATCAACAGCTACATCTTGAACTCGGTGGGCAGTATGTATTCCCACTGCTCGCCAGCCCGGTACTTGGCCGCGATGTCCAGCACCTTGACGGCGTACTGAAAAGCGTAGGGAATACCCGCCCCGCCGGGCACAAACCCGGACGCCAGGGTCCCCACGGTGACGGCCTCGAAGATCTGCTCGTCCGTGGCGCCAGCCTCGATCGCGGGGATGACGTGGATCAAGCAAGCCGGCGAGCGCCAGGAAACGCCGATGGCGACGAACATCAGCTCCTTGACGCTCTTGGGGAACGCACCGTCACCAAAGGCTGTCTGATAAAAGTCAGCGAAGCGTTCGCCCGCCTCCGGAGCCACGGTGTTGATGATCTGGAACATCCGCGGGGTAAAGAGCATCCGCTCCTTCATGTAGGCGTTTGCTTGCTCCGCACGTCCGTTTGTAGTGACCACTGTATCCTCCTGAACGTCTTAGTACTGGTTACTCTATGCCGTGGTTGTCTCTTTCTGTGTCGTCTGTACAAGGCCCTCCTTTCGCAATGCGCGGACTATGGGGTCCACGCACTCTTCGTACCCCTGGGACCTGATGTGGAGGCCGCGAACACCCTCGATCTCGAGAATGCCCCTCGCGAGGTCCTCGATAATCTGCATGCCGGCCTCGGGATTATCGTGCCTTTCTAGGTATTGGAGCATCGTATCGGGGATGATCTGACCCGTGTTTTGCGCCCGCTCACGTAGATGCGCCAGGGACCGGAAAGGCAAGATCCCGGCAACGAACGCGACCCTCTCGTGCAGTCCGAGCTTCCTTACTGCCGCCATTAAGCGCTCCAGCGGCTCGATGTGAAAGACCCCCTGAATCTGTATCATGCGCGCTCCGGCCTCAATCTTCGCTTCGATCACCGCGACGCGATCTTCCGGGGACTCGGCTATCAGGTTATCGACGGCGCCTACGAACAGGTCCGGCGGCGCCCCCTCTACCTGACCGCCGCCAAACATTCTGCCCTCGTCTACAAGCTTGCGGAGGCGCCTCAAGGTCTCGTCCGTGTCGAGGTCAGATGCATCGACGGCCTCAGGATCTGAGCCGATGTGCACCGGGTATCCGGTCATCACCAGCATTGTCCTGACACCCAGCGCCGCGGCGGCCAGCACGTCGCTTTGCACCTGGATCCGATTGCGGTGGCGAAGGCTCATTTGGAAGACGGGCTCAATTCCTTCCGAGCGCAGTTGCGCGCACACGGCCAGCGGGCTGCAGCGCGCTATCGCCAGCAAATTGTCGTTAACGTGTACGGCATCTACGAGGGCGCCGACCTGCTTCGCCTGTCCGAGCACGCGTGAGAGATCGCTGCCTGTCGGCGGCGTAACCTCTGAAGTGAGGACACGGTTGCCACGCGAGAGCGCGCTAGCAATGGGGCTTGTCAGGCTACGCACAGAGCCCTCCACCTTGACTCGATTAACCGTCCGAGAGAGATTGAGGATACTTCCGGCGAAGGTAGACGTGAACTTCGATGACCGTGAGTCCTCGCTTTGTGCTCGGCTGGCGCCCTCCCCGTACGACCGCCGATGCGCCCCAGTCGATCCTCGATGGCCTCTCCGACCGTACCCGCGCTGTCCTATCCGACGCCCAGGCCACGGGCAACTATATGACGTATCGCGAGGCCATCGCGATCCTGGGCTGGGATCCTGCCGATGTCTATCACGAAGGCCGCATCTCTCTCGACCTTGAGCAGTGGGCCGACCTCGGCTGGCTGGCGGCGCACATCGGCCCACCGCAGAGTGCGCTGGATGCCATGCTCGCGGCAACTGTCGCAGAGAACGTAGGCCCCTACTCACCTGACCTCCTGCCCGAGCTTAGAGATCTGGCCGCCGCGAAGCTCGGCCGCGAGCGTGGCGAGGAGTTCGAGGTCATGGGCACGGAGGGGGCGCAGGCCGGGGTCGCCTACGCTCTGCAGACGCTGGTCAACCCAGGAGATGAAGTCGTCATTACTGATCCGGGATACTTTCACTTCGTCCCTGCCGTCGTCCTGGCGGGCGGGATCCCAGTGCGCATCCCCCTCGGAGAGACCAATGGCTACCGCCTGCAGCCGGAGGAACTCGAGGCTGTCGTAACGCATCGGACGAAGGTCGTTATGGTCTGCGATCCCGTCAATCCCTACGGTGTCGTCCAGACTGAGGCTGAGCTGTGCGGAATCGTCGAGGTCGCGCAGCGTGCCGGCGCTTTTGTGATCGATGACGTTACACACCACAGCCACCGCATCGACCCCGCCTCGCGCCAGATCCCTATACCCGCCTTACACGAGAAGGTAGATACCACCAACGTTCTTTCGACGTTCGGTCTCTCGCACGGGTACGGCATGGCCGGCGTTCGAATCGGTTTCCTCGCCGGGCACCCGGCGCTGATCCGTGCCGCGCTTGGTGTCAAAATCGGACTTACTCGTCTCAACACGAACCTCGTAGCACAATTCGGCGCTATCGCAGCGCTGCAGGACAACGAGTACATCCAGCGCAGCGAGGATCTCTACCGACGGAACCTGGACCACGTAGTGGCGACGGTTTCCATGATCAATGGCCTCTCAATCCCGGTAATGCCGCAATACGGCTATTCGCTCGTAATCGATGTCAGCGGGACCGGCGTCACTGCCCAGGAACTCACCGTGTCCATGTTCAAGAGAAAGGTGGCAATCTATCCGGGCGACGGCCTCGGCGACGTGCGGGCTACTGAATACATCCGCATCAACTTCTCGCAGCCACAGATATGGGCCTTCGAGCGCTTTCGTGAGGTCCTTCCCGAGGCGATCGACGAGGCCCGCTCAGGGCTGTACAGGGAGAAGATCATCGCCTTTTTCGATCGCAGCGACACTGACCGTGCCCGGGCGATCATCAAGCGCCTCTCCCAGCGGTCAGAATGATCGCATCTACCGCAGGGTTACCGAACTGGCCTTGAACCAGCCAACTCACGACATGAGCCGGTCTCGGACTCGGGCTAACCTAAACTAATGTCGTTGCCATCATTCGCCTGGTACCTGCCCGTCGAGGGCGACGGCGAACACCTCGGCACGTACATGCCGGAACGCGCGCCCACGCTTGCTTACCTTCGGTCGGTAATCCAGGCCGCCGAAAAAGCCGGCTTTGAAGAGATTCTGATCCCGACCGGAACAAGCAACGACTCATTCTCAGCGCGCGCGCCAATGATCGAGAGCTGGACGGCCGCCTCAGCCCTCGCGCCGGCGACGGAACGCATACGTCTTCTGGTGGCGGTCAACCCTTCCTGCCACAAGGCCGGGGCGTTCGCCCGCCAGTCGGCAACGCTAGATCAGCTCAGCTCAGGCCGCATTGCAGTCAACCTCGTAGCAGGCGGCAGCATCGCCAATCCAGAGGAGCGGGTTCTCGACCACAGCGACCGTTATGAACGCCTCGGCGAATTCGCACAGGTTATCCAGCATATGTGGACAGATGCCGAGACAAGCTTTTCGGGCCGCTTCTACAAACTGGACAACGCCCTCGCCGAGCCCAAGCCAGTACAGGACGGCGGACTGCCTCTCTATCTCGGCGGCGCATCGGAGGAGGCCCGCGACCTCGCCGCACGTCACGTACACACCTATCTCATGTGGGGGGAACCACCTGAGGATATCGCCGCGCGCATAGCCGACATGCGCTCTCGCGCGGCGCACTATGGCAGGATTCTTCGCTATGGGCTCCGAATTCACGTTATCGCGCGTGAAAGCGGGGGTGAAGCCAGGAACGCCGCGACTGAGCTTCTACGCCTCGCCGACCCACGTGTGGAGGCCGACCGTCAGCGCGAGTTCGACAACTTCGACTCCGTCGGCCAGGCACGCATGCTGTCAGTTGAGGCCGATGCCGACGACTGGGTCGATCACATCCTCTGGGCAGGTATCCGCAGAGTCCGGGGCGGGGCAGGGACGGCGCTCGTGGGTGATTACGAACAGGTGGCGGCGGCGCTGCGCGAGTATGTCGATGCCGGCATCGGGCTGTTCATCCTCTCTGGCTACCCGCATCTAGAGGAGGCATCGCGAGTTGGAACCTTCGTCCTCCCGCTTGCCCGCGCGCAACCCGCCGGCACCGCCTGATGGAGAGAGCCGTCCTGGTTGCCGCAGCCCGCGAGGGAACGCCGGTTTGGGTCTTCGACCTCGACATGATCGCCGACAACTGCCGGCGCCTCGACGCCGCCGGCGGCAGTTTCAACGCCCGCTTCCATTACGCCATCAAAGCGAACGACCATCCCGCCGTGCTCGCGGCCGTGGAGGGCACGGGCACTGGCGCCGAAGCGGCGTCGTTCCGCGAGTACGACCTGGCCCGAAGCGCCGGCTTTGAATCGGCGCGGATTGTTTTCAACGGTCCCCTCAAAACCGATAGCGAGCTTGCTGCTGCTCTCGGCGCGGGCGCCCTCGTCAACGTCGATTCGCTCGCGGAGCTGGAGAGAGCGCTGGCCCTTCGCATCCACGGAGCGCGGATCGGGGTTCGCCTGCAGACCAATCTGCTTGAGGGCGTAGTCGGCGATCGCTTTGGTTTGGCCGAGGGTGAGGTTATGGAGGCCGCGAGAAGGCTCAGGGAATCCGGAAGCACGATTGAACAACTGCACACGCACGTCGGCAGCTACGCCGTCACCTCCGGTGAAGGCCCGACAGCCCGCCGCTTGAACCTGATCTGGCCGCGCGGGCCAGAGCTGACCCGAAGAATCTGCCGCGGGCTGTTGAAGGTAGTAGCGCTAGTCACAAACGCTGGATGCCATCCCGCATCTATCAGCCTGGGAGGAGGCCTCCCCGCCCCGGATCATTGCGGCCCCCACTTTGATGCTGTACTGGAGGAGCTTCAGAGCAGCCCCGACCTGGCTGTCGTGTTCGAACCAGGCCGTGCCATCGTTATGGGCGCCGGGGCAATGGTGACCAGGGTCGTCTCGATTCGTAAGTCGGCCGCCGCGAAGCAGGAGGTCGTCGTCGACGCGGGGACGCACCTGCTGCCCTCGGCCCAGTGGAAGGATCTTCGCCTTTCCAGCCTCGGGGATGTCGACGGCGAGCTCATTCCGACCACCGTCTTCGGTCCACTTTGCCTGCAATCTGACGTCCTGGCCTGGGAGTCACCACTCCCGGCCTGCCGGGAGGGAGATTTGCTGGTGGTGGAGGATGTCGGCGCCTACAACCTTATCCGCTCCAGCCCGTTCATCTTTTCGCTCGCGCCGGTCGCTTTCCTGGAGGATGGGAAGCTGCGCCTCGGGCCGCGCTGAGGCAGGGTCTCGCCTCAGATTCGGGAATTGTCGGTGGAGCGGGCGACGCGATTCGAACGCGCGACCCTTTGCTTGGAAGGCAAATGCTCTACCCCTGAGCTACGCCCGCGCTCCGTAGACGAGTTTAGGCGAAGACAAAGAGAGGGGCGGCATCGCTGCCGCCCCTCATTGGACTAGAGCTCAGGCTTTCGGGCCTATTGGCCGTCAGCCTTCTCCGCGCCGTTCACCTTGAGGCTGTACGGCTGGTACGGGCTCGTCTCCTCCGTCTCGGGCACGCCCGTGACGATGACGACGATCTTGTCCGCACCCGCCAGCTGTGCCCTCTGGGCAGCGGTCAGGGTGAACTTGTTCTGGGCGTTCAGCGTCGGTCGAATGACCGTCACCGGGCCCGTCACACGGAAGACATCGCCGTACTGGTTCACGCGGCCACGCAGGGCCACGACCTGGACGATCCACTCGAAGTGAGCCGGGTCATAGAACTGCTGGCTGTTCCAGCCGTCCAGCGAGCCGGGAGTCCCGACATTCTCGCCATCGAGCTGAAGGTTCCTGACAAACCAGCCTTCCTTCTCGACGCTGGAGTCGCTCATGAAGCGCAGCGCAAGCAGGACTGTCTTCCCGTCGAAGTCCGACAGGTCGCAGCTGTCCTGGACCGGGTCGTTGGCGCTGCCGGCCTCACCCGAGTAGCCGGGCAGCTCCGCAACGATGTTCGACGCCGCGGCATCAGCGTGGTCGTTGGTGGTGTTGGTGCAGGGCTGGCTTGTCCAGGTGTTGCCGCCGTCGGTCGAGACCTGGATGAAACCGAAGTCCCAGTTGCCGCCGTCGTCCGCACCACCCTCGAGGTCGTAGTAGTGGTCGAAGGTAAGGCTACCCGGGCCATTGACGGTGACCTCGCGAGCCATGCTGCGGTCAACGTTGTCGCCGTAGCCGGACCACCAGTAGCCGTTGGCCAGGGCGGTCCACTCGGTACCGGGGGCGGCGTTTTCCTGCTCAGCACCGTCGAAGACGAGGCTGGTGACGTTGTTGCCGACGTTGATGAAGTCCGAGCCCCAGGGCGGTGCGCCCGGGGTGCCTGCGGCCTGTGCATCGAGCTTGACTGTCGCGTCAGTGTTCGAGTTCTGCACGCGGGCCGGGTCGGCGCCGATCAGGACCGCACCTGCGTCGAGGTAGCCGTCGACAAGAGCTGAGAGCTCCAGGTTGCGGACCATGGTGCGGCTGTTGACACCCGTCCCCTGCTGGACGCTGGGCAGGCCATTAGTCTGGTTGTTGACCAGCGCACGGAAGAAGGATGCGTCGTAGCCGTTGCTCTCCAAAAGCAGCGTCGCGAGGAAGGCGTGACCGTAGTCACCCAGGATCTCAGCCGGACCCTGGTCCTCCCAGACCGTCAGGCTGTTCTCCGGCCCACCCTGGCGGGGCAGGGGATTCCAGTCGCGGTGCAGGACGCTGTTCCAGCCGAGGAAGGCGTTGATGTGACTGTCAAAGCCCTTCTGGTTGACATGAAGCTCCGGGCGCGCGAAGCCCGTCAGGACTTCGGCCAGGTCGGACAGCCCTTCGTTGAGCCAGATGCCCTCGTCCGCGTCGTGGTCGGCGTGGATAAGGTGCTGGTACTCGTGGGCGAAGACGCCCTCATAGAGAGTGGGCCGCGCCGGCGCACTCGTGCACGGGTCAGCGGAGGGCTCGTGCGGCGGGTTGTTGTGCGTGCGGTGCAGCCAGTCGAAGGCGTCCATGGTGAACACGTTGCGGTTGATGTAGAAGTCCATGAAGGTCCCGAAGAACCCCGCAATATACGTGTTCTGGTTCTGGTTGTCGGTGTCGTAGAAGTTGTCATCGCGCACGTTGTCGATCTGGACAATCTGGCGGCCGGCCGGGCTGTAGTAGCTGTTGGCCGGGATGCCGAGGATGTCGTCGAGTACCGCGCCAGAGCCGTCGCGGAAATTCGGCATGCCGAAGTAGTTCTGGTCCTTGGGTGCAATCGTGTTGTCGAACACGTTCAGGATGTACCTTGCCTGCTCGTCGGTGATCGTCGTCCGCACGCCGTTGCGGCAGTCACCGTCCGGGAAGTTGGTGTCGTTGGCGACCCAGGCTTCCGAGTTTGCGGTCACGGCACGAAGCGTGAACGGCTTGATGTAAAGGATGCCCTGGGTGTCGTCGAGAGCAAGCAGGAGGCGCTCGTCGCCGAGGACCGGCCTGCGCGCCTCGTCGCCCGTGGGCTGCAGCCGGTTGCCGCTGGCGTCTGTCTCTCTAAGAGATGGCCGGCCTGATTGGACAATCTTGTCCACGTGCTTGATTCCGCCGTCGGGTTCGACATTGTCGCTCCCTGCGGAAGCCCCCTGCGCCAGGAACAGCGCGAGAAGAGCTACGGCTGACAGGGCAAGTAAGCCCGCCAACTTTCGCATGGTTATCCCCCTCTTTAGGTGTGGTGTCCGGGGCAAACGCGGATATTTGGCCGGACCGTATTGCAAGAATGTAGTTGGGGGTTATGTAGTGGGCAATCGATCCGGCCCCGATTTGCCCTTGCAGCCGTCCATTTAACCAAGTCGTGACCCACTTGTGACCACCCTTGCTGTTCCGGGTTCATGCCTGCCGATGGATTCGGCACCTCCGAATCGACGCAGCCGAAGGAAATGTAGGGGCAGCGTGTCGTAGTCCAACCAACCCTCTAACCAGCACCGTCCCAAGACACCTGCCCACTGCGTCTCGATTTCCGCCGTGCCTTCGTTTTCGGCGACTGTGCGGTTTGCCTGCGTCTCCTCCACGGTGAAACTGGAGAGGTGAAGACCCAAATCCTGGCTGCGGCCTGCCTTTTGCTTGTCCTAGCCGCCTGCTCCTGCGGGTCCGATGATGGCGACGAGGCAGATGAGGAGTCAGCAACCGAAGGACCAGCCACCGCCGAGACGACTCCCGAAGGCGAAAGCGGGCCCGTCGGACGGGCCCTGTCCGCCGGCCGCGCCTACATCGACGACGTGGACGCAATCGCCGCCCGCTACGTTGGCGAAAGCCCGGAATGTGCGCCCTACGGCTTGCGGCCTACCTCACCGCTTTACTTCGATGGCGAAGTGCCGGAGGCTTGTCGGGCCGTCCTGGCGGGATTCGCGGATGAGGTCGAAGCAACTTCCCCTCCGGCCTTTTGCGAGGACTTCAAGGCCTACATCGTCGCCTTCGCCCGCGCCGTCGCCGAACGGGGGCGCCAGGGCCTGCTCGACATCCTCAGCGGTGAAGCGAGTTACTCTCCGGCATTTCAGAGCTGCTTCTTTGAGTTCGTCCAGGCCTCAAGCGGGAACTCCCTGCCCGCGCGGAGCGTTGCTTAGGGGATGGGAGCCACGATGAAAGCTCTTCTGCTATTGAGCACCTTTTTGATAGTCACCCTGGCCGCCTGCGGAGATTCCGAGGCGAGAAACAGCGGCGACGACGACCCAACGCCCACCCCGTGCGAAATCCCGGTGGGCATCAGTAACGGCGACGGCGGCGTCTCCAGCGACGACCCCACCCCGTGCCCGACCGAGGAGATCGACGAAGACGACTATGATATCGGCGAGTTCCAGGTCGAGACCCTGGAGTTCCTCCAGCTGGAGTCCTTCCCGGTCCAGGTCGTGGTGGGGGCCATCGGCTACTTCCCCGACGGCTGCACCGAAATTCACGAGGTGACGACCGAGCAGGAGGCCAACGAGTTCCTCATCTCGATCACCACCCGCCGGCCCAAGGACGCCGCCTGCACTGAGGCCACCGTCGACCACACGGAGTCGGTGAACCTGGGCGCTGTGGAGTCGGGCGAGTACACCGTTACCGTCAATGACGTCGTCGGCGAGTTCGAGATCGCCGGGGGTAGCTCCGGAAGCGGCGGCACTGTCGAACCTGAGGACCCCTCGGACGGCAGCACCAGTCCTCCCGGCCCCTGCCAGACCCCTGGCGGCGACCCGGAGGGCTCGACCACCAGCGACGGCCCCCCACCCTGCCCGGAGGAAACGGTGGACGAAAACGACTACACCATCGGCCAGTTCAATGTAGAAAGTGTTGACGTCTTAATCGCCGAGTCGTTCCCCGTGCAGATCTTCGTCACCGCCGCCGGCTACTTCCCCGACGGCTGCACGGAGCTACACGAGGTGACCATCGACCAGCAGGGAAACGAGTTCATCGTGACCATCACCACCCGCCGGCCGGCCGACGCCGTCTGCACCCAGGCGATCGTTGAGCATATCGAAAGCATCGGCCTTGGCTCGCCGCCCCCCGGCGACTACACCGTTACGGTGAACGGCGTCAGCCAGGAGTTCACAGTCCACGGCTGATCCGGCTGGTTCCCCTCTCTGCTTGCGGAGAGGGGACAGGGGGTGAGGTTGCGGCGGGGGGCGGGGTCTGGTTTCGCTTTTTCGAAGAAGACCTTGAACCACCACCACCACCCAAGGCACCTGCCCGCCCTGTCGCGAGTTCCGCCAGGCGTTGAATCTCGGCAGGAACGAAATCGCGACAACTCCTGTCGGCATCACCACCTACAAATGACCCAGGCTGAGTGAAAATCGCCCGCTGAAACCCAAATCAACCGAAAAAACAAAAGCCAAACTCCACTAAGGCGATATAACGACGATTAAGGGCCAGCAACGCCGACTAACGGCGAATAACGCCGATTAGTGCGATCCCGTTTAACCAACTAAGGGCATTTAGCGACGATTAACGACGATTAGGGGCCTTTAGTAGCGCGAACCCGCCGACAAAATGCAACCTGTAGGGACGCAGCATGCTGCGTCCCTACGAGTCCGATCGAGGAGGCCCTGCTGTTCGCCATCGCCTCAGCCGCCATCGCCGGATACCTGGCCGGTACATTCCCGGCGTCCGATCTCGCCTCCCGACTCGCCGGCCGCTTCTCGGGCCAGCGGGTCGACCTGCGCGCGGTCGGCAGCGGCAACCCCGGCGCCCTGAACGCCACCAAGTCTCTCGGCGTAGCCTGGGGCGGCGCAGTGCTGGCGGCGGACATCGCCAAGGGCTGGGCGGGCTGCAAAGTCGGCCAGCGGATCGCCGGCGGCAATGGCGCCTACGCCGCCGGATTCACCACGGTCGCAGGGCACTGCTTTCCGCTCTGGAGCGGGTTCCGGGGCGGCAAGGGCGTCGCCACCAGCGCCGGCGCCTGCCTCGCTAATTTCCCGCTCTACTTTCCTGTCGATCTCGGGGTTTCGGCCCTGGCTCTGCTGGCCTCGAAGCGAGCCGAGAAGGCGACCTACGCGGCGTCCGCCCTGTTCGTCTTAGCCGCTTTCACCTGGAATCGTATGCGCTGGCCCAACGCGGGCGGGCCGAAACCGACCCTGGGCCTTCCGCTCTTCGCTCTGGCTACCACGGCGCTCATCTACTATCGCTTTCTTAGCGCCCCAACCGTGCGAGCGGAGGACACTACTTGACCCTGAAACCCCTGCGCAACACCGACTTCAAGTTCCCCTCTCTCTGCTTCGTCTGCGACCAGGGCAACGAGCGCGGCATGCAGGTGCCGTTCGCCCTCGATACGGAGCGCGGGCGGGTGGTGGCGGAGCTAAACCTGGGCCAGCCCTTCTCGGGCGCCCCTAACTACGTGCATGGGGGCGCCATCGCCGCTGTGCTCGATGAGGCGACGGCCTGGGCGGTGATCGCCCTGCTCGAGCGCTTCGGTATCACGCGCCGCTCCGAGACCTCCTACAAGAAGCCGCTGCTGATCGGCGAGACCTACCAGGTAGAGGCCTGGGTTGAGGAGCAGGAGGACCGCAAGGTCACCGCCAGGGCGCAGATCCTGGGCCAGGACGGCGAGGTCCACGCCGAGTTCACAGGCAAATACCGGGTCATGGACAGGGCCGAGGCCGAGAAAGCGATCGGCCAATTGAGCGGGAACGAAGCCGGCTACGTAAGGGAATAGGGAATGAAGGTCGTCCTCGTCACCGACTCAGCCGCCGCCCTGCCCCCCGAAGTGGTCCAGCGCCACGGCATCCTGGTGGCGCCCCTGAGCGTGACGGTCGACGGCGTCTTCGAGGACGACCTCAGCTACGACCGCGAGCTGTTCTACGAACAGCTTGCTAACGGAATCAAGGCGACAACCTCGCAGCCCTCGCCGGGCGCACTGCTAACGCTCTACAAAAGGGCGGCGCAGGATGGCGCCGAGCAGGTCATTTCCATCCACATCGGCTCCAAGCTTTCCGGGACGGTGGGCTCAGCGCGGGTAGCCGCCGCCTCGTCGCCGATTCCCGTCGAGGTGGTGGACAGCGGCACCGCCTCGTTTCAGCAGGGACTCTGCGTCTGGGAAGCCGCCGACGCCCTGGCGGCCGGCGCCGAAATCGCGGAGGTGGCAAGGGTCGCGGTGGAGGCGGGGCGCTGCAGCAGCAACATCTTCATCGTCGGCGCCCTCAAGTTCGCCGCCGAGGGTGGGCGCCTGACCGGCGCCGTAGCCGAAGGCGTACCGATCCTCACCGCCACCGAGGCCGGAATCGTGCCGGTGGGGAGCGCCAAGAGCGCGGGCGAGGCGGTAGACATCATGGCCGACCACATCGCGCGCTTCGCCGCCGGCCTGAAGGGCCAGAGGTTGCGGCTCGGGGTCACGCACATCCACGCGCCTGAGATGGCGCAGACGTTCAAAGATAAGCTCTCGCAGATCAAGGAGATAGAGGAGCTAATGGACTACTTCCTTCCCCCCAGCATGGCCACCCACGTCGGGCCGGGCACCGTCTCGGCCGTCTATCTGCCCAGGCCGGTGCGCTGATGCCCCCCCGCTACGACGTCATCTGCATCGGTGGAGGGTCGGCCGGCATGATCGTCGCCCAGTCGGGGCCGACGATCGGCATCAAGACCGCGGTCGTCGAGCGCGACCGCATCGGCGGCGACTGCCTCTGGACCGGCTGCGTGCCCAGCAAAGCGCTGATCGCCAGCGCCAGGGCGGCCTGGAGCGTCCGCACCGCCGGCAAGTTCGGCATCAAAGTCAGCGGCTATGAGGTGGATACGGCGGCCGTCTGGGACCGCATCCGCGTCATCCAACAGCAGATCGCCGAGGAGGACGACAACGCCGACAAGTTCCGCGAGATGGGCAGCGACGTCTACTTCGGCGCCGGCAAGATCACCGGGCCACACACCGTCCAGGTCGGCGATCAGACGCTGGAGTCCGAGTACATCCTCATCGCCACGGGCTCGCGGGCGGCGCACCCGCCGATCCCCGGCCTCGAAGAGGCTGGGTTCCTGACCAGCGAGAACATCTTCACCCTCGAAAAGGCGCCGGAATCCCTGGTCGTCATCGGCGGCGGTCCGATCGGCACCGAGATCGCGCAGTCCTTCGTCCGCCTGGGCAAAAAGGTGACGATGCTGCAGCGAGCAGGGCGGATCTTGGAGCGTGACGAGCCCGAGCTCGTCGAGATCCTGATGGGCCGACTGCGCGAGGAGGGCTTGGAGATTATCACCGGCGCCAAGATCGAAAGCGTTGAGACGGACGGTGACCAGCGGATCGTCGTCGGCAGCGTCGACGGCGAGCCGAAGCGCTGGAGCGCCGAGCATGTCCTGGTGGCCGCCGGGCGCAGCCCGAACATCGAAGGTCTCGGCCTAGAAGAGGTCGGCATCAAGACCAACAAGCGAGGCATCGAGGTCGACAACCGCCTGCGCACGACCGTGCCCAGCATCTACGCCGCCGGCGATGTCGCTGGGCGCTACCTCTTCACCCACAGCGCTGCCTTCGAGGCGATCCGCGCCCTGCGCAACATGTTCTACGCCCTGTGGAAGAACGCGCCCGACCTCGTGCCCTGGGCGACCTTCACGGAGCCTGAGCTGGCGCACATCGGCATGACGATTGCAGAAGCGAGGGAGAAGCACGGCGACAAGGTCCAGGTCTGGCGTCAACCGCTGACGCACTCCGACCGGGCGCGGGCCGAAGGACAAACGGAGGGTATGTTCCTGGTGGTCACCGGGCCGGGCAAGAAGATCCTCGGGGCGCACATACTCGCGCCCGCGGCCGGGGAGCTGATCGGCGAGTTCACGCTGGCGATCAGCAAGGGGCTGGCGCTCTCGCCCGACCTGGCCAACATGATCCACGTCTATCCGACCTTCGCCAGCTCCAATCTCCAACTGGCGTCGGCAGCCACCAACGACAACCTCCACTCAGGAGTGAATAAGCTGGCGCGACGCCTGAGCTGGATCGGCTGAGCACCGGCCCTCAAAGTCTGTCGACTGCCGCCACGATTCCCTCTCCCTTTGAGGGAGAGGCCAGGTGAGGGTGATCAGGCTTCGTAACAGAAGGCGGCTCGGGATCGATATCCTGAAGTCCCGACGGTTGCGCACCTCCTCTTTCCGCGACATAATGCGGCCAGCACAGGAGGCAGCACATGGTGGACGCCGAGGTCGGCTCGAAGATCAATGCGCTTAAGCAGGAATACGAGGAGCTTGGGACGGAAATCAGGGAAACGCTCGGGCGCCTGACGCCCGAGGACCTGAAGAAGAAGTCGGGCAACCCGGCCTGGAGGGTTGGCCAGGTCGCCGGCCACATCTCCAAGTCGCCCGGCGGCGTTGTCCGCTTCACGAAGAACGTCCGCGATGGCAAGCCCTTGAACTACCCAACCTTCGTCGTCGACGTCTACAACTGGTTTGGCTCGCGCGGCAGCGGCCGGATGAAGGTGGAAGACTTCGTGCCGAAGTACGACGAGGGCCACGCCAAGCTGGCCGCCGACATCGAAGCCTCGGCCGATGACGACTGGACGCGCAAGACGAAGGTGATGGGCCAGGAACTCGACATGGAGGGCTGGTTCCGCCTGAACATGGCCCACGAGCGGGACCACCTGGCGGAGCTCAAGGCCGGGCTGTAGCCGTAGACAACGTCTCACCTAACCCCACCTCTCGGCCTGGAGAGAGGCACAGATGCGGTGACAGTCATCGTCTGTGACCCAGGCTGGTGGCCATCGCCAGACCGTAGGGGAAGGTATGGCCCTTGTACAGACAGATATTCCTTGATGAGGCGCAGTTTCGACCGAATCGTTCGGCGCCTTAATGAGCGGCCATACCTTCCCCTACGAGCGCTCGAATTCGACTTTCGTCACATGCACATACAAGCGCCCTCAGCCGCGACGGTAGGTCGCGCGGCGGGCAGCGAGGATGACCTGCACCTCCTGTGCAGGGACGCCATAGCGGCGCAGGGTGTGGCGGATAAACTCCAGCGCCCCTTCCAGTTCCGGCTGCACGATCTCTGACGCCCCGAGCCTGACCAGCTCGTCCTCGATCTGGCCCCGCTGGCTGCGGACTATGACATCCAGCTCGGGGTTGAGGCGCATCGCGTTGGCGACCGCCAATCCGGCCGCCACGGGATCCTCAAACGTCACGGCGAAGACGCGCGCCGCCGGCAGGTTGCAGTGATCGAGCACCGCCAGGCTCGAGGCGTCGCCGAACAGCGAAGGAATCCGCGCCGCCTCCAGCTTGCGGAAAGCAATCAGGTCGCGCTCGATCACCAGGAAGGCAACCCCCCGCGCGCGCAGCACATCGACCAACGCGCTGCCCGTACGCCCATAGCCGGCTATAACCGTGTGTCGCACGGGCGCTTCTCCGGAGGGCGGCGATACCGGGCGGTTGCCGCCGGCGAAGAACGCACCGGCCGGCGTCCGCGTAAGCCAATTACCAAGGGCGTTCAAGTTTGGATAGGCCACGGAGACACAGAGGATGCTGGTGAGTACTGCTGCGAGGATCACATCGTTCGTCCTCTCCGAGATGATGCCGTCGTCGACCCCCACCACTGCCAGGACGAACGAGAATTCGCCGATCTGCGCCAGGGTGAGCGCGCTCCTCAGGGAGACGCGCCCGTCGAAGCCGAGGTAGCGGGCGGCAACGAAGTGAATGGCGCCCTTGCCGAGGACGACCGCCGCCGTGAGCGCGAGGACGGCCAGCGGCTCCTCAAGGAAGATCTCCGGGTCGAGGACCATCCCCAGCGCCACAAAGAAGACGATGGCGAAGAGGTCGCGGAGGGCCAGCGTTTCGGCCAGGGCCTGGTAGCCGTAGCGCGAGCTCGATATGACCAGCCCGGCGAGAAAGGCCCCGAAGGCCAGCGAAAGGCCGGCCTGCTCGGCCGCCAGCGCCATGCCGAGGCTGAGGCAGAGCACAGTCAGAAGGAAAAACTCACGCACCGGAAGAAGCACGATCCGGTCGAGCAGGTCCGGTATCACCCGTGAGGAAAGGGCGAAGGTGACGACCAGGAAAAGCGCCGCCAGCAGCACCGCCAGCGCGAGGTCTTGCGCGATGTTCGCCGCGCCACTGTCGAGTTGTGGGAGGATGATCGCCAGGGCGACAACCGAGAGGTCCTGGACGATGAGGTAGGCCACGGTCAGCCTGCCGGCCTCGCTATCAAGCTGGCCGGCGTCGGCGAGCAGCTTCAGGCCGGCGAAGGTGCTGGCGACGGAGATCGTCCCGCCCACGAAGAGCGCGGCCCCCACGTCCAGGTCGAGAACCGGGACCAGGACCAGCCCCAGGGGCACAGCCAGGGCGACCTGGCCGGCGGCGGCCAGCGGGACAGCCCGGCCGAGGGCGACCATCTCGCGCAGGGAAAACTGAACCCCGATAGAGAACATGAGAAGTACCACGCCGAGCTCGGCAACCTCGCTGATCTCTTCCGGGTCGAGGTCGATCCCCGGGGTGTCGGGCCCGAAGGCCACGCCCGCGGCCATATAGCCGAGGATTGCCGGCAGCCGCAGCCGGTCGGCCACTACGCCGCCAACGAGCGCCGCGCCGAGGATGAAGAGCAGGTCGAGCGGGAAAGAGATGCTCATGCCAATGGCGCCGCATCCGACGCGGCGAGCAGCGCCGGCAAGAGCGGCCGTACGGACGAAGTCACGGCGGCGCAGCCCCCATCACGCCCCTAGCCTAAGCGGCAAGCCGAGGGTGCGGGAACGCAGGGTCAGCCGAAGAGGCCGGGGCGGGTCAGCGCGTCGTAGGTGATGATGCTGCCGGCGATGATCACGCCGACCGGGGCTATCACCGGCAGCGCCTGCAGGACCCACGGACGGCCCTCGAGCATCAGTCCGGCGCGCTGCACGATGCGCATCCCCTGGAGGTGGCGGCGCCCGTAGAGCACCAAGAGCCCGACGCCCGTCAGCACACCTGCCAGGCCAATACTAAATGCTGTCACCAGCACCAGCCCGAAGGCCACCCGGCCCAGCGTGATTGAGGCCAGCATCACCAGGAGGGCGCTGGGGCAGGGGATCAGGCCGCCGGAGACGCCCAGGGCGAGAAGGCTCCTGAGCGTGATCGGGCCTTCGACGCCGGGCGGCAGGTGACTGCGCACGTGCTCTTCCTCGCTCATCCCGTCGTGGCTATGGTCGTGGTGGTCGTGCTCGCCGTGAGAGTGCCCATGGTCGTGAGGATGGTCGCCTGAGTGATCGTGCCGGAGCCCGAGGAAGGTCCGCGCTCGCCCGAAGACCAGCGCGCTGCCCAGGAGCACCACCATGGCCCCAGAGGCAACGCCGAGCCAGAGGAATAGCGTCTCGGGGAGGATGAAGGCCGACAGGTAGAGCGTGACAAGCCCCAGGGCAAAAACAACCGCCGTGTGGGTCACCGTGACCGTCAGGCCGAGGAAAGCCGCGTGGCGCGCCGTCGCGCGTGAGCCAACCAAATAGGCGGCGACGATCGTCTTGCCGTGGCCGGGGCCGAGGGCGTGCATGGCGCCCCAGCCGGCAGCCAGCAATAGCGCAAGGACGACGAAACCGAACGTCAGGTCCTTCTCGCCGATTAGCGAGCCGAAGCCTCCGAGGCGGTTCGCCGTTTCCGCGGTCTCTGCGGGCTCGCTGGCCGAGCCTATCTCCGCTTCCAGCGAAGTCTCACCTGCCCTTTCCAGTGACTGGAACGAGAAGTTGGCGCCAGAGGTCGATAACGGGCTGCTGAGCAGAGATTCGTCGTAACGGGTCAGGCGCTGGCTGCGGTCCCGGGCTGGTGCGTCGGTGGCGGTCAGGCGCGCGCTTTCAGCCGACGTCACGACGACCTCGCGCCAGCCGGGACGGTTGGTGTCGCTGGTGTCGACCAACATGACATCGTGGGCGCCCGGCTCTACCTCGGCCCGGAAGTAACCTTCGATGCGGAGCGTGTCGAGTCCGGCCTCGCCGGGTGGGAAGGTCAGGTTCGACGACACCCTCTGCAGGTCCACGGCTGCGCCGCCAACGGTCAGCGAGAGGCTTTCATCAATCCGGGCGATCGCCCGTGCGAGGTAAGCGTCGCGCTCTGAGCTATCAACCGAGCCGTTGGCGTCTGCGTCAACGCTATCGAACTCCTGGAAGGTTGGGATCTCGGCCATGTCGAGGACGTAAAGGACGTAGATCTCGTCAGCGTCGACCTCGACGAGGACGTAGCGGTTGACGGTGAAGTTGCCCAGCGGGTGCGCTTGAGCGTCCTGCGCGCCCGCGCCGAGAGTCACGAAAGCGAGGAGCAACGCGACCACGGCGCCGGCAGCCATCAGCTGCAGCCGACTGAGCGCGAGCAACCTAGCCATTGGTGCCGCCCTCCGTCAGTGCGCGCCCCTGCGCCAGAGTCTCCTGGGCCATCTCGGCGAAGAGCAGTGAGAAGTGCGGGTTGGTATCGACAGCCTGCTGCAGGAGGTCCAGCGCCGTAGCGTAATCGCTGTTGGCGTGAGCGATCATCCCGGCGTGGAAAAGAATCAGCGCGTCCTTTGTACCTAGCTGGAGGGCCTCCTGCACCATGCGACTCGCCTCGTCGTACTCTCCGGATTGGTAGAGCGTCCAGGCCAGGACATCGGCCGTGTGGACGCCGGGCCGGCGGGCATAAACCGCGCGGGCCTCGGCCAGCGCGTCGCCGAGATTGCGCCCGTGGTCCGCCTTGAAGAGCGCCATCTCCAGGTCCGTGTCGACGCCGTTTGCCTCGGCCAGCCGGGCAATCACGTCGACCAGCTCATACTGCTCTTCCGCGTCTTGCTCCCTGCCGGCGGCGGCGTAGACATCGCCCAGGGCGACGACGTATTCCACCGTCGGCGAAATCTCCACGGCGGTCTCGTAGAACTCGATGGCCTCAGCGAAGTGGGGGGGGGGGGGGGGGGCCCCCGCGGCCAAGCCCTGCCAGGGCGGGCGGGTAGTCGGGGAGAATGGCGTTGGCGCGGCTGTATTCCAGTTCCGCGCGGTCGAGGTCGCCCTTACCGAAGTAGAGGTTGCCGACGAGGGCCGCCGTGAAGGCGACGTTCTCGGGCCGGCCGCCGCCGGCCTCGCGCGCCTGTTCCATGGCGATGATTGCCCCTTCGATGTCACCGGTCAGCTCGCGGGCATAGGAAATGCGCGCGTAGGAGCTGAGATCGGGTCTGGTGTCGACCATGGTCTGGAAGGCCTCGAAGGCCTCGTCGTAGCGGCCGAGCTCCAATAGCGCGTCGCCGATGACGCCGTAGTTGTGAGCGTTGTCCGGGTTGATTTCTTTAGCCTTGAGGCCGAGCTCCAGCGCACCCTCGAAGTCGTGGCGGGCCAGCGCAAGAGCCCCTTTGCTCGTCAGGGCCTCAAAGTTGTTCGGGTCCAGCTCGAGGGCTTTGTCGAGCACGCCCTCGGCCTGGGTGTAGTAGGTCGGGTCACCGGTCTCGCGGACCTTCTGCAGGTAGGCCACGCCCAGGGCCGTATACCCTCGGGCGTCTTCCCTCTCGGCGAGGCTGGTCTGGAGGGCACCGATCGTCTGGTCGAGGTCGTCGCCGGCGACGATGGTCTCGCTATCTATGTTGGCCGTGGCGATCGACGGGCTACCCGGGTCGTCTGAATCGCCCAGGAAGGTCGTCGCCGCGGCGACCACTCCGAGCGTGGTCAGGCCCAGCGTCAGAGCCAGAAAGGTCCGTCCGATGTTCACAATCCTGCTGTCCTTAACTCGTTCTGGTCGAGGGGAGCCCCTTTCGGGACTCCCCTCTTGAAAGTCCGGTTGGCTAGGCGCCCCTGCGCCTGGCCAGGTAACCACCCGCACCGGTCAGGCCGATGAGGGCGATACCCACCGCGGCGAACCTCTTGATGAGGTTGCCGTCGTCGGAGTCGTCGTCGAGGTTCGAAGACATCTCTGTCTCGTCGCTCTCAGAAGCCGCCTCCTCCATGTCCCCGCCGTCATCGACGCCCTGGCTGCTGGTTTCACCAGAAGCAACGGGAAGGGCGTCGTACGCCGTCGGGTCTGCCAGATAGGGGAAGGAGTCCGAGAGCTCAACGTCGTTGGCGTCAACGCCATCACCCAACGCGTTGTTGGGCTCGACGTTGAAGTCCGGCGTGAACGGCGTCGCACCGGCCACGACGCGCAGAGCAATGTCCACTACGTCGTCGGTCAGACGGCGCCCGTTCGGGAAGCCGGCGTTGTCACCGGCCAGGATGCCCAGGGCTTCCGGGGCGTCCGCCGGCGCTATCGCCAGGTTCAGCCTCAGCTGCTCGGACGGCACGACACCAGCCGGCATGTTCAGGTCGGGGATACCCGTCAGGAACACGGCCACCAGGTCGTCGCGCGGGGCCGGCGGGACGTCAACGCCATAGATGGCGGTGATCAGCTGACCCAGCAGCGGGTCCTGTACCGCCGGCAGGAACTGAGCGTCGTCCGCCGGCAAGGACGAGTTGAACAGGTCCTTGGCGCCCAGCGGGGCAACGGCCTCGTTGACCAACGGGTTGCACAGCCTCGATATCTGTACGAAGTCGCCCGAAGCGGTGTTGGTGCCGTCCGGGTTGGCGACAGTCGTTGACTGCCGGTGTGAAGTCGTGCAGACGCCGATGATGGCGTTGGCGCCGGCAGGGTCCGTCGGGACCGCACCGTCACTCGTCACCTCGCTCATCGGCACCTGCAGCACTATCGAGTGCACGTTCTTCCCGGCCAGGTAGTCGGCGTAACCCGCGTCGGGAGCCGCCGGCTCGACCTGCAAGAGGTCGAAGATCGGCCCCAATGCCGCGAAGAACGGGTCGTCCCGCGGCCCGGCAAAGACCTGACCTCCGCCCGGCAGCTCCTGCACGGCCTCGGCCGCCAGGCTCGCGTAGTCGGGCATCGAGAGCGGCCCCACGTTGTAGGGCGCAACAGGCAACCCCGTTGCTACTTCCGTCTCCGTACCGCCCGCGACCTTCGTCACGGTGTAGGTCTGCTTGACGTTCAACGTGGGGTCGTCGAACGACGTCACAGGCCCGGTGTTGTAGAGGAAGGTGTTCGGGTCGACGACCTCGGTGACGAACGCGAAGCGGTACGATACGTCCGCCACGGCGTCGCCGTTGTTGTCGATGTTGAACTCGTACCTGACGTCGTCGCCGAACTTGAAGAAGTTCGGGCCCGACGCCGGGTCCTGCAATGGGATGTAGTTACCGACGAAGGTAACCGTGTCCGGCGCGTCCGGGCTGACGAAGGCATAGAGGTCCGTGCCGTCAGCCGTGGGGTCCTGGCTGATCAGCGGAGCCTCGCGGTGACTCGAAGCGTCACCGGAATCGCCGCTGCCAAGCCATAAGCCCAGGCTGGCCGTAGCCGTCAGCGCAAGGAACGCCGGTAGAGCGAGTTTTCGCACGCGCATCTTGCTAACTAAACCTTTCATGACCGGTTCCTCGTGAGGAGGTATCCACCACCGACCACGGCCGCGATACCGACCACGGCGAGGATGATGATGGTGACGACCAGACCGGTGTTGCTGTCGTCATCGTCTTCCTCCGAGGCAACCTCGACGTCCGTGTCGGGCTCCTCGGTTCCCTCGGCCTCGGGAGTCTCCTCCTCGGCCTCGGGGGTCTCTTCCACTTCTTCCTCTTCACCGCCCTCCGACACGTTCAGCCCGGGGATTTCCGGGTAGTCGGTCGGGTCAGCGAGGTAGGGGAATGAGTCGGAGAGATCAACGTCGTTGGCGTCAACGCCATCACCCAACGCGTTGTTGGGCTCGACGTTGAAGTCCGGCGTGAACGGCGTCGCACCGGCCACGACGCGCAGAGCAATGTCCACTACGTCGTCGGTCAGACGGCGCCCGTTCGGGAAGCCGGCGTTGTCACCGGCCAGGATGCCCAGGGCTTCCGGGGCGTCCGCCGGCGCTATCGCCAGGTTCAGCCTCAGCTGCTCGGACGGCACGACACCAGCCGGCATGTTCAGGTCGGGGATACCCGTCAGGAACACGGCCACCAGGTCGTCGCGCGGGGCCGGCGGGACGTCAACGCCGTAGATGGCGGTGATCAGCTGCCCCAGGATCGGGTCCTGCACGGCCGGCAGGAACTGCGCATCGCCGGCCGGCAGCGAGCGGTTGAAGAGGTCCTTGGCGCCCAGTGGGGCGACGGCCTCGTTGACCAGCGGGTTGCAGAGCCGCGACACCTGGACGAAGTCGCCATCCAGGCTCACCGTGCCATCGCCATTCAAGACGACGGTGGACTGACGGTGGGAGGTCGTACAGACGCCGATGATGGCGTTGGCGCCGGCGGGGTCCGTCGGGACCGCACCATCGCTCGTCACCTCGGTCATTGGCACCTGCAGCACTATCGAGTGCACGTTCTTCCCCGCCAGGTAGTCGGCGTAGCCTGCGTCGGGGACCGCCGGCTCGACCTGCAAGAGGTCGAAGATCGGCCCCAATGCCGCGAAGAACGGGTCGTCCCGCGGCCCGGCAAAGACCTGACCTCCGCCCGGCAGCTCCTGCACGGCCTCGGCCGCCAGGCTCGCGTAGTCGGGCATCGAGAGCGGCCCCACGTTGTAGGGCGCAACAGGCAACCCCGTTGCTACTTCCGTCTCCGTACCGCCCGCGACCTTCGTCACGGTGTAGGTCTGCTTGACGTTCAACGTGGGGTCGTCGAACGACGTCACAGGCCCGGTGTTGTAGAGGAAGGTGTTCGGGTCGACGACCTCGGTGACGAACGCGAAGCGGTACGATACGTCCGCCACGGCGTCGCCGTTGTTGTCGATGTTGAACTCGTACCTGACGTCGTCGCCGAACTTGAAGAAGTTCGGGCCCGACGCCGGGTCCTGGAGCGGAATGTAGTTACCCACCAGGGTAACCGTGTCCGGCGCGTCCGGGCTGACGAAGGCATAAAGGTCCGTGCCGTCAGCCGTGGGGTCCTGGCTGATCAACGGGGCCTCGCGGTGACTTGAAGCGTCACCCGAATCGCCGGAGCCCAGCCAGATGGCTGCGCCGGCGAGCGCTGTCAGCGCCAGACCCGCCGGGAAAGCGAGTCTCCTAAGTTTCATTTGTTAACGTACTCCTGTCGGTCATGTACCGATGCTGGTGAGGGGCTTCGTGTCGTTGCGGACTCCTCACCTTCTCTTTGCCACCTTTGTGTTTCGCTATCGCCTCTTCTCCTTTCGTCACTCGCCGTCGGGGCGCACTTGCGCCCTTTTGCGGAGAGGGGTACAGAATTCCTTACCCATGGCGGCCCCGAATGGATCACCATGACCAGGCGGATCAACGCCGACGGTCGAAGGCAAAAAAGACCCCGCCCCTGAGGGGCGGGGTTTTTGGCAAATATCGGTTGTGGAGGGTTAGCCGGCGGCCCCGACAGGCTCCCGGGCCACCTCGAGGTAGCCCTTCTCGACCAGGGTGTCGATAATCGAGTCCGCCTCCTCCTCGGGGGTACCGCGGTCGGTTTCTACGATGACCTCGGGATTGAGGGGCTCTTCGTAGGGGTCGGAGACACCGGTAAAGTTCTTGATCTCCCCGGCCAGAGCCTTCTTGTAGAGGCCCTTGACGTCGCGCTCGGCTAGCACGTCAATGGGGCATTTCGCATAGACCTCGACGAAGCGGTCGATGCCGGCGCGCACCTCGTCCCTGACGTCGCGATAGGGCGAGATCGCCGCGGCGATGGCGACTACGCCGTTGCGGGAGAGAAGATTGCAGACGAAGCCGATGCGGCGGATGTTTATGTCGCGGTCTTCCTTGCTGAAGCCGAGGCCCTTGCTGAGGTTCTCGCGGATGATGTCGCCATCGAGGATCTCAACCCTCACGCCGTGCTCCTGCAGCTTGGCTTCGAGGATTTTGGAGATGGTTGTCTTGCCGGCGCCGGAGAGACCAGTAAACCAGACGGTGACCCCGGGCGTTGTCCATTGTTCAGCCAAGTAGAAGACCCTTTCGATGTCGCGGGCGCGTAGCGATGGCCCGCAATTGTGTGTGGAGTTCGGGGCGACCAGCCCCTGTTACGAGTCTGCCAGCGTGCGCCTTTGGCGGCAACTCACCAGAAGGTGCCCTTCAAGCCGAGGGCAATCTCGGATGCACTCCTCACCTCCTGGATCATCAGCTCCAAGCGCCGCCGCGGCGGGCCTTTGAGGCCGTGGTCGTCCATGAAGTCCTTGATCTCGTCGAGCTCTCCGCGCCGCTCCAACCAGCGCAGAAGCAGTCGCGTGCGGTCCAGCCGCTCCTCGACGAACGTGCCGACGACCTGCCAGGGTACCGGCACGGTATAGACCCGCTGGTCGAGGACCAAGAGCTGGAGCAGCCGCCGCCAGACCAGTGATTGAGGCGTTACCTGGAGGCTCACGTCGCGGCAGTGGATAGCCAGGTCGCCCATCACCTCGACGACAACGCCATCAACCTCATAGACGCCGAAGTGGCTGGTGTAGAGCTGATTGCCGGAGTAAGTGACCGGCTGATCCACCCACGGCTCAAGCATCGAATCGATGAGCCGCGCGCCACGCGCCGTCGTCAAGATGTCGACATCATGCGGCTCGAGGGGGACGCCGTTGAGGAAGGAGGAGGTGCTGCCGACGACCGCCCAGGGCACGTTCTCGAGCAGGAGCAGGGGCGTGATGGTCTCGGCCACGCCCCGCACCACAGGCAGCAGCCTCTCGGGCTCGGTCATCGCCCCTTCAGGCTAACGGGGCTGCGCTTGTTGACCCTGGATGGCGGCCTCCCGCCGGCGTTGGTAGTCGGGGCTGGCGCGGCCATCGCCGAACTTGCTGTCGCGCCACTCCAGCGCCGCTTTCAGGCCATCCTTCATCGCCCTTTCGCCGAATTCGCGGACTGAGGGAGCGCGGTGGCCGCGTCCGTCCAGCTCCGCTGAGAGGCGCTGCATGGTGCGCGCGCCCATGAGCTCCAGCGCGAGGTTCACCGAGCGCTTGTTAACGGCGAGCAATTCGATGTCGATCATGGCCATCTTGCGGGCCAGCGAGAGCAGCTCGTCCTCCAGCGCGTCCTCTGGAACCGCCTTGTAGACCAGCCCGATCTCCGCGGCGTCCTTGCCGGAGATTGAGTCGCCGGTGAGCAGCATGCGCTTGGCCCACTGCGGCCCCACGAGGTACGTCCACATATGCGCCGGTGGACCGCCCATCGCCCTCACCGGTGGAAATCCGATCACGCACTCCTCGGCCGCGACGACGATGTCGCAGAGCAGGGCGAGGTCGGTCCCTCCGGCGAGGCAGTAGCCGTGCAGGCCGGCAATTACGGGCTTGTGCATGTCCCAGATCGCCATGCGGTCGAACTGCTGCTGCTCGAGCTGCCAGATGTCGTCCTCGAGAGTGGCCATGCCGCGGTAGACCCTGCCATAGGTTTCGCGGCCCTGGCCCATCGAAGTGGGGTGGATGTCATAGCCGGCGCTGAAGGCCCTACCCGCCCCGCGCAGGATGACGCAGTGGACCTCCTTGTCGTTGTCCGCCTCCCAGAGAGCTGTGCGCAGCTCTCGCTGGAGGGCGCCCGAGAGCGCATTGAGGCGTTCGGGCCGGTTGAGGGTGATCCGGGCGTAGCCCTCTTCGACGCTATAGGTGATGTTTTCGAGTTCCACCGTCAACTCCTTCGACTGTTCGCGTGTAGACGATGCTAGGTCAGCTCCGGGCCGAGAACATCACGATCCAAATTGTTGCTGTCAGATGCGACAGGGAGGTTGGGCTGCTTTAGAGGGAGTCTAAGAACGAAACGACGCGAGACCACATGAGCTCCGCCGATTCCGGGTCGTACTCGGCCGAGAGGCCCTCATCGGCGAAGAGGTGACCCTCTCCCGGGTACTCGTAGAAGGTGTAGGAAGCGCCACCTTCCTTCACGCTGCGCTCGAACTTCTTGATCCACTCCTCCTCGCGGTATGGATCGCGCTCTGAGTAATGAACCTGAACGGGGACGGTGGCTGGCCACGGGGCCGCGGGCTGGCCCGTGAGCTCCGCGAACCACAACAGCGACGTGAAGCCGTGAAAAAGGAAGGATTGCTCCGAGGGCGCCGGGCCTTGTCGCTGCCAGGTACCCGGCGAAGGAAGCGCCGTTCGAAAATCCTCCATAAACCAGCTCCCCCGGGAGGTCGGCTACGGCGCTCTGGCTGCGAGCCAGGAGCTCCTTTTCGCCGATGGCATCGGAGTTTTCCATTGCCTCCTCGTAGTTGTCGAAGACCTTTCCGTCTTCAAAGAGGTTAGGGACGTGGACGGTATGCCCTGCCGCGCGCAAACGCTCAGCCGCTGAAAGGACGGCCGGGCGCACGCCAAGGACGCTGTGAAACAACACTACCTGCACCATGTTCTTGATTCTATTGGCCCTCGCCAGGGATCGCTCAAGGCAGGCTCGGTCTAAAGACGGAGTTCCATTAGAAGTGCCCTTGCTATGTGGGTGATGTTCTCGACTTCCGAAACTATAGGAGGTTGAGGCTACGCCCGCGGCGTCGTCCTGCCGAAGATTAGGGGGTGGTAGCCCCTGGCCTGCGGCGCGATTCGCAGCGCCCCTCGCCCGGAGGGGCTCGGCAGCCATCTGTGCGACTCCTTGTACGGGCGAAAGCGGAGCAGGCCCGCCACGATTCGTACCTGGGAACTCTCCACGAGAGCACATTCGGCCCGCATGCCCAGGGTGGCAGCGACGAGCTCCTGCGATCTGTTGTCGAAGGCGCGGCCAGGCTGCTGGGTACAGATGATGGCTGGATCGATGTGGTCGACGGCGATCTCCTGCGTTGCGAGTACGCGATAGGCTGCCTTGAGGCCGACCGTGGCCGCATCGTAACCAAGGGCCAGGACATCCCTGGCCGGGTTTGGCTCACCGGCTTGCCTGTGAGCCTTGCCGACAACACCGCGTGCGGAGAGGGGGAGTCGCAACGCGGCCGCGAGCTGACCGCTGTGCCGCTGCTGTCGGGCAATAGGATGCTCGGCGTACTAGGAGTCCGCCGACGCAAGGGCGGGGCGGCCTTTAGCGATCAGGAAGTCGCCACCCTCGTTCAATTCGCCGGCCCGGCCGCGCTGGCCCTCGACAACGCCCGGCTTTATCAGTTGCAGCAGCAATCCGACGTGGCCCTGGTTCGCCAGAACGGCTATCTCGCCGGGCTCAACGCCACGAGCGTCGCGTTGTTCGATGAGCTGGATCCGTCCTCGCTTCTACGCGAGATTGTTGTCCGCGCCGCCGGGTTGGTCGGTGCGAAGGACGGATATCTCTACCTGCTGCAAGAAAACGGCAGGCTGCGGGTTGAAGTTGCGATCGGCGTCTTCAGGCGTCATGTCGGCTACGAGCTGGCCAGCGGCGAAGGCATAGCAGGCCGGGTGTTGGAGAGCGGGAGCCCACTGTACATCGAGGACTACATGACCTCGGACGGCCGCGTAGCGGACTTCGAGGGCGAGCCCATCCACGCCGTGATCGGAGTCCCGCTCAAAGACGAGGAGAGGGTTATCGGGGTCATTGGCCTCGGCCACCACGAGACGGGCAAGGTCTTCAGCCCCGCGGAGATCGACCTTGTCGAGCGCTTCTCCCAGCTGGCCTCGGTCGCTTTGCAGAACGCGCGCCTCTTCAGCGCGGCTCAGCAGGAGATCGCCGAGCGGCGCCGGGCTGAAGATGATGCGCGGCAGCGCATCACCGATCTGCAGACTCTCTACGAACTCAGCAACGCGGTAGCCCACGCCACCGACAGCCAGAGCATATATGACCAGGCGCTGGCCACTCTAACAGCTTTGCTTGGCGTCAAGCGCGCGGCAATTCACGCCCAGGATGGCGATGGCACCATCCGCGGCTTCGTAGCCTCTTTGGGCCTCTCGGCTCGTTACCGGAAAGCGGTAGGCGGCACCTCTCCATGGCCGCATGATGTGGTAGACCCAACGCTGGTTACCGTCCCCGACACACTCGCGCCGCCCGATCAGATATCGGAACACCTGCAGTTACGGCTGGCCGCCACTCTGCCGGCAGAGCGCACAGAAGGCATCGGCGCGCTGGCCTTTGTACCGATCTTCCAGGCACGCCTGCTGGGCTGCCTGATTGTCTATTACGACGAGCCGCATGAATTCAACGAGCGCGAGCTCCAGCTGGCGAGGACGGTCGCCACTCACCTTGCCCTCGCCCTGGAGCGTCAGCAGTCGGAGGATGCCCGCGAGGCCAGCGACGATCGCTTCCGCTCCCTGATTGAGAACAGCACCGATGTGATCGAGATCCTTGATATCCACGGGACCGTGCTCTACGTCAGCGAAAGCGTCAGGCAGGTTTTGGGCTACGAGCCGCGCGACCTGGTCGGCACCCACGGCGTTGCGCTCGCGCACCCCGACGATGTCGGGCAAGCCGCTGTAGCCCTCCAAACCGTCCTCTCAGGCCCTGGTGCCAACAGCAGCGCAGAGTTCCGCGTCAGGCACAGCGATGGCCACTGGGTCGACGCTGAAGCAGTTGGCCACAACCTCCTCGACGACCCCAACGTCCGTGGAATCGTCATCAACCTCCGGGACATTGGCGAACGCCGGCGCTCCGCGCAGGTGCTGGCGGCCAGCGAGCGGCGTTTCCGCGACCTTTTCGAGAACGCCAACGACATGTTGTACACCCGCGACCTGTCCGGCCGCATCACCGCCGTTAACCGCATGGCTCGGCGCATCACCGGCTACGACCCTGAAGAGCTATTGGGCCGCCTGATCACGGACTTCATCAGCGAGGCCGACACGGCACGGGCGATGTTGACGTTGGACAACGTCCCGCCGCCCGACGGCGAGGATTCCGTCGATATCGTCGAGTTCATCCGCAAAGACGGCAGCTCGGTCCCAGTCGAGGTGCGGGCGCGTCCGATTTACCAGGATGGCCAGCTCGTCGCCGTCCAGGGCGTCGCCCGTGACATCAGCCAGCGGCTGGAGAGCGAGCAGGCCCTGCAGGCCAGCGAGCAACGTTTCCGTTCTCTTGTCCAGAACGCACTTGACGTGATCGCCGTGCTGGGGGCCGATGCCGCGATCAACTACGTAAGCCCCAGCATCGAGCTCATCACGGGCTTTGGCGTCGAAGAGCTGATTGGGTCCAACATCGCCGAGTATCTCCATCCTGATGACCTTCCGCTTGTCCTGCAGCAAGTAAGCGATATGCTCGACGACCCCTCCCGACTGCCATCCATGGAGTTTCGTTTCCGGCACCGCGACGGCTCCTACCGCCACCTCGAAGCGTCTGGCCGCAACCTGATTGCCGACCCTGAGATCGGCGGCTACGTCATCAACGCGCGCGACGTCAGCGAACGCAAGCGGTTCGAAGATGAACTCGAACGCCAGGCGTTCTACGAGCCTTTGACCGGCCTTCCCAACCGCGCACTGTTCATGGATCGGCTGACCCAGGCCCTGGCTACCGCGCAGCGCACCAAGGAGCTGGTCGCCGTCCTCTTCCTCGACCTCGACCGCTTCAAGGTCATAAACGACAGCCTCGGCCATGCCTTCGGCGACCAGGTGCTGGTGGCTGTCGGCCAGCGTCTTCAAACCAGCCTGCGCCCCGGCGACAGCGTCGCCCGCTTCGGGGGAGACGAGTTCACAATCGTCCTCCAGGGGCTGCAGGGTGAGGACGACGCGACCGTGGTCGCGCAGCGTGTGATCGACGAGCTGGCGGCGCCTTTCAATCTTGGCGGCCACGAGATGTTCACCGGCGCGAGCATCGGGATCGCCTTCGCCCGCGCCGGTTCGGCACGGGCGGATGACCTCCTGCGTGACGCCGACATTGCCCTTTACAGGGCCAAGGGCGATGGTCGGTCGCGTTATGTCATCTTCGACCAGGAGATGAACCTGCGCGCTATTGAACGGCTTGACATCGCCAACGACCTGCGACGGGCGGTGCTTTCAGGCAAGTTGGGAGTCCACTATCAGCCGGTAGTCGACCTCGCGACCGGGGAGCTCCTCGGTTTCGAGGCTCTCGCCCGCTGGAAACACCCACGCTTCGGCTATGTCGCGCCATTGGAGTTCATCCGCATGGCGGAAGATAACGGCCTGATCATTCCCCTCGGCCGCTTCGTGCTGAAGCGAGCCTGCCGCCAGCTGCGGCGCTGGCAGAAGAAGGTTGGCGCGGCACGTCAGCTGACGATGAGCGTCAACGTATCGGCGCGACAGCTGCAGCGAGGTGACATCGTTGAGCAGGTACGTAGCCAGCTCGCCGAGAGCGGAATCAAACCCGAGTCGCTCTGCCTCGAGGTGACCGAGAGTGTCGCCGTCGAGGAAGACCAGGTCATCGCCCGGAGCCTCATTGAGCTGCGCGCTCTGGGCGTACGTGTCGCAATCGACGACTTCGGCGCCGGCTACACCTCGCTGAACTATCTAACCAGGGTGACGGCCGATATCTTGAAGATCGACCTCAGCTTCATCAATGGCATCGATTCCGAGCCCGGCAAGGCGTCCGTTGTGCGAGCGTTGATTTCGCTGGCCCACGGCTTCGGCCTCTCCATTACGACCGAAGGGATAGAGAAGCAAGAGCAGCTCGACGAGCTGCTCTCGATGGGCTGCGAACAAGCGCAGGGCTACCTCTTCTCACGGCCGCTGCCGGCGCGGCAGGCCGGAGCCTTGCTTAGCGCAGCCTCGTTGTTGCCGAGCGCCCGTTTCTCTTAAACGGGGAGACCAAAGGTGGCTGATCTCATTGCCATGCCCTTGCACCCGCTGGCCAACGGCAAAGCGGGTGGCTCGCGGACGATTGCGCCGGCCAGCAACCAGGCATGGCAACGCCTGCAAGAGGCCGAGTACGAAGGCAGACTGTTAACTTGAAAGAGACACCCCGCCTAATCGTGGAGGAGATAACCCATGGTCCTTTCCCAGGTCCGGGCACGCGCCGCGGCGCTGCTCACCCCCAGCCACATCGCTCACGCCCACTGCGACATTCCCTGTGGGATATATGACCCGCATACCGCCCAGCTCGCGGCCAACACCGTCATGGCGATGGTGACTAAGATCCAGGGCCTGGCCCCGGACGACCGCAACAACTTCGTGCGCATGGTCCACGTCAAGGAGGAGCACGCCGAGGTGTGCAAGAAGGAGCTCCAGATCCTCTGGAGCGACTACTTCAAGCCCGAGCACCTCGAGAAGTACCCGGACCTGCACGACAAGTTCTGGAAGGCCCTCAAGCTGGGCAGCAAGAACAAGCAGAACATCGACGCCGGGGCTGCCCAGCAGCTGATTGACGCGGTCGCCGAGATCGCCAACATCTTCTGGGAGACCAAGGGCCAGCCCGCACCGGCGCGCTAGCTCTCCGCGAGTCAGACCAATGACGTGGCCAGCGCTGCTCGTTCTAGCGGCGCTGGCCACCGTTTTCCTCGTGCGGCTCGCCGGGCACGTCACGACCTTCCGGGTAAGCGGCGAAAGCATGCGCCCTACTCTCCTGGACGGCGATTTCCTCCTGGTCAGGACGACGGCGGCAGTCGCGGCGGGGGAGATAGCGGTCTTGCGCGACCCCCGCGCCCCGGATCGGGAGCTCGTCAAGCGAGTCATAAGCCGTGACGAAGACGGTCTTTATGTCCTGGGCGACAACCCCGCGGCGAGTACCGACAGCCGCCAGCTCGGGTCGTTGCCGGCCGACAAGATCGTTGGCAGCGTGCTCTTGCGCTACTGGCCGCCCGGCCGGCTGAGGTGGTTCGGGAACCAGTGAGGCCGACGGACCAGACACTGGATCTCCGCCTCATCGGGGCTGACGAGACGACTCCGTTGCGGCTGCTAGTCCTGAGGCCCGGGCGCCCGCGGGAAGATGCTATCTACGCACAGGACAAAGTTGATGGCGCGTTCCATGCCGGCGCTTTCGCCGGCGACGAGCTCGTCGGAATCGTCAGCTTCGCGCCCGAGGCCTACGCGCCCACGCCCTATGTCCCGGCGGTCCGCTTCAGGGGCATGGCTGTCAAACCCGCGCTGCAGAAGTCGGGCGTCGGATCGGCCTTGTTGCTGTGGGCTCTGGATCATGCGCGCGGGCTCGGTCGTTACGAGGTTGTCTGGTGCCACGCGCGCACACCGGCGGTCAGCTTCTACGGCCGGCTGGGTTTCGAGCGGATAGGCGAGGAGTTCCAGAGTGACGTCGGCCCGCACTACCTGATGGTCCGCGCACTCTAGCGACGTCCAGGACGGGCTTATGATCTAGCGGGGGGTGGTGCCTTGCTCGGTTACTTCTTCCGCTCGCTGGCCGACAACCGCGTTGCCCGCGCTATCGTCGCCGGCAACCCCCTGGGACGTAAACTCTCCAAGCGCTTCGTCGCCGGCGAGACGCTCGACCAGGCGATCTCTGCCTCTCGCCAGCTCGCTGGACAGAGAATGAAGATAGCCCTTGCCTTCCTCGGGGAGCACGTCGAGGAGGAAGCCGCAGCGCGTGAAGCCACGGACATGTACATCGCGGCGGCCCGCGCCGTCCGCTCTGCGGGCCTTCCGGCTTACCTATCGCCCAAGCTGACGCAGCTTGGGCTCGACATCGACGAAGAGTTTTGCCGGGGGCAGCTGCGTTTGATCCTCGAAGTCTGTGCTGAGGAGGACGTCTTCCTCCGCGTTGACATGGAGGGGTCGCCCTACACGGAGACCACGCTCAAGATCATCGAGGACCTCCACGCCCACTTTCCGAAGCTGGGGACGGTGCTGCAAGCCTATCTAAAGCGCACAAAAGACGACCTGGAACGACTGCTGGGCCAGGAAATCCCCGTCCGCATCGTCAAGGGCGCCTACAACGAGCTGGCAGCCATCGCCTACCAGAGCCAGGACGAGGTCGAGGCCAGCTATCGGTCGCTGGTCGAGCGCTGCCTGGGCTCCGGTGTCCCCTGCGCAGTGGCCACGCACAATGACGGCCTGATCGCCCACGCGCGCCAGTTCGCGATGTCGCGCGAAGTCCCGCTGGAGAACTTCGAGTTCCAGATGCTCTACGGCATCCGGCGCTCCGAGCAGGATAAGCTGGCGGCCGAGGGCTTCAACGTCCGGGTCTACCTGCCCTTCGGTCCGCAGTGGTTTCCCTACTTCATGCGACGGCTGGGGGAGCGGCCGGCCAACGCTATCTTCCTTCTCAAGAATCTCTTCCGCTGACCATGCGGATCGTCCTTGATACCAACTCCCTGGTGGGGGCGCTTGTGCGGCCACGTGGGAGCTCCGGACGAATCCTGGACATGTGGCGGCGGGGGGATATCGAGCTTGTCGCGTCGCCCGCCACACTGGCCGAGGCGAGGCTGGTGCTGGGCGCCGGTTGGCTGGCGCGGGTCGTGGGGGAGGAGGCTGTGCGGCGGTTGCTCGATGAGCTTGCCGATAGAGCCGTCATGGTCGAGCCCGAGCCCGTACCCAACCTGGGACTCAAGGACCGTGGGGACCACGACCTTGTGGAGGCGGCCGTTGCCGCCGGTGCGTACTACGTGGTCACCGCCGACCGAGAGGTGCTCATGCACAGAGGACACGCGGATGTGCGTTTTGTCACGCCGCCAGAGTTCCTCGCCCAGTGGAAGAACGGCAGGTAGGCGGACCACCTGGCATAGCTACTCGCGACGAGGGGAGGTTGCCCTTCGGATGGGGCGGCTCAGCCCAGGACCGAGGCGCCTCCCACAGACACCCAGCAGGTCGCGTCCCGCGTGTGAGCCCGGCCCGCGGTCGAGCGTGTCGGTGGTAGTGCTGCCCAGGAGATTGATCGTTGCCGCCCGCGGCACTCAGGGGATGCTGGTAGCGGTTTCGCACCCGCTGGCGGCCTCGCTCCCGCCGAGGAACCTGTCGCGGCCGGCGCCGCCGAGGCAATTGTCGCCGCTGCCGCTTTGGCCGCCAATAGTGTCTACACCGGCGCCGCCGAGGAGTTTGTCGCCACCGCCACCGCCCCTCAAGGTGTCGTCGCCGGGGCCGCCACAGATGATGTCGTGGCCTCCGAACCCATCGATTGTATCGTTGCCGCCGCCGCCGTCGATGATGTCGACCGCTGCCGTGCCGCTGAGCGCCTCGCCGGCGGCGCTACCGGCTTGAGTGGCGGGCTGGCCCAGGCAGGTGGGTCCAATGGCCAATGAATGAAAGGAGCCTGCGGAGATAGCCGCCACCACGCGGAGGCCGCTGACTTCCACCGGCGCCGGCTGCTCGCCGGTCGTCGCGCCGTTGCCCAGCTGGCCGGACACGTCATCACCCCAGGCCCGTACCGTGCCGTCGTTGAGCAGGGCGAGCGAGTGACCGAAGCCGGCGGCGATCGCCTCGACCCCGCTCAGGCCGCTGACCTCCACCGGAGCATCCTGGTTGGCAAATGGAGCGCCGTTGCCCAGCTGGCCGGAAATGTCCCGGCCCCAGGACATGACCGTGCCGTCGTTGAGCAGGGCCAGCGAGTGAAAGGGACCGGCGGCGATCGCCTCGACCCCGCTCAGGCCGCTGACCTCCACCGGCACCGGCTGCTCGCCCGTAGTCGCGTCGGTGCCCAGCTGCCCGTAGAAGTCGTCACCCCAGGACATGACCCTGCCGTCGTTGAGCAGGGCCAGCGAGTGCCAGGCACCGGCGGCGATCGCCTCGACCCCGCTGAGCCTGCTGACCACTCTCGGCACCGCCTGGTCACGCGTATCCTCGTCGTTGCCCAGCTGGCCATGCGAGTCGTCGCCCCAGGACATCACCCTGCCGTCGCTGAGCAAGGCCAGCGAGTGCGAGGAACCGGCGGCGATCGCCTCGACCCCGCCGAGGTGGCTGACGGCCACCGGCGCCGGCTGGCTGGCCGCCGGGGGGCCGTTGCCCAGCTGGCCCTCGTTGTCTCTGCCCCAGGACATGACCGTGCCGTCGTCGAGCAGGGCCAGCGAGTGAAAGCCACCGCCGGCGATCGCCTCGACCCCGCTGAGGCCACTGACCGCCACCGGCGCCGCCTGGCTGGCCGCCGGGGCGCCGTTGCCCAGTTGGCCCTCGTTGTCTCTGCCCCAGGACATGACCGTGCCGTCGTTGAGCAGGGCCAGCGAGTGAAGGGCACCGGCGGCCAGCTCCACGACGTTGGTCAGCCCGCTAACGGCCCTGGGCGCATCCTGGTTGCTGCTTGGAGAGCCGTTGCCCAGCTGACCGTTGCTGTCCTCACCCCAGGACAGGGCCGCGGCCGCTGGTACCACAGCCCCGGTCGCCCTTTCGCCTCGCGGCCCTGGCACCTGGTCAGCGGCGCCGGCCCACTGCACGCCGGCCGTGGCAGCAAGAAGCAGCACGGCTCCAACTATGTAACGACGCTGCAACTATGGCCTCCCGGGCTGGCGAGAGGATAGCAGCGGAGGCCGCTTGGCGGTGGTCAGCCGGGTCTAGGCACGCCGGGAGTTAGCTCGCGGCTGCCGGCGGGGCTGTGGTCGCCGCGACGCGCTTGCACGTGTCGGCGCCGTCGTCAGCGTATCGTTGGGGTCGTTGGACGGGACATCCGTGACCCGAGGAACCGTTATAGGTTGCCAACCAATCAGCCGGCGGCGCGGGCGGTCAGGAAGGCGCGCTGCTCGTTGTTTTCGGGCCACGAGCCGGCTTTGCGAGCTAGCTGGATGGCTTCCTCAGTCGGGAGGCCCAGGTTCTGCAGGACGCTGATGATGAAGACGCCGGTGCGGCCGATACCGGCGGCACAGTGGACGAGGGCGGCTTTGCCTTCACCGAGCATCGCCTCGACGCGGGCGACCTCGCGCTCATAGGCCTCGCGGTCCAACGGGACACCCTGGTCCTCGATCGGCAATTCCACGTGCTCAATGCCCAGCTTCTGGTCGACCATCGCCTCGAAGTAGCGCTCCGACTTGGCCTGCGTCTCGTCCTGGGGCGTCAGGCAGACAATGAGCTCCACGTTTCTGTCGCGCATGAGTCCCAGGTCGTCCTCGAGCTCGGTGAAACGGCCCGGCATGCCCATTTTGTAGAGGCTGCCCGCGATGTTTTCCGGCAGCGGCACCTGGTTCATTCGACGGCGGCCAGCTGCGCGGGCTGGGCCGCCCCCTCGCTTTGCCATTGCAGGGCGAAGAGACGGTGCGTGCCGTCGAGGCCCTTGAGGCGCACACGGCCGCGATCGTCGAAGCGGAAGCCTCCCATGTTGCCGACAAAGTTGCGCAGCACGTCGGAGACGAGGATCTCGTGGGCGCCAGCCTTGGCCTCGATGCGGGCTGCTAGCACCACGGCCAGACCGAAGAAGTCATTCTCCTCGCGGATGGCCTCGCCGGCGTTCAGCCCAATGCGGATGACGATCGGCTTGCTGGGGTTGTCGCGGTTGTGGGCGTCGATCTGGCGCTGGATCTGGATCGCCGCCTCCAGCGCCTTGCGCGAGCTGGAGAAGACGAACATGAAGCCATCGCCTCCGGATTTCACCTCGAAGCCCTCGTGTTTGCGGACGGCGTCGCGGACCAGGCGGTTGTGGTCGCGCATCACCTCCTGGGCAAAGTCGTCGCCGCTGACCACCCGCTGGCGTGTCGAGCCGACCATGTCCGTGAACATGATCGTGACGATGCCCTCGGGCGAGGTCTGCAGCTTGACCCGCTCCTGCTCCTTCTTATTGACGGGCAGCAATATCTCGACAGAGGAGTCGATCGGGATCTGCGGCGCGCCGGGCTCGCCACTGACCCCAAGCTTCGCCGAGAGCGCGCGCTGAGCCTCGCGCGTGGCGCCGGCCTCGCGGAACAGCTCCAGGGCCTGGTCGAAGAGCTTCAACGATAGCTCGCGATCGCCGAGGGATTGCCGCACCATCGCCCGACTCAGGGTTGAGCGACCCTCATCGAGGGGGCGCTCGCATTGCTTCCAGACGACAGACGCCCTGGCGTACTCGGCATCGGCCTCGTCGAGCTCCCCGCGAGCCTCCGCCAGCGCCCCGTTGAGGTCGTCGCGGCGCGCCCAGCCGGGCGGATAGGAGAGCTGGGCCGCCACGCGCCGCACCTCTTCGGCCTGCTGGGCCGCTTCTTCGAGGCTGCCGTGGCGGGCCGCATACTCGCCCATCAGGGCGAGCACCTCGATGGTCCAGGGCACGAGGCCTGCCCGCTCGCAGGCTTCCAGGGCTGTGCGCAGGGCGTCGCGGGCGCGATCGGGGTCATCGCCCTGCATGGCGACCCAGGCCTGCCCCAGGCGGGCCATGAAGATCTGCTGGTGGTCGCCGGCGCGGCGGGCGCACTGCAGGCCCTCCTCGAGCCAGCGGGCGGCGTCCTCGAGGTCGCCGCGGCCCATCGTGATGAAGCCCATGAGGGTCGTTGGGTTGGCGATGTGCCCCTCAAACTTGAGGCGCTTGTCGAGCTCGAGGCCGCGCGCGGCGCCCTGCTCAGCCTCCGGATAGAGACCGAGGTAGTAGTTAGCCAGGGCGGCCAGGGTGCGCAGGCGCGACTGCCAGGGCAGGTCGCCGACCTTCTCGGCCATGCGCATGCCCTCCTCGAAGTAGTTGAGGGCTTCGCGATAGCGGGCCTCGTTTTCGAGCAGATAGGCGCCCATGCTGGCCGAGGCCCTGTAGGCGCGAGGCAGGTCGTTCTCTTTGGCGATGCGCAGGCTGCGTTCCAGGTACTCGCGGGCGCGCTGGGTGTCGCCGATGCGGGCGAAGATCTCGCCGAAGGTCTTGTAGGCCTGGGAGGCGATGCTGACCGCGCCGACCTTGTCCGCGGTTCGGGTCGCCTTCTCGCACCAATAGACCGTCTGCATGTTCTCGCCCTTATGCATCTGCAGCTGGGCCATGTCGTGGTAGACGGCGGCCAGCTCGCGCGAGTCGCCCTCGCTACGCAGCGACTGGTAGGCGACGTTGTACTGCTGCCAGGCGCGTTCGGTCTGTCCTTGCTGGAGTAGCGCGGTGCCGATGCGGCGTCGGATGTCCGCGCCAAGCAGCTTGCGCTCCTCGGGGATCAGCGCCAGCGCCCTGTTCCAGTTCTCGATGGCCTCCTCGAAGTTGCCGGCGACGTTGTGCATACCGGCCAGCCGCTGCAGGGCATCGATCAGGGAGTCGTCCGACGATTCCGCCGACTCCTCGAGCAGGCGCACGGCTGTTTGGTAATACTCGGTAGCCTCGTGATTGGCGTAGACGGCGCGGGCGGCGTCGCCGGCCTCCAGCGAGTAAGCGACGCCGCGCTGGCGGTCGCGGCCCTGGACGAAGTGGTAGGCCAGCTCGGAGGCGCGCTGCGAAGCCCGGCGGCCAAAGACCCGCTCCATGGCTTCGCCGATGCGCAGGTGGAGGCGCCGGCGGCGCACGGCGCCCAGCTCCTCGTAAAGGATGTGGCGCATCTGCGGGTCGACGAAGCCGTAGCGCTCTTCGATACCCGTCGTCACGGCCTTGACCAGGCGGCGCCGGATCAGCTCCTCGATCGCGTCGTAGAAGGCGTCCTCGCCGAATTCGGTCAGCTCCTGGAGGACGTCGATCGAGAACTCCTGGCCGATGGCGGCGGCCAGGTTGAGCAGCTCACGGGCGCTGTCGCTGCAGCGCTCGATGCGGCGTAGCACCATAGCCCGCACGGTCGCCGGCAGCTGCACCTCGCCGTAGTCGGGGCGCAGCGTCCAGGCGTTGTCGCGCCGGACGAGCATCCGCTCCTCGACGAAGGTGTTAAGTATCTCTTCGAGGATGAAAGGGTTGCCGCCTGAGCGGCTCCAGAGGTACTCGATGAAGTTCTTGTTGAAGCCCGTGCCAAAGGCGCGGCTGACGTACTCCTCCACGGCAGTCCTGGGCAGCGGCCGCAGGTTGACGACGCGCAGCGCGCGCTCCGCGGCAAGGCGAGTCAGGGCCGACGAGAGCTGGGCGCTCATGTCCGCCTCGTTGTCGCGATAGCACAGGAGCACAAGCACAGGCAGCGAGCCGAGACGAGAGGCAATGCGCTCCACCAGCTCCACCGATGATTGGTCGGCCCACTGGAAGTCCTCGAGGACAACGATCAGCGGCGCACGCTGGGCAACGTTGCCGAGGAATTGGAACAGCGCCTCGAACATCCGCGAGCGGTCGGCCTCGAAGCCTTCGCCGTCCTGGTCGTCGCTGATCAGCAGGCGTTCGCGGAGCTGGGGGGCCAGCTTGGACAGCTCGGCGGCCTCGCTGCCCGCAACATCCTCGAGTGCGGCGTCCGGCGCCGCGCTGACATAGCGGCCGAGAATCTCGCCCCAGGGGCCGAAGGGGCGGCCCCCACCCTCGTGGGAGCGACCCATCAGATGCTGGAACCCACGCATGCTGCCGTAGGACGAGGCCTCGGTGGCGAGGCGGGACTTGCCGATCCCCGCGTCGCCGGCGAGGCCGATGAGTCCGCCCTCCCCACGCATGGCCGAGTCAACCGCCGCCTGGAGCAGGGCGATCTCCTCCTCGCGGCCGACGATCAGCGCCGACCTCCGCGAGTCCGGCGTCGGTGTGGGCGTCGCCGGCGATGGACGGCCCGGCGCGGCATCGCCCGCCGGCTTCGCAACTCCGATCTGCTTGGCTGAGCGCTGGCTGGGGACGGCCGCCAGGGCCTGGCGGGCCTCCTCGGCGTCCTGGTAACGGCGGTTAGGGTCCTTCTCGAGAAGGCGCAGGATGACGGCCTCTAGCTCCGGCGGGCAGTCGGGGCGGACCTGCGTCGGGGCCACCGGCATGTCGTGGATGTGGCTGAAGATGACCTGCACTGTGTCATCGCCCGGGAAGGGCGGGCGGCCGGTGACCATCTCGTACACCAGGGCGCCCAGGGAGTAGAGGTCGCCGCGCTGGTCGACCTCGCGGCCGAGGGCCTGTTCGGGGGGCATGTAGGCGACGGTGCCCAGCATCGTGCCGGCCTGGGTCAGCCGGGTTTGCTCGATGTTGCGGGCGACGCCGAAGTCGCCGATCTTGGCCTTTCCATCGAGGCCGATCCAGATGTTTGCCGGCTTGAGATCGCGGTGGATGACCCCGCGCGAATGGGCGAAGGCGAGGCCGGCGCAGATGTCGTCGGCCACCTTCAGCACGGTCTCGATGTCGAGCCGGCCACCCTGGGCCGTACGAATGCGGGTGGTCAGGTCGCCCGACTCCATGTACTCCATATCGAGGTAGGGCTGGCCGTCCTCATCGCCGAGGTTGAAGACGGAGACGACGTTCGGGTGGGAGCCGAGGCGACCCATCGTCTGAGCCTCGCGACGAATGCGTTGCAGGCCGTCGCTGTTGAGGCCGTCGACGCGGATCACGGCAAGGGCGCAATTGCGGTCAAGCAGCGTGTCGTGGGCGAGATAGACCTTTTTGCGGCCGCCCTCGCCCAGGAACTTCTTCAGCTCGTAGCGGCCGTTGGCGAAGGTTTCCTTGGGCAGCTCCGGCTCAACCTCGGGGGCGACCACCGCCGCGCCACACTCGGGGCAAAATTTGAAGCGCTCGGAGACGTCGGCCTGGCAACTGGGACAGTTCATTGGTGAGGAGTTCTTATGGCTAGTTTAGCCGGGTGCGCCTCTGGCCACAGCCCGCAGCCACCAGCCCGCCCCTCAACCTCACCCTGCCCTCTCCTTAGGAGAGGGTTTTAGCGCGGGCGCCAGATGGATGCGCATTGGGTCCTAGGCTTAGAGCGTGACGAACCTGCCCAGCGCACGCTGGATCGCCGCCGGGGCGATGTGCGTCTTCATGGCGCTGGCCCTGGTCGCGCACGGCTTTGCCACGATCAGCGGCCGCGACTCCGGCGAAGGACTGCTGAAGGGTGAGATAGAAGAGATCCTGACGACCGACGAGGCGCGGCGGGACTACGAGGACCTCCAGGAGGAAGGGGGCTTCCAGATTCCCGGCACCGATATCAGGATCGGGGGCGGCGCCACCGATCAGAGCTTCGACGAGTTCGTCGAGAACACGTCGAGCCGTCTCAGCGAGGTGCTCTATGAGGGCGGCCCGGACGAGGCGGACGAGCTGCTGCAGGCCCTGAACGTCGAGCGTGCCGGCGACAGCCCGCTGAATTTCTTCCAGCAGGTGGAGGATGACGACGGCCTATTGGACATTTTCTTCGAGGACGACGAGCGCGATCCGCTGGCGTTCTTCGCCTCGGACGAAGCGCCGCTGGAGGATGAGTTCAGCGAGATCTTCGACAGGGCGGGCGACGATGACGGGCTGGGGACGCTTGACGCTCACGAGGCAGTTAATCGCCTGCGGTGGACCTTCGGCTTGCTGGCGCTAGCCTCTGCGGTCGCGCTTGGGCTGCTAGTCACCGGCGGTGGCGCACGGCTGCTGGCTCCGGCGACGGTCGCCGCGGCGACCAGCTTTCCCTTCGCCGTGCTGGCCTTCCTGCTTTATGTCATTCTCCGCCCTGACGACGAGCTGAGTCTGGGCTCGCTGTTCAGTTTGATCGACATCTCTATCGGCGATGTCCTGCGCGACTACATGATCGTTTTTGGGGTCTCGTGCCTGGCGGTTATCGCCGGGATGTCTGGACGGTTGTGGGCTCGGAGCGGCCCCGCCGTGTGTTCGAGCGCGCCTTTCCGGGCAGCGGGCAAACGGATGAGCCGCCCGGTAGCAGCGAAAGGCGCTCGCATTGATCCGCGCCGTGGCGGTCGTCGTGTTCGGACTGACGCTCGTGTCCGGGTGCGGTGGAGGGGATGAGGATAAGCCGGAGGACCGCGTCGCCGCCGACCTGGAGCGGATCGCAGAGGCGTTCAACGACGGCGACAGCGGCCGTCTCTACAACGACTTCATGGCCGTTGATTGCCGCAGGCGGCTATCCGTCGAGGAAGCGGAGGAGCGCTTTGCCTTCCTGACCGAGGGCGCCGATCTGGCGATCGAGAAGCCGGAGCGGATCGAGATAGGGGGCGACGTCGCGACCGTGCGGGCGAACTTCACGGCAACCGCCGACGAGCGGCAGCTAACGGCCTCGGACACCTTCGAGATGGTGTTCGAGGATGATCACTGGCGGTTCAGCGACTGCTTCGGCGCGGAGCTCTAGCAGGTGCCGCCGGCTGGCAAGGGCCGCTCGTGTGGTTTGTAGGGTTAAGCGGGGGCTGGCCGCGACAGCGCGAGATCAGCAAGCCCGGATCCCTCAGCGATAAGGCGAACCTCCCCGCTGGAATCGTCGCGCTGTAACAAACCCCAGGCCAGGACGGAGTCGGCGCCCGACTCAGCAATAGCGATGCGCACGACGCCTAGCGCCTCAGCTTCTGTCCTGAAGTCGCACATGAGGTTGCCGCTGTCGCCGTGCCAAAGCTCGAGAATCATCCTCCTAATTCTAGAGTGCCAGAGTCCGGGTTACCGCTTCAACGAGCTCAGCCGGTTCAGCCCAGACGGTGAGGTGTTCCGGCCTCTTTCGCCTGCCGCAGGGAATCCCTGCCGCAGTGCCTAGGGTGTCTCGCGCCGGGGGCGGGGCTAAGCTCTGTCTATCGAACCGGGGCTTCTTCTACTGCTCGCCTTCAGCTCGTTTGGGACTGCGACCGGCGTCTATTTCTTCAACGACAAGCTTGAAAAGATGCTCAACATCGAGCGCCTGCCGCCGCTGCGCTGGCTGGCGTGGTTGCTGACCATTCTCGGGGCCGGCCTCGTGGTGGCGGCCGGCGTATTCGCCCTGGCCTGAACGCTACAGGTCGTAGATCGAGGTCAGCGTCAGAGGCGCCGTCGTGTGTGCCTGAGACATACGCCTTATCAGAAACACGAACGGGTCGACAACGACCGGTCCCTGCGGCCACCGCGGCTGTAGGTATCAGGCATGCGGCCCAACGCCATCAACGATCCTCCTCGTGGTCGCCGCGCGGCTCGTCGGTGCCGGCATCAGTGTAGCTCTCCAGCCCGTTCTCGCTCATGGCATCTCCTTGCCGGGTACGCCGGAGCGCGAGCCCTGGCCTGCCTGCTTGCTGGTGTCGCCGCTGCCGCCGGTTTTGCCGGTCGTCGTTGGTCGACTCGGCATGTCGGTCGGGCCGCCGGTCTTCCCGACCGGGCCGCTGCCCCCAGATTTGCCAGGGACGCCGACCGGGCGATCTTGCTTGCCGTCGGACTGACGCTGCTCACGCTCTGACCGGCGCTGCTCTTTGAGGTCGGATTGGCGCTGTTCGCGCTCCTTGCGCCGCTGCTCCTTGAGCTCGGCCTGCTTCTGCTCGAGCTCGGCGCGCCGCTGGTCCTTCAGTTTCTCCTGTTTCTCGCCGATCTGTTCACGGCGCTCGGACTGCCGCTGCAGGCGGTCTTCCCGCTTGTCGTCCTTGTTTCGGGGTTCGCTCGTGTCCATGGTCTTCTCCGTTCTGGTGTGTGTCGCCCTTAACCGTCGGCCCAGCGACCGGCGGTTTTGGCCGCGTCGTAGACGGGTCGAGGCGATTTATGCCGTAAGTACGTCGGGGCCGGCATCGAACGCATCCTGGGTGCGGTCCTCTGCCCATTCCTCACCGCGGTCCAGTGCGTTGTTGGCCTTTTCGGTGCCTTCGTGGAAGGTCTGGTCTGTGCCCTCGGCCGTCCTATCGAGTCCTGAGACTGCCTTGTCGCCTTCCTGGATCTGATCGTCGAGATTTGGTTGACTCATCTACTTACTCCCCTTACTGGACGCGCAAAGGCGTGTCGGCTGACGCAGGTTGTTCCCGAGTCGGCTTGCTCACACTACGCCGAGGATGAACACAAGGGCGCAACCGGCCGGGCGCTAACGTTGCAATCGCATAGAAGGTCTAGACTGCCGACGTATGCGGCAACGGCTACCCTCCGTGGACCTTGTTTTGCGGCAGGTCCCAGATATGGCAGAGATGCACGGCCATATACCTCTTACCGCGCTTGTCCGTGGCCTCCTGGCGGGCTACCGGGCGGCCCGAGATGTTCCTTCGCTCGATGAGGTCCTGGCGGACCTTCGACTACAGGCTGAGGTTCACTTTCGGCCCTCACTCCGGGGTGTGGTTAACGCCACGGGGGTGGTGATCCACACCAACCTGGGCCGCGCCCCCCTGTCGGCGGAAGCGATTGTCGCGATGAGCGAGGTGTCGCGCGCTTACTCGAACCTTGAGTTCGACCTCGATAGCGGGCGACGAGGCTCGCGATTCACGCACGTCGAGAGGCTGCTCTGCGAAGTCACCGGCGCGGAGGCCGCCATCGCGGTTAACAACAACGCCTCCGCGCTCCTGCTGGTCCTGAGTGCCCTCTGCCGGGACCGCGAGGTTGTGATCTCGCGCGGCCAGCTGGTGGAGATCGGTGGCGGCTTCCGCATCCCCGACGTCATGGCCCAGAGCGGCGCGCGCATGGTGGAAGCCGGCACGACAAATCGAACCTACCTGGCCGACTACGAGAACGCGGTCGGCGAGGAGACGGCGGCCTTGATCAGGGTCCACAGCAGCAACTTCAAGGTCATCGGCTTCACAAATACGGTCGCGCTCACCGAGATGGCGAACCTTGCGCGGCGCCGGCGGCTGCTGCTGATCGATGACCTCGGCAGCGGCTGCCTCCTCGATACGCGCGAGTTCGGGCTGGCGGAAGAGCCGCGTGTGCAGCAGAGCCTGGCGGACGGCGACCTTGTGCTGTTCTCCGGCGACAAGCTGCTCGGGGGGCCTCAGGCGGGGTTGATCGTCGGGCGCAAGCGACTGATCGAGAAGCTGAGGAAACACCCGCTGTCGCGGGCGCTGCGCATGGATAAGGCGTCGATAGCGGCGCTGAACGTGACGTTGCGCCACTATGCCCGTGGTGAGGCGCTGGCGAAGGTGCCGGTGTGGAGGATGATCGCGGCGCGGCCGGAGGACCTCCGCCGGCGTGCGTCGCGCTGGCGGCGGGCGATAGGGCGGGCGTCGCAGGTAATCGCGGGCCGCTCGATGATCGGTGGTGGAAGCCTGCCGGAGGAGTCGCTGCCAACGTTTCTGCTCGCTATTCCCGAGGCGGAGGGGGTCAAGCCGGCGGAGCTGGCGGCAAGGCTGCGAAATGCTGAGCGGCCAGTGATTGGGCGGTTGGCGGATGGGAAGCTGTTGTTGGACCCGCGGACGGTGGACGTGGCGGATGATTCGTATGTGGCGGCTGTGGTCAAGGCTCTGCTCCCGGGTTAAACCTCTCCCTCTAGCCCTTCTTCCGGCCGGGACAGGGGGACAGGACGGCTCGCGTGTCCTCTGGTTGACTATTGAGATGGCAGAGATGAAACAGGGAGGCATTGTGCCAGAGGAGCGACCACAGCCGGGTGATCTCGGCGACCTCGATCCCGAGCTGATGCGGCGATACGGGCATGACGTTGTTGATTGGATCGCCGACTACCTCGCCGACCCCGAGGTGTTTGACGTCTTTCCGCGGACCAAGCCGGGGGACGTGCGGGCGGAGCTCCCGGCCTCGCCGCCCGAGCACGGCGAAGACATGGACTCCATCCTCGATGACTTCAAGCAGCTCATCGCACCCAACATGACGCACTGGAACCATCCGGGCTTCATGGCCTACTTCAGCAGCTCGGGCTCAGGGCCGGGAATCATCGCCGAGATGCTGACGGCGGCGCTGAACGTGAACGCCATGCTCTGGCGGACCAGCCCGGCGGCGACGGAGCTGGAGCAGGTCACGCTGGAGTGGCTGAAGCAGATGCTGGGGCTGCCGGGGTCCTTCGACGGTTCTCTGGTGGACGGCGCTTCGATGGCGAACTTCCTGGCCATCGCGGCGGCGCGCGAGTGGGCCGGCATCGGCATCCGCGAGCAGGGCATGAGCGGCCGCGCCGACCTGGCCCGCCTGACCCTTTATACCTCGGTGCAGGCGCACTCATCGATGGAGAAGGGGGCCATCACGGCGGGCCTCGGCCGGGAGAGCGTGCGGGCGATCGCCACGGACGACGCCTTCCGGATGGACCCCGGGGCGCTGGATGCCGCTGTTTTAGCCGACATCAAGGCAGGGCACCGGCCGCTTTTCGTCGGCGCCACCGTGGGGACCACGTCGACCGGCTCGATTGACCCCGTCAGTGCCATCGCCGAAATCGCAGCGCGCCACAGTCTCTGGTTGCACGTCGACGGCGCCTACGGCGGGACGGCGGCGCTGCTGCCCGAGCAGCGGCACATCCTTGATGGGCTGGAAGGCGCCAAATCCTTCGTGATGAACCCCCACAAGTGGATGTTCGTACCGATCGACTGCAGCGCCTTCTACACCTCGGAGCCTGCGGTCCTGAAGCGCGCCTTCAGCCTCATCCCGGAGTACCTGCGCACGACCGAGGGCGACGCCGGTGTCCGCGACTACATGGACTATGGGGTCCAGCTGGGGCGGCGCTTCCGCGCCCTGAAGCTCTGGTTCGTCATTCGGGCCTTCGGCGTCGAGGGCCTGCGCGCGCGGGTTCGTGAGCACCTGCGGCTGGCCGAGCTCTTCGCCGCCAGGGTGGAGGAAACCGACGGCTTTGACCTAACGGCGCCGGTATCGCTGTCGGTGGTCTGCTTTCGCTTCAATCCCGGGAGGCTTGAAGAGGCCCAGTTGGCGCAGCTCAACCAGCGGCTTATGGACCACGTGAACGCCAGCGGCGAGGTGTTTATCTCGCACACCAGCCTGAATGGGCGCTACACCCTGCGGGTGCAGTTCTCGCAGCTCAGACAGCAGGAGCGCCACGTGGAGCGGGCGTGGGAGCTCATCTCCGAGGCGGCTAAGGCGCTCTAGGTTTCAGGACGTCGATCCGCCTCATCTCTCCGGAACACGCTGCCCGGAGACCAGGGTGCGCCAAGCGCGGGCAGAAGCCAGCGATCGACGCCGATGTAGCCCGCGGTCTTCCATGCTGCGATCAGCAGCAGGGCCAGAACGAATAGCACCGGGTTGGTCGAGGCTGAGCCGGCAAGAAGGAAGTTGAAGTTCAAGAAAGCCCCAAAGAAAGCTGCCACGGCTGTGAAGGCGCCGGCGATCAGGAGCAGTCCCACGGCAACCTCGGTCACGGCGATCACCGGGGCGAACCACTCGTACCATTCGTGGTCGAGCATGTACTGGATGAAATCGCGGTACCAGTCGTAGGTGATGGGCGGTCGACCCTCCTCGGGTTGCTGCACCTGGCGCTCCCAGAAGCCCTGGAGAGCGACTCCGTTTTGATTCATCCAGCCGTCGCCGGTCAGTTTGTCCCAGCCGGCGTGCAGCCACTGCCACCCGAGGTAGAGCCGCGCCAGCAGCCAGACAGGTGCCATACCCTGGTTGTCGAAGAAGAAGCGTAGAAACGAGGGATCTCTAACCTCGCGGTTCTCAAACACCCGGCCGAAGACTGTCATCGTGACCCGCCTTCAGCTGCCTGAACTTCGCGGGTGACCCACTCGCCGATTGCCCAGGCCGCTATGACAAGGGCCAGCAGCGGGAAGAAGCCCCAGAGCTGGTCCCACTCTTGGAGCAGGATGGCCGCCGCCGCGACGCCGGCCCAAGCGAGGACGCCAATCAGGACCAACGTTGCTTTGCCCATGAGCTACCTCCCGTGTGACGAGAAAAGCGACTAGCCGTTTGGCCACGCTCATCAAGCGATGAAAAGGTTGCGTCCTCGTCGCGTCGAGATCATGCCTCAAGTTGCTGACAAAGACAAATAAGGGAAATCGCCGGAACACCAATCTCGCCGGGCGCCGCAGCTCGTGTCACCGTTCCAAGCAAACTGCACGAGCGAGGGCAGAAGACGACAGCCGGGCTAGCGAATGGCCGTTAACAGCAGGACCAATCGCATTCAGCCCCCGCCGGCGGCTTGATCATCTTCGCCAATAGGCCCCTCGATGAACTCAATAATGACGTGATCACCCTGCAGCTGAGCAGGAAGAAGCTCCTTTAGCTCGGCCGCCGACGCAGGGAGACCCTGCTGCACCCTTACGGTGCCAGTCACGGTCTGATCGTTGTCCCGAAAACCGGTGCCGAACTCTTCGTACCCCAATCTCCTCAATTGCCGGACCAGCTGGTTGGCCAGCCGCTCAAGCTCCCTGAATGTGTAAAGCCCGCCCTCCAGGAAGGTGATGTCGAGGTTACGAGCCGCGGCCATGGCTCGGGCCTCTGCCGGTACCGAGCCCTTGAAGCGGACAAAAACACCATAAGGTTCGTGCTCGATCCATGCACCGCTTAGGGTCTCGCGGTATTGGCGCTTGAGGGCCGCGGCCAGTTCGCCGATAGCGGGCTGATCCTCCAGTTGTTGAACAGCCTCCTGGTAGCTCACGTCGTGGCGGTCGGCGTAGCCCGCCGCTTGCGAGCGCAGTGCCGGACGGGCTTCGGGAGTTGGCGACACATCTGCGCCGACCTCTCCTGCCGGAGTTGATGCGCCCTCCTCGGAAAGCAAGAGTGTGCTTGCAGCCGCGATCGCGGCCGCCACAACAACGATGCCCAGGGCAGCCGCGCCAAAAGCGATCTTGAGCCTCGGGCGGTGTCGGAACATGTACCTTCCCCCAGCTTATGTGGGAACGCTAGCACTACTCGGGGCCTCAGGCGCGGCGGTTCAACCACAGTGGCTATCCTCGGGGGGCTATGTGGGAGAAGCTGAAGGCGCTGGACGAGCGCTACGACGAGCTCACGGCGGAGATGGGCGACCCCGCCGTTGCCGGCGACTACGAGAAGCTGCAGGAGCGCATCCGCGAGCGCAACGCGATTGAGGATGTCGTCCAGGCCTACCGCTCCTACCGCAAGGCCGAAGAGGGCCTGATCGACGCGCGACAGCTGCTCGAGGAATCTACCGACCCTGAGCTTGTGGCGATGGCGCGCACCGAGGTCGAAGAGCTGAGCGAGGTCCGCGACCGCCTGGCCGAGGAGCTCAAGCTGCTGCTTCTGCCCAAAGACCCCAACGACGAGAGGAACGTGATCGTCGAGATCAGGGCGGCCGCCGGCGGGGACGAGGCTGCGCTCTTCGCCGCCGACCTCTACCGCATGTACACCCGCTACGCCGACCGCAAGGGCTGGTCCTACGAGATCCTCTCGATGAATGAGACTGGCATCCAGGGCTTCAAGGAGGTCGTCTTCGAGATCACGGGGCGCGGCGCCTACTCGCGGCTGAAGTATGAGAGCGGGGTGCATCGCGTCCAGCGCGTGCCGGACACTGAGGCCCAGGGACGCATCCACACCTCCACCGCCAGCGTTGCCGTGCTCCCGGAGGTCGATGAGGTGGAGGTGGAGATCGACAAGAACGAAATCCGCGAGGACGTCTACCACTCGGGGGGCGCCGGTGGGCAGAACGTCAACAAGGTCGCGACGGCGATCCGGCTGACCCACATACCGACGGGGATCGTCGTCACCTGCCAGGACGAGCGTTCCCAGCTCAAGAACCGATCCAAGGCCTACGCAATCCTGCGTGCCCGCCTCTACGACGTAGCCCAGCAGGAGCAGATGAGCGAGATCTCGGAGTCGCGCAAGGCGCAGGTTGGTAAGGCCGACCGCTCGGAGAAGATCCGGACCTACAACTATCCGCAGGACCGCATCACCGACCACCGCATCGGGCTGACGCTGCACAACCTCCCCGGAATCCTCGACGGTGACCTCGACCCCTTGATCGACGCCGTGGCGACTGACGCCCAGGCGCGGCTCCTGCAGGCGCAGGCCGTCTAGGGCATTTCGCTTTGACCCAAGAGTTAAGCCTTGGCGCCCTTGTAGCTGACGCCTCCCGCGAGCTGGCGGCGGCGGGCATCGACGATTCCCGACTGGAGGCGGAGCTGCTGGCGGCTGAGGCCTTTGGCTGGTCGCGCGCCCAGCTGCTGGCTCGGCTCGGCGAACCAGCCAACGGCGACGAACGCAGGCAGTTCGAACGATTGCTGGAGCGGCGGTTGCGGCGGGAGCCCCTGGCCTACACCCTCGGGTTCCGCGAGTTCTACGGGCGGAGGTTCATGGTCAACCGCGATGTCCTGATCCCGCGGCCGGAGTCCGAGCTTCTGGTGAGCGGAGCTCTCGGCGTGATGACGCCGGGGAGTCTTGTCGTCGATGTTGGCACCGGCTCGGGGGCTATTGGAATCTCGATAGCGGCCGAGCGAACCGACGTGCGTGTGGTCGAGCTGGACATCTCACCGTCGGCGCTGCGTGTTGCTGCTAGCAACGCGGTGGCGCTTGGGGTTCACGATAGGGTTGACTTCGTCGTCGCCGATTTGCTCTCCGCCTTCCGTCGCCCGAGTGGGCGGCCCTGCGTCTTCGTGGCAAACCTGCCCTACGTCGCTACGGAGCTCGCTGGCTCGCTGCAGCCGGAGATCCGTGATTGGGAGCCGGCAGAGGCTCTCTATGCCGGCAACGACGGGCTCAGCGTCCTGCGGCGCTTCCTTGAGCAGCTTCGAGGCGAGCAAGCGCCCGGCGACCACGCTTTGATCGAAATGGGCCTCGGCCAGGCGGAAGAAGTAATCGGTTTGGCGCTTGGCCTCATGCCTGGGATCAAGGCCGAAGTGGTGAAGGACGGCACAGGAATTGATAGAGTGCTTCATCTTTATTGCTGATTAATCGCCGAAAACCGCAACTCAAGGCGGTTTTAGGCGTTACGGTTAGGTAGAGGCGTCGACGAACGCCTGCTGGCAATCAAAGCGCCATTTGCGCTTTTCCGGCGGCCCGCTAGCGGCTTCCGGCCCACTCCCCAAAACCACGGCAACCAACTCTATACCCTTGCGGTTTCGGCTTGTCGTGGGCTGCCAGCTGCCCCGCTAGGAGGATTGATGACGAGATGGATGAGGCTTGTGCTGGCGCTGGGAGCGACAGTTGCGATCACGACCGGCTGCGCTCAGCCGCTGGCGACCCTGGTCCCCATTCCGGCTGAGGGCGAGGCCGAGTCCGCGCCGCCAGAAGCGCCTGCTGAGACGGCTCAGGTCGCCGTTACCTACTACACCTGCGAAGACGGCTTCTGCGGCACCACGGCCAGCGGCGCCACGGTCCACCCCGGCACGGCGGCCTGCGATTCAGACTGGATGGGCCGCAGTTTCACGATGCATGGCGACCCCTACGGCATGACCTACACCTGCGAGGACACGGGCGGCGGCGTCCACGGCAACCACGTCGACATCTGGTTCCAGACCCACGCCGAGGGCAAGGCCCTGATCGACGCGGTCGGGACGAGCGCCACTATCGAGTTCGTGGACTGAGCAGCCAGCCCTGGGCTGGTCATGCCCCCCTTGAGTGGCGAGTGTTTTCTCACGCACCGTGTCGAAGACGCCTCCCCACGCCGCCCCTCAACCTCACCCTGCCCTCTCCTTGCCAAGGAGAGGGTTTTTGGGACGAACGACCGCTAGCGGCGCGGCGGGCCTCTAACGCGGCCACGGGCCGGCCTTCGGGATGCGCGGCGCCGCTGTGGCGGCGCAGGGTGCTTGCTATTTAAGATCACGCGATACCTTTGGCCAGATCGAGCAGCCTGCATTTGCCCGGACCCGTCACGTTGGAGATAGAGCGCAAGCTCCAACTGCCTGATCCGGCGCGCACCCGCGAGTGGCTGAACAGCCCGGAGCTCCCCGGATACACCGTGACCGCAGCTGGGGAAGTGCTACAGCACGACGTGTACCTGGACACCGAGGACTGGCGGACTTACCGCTGGGGCTACGCCTGCCGGATCCGCCGTAGCGGACGGCGCTCGGAGCTGATCCTTAAGTCGTTCGGCGAGGAGTCCCGTGTGCGCGAGCGGACCGAGATCGCCCAAAGCCTTCCGCGGAGCTACCGACCGGGCTCCCCGCTGCCGGCAGACGGAGCCGTCGGCGAGAAGCTCTCATCGATCGCGGGGTCTTCGAGGCTGAGGCCGCTGTTCTATCTCGACACCCGCAGGCGGAAGTTTCTCGCCCAGACGCCGGGCGGCCCCAGGGTGGAGATCGCGTTCGACGACTGCCGCCTGCGGCCGGCAGGGAGCCGGCGATCCCAGGCGTTCAACGAAATCGAGGTCGAGCTTCTCGGACCGGGCAGCAGCGAATCTGTTGACCGAGTCGCCGACCTGCTGGTTCAGGCGCTGGGCGCCGAGGACGAGGGTCGCACGAAGTTCGGCCGGGGGCTGGCAGCCGCGGGCCTCGACCCGGAAGCCTATCAGCAGTTTGGACCAGCGACGTTTGACGCCGACACCCCGGCGCGAGAGGCTGTCGCCGCATTGCTGCGCAAGCAGGCCCAAAGGATGCTGCGGGAAGAGGCGGCCACCAGGCTGGGAGAGGACTTGGAAGCCCTCCACGACATGCGCGTGGCCGTCCGGCGGGCGCGCACATTCCTGCGCATCTACGGCGGAGTGCTGCCCGCAGCGCGCGTTGCGGCGGTGTCGGGCGAGCTGCGCTGGCTGGGGGATGCCCTGGGTGGCGTCCGCGACATCGACGTGCAGCTGGAAGGATTCGCGGCCGATCCCGAAGTCTTCTCCCCTGGCGCCGAGGCGCGGGCGCTGGTGAGAGCCCACCTGGAAGAGGTTCGTCACAAGAAGCGGAACCTACTCCTCGCGGCGCTCGACTCGGCCCGTTACAGGCGCCTTGTGCGCTCGCTTCGTACCCTTCTTCGCCCGGTCAGCCGAATGACCGGGGCGCAACGCGAGCCTGCCGGGACATACCTGCCGGCCGTCGCCTACGAACTGCTGGGCAAGGTGGTGAAGCGTGGCAAGCGGCTGGACGCCACGTCGCCGACCAGCGAGCTGCACAGGCTTCGCATCAAGGCCAAGCGAGCCCGCTACGCGCTGGAGTCCGCGAGCCCGCTCCTGGGAAAACCTGCGCGAAAGGTCATCCCCGAGGTCGTGCGTGTCCAGGACCACCTCGGCGCCCTGCAGGACGCGGTTGTGCGAGGCGATCTGCTGCGTCGCTTCGCCGTAACCCTCCCGACCACCATCGAAAGGCAGATCATCCTCGATCTTGGCGGACTCATCGCGGCAAATGATCTCCAGCTCCTCAGCTTGAAGGAGCGCTTTCCGAGCGTGTTCCGGCGCTTCGCCGGATATCCCGATTTGAAGCAGTTGATGAAGAACCTGGGGTCGGCGTTCGAGGCACGGACAGCAGGGGCCCGACCGTTGTCGCCGTGACGAGTAACTGCTTCCCACGACGCTGAGAGAGTCTGGCCGCTAGGAGCGAGCCTTCGATTCCTCTGTGGGCAGGGGCACGGCCGGCTCGGCGACGGTCGCCAGGTCAACCACGTGCGCGATGTCGTTGTAACTGAGCAGTACCCAGCGCGCCGGGCGCTCGGCGGGTTCGTCTTCGTCCGGGAACTCGTAGGCCCAGCGGGTAATCGAGGTGTTGGCTGTGCGAAAGCCGACGCCATAGGTGTGGCCGACACCCATGAACTGATAGAAGCAGCCATCAACAAACCCGCCGTGCGTTACGGCCAGCACGGTCTGACCCGTATGTGCATCGCGCAGTCGGTGCATCGCCCTACCGACCCTCAGCAGGAGCTCGGCCCAGCTCTCTCCACCGGGTGACATCGGCCGGTGCGGATTGCTGAAGTCGGGGCGCCCGTATTTCGCCAGGAAGGCCTCCCAGCTCATGCCGTCGGACTCTCCTGGACGCAGCTCCTGCAGCTCGTCATCGGGGTTTATGGGCAAACCGAGCGCAGCGGCAAGGTATTCGGCCGTCTGCATGGCGCGGGGCAGCGTACTGGCGTAGAGCGCATCAACCTTGATGGCTTCGGAGCGCAGCCGCTCGCCGAGACGTCGCGCCTGCTCACGGCCTAGCTTGGTGAGGCCGGCGTCGCCCCTCATGCCGCCGATGATCGGCTCAACGTTGGCTACCGACTGGCCGTGCCGGACCAGGTAGATCAGCGTCGGCGCGGGCGAGGTCACACGATGACGATAAGCCACCCGATCGCCAGGCCGGGCGGGGGTTCGTAGCCACGGGAGATGAGATTATGAAGATGACGCACGAGGGAGGCGAAGATGCTGGAGAAGCTGGGCGACAACGAGTACAGGCTGAGCCCACCCCTGAGTGACGACGACGTCATGCAGCTCAAGGTTGGCGACCGCGTCAAGATCAGCGGGACCATCTACGGCGCGCGCGACGCGGCGCACAAGCGCTTCATCGCGGCCCTGGACGCCGGCGAAGCCCTACCCTTCGACGTCAAGGGCCAGATTATTTACTACGTCGGTCCCACGCCAGCGCGCCCCGGCCGCCAGGTGGGCTCCGCCGGGCCGACTACGGCCGGCAGGCTCGATCCATTTACGCCGCGCTTGCTTGAAGAGGGCCTGAAGGCGGCCATCGGCAAGAGCAACCGCGGCGAGGAAGTCCGCGAGTCGCTGAAGAAGAACAAGGCGGTCTACTTCCTGGCGATCGGCGGAGCCGGCGCCCTGCTCTCCCAGCAGGTGAGAAGCGTTGAAGTTATCGCTTACGAGGACCTCGGCACCGAGTCGGTCAAGCGCTTCGTCGTCGAGGACTTCCCGGTCATCGTCTGCGACGACGCCTATGGCAACGACCTCCTCTGGGACGGGCGCCGCCAGTACCGGGACATGTCGAAGCTAGAGGGGTATACCCCGTCCGAGAAGATGGTGATCTCGGGCGGTTAGTGCTGCCGCTGGGGCACCTTACCTGCGCGCTGCTCCTCTCCGACGCCGTGGACGGCGATCCCCTCGCGGCTGCTGCGTGCAGCCAACTGCCGGACCTCGTGGACAAGCCGTTGGCGTGGGTTTTCAAGGCGACGAAGTCCAGCCGCTACCTCGTGCACAACCTGGCGGCCGGCGGCGTCCTCACGGCGCTCGCCTACAAGTTTGGTGGTTCGCGCGTGGCCCGCGGCGCGGCCAGCGGTCACTTCAGCCACCTGCTGGCCGACCAGACCTTCGGCGGCAAGATCCCGTTTCTCTGGCCGTTCAAGAGCTATCGCCTGGGCCACTCGAAGTTCCGCTTCTATTTGAAGCCCCTGATCGCCGAGGCGTTGGCGGCGGCCTACCTGGCCCACCGTTTCCGCCTCATAGAGTCACGAGGCGAGCCTGTATCTACAGGCCACGCTGCTGGATGAACCCAACAATGACGGAACTCATTGGGGCGTTCCGCGAGTCAGATCGAGCCATTCCCGCCGAAGCAGGCCCATGGCGAGGTCGTCGTAGCGGCGGCCGGCGCGCATTGTCGTCGCTCGTAGGACGCCCTCCCGCTTGAATCCCGCCCGCTCGTAGGCGCGAATCGCTCGCGCGTTGTCGGCCAGTGTCGTCAGCGAGATCCGATGCAGGTTCAGCTCGTTGAAGGCATAGTTCAGGCCGAGGCGCAGGGCCTCCCCGCCATAGCCACGCCCACGGTCGTCGCGATTGCCGATGCCTATCGCCAGCCAGCCGTGCTGGTTGTTCCACTGAATCTGGTTGATGGCCAGGAAGCCGATAAGCCTGTCCTCCTCCAGGGTGCGCAGCCAGAACTGGACTCTGTTCGGGCTAGAACCCATGAAACCCGGGCCCCTCGCCACATCCTGCTGCGAGCGAGGCAGCGCCGGCCGGCTGTCCTGGAGAAACAGGTACTCGACATCGTTGCTCCAGGCAGCAACGGTTTCCTCGTCGCCGAGTCGGCGCTCGCCAAGACGTATCCGCTCGCCGTGGAAGATGTTCACTGCTGCGAACCTGCCCATTCGGGGCGAAGAAGGGACATCAAGATCATGTCGACGTGCTGTCCATCGCGCTGGACTGCTTCGCGTTGCAGGGCCTCTCTCTGAAACCCTGCTTTCTCGTAGAGCTTGACGGCCGGTTCGTTGTCGCCCATAACTTCGAGACCAACCCGGTAGAGATTCAACTCGTCGAAGGCATAACGCAGGATTAGCGCCAAAGCGTCGGCTCCATAACCCTTGTCGCGATACTCAGGCTCGCCGATGCCCAGCGCGAGCTGAGCGACGGCGTTGTTCCACTCGATGCTGTGCAGGGTAACAACGCCAATCAGGCGGTCGTCCTCAAGCGTGCGCAGGCGAAAGCTGAAGGTCGTCTCGTTGTTCTCGCCGGAATCAGGCCCAAGCGCGACCTCGTCAATCGACTGAGGTACGGCGTGCGCGGAGTTGAAGGCCCGCAGGTAGGCAGGGTCCAGCGCGAGATCGTCTCGAGGTCTTCCTGGCGCCGGGCGGCCAGGCGGACCAGCCGGCCCGTGAAGAGGTCGGGGTTCAGGCGAGCCTCCTACACATGCCTACACATATTAGAGTTGGGCTGACGTACAGTCACCGTCTCCAGATTCTGCTCCATGAGTCGCAGTACCGCTTGCTGACGTCGCGGGCCGAGCAGGAGCACTGTTCGCTGGCCCGCCTCGTGCGCCGGGCGATCGACCGAACGTACGGCGGTAGAGAGGGACGCAGAAGAGCCGCGTGGGAAGAGATCAAGGCTATGGAGCCCATCGAGTTGCCAGAGACCATCGAAGAGCTAGAAGCGGAAATCCAGGGCAGGTGGGGGGGCAAGAGCGAAGAGGATTCTCGGAGTGGATTGATAACTGGGGACGCCTGCAAGCCTGGTTGCGAATGTAGGACCACCTACACATACCTACACATGTTAATGTGAGAGCATGCTCGAACACAGGATGCAACTCTTAATCACGAACGCTCAGTATCTAACGTTGCGCGAACGAGCCAAGATTACCGGCGCCTCGATGGGTGCGCTCGTCCGCCAGGCGATCTCGAGCTACTTGGAGTGTGATGAAGGGCGGCGGCGGGAGGCAGCGAACCGCATCCTGGCCGCCGAGCCTATGCAAGTCGGAAACCCTGAGGAGTTGCGAGCCGAGCTCGAGGAGATGCGGGCCCGCAACTTGTGATCGTCCTCGACACGTCAATCCTGGTCTACGCCGTCGGCGGTGATGACAGACACCGCCACAGCTGCCGGGAGGTGGTCGCCGCAATCCGCGATCGCAAGCTGGCGGCGACAACGACTTTCGAGGTGATCCAGGAATTCGTCCATGTGCGTAGCCGCCGCCGGCCACGCTCCGACGCGGTTAGCTATGGGCGGGAGTTCGTGGAGCTCCTCCAGCCGCTTATCGCAGTCGACGGAAGGTCGTTTGAGATCGGTCTCAACCTCTACGAAAGCGAGCCTGCGTCGGGAGCGTTCGATTGCATGCTCGCGGCAGCGGCGACCGTCAACGGTTGCGAAGGGCTGCTGTCAGCAGACACGCATTTTGTAAGAGTCACCGGGCTCCGGCACTACCATCCGATTGATGACTTGGGCGAGTTAACTGGCCAAAACGCCTAGGCCGGCACGGCGTCGCGCAGGCGGTCGCGCACGGGCTTGGTCGAGACTACGTGGCGATCCAGCTTTAGCTCCTCGGCGCTGAAGCCCAGGGCAAGGCCGATCATCTGCGGCAGGTGGAGGATCGGGAAGTCGAGCTTTACGCCCTTCTGCGCCGCCGCGGCGGGCTGCTGTGCGTCGAGATTGAGGTGACAGAGCGGGCAGGGCGTCACCAGCGCGTCCGCACCAAGCTCCTTGGCCTCCAGGATGTGCGTCCCTGCCATCGTCAGTGAGTTCTTCTTGTTCATCGTGACGATCGGGAAACCGCAACACTTGGACTTTCCCGTGTAGTCCACAGGCTCGGCGCCAACCGCCGAGATGATCTGCTCAAGGTACTGGCTGCGCTCGGGATACTGACCGGCTTCGAACATGATCTTCGAGGGTCGCAAGATGTAGCAGCCGTAGAAGGGGCCGAAGCGCAGGCCCGTGAGCGGCCGCCTTACCGCGGCGCGCAGCTTGGCCAGGCCCAGGTCCTCGACGAGGACCCACATGAAGTTCTTGACGACCAGCTCGCCGCTGAACTCAAGACCTTCTGGTTTTAGCGCTTCGTTGATCTTCCCGAGGTAGCCCTCGTAGGTCTGGATGCGGTACATGACCCCGCTTTGGACGCCCTGGCAGGTGCTGCAGACGTTCATCATCGGTGCACCCATGCGCTCGGCAAGGGCGAAGTTGCGAGCGTTGATCACATCGCCCAGGAACTCGTCGCGCTCGCTGATCACGCCGGCGCCCGTGCAGTTACCGTCTTCCATTTCCATCAGCTCAATGCCCAGCCGCTCGGCGACCTTCTTCATCGAGACGTAGAGCTCGGGGCAGGCGCCCTTGGCGACGCAGCCGGTCCACCACGCGTAGCGCATCAGGCCACCTCTTCCTTGCCCTCACCGACTCTGGGCATGTGGGCGGCGATCACCCGCGGTCCTTTGGTCACGCGTTTGATGATGTTACCGACGCTCTTCGAGCTGGGTATGCGGTGGAAGAAGCCTTCCCTGAAGGCGTTCAGCAGCTTGCCGGCTCGGAGGAGTTTGAGCGCTCCGGGTATCTCGGCCATGTTGGCCGGGTTCAGGAGGCCCAGCGACTTTGGCACCATCGTCGCCTCGTTGAGGCGGCCGGCGGTCCTCACCGACTGGATAAAGGCTTCCTCGTGGCGGTAGCCGGCCGAGTTCTTGATGCCGGCCTCAACGATCTGCTCCCGGATGCGCATGATCTGGTCCATGGGGGCGACGCCCTTTGGGCAGACCTCGACGCAGTAGAAACAGTGGGTGCAGTCCCAGACGCCGCCGTACTTGTTGTACTCCTTCAGGCGTTTCTTATCGGCGGCGTCGCGCGGGTCCGCTGTAAAGCGCCAGGCCTTGGCGAGGGCAGCCGGCCCGATGAAGTTGGAGTCGGCCTCGAGTGAGGTGCAGGCCATAACGCAGGCCCCGCACTGGATGCAGGCCATCGCCTGGTTGATGTCGACCATGGCCTGGTTGGATACGAGGTACTCGCGCTGCGGCTTCTCGCCAGAGGGCTGGAGGTAGGGCTCGACCTGGCGGAACTTGTCCCAGTGGGGCTGCATGTCGACAATCAGGTCCTTGACCACGGGAAGGTTGCCGCCCGGCGCGACCGTTATCTCCTCGCCCATGGCCAGCATGTCCTTCGCCTTGGTGTTGCAGGCCAGGCGGGCCCGGCCGTTGACCATCATGGCGCAGGAACCGCAGATCGCCGAGCGGCATGAGCAGCGCAGCCCGAGGCTGCCGTCGTGGTACTCGCGGGCCTCGATCAGCGTGTCGAGCACGGTCGCGTAGTCCGGCACCTCTACCTGGTAGTCCTGCCAGTAGTGGCCCTTCCCCGATTCGGGGTCGTAGCGCTTGACCCTGAGCTTTACTTCCAAGCTATCCCCCTCCGGGTCATCAGTATTTTCTTTCCATCGGTTGCCACTGCGTTATCGTCACGTCGCCCTTCTCGAGCAGAGTTGAACCGTCCTTTTGCTTGGTGGCGACGGTGTGTTTAAGCCAGTTGGCGTCATCGCGGTCCGGGAAGTCGGTGCGGGTATGGGCTCCGCGACTCTCCTCGCGATAGATCGCGCTGCGCACGATCAACTCGGCGGATTCGAGGATGTAGTCGAGCTCCAGGGCGAAGATCAGGTCGGTGTTGAAGACGCGGCCCTTGTCCTGGATCGGGACCCGCTTGTAGCGCTCGCGTATGCCCTGGACCTTCACCAGGGCGTCCTCCATGGCCCCACGCTCGCGGAAGACGCCCACCTGCTGGTTCATCATCTTACCCAGGTCGAGGCGGAGGCCGGCCACGGTGTCACCATTGGCCGGGCGGTCGACCATCTGGCGGATGTTGCTTTCCGTGGTTTTCAAGAAGAGGTTCTCGCGGACATCGACGTGGGCCTTGCTCTTCGCGTATTCGGCGGAGTGCTTGCCCGATCGCCGGCCAAAAATCACCGTGTCGAGCAGAGAGTTGGCGCCGAGACGGTTGCCGCCGTGGACGCTGACGCAGGCGCACTCCCCCGCCGCATAGAGGCCTTCGATGCCGGGTACCAATCCGTCCACGTCCGTCTTGACCCCACCCATTATGTAATGCACACCCGGCCGGATCGGCAGCAGCTCTTCGAGAACGTTCACGCTGGCGAAGTCGAGGGCGATCTCCTGGATCTGCATCAAACGCTCGCGGATCTTCTGGGGGCCCAGGTGGCGCAGGTCGAGGAATACGCACTCCTCGGTGCCCCTGCCCTCGTCGATCTCGGTCTGTTCTGCGCGCGATACGACGTCGCGGCTGGCCAGCTCCATCGCGTTGGGTGCGTAGCGCTCCATGAAGCGCTCGCCCTTGTTGTTGAGCAGGTAAGCTCCCTCACCGCGGGCCCCTTCAGTGATCAGCACGCCTGAGCCGCGCAGGGTCGTGGGGTGGAACTGAACCATCTCCATGTCCATCAGCGGAGCGCCTTCGCGATAGGCGAGGGCATGGCCGTCGCCCGTGACGATAAGGGCGTTGGTGCTGGGCTCGTAGACGCGGCCCAAGCCGCCCGTAGCGAGAATTATGGCCTTGGCGCGGATGACCTCCAGCTTGCCGGTGAGGAGCTCGATGGCTAGGACACCGCCAACGCGGCCCTCGCGCACGATGAGGTCGGTTACGAACCACTCCTCGTAGATGCGCATGCCGGCGCGCGTGAGCTGCTCGTACATCACGTGGAGGATGGCCTGCCCGGTGATGTCGGCGACGAAGTAGGTCCGCGCCTTGGTGGCGCCGCCGAAGCGGCGCGAGCCCAGCTTTCCCTGTTCGTCGCGGTTGAAGGTGACGCCCATGTTTTCGAGGTCGATCAACTCTTGGCCCGCCTCGCGGCACATGACCTCGACGGAGTCCTGGTCGGCCAAATAGTCGGAACCTTTGATCGTGTCGAAGGCGTGCTCTTCCCAGGAGTCGTCCGGGTTGCCGGGAAGGGCCGCGTTAATGCCCCCCTGGGCGGCGTTGGAGTGGGAGCGGACCGGGTGGACCTTGCTGATCATCGCCACGTCGGCGCCGGCTTCCTGGGCGGCAAGGGCGGCGCGCATGCCGGCCAGGCCAGCGCCGATTACGAGGACATCATGCTCGTACACCGAGTTAGGACCTCCTCATAAAGAAACCCACCACCCCGGAGCCAGGGGCGAGTGGGCGTTCATCCAGCGACAAGGGCCCTCCACAGAATGCTTTACCGCGGCGTCTACCGGGCCATTCCGATGCTATCACGCCCTGCTTAAGGCTCAACACTTGTGAAACCCGTCACTATCCACGTCTTGAGGGTGGAGGCGAAAAGAGCCCGTTTTCGCGGGTTTATGCTGGAGGCATGGGCACACCTTTACGACTGGTCCCACTACGCCTTGCCACGGGAGGCACTCTCGCCGTTCACGGCTTCGCGCGATTGTTCGGCGGGCCGGGAACCTCGGAGCGGATACCCGCGGAGGCATATCGCTACCTCGGCGAGGAGTTCCGCGAGTGGATGGAGGGCGGCGGGAACGAGAACTTTACCCGCCAGCTCGAAGAGTTGGGCATCCCAAACGCGCGCATGGCAGCCTACGCGCTGGCCGGCACGGAGTTCGCCGGCGGTGTGCTGTTCGCGCTGGGCATGTTCACGCCCCTGGCCGGGCTGGCCCTGGGCGCCGACCTCTTCGCCTCAATCAGGCGGGTCTACTGGGGCCACGGCATGGTAGGGGGCGGCGGCTGGGAGTTGCCGGCTCTACTCCTGACCGGCGTCGGTACAGTCCTGATTAACCAGAAGTAGCCTCTAATCCGCGCCCGATCTAGCTGTGTGGAGTCGCAGCTTGTAGGCGAGCACCACGCAGATCGTCTTGGCGTCGATGATCTCGCCCGTCGCGATCAGCTCCACGGCCTCGTCGAGGCTGTAGCGGGCTAACTCGATGTTCTCGTCATCATCCGGGTCGGCCGTCGATTCGAACAGATCGCTGGCGACGAAGGAGTGCATAAACTCCTCGCTGAAACCGGGCGCCGGGTAGAAGCGGAGCAGCGGCTCAAGCGTGCGGCAGTCGAAGCCTGTCTCCTCGCGGAGCTCGCGGTGCGCCGTCTCCTTGGGAGACTCGCCGGGGTCGACTATGCCGGCCGGGGCTTCGAGCAGGACCTGCCCGGCCGCCAGGCGGAACTGGCGAATGAGGAGGAGGCGGCCATCGGCATCGATGGGGAGGAGGGTCACCGCGTCGCGGTGCTCGACGATCTCGCGCTTGCCTTCGCGTCCCGAAGGGAAGCGGACGCTGTCGATGCGCAGGTTCAGGACCTTACCCTTGTAGATCGTTTCGCTGGACAGGATCTGCTCTTCCATGCGGGGGCCTTTCTAAAGTGTTCCGGATGCAGGGCTAGACGCTTAGCTCAGTGATCCGCAGGTCACGGGCGGGCCGCAGCTCACGGACATACAAATCGAACTGGCGGACAGGGCTCATGCCCGCGCGCTCGTACAAGCGGATGGCGCCGGTCAGGTTCTGTGAGTCTGCATTGAGGCCGACTTTCTTGATGCCCTTCCCATACAGCTCGCCGAGGGCGTGGAGGAGAGCGCCAGCCCGAGGCCCCGCTTGCGCCAGGGGGCGCCGCACCGAAAGCTCGTTGACCCAGCCAAGGTCCGGGTCGTCCTCGCGGCCGAGGTCGCAGAGGCAAAGGCCGGCGATTTCGTCGCCGTCCCAGGCGATGTACCAGTGCTCGGGCTGGTACTGGCCGAGGTCGTCGATCTCGTCCCACCACGAGTCAAAGCTGGTCGGAATGTAGCCGTAGTGGTCCTGGAAGGCCCCCTCGTCGGCCGCCCAGAGTGCACGCTTGTGGCGGCGGCGGTCGAAGGGGCGGAGCTCGATTGTCTTCGGCCACTCTGGCGCCGGCGGGGGCGAGTCCAGGACGATCTTCATTTGCCAGGAGTGCCGATCCACGGCAAAGCCCATCTCCCGCATGACCCCGGCAAGACCTCGTCCGTTGCCAACACCTCGACTTCGAGCGTGCAGCGCGCGTCAGGCGGCGCCCCGGGGATGGATTGGCCGGCCCTGTTTAGCGCCCACGGCACCAGGTAGCGAAGCAGGTCGGCTTCCCGCGCATCGGGCAGGACGCGCATGAAAGCGCCGTACTGAGCGTGCGGCTCGTCCCAGTCGTAGAAGCAGGCGAAGGCGGCCAGGTTGCCATCGCCTGCAAAGAGCCCGACTGAGTCGCGTTCCAGCTTCGTCTTCGGGTTGGCCAGCTCTCCCCGCTCTTCTTCCTCGGTCCCCTCGGGACGGCCGCTGTAGTGCTGCGCCCAGGTGTTGGCGACGCGCACGATCTCGGGAATGTCGCCCAATGTTAGAGGGCGTGATATGAAGCCGGCCGGCAGCGACGTAGGCGCTTTGACATTTAGGTTCGCCATGGAACGAAGGAAGTATCGCAAGTTGCGGAAGCTTAACCCTAGTGTGGGGAGAAATGGGCGGCTCAAAGCATCGTCTAGCATTGGCTCCCGACGCAACGTCGGGATAGATTGATGAATACCCAACGGAGGACTCATTTGGATTTAAAGGGCTTGGCGCGCGGCTACCTAGAGGCGGAGAGATATGACGTCGCGGAGCAGTCTCGCGACCTCTTGGTGGGAAGTCGCAAGGGCCTCGGGGAAGACAACGAATTCATTTACGTCTGGGTACCGACAGTAGGTGACCGCCAAAGCTTTCGGTCGCGTGAAGGCTTTATGCTGTCTCAGTTCAAGGACATAAACGACCTATATCCAACCGCTCAGAAGTTCATGTTGGTTCCGAACCTGGAGGGTTTGAGCACAGACTTCCGTAGCGGCGCTCGACGCTGGTACAACGTCAAGATTCGATCGACGGTTCAATTCTTCGACACGTCATTCAAATGGGATGATTCACCTGAGGCGACCTCAGTAGCAAAGGACGTCCGAGACAGGGGCTCCAGCCTACTAAGCCAACGCGTTAAGCAGCCATTTGATTCCCCAACGAGCGAGGCGGGCAACGACTTGCTCGAGACCCTGCTTACGCGTCTGCGTCAGTCTGCCGACCTGCCATCGCGCCCGATTCATTTGGTTATCGGCCCGGCCGGCATCGGCAAAACATTCCTGTTCGAATCTCTGTTCTCACGCCTATACGACGAGTTCCAGGTCGACAAGCGCCGACAGCAGAAGGCGCGTCGACCTATGCCTCTAATGCCTGAGTACCTTCGGCTGTCGGATGCTCCCACCGTCAAGGCCCTGCTGCGTGCATACCTCGACACGGACTTTTCTCGGCCCCTTGACGAAGCCGTTTTCCGATGGATGCTCGCTAATGGTTTTGGCGTGTGGCTGCTTGATGGCTTGGACGAGGTTATCGCTCAGGACTCAACGTTCTTCGACTACCTCCTCGATCTCATGACGATGCCCGGATCTGCTCCCCCAATCCTGATCTGCGTTCGTGATTCGCTTCTAGCAACCTCGCCCGAGCTTCGAGAGTTCAGAGACGAATACGCAGGCTACATCCACACGTACGAGCTCGCTCCTTGGGGATTGGGCTCAAGACGCGAGTATGCGATCAGCCGCTTAGGGGCATCTGCTGAGCAGTTTCTGGAGTCGGTTCGCGAAACTGGCATGGACGAGCTAGCTAGCATCCCTTATTACTCGTCGCTTCTCATTGAGGAATTTGAGGCGACAGCTCTGGACAAGTCGCGTACGGAAACCGAACTGCTTGACAGTGCTGTGTCGAGGATCATTGCGCGCGAATACGACAAGCAATTGCTGGATCGAATGGTAATCAATGAGCGGGCTGTTCTGGAATTCGCTCAGGCGATGGCTGCGGAGGACATGCAGGGCGGCTTTCAGGGCCTTTCCATTGACACCGCTCGAGAATGGGCGGAACTGACCATTACCCCGGATATCCCTGGCGCGGATTCCAACCTCCGTGCATTACTTCAACTGGCGCTGTTTTCCTTGGGCGGCTCAGGACAGATCAGATTTTCGCAGGAGTTACTCGAGCATTACCTATTGGGCCGGTGGTACTCGCAGCTGTTCGACAACAATCCTGACGCCTTCGTGCAGTACTTGGCGGTTCGTCAGATTCCCCATGATTCGGTGACACTGCGAGTTATTCGGGAACACATTGGGGTAGCACACGTCGACCAACTGGAGTCGCTCGCGCTCCAAGCCCAATCGCTGCCTGTGTCGTTCAAGAACGTAGTCCAGATCGCGAGCCAACATGAGCCCGCGCGTGCGAAGCTGCGCCGTTTTCCCTTCGAGCGGAAAGATCTCTCGGGCATACTATTTGAATCCGTGGATTTGAGGGGCGCATCGTTTGTTGGAGCGGACCTGAGTGACACCGAGTTTCGTTCCTGCGACCTTACAGACGCAAACCTCACTGAGGCTATTTTCCGAAACACCAAGTTCGCGAACTCTGAAAAGTTGCGCGGAGTTCAGGTAGGAGACCTTTCCCGGTTCTATAGCATCAACGTTCCAAAGGGCTTAACCATCACTACACCTAGCGAAGCCAGACAATGGCTGATTAAGGCATCTGGGCGGCCAGTGAAAGTAGTGGAGCCGTGTCCCCCCGCCATGCAGCTCAGGCACATGTTCGGCAAGTTCGTCACGCCAAGTGGGATGGCACGTCGCTCTTGGCTCGATAAACGCGGGTTCTTAAATGGCAGGCGATACCATGATCCGCAGGAGGTGCTGAGCGCCGCCCTACGAACTGGCTACCTACGAGAAGAAAAAGACCGTGATCGGATTTACAGACCTGACGGAGATGCCTACTCAGAGCTGGTAGGTTACGCATCAAACTTTACTCTCACGCCCGGCCTGCGGGCGTTGCTTTCACAATCCTGCGATGCAGAAGGATGCCCGCATATCCCCATGGCGAGCTAGTGCCTCCAGTAGCTCCGACAATTCACAGGCATGTCGAGATGCCGGAGGTTAGACCAACGACTAGCCCCGGAGGACGCGGGTTAGGTCGACAGTGCGGTCGTCCGCATGTCGCGGCCGGGGCGAAGCTCGATCTCGTAGGAGTCGAACTGGCGGACCATGCTCATGCCGGCGCGCTCGTAGAGACGGATGGCGCCCGTCAGGTTCTGCGAGTCGGCGCTGAGGCCGACCTTCTTGATGCCCTGCCTGTAGAACTCGCCGAAGGCGTGGTGGAGTAGGGCCAGGCCAAGGCCCTTCTTGCGCCATGGCCGGCGCACGGCGAGGTCGTTGACCCAGCCAAAGTTGGGGTCGCCCTCGCGGCCGACGGTGCAGAGGCAGACGCCGGCTATTTGGTCGCCCTCCCAGGGGATGTACCAGCGCTCCGGCTGCATTTCTCCCGTGTCGGTCACGAAGCTCCACCAGGTTTCGAAGTTGCCCGTGACGTGCCCGTAGTGATCCTGGAAGGCCTCTTCGTCCGCCTCCCAGACATCACGCGCCTGGGTGTCGGGGTCGAACGGGCGGAGCTCGATGCCCTCGAGCCAGATGGGGGCCGGTGGCGGTGAATCCATCACGATGTCCAGTTGCCACGAGTAGCGGTCGACTGAGAGCCCTTCGTCCAGCAAGACCCGGCGCATGGTTTCATCCTGCGACAGTGTCCCGACATTGAAGCTGCAGCGGGCATCAGCCGGCGCACTCGGGATGGAATCTTTGGCTCGAGCGAGGCACCAACGCACGAGGTAGCGGAGAATTGCCGCCTCGTTTTCGTCCGGCAGGGCGCGCAGGAAGCCGAAGTAATTCGTGTGCGGATCGTCGAGGTCGTAGAACTCGACGAGGCCGGCCATGCTGCCATCGGCAGTGAACACGCCGTGGGTGTCCTGCTCAAGTTTCACGCGGGGGTTGCTAATCGAGCCGCGTTCTTGCTCCTCGGTTACCTCCGGGCGGCCGCTATATCGTTCGGACCAGGTGTTGGCGACGCGCACGATCTCGGGCACGTCGTCCAAAGTCAGGGGGCGTGAATCGAAGCCGTTGGGCAAAGTGGCAGTCGGACTTACGGATTGGGCACTCATGTGGACTCGGGAAGTATCGCAGATTCAGCCGGTCAAGTCCTTCGGGGGGCGCGGACCGGCGCTACTCGTTCCCCTTGCCACCGGGCGCGGCCGCGGCCAGCAGCTCGCGGGCCGCCGCGACGCTGGCGTCGCTGGGGCCACCAATCATCTGCGCCATCTCAACCACCCGCTCGTCGGCTGATAGCTCACTGACGACGGCGGCCGTGCGGCCCTCCGCCACTACCTTGCTCACCGAGAGGTGGCTGTGGGAGTAGGCCGCGATCTGCGGCAGGTGGCTGATGCAGACAACCTGGTGGTGGCCGGCCAGGTCGCGCAGGCTCCGGCCAACAACAAGCGCCGCCCGTCCGCCGATGCCGGCGTCCACCTCGTCGAAGACCAGGGTCGGCGTGGCATCGGCCGCGCCGAGGATGCTCTTGAGGACCAGCATCAGCCGCGAAGTTTCGCCGCCGCTGGCAACCCGCGCGAGAGGCCTGAGCTCCTCGCCGGGGTTCATGCTGACGAGAAACTCGACCTTTTCGAGACCGTCGCGGTCGAAACCGACGCTCGAAACGGTTTCATGGGATTCTGATTCCACGCTGCCCAGCACCTCGGAAAGGGGAAGCTCGGCGGCGACGCCTTCGGAGGTTTGCTGCCGCGAAAGGCGAATGGCGAAGCGTGCGCCCTCCATGCTCAGTTCCCGCAGGCCAACCTCAACTTCCTCGGCCAGCCGCGCGGCCGCGGCGCGGCGCGTGGCCGAGAGTCGCAAGCCAGAGTCTTTGAGCTGTTGGAGAAGAGCGACTTCTTCTTCGCGCAGCGCGGCTGCCCGTTCGTCGCCGCCTTCGAGGCGGTCCAGCTCCTCGCTGGAATGCGCGCCGTAGGCAAGGACCTCGTCGAGGGTCGCGCCGTATTTGCGCTTCAGATTGGCCAGGAGGGCCAGCCGGCCTTCCACGGCTTCGAGCCGCTGAGGGTTGAACTCGACCTCCTCGCGGTAGGCGCGGAGATCACGGACGAGGTCAGCAAGCTCGTCCTGCAGCGCAGCGGCACGCTCCGCCCGCTCAGCCATGCGCGTGTCCAGGCGGGCGAGGCCGGCGAGGGCCGCGGCCGCGCCGCCCACGGCGTCGATGCCGCTGGGCTCGCCAGCTTCCAGCGCCTCGACGGCCTCCTGGGCGAGGACGGCAAGCTGCTCGCTGTTGCCGAGGAGGTCGCGCTCCTGGATTAACTCATCCTCTTGGCCCGGGATGATTTCGGCGCGCTCTATTTCGGCGACTTCGAAGCGTAGCTGATCAGAGCGGCGGGCTCGCTCGCGCTCGCCCTCGGTGATCTCCGCCAGTTCGCGGCGTGCGGCCCGGAGCCGAGCGGCGAGCTGCGCGAACTCCTGCTTTAGCGGGGTACTCCCGGCGAAACGGTCGAGGAAGGAGAGCTGCTCTTGCGGGCGCAGCAGCGACATGTAGTCGCCCTGACCGTGGATGTCGACTAGCGCCTGCCCGACCTCCAGCAACTGCGATTGAGCCAGCGCCCGCCCGTTCAGACGAACGAGACCACGCCCTTCCCGTCGCATCTCGCGGGAGATAATCAGCTGATCTTCTGCCGCGTCCAGCCCCAGGTCGTCGAGCAAGGGGCGCAGCTCGGAGCGACTTGAGATATCGAAGATACCCTCGACTCGGGCCGAGCTCTCACCTGTCCTGATTAGATCTGCGTCGGCGCGGCTGCCGAGCAGAAAGGAGAGGGCGTCGACGATCAGACTCTTGCCGGCGCCGGTTTCGCCGGTGATGACCGTGAGGCCGGAGGAGAACCGCACCCGGACGTGCTCAGCAATGGCCAGGTTGCGAATGTCGAGCTCGGCGAGCACTAGCTCAGCTCTTCCTCCGTCAGCCTCTGCAGAGTCCGCGAGGTAAGCGAGTCGAGGCGGGTCGAGAGGTGCGTGTAGAAGTCGTTGGGCTCGCCGACCCGGAGAAGCCGGGCGACGTGGGGGCTGGCGGTGATCCGCACGTCGCCGCCCGACGCCAGGTAGAGCTCGCCCTGGCCGTCGACGTTCATCACCGCCAGGTGGTCGGTGGCCACCCGGAGCTCCAGGGACGCCGATGCCGAAAGCACCAGCGATTTGCCGAGAGAGAGGTGGGGCGCGACCGGCGTCACGATAATCGCCTTCATGTCGGGCGCCACGATGGGGCCGCCGGCCGACATGTTGTAGGCGGTGCTGCCCGTCGGCGTCGAGACGATAACGGCGTCGGCACGGAAAGAGGCCAGGCGAGCGCCGTTTACGGTGGCCTGGATGTAGGTAGGGCGGCCGATGCCGGAGCGGCCGAGGACAACGTCATTGAGGGCGTGATATGGGCCCTCGCCCTGGGCCGGCGGCGTGCCCGTGGCCTCGGAGAGGACTTCGACCCTCAGCATCATTCGCTCCTCGATCCGCCCCGCGGAACGCTTGATCAGTTCGGGAAGGCGGTTCAGGCCGTCATGGGGACCCAGCTCGGTGAGAAAGCCGAGCCGGCCCATGTTGACGCCCAGGATCAGGGGGTTCTCCAACGCCGCCACGCTCGCTGACCTGAGGACCGTGCCATCACCACCGATGCAAACCAGGAGCTCGGTCCCCGGTATTTGGCTCTCAAGGCCGTCGTCCCAGGCCCGGCTGGACCAGACATCGCAGCCGAGGACGCGCAGCGCGCTTTCGAAATCCGAGACGACCGGAGGAATATCTTCGCCCTCGGCATAAACGATGCCAACCTTCTCGATCACGTCGGCGACAGCTGGACCAAGAATTCCCGGTTGCCGGCCGGCCCGGTAAGGGGCGACAGGGCGAGGTTGCTGGTGAACATGCGCTCGCCGGCGGCCCAGGCGACAAAACGGCCAATCACCCGTGCGTGGACAAGTGGATCGCGGACCACGCCACCGCGGCCGATCTCGCTGCGCTCAGCCTCGAACTGCGGCTTGAGCAGGGCGACGATCTGGCCCCCGGGCTTGAGCAGCCGGCGCGCCGCCGGCAGTACCTTGCGCAGGGAGATGAAGGAGACATCGGCAACCACGATGTCGACCGGCTCGGGCAGAGAGTCGAGGTCGCGCGCGTTGACCTTCTCCATCACGACCACTCTTGGATCATCGCGCAGGCGGTAGTCAAGCTGGCCGTGCCCGGAGTCGATAGCATAAACCCGCGCGGCGCCGCGCTGGAGGAGGCAGTCGGTGAAGCCACCTGTGGAGGCGCCGAGGTCGGCTGCCACAAACCCGGCGACGTCGATAGCAAAGGCATCAAGGGCATGCTCCAGCTTAAACCCACCACGGCTGACGAAACGCTGCCGCTCCTTGAGCGCGATGGGGATCGATTCGTCGACCATCTGGCCGGCCCGTTGGGCCTGCTGCTCCTGGACCAGCACGTCGCCGGCCATGACCAGGGCGCGGGCCTTGTTGCGCGTCTCCGCGAGACCCCTCTCGACGAGGGCCCGGTCAAGTCTGAGGCGAGTCATGGCGGGAGGATAGGCATCCGCTTTTCGGGGAATCAAGCGGCAAGGCCGTGATAGGCTCGCTCGTGATGAACGCAGAGGAGCAACGGGTGCAGGACGCCCTCGACGGGCTGGGGCTCGATACGCGCGTCCGCGTTTTCGACAAGCCCACCCACACCTCCCAGGAAGCTGCCGACGCCGCCGGCTGCGAGCTGGGACAGATCGCCAAGACACTGGCCTTCGATGTTGATGGAGCGCTGGTCCTCGTGATCATAGGCGGGGCCAGCCGCGTGGACACGAGCAAGCTGGCGAGGTGCCTGAGTGTCCCCCACAAGCGCGTGCGGATGATGCCGGCGGAGACGGTAGTCGAGAAGACTGGATTTGCGGTGGGTGGCGTGCCGGCCATAGGACACGACCCGCAGCCGCGGACGCTGATAGACCAGGGCCTTCTCGTCTATGAGGAAATCTGGAGCGCCGCCGGGTCGTCTAACGCGATCTTCCCTATAGCCTCCAGCGATCTGGTGCGCGTGACGGGAGCTAAGGCGGGCGACTTCAGCCGCTCGCGCGACGACGGCGCAGGAAGCTAAAGCCGCCGCGCGGCGGAGGCGGGGGTGGGGCGCTCGCGGCTTCGTCGATCACCGGGTCGTAGTGGCGGACCGTCAGGTGAAGGTGGTCGACGTCGGTTATTGTGACCCGCTCGCCGAGGAGGATGGGGCCGGACTGCGAGGTGGCGTTCCAGCTCTCTCCGGCGTAGGCCACCTTGCCGTGCGGGTCGAGCTCGCTGCTAGCGATGCCACAGGTGCCGATCATTTTTTCGCGTCCCGTCACAATCGGTATCCTACGCGTCTTGATCAGCACCTGGAGGACGAAGACGAAGAACGCGGCCGTCAGCCCGGAGAGGATGAAGATCAGCCAGCGCGAGACCTGGTAGGCCGGCTCGTTGGTCGAGGTCAGGAAGAGGCCGCCGAGGATCAAGGCAACCGCCCCGATGATGCCCAGGGCGCCGGTCCCCGGCACGAAAAGCTCGGCTGTGAGCAAGATGAAGGCCAGGCCGAGCAGCAACACGCCCACCCAGCTGTAGGGGATGACGCTCAGGGAGAAGAAGCCGAGAACGAGCATGAGAGCGCCCATCGTCTCGGGCAGGAACGTGCCGGCGTGCAGTAGCCCGAAGAGGAGCAGTACTCCGCCGAGGGTCAGGAAGAGGAACGCGATGTTGGGGTCGGCGACCAGGGAGAGGAACTGCTCGAAGCGGGTCATGTCGTTCTCGACGACAGGAGCATCGGCCAGGTCCAGCACGACACGTCCCGAGCCTGTGGTCACCGCCAGGCCGTCCGACAGCTCAAGGAGCTCCGCCCGGTCGCGAGCGATGAAGTCGACAACGTCGAGCTCGACCGCTTCGTTGGCGCTAATTGACTCGGCTTCGCGTACGGCGCGCTCGGCCCAGTCGGCGTTGCGGCCCCGCTCCTCGGCGATGGCGCGGACAAAGGCGACCGTATCGTTCTCGATCTTTTTGCCCAGGGTGCCCTCAATGTCGCCGCCGCTGCTGTCGACCACGGAAGCCGCGCCGATGTTCGTGGACGGCGCCATTGCGGCGACGTGGCCGGCGATCGTGATGAATGTGCCCGCCGAGGCGGCGTGGGCGCCCTCGGGGCTGACCCAGACGATGACCGGCACGTTGGAGTCGGAGATGTCCTTAACGATGTTGCGCGTTGTATCGAGGAGGCCGCCCGGCGTATCGAGCTCAATCACCAGGGCGCGAGCGTTGTCGTCCTCGGCCTGCTCTATCCCCCGTTCGATGTAGCGCTCGAGCACGGGGTCGACGTTGCCGTCGTACTCGAGGACGTGGACGGCGCCGTCCTCGAAGTTACGGTCGCCGCTGCAGGCGCTGGCGAGGAGGACAAGTAGGCCGATGACGAGTAAGGAGACCCCGCTGATTCTCACGAGGCGATTATCGCGCTAAGCGGGCTGGCCGCGCTGAAGCGGCTCGGCTCACGGCTGACTATCCTAAACACACTTTCCCCCAAGGAGCGCAACGTGATCTTCTTCCGAATCGTCCCCGAGTATCAGCGGCTCGTCCGCTTCACCTTCGGCCGCTACGACGGCGCCGCCCGCGGTCCGGGCTGGGTCTGGACCATACCGATCGTCCATCAAACAAAGAACGTTGACCTGCGCGAACAGGTTTTCGACATCCCGCCACAGGCCTGCATCACCAAGGACAACGCGTCCGTTGCTATCGACATGCTGATCTTCATGCGCGTCGTGGAGCCGGAGCTGGCCGTGCTGAAGGTCGAGCGCTATGTTGACGCCGCCCGTGGTATGGCCATCACAACCCTGCGCGCGGTCGTCGGCGACCTGCCACTGGACGACGTGCTGGCCAAGCGTGACCAGATCAACCACACGATGCAGGAAAAGCTGGACGCTGTGACCGACCGCTGGGGCGTCAAGGTGAACAACGTGGAGATCCGCGAGATCCTGCCTCCGCGCGAGATCCAGGACGCCATGAGCCGCCAGATGGGCGCCGAGCGCAACCGCCGCGCCGTTGTCCTCGAAGCCGACGGCCAGCGCGAGGCGGCGATCGCCGTGGCGGAAGGTCAAAAGGCCTCGTCGATCCTCAAGGCCGAGGGTGACCGGCAGGCACAGATTCTGCAGGCCGAGGGGCGCCGCCAGGCGCAGATTCTCGACGCCGAGGGCTACGCGCTGGCTCTGACCAGCATCAACCAGTCGGCTACGGTTGCGGCCCCGAACACGATGGGGTTGCAGTACCTCGAGACCTTGAAGTCGCTGGCCAAGGACCCCTCGACCAAGTGGATCATTCCGGCGCAGCTAATGCAGTTCGCCGAGACGTTCGCCGCCGGCAACCCGGGGAACGGCACAAACGCCCAACGCTAGCGGCGAGTACGAATCAGAGCAGCCAGTTTTCGACGGACAAGCCCGGAATACGCTCGAAGTGTCGTGTATTGCCAGTAACGACCGTGAGGTTGTGGGATAGGGCAATGGCGGCAATTCGGGTGTCTGGTTCGCCGATAACCCTCCCGCGCCGTTCCAGATCAAGCCGGAGGGGACCATATATCCGCGCAGCGTCCTCATCGAACGGGAGGATACGCAACACTGTCAGGATTTCTTGTTCGAGCAGTTGGATCAGGTACTCGGTGCGTTCCGGCTTCTTGTGAGCTCCATAGATGATCTCACCGACCGTGATGCTCGACGTGTACTGAAGCGCATCGGGAGTTGACGCCAGCTTAGGCTCCAGTCTCAGGCCAGGTCGCTGATGCATGATGCCGCTGACCGTGTCTGTATCAAGCAGATACATCAGCCCTCGAGGTCAACTGGTCTGTCGAAACTTGTTGCTCGGGCCCTGTAGATGTCGGCCAGGATCTCGTTCCACTCCTCTTCCGAGATCACCCCTTCCCAGGCGCCGATAGCGTCCACGATGCGGTGCGGGGCGGGCGGCACCGAGCCATGACCGGCCTCAAGATGCTTCAAATCATCCACCGAGACGAGGGCAGCGATGGGCTTGCCACGCCGTTCGATCAGATATCTCTCCCCTCCGAAAGCAACCCTGGCGAGCAATTCGGAGAGGTGTGCCTTAATAGTCCCGACACTGGTTGTATTGGTAGGTTTGTCCTGCATCAGGTCATTATGACCGATTCGTACTCAGTTGGGGCGGCCTTGCTTCAGCCAGGACATCATTGCGCGAAGCTCCGCGCCGACCTCTTCGATGGGGTGCTCGGCATTTTTGCGGCGCAGGGAGTTGAAGGATGGCCGGCCGGCCTGGTTCTCGAGGATCCACTCTCGTGCGAACTGGCCTGACTGGATCTCGTCCAGGGCCTCCTTCATGTTCTCCTTCACGCCCTCGTCGATGATCCGTGGGCCGCGGCTGTAGTCGCCGTACTCGGCGGTGTCGCTGATCGAGTAGCGCATGTAGGCCATGCCGCCCTCGTACATGAGGTCGACGATCAGCTTCAACTCGTGCATCGTCTCGAAGTACGCCAGCTCGGGCTGGTAGCCGGCCTCGACGAGAGTCTCGAAGGCATACTTCACGAGCTGCGTGGTCCCCCCACAGAGCACTGCCTGCTCACCGAAGAGGTCTGTCTCGGTCTCCTCGAGGAAAGTGGTCTCGAGAATCCCGGCCCGCGTCGCGCCGATGCCCGCGGCGTAAGCCATGGCCAGCTGACGCGCCGATTCCGTCGCGTTCTGATGGACCGCAAAAAGCGCCGGGACCCCGCCGCCTTCCACAAAAACGCGGCGCACCAGGTGGCCCGGGCCCTTGGGAGCGACCATCGTCACATCCACGTCGTCGGGGGGAGAGATCTGCCCGAAGTGGATGTTGAAGCCGTGGGCGAACATCAACATCTTGCCTGCGCTCAGGCCCGGCGCCACGAACTCCTCGTAGACCTGCTTCTGGGTCTGGTCGGGGACCAGCATCATGATGATGTCGGCCTCCGCGGCCACCTCGCCCACCGACCCGGCGCGCAGGCCGTTCTCCTCACAGGCCTTCCAGCTCTTTGAGCCGGGGTAGAGCCCAACCACAACGTCTAAACCGCTGTCCTTCAGGTTCAAGGCGTGAGCGTGACCCTGGCTGCCGAAGCCGATGATGCCGATCTTCTTGCCTTTCAGCAGGCCGAGGTCGGCGTCCTTGTCGTAGTACATCTGGGCCATCAGGAGTCCCCTTCTTCCCCGAAGGACACCGTCCGCGCCCCTCGTGCCATCGCCACTCGTCCCGTCCGCACCAGCTCTTTGATCCCATAGGGGCGCAGCATCTCGACGATGGCCTCGATCTTGTCCTCGGTACCCGTCGTCTCGACGATCAGCGTGTCCTTCGACACGTCGATGATCCTCGCCCTGAACATGTCGCAGACCTCGATAATCCCGCCTCGCGTCTCCGCAGTCGCCCCGACTTTGATCAAGGCCAGCTCTCGCGCCACCGCATCCAGGTGGGTGATGTCGGTGATCTTCGCCACCTCTATCACCTTGTAGAGCTGCTTGATCACCTGCTCCACATCGGTGTTGCTGGCGTCGACGACGAAGGTCATCCGTGAAAGGCCGGGCGTCTCGCTGTGTCCAACCGCGAGGCTTTCGATGTTGTAGCCGCGCTGCCGCCACTTGCTCGAGATGCGGTTGAGGACGCCGGGGCGGTCCTCGACCAGGGCGACGATCGTGTGCTTGCTGTGGCGGCTGCTGCGCGGGACGCCCTCGGTGACGCCCATGCCGGATCCGTTGCGCATCGTCATATCTTCACTCCCCTGGCCATCGTCGGGATGGCCGGCAGGTCCACCGTTTCTTGCAGCGAGGCGCCCGGCGGCACCATGGGATAGACGTTCTCGTCCTTATCAACTTGGAAGTCGATCAGGATCGGCCCCGGGTAGCGGTTGGCCTCGGCTATGGCGTCTTCGACCTCATCCTGCTGCGTGACCCGCAAGCCCCTCATGCCGAAGGCCTCGGCCAGCTTCACGAAGTCTGGGTTCGACTGCTTGCTCTCCGAGATGTTGCCGGCGTAGAAAAGCTCCTGCCACTGGCGAACCATACCCAGCGAGGCGTTGTTGATGATGGCGAACTTGATCGGCAGCTCGTAATCGACGATCGTGGCCAGCTCCTGCAGGGTCATCTGGAAGCCGCCGTCGCCACAGATCGACCAGACGAGGTCCTTGGGGAAGGCCAGCTGCACGCCCATAGCCGCCGGCACCTCGAAGCCCATTGTGCCCAGGCCGCCCGAGGTGACCCAGCCGTTCTTCTTGTCCGACCAGTAGAACTGGGCGGCCCACATCTGGTGCTGGCCGACGCCGGTGACGACGTAGCCATCGTTGCCCATCGCCTCGTAGATCTTTTTGATCACGAATTGCGGCAGGACTGTTTCGCTTTCGCCGATGGTGATCGAAGGGTGGCGCTCGCGCATCTCGGCGAACCACGCCACCCACTCCTCGTGACGGGCGGGCTGCAGGTACCTGGCCAGTTGGCCCAGTACCTCCTTAACGTCGCCAACGATTGGCACGTGCGTCTGCACGTTCTTGCCGATCTCGGCGGGGTCGATGTCGATGTGGATGATGCGGGCGTTAGGAGCGAAGTCCTTCAGGCGGCCCGTCACGCGGTCGTCAAAGCGCATGCCGGCGCCGATGATCAGGTCGGCCTCGCAGATCGCCATGTTGTTCCAGTACATGCCGTGCATCCCCGGCATGCCCATGAAGAGCGGGTGCGACCCGGGGAAGCTGCCGAGCCCCAGCAGCGTGTTGATCACGGGAATGTCGGCCTTCTCCGCGACCGCGAGGAGCTCGTCGTGAGCCTGCGCCTGTACGCAGCCGTGGCCGGCGAGGATCAGCGGCTTCTTGGACTCCGCGATCATCGCGGCCGCTTTTTTGATCTGGGCGGGGTGGCCGTGGGTGGTCGGCCGGTAGGTGCGGATCTCGACCTTCTCCGGCCAATGGAACTCCACGACCTGCTGGAGGACATCGCGCGGGATGTCCACCAGCACAGGGCCTTTGCGTCCGGTTGAGGCCAGGTAAAAGGCCTCGCGCACCGCGCGGGCGATCTCGTTAGGGTCGAGGACGAGCGAGTTGTGCTTGGTGATGGGCAGCGTGATTCCCGTTATGTCAGCTTCTTGGAAGCCGTCGCGGCCGATCAGTCCCGACACCACGGCGCCCGTGATGATCACCATCGGCACCGAGTCCATCCAGGCATTAGCGATGCCAGTGACCAGGTTGGTCGCCCCTGGGCCGGAGGTACCGAAGCAGACCCCGACCTTGCCGCTGACGCGGGCGTAGCCGTCGGCGGCGTGGGCCGCCGCCTGCTCGTGGCGGACGAGGATGTGCTTGATCGATTTGGCGCCCGTCAGGGCGTCGTAAATCGGCAGGTTAGCCCCGCCGGGGTAGCCGAAGATTACCTCAACGCCCTCGCGTCGAAGGCACTCCATCAGAACCTGGGCTCCTTGCATTTTCGTCATCGTGACCTCCGGGGAGTTGTGTCTCGGGTTTCGTTTTCTGTGCGGGCGTCGCCGTTGAGCATGATTCGCTCGATGACCGCCACCGGGTAGGGCAGGCGGATGAAGCGGTCGTGAAAGTCGAGCAGGCTGAAGCCTGCGCCACGCTGCTCGCGATATTTGTCGCGCAGGCGCAGGATCTCGTGCTTCCCGAGTGTATAGGCGTAGTAGTTGGGCCCGACGACACCGCGCCGGCTCTCGCGCTCGGCGATGATCGGCGTCGAATAGCCCTCCTTGATGAAGAAGCCGACGGCTTGCTCGAACGACCAGCCGCCGGTGTGCATCCCGAACGACGCGAGGTAGCGGCAGAGGCGGAGCAGGGCTTCGCGCAGCTGCATCAGCTCGAGGCGCGGGTCGCCGCCGCCATAGCCGGCCTCGATCATCACCTGCTCCACGTAGTGCGCCCAGCCCTCGACCGTAGTCGTGCTGGAACGCAGGAACTGGGCGAGGCGGCTGCCTTCCTGCTGCATCGCGATCAGATGGACATAGTGGCCTGGATAGGCTTCATGGGCGCTGATGCCGGGAATGGCCCAGCGGTTGAGGAACTTCAGGAAGCCGCTCTTCTGCTCCTCGCTCCAATTGTCCTCAACGGGCGTGACCCAGTAGTAGGATTCGTCTGCCCTGGTCTCAAAGGCGCCGGGTGTGGAGCAGGCCGCCTGGACGACCGAGCGATAGAACTCGGGCGTCTCGGTGACGCTGATCCGCACCTCGGTCGGCATGGTGACCAGCTTCGCGTCGATCGAAAACTGGCGCAGGTCTTCCAGCAGCGCCGCGGTATCGCGGACGAGATTCCTGGCGTCAGGGAAATCGAGCGAGACCTGGTCGACGACTTCTGCTGCCGACTTCGTGTCATCGATCTGCCCAGCGACTTCGACCAGCCGAGCCTGCGTGCGCCTCAGGTCCTCCTCGCCCTCGCGCCGCAGCCTGGCGAGGTCAGTGTCGACGACCTCCGCCCACTCGACCTGCTTCGCGAAGACGGCCTCGCCGATCGCGATGGGCATCTCCTCGCGTTTGGCCAGGTCGTCCCCGAGGAAGGCGCGGTATTCGTCGATCGCTCGGACGGCTTTATCTCGGGTCGCTTCGTCAAGTGCGCTTCCGCAGAAGGCAGCAGCCTCGTCGGCTACCATTCCCCGCACTCCCGCGAGGCCTTCCAGCGCCGTCTTGATGTGGATGCTCGTCGTTTGTTCCAGGTTCTCGCGCGCCTGGCTCAGCAGGTTCGGGATAGCAGCCACACGCGAGGCGGCGCTGGCCGCCCGCTCCGCCGCCGGGGCGAAGTCGCGGATCATCAGTGAGAGCAGCGCGCTGCCGATGCTGTTGGCGTAGAGGGTGGGGTTGTTGGCGAGGCCGCGCCACTCCTCGAGGGTTACCAGCTCCCATTGCAGCCGGCGCCACAGGAGATCGGCCTCCATCCACTGGTAGCCCGGCCAGCCCTCCGGCTTGGTTTCGGTGTCCATACCCTCGAGTTCGCTAACCCAACCTCGAATCTTGCGGGTCCGCGCCTCGACGGCGCCGCGGCTGTAATCGGGGAGCTCGTGGTCGTAGTCGTGGACGCCGACGTAAGTCGCCGTGACCGGCGATTCGGCCAGCGTCTGGTCGATGTATTCGTTACTCAGTTCGTCGAAGCTACGTGCCAAAGTCTCAGCCCTTCTCAAGCAAACAAAAAAGCCCTCTCCCCGAAAGGACGAGAGCTTCCCGCGGTTCCACCCTTTTTCCCGTCCCCACGCTCAGGGACGAACGCTCGAAGCGCGCTAACGGGCGCCAGCCGGATGCAACTGACGGCGAGCGGAGAAGCGGGGCGAGTGCCCCGCGGCAAGTTGAGATCCCGCGTCAGCGGGTTGCGGCTACTCCCGAGTCGTCGTTCATCACATCAGCTCCGGGGCGAGTTCGCGATTCCTGTGACGCCGGCTTGCACTAGATCCCGGCTCGCTGCGACAGGGAGGTCTCGCTACTGATCCCTTCATTGCCTAATTGTCTACGAACCTAGGGAATGCGACTCCCACCTGTCAAACCGCTGACCGCTGATAGTGAAGGATCCGGCCGTAGGGGCGCATCGCAATGCGCCCTCTTGGTCTCGTCGAGAGTTACACATGGAGAAACGTAACTCGCGGTGTCAGTTCGGTGGGGACAATCGCTGGATCTCGAAGCTGTGCCCGGAGCCGCCGCGGGTCGAGTCGAGACGCATACTTCACCAGTCTGGCAAATCATTTAGATTACTCGCATAGGCAAGTAAGCCGAACGAAAGGAGTTTGAAATGGCCAAGCTAACCAAAATCGGACGGAACGCTGGAACCGGCAGGTTCATATCGGTGGAGAAGGCAAAGAAGAACCCGAAGACCTCAACCGTAGAGACAATGAAAAGGGGCGAGTAGCCACAGCAGGAGTTCGGCCGGCGCGTAGCACCGGATGCTAGAACCAGACCGCGAGGCGCACTGCGGTCGGCCCATTACCGATGACATCAGCGCTAAGGATTGTATTGGGAAGCCTTACGCTGGCCCCACCGGCTAGGCCATGTAGTCGGCGCCGGCGCTTTGGGGCCGGACCTCGAGGGTGGTGATGCGCTTTTCGCGGGCATCCAGCCAGGCATCTACCAGCGTGTAGACCACCCAGGCCACGCCCATCCCGATCAGCAGGTCGACGACGTAGTGCTCGCCCAGGTAGACGAGCGAAAAGCCCATCAACAGCGAGTAGACGAACATCGCCGCCGCCAGCTTGCCGCTGAAGCGGCGGGCGAGAAGTACCAGCCCAAACGTCACCCCCATGTGTAGCGAAGGTATGGCGGCGACGGGGTTCGTCTCGCCAAACGCACGATAGCCGGTCGAGTAGAACTCGGCGTTGAGCTGGGCGCCGACGTCGTTCATGACGCGGAAGAGATAGGGGATCTCGCCGACCCGCGCGGCGTACCAGGGGGGCGCTGCCGGGGCGACGAAGTAGATGACCAGGCCCACGACAAAGATACCCACCACCGTAACGACCTGGCGCTCGAAGTCCTTGGGACTGAAGACGAAGACCAGGATCGTCATCAGGTGGGGCATCAGGAAGTACGACCAGTGCATCTGCGTCGTGAACCAGTCGAGGGGTCCAAGCTCGCGGGGGTTGAAGAACTGATCCTGCAGCCACACGCTGGGAATGGTGCCACCGAAGAGGAAGGCCTCCATATCGGCAAGGTCGCTGACATGCAGCGTCATGTTCGTCTCGTCGGCGTAAGGGCGGAGCATGCTGAAAATCAAAAGCGAGACCACGTAGAGCGCCCACATGCCGTAGTTCTTGCGGTTCTGGCGCGAGAACCAGATCAGGAATAGAAAGATGCAGACGACGCCCAGGAAGATGAACGGCGTGCGCCGCGGGGAGCGCTCGAACAGCAGGATCAGCGAGGCAAGAAGCGCCGTAACGCGCGCGATCCACTCGATCGCTATCGCCGTGCGAGTGGACCTGGCGGCGCTGCTATCGCCCTGGGGCGGAGGGTTCTTCTCGATTGGGTTGGGGTTGGTTTCCGAGCCCGTCACTGGGCTTCATGTTACCAATTTGGAGCCTCGACCTCCCACCTAACCGGCCTGGTGGGGGGTTCGACTGCTCCTCGGTTGCCCTGCTTTCCGGCTGATTGGCCGGGCGGATCATTAAATTTGATTTCACTGAAATTGCTGGTTATCCGATGCGCCTGGCGTGAGTTTCGCACCGATCTCTCTGAATCCCTGGGGTCCAGCCTTCCCGAACTGACGAATGAGGTTATGTTTCGGGGGGCTGGATGCCTTTCTCGGCAACGAGCCATGGGACGTCGACGACGACCGTATACTTACGCCGCTTGAGCGCCCGCTTCAGTGTGGACGCTGTGTTGTTGTGAAGCAGGTTCTCCCACCAATGCCGGGTCACAAAGCCGGGGATCGCCACCGTAAGCGGACTGTCGGAGCCGAGGGCGTCGAGGTAAGCAAGAAATGGCTCGAGGAAGGCGCGATAGGGGGATTCGATCACCACGAGGGGGACGTCGCCCATGTGAACTCGCCAGTCAGTAAGCAGATCTTCGACCTGCTCGTCGTCGGCCTTGACATGGACAGCCGTGACGTGGGGAGAGATTGAGAGTGCGTATTCGACCGTCCAGACCGCGGCGCGATTCACCTTGCTGACCGGGACGATAACGCGTTGGGCGCTGAGATTGCGTTCTGAGACCGGTAACCCTCGGCTGACGGGGGCGAGGCTATTCTCGAAGCCGGCGTAGCTGCGGGCGATGAGGCGCAGAAGCACGATGATGCCGCCGATGGCGACCAGGGTGAGCCAGGCGCCGTCGAGAAACTTCGTGGCGGTAATCACCACGGCGACGACCCCGGTGGCCAGGGCGCCGACAGCATTAATCGCGATGCTGCGCCGCCACTGGCCTTGCCGATCGCGCAGCCAGTGCACGACCATTCCGGCCTGGGAGATTGTGAAGGAAACGAAGACGCCCACGGCGTAGAGGGGTATCAGACTGTGCGTTTCCGCCCCGTAGGCAACCAACAGAACCGAAGCGAGGACCCCGAGGGCGAGGATACCGTTGGTAAAGGCCAGCCTGTCTCCACGAAACGTGAACCGGCGGGGAAGATAGCCGTCGCGGGCGAGGATCGATGACAGCCGGGGGAAATCGGCGAACGCCGTGTTAGCGGCAAGGATCAGGATCATCGCCGTCGAAGCCTGGACGGCGTAGAAAAAGATTGAGGAGCCGAAGGTTGCCGTGGCGACCTGGGAGACCACCGTTTTGTCTTCCCCGGGGACGATGTCGAACTCGTGCGCAAGGATGGTCAGGCCGAGAAAGAGCACGGCCAGGAGCGCCGACATCCAGGCCAGGGTCGTAGCCGCGTTCTTGGACTCGGGCGCCTTGAAGGCCGGCACGCCGTTTGAGATCGCTTCGATTCCCGTGAGCGCGGAGGAGCCTGAGGAAAAGGCGCGAAGGATCAGGAATAAGGTCAAAGAGCCGGACACTGCCGATGCTTCGCCGTCCACGCCTTCAACGGGGCCAAGACCCAGCAGCACCCTGCCCAAGCCGACCCCCAGCATGCCGAGAAAACAGAGCAAGAAGAAATACGTGGGGACCGCGAATATGGTCCCCGATTCACGTATCCCGCGCAGGTTGATCACCGTCACAAAGGCTACGAAGCCGACCGCGAGCTCGACACGATAGGCCTCGGCCTCCGGAATGGCCGATGTTATCGCCGCCACACCGGCGGCGACCGAGACCGCGACCGTGAGGACGTAGTCGACAAGAAGGGCGGAAGCGGCGACGGTGCCGGCAGTTTCCCCCAGGTTCTCGCGGCCAACGATATAGGCGCCGCCGCCATTGGGATATGCGCGTACGGTCTGACGGTAGGAAACCGTGACGAGCAGCATCATGCCGACGATGGCCGCGGCGATGGGGATGGACCACGCCAGCGCCCCGGAACCAGCGATGACGAGAACGAGGAGGATCTCCTCAGTGGCGTAGGCGCTGGAGGAAAGCGCATCGGACGAGAAGATGGCCAGCGCTTTCACCTTGGTCAGTCGCTCGTGGATCACCGCTGAGGTCGCCAGCGGGGCACCAATCAAGACACGGCGCACGCTCTGAATAATTCGCCCGGCGGCCGTCCGCGCCGCGTGGGCTTGCCTGGTCGCTTCCAGCGTTGTGTCGCTGGTCTGTGTCAGGCTATGGTTACGCCGCTCAACCCTGACGAAGTTGGCGCCCGAAGAGCCCCTACGGACCTCGCGGGCCTCGAGCTCAGGCATCAACGGCGCGCTACGCCTGCGGCGCACGCGGGCGGGTTTGTCGTTTCTCTTCAACACCGGGCGATCCGCCGGCGTTACCGGCTCAGCCTCACTCATGTCAGGGCGCCGTACCCTGGCTGTCGCCCGGCGCAGGCTGGGACAACCGGTAGAGCCGAAAAGCGAGCGCCGAAGAGCCAGCCTCTATATCGACACCGAGGCAGAATTCTTCCGCCAGCTGACGGAGGATGGTTACCGCCTGCTCGGCTTCGGGAAGCGGGACCCTGGCTCGGACTCCCGAGGCAAGATGTGGCTCGCGGGTAAGCAAGAGACAGGCGTCAAGCGCCAGCGACCTTAAGAGGACAAAACGGTGATCGTCCGCGTCCTCGTACGGCGTGGTGTGGACGGTTGTTAGCTCCCTCACCCTTTGAGCGTCAGGCCCAGGCGCTCAACAAAGGCTCAATGTTCGTTGCGCGATGGGCTGCGGTTTATGGGCGCGAGTCGTCGCCGAGGAGCCGATAGCCGATGCCGGGCTCAGTCACGAGGAGTACCGGGTTACGGGGATCCGGCTCGATTTTCTTGCGCAACCTGGCGACGTAGACGTGGAGGTAGTGTGCTTCATCGCCGTAGCCTCGTCCCCAAACGCCCCTGAGAAGCGCCTGGTCGGTGACGACGCGGTCGAGATTGCTGATGAGCACCTTGAGCATCTCGTATTCAGTGGGCGACAGGTGAATTTCCTGCTGGCCGCGGGTTACCAGCCTGCGCTCGAAATCGACTCGAAGGTCGCCAGCCGTGGCCGTTGCTGCCGAACCCGCGGGCGGCCGGGCGGCGTGCCGCAGGGCGACGCGAATCCTCGCCAGCAGCTCATCGACGCCGAATGGTTTTGTCAGGTAGTCATCCGCGCCTAATTGGAGCGCCTGGACCTTGTCTTGCTCGGTTTCTCGGGCCGAGAGGACGACGATGGGTACCGCGCTCGCCAGCCTCAGTTCTTTGATGACCTCAAGGCCGTCGCGGTCGGGCAGGCCAAGGTCGAGGAGCACGACATCCGGCTTCTTGCGGTTGAAGGCGGAAAGTGCCTCACTCGCGGCTGTGACCAGATCGACATCAAAGCCGTGTCCGGCAAGGTTGGCCTGGACTGATCGCCCAAGCGCGGGATCGTCGTCGACGATCAGGATGCGGGCGCCCGAGGCGACGGTCATGCCGGGAGAGTGGCAACCGGCGTAGGGTTCGGGAGTAGCGGTAGCCTGATTGTCAGGGCGCTGCCACCGCCCGGGTAGTTCGTGGCGTCCAGTTGACCCCCGTGAGCCTCCACGAAAGCCCGCGTAACCAATAGGCCCAGGCCGCCAGCGCCCGCCCGTGCATCTTCGAGTGTGATTTTTTGCCTACGCTTGCCCAGGCGCGCCAGCACGTGCTCCGGGAGTTGCCCTGCGTCGCTGGCCACTTTTACGACAAGGACCGCCGGATCCTCGGCTCTGGCGTTCACGGTTATGGTGCTGCCGGCCGGCGTGTGGCGGATGCCGTTTTCGAGCAGGTTCGAGAAGACCTGGTCCATCAGGACGTAATCCAGCGGCACCGGAGGTAGATCCTCGGGAACTTCGTTGACGAGGGAGTGACCAGCTTCCTCGCGTCGAAGGCGACCAATCACCTGGTCGACCAGTGATCCGAGGTCGTGCAGCTCGCGCCTGGCACGGAGGTCGCCATTTTCGACGCGTGACAGGTCGAGCAGGTTCCCCACGATCCGGTTGAGCCGCTGGGCCTCCTGGGATACGGTCTCGGCGAAGACGCGCTGTTCGCCCTCGCTCCAGGCAACTTCTCGCTGCAGCAGGCTGTCGGCGGAGGCGATGATCGAGGCCAGCGGAGTGCGCAAGTCGTGGGATAGCGCCTTGAGAAGAGCTGTCCGCGCTTCGTCGGTCTTCTTGAGCACTTCTGCGGCCATTCCCTGGCGTTGCAAGCTGGCTCTTTCCTGTATCCCCGCGAGCTGGGCTGCGACGGCTCGCAATAGTCTGCGCTCAAATTTGTCGGGTTCTCCCCTGCCAGGCGAGCGGGCGATGGAGATTGCCCCCACGGCCCGATCGCGCGAGTTGATGGGCACAACATAGACGTGGGCCGGCGAGGCGCGTGGGGGCGCCCCGACAACTCGCACCCACCTCCCGGGCTTGCCGGGTGATCCGCCCGATATCCTGTCGGCGGTCGCCTCTCCTAGAGCGTGCTCTGTTTCTGGCTCGAACCTGGCACTGTTCCCCGCCACTGCCCGCAAAGTCATGCGCCCGTCAGACAGCTCCACTCTGGCCGCGTCAGCATGCAGCTCGTCCTTCAAGCGCTGTGCTACCGAATGGAGGGCGACCGATAGCTCCTCGTCCGAGAGGAGCCCTAGAACCTCATAGAGGATCAGCGCCTCTCTCTCGCGACGTTCGGACTCCCGCCGACGGTCGCGCTGGTCTGAGGCCAGTTGTGCGACGACGACGGCGCTCAGGAGCAGCAAGGCGAGGGATACCACCTCGGCCGCCTCGTCCACGGCAAGCGTGTAGTGTGGCTCGACAAACCAGAAGTCGTAAGCGACGAACGCCAGACCCGCGGCAAAGGCGGCAGGCCAGCGGCCGTACAGGATCGCACTGGCCAGCACGGGAACGAGATAGACCATGGAGACGTTCGAAGCGTCGGTTGCCGCCTGGACCAACTTCAACGGCAACGTCATCAGCGCCACCATGGCGACGGTTGCGACGTAGGGGAAGGAGGCCGACAGCAGCCGGCCGGGCTGAGGGTTCACAGCAAAAGCATAGGATTCCGGCGAGGGCGGGGCAGGGAATCGCCGGCTCGCCAGCCATCAGCGATGCCTATTACCGACGACCTAAGGGGCCGGTCTCACCGACTCAGCGGCGGCGAGTGCCTCCGCCCTGGCGACATCGCGGCGGGCGTTGAACTCCTCGGTCGTGTTCGTATGAGGGAACGGCTCGGAAGGGACTGGTAGGTCCAGAGCTTTGCAAATAGGCTCCCAGCCGTCACCCGGCCGCCAGCGCAGGAGCCGGGCAGGGTCGGCTGTCTCGAGTACATTGCGGTTGTGCGCCTCGAAGACTCTTCGCACGGACTCCTTATCGCCAAGGTCGGCGGTAAAGGTATTGGTGAACAAGGCCTCGATCATTCCGTGCCATAGGCTGCCTTTCATCTCGTCGATGCCTACGAAGATGGTGTTGCTGGCGCTCTTCCACCAGCTCTCGAATTCCCGCTCCGAGTGGAGGATGACGGCGTCCGGGAAGGCCTCGGCGATCTCCGCCCAGAAGGCGGATGCCGGCCAGTCGACGGCGGCCCGATAGTCCTTGAAGAACTCGACCCAGTCGGGCATCGTCCCCTCGGCCGCGGCCTTCCAGACGGGGACATCGTCGGGCCGTTCGAAGACCTCGGCCATGTGGTAGCAGGGGCTGCCCAACAGGGTTTCGAGGGCGCCCTTCAGGGAGTGAGTGCCGGTGCGGCCGAGGCCGGAGCCGATTACGCGCAATGTCATCGTTGCGTTCCTGTGTCTGAGGGTGAATATGGGAGCGACCGGTGTTGGACGTTCTGGACGATCGTAATGCTCAGGCTTGCCCATCACTTTAATCCTGCCTGATCGGGGCCTGTTTGGAGTTCAGGAAAGTGACTGGTAGCCGGAGAGCAGCTTCAGGCGGGGATACAAGGAAGCGGCGGCCTTGTGGAATCGAGCATCGGCCGTCCAGACCTCGCAATCAGCGATTTCGCCAAGCGCCAAGCAGAAAGAGTCATAGGGAAGCTTTTGCTTGAGTTGATCCGCGATGGAGAGGGCCCGCGAAGCAAGTGACCTTGCCGGAACGAGCGTGAGTTCGAATTGCCATAGTGTTTCCAACGCGAGATCGGCCTCTTGCGCAGTCAAATCTCCGGCACGCAGACGTTTGTAGACGGCACTGCCCGCCTCAAACTGCAGGTGGGTGGGTGCGCGGAGCTCAGTGTCGGATTTGGCGCAATCGCGAAGGAGAGCCTTTGCGATCGCCGAGTCGATTTCCGGAAGCAGCCATTTGACCACGACGCTCGCATCAACACAGACCGCGTTAGAGTTCCCGGTCACGCTCTTCGCGGATCTTCCGTATCAAGGCCGCCGAGTCACTGAATGGCTTCCCACCACGCGCGGCAAGAAGCCGCTCGTGCCAGTTGTTGAGCTCGTTGAGCAGGGCTTCCTGGTCAACGCCGTGCCCCTGATAGGTGGCACCCTCCCTCCAAGCCTCCTGACTGGTAGGGACTCGAATGGCCGAGGTCGCTGCTTCGAGATCGGCTGGCTTGATGCGGACGGTTCGTCCAGCCAATCTTTGCGCCCTAAGTTTCCCGCTGCGAATCCAACGCCGAATAGTGGGCGCACTGACGCTGAGCCTATTTGCCGCTTCCCGAATGGTGAGGAGGGGGGTCTCGCTAGTAATCATCTGGGATCATCTTAGATCAAGCGTACTCAACTGCTCTTAAGCGATGAAGCCCTCCCGCTGGCCCTTTTTCTCTTGCCAGGAGAACGGATAGCTGGGGTCATCCAGCTCGCGGGCGCCCTCCGCCATCTTTAGCGGACGGAAGGTGTCCACCATGACCGCCAGCTCGTTCGTGAACTCCTTGCCGATGCCCGCCTCGACGGCGCCGGGCTGAGGGCCATGGGGGATGCCCCTCGGGTGCACCGTGATGGCGCCAATCTCGACACCGCGGCGGCTGCCGAACTCCCCGGCTACGTAGTAGATGACCTCGTCGCTGTCGATATTGCTGTGGTTGTAGGGGACGGGGATGGCGTCGGGGTGGTAGTCCAGCTTGCGCGGGACGAATGAGCAGACCACATAGTTGCGGCCGGCGAAGGTCTGGTGGACGGGCGGGGGCTGGTGGAGCCGGCCCGTGATCGGCTCGAAATCGTGGATTGAAAGAGCCCAGGGATAGAGGTAGCCGTCCCAGCCCACGAGGTCGAAGGGGTGGAAGTCGTAGTAGTAGCACATCACCCTGTCGTTGACCTTGATGCGGACCTGGAAGATGCCCTCCTCCCCATTAGGCGAGACCTCCGCTGGCGGGCGCATGTCGCGCTCGTTGTAGGGGCTGTGCTCCATGTGCTGGCCGTACTCGTTGCGATAGCGGTGGGGCGTCTCGACCGGGCTGTGTGATTCGATGATCAGGATCCGCGCCGGGCCTTCGAGCTGCCACTGGTGGGTGCAGCCCCGAGGGATCAGGATGTAGTCACCCTCGCGCACCTCCACAGATCCGAAGATCGTGTCCAGCCGGCCCGAGCCCTCGTGGACAAAGTGCAGTTCATCGCAATCGGCGTTTTTGTAGAAGTAGCCCATGCCCTCGGTAGGCCGGCTGAAGTAGAGGGCAACGTCGTCGTTGTACATCAGCAGCCGGCGACTGTTGACCGGATCACCGCCACCGGCGACGGCCGCCGTCTTCAGCAGGCGGTGGCGATGGTTGCCGTCGTCCCACTGCTGGCGCTCGACCTCGCTGTGGGGCTCGTAGCGCTCAACGCGCGGTGGGGGGTTCTCGTGATAGAGGATCGAGTAAGGGCCCGAGAAGCCCTCCGTGCCGAAGACCTCTTCGTGATAGAGACCGCCGTCGGGCTTGCGGAACTGGGTGTGACGCTTGCGGGGGATCCTGCCTCGGGACTGATACCAGGGCATGGGCCGGCTCCTATGCTCAGTTGTCCTTCGATCTTACCCCCGCCCATGTCGAGGGACGCGCTCGGTTTAGTCGCGGCGAGACAATCCTTATCGTGCGACATGACTGCTGTCACCGGACTCTGAAGCGGGCGCGCTGTATAGTTCACGCTGCGAGGCGCAACTAGGAGGAAGTATGGTCACCGCGGAAGCCGCAATCGACGAGGCGAAAGCCGAAGCCTTCGCAGGGCAGATGATCGGGCTGGTGAACGGCTCGATGCTCGGACTGCAGATCAGCATCGGCCACCAGGTCGGGCTATTCGACAAAATGGCGGAGCTCCCGCCCTCAACAAGCCAGGAGATAGCCGATGCCACGAACCTCAACGAGCGTTACGTCCGCGAATGGCTCGGCTCCATGACCACCGGGCGACTCGTGGATTACGACCCGCCCTCGGGCAAGTACAGCCTGGCGCCGGAGCATGCTGGCTTCCTGACGCGCGCCGCCGGCCCGAACAACCTGGCCGCGATGTTCCAGTTCCTTCCGGAGATGGGCAGGGTGGAGGAGAAGATCATCGCTTGCTTCCGCAACGGCGGAGGGGTGGGCTACGATGCCTATCCACGGTTCGTGGAGTTGATGCGCGAGGAGAGCGCCGCGGTGGTCGACGCGACGCTCGTTGACGTCACACTACCCCTGGTCGCCGGCCTGCCCGAGAAGCTGGAACTGGGAATTGATGTCGCCGACGTCGGTTGCGGCGCGGGGCACGCCATCAACCTCATGGCGAAGACCTATCCCAACAGCCGCTTCGCCGGCTACGACTTCTCGGACGAGGCGCTCGGTGTGGCGAGGGCGGAGGCAGAAGAGTGGGGCCTAAAGAACGCGAAGTTCGAGGCGAGGGACGCCGCGAACCTTGGAATCAACGAGCAGGTCGACCTGGTCACAACATTTGACTCTGTGCACGACCAGGCTCATCCGGCGGAGATGCTGGCCAGCCTCTACGCTGCGCTCAAGCCGGGTGGTGACTACCTCTGCGTTGACATCGCGGCGTCGAGCAAGCTGGAGGAGAACATGGAGCATCCCCTGGCGCCCATGCTCTACACCATCTCCACGCTACACTGCATGACGGTTTCCCTGGCCTATGACGGTGTTGGCTTGGGGACCGTTTGGGGCGAGCAGAAGGCGCTTGAGATGATGACGGACGCCGGCTTCACGGGTATCGAAGTGAAGCGGGTCGAGGGCGACATCCTGAACAATTACTACGTGGCGCACAAGCCGTAGCCTCAGCCGGGGCTAATCCGCTACGAAGTAGCCAGCGTGAGACCCTCTGCGAACCCCGCCTCGGCGAGCGTTCTGTCCCAGGCCGCGAAAAGGACGTCCTGGACTGCCACAGCCAGGGCGCTTGCTAGTTGAACCGCGTCATACCCCTTTAGTCCGTGAACCTGCGCCAGATCTCCGGCCGCCTCAACCAGGGCAGCATCCACCTCGACTATCTCGCACCGGCTCAGGCGCGCTCTGAGCATAGCCTTTGCCTGCACATGACCTTCTTCGCTTAATCGGCCCAAACGGTGGGCTCGAGCGAGGGCCGCCCGCGTCTCCACGTACGTGAGACGGCTCACGTAGTGGTGGGCTGCCTCATTCCAGAGGCGAAGGGCGACCGACGAGTGCTGCTCGCTCAAGAGCGTCTTGACGAGCGCTGAGCTGTCGAGGAATAGATTCAACCTCGATCTTCAACAATCAGGTCGGAAACGTTGCCCGAAACGGGAATCAAATCCTCAGGGCTGAGCTGCTGGGCGGGTTCGGTCGGTGGAGTAATGGTTACTCCGGCCGCGCGCAGCCGCTTGATACTGGCCTTGATGTCGACTGGCTCAAGCCGAGCCACCGGCCAACCCCTCTCGGTTACCACTACGAGTTCGCCCCCCTTAACCTGCTTCAGCCAATAGCTAAGGTTTGCCCGAAGTTCTCTTACACCAACCGTTACCATAGTATGTACACCTCCACCCGCTACAGTGTACTCGGCGGGGGTGGCGAGCATTCTGGCAATCGCCAGCGCGGGCAGTTGTGAGGCAGATTAGAGGTTGCCGCGGCGCTCCTGCTCCCGCTCGATTGACTCGAAGAGGGCCTTGAAGTTACCGATGCCGAAGCCGCGCGCGCCGTGGCGCTCAATTACCTCGTAGAAGAGGGTCGGCCGGTCCTCGACGGGCTTGGTGAAGATCTGCAGGAGATAGCCGTCCTGGTCGCGGTCGGCAAGGATCGAGAGCCGCTGGATGTCGCGCCATGACTCGTCGATGTGGCCCACGCGCTCCGGAGTTATCTCGTAGTAGCTGGCCGGTACCTCCAGGAATTCGACGCCGCTCCCTTTAAGCCGGTCGATGGTGGCGACGATGTTGTCGGTGCGCATGGCGATGTGCTGGACTCCCGGCCCGCCATAGTACTCGAGGTACTCCTGGATCTGGCTCTTCTTGCGGCCCTCGGCCGGCTCGTTGATCGGGAACTTGATCTTACCGTCGCCATCGGCCATCACCTTCGACATCAACGCGCTGTACTCGGTGTGGATGTCCTCGTCGTCGTAGTGCACGAAGAGCTCGAAGCCCATGACCTTCGCGTAGAAGTCGACCCACTCGTCCATCCGGCCGAGTTCGACATTGCCCACGATATGGTCGATAGCCTGGAGGCTAGATCCGTCGCCGGCCTGGGCGTGACCATTGATGGCCGACATAGCCTGGTAGCTCGGCAGGAACGGTCCCTTGTAGGCGCTGCGATTGATGAAGCTATGCACCGTATCGCCGTACGTCGCAATGATTGCCCGTCTTACGGAGCCGTGTTCGTCCTCAACGCTATAGGGTTCGGCCACGGGGCGAGCGCCCCGCTTGACGGTCTGCTCGAACGAGTAGTCCACGTCGTCGACGAGGAGGCAGATGTCGCGCACGCCATCGCCGTGGCGACGGACGTGGTCAGCGATTTCGCTGTCAGCGTCGAGGCCGGTGGTCAAGACGTAGCGGATCTCGCCCTGCTCCAGCACGTACGAAGACCGGTCGCGCACGCCGGTTTCCAGGCCGGCGCGAGCCACCGGTTTGAAGCCGAAGTTCTTTTCGTAGAAGTGGCGAGCCTGGAAAGCGTTGCCGACCCAGAACTCGACATGGTCGATGGCCTTGAGGGGGAGGAAGTCACCGTTGCTGGACGTCATTGCGAACCTCCTCGGTTTGACTTCGTAGCACCCCGAGTTTATCAGTCCCGTCGGCATCGGCCGTTCTCGTCCGAGATGTGAGATCGGTCACGTGGAACGGGTGCCGCAGCGCACGGAAGCGCTCCTCGCGGCGAGACATTCTGAATCTGTCAGCAGTCAAACAGCGAGGAGACGGAAATGGCAACGAAGACGGCGTCGACCCTGGTCATGGTGGCAGCGACCGTAATCGCCTTAGTCCTCGCCATGGCCTGACCCACTTTCGGGTTCCCCCTTTCGCAGAGGGCCGGCCTTCAGGCTGGCCCTCTTTTCATACGCAACCCGTACCGTCCCGGCTGGCGTGAGCAATGTGAGGAGCGATGCCCGTAACCTCGACCACTACCAGGGTCTTCTGCTGATGAGAACCCGCTGAGGCGGGAAAACAGGAGGAAACAATGAAAACCAGAGCGATCCTCGGAGCTGCTGGCGGGGTGGCCCTCGGCTTGCTGCTTTTCGGCTTTGTGGGCACCGCAAGCGCGGCAAACCACGGGGGTGTCTCGTCTGGCGAAGCGAACTTCTCTGCGCCTGACCAACTGACGTGGCACGACATCCTGCCCGGGGTCATCCCGGCGCCGCGCGGCTGGACCGTCACGGTTAACACCTACGGCAACTACCTCGACATCCACAGCGACGGCCGCGAGATCGCGACAAATGGGGTCGAGTTGTTCCGCTATCCGCTGGAGTCGTTCACTGACATCGACCCGAGCCGCGGCAACTACACGCTGCGCCAGTTCGCACGCAACTACTACCGCATCTTCCGCGAGGACCGCGCGGCGGGTTACGGCGACGCTTATATCTTCACGGCCGACCCGATCGTCCAGGTCCAGTTCGGTGGGCTTAAGGGCATCCGGTTCGGGTTTACCGGCCGCCTCAACGGCGAGGTGTTCGACCGCTATGTCAACTACGTGGCGTTCGACAGCGAGTACGTCTACCTCATCGCCACGACCCACGATAAGGGCTCGGAAGGGATCTTCGGGTTCGACCGGCTGGCCGATCTCCGTACCTTCGAGCCCTACCTGCTCAGGCTGGTTGGGTCACTGACCCTGGGCCGCTAGACGACCCGGTTCGACTGAGATGAGAGGGGGCTGGCTTCAGCCCCCTCCCTGTCTTTCCCTGATCCAGCTGGCGGAGCCGCCCTCGGCCCCGCCGTGGACGTAAATGACCTGCCCCGTCGTGTAAGCCGAACGTTCCGAGCAGAGGAAGGCGACCGTCTCGGCGATGTCCTGGGGCTGGCAGACGCGCCCGAAAGGCATTCCCCCGGCGATCTCTTCAAGATCGGCGCCCGTAGTGGCTTTGACCAACCTCTTACCCATCTCCGTCTCGACCAGCCCTGGCGCCACGATGTTGACGTGGATTCCGTTGGGCATCTCCTCCTTGGCCAGCGTTTTGGCCAGAGCTTCCATCGCCGCCTTGCCCATGTTGTACGGCGCGCCGCGGGCGCCGAAATGCAGGGAGGCCACTGAGGAGATAAAGATTATGTCGCCCCGTGGCCGCTCCCGCATCTGCGGCACCACCAGCTTGGAGAGGTAGAACGGCCCCATGGCGTGCACGGCGAGGACGCGCTGCATTTCCGCCGGCTCAGTGTCGCTCACGAGCTGGCCGCGGGATGCGACCCCGGCGTTGTTGACGAGGATGTCGACACTACCGAAGTAGCCGAGTACCTGACCGACGACGCCTTCCAGCGCTTCGTAGTCCTGCACGTCCACCTGGTAGCTCTTCGCTTTGCGGCCCAATTTCTCGATCTGGCCGGTCGTCTCGCGGGCCGAATCCTCATCCTTGCGGAAGAGGATCGCCACGTCGCAGCCGTCGCGGGCCAGGGTCTCGGCGATGGCCCCGCCGATGCCACGGTTCCCACCTGATACAAGGGCCACTCTGCTCATGTCTGCTCCTCAATGCTCCTCAGTTGTTCACCCAGCCTGCGGCCGGCCTCCTCAAGGTACTCAGCCGCGCTGCTGATAGCCCGCTCAGTGCTGCCGGCGAGCTCTTCAAGCGCATAGACCGAGGTGAAAGCCATGGTGTCAGCGCCGACCCGGCCGAAGACCCCGTAGGCCGGCACGTGGGCGCGGCGGGCGAGCTCGACCAGGGTAGCGACACCCTTGCCCGCATTAGTTTGGCTGTCGAAGGCTCCCTCGCCAGTGACGAGCGCTGTGGCGGTCTTGATTTCCTCGTCGATGCCGAGCAGCCGCGCTATCACCTCGGCGCCAGGCAGCAGCCGGGCCTCGAGCAAAAGGCAGGCGAAGCCGAGCCCGCCGGCGGCGCCGGCGCCGGGCTGATCCTTGACAGTAAGGCCGAACGCTGCCTCGGCGGCCCGGGCAAAGGACTGCATCCGCCGCTCGAGCCTGTCGAGCATCTCGGGTGTGGCGCCCTTCTGCTCGGCATAAACCCGCGTCGCTCCCTCGGCTCCCAAAAGGGGGCTACGTACGTCGCTGAGGGCGATCAACTCGCAATTGGCAAGACCGGGATGCAGCCCGCTGACGTCCGCAAGAATCCCACCGCCGGGCTCGTCCTTGAAGCCTGCGCCCAGCGCTTCGAGGAAGCCCCGGCCGCCGTCGTTGGTAGCGCTGCCGCCCAGGCCCAGGAAGATTCGTTTGCTCCCGGCGTCCAGCGCGGCTGCCACGAGCTCACCGGCCCCACGCGAGGTGGCCGCTTCGGGATCGCGCTCGCCCGCCGCGAGGAGTGAGAGGCCTGCCGCCTGAGCGGTCTCGACGACCGCGGCTTCGCCGTGCACCCAGCCCCACTCCGCGCGGATGGGCCGGCCGAAAGGATCGGACACCACCGCCTCACGTCGTTCGCCGCTGGACGCGGACAGGATCGCGTCAAGGGTGCCCGGTCCGCCATCAGCCATCGCTCGTTCGATGAGGACCGCGTGTGGTAGGGACAGGCGCAGGCCACGCGCGATGGCGCCCGCGGCCTCGCCGGCGCTGAGGCTCCCTTTGAACTCGAGTGGCGCGATCAGGATGCGCACCGGAGAAGGATACGGGAGACCGGCCAAATCTCGGATTGGCGTTGAGAGGGCACATTGCGATGCGCCCCTACAAGCCGTCCGCAGTCTGGCCGCTTTTACACTTTCGAGACGAGTTCTGGCATGGTGGGGGCCTACCTTCCGGATTGGAGACGCGGGATAGCCGCGAAGAGGAGGTAAGTATGACCACGAACTGGAAGTGGGCCGCCGGCGTGACCGGTGCAGTAATCGCGGCGCTGGCCCTGGCCGCCGCCGCCTTCGCCGGGGTCGGAGGCGGGTCCGCCACAGCGAAGGCCGGGGGCGAGATGCCGGAAGAAGGCGTGATCGAGCCCGCGCTCTTTCCCTTCGGCCGCGGCTCGGGCGACTTTCTGCCGAAACTGGCCGAGAACCTCGGCATCACGGAGGACGAGCTCACGGCAGCCATCCGCCAGACGCACCTGGACATCATCGATCAGGCTGAGGCCGATGGAGAGCTGAGCGCCGAGGAAGCCGACTGCCTGCGTGAGAACCTCGACAGCGAGGAGCCGTTCCTCTTTGGTCCGGGGAAGTTCTGCATCGAGCCGCCCGCCTGGGCGGAGTTTGGCGCCGGGGAGGGTGGCCTCTCCTTTGCCTTCGGCGTGGCAACTGAAAGCGGCGAAGTGGTAAACATCGAGTTCACGTCCGACGACATCGCCGAGTTCCTGGGCATCACGAGCGAAGAACTCGCCGAGGAGGTGGGCGTTGACTCGACACTCGCCGAGGTGGCCGAAGCCCACGGCAAGAGTCGCCAGGAGCTCATCGACTTTCTGAGCGCTTCACTGGATGAGCAATTGGCCGCGGCGGTCGCCGCCGGCACCATCGACCAGGCTGAGGCCGACGACTTCTCGGAAAAGGTGCTGAGCCAGATCGAGTCCTTCATCGACGGCCAGTTCGCGGGACCGCCGTGTTTAGAGGGGGCGCCGGGTACTTTAAGGGGACGCTTCGGGCGCCTCGAGCGAGTAGGAGGGAGTGGTGGCGTCCTTGAGGCCCTGGAATGCCCCCAGGGCGAAACCGACGAGGACTCAGGCCCGAGCAAAGACAGTACGGACGAAGGAGCGGAGAGCGACGGCGAAGACGTCACTGCCTGAGTCTTCGGCGGCAGCGAGAGGCCGGGTCACCCCGGCCTCTCG
>JBBDXC010000004.1:108960-115027 GCA_040902555.1 Dehalococcoidia bacterium
CCCCCCCCCCCCCTCGCCTCTGGCCTCCGGGGGTGCCGAAAACTGATGATTGAAACGTACGGGAGGACCCGGGAGCGGCGCCGAATGGATACCAGCAGCAGTTTGATCCTCGTAGCCGATGACGACGTCCACATCGTGGACCTCGTCCGCCTGTACCTGGAGCGGGCAGGCCACGAGGTGATCACCGCGTACGACGGCGAGCAGACCCTCGCCCTGGTGAACGAGCGCAAGCCCGACCTGCTTGTGCTTGACGTGATGATGCCCGGGCCGGACGGACTGCAAATCCTGCGCTCACTGCGCCGGCGCGGCGACATCCCTATCGTCCTGTTAACCGCGCGCAGCTCCGACATCGACAAGATCGCGGGCCTGCGCTTTGGCGCCGATGACTACGTCACCAAGCCCTTCAATCCGGACGAGCTGCTGGCCCGCGTCGAGGCCGTGCTTCGGCGTTCGAGCAACGGCACGAGAGTGGTGGAACAAGAGGTCCTCTCGCTTGATGGGCTTGAGATAGACCTTGCCGGCCGCACGGCAAGTGTTGGCAAGCGGGTTCTGGAGCTGACCCCCAAAGAGTTCGATGTGCTGGCGCTCTTCGCCCGCTTTCCCGGCGTAGCCTTGGACCGAGGCCAGATCCTTGATATGGTCTGGGGCACGTCCTTCTACGCCAACCGCACGGTAGACGTCCATGTCGGGCGGCTTCGCGAAAGGCTCAAAGGCAGCAGTGTTCGTATCGAGACTGTGTGGGGCACCGGTTACCGGCTTTCTGTAGGGCGGGCTTAGGTGCCCGCAGCCATCACGTCGATCCAGTCCAGGCTGATCGCCGCCTTCTTCGGGCTGACTCTTGTCGCCCTCGTCGTAGCCGGCACCATTTTCGTCTGGTTGCAGCGCAACGACGAAGAACAGGCGGCTCTCAACCGCCGGGCCCAGGTGCTGCCAGCCCTCTATGCACAGACGGTTTCGCTGGAGTTAGGTGGTGCCTCTGAGGACCAACTGGCGGAATTTATCCGCACCGCGGCGAAGGAACAGGACCTGCGTCTCATACTCGTCAACGGCCAGGGCGAGGTCGTCGAGGACAGTGACGGCGGCGGACTGAAAGGGGTTAACGTCAGCGGTGACGAGGACTACCGGACTCCACCTGGACGCTGGTCAGGGCATCGTTACTCCAAGCATTCGTTCGGCGACGGGCCGGATGAGGACCTTATCCTGATCGGCCCACCGCCGGGGTTTGCCGGCTTTGACAAGCCAATTCCGGGCTCCGACGATGGCCGCCCCACCGCGGATGGGACGGACACCCAGGTGGGGGCGATCGAGACGCCCGCCCTGGCGAGCTATACGCCCTATGTGGCCGTCGAGCAGAGCACGATTGCCAGGGCATGGCTGGGGCTTCTTCCCGGCATGGCGGCCGCCGGCGCCATCGCCTTACCGGCCGCGATATTGCTAGCCGTGCTCATCGCCCGTTACATTACCCGACCGATCCACCAATTGACGCTCGCTTCGCAGCGCCTGGCCGAAGGGGACTTCAATGTCGACGTCTCGGTCGGCCGGCGCGACGAGGTCGGCACGCTGGCCACCACCTTCGTCTCCATGGCGGCGCGCCTTGGCGAGGCACACAGCCAGATGCGCAATCTGATTGCCGACGTCTCCCACGACCTCAAAACCCCTCTCACCTCCATCCTGGGCTTCTCCCGGGCCCTGCGCGACGAAGCCGCGCCAGAGAAAGATAGGGCGCGCATCGGAGGGATCATCTACGAAGAGGCCGAGAGGCTGAGCGATCGTCTGAATGACCTCCTTTACCTCTCCGAACTACAGTCAGGACGGGCCTTGGTCGAGCTGGCTGACATCGACCTCGACCGCCTCGTGGCCGGCGTGCTTGGCCGGTTGACGGCTACCGCCGTGGAGCGCGGCGTAACGGTGGAAAGCGCGATTCCGGCCGATACGGTCGTGAGAGCCGACGGAGCCAAATTGGAGCGCGCAGTCGAGAACCTGCTGGACAACGCCCTGCGCTATACGCCGCGTGGTGGGCGAGTCCTCGTAACCTCGCACGCGGGCAAGGGTTCACTCACGTTGGAGATCGCCAACCCGGCGCCGACGCTGGACGAGGAAGAGCTTCCGTCCCTGTTCGAGCGCTTCTATCGTGGCGACGGCAGCCGCTCGTCGAATGGATCGGGTCTCGGCCTGCCCATCGCGAAGGATTTGATAACGCTGCAGGGCGGGACGCTAACCGCGACCAAGCGGGGCGACGATGTCGTGATGAAGATCGCCCTGCCTGGCACCGTGGACTAGACGGCGCCCCACTGGTAGACGATCTCGGCGCCGGGCCGCGCCATCTCGCGGTTGACCGCGTGCTCGTAACGGCCCCGCAGCTCCGTGTTGTAGGAGTGGTGGATGTCGCCGTCGACGGCGTAAAAATGGTGAACGTCGCCATTCTCCAGGATGAGAGACATCCCGCTGAGGCGCGCGCCACCACCGTCCGGCGCTTGGAGCAGCCAGCGAATGATCAACAAGTGTGGTTCCGGCTTTAGTATCGGCAGCCCGCGAGGCGACTGGAGAGCGGAATCAGGCGGTCGCCGGCTCCAGCGAGTTGAAGAGCTCCTCGATGCGGCTGATTCGCTCAAAGAGGCCCCAGGGGCCGTCGTGGTGCATGTAGGCGTCGTCCGGCGTGGTGTTGGCGAAAGCGATCGTGTTTAACGCCGCGACCTGGGGCGAGGGGTCGCCGTAGACGGCTGTCAGGTAGGTGCGGGCGTCGGCCACCCACTGGTAGAACTCGGGCTGGACCGGGCCGGTGCCGCGCAGCCGGCGCAGCCGCGCCAGCAGTTGGGCCAGGTCTTGCTCGCGTCCCATCGCTAGAAGCTTACCCGGCCCCGCTTTCTCAATCCTCCACCTTCAACACTTCAAGACGGCGGCCGACTACCTCAAACTCGAGGTCGCTGTCCTCGATGAACTCCAGGACCTCCTGGCAGATCCGTTCGGCGTGGGCGTGCTCGTTGCTGACGCAGGCGAAGCCGAGCGCCGCCGACTGCCATGCCTCGTTGTCCCCAACCTCGGCGATGGCGACTGTGAAGCGGTTGCGCACCCGCTGCGTGAGGGAGCGGATGACCTGGCGCTTGTCCTTCAGCGAGCGGCTGCCGGGGATGTGCAGGTGGATGAGGCCGGTGCCGATGTACAAAACCTAGCCGGCGACGGCGACCAGCTCGCCGTCAGCGACGGCCGGCTCCCCAGGATCCGCCGTGGCCGCAGGCTCGGGCAGGTCGACATCCTCCACCAGCTTGCGCACGCTCTGCAGTCCGAAGTGCTCCAGGAAACGCAGGGTCGTGCCATAGAGCCAGGGCCGGCCGGGCCCCTCGCTGCGCTCGATCTCCTCGATCAGCCCGCGCTCCTTGAGCTTGCCGATCATGTAGTCGCTGTTGACGCCACGCATGATATCGACGGTGTGCCGTGTGACCGGCTGCTTGAAGGCGACGATGGCCAGCGTTTCCAAGGCCCCGCGCGAAAGCTGCGAGTCCACGTTCTCGCCGAGGAAGCGTGAAACGATCTCGGCCACGTCCGGGTCGGTGGCCAGCTGGACTACGTCGCCGTTCCATTGCAGGCGCAGGCCGCGGTCGTTCAGCTGCTCCGCCAATGCTTCGAGCGATCGCCTGACCAGCTTGACGGGATGGCCGACGGCGCGACCGAGAGCTAAGACCTCCACGGGCCCGGCCGAGACGAAGAGCAGGCTCTCGAGGGCTGCTTCCAGCCGCTCCTCGGGCACGGCCTCGGAAAGCGTCAAACGGCCATCCCGATATCCGCGTAGGCGTCAGTTTCAAGCCCCACAACATCACCTTGAATCAAGTCACCACGCGGGGCATGGAGGCGGGTCGGTGTGATGGTATTGGCAAGACTCTGTTGGGAATCGACCCGCACCCTCTGGTAGTTCGGAGTCAGGCCAAACCACGCTCCGGGCTCCGAGGGTTCCTCCCACAACACATCGTGCGTGGAACCCAAAAGGCTGCGGCGGAAGGCTCTTCCGCTCTCCCGGCCGAGGGCGATGAGCTCGTCGGCCCGCGCGCGCTTGACCTCCGGCGTTAGCTGGGCGCCGAGCAACGCGGCCGAGGTCCCCTGCCGAATCGAGTAGGGGAAGACGTGCAGCGCGGCGAAGCCGGCTTCGCGGCAGAGAACGACGGTCTCGTGGTGCTCGGCCTCGGTCTCACCCGGGAAGCCGGCGATGACATCGGTCGTGATGGCGACATCGGCCACCTCGCTGCGTATCATCTCAACCGCCGAGCGGTAGCGGGCACTCGTATAGCGCCGCCGCATCCGTTTTAGGACGGCGTCGCTGCCGCTCTGCAGCGGCAAGTGGAAGTGCGGGCAAAGCCGCCGATCCGACCAGAGGTCGAGCAATCCGGGAAAGATGTCCTGGGCTTGCAGGGAGGAAAGGCGGATACGCGGGATCGTCGTCCTCTCCAGCAGGGCCTCTAGCAGGCGCCGCGGGCCCGCCTCCCAGCCGCGATCCCGGCCGTAGTGGCCGAGCTGGGTGCCCGTCAGCACGATTTCGCGGGCGCCGGCGGCCTCATGCTGCTGCGCCTCGGCAACGATCTCGGCGATGGGCCGGGAATCTTCGCGTCCGCGGACCCGGGGCACGATGCAGAAGGCGCAGACGTCGTTGCAGCCCTCCTGGATCTTGACGAAGGCTCGGCTGCGCAGACCTCGGAGTGGCGGACGCTCCCCCGCCGCTTCGGGGCGAGCGGACTCGCCAGTCCGGCGGCGGAACACGGCGTCGACGATGTCCGGCTTGGCCCGGTTGGCCAGGGCAAGGTCAGCGCCGGCCCTGATGCCCGGATCGGGGCCGGCCGAGTCCACATAGCAACCGGTGAGTACGACCGTCGCCTCCGGCGAGGAGCGGCGCGCGCGACGAACTAGCTGGCGGGCCTTGCTGTCGGCGACGTGGGTGACCGTGCAGGAGTTGATAACAACGGCGTCAGCACCCTCCTCTGTCGACGTGACGGCGCAGCCGGCAGCGGCGAAGCTGCGGGCCAGGGCGTCGCTGTCGGCCTGGTTGAGCTTGCAGCCAAGCGTGAGGATGGCGACGGTGCGTAGAGGCTTGTGTTCTGCCACAGCTTTCCCGGATTCTAGTCCGCGCCGAGACGCGGCTCAAGTTAATTGATCAGGCACATGAGCGTTATCAGCGGGGAATGAATCGTCTGTAGGGGCTGGTCTTGCCGCGACAAAACGGTAGGGACGCAGCATGCTGCGTCCCTACGGAACTTCGACCTATCGGGGTCGGCGGCTACTCCGCGAAGAAGCCCCAGCCAAAGACCGTCAACTGGCCGTCGACCTCGACGTAGGCAATCGCCCAGTTCGTCCCGGCCTGGGCAGTGACCTCGCCGCTGACGATGTAAACGTCTTCGCCCGGGTGGACCACGACCTCGGTCACCTGACCGCCGTTGAAGAATAGGCGGGCGTCGCCGGGGAACTCGTCGGTCGCCACCAGGCCGCTGATCTCAAAGGAGAGCGTCAATGGTCCGGCTGCTACGGTGTCACCGGCTACCGGTTCGGCCGGCGTGGCCAGGAGCTCGTTCGAGGGGTCCATACGCCACGAGCTATCCTCGAAGACAACGAGAACGGCGTAAACCGCGTTAGGCTCGTCCATGCCCTCGACGGTGCGGTCGCCGGCGATGGCGGTCACGCCTCTTTGGTCGGGCGCCTCGGCGATCAGCTCGGTGAAGACGACCGGGGTGCCAACCGGGAAGCTCCCCAGGCCCTCGCTGAACTCCGTGTAGGAACCGTTTTCCCAGCCCTCGAGGTCAGGTCCGAAAACCTCCCGCGCGTCGGCGCTCAAGCAGCTGAACGAAGCTTCCGGGTCGCCCGCGTTGAGCGCGGCCAGCATCGCCGGAAGAACCCGTTCCGGGCTATCGGAGCAGGCGCCGGCTTCTCCGCCGTCCGACGGCTCCTCGGTTGGGTCCTCGGTCTGTTGCACCGGCGGCTCGGCCGTTATCTCGACCGTCGGGCTGTCTGTCGGCTCGGCAGTGGGCTCGTCGGTCGACGCCGTCGTCGGCGTCTGGTCGAGCACGTTGTCGTCATCGTCGTCATAGCC
>JBBDXC010000004.1:115037-192897 GCA_040902555.1 Dehalococcoidia bacterium
TGACGGGGGCGAGCCCGATTACGAGGCAGGCTGCCAGCACGGTAAGCAAAATTCTTGGCACAAAATCTCCTTCGTTTGCGTCACTCATATAGATCAACGGCATGCGGCTGACGCTGGTTCCCGCACAAAGCGAGAGGGCCGCGGGGTGCTTCCCGCGGCCCTCACCTGTTCTATCGCTCCGGGCTATTGAACAGTAACGGTCGTTTCGCCGTAAGGTGTTTCATCGCCACCAGGCGGCGTCACCGTGACGCGGATCGAGTAGCTGCCCGTGGGCAGTGGCGAGCCGTCCTCGGTGAAGCAGAAGAAGTAGATGGTCCCCTCGGCGCCGAACGCCCACGTCTGATACTCGGGGAATCCGTAGTCGGTGCCGGTGTTGTCGTGGATGCAGTAGGTGGCAAACGTCACGCCATCGACCATCCCCGCGTAGTCGGTAAAGGTAACGAACTGGGGAAGCCCCGCCGGGACGGGATCCACGTTATCTAAGGCAACCCCATCGGCGTCGATGCCGGTCGAGAAGCTGAAGTTGCTGAACGAGGGGTTGAACTGCGTGTTGTCCAGGTCGAGGATCTCCTCCTCGCCCTGTTCAACCGGCGTCTCTTCTGAGTCCTCTTCGTCACAGGTCGTGCAGACAAACTCGCGATCGCCCGAATCGCTTTCGCCGGCCTTGGCCCGCTCGATCTGGTCAAGGGCGAGGAAGATCGGGCGGATGCCGTTGAGAGTCTGCGTCGCCTCGTCCGGGTTCAGGTTGAAGAAGGTCGGCACGCCGATTAGCTGTCCGTCGTCGTTGAAGGCTGCGCCGCCGCTATTGCCCGGCGAGATGATGGCATCCGTCTTGATGAGACCGCGATCCTCGTCGAGCTCATTGAGGAAGCCGCTGACCGTGCCCTCGGTTACCGTGATCGTCACGTTCAGAGGGTCATCATCGAGGTTGCCGATACCCGGGTAGCCAATGACGCGGATCGCGTCACCGATCTCGAGATCCTCGGGGTCGCCTAGCGGGACGGTTGGGAGGTCAAGGGTCTTCGGGTCGACCTCATTGTTCTCGTTGTCACGGGTGATCTGCAGGACCGCCAGGTCCTCGTCCGCATCGGTAACCAGGACCTCAGCAAAGTAGGCCGGTTCCGGTGGCCGGTCGGTCTCTTCGAGGAGTCCGATTCCGATCTCGTCATAGCCAATCGACGGGTCAATAACGTGGTTATTAGTGAGGATCAGTCCGCCCGGATCGATGATGGTGCCGGAGCCCCAGCCGATAGCCTCGTAGCCGCCGCCGCTCTCGACGAGCTCGAAGACCTGGACGACTGAGCGGGCAATCGTGGCCGTATCGCTGCCGGCGCCGATGTCCTGGGCTTCCTCCTCGGCGCTCGCGGCGGCCTCTTCGTCCGTCATGCTGTCGCCTTGGCTCTCCTCCTGCGTTTCGTCGTTATCGTCACCGGCGGTCGTATCGTCGTCGTCGCCACAGGCGGCCGCGCCAAGCAGCGCCAGTACGCCGACCAGGGATAGCAGCCAGATGGGGAGCTTCATAACTCGCCTCCGAGATACCAAGCATGCAACCCGCTGCTTGGTGTCGGGCTGATTATCAGAGAAGTGGTCCTGTAGATTCAACAGTCCCACCCGGTGACTCTCGGTTCGTCGCGGGACGACAGTTTCTGTCGCAAGGCCCGGTCAGAATCAGGCCAGAAGCGAAATGGCAGTTGACTTGCACGAACGTCTGTTCTTATGATGCGTACAAATGTTCCGGAGTAGTGCAATGGCAGAGATGAAGCTGAGGAACGCGCGGACAGGTGCCTCCCCGAGGCAACTGGCCTTTAGCCCGGCGACCCTGGCGGTCCAGAACGTCCGCCGCTGTCCCGACTGCGCCGGCCCCATCGTCCGCGGTGAGGGCTGCAGCCTCTGCCCGATCTGCGGCTACAGCCGCTGCGGCTAAGAAGGAGTAGAAGTTGGAATTTGTCCTCGCATCCATCTGCGGGCTCACGGGCCTGCTCGCCCTCGACCTGCTCACGCTCTGGCAGCAGAAGCTCGAAGCTCGGCGCAACCTGCGCCTGGAGCAAGAAACCGGCCGCCTCTTGAGCCGGGTCGACTCCCTCTATCCGCGGCGGGACGACCAGGAGCGCAAAGCGGCCTGAACCCCGCTGAACGCGCTGCTTTCTTGCTCGAAGCCCGATCACCCTCAGGTCCTGGCCAGTGCCGGGACTAGGCAAACGAAGGCTGGAACTGTAACCCATGTGCCTAGATGATGTGTAACCCATGTCCTTGGTAGCACAGCGAGGCACGCCCTGTTGCGAGCCCGCCCAAATTGGGGTGGAGGCATTCTCGTCGGCAGTCAGGCTTGCCCTAGCGCTGAGCGGATATCGGCGAGGGCGCTGTCCAGCGGCACCCGGCGTGATTCGCTCTCGGCGCGCCGCTTGAGCTCCACCTGGCCCTCTTTGATGGTCCGCGGGCTCAAGGTCACCCTCAATGGCAGGCCGATCAGGTCGGCGTCGTTGAACTTGGTCCCAGGCGACTCATCGCGGTCGTCGTAGAGGACCTCATAGCCGGCCGCCTGCAACTTCTCGTAGATGTCGTTGGCAGGCCCGCTGATCTCGGGGTTTTCGGGGTTTAGCGCGACCAGGTGGATATCGAACGGGGCGAGGGTGGCCGGCCAAATAATCCCCTTGTCGTCATTGTTAGCGGCGGCTACAGCGGCCAGCAGCCTATCGATGCCGATCCCGTAGGAGCCCATGACCACCGGCTTCTCTGTGCCGTCGGCCGCGAGATAGGTCGCGCCCATCTTCTCGGCATAGACGGTGCCGAGCTTGAAGATGTGTCCCATCTCGAGACCCCGTTTCAACTCGAGGCCGGCGCCGCAGATCACGCACTTGTCGCCGGCGCGCGCCGTCGCGATATCGGCGACCAGCTGGGCCTGCCAATCACGGCCATAGTTCGTATTCAGCAGGTGGTGGTCCGCTTTGTTGGCACCGGCGACGAGGTTGGGCGCCTTGACCACGCTGTCGTCGGCCACGACCTTCATGGACTGGCCGATGGCCGACGCTGACCCCGCTACAAGACCCTGAGCGCGCAGCTCCTCATCGGTCATCGGCCTGACTTCCACAGCCCCTAAGGCGTTCAGGAGCTTGATCTCGTTGACATCGAGGTCGCCGCGGATCACGAGGAACACCGGCTCGGAGTCAGCCATGTAGAAGACGGCCTTCGCGGTCTTTTCCTCGGGAATGCCGAGGAATTCGGCGAGGCCGGCGATGGTCGTCACCCCCGGCGTGGCGACCTCCTCCAACGCGGCGGGTTCCTCAGCCGCCGGCTGGCCCTTGTCGAACACGGCCTTCTCCGTGTTAGCCGAGTAACCGCACGAGGGGCAGAGCACGATCGTGTCCTCGCCCATTTCGGTCACGAAGATGAATTCTTGCGAGTCCTTGCCGCCCATAGTGCCCGAGTCGGCCATCACTGGGACGACCTGCACCCCTGCCCGCTCGAAGATGCGGACGTAGGCGTCGTACATCGCCTGGTAGCTCTTATCGAGGCCCTCCCAGGTCGTGTCGAACGAGTAGAGATCCTTCATCGTGAACTCGCGGAGGCGGAGCAGGCCACCGCGCGGCCGCGGCTCATCGCGGAACTTGTTCTGAATCTGGTAGAGGAGCTGAGGCAGGTCCCGGTAACTCTGGACGTTGTGCTTGTAGGCCTCGGTCAGGACCTCCTCGGCCGTCGCCCCCAGGGCGTACTCGCGCTCGCGCCGGTCCTTCAGCGAGAACAGGACGTCGCCCATCTTCTCGCGGCGGCCCGAAGCCTCCCAGAGCTCCATCGGCTGTAGCGCCGGCAGGCGAAGCTCCTGGCCCCCCGCCCTGTCCATCTCCTCGCGGACGATCCGCTGGAGCTTCTGGTGGACCCGCCAGCCCAGCGGCAGGTACATGTAGATGCCGGCGCTCAACTGTTGGATGAAGCCGCCGCGCACGAGGAGCTGGTGGTAGAGCAGCTCGGCGTCCGCGGGCGCCTCGCGAAGGCGTCGACCAAAAAGCTGCGAAAGTCGCACGGGCAATCCTCCACCAAACAGCAGTGGACGCCCGCGGGCGTCCACTCAGTGATCCGGTCCTCTGTGACCCGGAGTCTAGGGCGCATGAGGCTCGATCCACAAGGCGCGGCAGCCCCTGCGGCGGGATAAGTTGGGATAGAGCCGATGCGACTATTCCCTCGTGACCTCTTCTATGGCTGGTATGTCGTCGCCGCCACGCTCGTGGCCCTGTCGCTGGGCTCCGGTTTCACCTTCTGGTCGTTCAGCGTCTATATCCCGCCGCTCGAGGACGAGTTTGGGTGGTCACGCGGCGAAGTTTCGCTAGCCTTCAGCCTTGGTCTCATTGCCTCGGGGATCTTCGCGCCGTTCGGCGGGCGGGCCGTCGACAAGCTGGGAGCGCGGCGGGTTATCGCCCTCGGCTCGATTGGGGTCTTCGTTACCTTCCTTATGCTCTCGCAGGTCCAGAACCTCTGGCAGTTCTACGCGGTCTACGCGCTGCAGGCGGCGATACAGTCCTGGAGCTTTTACCTGCCCTTTCAATGGCTAATCGCCCAGTGGTTCGAGAGGCGGCGTGGCACAGCGTTGGGGATCGCCACGGCTGGTTTCGGCGTGGGCGGGTCGGTCGTTTTTCCGATCGTGGCCCTGGCCATCGACCTGTTCGGCTGGAGAGGCGCCTACATCATGTCGGGCATCGTGACCGTGGTAGCCTTCATTCCCCTTTCCCTCTTTCTGATCCGCAACCGGCCGTCAGAGATGGGGCTGCTCCCCGACGGCGAGACGGCCGAGGAGGTCGAGGCCCGCCCACCCCTGGCGGAGGCTGTCCGCGACTGGACCCTGGGCGAGGCGGTGCGGGCGCCACTCTTCTGGTTTATGGCGCTGCCGATGGTCCTTTTCTTTTCGGCGTTGATCTCTTTCGGCGTCCACTCGGTGCCTTTCTTCGAGGACCGCGGCTTTTCGGTTGGCGAGGCGGCTCTGTTCCTGGCGCTGGCCGCGGTCTTCCGGACCTTCGGCCGTGCCGGCGCGGGATTCATCATCGACCGCGTGGACAACCTGATGTGGGTCGCGGTGCCGGTCATGCTGATCCACTGCGCGGTGCTCGCGGTCCTGACCCTCACGACCTCCACGTTCGGCATCATCTTCTTCATCGTCGGCTGGGGGCTCGGTGGCAGCTTTGGGCCGATACTGACGCCTATCCTTGTCGGCCGGACCTTCGGCATGAAGTCGTACGGTGGCATCCTCGGCGCTCTGCTCTTCATAGAGACGCTCGGCGACGTGGCCATGCCCGTCGCCGGCGGCTACATCTTCGACGCCACGGGCAGCTACACGATCCCGTTCACGATCTACGCCTGTATGTTTGCGGCCTCGGCTTTCGCCTATGCCCTGTTCTTCATCAGCGCCGGCGCCCACAACCGGCGGCTGGAGCGCGAGAAGTCGGCGGAGGGCGCGGCTGTCGGCAGCGGGATTGTTTAGAATTTCACAAGCGAGGAGACGCCCACATGGCCGACCCTGTGATGATCCCCACCCACGACCTCGAAGGAACCGGCAACTACCTCGACGAGATGGTTCGCCGCAATATCCTCGTCACCCAGCTGGACAAGGTGATGAACTGGGCGCGGGCGTCCTCCCTCTGGCCGGCGATGTTCGGGCTGGCCTGCTGCGCGATGGAGATGATCGCCACGGCGACCTCGCGCTATGACATCGCGCGCTTCGGCTCCGAGGTCTTCCGCGCCTCGCCGCGGCAGGCCGACCTGATGATCGTCTCCGGCACGGTGACCTGGAAGATGGCGCCGCCGGTGCGCCGCGTCTACCTGCAGATGGCGGATCCCAAGTGGGTGATCAGCATGGGCTCCTGTGCCACCATCGGCGGGCCTTTCGCGAATGGCTACAGCACCCTGCCCGGCGTCAACAACATCGTCCCTGTGGACGTTTACGTGCCCGGTTGCCCACCCCGGCCCGAGTCGCTTTTGCAGGGGCTGATGATGCTCCAGGAGCGGATCAAGACCTACGGACTGACGGGCGTCCGCGACCGTGAGGAGCCGACGGGAGACTTCTCCAGGTTTCTGCCGGACGGCGACCCTCTGCGTAAAGAGCTGGAGGCCCTTTTCCCGCCGCATTGGGACGAGGGCCGCGACGAGCGTGGTGAGCTGCTCAGCGTCTCCCAGCCGGTTGCCGGGCCAACGCTCGTTGGCTAGAGTGAAGCCGAGATGAGAGCCAATCTTCGCTGGCGCAAGCTGACGATCGCGGGACGACGTGACGGCCACAGGATAACTGTGCCCGCCAGCTGCTAAACATAAGCAAATCTTCTTGAGAGCGGGCACCGTGGGTGCCCGCTTTTTGTTTCCCCTTCGTGCGGCACCCTGCACCACCCGCAGGAGGTAATCCCCATGCCAATGCCACACCGCACACAAATGCAGGTCATTAAGCGCCGCCTGACCGGCAAGGACGGCAGCGCTCGCGTCAACGAGCTGCGCTCGATCCTGGCCGAGCTGCCGGGCATCTACCAGGGCCCCTACGGCAAGATCCGCGTCTGGGTCGAGGAGGAGCTGGAGCGCACCAACGTGCGCCGATCGGTCAAGCACAACGACTCCATCGCCGTGCCCAAGGAGGGCCACCTCCAGGTAGCCGTCGTGGGCATGCCCAACGCCGGAAAGTCATCGCTGCTGAAGGCCCTCTCGGGGGTACAGACGGCCGTCGGCGCCTACCCGTTTACGACCTTGCGTCCTGTGCCCGCGCTGGTGAATATCGGCGGCGTGCAGGTCCAGTTCGTCGAGGTGCCGGGATTGATCGAAGGCGCCCGCGATGACCGCGGTGGCGGCCGCGCCCTGCTCGGCGTCATCCGCTCGGCCGACTTCGCCATCGTCCTCCACGACCCGCTGGAGGCAGCGCAAGACCTCGATATCGTCGTCAATGAGATAGAAGCCGCCGGGATCGGACGGCCGCGCCTGCTTGTCCTGACCAAGGCTGACCGCGCGGGATCTTGGCCCGCGGCCGACCGACTAGCAGCGCGCTATCCCGGCTGGAACTCGCTGGCCATCTCCTCCGAGGACGGCAGCGGACTGGCGGCGCTGCGGGACGAGATCCTGCGCCTCTCCAACTTGATGCGCGTCTTTCCACGAACCGATGGCCAGCCCGCAGCGACGCCTGTTGTCCTTCCTGTCGGCGCCAGCGCCCTGGAATTTGCCCGCGGCGTCCACAACGACTTCGCCCAGCACTTCCGGGGAGCGCGGGTCTGGGGAGGCTCGGCGCGCTTCCCAGGGCAGCAGGTCGGGCCGGGGCACGTCCTCCTCGACGGCGACCAGGTTGAGCTGAAGCGCGTCTAGGCCGGCGGCTCTGTTTCGCCGGGGGGCCGCAAGATGACGGCGCGCGGTCGCGACTCGTAGAGGGCGGGGAAGCTGGCTTCGTCGAGCTTGAGGATGGCAGCGTACTTGCGCGCGCTCTCGAGGTTGCGCTCGTCCTGCGTGCGCCGGTACTGGTTGAACTGGTCGAGCATGAGGTCGGCGATCCGCGCCATGTCGAAGCCCAGGATGTATTTGTCGCTGGCCTCGCTCAGGGCGTCGCGGTATACGGGGAAGAACTCTGCCAGTTTCTCCAGCAGCCGCCGCTGCTCGGTCTCCTCGGCCAGCTCGGTTTCGGCCGCCAGTCGATAGAAGGCTCGGCCGGTGGAGATGTAGTAGGACTCGTCGATGGCCGGGCCGACCGCGCCCAGCATTCCGGCCCGCTTGCGGCGCCGCGGGCGCAGAGAGCGGCCGCAGACGCCGGTCACGAACAGGGCGTTGTCACCGTAGCGGCGATAGGCCTCGAAGGCGTTCTGGAAGTGGCCGCCGGGCTGTTCGAGCTCGCGGAGGACGTCCGAGAGGTAGTATCCGCTCGCGGGGCCGGCTCCGAGCTCGCTGCTGTAGAGGTAGCGCGTGAGCATGCGGCCCAGGTAGTCGAGCACTTCGTAATGGCGGCTGGCGCGGTCGACGTAGAGGGTTTTGATGACGAAGAGGTCGAAGAGGTGGTTGAGGTCGATGGTGCGGATCTCGCCGAGGTCCTCGTAGAAGGCGTCAATCAGCGCCTCGACTTCGACGCGGAAGTCGCGCCCGGCGACGTTCTCGCCGTCGCTGCCCCTGATCTCATCCTTCAGGGCCTGGATCCTGCCCTCAAGAGTCGCCATTGACACCTCCCCAAAGATGCGCAGGCATATGGATCACTTGGCCTACTATATCATTCACCCTTGTGTCGCTCGCCACCTACTATATGCTGTGCAGAGTCTCATTCGGAGGAGGAAGTATGAAGAGTAACGCAATTTCGGCGGCTGTCGGCGCCATCGTGGCGGGGCTACTTGCCGTGGGCTCCGTAGCGCTCGCCAGCGATAATCCGCCCGTCGGAGACACGCCTGCCCGCCCGCACGGCTTTGGCGGCGACGAGGCTACCGTGAAAGTCATCAACCGGAGCTTGGATCCCAACGAGACGTTCAGCCAGACGGTTACCTGTGATGACCCACAGAATTTTCTGGCCTTCGATGGCGGCGTTGCTCAGCTCGATGACCGGTCTGTGATCCTCACCTCGGTAGCGAAGAAGATCTTCAAAGTCGCCCCAGATAACGATGAGATCCACTGGCAATACAAGATCAGGGCGGACGACGATGGCGACGAGCTGGTCCTGAAGCTGCTCTGCATCGATCCCTGACCGGCTATTCCGGCGGCAAGAGGTGGGAAGCAAGGATTGGGTAGACGCGCGTCCGCTGGTCGTGGGTGTCGCCGGCGGTGCGGTCGGTGCGCAGGATCAGGACGGCCACGAAGCCGTAGCGGAAGTCGGCTGACAGCGTATACCCGGCGCCGACGAAGGTGTGCGGGAAGTTCTGGATGTTGTAGCCGGCCTTCTGGCCGTAGAGGTAGCCCTCGCGGTTGAGCCTGACGGGGAACGTCTGGAAGATTGGGTCCATTTCGTAGCGTCCTGTCAGGTCGAGGAGGTAGGCTGTGTTTTCCTCGTTGAGCAGCATCCCATCGACGAGCGCCTTCCAGACGAGCGCGAGGTCGCGCGGTGTAACCCAACCGCTGCGCCAGCCCGGGAAGGCTGACGCCTCGCTCGCGCCTGAGTCACGGAAAACCTGAAGGGTCTCGTTCTCGTTGACCAGGGCGTCCATGTCGTCCGCTGCCTCGTCACTGGAGATCAGCATCATCTGCTCGTAGCGGTCCTGGATCGGCTGAAACTCGCGGATGCCCTGCTCGACCTGGCGCAGCACGGCGATGGCCAGGATGATCTTGCCCGAGGACGCCGGGTAGAAGTTCTGGCTCTCGTTAATCCCGAGCTCGGCCCCGCTGGCCAACTCGATCACGTGGAAGCCCCAGTCACCGTCGAAGCCGGCCAGCGCCGCCTCGATCTCAGGCCTTGCCAGGGCCAGCTCTGCCGCAGCGTCAACGACGTAGAGCGTGGGCGTCGGCGTGGGCGTCGCCGCCGGGGTGGGCGTCGCCGTGGGGTCGGGCGCTATTGCCGTGGCCGTAGCCCTCTCGGACTGCACGACCGGGGCCGTGCCAGAATCGTCGATGTAGTTCAGGCCCACGGCGAGCCCCGCCGCGACCACCAGCGCCACCGCCAGCCCGCCCCCCAGCCCTACAACATAGCTGCGCATTTCGTCTACTGTACGAACGGCGCCAGCGACGTCGTCAGGTTGTCCTGGTTGCAGATGTAGTCCGGCGGCAGCTGACCCGTCGAAGCCAGCTCGACGAGGGTCAGGATGTTCGTACGGTCCGAGCCCTCGGCGACCCTCGGGCGGTACATCTCCTCGACCTTGACGGGCACGAAGCGCACGCTCAGGACTTTGCCTCCGCCGAACACCACCTCGAGGATGTTGCTGCGCTCCGTCCAGTAGCACCAGTTCTGGTCGTAGACGAAGTTGCCGAGCGCCCAGGCCACGAAACCGCGTGGGTCGTTGACGACCGCGGCCTGCGGCACGTGTGGGTGGTTGCCGACGATGATGTCCGCGCCCGCGTTAAGGGCGGCCTCCTTGAGGGCGATCTGCTTGTCCGAGGGGTGAGCAACGTACTCGGTGCCCCACTGGGGCGCGAAGATGACGAAGTCCACCTGGTCGCGCACGGCGGCGATGGATGCGGCTATCGACGCCTCGTCAATAGGCGCGCTGCCGGCGGAGTCGGCGGTCGCCCAGTAGCCTGAGTTGTCGGCGACGTCGATGTTGACGCCGCTGACGACCGCCAGCTTGAACCCGCCCACCTCGTAGATCGTCGCCGCCTGTGCTTCAGCGACGTTGGCCCCGGCTCCAGCGTGGGCGACGCCGTGGCTCTCCAGCGCCTGGATCGTCTCGATCACGTACTGCGGGCCGAAGTCACGGACGTGGTTGCTGCCCTGCGTAATCAGGTCGTAGCCGGCGAAGGTCAACCCTTCCACGTAGCGCGTGGGCGAGACGAAGTTGACCGTGTGGCTGCCGCAGCCCTGGGGCGTGATGCTGTCGGATAGCGTGTTGTCCATGTTGCCCATCGTGAAGTCGGCGGCCCGGAGGAAGTCGGCGATATCGACGAAGGCGGCGTTGTTGGTGCCGGTGGCTTCCGTCCGCGTCCAGGTGCAGCGCCCGAAGATAACATCGCCTGTCGCCAGCATGCGCAGGGTCGGGGGCGCCGGCGGATAGGCCGCCTGCAGGTCGGCGACGAGCCGGTCCCGCAGCTGCGCCTCCTCGCCCTCAGCCTCGCCCGGCAGCACGTACATCTTCTCGACCAGGGGATAGGTCTCCGGGTCTCCGACCTTGAGGGTCGGCGCCACGCCGTCAACGGCGACCGAGCGCACCCGGTGGTCGACAGCGGTGAACGGGACCAGCGCCAGCACTGTCTTGTCGGCGTTGACCAGCCCCGGGATGGCGTCGACGGGCTGAGTCTCGATTGTCGGGGCCGCCGGCCCGGCCCCTAAGAGTCGGGCGAGCTGGGCGGGGTCGCCGGCGACCACCAGCCGCACCTGGCCGGCGACCCCGCTGCCGAGGTCGCTCCACGCTATGGGCTCCCCGCTGATCAGCCGCTGCAGGACGCCGAGCGAGACATCGCTCGCATCATGGAAGAAATTGACTACGGGAATCCAGAATGAAGTCGCCAGCGGTATCGAACCGGGCCCCTCGTCGAACGCCGAGACGCTGAGCAGGGGATCATCAGCCTCATCCTCCGGGACGGTGCGTACGACCTCGCGCGCGGCCATGACGGTCGCCCGGATGGCGGCGTTGATGGCCTGTTCGTCGACATCGGAGCCGATAGCGATCAACCTGTAGCGGTCGGACGTGGGGAGGTCGCCGATGCGAGTCGGCCCTTCGGTTGTGGTCGCAGCGTTCGAGTCGTCGCCGGGATCGGTGACGAGGAAAAGGATTCCATAGAGCAGGCCGGCGAACGCTATAGCGGCGAGGCTAATGGCGGCGGTGCGAAACGTTGAGGCCCCCCGGGGAGGACTGTAAACCTGAAAGTTTACGTAAGCCCAACATGACGGAGAGGGGCTAATTGATCAAGTGGGGGAGCGGTTAGCTTGACGGCCGAGATGCTGATCATCGGCGCCATTCGCGTGCTTGGCTCGCTGCCGGTGCTGCGCTGGGCGCTGGTCGGGTCGCTGCTGGCCTTTGCGGTCGACTTTAGCGACCTCTTCCTGAAGAACCTGATCGACCTCGGCGGCCTGGGCGACTACCAGCGCTTCGACAAGTACCTGGACCTGGTCTACATGGTGACCTTCCTGACCGTGGCCTTGCGCTGGGCGGACCCGGCGCGGGCCGTACTGGTTGTCCTCTTCGTCTACCGCATTATCGGCGTGGCCATCTTTGAGCTGGGCGCCTCCCGCGACCTGCTGCTTTTCTTCCCCAACCTCTTCGAGTTCTTCTTCATCTTCGTGGCGGCGCAGCAGCAGTTCCGGCCGGCGTTCGTCTATCGCCCTGGCGTCACGGCGCTGATCCTGGCCGCCCTCCTGATCCCGAAGATGTTCCAGGAGTATGCCCTGCACGAGGCTCGCTGGCTCGATAACTATGTGGCCACGGAAGTGGTGGCGGATTGGTGGGAGTGGATTACCTCCTGGGTCTGAGGGCCGATGCTGGCCCCCGCTGAGGTGGTGTCCCCCAGGGTCCCTACGGGATTGTCGTCTGGATCTCGCAGCCCGGCGTGGCGGTGTCACCACCGCCTGGACCGCCGTCACACTCGTCGCCGGCGCCCGATCCGCCGTCCAGGCGGTCGTTGCTGCCCTCACCGAACAGGAGGTCTGTACCGGGGCCGCCGCAGATTCGGTCGGCGCCGCCCCCGCCATGGATTATGTCGGCGCCTCCCCGGCCATGGATGACGTCAGCCTGGGCGGTTCCGGTAATGTCGTCGGGGCCATTGCCGCCGAACCGCGAGGCGGGCTGGCCCAGGCACATCGGCCCGACGGTGACCTGCAGAGCGGCAGAGCTAGCGACATTGCCCGCGATGTCTACTGTCTCGGCGTGGATGTTGTGCACGCCGTAGGACAGAAGGGCGCTCAAAGCCCAGGCGCCAGAATTGTTCGCCGAGCCCGTGGTGAGGACATTCGTCCCCTCCACGAGCTTTATAGCGGCCTGTCGTTCGCCACTGCCCGTGAAGGCCGGGCTTGTGTCGCTCGTCAGGTTGTCGCTGTGAGAAAGGCCGGTGTCACTGGACGCCTTTAGGTCAGGCGCCGAGACGGTCGCAACCGTGTCGATGACAACGGTCAGCGGAACAGGTGGGGCGGAGTTGCCGGCTTCGTCCGTCAGCACGGCCTGCAGGCTGTGCGTCCCATCCGGCAGCGGGTTGGCCGGCGTTATGGTGTACGCGGTTGTGCTGGAGAAGGCGACGGCCAGCTGATTCGGGCCTTCCCTCAGGAAAAGGATGTTGTTGGCATCGGCGGCGGAGGTCGTGACATCGAAGGTGGGAGTGGTGTCGTTCGTGATCTCGTCGCTGCTGGAAGCGCCGCTGTCCGATGAGGCCTGCATCTCAAAACTCACAACCGTTGCTGACACGGTTGTATCGATCAGCAGCTGGTACCATGTTGAGGTTTGATTCTGTTGCGCCCCCTGGTAGGCGATGGCCTTGAGGTTGTGTTGGCCATCGGTGAGGGTCGTTGATGTGATCGTCCAGAGGTTGCGCGAGAGGGTGGTGGTCTCGCCAACCTTAGTGCCGCCGTCCCAAAGCTCGACCTTCGAGCATACGGCGGCGTCGATTTCGCGGTAGGTGCCGTACATCGTCGGTGTGGCGTCATTGGTGATGTGGTCCCAGGGCCGCCCGCTGTCGCTGTCCGAGCGTAGCGAGGGGCTCGAAGTCTCACAGAAAGGGTTCGTTCCGGCCCGGCCCGTGTCGACGCTCAAAAACATGACAATGAGCGCTGCGCTGAGATAGAAGATGACAGAGCGTCGGTGGGTTAGGAGGCCAGCCAATGGTGTACCTCGTGACTCTGGGGGATTCCCCCAACATCGCCGCAAAGGACCTGACTTATGTTAGATCGCCGACGCCGAAGTGCAAATACATCTGGAAGGCCCGGGAGTGACTAACCTCGCCGTGCGCCTGTCGGCTGTAGTGGCCCCTCAGCACGTGCTTGAAGATCCGCAGCTCATGGCCTCTTTCGAGACCGACTGGACGGGCAGGTTCTCCGGCCGGGCGCGGCTCGTGGTGCGACCAGGGTCGACACAAGAGGTAGCCGAGGTCCTCAGGATCTGCAATGAGGAAGTGTTGGCGATCGTCCCACAGGGCGGCAACACCGGCCTCGTCGGCGGCAGTATCCCGCGCGACGGCGCCGTCCTTCTCAGCCTCACCCGCCTCAAGCAGATCGGCGAAATAGACGCGATCTCGGGGCAGGTTACCGCCGACGCCGGTGTCACCCTTGCCGCAGTGCAAGCCAAAGCGCGCGCGGCCGGCCTTGACTTCGGCGTGGACATCGCCGCCCGCGACAGCGCGACGATCGGTGGCATGGTGGCCACGAACGCCGGCGGACTGCGCGTCCTGCGCTACGGCCACATGCGGGCCCAGGTCGTCGGCCTTGAAGCGGTGCTCGCCGATGGCTCCGTCGTCTCACGCTTGTCAGGGCTCACCAAGGACAACAGCGGCTACGACCTCGCCGGGCTCCTCGTTGGCAGCGAGGGCACCCTCGCTGTGGTCACGGCGATCCGCCTGCGGCTGGTCCCGCTGCTCGGGGCCTGCGTTACGGCCCTTCTCGGGCTCTCCGACCTGGCGGCGGCCCTGCGGCTCGTGGCGGCCGTGCGCCGCGACGTTAGCTCGCTCGACTCAATCGAGGTCTTCTTCCAGCCCGGCCTGGACCTCGTCTGCGAGCACGGCCGGATCGAGCCACCGTTCCGCCAGGCCTATGGCTGCTACCTCCTGATTGAGTGCGCCGGCCGTCGCGATCCCCTGGACGAGCTTGCGGCCGCCCTCTCTGAGAGCCTGGACATCGCCGATAGTGCTGTCGCCACTGACAAGCCGGGGCGGGATCGCCTCTGGAGCTATCGCGAGCTGCACACTTCGGCGATCAACGCGGCCGGCATCCCGCACAAGCTCGACGTGTCGCTGCCACTGGGGCAGCTCGAGGCCTTTGCCGAGCGGGTGCCGGCAGCGGTCGCCGAGGCCGTGGCCGGCGCACGAACGATCCTCTTTGGCCACCTGGCCGACGGCAACCTGCACGTCAACGTGCTCGGCCCCGAGCCAGACGACGAGCGTGTGGCCGAGGTGGTATTCAGCCTGGTGGCGGAGCACGAAGGGAGCATTAGCGCCGAGCACGGGATAGGCGTGGCCAAGGTACCCTGGCTGAGCCTGACCCGCAGCCAGGCCGATCTGGCGGCGATGCAGGCCATCAAGCGCGCCCTCGATCCGCGAGGCATCCTAAACCCCGGCGTGATTTTCCCCACGCCCGCTTAACAACTTGTCGGCGAACATAGTCCAATACACCACCAGAGGCTCGAGATGACCTACGCAAGGGACCTGCTACCTGACGGCTACTTGGCGCGCAGCCCCGTCCGCGAAGACGCGGCGGAGGTGGCGGCGCTGATGGCCGCGTCGGACATCGCCGACACGGGCAGAGCCGACATCAGCGTGGACGAGCTTCTAAGCGACTGGGGAACCGTCGATCTCGCCGACGAAGCCGTGGCCGTCATCGACGCCGGTGGCGCAATTCGCGCCTACGCGGACGTACTTACCCGGCGGTACATCGACACAACCCTGTATCCGTACGTCGACCCGGCCCATCGCGGCCGCAGCCTTGGCCGTTACCTCGCAGCCTGGGTCGAGGAATGGGTACGGGCACACCTGGATCGCGCGCCGGAGAACGCTCGCATCATGGTCAAGCAGTTCGTTAACCAGCTAAATCAGGGCGCAAAGCGGCTGGTCGAAGCACAGGGCTACGAGGGGGTACGAACGACCTATTGGATGGCCATCGTCCTCGAGGAGCCCCTGCCGGAGCCATTGGTGCCTGAGGGCATCAGCATCCGGCGTTACCTGCCGGAGCAGGACGAACGGCGAACCTTCGACGCCCTGGAGGACTCCTTCAAGGACCTCTGGGGCCGGCCCCCCGGGACCCTCGAGCGTTTCCACAAGATTGTCACGGCGGAAGGCTTTGACCCGGACCTCTATTACCTTGCCGAGGACGGCGCCGAGGTCGCGGGCATCTGCCTGACCAGCGAGGCCAGTGGCAACGGTTGGATCGCAACGCTCGGTACGAACCCGCGCTGGCGGGGACGCGGCCTTGGCCTGGCGATGCTCCACCACGCCTTCGGCGAGTTCTACCGTCGCGGCACCAGGCGGGTCAGCCTGAGCGTCGATGCCCAAAGCCCCACCGGCGCCCCACGCCTCTACAGCCGCGCCGGCATGGAGGTGGAGAAGACCTTCACGCTCTGCGAAAAGGAACTGCGGCCGGGAGAGGACCTGAGCACCTATCAGGGCGGCTAGATCAGTCACCGGCCAGGCTCAGATGCCGAGTCCACTCTGGATCGGCGATCTGGATCGCCGACACGCGGAGGGGAGAGTTGCGCACTCCACGGGAGCCAATCATTTCATCCAAAGGCGCAACCCCTCCCCTCCCAGGGCGAGCGCCTTCTGCGCGCCGATTTCGCGTTTGCGCCCGGCCTGAAATAGCATCCTCCCGAGAAGGAGTGCTTATGCAATACAGGAATCTCGGCCGCTCGGGCTTGCAGGTCTCGGCCGTCGGCCTCGGCTGCAACAACTTCGGCATGCGCATCAACGCCGACGAGACGAAGGCCGTGGTCGACAAGGCCATCGACCAAGGGATCAACTTCTTTGACACGGCGGACATCTATGGCAATAGCGGCCAATCCGAGGAGTTCTTGGGCCGCGCGCTGGGCGATCGCCGGGCCGAGGTCATCGTGGCCACGAAGTTTCGCGTGCCGATGGGCGAGGGCCCGCTCTGGGGCGGGGGCTCGCGCCGCTACATCTACAAAGCCGTCGAGGCCAGCCTGAAGCGGCTCAACACCGACTACATCGACCTCTACCAGATCCACTTCCCGGACACGCAGACGCCTATTGAGGAGACGCTGAGTGCGCTCAACGACCTGGTGCGCTCCGGCAAGGTCCGCTACATCGGCTGCAGCAACGTCAACGCCTGGCAGGTCGTGGAATCCTCGTGGGTGGCAAGGACGGAGCACTTCACGCCCTTCATCTCCGTCCAGAACCAGTACAACCTCCTCGACCGCCGGCTGGAAAAGGATGTTGCCGAGGTGGCCGATAAGTACGGCGTGGGCGTCCTGCCCTACTTCCCGCTGGCCAGCGGCTTTCTCAGCGGCAAGTACCGAGCCGGCCAACCGCCACCCGAGGGCACGCGGCTGGCAGCCTGGGGAGCGCGCGGCCAGGAAATGCTCAGCGAGCACAACTTCGGGATCCTGGGCAAGCTCGAGGGATTCACTGAATCGCGCGGCCACACGATGCTGGAGCTCGCCATTGCCTGGCTGGCGGGGCACTCGTGGGTTTCCAGCGTCATCGCCGGCGCGACCAAGCCCGAACAGGTCGAGCAGAACGTGAAGGCCGGGGAGTGGCAGCTGACGCCAGAGGAGATGGCCGAGGTGGACCAGTTATCCCACTGGCAGAAGTCGGAGGAGGGAAACTAGCCCGGAAGAAGGGTCAGCGCCGGGACGTGCCGGGGCCGGATCGCGGCGAAGTGCCGCACATCGAGTGTGAGCACCTGGTTTATTCGCAGTCGCTCCGCCAAGGCAACTATCGACGCATCGACGAACCCGATGGGGTTGTCAGCGTATTGCCGGACTAGCTCGCAGGCTCTCAGGATGTCGTCCGTTCGGAGGTGAACCACGGAAAGAGGTTCTTGGGTGAGCGAAGTGAAAGCGCGGGCTTCGATAAACGGACTGAGATACCGCCCCAGGAAGTAGGCGACCTCGCCGAAGACGGAATCCGGTACCAGAAGCGGTTCGCTTGCTGCCTCGATGAACTTGACACTCTGGCATGGTTTTTGTCCCCCGTGTCGGCAGCTGCGACGAGCCCACCGGTATCAACTAGGATCGCCACGCCAGGACTTCCTGTCCTCCTCCATGCCCTCGGCAAATAGCTCGTCGATCCGCTCAGACGCATCTCCTAGCCCGCTGTCCCCTAGACCCTCGTATGGGAATCCCTTCCTCGGACGCTCAGGCAACCGGGTGGCCAGGAATTGCTCCAGAGCCTCCGTCACGACTGAGGACAAGGTCGTCCCCTCTTCCCTGGCAAATTGCCTGGCGCGGCGCAGGACAGAACCCTCGGCACGGATCGTTGCTCGCTCCATGAGGACAGTCTGACCCATCGCTGGACGGCCCGTCTTCCTTGTTGAACCCAACTGCAAATGGGCTCTAGAATTGTGTTAGCACTCAAGACACGAGAGTGCTAGATTGACCACAAGACCCATCACCCACAGGAGATAAAGAAGAGGTATATGGCCAAGCAGCTCATTTTCGACGAACAGGCGCGTCACGCCCTCAAGAACGGCATCGACGCCCTCGCCGACGCTGTCAAGATCACCCTCGGCCCCAAGGGCCGCAATGTGGTCCTCGACAAGAAGTTCGGCTCCCCCAGCATCACCAACGACGGCGTGACCATCGCCAAGGACGTTGAGCTCGAGGACCCATTCGAGAACATGGGCGCCCAGCTCGCCAAGGAAGTCGCCTCCAAAACCGACGCCGTAGCCGGCGACGGCACGACCACCGCGACCGTCCTGGCCCAGGCCATCGTCACCGAAGGCCTCAAGAACGTCGCCGCCGGCGCCAACCCGATGGCCCTCAAGCGCGGCATCGAGGCCGGCTCCGTCGTGCTGATCGAGGCGATCAAGAAGACCGCCATCAACGTTACCACCCGCGAGCAGATGGCCCAGGTGGCCACCATCTCCGCCAACAACGACCCCGAGATAGGCGAGCTGATCGGCGAGGTCATGGAGAAGGTCGGCAAGGACGGCGTCGTCACAGTCGAGGAGTCCAAGGGCATCCAGACCGAGACCGAGTACGTCGAGGGCATGGCCTTCGACCGCGGCTACATCAGCCCCTACTTCGTCACCAACTCGGAGCGCATGGAAGCGGAGCTCGACGAGCCCTACATCCTGATCACCGACAAGAAGATTTCCGCCATCGCCGACATTCTGCCGGTGCTCGAGCGGGTCCTCCAGGTCACCAAGAATCTGCTGATCATCGCCGAGGACGTCGACGGTGAGGCCCTGGCCACACTGGCCGTGAACAAGCTGCGCGGCACGATCAATGTCGTCGCCGTGAAGGCCCCCGGCTTCGGCGACCGCCGCAAGGACAACCTCCAGGACCTCGCTGCCGTCACCGGTGGCCAGGTCATCAGCGAGGAGCTCGGGCGCAAGCTCGACAGCGCGCAGGTCGAAGACATGGGCCGCGCCCGCCGCATTGTTGTCACCAAGGAAGAGACGACCATCGTCGAAGGCCGGGGTGAGGGCAAGAGCATCGAGCAGCGCGTTAACCAGATCAAGAACCAGATCGAGAACACGACCTCGGACTGGGACCGCGAGAAGCTCCAGGAGCGCCTGGGCAAGCTCTCAGGCAGCGTCGCCGTGATCAAGGTCGGCGCCCCCACCGAGGTCGAGCTCAAGGAGAAGAAGCACCGCGTCGAGGACGCCTTGCAGGCTACCCGCGCCGCGGTTGAAGAGGGCATCGTCCCCGGCGGCGGCGTCACGCTGCTGACCGTCACCAAGGAGCTCGACAAGCTGAAGCTGGAAGGCGACGAGGCGACAGGCGCCAACATCCTGCGCCGGGCGCTTGAGGAGCCGATGCGTCGCATCGCCATCAACGCCGGCAAGGACGGCTCGGTGATCGTCCAGCAGGCAAGAGGCCAAAAAAAGGGCTGGGGCTACGACGCTGCCAAGGACGAGTTCGCCGACCTCGTCAAGCGCGGCATCATCGACCCGGTCAAGGTCACCCGCTCCGCCCTCGAGAACGCCGTGAGCATCGCCGGCATGGTCCTGACGACCAACTGCCTGGTCACGGAGCTTCCTGAGCGCAAGCAGGGTGCCGCCCCGGCGATGCCGGGCGGCTATAGCGACATGTACTAAGCCCTCACAAACGAGGTTTTCGCAATGGGGAGGGCCAATGGCCCTCCCCGCCGTGTCTGAGATTGGTGCAAAGACGAGCGAATGTTTACGAGGACGAAACGCTTGAGGAAGGAGAATAAGCGGGATGTATGGAGAAACAGGACTACTTGTCACGCAGGACGACGTTGCGCGCGCAATCGACAAGTGCGACGTATTCCTCGTTGGTTTTCGCAACACCAGCGATAGGCTGGTCGTTGACACACGCTTCACCGATAGCGAGCCGCCGATGGTCGAGGTCAGCGAGAGCACCGGCTCCATCGAGGGCCGAATGTTCTGGCTGGGCCAGCGTCGGCCACAGTTTGGCCTGCCCCAGCAATTCAAGTTCTTCGTCTGGCCGAACAGCATCGGTTGGTTGCTGGAGAGCGGCACCTGGGAGCGCATCCGCCAACGCTTGATCGGCCACGGCTTCGACGAGGCCGTCGAGGCGCAGATGGAGGTCTCGCTACAGGAGCTGCGCGACGTCGAGCAGGACAGCACGATGGCCGCCATCGTCGGCGAGGGCTATCAGACCATCTGGCCGCCGGCTTAGTAGCCCACAACGGACGGCTCTCTGGGGCCGTAGGGGCGCACAGCAATGCGCCCTCCTGTTTGCTCTGAAGAACGGGCTGGAATCCGAATGGTGAGACGTGCCCGCGGGCGTCGCACCTGTCCTACCACAACTCTTGATGCCGGCCGTAACGAGAGGCCGCATTGCGATGCGCCTCTACTTTGGCGCCGCTAGCATTGGAAGCGTGTCGGGAATCTACGGCGGCGTCGACCTGGGCGGCACCAAGATCTATTCCGTCGTGGCCACGGCCGATGGCGAGGTCCTGGGCGAAGACCTGTGTCAGACCCTTGCCGACCAGGGCTATGAGGTCACGATCCAGCGCATCGCGACCTCGTTGCGCTCGGCCGCCGAGGCAGCCGGCACCGACGTCGCCGACCTGAAGCGAGTGGCTGTGGCGGCCCCGGGGCCGATTGACCTGACCACCGGGGTGGTCACGGCGGCGCCGAACCTGGGGTGGATAGACGTCCCCCTCAAGCGGCTTCTCGAGGCCTCGCTGGGGGTCGAGGTCGTCCTGGAGAACGACGCAAACGCGGCCGCCCTGGGCGAGTTCCAATACGGCGCCGCCAAACCCTACCGGCACATGGTCTACATCACCATCAGCACGGGGATCGGCGGCGGGCTCGTGCTCGACGGCCGCCTTTACACCGGGGCGTCGGGCGCCGCCGGCGAGATCGGCCACATCACGGTGGAGCCCGACGGCATCCCCTGCTTTTGCGCCGGCCGGGGCTGCCTCGAGATCATGGCGTCCGGCACCGCGATCGCCCGCGACGCCACCACCGCCGCCAAGGAAGGCCGCAGCCCGGCGCTGGCGAAGGTAATCCAGGAAAAGGGCAGCGCCAGCGCGGGGGATGTCGCGGCGGCGGCCCTGGCCGGCGACCCGGCCGCCAACGAGATACTGGGCCGCGCCGCCCGCTATATCGGCATCGGCCTGGGCTCGCTGATCAACCTGATCAACCCCGAAGCGATAGTGATCGGCGGGGGCGTCAGCCAGATCGGGGAGCGCCTCCTCGGGCCGGCGAAGGAGGAAGCGCGGCGACGCTCTTTCCCACAGTCCTGGCGCGACTGCACGATCCTGACGGCCGCCCTGGGTTCGAGGGTCGGCGCGCTGGGCGCCATCGCCGTGGCCGTCGCGGCGGACCAAGCCTGACCGGGCTCAGGGGATGGTCGCGCTCGTTACCGTTTCGCAGCTGGCGTCCGCGGTGTCGTCCCCGGTATTGCCGTTGCACTGATCGCCTGAGCTTGTACCGCCGCTGAGGTGATCGTTGCCGGCGTTCCCGAAGAGGGTGTCGCTTCCTGAACCACCGGCGAGGTCATCGTTGCCGCCGCCGCCATCAAGAGTGTCCGCGGCGGTCCCGCCCTTGATGACGTCGTTGCCGCCGCCACCACAAATCGTGTCCGCCCCGCCTCGCCCGTCGATGGTGTCCACCGCGCTCGAGCCGACTATTACGTCGTTTCCACCCGTGCCGTTAATCGTGCCAGTCTTACCGAAGATCGTGGCCTCGAGGCCGCGGCAGCGCGGCTTGGCACGCACGGTGATCGTTACCAGCCCGGTGTCAAACCCTCCCTGGTCGTCCCTGACGCGGTAGGTGAAGTCGTCCGTGCCCGTGAAGCCGACGAATGAGGTGTAGGTGCAGACGCCGTTTGACTGGCAGCGGGCTGTGCCGTTAGTCGGCTCGCCGAGCCGCACCCAGGTGCGGTCGTCTCCTTCAACATCCGGCGGGTCGTTTAGCCCCACGTTGAAGGTGACCTGGATGGTGGTTGTCGCCACCACCTGGTCATCCACAGCCACGGGCTTGTCGTTTACGGAGTTCACAGTCACCGCAACATTCGCTGTATCCGTGGAGAATCCGTCGCTGACCGTGTATGTGAAGGCATCCCCGCCGAAGTAGTTCTGGTCCGGAGTGTAGGTGCAATTCCCGCTGACACAGTTGATCGCCCCGTGGGCCGGGTCTGAGTTGCCGACAATCGACAACGGCTCCTGGTCCTGGTCCGTGTCGTTGTTCAAGAGGAAAGCGAGGTTCTTCGGCTGGTCCTCGTTGGTTGTCAGCGCGTCGTCGTTGGCCACGACGGGCCGGTTGTCTTCGGTCTCGAAGGCCCCTATGTCGCAAGTGACGTGTTGGGGACGGCTGACACCACGCTGGTCGGTCGCCGGGCAGTCCGCATTGTCCGCCGCGCCGATCGCCGGGCTGCCGGGCTGAAGGGCACGAGTCTGAGTGGGGCCGCCGTTGTCCGCCAACGTGCCGAGCAGCGGTGAACTGACCTCAACCTGGTCGTCGTCGGTCGTGACAGCGTTGAGCATGGTCGTGCAGGAGCTCGTGAGCCCCATGTTGTTGCCGAGAGAAACCAGGTTGGTCGAGCCATGGCCGCAGGTGTCTATGATCGTGTTGACGAGCGTTATGTCGCCCAGCCCGGAGTTGGAGCCGATGCTGTCACCGCCTGTGATGGTCAGGTTGATAAGCGCGGCATCCACGGCGTCCGACGCATTCTCGTGATAGATACTCACGCCACCCGCCAGCCCGCTGTCATTGTTCTCGAACGTAGAGTTGGTAAGCGTCAAGGCAGCGCGGCTATAAACCGCCCCGCCGTCCGCGTCAGCTGTGTTGCCGGTGAACGTGCTGCCTTCCACCGTGGCTCCCGACTGGCTGTAGATCGCGCCACCGCGCGCACCATTCGCGGGGGTCCCGGATACCGTATCTGAGCTGTTGTCGAGGAAGGTCGCTGACTCAACAATCAGCGTTCCCCCGTTGTAGATGGCGCCGCCCTCGCCCCCCGCCAAGTTATTGGCGAGCGTTACCTCCGACAGCGTTAGAGTCCCCAGGTTGCGCACCGCGCCCCCGGTACCATAAGAAGGCCCCGGCGAGTTCGTCGCGGTGTTGTTGCTTATGGTGCCGCCGGTGACGGTTACGGTGCTGTTCGCCTCGTTGTAGATGCCGCCTCCGCTTGTGGTGAACACACCGCCGTTTACGGCGCTGTTGATGACAGTCATCGTCCCGCCATTGCTGTTGTAAAGTGCCCCACCTGTCGACGAGGAGTTTCCGTTGAAGGTAGCGTTGGTCAGCGTCACACTTCCGCCTGGGTTGCCAATGGCTCCTCCGCCACCATTCCCGCCGCTGCCCGTGATGGAGACGCGGGTCAGTGAGAGGGCGCCCTGGGCGTTGTTGCGGATAGCACCGCCCTGCCCGAAGAGGGCGGAACCTCCACCGTTGGCGAGGGAGACGTCCCGCAAGCTTACAGAGCAAGCACTCGCGCAGCGGATGTCGAAGAGGCGGTCGATACCCTGGAAGGCGTTGACGCCGGCTCTCAGCAGGGGCGTAGTGTTCGCCGTCAGAGGCTCGATGGTGACACTATCGAGGATGTCGAGGTCGCCTGTCGCGGCCGCCTCCTCGTCCAGCTCGCCGATGGTCAGGAGGTAATTGCCATTGGTGATCTGGATTGTGTCGGCCCCGACGTTGGCGTTGGCCAGGATGACTGCGGCCCGCAGCGTGCATCCGCCCGCGACATTATCGGTACAGGCTGTCTGGGAGGCAGGGCTCGCGGAATCGGACACGTCGTCCACAATGTAGGTCGTCGCAGCGGCGCGGGACGACAGCGGCGACCACCCCTGGACCACCGCGCAGGTAGTAAGTAGTAATCCGAAGAGGACAACTCGCATCGGCATACCTCGAAGAATTGGTTGCATCTAGGATGGATCATTGTCGACCCAAAACCCAACTTCGGGGCGCATTGCGTCGGGTTGTGTCCTATTTGTGACCTCAGATCGCCTTCGCGCGCCTGAAGCCTGAGAGCCTTCTCTATCCTCAGGCTGTCATGCCATTCGCGTCCTACCGTACCGCCGTCAGCTACCTGGTTGACGACCTCTGGCACGGCGCACGCCCGACACGGCCGGGGCGACCGCTGCAGGAACGGATTCGCCTGCTGCTGAACGGCCTCGGTGATCCCCAAAACGCCTTCCCGGTGGTCCACATCACAGGGACGACGGGCAAGGGCAGCACCGCCGCGATGACCGCGGCGATCCTGGAGGCGGCGGGGCATCGGGTTGGCCTCTACACCTCCCCGTTCCTGCAGAGCTTTATCGAGCGCATCGCCTTAAACGGGAGGCTGATCAGCCCGCAGGAATTCGCCAATGGAGTGGAGAAGCTTAAGCCGCTGATTCGGGAGATGGACCTCGCCCTACAGGCCGGCGAAGGTTGGGGGCGGCCCGGCATCCTCGAAGTCATCTTCGCCATCGGCCTCGACCACTTCCGCCGCGAGCAGATCGATGTCGCCGTCATCGAGGTCGGCCTGGGCGGGCGCACCGACTGCACCAACGTCTTCGACCCGTCGGCGGTCGCGGTGCTGACCAACGTCCAGCTGGACCACACCGACGTGCTCGGCGACACACCCGCCGCTATCGCCGCCGAGAAGGCGGCCATCATCAAGCCCGGGTCACGGGCGGTAACGGGCGCCTCGGGCGAGGCCCTCGACGTTGTGCGCGCCCATTGCCAGCGCCTGGGGGTGCCGCTCTGGACGCTGAACGAGGAGATCCTGCTGCAGCCCGGAGCGGAGTGCTCCGCCCTGGTCGACACGCCGGCGCGCGGGCCCCTGGCAGTCCATCCGCGGATGGGCGGCGCCCACCAAAAGCTGAACGCGGCCCTGGCCGTTGCCGCTGTCGACGCCCTCGGGTCCGCACTCCCGAAGTTCGCGGTCAACGACGAAGCGGTGACGGCTGGTATCGGATCCGCCCAACTGCCGGGCCGGTTCGAGATCGTGCAGGAAAATCCGACCGTTGTCCTCGACGGCGCGCACAACCCCGCGGCTGCCGAGGTCCTGAGCGAAGCCCTATTGGCACAATGGCCGGGCCGGCGGCTGGTGCTGCTGCTGGGCATCCTCGCCGACAAGGACCGGGCGAGCATTATCCGCAGCCTCGTCCCGCTAGCCACGCATGTGGTACTCACCGTGCCGCCCTTCGCCGAGCGCGCCGGCGACCCCCGCGAGATGCTCGAGGAAGCGCGCAGCGTGGCACCAGCCGGGTCAGGAGTTGAGTTGATCGAAGCCCCGGAGGAGGCCCTACTGCGCGCCCTCGCCCTCGCAGGGGCAGACGACGTTGTCTGCGCGACGGGCTCGATCTACCTCATCGGCCGTTTGCGGGGCCACTGGTTTCCTGAGGACAGGATCCTCGCTGAGCGGCGCGTCTCATTCGCGGCTCCGACGCACAGCTAAACGTATAATCGGCTGAAGCGGGGGCCTGCGGGCGCCTTGTTGGTGTGCGCGGACTTTGACAACTCAACAGCCACGGGTCTACGTTACGCGGAAGCTGACGGGCGACGCGCTCGGCCGGCTGTCCGTCTCCGCGCGGGTGGCCATTTGGGATGGGGAGGATGCGCCTCCTTACGACGTACTTGCAGGAGAAGCCGCCGGGAGCGAAGCCCTGGTTACTCTACTCACCGACCGCATCGACGCTGAGCTTCTTGGCGGCTCGCCCAGGCTGCGTGTCGTAGCCAACGTCGCCACAGGTTATGACAATATCGACCTGGACGCAGCCACCCGACTCGGCATCGCAGTTACCAACACCCCCGGAATCCTCGAGGAGACGACCGCCGACCTGGCGTTCGCTCTTCTCCTGGCCAGCGCGCGCCGCGTGGCTGAAGGCGACAGGCTCGTCCGCAACGGCGGTTGGACGAGCTGGAGCCCGACGCTCCTCCTCGGCCGCGACGTACACGGCGCGACGCTCGGGATTGTGGGCCTGGGCAAGATAGGCAGCGCGGTGGCGCGGAGAGCCCTTGGCTTTGGCATGCGCGTCATCTACTTCTCGCGCCGCTGCCACAGCGCAACCGAGACCGAGCTCGGCGTCATGCTGCGACCCGTGAACTATCGGCCGCTCGACGAGCTCCTCAGTCAAAGCGACTTTGTGTCGATCCATCTGCCGCTGACCGCGGAGACACGGGGTTTGATCGGTCGCCGCGAGCTGGCCCTGATGAAGCCACAGGCGCACTTGATCAACACTTCGCGCGGGCCATTGGTGGACCAGGCGGCGCTGTATGAGGCCCTGGCGGAGGGCCGGCTCGGCGGGGGGGGCCTGGACGTCTATGAAGAGGAGCCGCTCCCCGCCGACAGCCCGCTGATCAGCCTCCCCAACGTCGTCCTTACGCCGCACCTTGGCAGCGCCACCGTGGTGACGCGGGAGCGCATGGCTGATGTGGCGGTCACCGACTGCCTCCGGGCCCTGCGCGGCGAGCGGCCTACAAACTGTCTTAACCCGGAGGTCTTTGCAAAGGCCGCGGTGGCCGTATGAGCGACCGCAACGACAACACCGGCAGCCTCTGGCTGGCCCAGATCCTCTGGGACCTCGGCGGCGTCCAGTTCGGCAGCTTTACGATGGGGCGCAGCACCGTGGACTCGCCGGTCTACGTCAATCCGCGCCTGCTTGTCAGCAACCCCGAGGCGCTGAAGCAGGCCGCCAGGATCATGCACGAGGAGCTGCAGGCCCTGATGGCCATGCGCCACCCAGGGGTCCACGACTTCAACATCGTCGCCGGCGTGCCTTTTGGTGGACTTCACCTGGCGGCCGCGTTCTCGCTTAACGGCAACATCCCGATGGTCTATCGCTATCCCGGCTCCGGCCAGGACGCGCCGGTGGTTGAGGGCCGCTATGAGTTGGGCCAGAACGTCCTGATCATGGACGACATCATCAGCACGGGCGGCTCGATCATCGAGACGACGGAAACCCTTCGCGAGGCGGGATTGCTCGTCACCGACGCCGTCGTGCTGGTCGACCGCCAGTTGGGTGCGAAGCAGCGGCTGAAGCAACACGGGATCAACCTGATAACGATCCTTGGCATCGAGCAGCTGTTGAACTACCTGGTCTCCACCGGCCAGATCAACCAGGAAACCTTCCGCCGCAGCATGGAGTACTTCGCTGCGAATCGCGGCGAGTAGCAGCCGGCCGCGCCTGTCCGCGGTCCTTCTTCCCGCGCTGGGCTTGCTCTGGCTTGCCTCGGCCGCCTGCGACGATTCCGACCTGCCCGCCGTCGTCAGGGAGGACACGAATGAGAGCCTCCAGCAACTCGCCGTGGCCGCCACCGAGCGGCTGGAGGCACTCGAAAGCTACCGCTATACGACCACGCTCGAGGTCACGATCCCTGAGGCCACCGATGAGCTGGGCGCGGCCAGCGCGGCGACCACGGTCACTGGCGAGGCAATACCGCCCGACCATTGGCGCCAGGTGGCTACGAGCTCAGTAGGCGCGATCAGCGCCGAGGAGGAGCTCATCTCTCTGCCGGATGGCAACTTCATCAGGCGGGGGGACAGCTACACCGAGGGGCAGGGGGAGCTGAACACATCACTCCTCAGCGTCCCTTCCCTTTGGTCGACCGTGGAAGCATTCTCGGTGCTTTTGCCCGACGACCCTGAGCGCGAAAACGCAACCGTTGGCGACGATCTGGCCGTCCACTACACCGTGGACAATATTCGCCTCCTGCAGGCGAAAGACTTCACGCTTCGCCTCTTCGGCGCCGTCGAGTCAGCGGACGACCTGCCCGACCGCTACCGGGTCGAGCTCTGGTTCAGCAGCGAGGGCGGTATACTGCTTCAACTGTTGATCAGCGGCGAGCGCATCGACGGCCAGGGCAGGCCAAACACCTTCCGCCTGGAGAGCACGATCAGCGACATCGGCGAAGATTTTGAGATAGAACTGGATTGACGATGGCGAAGCCGGAACAAATCGACGAGCTGATTACCAAGATGAGCGAGGAGCGGAGCCGCCTGATAGAGGTGCTTGCAAGCCTCGACGAGACGACCGCCGAATACTGCCCGAGGCACCTCGAAGGCGAGGGACAATGGAGCGCCAAGCAGCAGTCCGCGCACCTGACCGAAATGGAGACGGCTTATCGCGGCTGGGTCGAGGCCGCTCTCGGTCAGGACAACCCGGATGTCACTGCCGTGCGTGGCGATCCGGTGGCAATCCCACTGGAGAAGGCCCACGACCACCCTCTTTCCGCGCATCTCGCGGCGCTGGACACGCAGCGGACGACCACCCTCGAGCTAATTCGCAGCCTTGAGCCGGCCGACTTCGAGCGCACCGCGACGCACAAGTGGTTCGGGTCCCTGACGGTGATGCAATGGCTGCGCTCCTACTACCGCCACGACCGTATGCACGTCGACCAGCTCTCGGGCCGTGAGCCTGAGTACAAGCCGAACTTCACCACCGGCGTCGAGCCCGATCAGCGCCGCGCCGGCTCGCGCTAGCGACTCAGCCCGCGGCTACAGCGACAGGCTCGCCGCGGAGGCCTGCGACCGTGGCGGGGAGGACATCGAGCAGGCACTCGATGTCCGTCATCTGCGTCTCCCGGCCGACAGTGATCCTCAAAGCGCCAGCCGCGCGCTCGAGGGTGACACCCATCGCGAGCAGAACGTGCGAGGGCTCCCAACTGTGCGAGCCGCAGGCTGACCCGGAGCCCACCGCTATCCCCTGCTTGTCCAGGGCCTCGACAAGCTCGTCGCCCTCGACGCCGAGGAAGCTGAAGTTGGTGTTGTTGGGGAGGCGTCGGGTAGGGTGGCCGTTGAGGGCCACACGTTCCACCAGCGCGGGCACGCGCTCGATCAGGTGGTCGCGCAGAGCGGCGGCGTGCAGGCCATTGGGAATCCGGTCCGCTTCGGCCAGCTGGAGCGCCACGGCGGTACCGACGATACCTGCCACGTTCTCCGTGCCCGCACGCCGCTGCCGCTCCTGTCCGCCCCCCGAAATGAGCGGCAGGAACGGCGCCGAGCGCCTCACATAGAGGACGCCGACACCCTTCGGTCCGCCGAACTTGTGTGACGAAAGTGAAAGGACGTCGACCCCGAGCTGATCGACGTTGAGCGGAAGGTAGCCGGGCGCCTGCACAGCGTCGGTGTGGAACGGTATTACCTTGCGAAGCGAGCGAGCCCGCTCGCCCACGGCGGCGGCCGCCTCGGCCAGGGGCTGGATCGTGCCCATTTCATTGTTAGCCAGCATCAGGCTGACCAGCACGGTGTCGGGCCGGATCGACTCGACGAGCTCATCTATCGATACGAGCCCGTACTCATCGACGGGCAGGTAGGTTATCTCGAAGCCAAACTTCTCCAGCCACTCGCAAGAATGAAGCACCGCGTGGTGTTCGATTGTGCTGGTGATTACGTGACGGCCGGCGCCCGCCAGCTGCTGGGCGAGGGCCACGCCCTTGATCGCGGCGTTGTTCGACTCCGTGCCGCCGCTGGTGAAGACGACATCGTGCGGCCGGCAGCCCAGCACCTCGCAGACCGAGCTGCGCGCCTGTGCCAGGGCCTCGCCGGCGTCCCTGGAGATGGCATACATCGCCGAGGGGTTGCCGAAGCCCTCGTGGAGGAAGGGCTCCATCGCCGCCAGGGCCTCCGGGCGGAGCGGGGTTGTAGCAGCGTGATCGAGGTAAATGGCGTCCATTCTGAAAGCGGAGTTGATCTTAGGTTATTCCCGGCAGATCAAGATGCCTGTCCACTACTCGGCGAGGATGATGCGGGCGTCCACGGCGACTGCCCCATCGGGATAAGCGAAGACCGGGTTCAGGTCCAGCTCGACAACCTCGGGGTGGGCTTCGACGAAGCGCGATACATGGAGCAGCAGTTGCTCGAGCTTCTCGCGGCTGGCCGGCTGCGTCCCGCGATAGCCGTCGAGCAGGGCCGCCGTTTTCAGCTCACCGATCATCTCCCGGGCGTCCCGCGGCTCCAACGGCGGCAGGCGGAAGGAGACATCCTTCAGCAGCTCAACGAAGACTCCACCCAGCCCGAACATCAGGACGGGCCCGAACTGCGGGTCACGGCTCATGCCGACGATGACTTCGACGCCGGGTTCGGCCATCCTCTGCACGGACGCGCCATCGACGCGGGCCTCCGGCTGCCGTTGCTGAACCGCCTCCATGATGTCGTGGAAGGCTGCTTTCACGTCGGCTTCCGAACCAAGGCCCAGGCGCACGCCTCCTATGTCGCTCTTGTGGGCAATGTCCTGCGACAAAATCTTCAGCGCGATCGGATAGCCTAGCTCGCCGGCGATGCGGACCGCCTCCTCCGCGGACGTCGCGAGCTGCGCCCCCGAGGTCTCGATGCCGAATTCCTCGAGCAGGCGCTTGGACTCGACCTCGTTGAGGAGGACGCGCCCTTGGCTGCGGGCTTGAGCGATCACTTCCGATGGCATGTCTATCAAAGCTACAGCGGGCAGCGGCGGAGTTCAGCACCGCTCTCGCCACGCTGCCATGTCGGTTAGCCTCAGCCTTGTTCAAGGGAGGCGGGTTTGGAAGAACTCAAGGGTCAGGTCGCTATCGTCACCGGCAGCTCACGGGGCATCGGCAGGGCAATCGCGCTTGAGCTGGCGCGCGCCGGCGCCGACGTAGTCGTCGCCGCGCGGAGCGAGGAGCAGACCGACCCCAAACTGCCCGGAACCATCTATTCCACGGCGGAGGAGATAGAGAAGGAGACCGGCCGACGCGCCCTGCCAGTCCGCCTCGATGTGACCAATGACGAGCAGATCGAGGCCATGGCTAAGAAGACGATCGAGGAGTTTGGCCGCATCGATATCCTGGTCAACAACGCCGGCATCATGTCTCCCGGCAAACTCGTGGAGACTCCGATCAAGCGCTACGACATCGTCTGGCGCGTGAACGTGCGCGGCCCGTTGCTCTGTACCCAGGCGGTGTTGCCCGGCATGCTGGAGCGGGGCAGCGGGACGATCATCTTCATCTCCTCCATCGCCGCCGATAACCCCGGCGGCGGCAACATGTCCTACAGTACGACCAAGCTCGCGGACCGCAAGATCGCCGAGGGCCTGGCAGAGGAAGTGCGCTCGCGCAACATCCAGGTCTTCTCACTCTCGCCGGAGGGCCTGATCCTGTCGCCGGGCGTCCTCTACCATCGCGACGCTCATGAATTTGACGAGTCCGCCATCGAAGGCGCGGAAGAGATGGGCTACGCGGCGGTCAGGATGGCCTCCGGCGCGCTGCGCGAGCGTAGCGGCCAGCACTTCTACAGCCGCGCCCTCAACCGCGAGTTCGAAGGCCGGGGAGATGGCGGCTGACGACCAGCCCAGGGACGAGCGGGCCGAGCGGCGCGACCGCCGCCGCGAGGCCGAACGGGAGCGCATCGCCAAGCACGGCAAAACTATCGCCCGTGTCTATCGCGACGCCATCCTGAAGCGGCTCTCCCGGCGCAGAAAAAGGCCCTGAGCGGGAGCAGCAAACGGCGGCGATTTCTGCAGGGGCAGGTATCACAGTGGTGGGAGTACGAGCCCCTGAAATGATTCGTGATACCTGCCCGCTCGCCTCGACGATGAGCCACGCGCCGAGCTCTGCGGCGGCCGTTGGTAAAAGGTTATCCACTGGGGTAATATGCTTAGGCATCTTCTCATTACTAGCGCCAGCGGGCAGTCAGGACGGTCTCCGCAATTGGTCAACTCACCCTTCGACGAATACCTCGACCTCGTCGACGCCGCGCGCGTGCTGGGCATCCACCCACAGAGCCTGCGCCGTCTGATCAAGCAGAAGAAGGTGCCCGCCCGTCTCTTCGCCGGCAAGTACCTGATCCAGCGCGACAAGCTGGAGATGTTCAAGTCAAACTACGACCCGCGGCCCGGCCGCAAGCCGATCCGCCGCCTGCTCTAGGCCAGAAGCTCCTCTTGCAGCGGCCCGATGTCGAGTCCGGGCTGCCCTGCCTTCTGCAGCAAGCCTTCGACTGAGTAGCGCTGACCGTAGCTCCACCACTCGCGCAATTGCGCGCCGCCGTCGGCTGTGGCATACCATTCCTCGCCGTAGCGGTCTTCCAGCGTGCGCCGCACCTGGGCCTCGAAGATCCAGGCGCGCAGGTACTTGGCGGCATAGAAGCCATCGTCGACATCAAACAGGTAGTCCACGGGCGAGTAGCGGACGCCGGTACTGGCCGTCAGCAAGTCGGCGTAGCGCTTGGCCTTGCCACGCGGGTTCGCCGCCACGTGCAGCTCCAGCTCGTAGAGCAGCTTGGCGCTGTAGCGGCGCAGCAGATAGAGCTGCTGGAACGAGCTGAAGGCTAAGAAGTCCGCCGCGTCAGCTACTCCCAGGACCTTCTGGAGCCAATGCGGATTTTTCGCCACGTGCTCGACCACGAATGCCCAGCCCTCGGTCACCGAGTTATCGCCGAGACCGCGGAAGGCGTAGGGCATATCCGCGGGGACATGCGCGAAGTGCTCGGTATGTCCGGCTTCGTGGAGCAGCGCGCGGTAGTCATCCTGGCCGCCCTGTGGGTTGATCACCAGCTTGATCTCGCCGGGCACGTCGATGGCCGAGCAAAAGGCGCGGGGTGACTTCAGCGGACGGGCCTCTGTGTCCAGATAGACGTTGGCCTGCGAGCTGAGGTCGATGCCAAGACCGCTTAGAGTGGCCTCCAGGGCCGGCAAGAGCCTCTCCGCAGGGAAGAGACCGTCATACTGCGGCGCCCTGAAGATGAAAGCAAGGTCGCATTTCTCGGCGCGCGCCGGCGGGATGCCGCTATCGCGCAACAGCCTCTCCAGGCGGTCGCGGTAGACGGCCTCGGTCGCCCAGAGGAAGCGCTCGGCTATCTCCGCCAGGTCGTGCAGGTGAAGGCGGGAGACATCGTCGCAAAGGTCGACATAGGTCGAGTAACCGAGATCGCGGGCGCCGGCGTGCAGGCTGTCCCAGCGGTCCTCGCGAAGGTCGTTCTGCTGTCCGGTGAGCTCGGAGCGCAGCGTGTCGAGGTGGCGCCGGCGCTCGGGATTCGACTCATTGGCGATGAGGGGCGCAATGCTGCGATAAGGTACGGACTCGCCGTCCCAGTCGATGCTGTCCTTGGTCTCGCGCTCGGCAATCCCCTCGCTGATCCGCTTCACGGAGTTCTCCATATAGGCGTCGACGACGAATTCGCGCAGGGCGGGGTAGCGCTCGTCGCCCGGCCGCATCCGCTGCAGCGAATCGACGACCTTGCGCTCAAACATCCAGGCGTAGCGCTCGAAGATCGGCGCGATAACGAGGTCCTCTTTGAGGCCCGCCCCGTTCAGGTAGTACTCGCGCTGCAGCTCGCCGCCGAAGGCAGCTGCGCCCTCGTCAAGGCGGTCGAGCAGAGAGGTCGCCGCCTTAGTAGCCAATCGTTGCCCTGGTCATCCTCAACTCACTCCTACTCGGTCTCCGGCGCGGCTGCCGAACTCGACAATCCGTGCTTCGGGCCTGCCCTGAATGATATCGAGAAGGCCGACTGTGAACGTGCTGTGGAAGCCCCGCCGCCCGGCGGCTCCCGGGTTCAGTAGAAGCCTACCGTCGCGCTCCTGTACCAGCGCTCGATGGCTGTGACCAAAGACCACGATATCGACCGCCGGCAAGTTGCGCGGGTCCAACTGGTGGACGAGGTGAACGCTCAGGTTCTCCAGGGTGAACTCCTCAACCAGGGGAAGGACGCCGGCCTCCCCGCCCTCATCGACGTTGCCACGCACAGCGCGCACCGGCGCCAGCCTGGCCAGCTCCTCCACCACCTTCAGCGAGCCGACGTCGCCGGCGTGGAGGATGAGCTCGACCCCGCGCAGAAGCTCGACGGCGCGGGGGTCAAGGTAGCCGTGGGTGTCGGAGATCAGCCCAACGTGCATCAGAAGATCACCAGCACAGCGAATGTGGCGGCGGCCAGGACGCCCATGCCGAACGCCATCATGCCTCCGCGCTCACCGTCCCCCGCCACGATCAGAAACCCCGCCAGGGTCGCTGCGGCGGCTGCGAGGACAACAAGCGCGATGTGAGGCCCTCCGTCCGTGACCACGTGGAGCATCACCTGCACGATCCTAGAGGCGCGGCTGCCTGCGCTGAGTTAACGTCCCCGAGTGAGCACCGACCGTTCGCCATTTCCCGAGGGATTCTTTGTGCCAGAGGATGGGACTGCTGACGAATCCTTCTACCGGGAGCCGCGGCTCGTCACGCACATCGATGAGGGCGCCATCGCCGCGTGCACTGAGCTCTACCGAGAGCTCATCCCACCGGCCGGCGCGGTCCTCGACCTCATGAGCTCGTGGCGCTCCCACCTCCCGGACAACGTGCCGTATGAGCGAGTCGTCGGCCTCGGCATGAATGCCGATGAGATGCGACAGAACCCTCAGCTCACAGCATCTGTGGTGCACAACCTCAACGAAAAATCCGAGCTGCCCTTTGCAGACGCCGAGTTCGACGCCGCGATTTGCACGGTCTCAGTCCAATACATGAGGCGGCCTGTCGAGACGTTCGGCGAGGTAAATCGCGTAGTGAAGACCGGCGGCGCTTTCGCCGTCACCTTCTCCAACCGCTGCTTCCCGACCAAGGCCATTGCCGCCTGGCGGCAGTTGAGCGACGAGGAGCACATGCGGCTGGTTGCCCTCTACTTCGAACGCTCGGGCGGGTGGCGCGACCTGCAAGCAAAGGTGCTCAGGGAGGGGCGCTATGGCATATCGGACCCGCTGTACGCGGTCTGGGCTCGCCGGGCTTGAGGCTGGGCGTCCGCCTGCGCTAACGTTCCCCCATGCCGCGCATTAAATGGGTGGAAGACGACGAGGCCGAGGGCCGACTGGCCGAGATCTTCGCCTACTACCGTGAGAACTCAGCGATGGGCAAGCGCGTGCCCGACATGATCCGCACGATGAGCCTGCGGCCCGATTTCCTCGAAGCCATCATGAAAGCCTCCGACCTGCACTTCTCGGACGGCGCGCTGAGCCGTGCGCAGCACGAGATGATCGCCTCCTACGTCTCGGCCATCAACCGCTGTCACTACTGACTGAGCAGCCACGCGTGGTTCCTGCAGTTGCAGGGAGCGGAGTACAACGAGACGGCAGAAGCGCTGCGCGAGGGTGACCTCGATCGCGCAAAGGTCACCCCGGCCGAGCGCCTGCTCCTGGAATTCGTTGAGACGCTAACCCGCCACGCCTACCGCATCACGGATGAGCAGGTTCAGGGCCTGCGCGACGTGGGCTGGAACGACGAGCAGATTGGCGAGGCGGTCTACGACGGGGCCCTCTTCAATCTCTTCGTTCGCCTGGCCGACGCCTTCGACATCCACCCGCCAGAGTTCATGGATCCGGGTGGCAAGATTCCGCCCGCGGCGGCGCGGGAGTAACTCACCACCAAATGATGTCGTCGGCCTGCTCGGCCTGTTCCGGGTGCATCTCGGCATGGCCGAAGACGCGGCTGTAGAGATACTTCCAGCCGCCGTCGGCAAAGATGACGACGATGTTGCCGCGCTTCATCTTGCGCGCCACCCGCAGCGCCCCTTGGAGCGTGGCCCCCGAAGACACGCCGCCGAAGATCCCTTCCTTGGCAACGAGCATCCTCGCCCCGCTGAAAGCGTTGGCCGCCCGCACGAGTATCTTCCCGTCGATGAAGTGCGGGTCGAGGATCGGCGGGATGAAGCCGTCGGCCAGGCTCTTGAGGCCTTGTACCTGTGCCCCCGGGTGCGGCTCCACGGCGACGACCTGCAAGTGCGGTATCCGCTCCTTCAGGTAGCGGCCGACACCCATGACCGTGCCGCCTGTGCCCAGCCCGGCGACGAGGACGTCGATATCCGGAAAGTCGTGGTAGATCTCCGGCGCCGTCGACTGGTAGTGGGTCTCGACGTTTGCCTCGTTGCCGAACTGGTCGAGGAAGAAGGTCCCGTGTTCCTCGGCCAGCACCCGCGCCCGCTCGATGGCGCCGCGCACGCCGTGCTCGAGCTCCGTCCAGATGATGCTGGCGCCGTAGGCGTGGAGAATCTCGGGAATCTCCGGGTAGACATTGCGCGGACAGACGATCGTGGCCCGGTAGCCGGCGGCATTGGCGATCATGGCCAGGGCGATGCCGGTGTTGCCGGTGCTGGCCTCGATGATCATGTCGCCCGGCTCGATCACCTCGTCTTCCTCGGCGTGGGAGAGCATGTGGAGGACGATGCGGTCCTTGATGCTGCCGGTGGGGTTCTGGCCCTCGAGCTTGGCGAAGATACGCACGTCGGGGTTGGGGCTTACGTGGTTGAGCTCGACCAGCGGGGTATGGCCGATGAGGCCAAGCACGCCGTGCTCCTTGACGGCTTGCTCGAGAGGCATCGGATGGTGCGTCTGCGGCATGAGTCAGCCCGACTCCTCAAAGTAGCGGTACTGTTCCAACGCCCAAAGAGCTCCGCTAAAGCCGTCGTCGCCAAGAGCGTCAAGTAGGACTTGGGCGCGGCGAGCGAACTCTCCCAGCTCTCGCCGCGGGTACTGCCTGTAGGAAATCAGAATGCCGGAGTGATGCCGGGCAGCTTGATGCCAGCGACGGAAAAGCGTCTGGAAGTCTCTAAAATTGAAAGAAAGAATAACTCGACCCTCGGCAGTCGCCCACGCCAGCCGCTCTTCGTCGGTCCATTGAAGGTTCCCAAGCTCCTGTGCGCTCGTAACGTCAAAGCCGCGTCGGCGAAGCACCTGTGCCGCACCCGGAAGGACGTCTTCATCCAGGTAGAGCCGGATGGTCAACCTTGGTTCAGCGTTTCCTTGGGAACAATCTGGCCTGACTCCAACATCACCAAGTTGTTGCGCTCCAGGCCCTTCTCAAACGTGTTCTCCTCGATGTTCTTGTCGACTTCTTCCTTGTGGTCGTAGTAGTAGCTAATCGCGTCGTACACGCCGGCCGGGGTTAGGTGGGGATACATTTCGAGGATCTCTTCCGGCCCGACCCCCATGTTGATGAAGCCCACGATGAAGTGGACACCGATTCGGGTCCCCTTGATCCTGGGACGCCCACCTACGGTCCCCTCGGTTTTGACGATGTGAGGGTGGTCGGTCTTCCCGTCCTTCGGCTGCTTGGTTCGCGCTACCATCGCCGGCTGATTCTAGCGAACTAGACGCGGCGGACGGCCAGGCCCACCCGGTGCCCCTCTACGTTTTGCTCCTCGCGATAGGCGCCATCCTCCGGAGCTGAGTAGCGGACGTCCTCGCTCAGCGTCTCCTGGCGAAGATAGTCGTCATGCTTGCGCAGGACGCCCTCCACCTCGCCTGGCGCCTCGACGTAGGTCACTATGCGGTCCGCGATATCAAAGCCGGCGGATTTGCGCATCGTTTGCAGGCGGTGGACGACCTCGCGCGCCAGCCCCTCGGCGGCGAGCTCCGCGGTAACCGATGTTGGTACCGCCACCATGTATCCAGCCTCTGCCGCTACAGCAAAGCCCTCCTTCTCCACGCGTTCGACCAGCAGCTCATCCGACGCCAGCTCGTACTCCCCGACCTTGATCGAGCCTCCGGCCTCAACAGCCCGAGCCAACGCGGCCGGCTCAGTCTGCGAAAGCGCGGTCCGGAAAGCGGCGAGGTCTTTCCCGAGCCGGGGCCCGAGAACCGCCAGGTTCGGCTTCACGATATATGCGACATACTCGCCCTCGTCCTCGACGAGTTGCACATCTTTGACGTTCAGCTCTTCGACCAGCTGCGCGGCGAGCCGGCGAACAACCTCGGTCTCCGCCGGGCTCCGCGTTTTGACGACGACGGCCGCCAGCGGTTGCCGCACCTTGATCCCAGCCTTCGATCGAGCCGCGCGGCCAAGCGAGCTCAAGCGCATGACTAGCCGTGTTTCGGCCGTCAGGCTTTCGTCGATGGCGCTCGGGTCGAGCTCGGGCCAGTCGGCCAGGTGGACGGACTCCGGGGCATTACCATCCGCCCCGGCCACCAGGTTGCGGTAGATTTCCTCCGATATGTATGGAGTAAAGGGCGCGAGGAGGCGCGCGGCCGTGGTCAGCGCCGTGTACAGCGTCTGATAGGCGGCGCGCTTGTCACCATCGTTCTCGCTCTTCCAGAAGCGACGGCGGCTGCGCCTGACGTACCAGTTCGAGAGATCATCGACGAAACGGGCGATGGCGCGGCCGGCGTCCGTGGGGTTGTATGCCTCCATCTCCTCAGTTACCTGGCGGATCAGCAGGTTCAGTTCGGATAGCAGCCAGCGGTCGAGCTCTGATAACTCTCCGCGCTCCACGGCTTCGGGCCGGAAGTCGTCGATCCGCGCGTAGGTGACGAAGAAGCAGTATGTATTCCACAGCGTCAGCAGGAACTTGCGCAGACTCTCCTGCACGAGGTCAAGCGAAAAACGGCGCGGCTCCCCAGCTGGGCTCGCCGTGAACAGGTACCAGCGCAGCGCATCGGCGCCTGTCGCATCAATCACGCTCCAGGGGTCGGTCACGTTCCCCTTCGAGGTGCTCATCTTCTCGCCCTTGGCGTCTTGGATGAGCCCGAGGCAGATCACGTTGCGGAAGGACAGGGGCTCCGGGACGAGCTCGGGCGCGGCGTAGTTGAGGAGCGCCGCCTCGGCGTGGAGGGTATAAAACCAGCCACGCGTCTGGTCGACCGCCTCACAGATGTAATCGGCAGGGAAGCGCTGGTCGAATGTTTCGCCGTTGTCGAACGGATAGTGCCATTGGGCGTAGGGCATGGCGCCGCTGTCGAACCAGGCGTCCAGCACCTCGGGCACGCGCTTCATCGTGCCGCCACATTCGGGACAGCGCAGTTCCACCTCGTCGATGTAGGGCCGGTGGAGGTCGGTCAGGGCCTTCGCCCTCTCCGGGTCGGCGGCCATTTCACCGAGCTGCTTCACGCTACCGACACACTCGTGGTGGCGGCAGGACGCGCAGGACCAGACCGGCAGGGGCGTCCCCCAGTAACGCTCCCGGGAAACCGCCCAGTCGATGTTGTTTTCCAGCCAGTTGCCGAAGCGGCCGTTCTTGATGTGCTCCGGGTACCAGTTGATGCGCTGGTTGGCCTCGAGCAGACGGTCTTTGACCTGCGTGGTGCGGATGTACCAGCTTGGCTTGGCGATGTAGAGCACGGGCGTCCCGCAGCGCCAGCAGAACGGATAGGTGTGCTTGATCGTGCCGGAGCGCAGCATCAGTCCGCGCTTCTCCAAGTCGGCGGTGATCTGGGGATCGGCCTTCTTGACAAAGGTCTCGCCGAAGGGCGACCGCGCCGGCATGTTGCCACGAAGGTCTATCGTCCCCAGGAAGAGCAGGTCGAGGCGTTTTCCGGCCTCAAAGTCTTCGGAACCGAAAGCCGGCGCGATGTGGACGATCCCCGTGCCGTCGTCCATCGAGACGAAGTCGGTGGCGATTGCGGTGTAGCGCATCTCCACGTCATCCCGGTGGTCCACGTTGACCAGGCGGCCTTTCTTGAACTGCCGCGGCTGGACTCCCCAGGCTGTCGGGTCGAAGAGCGACTCGTAGACAGCGCCGACAAGGTCTCGGCCCTGGACAACACCAACTACCTCGCCGTGCTCCGGCAGGACGCGCTCGCGCAGCGCCTCAGCAACTATCAGCCGCTCGCCCTCGGATTCGACAAGGACGTAGTCCGCGGACTCGTCGACGGCGAGCGCCGTGTTGGCCGGCAGCGTCCACGGCGTCGTGGTCCAGGCCACGAAGTAGGTGGGCACCCCATCGGCGAGGCGCAGCGCGTCCCCGCCCTTCTTAACCAGGAACTTGGGATAGACGGAGGGGTCGACCGTGTCGTCCTGGTAGCCCTGCGCCAGCTCGTGGTCGGACAACGACGTACCACAGCGCGGACAGTGCGGAGTCGAGCGGTAGTCCTGGTAAACCAGGCCGCGGTCCCACAGGGTCTTCATAACCCACCAGCAGGACTCGATGTACTCGTTGTCGTAGGTGCGGTAGGCGTCGGCCATGTCGACCCAAAAGGCGATGCGCTCGGTCAGGTCCTCGAACTCGCCGACATATCGCTGGACGGCTTCCTTACAGCGCTGGTTGAAGGCCTCGATGCCGAATTCCTCGATCTCGCGCTTGGAATTGAGACCGAGCTCCCTCTCGATCTGCAGCTCGACAGGCAGCCCGTGTGTGTCCCAGCCGGCCTTGCGCGGGACGCGATAGCCCTGCATCGCCTTGTAGCGGTTAATGATGTCCTTGAAGGCGCGGGCCAGGACGTGGTGCAATCCGGGGCTGCCGTTTGCCGTCGGCGGGCCCTCGTAGAACGAGAAGATCCGGTCCTCGGGGCGCTGCTCGACGCTGCGGCGGAAGACGTCGCGCTGCTTCCACCACGCCTGGACGCGCTGCTCCATCGCCGGGAAGTCCACCCGGCTCTCGACAGGTTCAAAAACAGATTTAGCCATGCCTTGCTCCAAACACAAAAAAGCCCGTCCTCGAAAGGACGAGCCTGCGCTCGCGGTACCACCTTCCTTGCCGCCTGTTGGCGACCTCTCTGCCCGGCGCTATCACGCCGGCACCCGGCTAACGGTGGGTCTCCGGCCGGGCCTACTCCCCTGGAGGGTTTAGGTCGGCAGCTCGGGAGGGATCTTCAAGCGTCGCTGCCGTATCCGCTTCCACCATCTCGGACTCGCTCGCCGGTGCTCGACGCCCTACTCGTCTCCGTCTTCGCCTAGTGGCATCTTAATGAAAACGGCCCGTCCCCACTAGGGGACGCCGGCGCTCTTGCGCTCCACGGCGCCGCTGTCGCAGCGCTGAGAGCCGTTGCCGTCGCCGTCCCTGGGGCGCGTGACACCACGCTGATCGGTAGGGAGGCAGGTCGCGCCGCCCTTGTCGATCGCCGGGCTGCCCGTGAGCGGGGCCCGCGTTAGGGTGCCTCCGCCGTTGTCCTTGAGGTTCCCCAGCCTGGCGTTGACCGACGGGCGATCACTGTTGACTGTCGGGCAGCTCGCGTCGTTGTAGATGTTGTTGCCCCTGCTCCTGAGCTCGCCCGAGCAGAGGTCGGCCGCGTTCCCCGTCAGCACAGAGTTGGCGAACGTAAAGTCGACAGAGAAAGGGTCCGGGTCCGAACTGCTGATAGCTGCGCCGTTGACCGCCACGTTGTTGGCGATTGTTGTGTGACGCACAACAACCGTGCCACCTTCGGCGGACATAGAGAGTCCTCCGCCGAAGCTACCAAGGCCGCGATCCACAGCCGTGTTGCCATCAACCGTGGAGTTCTGGATGGAGAGGGATCCGCCAAAAACGCCGATCCCGCCACCGAAGGAACCCTCGTTCTGGCTGATGGTGCTATCCCGGACATTAACGGTTGCGAACTGCAACACCTCAAGGCCCCCGGCGCCAGAGGCGCTGTTGGCCTCGTTGGCCGTTATCGCTACGCGGTCCACAGTGAGGACCCCAATGACGGCTGAGACCCCGCCGGCGCTGTTCCCCATGCCGCCCGTTACGGTCAGCTTCTGGAGCTCTACGGTGATGTGGTCGGCCTCCCCGATGGTGAGGACATTTTCGATCTGATTGCCGTCGATCTTTGTCCTTGCCGCGCCGATGCCGCGGATCGTCATGTCACTGGTCACGTCCAGGTCACCGAAAGCGCCATCGGTGGCCCCGCTGGTTAGCGTCAGCTTGAACCTGTCGGCCAGGCCATCGGCGCCAATGTCCGGCAGGACGACGACGTCGGTACCCGCATGCGCGTTGGCTTCCTGGATGGCGGCCCGCAGGGAGCAGATACCCGCTGCGTTAATGCTGCAGACCCCGTCGCCGGGATTAGTGTCAACGCCATCAGACCGGGTTTCGACGGTGAACACGGAGTGATCAGCCGCCGTAGGACTAAGGCCTCCTGGCAGGCAGCCAAGAGCCAGCACTGCCAGCACTGCCAGCACGGTTGGTAGCCGGAACATGTCACGCGAAAGCAGGTTGTGGATCGTACAAACCTCGCTGACCTCCGCCGAGAATATCGGAGCGGCCAACCCAAGGTTACGGCACCGTAGGATGAAGCGTTGCGCGGCTCAGGACGCCGGCGTGGCGGCGGCTTCCTCAAGGCGGGCAGCCTCTTGCACCAACCGCTCCAACGCTTCGATCACGCGCTCCTGCCAGCGCCCGCCCAGGGTCGGGCGGTCGAGGCGGACCTGGGTGGGGCCGACCTGGCTGTTCGGCGGCAGGTCGCGCTGCAGGCTGCGGTCGAGGCGCGTGCTCATCGACATCTGCAGCGTGAAGGTGTGGTCATCGGCTTTGATCGACTTGACCCCGGCGGCGCGGCCGAGCGCCCTGACGCGCACGATGTAGAGAAGGCCTTCCACCTCCCCGGGGATCTCGCCAAAGCGATCTCTCAGCTCCTGCTCCATTTCGGGCAGCTTTTCCACCTCAGTCACGTCCGCCAGCCGCTTGTAGACCGAGAGGCGCAGGTTCATGTCCGGGATGTAGGACTCGGGTATGTTGGCTGCTACAGGCAGCTCGACCTGGATGGGCACGTCGACCAGGGAGCGGCGCGGGGGCTCATTTCCGTCGCGCAGCGCCCGCACCCGCTCAACCTGCTCGCGCAGCAGGCGGGTGTAGAGGTCGAAGCCGACGGCGCCGATGTGGCCGCTCTGCTCGGCGCCCAGGAGGTTGCCGGCGCCGCGGATCTCCAGGTCCTTCATCGCGATCTGGAAGCCGGCGCCTAGCTCCTGCGCCTCGAACACGGTCTGCAGCCGGCGTTGGGCTATCTCGCTCAGCTGGCAAGCCTCGTCGAAGAGGAGGTAGGCGTAGGCGCGGTTCCCGCCGCGGCCGACGCGGCCCCGGAGCTGGTAGAGCTGCGACAAGCCCATCATGTCGGCGCGGTTGATGATGATCGTGTTCGCGTTGGGGATGTCCAGGCCGGACTCGATGATCGTCGTGCAAATCAGCACATCTACTTCGCCGCCGGCGAACTGCAGCATCACCCGCTCCAGCAGCTCCTCCGGCATCTGACCATGGCCGACGCCGATCCGAGCCTGGGGGACCAGCTTGCGGACGTGCGTAGCGATCTGCTCGATGCCGCGGACCCGGTTGTGCACCAGGTAGATCTGACCGCCACGGTCCAACTCGCGCAGGATCGCTTCCCTGATCACGTGGTCGTCGAATTCCGAGACGTAGGTCTTGATCGGCAGCCGCGCCTCGGGCGCCGTTTCGATTGTTGACATGTCGCGGATTCCCGTCAGCGACATGTGGAGCGTGCGCGGGATCGGCGTCGCCGAGAGGGTCAGGACGTCGACCTCGCTGCGCATCCGCTTCAGCCGCTCCTTGTGGGCGACGCCGAAGCGCTGCTCCTCGTCGATGACGACCAGGCCGAGGTCCTTGAACTTGACGTCCTTGCTGAGCAGGCGGTGCGTCCCGATCAAGATGTCGATCTCGCCTTCGGAAACCAGCTCGACGATCTTCTTCTGCTCCTTGGGGCTGCGGAAGCGTGAGAGCATCTCGACCTTGACCGGGAACCCGGCCAGCCGCTCCTTGAAGGTGTTGAAGTGCTGTTGGGCCAGCACCGTGGTGGGCACGAGGAAGCCGACCTGCTTGCCGTTGAGGACTGACTTGAAGGCGGCCCGGATCGCCACTTCGGTCTTGCCATAGCCGACGTCGCCGCAGACAAGCCGGTCCATCGGCCGTTGGCGCTCCATATCGGCCTTGACCTCGCGCACCGCCGTCAGTTGGTCTGGCGTCTCGACGTAGGGGAATGAGGCCTCGAGCTCCATCTGCCACGGGGTGTCGCGGTCGAAGGCGTAGCCCTGGGCCAGCTCGCGGCTGGCATAGAGCTCCAGGAGCTCCTGGGCCAGCTCGGCCACGGCGCGCCGGACCCTCTCCTTGGACCGCTGCCATTCCTGCGAGCCCAACCTCGTCAGCTGCGGCGTGCCCTCGCCCGGGCCGACGTAGCGGGCCACGCGGTCGACCTGGTCGACGGGGACGTAAATCTTGTCGCCCTCGGCGTAGTGGAGCTCCAGGTACTCGATCTCGCGCTCGTCGAGGCTGCGGCGCACCGTGCCGGCGAAGCGGGCGACGCCGTGGTCGATGTGGACGACAAAGTCCCCGGGCGATAGCTCCGGCAGGACGCCCGGCGAGAAGCCGCCCTTGCGCCGCGTGTATGCTCGCCGGACTTTGCGGAAGCCAAATATCTCGGCGTCCGTCAGCAGCGTGAGCTGCGATTTCTCGTCGGCCAGCGTCCAGCCCTGGCGCAGAGCGCCCTGGATGACAGCCAGCGCGCCCGCCTCGGGGGTCTTGCGGATGCCCACGCTGGCCTGAACCTGGACACCCTCGTCGCGGAAGAGCTCGGCGATGCGCTGCGCCTGCTGGCTGGCGATCACGACCGGAGTCCCCAGGCGCGCTATCCCCTGGGCGCCCCCGATCAAATCGGGGAGGTTGCCCGCGTAGGACTTCGGCGTGGCGAACGGCGGCCGCAGGAAGCCTTCGCCTTCCTCGCCTGTGGTCCAGCGCGAGAAGTGGGTCTGCCGGCGGTGGCCGGAGATGCTGGCGCTGAGAGTCGCCCAGGTAATTAACGGCAGGGGCAGGCCGCGCGGGATCTCCCCGCGATCCTCGTGATCGATACGCGCTTCGAAGGCGGCTTTCTCCTGCTCGTCGAGCATGGCCTCGACCTCGGCCACCTCGTCCATGACGAGGACGGCCTCCGGGGCCAGGAAGTCGAGGATGCTGCCCTGGGCGAGGAAGGAGGCGTAGTAGGGCTCCTGGGGGAACCACTGCGAGTCTTCGAGCAGCTCCAGGTCGTACGTCCAGCGCTCGCGCGCTTCGTCGTCCATCGAATTGAAGTCCAGGTTGGCGTGGAGCTTCTTCGCCGCCGCGGCGACCCGCCCTATCTCCCTCGCGGTGGCCAGGTCGAAGCTCGTCAGCTCCTGTTGCGAGCGCTGGGTGGAGGGGTCGAAGCTGCGCAGGCTTTCCACCTCGTCGCCGAACAGCTCGATGCGAACCGGATCGTCGAGATGGGCGGGGTAGACGTCGATGATCCCGCCGCGCCGGCTGGCCACGCCCGGCCGGTCGACCATGGGCTCCACCTGGTAGCCAAGGGAGTCCAGCCTTCGCATGAACTCATCGAGCCTCAGGCGGTCGCCGACGCGCACGGTGTAACGGCTGCTATCGAGGTCCTCGGGCTTGAGGGTGGGCTGTGCCACGGCCGTGATGGAGGTGACGATCAGCAGCTCGGGCTTGCCACTATGCAGGTCGGAGAGGACGGAGAGGCGCTGGCGCACCGTGTCGAGGTCCGGCGTCAGGTAGTCGTAGGGGAGGGTGTCGCGCCGGGGGTAGAGCCGGGCGTCCATCCGGGGGTCGGCCCAAGCCGCGATCTCCTCGACGAGGGCTTCAGCCTGGCTGCTGCGCGCCGTAATGAAGAGGGCCGGGCGCGGCTGCGCCGAGGCGATCGCCGCCACCATCGGCGGCTTCACGGCATCCGGCAGGCCAACAACTAAACGCCGCGCGGCATCGCCGAACAGCGGTTTCAGAGACCTGGCTCTGGTCAGGAGAGGGAGAAGGCCGGATAGCTCCATGAGACGCGCAAAGGAGGGCCGCACATGGCAGGCCCTCTTCTAAGTTCATTCTAGGGATCCGGAGCCGGCCCCGCGTGCGGGCTGGCGATTAAAGCGGTTCATGGCGACCTCGAAGCCGTCGGCCAGGGCCACGCCGAGGGCCTCGACCGCCCGCTCCACCGCATCCTCCAGCAGCGCGGCATCTTCAGCAGATGGCTGGGACAGCACCCAGTCGCCGATGGTCTCGGGGTCGTAGACCGGCTCGGCGTTGACGTAGGGGCGGGAGATGCCGATGCGCACACGTTTGAAGTCTCCAGACCCGAGCTGCTCGATGATCGAGCGCATGCCGCGGTTACCCCCGCTGCCGCCCTTGAGGCGTATGCGCACCACTCCGACCGGCAGGTCGAGGTCGTCGTAGACAATGACCAGGTTCTCGATGGGCACCTGGAAGCGATCGACCAGTGCGCGGATGGCCTGGCCGCTCTTGTTCATGAAGGTGCGCGGGCGGGCCAGCGCCACATCGCGGCCCGCGATCTGGCCCAGGCCGACGCTGGCCACGCCGCTGTGGGTCAGCTCGATGGCGTTGCGGCGCGCCAGCCGCCCGACGACGCGGTAACCAACGTTATGACGGGTATTGGCGTAGGTCGCGCCGGGGTTACCCAGGCCCACGATCAACGTCAGGTCTTCCCCATGAGGCAGTTGTAGCGCGGGCTCGCGCTTGCGGCGGAAGCGGCTAAACACAACGAAAGGCTAAGCCATCGTCAGCGGCGGGTTTCGAAGGCGGACCGCGGCGCCGCCGCGACGTCTCGCGTGGGGGAGGCCTGTGCCGTGGGTCGGGATCGACAGCTCCATATTGCCGAGGTCCCCCACAGGTGACTACGCTCCATCGAATCCTGCACAGTCCTCCCCGTCCTCCGAGAATGACGCCTGGTAGGCTGCTGCGGCCGAGGGCTGTGTGGGCTTCGCCGAGACGGGGTGGAGGTCGGCAATCCGAGCGGTATGAGACCGGCCGCGCTCGGAGGCACCCTTCCCCTACAGGAATCGCTATCGCAGGCCCCTAAACCGCTGCTGCGGGCGCCAACGCGGCACCCCCGCCGACGCCGAGCAGCTCGGTCAGTTGCTCGCCGAGCGTGGCGTCGCCGGCATCCACGGCGACCGATCGGCCCCAGGGCAGCCACTGCGCCGGCGGACGCGTCCCCTCGCAGATCAGCATGGAAGGGACGCCGTAGGCGGAGGCGATGTGGGCCGGCGATGCGTTCGCCGCAACTACGATGGCCGCGCCCTCGATCACGGTCGCCAGCTCAGCCACCGATGTCTCCCCGGCGATGACCAGCGAGGGCGTGCCCGCTTCGCCGGCAACCCACTGGATTGCTAGCCGTTCGTCCGGCAGCCCGGTCATGAGCGTCAGATAACCGAAGCGGTCGGCGAGCTCGGTAATGGCCCGCGCGAAGGCCTTGATGGTGGCGTCGCTGCGGCCCGCCTCCGGGCTGCCGTGGACGACGACATAGGGCCGCCCGGCCACCCCATGATTCTTGAGCAGCAGGTCAACCGTTGCCCGGACCTTTGGCGGCGTGACCAGGCTCGGCGCCTTGTCGGAGGTGTCGAAGCCCCAGGTCCCGACAACTTCGAGACAGCGCTCGATCTCATGACCTTCACCGAAGCCCCTGACGCGGTGCGTGAGCAGCGAACCCGCGACCTCGGCCGAGCGCGCCAGGCGCAGGGGGATCCCCGCCATGTAGCAGGCGTAGGCGGCGGGCAGGCTTGACTGCGTCTGGTTGTTGAGGATGATCGCCGCGGCGTACTTGCCGCCCCTGAGCTCCTCGACGAAACCCTCCTCGCGCTCGGGGTCGAAGGCGAGCTCGCCCCGCCGGTCGGCCCAGAGGGTGGTAAAGGGAATCACCTCATCCACGCCCTCGAGGCATGGGGCCAGGCCCGCAGCCGTATGGCTGGTGAGGAGCGTGATCTGGCCGTCGGGGAGGGCTTCACGGATCGCCCGCAGAGCGGGCGTGGCCATGACCAGCTGGGCGATATCTTCCGTGCGGAAGACGACGACCCGTTCGTTTCCGACCCAGCGCGGTTTCTTCAAAGTACTGCCTCTTTAAATGGCCGACCGGCGGCCACAGATTGGTCGTGACTCATGATCTAGGTGAGGCCATCTAAAAAACGTAACAGCGCCGGCTTCTTTCTCACAGAGAGGCCTGCCCTTCGTCGGCCCAATAAGAGCGCGGGCGCTCGAGGAACAGCGTCAGACATTTGGCGCTGCCGCCGGCCTTCAGGAACTCGGTCAGGTCCACCTCGTGGGTGGTGAAACCATGTTCACTGAGCAGCTCTTGCGTCATCGGGCAGTCCTTCTGCAGGTAGACATCATGGTCGAGGACGACGGCGTTGCAGGCGAAGCGCAGCGCCTCTTCCTCAGGTATCGGCAGCATCAGCGCGATGACGCTCTGCATGGCCCGGATGCCGTAGTCATCGAAGGCGCCCGGGAAGTAGAAGGCCATGCCGCCATTCAGCGGGCAGAAGCAGGTGTCGAGGTGATAGAACCGGGGGTCGGTCAGCTCGACTGAGACGGCCTCCATGCCGGCGATCTCGCCCAGGAACTGGTGTGTGCGGATGTCCGAGCGGAAGCGGTAGCCGGCGATAACCGTATTCCCGACGACGAAGGCATCGCCCTCACCCTCGAAGGCCAGCCGGTCGGGAATCGTGACGACCTCGTAGCCGGCCCGCTCGAACCACGCCCGAAAGACCGGCTCCTCGGGCTGCCGTTCCGGATAACGGAAGTTGGACTGGACGGCCTTGTTGCCGATAACGAGGCCGGCGTTGGCCGTGAAGACCAGGTCGGGCACGCCATCGACCGGCTCGACCAGCTCGATCTGCGCCCCGCCCTCCAGCAACGACTGGTAAAGGAACTCCCACTGGGCAAGGGCGTTGCGGCGGTTGGCCGGGCGCTTGATGCTCATCCAGGGGTTGATCTCGTAGCGCACATCATAGAACTCGGGCGCGCACATCAGGATCCGCCCGCGCTCGGGCAGGTCCGTCTGCGGTGGATCAATCACGGAAGTAGGCCAGCAGCTCGTTGAGGAACGGCTCGACGTCCGAAACGAGGCCCACGGCCTGGTGCGTGCCGCGGTCGGCGACCTTGGTGACCAGCGAGGCCTCGATATCCACGACGACAGTGCGTGTTTCCGCCGGCAGCATGTTGCCGACCGCGATGGAGTGCAGGCCCGTGGCGATCATCAGCGCCAGCCCGGCGTCCGCGACCTTCTGCGCCATCGTTTCCTGGGCGACGATGACGTCGGTGATCACGTCCGGGAGAGGGCCGTCGTCGCGGATCGAGCCGGCGAGCACGAAGTCCACGTCGTGTTTGATGCAGGCGTGCATGATCCCGGAGGTCAGCAGGCCCTGTTCCACGGCCTGCCTGATGCCACCGCAGCGGCGCACCGCGTTGATCGCGCGGATGTGGTTCTCGTGACCCTCGTTGCTAGGCGTCCCTTCCTCGATGTTAACGCCGAGAGAGGTCCCGACAAGCGCCGCCTCGATGTCGTGCGCCGCCAGCGCGTTGCCGGCAAAGAGCAGGTCGATGTAGCCCTTCTCGATCAGCGCGACGATGTGGCGCGCGCCCCCGGTGTGGACTATGGCCGGCCCGCCGACGAGGACGATCTTCTTGCCCTCCTCGCGGGTGGCCTTCATCGCCCTGGCGATGCCGGCGATCAGCGCTCCCTTGGGTTTCTCGGCCGAGACGGCCGAGGACATGAACTCGAAGACGCCGCGGCCGGCAACCGGCCTGTCAAGCGGCTGCACCTTGACGCCGGCGTCGCCGACCACCACGTTGTCGCCGCGCTTAAGGTGGCCGAACCTCGCGGTGCGCGCCGTGCCGTCGTCGGCGACGATGATGCCGCAGTCCATGCGTGGCCGCTGCACGGGCGCCCAGCGCCCACCGAGGCGCACGAAGGTCTGCAGGTTGGTAGTGACGTAGAAGCCCTCGGGGAAGACGCCGTCCTGCTCCACCGCCGCCAGCTCGGCGTCCTTCTCGTGGAGCATCTCGGCGCCCTGCACCTTGATCGTCGAGAGGATGCTGGTGAGGACGGCCTGGTCGGCGGCCTCGACGCGGATACGCGCGTAGCTCGTGTCCTCGCGACGGTTGCCGATGCGCATCTCCTCGATCTCGAAGGAGCCATCGCTTTTCAGGATCTGGTCGAGCACCTTGGGCAGGGTCAGGGAGTCAATGATGTGGCCGTGTAGCTCGACGACCTCGGTCTCCACGGGCACTATCCGCCGTCAACGCCGATGGACATGCCCTGGGCCATCTTGAACTCGAGGTCGTGGTTGACGGTCCAGGCCGCCTTGTGGGTCACGACCTCGATCAGGGCAGCTGCCGAGGGCAGGCCGGTGCCGGAACGCTTCAGGCCCCCGAAGGGCAGGTGGACCTCGGCGCCGATGGTCGGCAGGTTCACGTAGCCCACGCCGAATTCGCACTCGTCCTGGAGGCGACGGATCTCGCGATAGTCCTCGCTGATCACCGCCATCGAGAAACCGTACTCGGTCGCGTTGTAGATGTAGGCGGCCTCTTCGACATCGCGGTAGGGCATGATGGCGACGTGCGGCCCGAAGACCTCCTCGCCGATCACGCGGATCTTCGGGTCGTGCTTCATGCGGTAGACAAACGGTCCGACCCAGTTGCCATTCGGCAGGCCCTCCACTGTCGGAGCCTGGCCGTCGAGCAGGATGTCGCCACCCTCCTCTCGCGCCAGGTTGTTGTAGAAGTTGGTCTTCTCCATCTGGTCGCGGTTGATCAGGGGGCCCATGAAGGTCTGGTCGCTAAGGGGGTCGCCGATGCGGAGTCGCTTGGCCCCGGCGACGAACTTGTCGCTGAACTCATCGATGCGGCTCTCGTGCACCAGCAGGCGCTCGGCTGAGACGCAGCGCTGGCCGGTCGTCTTGAAGACGCTGACCAGGGCGGCCGGCACGGCGATCTCCATACGGGCGCTCTCGGCCACGATCATTGCGTTCTTGCCGCCCATCTCGCAGGCCGACATCTTGTTCGAGAACTTGGCGACCTCCTCGCGGATGTGGGCGCCGACGCCATATGAGCCGGTGAAGAGGACGGCGTTGACGTCGGGGTGCTGGACGAGCGGCTCGCCGACCTCCTCGCCCATGCCCTGGACCATGTTCAGGACGCCAGGCGGCAGGCCGACCTGCTCGAAGTACTCGATCAGGCGCTGCGCCATGAACGGCGTTTCCTCCGACGGCTTGAAGACGACGGTGTTGCCCTCGGTTAGCGAGGGGCCGATCAGCCAGGTGGGTATGGCGAAGGGGAAGTTCCAGGGTGTGATCGCGACCACCACACCCTTGGGCTTGCGGATCATGTAGGCGTCTTTTTCTGGGATCTCCGAGGCCACCATGTAGCTGTCCGGCATGCGCGAGCGGCCGAAGCAGTACTGGAGCATGTGGATGCCCTCGATGACATCGGCGCGGCACTCGTTGACCGGCTTGCCGCACTCGGTGGCCATCCAGCGGGCAAGGTCATCGAGGTCGCGCTTGCAGAGCTGGACGACCTCGTCGAGATAGGAGGCGCGGGTAATGCGCGAGAGCTTGCGCCAGGAGTCGAAGGCGTCGCGCGCCGCGGCCACCGCGGCGGCGGGGTCGGCGCCGCCGGAGCGCGGCGCCTCGCCGAGGACTTGGTCCCAGTTCGAGGGGTTGCGGACGGGGAAGGTGTCGCCGCCCTTGGCGTCGACCCACTGGCCGTTGATGTAGTTCTTGCCCGAGAGCACAGGGGACCTCCTTGGATCCAATCCAGAACGCGTGTTGAAGGGAGGAAAAGAAGGCGCTGAAGGTGGCGCCGTTGTGGGTGGGGGATTAGGGGTCGATGAGGCAGAGCGTGGCTTCGTCGGGGTGGAAAAGGAAGTAGCTCAAACCGTGTCTATTCTAGCCGATCCACGAGCGAAGATTTTGCCCATGAAGGCACATATATGCTAGTTATATATGTATGAAGCGCACAACTGTTCTCTTGGATACTGACCTCCTCATCGAAACGAAGCAGCTTGCGCAGCGTCTGGATCGCACGGTAGCGGACGTCATAAGGGCGGCTCTGACGGAGTTCATCGCGGCGCACCCACACAAGCGGACGTTCTCATTCGCTGGAACCGGCGATAGCGGCGACCCCGATTTCGCCCACAACGTTGACGAGTACCTCCGCGAACACACGGATCCGCAGCTTGGCTGGTCTAATCGAGGCGCGGACAAAGGCCGGGAAGAAAACCAGCGAGCCTGATGGCGGCGCCCGCCCTTGTCGACACCGGCGCGCTCGTCGCCGCCACCGATAGCCGCAGTAGGGCTCACGCCTTAATGAGGCGGCAGATGCAGGATTACCCAGGATCTTTGATCGTCCCCGTGACTGTCCTGCCCGAGGCCGACTATCTGGTACAGATCAGACTCGGGGTTCGAGTTGAACTTGAGCTCTTGCGGTCGCTGGCCTCAACGGACTTTCAGATCGAGCACCTTACGGCGAGCGATCTGACCCGCTCAATCACGCTGATCGAGCGCTACGCCGACGCCGGCATCGGGCTGGTCGACGCTTCTCTCGTTGCCATAGCCGAGCGGTTGGGAATCGAGGCAATCTTTACCCTTGACCATCGCCACTTCAGGATGGTGCGTCCACGCCACTGCCCCGCCTTCACAATTCTTCCCGACTAAAGCGCGAGCCGGAAGCCCAACTCCTCGGCGGGGTCGGGGCCAGGTTCGTCACGTTGGCCAAACTGCTCGAAGCCGCGGCTGAGATAGGCGCGATGTGCGTCCTCGAAGCGCGTGTCAGACCAGGCGATCATCGACTCAAAGCCGGCCTCCCGCGCCCAGTCGATGGCCTCGTCAAGGAGGAGTCCGCCGTAGCCTTTGCCACGCTGTGACTGAAGCATGTAGAGGCGCTTGAGCTCGCATTCCCCCTTGGTCAGCGGTCGGACAGCCACGGTGGCCACAGCCCTGGCGCCAATCAAAAGAAACCTGAACATGCCGCCGGTCGCCAGGTAGAGCCGCTGAATCTCGCGCAGATCCGAGTCGTAGTCGCCGGGATGAAAGGGGATGTCGTACTCGGTGAAGACGGCGTCGACGATCCTCTCGGCCTCGGCGTCCAGCTCGGGCGTCCAGTCAACGATCCGCGGGCTATCCTCGCTTGTGGCGGCGGGCGCCCTGCCGCCTTCGTCAGCCAGGGTGGAACCTCATAACTATGCAGATCAGCGTAAACGGACAACAGCTCGGCCACCGCACGTGGGGCAGCTCCGACAACCCCCCGCTCGTGCTCATGCACTCGACCAGCTTCGGCGCCTGGATGTGGGAGACGGTGGCCTCGCTCCTTAACGACGCTTACTACGTAGTCGCCACCGATCAGCGCGGCCACGGCGACAGCCCGCCGGCCACGGAGGACTTCGAGATCGAAGACCTTGCCCGCGACCTCAAGGGCGCGCTCGACCAGTTGGAGGTCCACGACGCGGTCGCCGCCGGCCACTCCTCGGGCTCGACCACGCTCCTCGTCTGCGAGTCCCTCTACCCCGGCACTTTCAGCCGGTTACTCATGATCGAGCCCATCCTCACGCCCGACCGGAATCTCGCCACCACACCTAACCCGATGGCCGAGCAGGCCCGCCGGCGCCGCCGTCTCTTCGATAGCCCGCAGGCGATGTTCGACTCGTTCCGTGACCGCCAGCCCTTCGCGACCTGGACCGACGAGGCGCTGCACCTCTACAGCCAGCAAGGCACCGAGCCAACCGACGCCGGCGTTGCCCTGAAATGCGACCCCGAATCCGAGGCACGAATGTACGAGTCGCTGATGCGCCTCGACCCCAGGGAGCATCTGGCCAACATCCGCTGCCCCGTCAAGCTCGTGCGCGGGGCCGACAGCGACCCTATGCGCGCCGGCATGTTCGAGTTCGCGCGCGACATGCTCAAGGCGCCGGCCGAGGTGGTCCCGGGGGCCGGCCACTTTATCCCCCAGGAACAGCCCTCCACGGTTGCCCGCCTGATCCGCGAGTTCGCCGCCTCGTGAGCGAAGGCGCCCTCGATGGCGTCCGCGTCCTCGACCTGACGGACGAGAAGGGCGCCTGGGCGACGAAGACCCTGGGCGACCTCGGCGCTGACGTCATTCGCGTCGAGCCGCCGGAGGGCGACCCCATGCGCGGCATGGCGCCGTTCTACAAGGGCCAGCGGGGGCCCCAGACCAGCCTGACCCACTGGTTCTACAACACGAGCAAGCGGGCCATGACCCTGGGCCTCGAATCGCCCGAGGGCAAACAGCACCTGACAGAACTGGCCCGCACGAGCGACATCCTCGTCGAGTCACAGCCTCCCGGCGCCATGGCCGCCCTCGGACTCGGCTACGCACAGCTGGCGGAGGCCAACCCGAACCTCATCTACGTCGCGATCACGCCCTTCGGCCAGGACGGGCCGCTTGCCGGCTGTCCGGCGACGGACCTGACACTCTGCGCCCTCGGCGGGATGATGTACGTCAACGGCAACCCCGAGTCGCCGCCGCTGGTCGCCTTCGGCAACCAGGCCTACCACGTCGGCTCCTACTTCGGCGCCATCACCGCCCTGGCCGCGCTTCAGGGTCGGCGCCTGACGGGCCGCGGCCAGTTCATCGACGTCTCAATCGAGGCTGCGGTCGCCGCCTTTATCGAGCACGTCAACGTCTGGTACCTCTACAACGACCGAATCGCCAAACGTCAGGGCTCCCTGCACTGGAGCAAGGGCTTCGCGACGTTCAGGGCGAAGGACGGCTACATAGCCCTGAGCCTGTACCACCAGTGGGACTTCCTCGTCGCCTGGCTGCTCGGTGAAGACGCCGCCGACGACCTGGCCGACGAAAGCTATCGCGCCATCAAGTTCGCCGCCGAGCGCAGCGACCACGTCATGGAGGTGATCGGCCGCTGGGCCGCCAAACGCACCGTCCAGGAGCTTTTCGACGAGGGCCAGGCGCGGCGCTTCCCCTGGGCCGGCGTCTACGATATCGCCGAGGTCTTCCAGGTCCCGCAGCTCCACGAGCGCGGCTTCTGGGCTACCGTCCGCCACGACGAGCTGGGCGAGGAGGTCACGTACCCCGGGGCGCCGTACAAACTGTCGGCCAGCCCCTGGGCGATCAGGCGCCGGCCGCCGCTGCCCGGGGAGCACACCCAGGAGATCCTCAACGAGCTGGCCGATGGCTGACCCCGGCCCGCTGCAGGGCGTCCGTGTCCTCGACTTCACCTGGGTACTGGCGGGGCCCTATGCCGCGCGCATCCTGGCCGACCTCGGGGCCGAGGTGATCAAGGTCCAGTCAATGGCGACGGCGCGGGGGGCCACCGATCAGAACGATACCGGCTACTTCAACACCTACAACCGCAACAAGCTGGGCGTCACGATCAACATGCGCCGCCCGGAGGGGATCGAGGTGGCGCGCAGCATCGCCGCCGTGAGCGACATCGTGATCGACAACTTCTCGTCGCGCGTCGTCCGCCAGTGGGGCATGGACTACGACACCCTGGTCAAGATCAAGCCCGACGTCATCTGCTGCAGCATCTCGGGCATGGGTGCCAGCGGGCCCTGGATGAACTACGTCAGCTTCGGGCCTACAGCGCAGGCGCTGACCGGCTTCGCCCGCCTGACCGCTTTCCCCGACGAGCACCCCGCCGGCTTTGGCTACTCATATTCCGACCACATGGCCGGCACCGTTGCCGCTACCGCCGTCCTCGCCGCCCTGGAATACCGTGCCCGCACCGGACGCGGACAGTACATCGACACCTCGCAGCTGGAGGCGACCGCCCCGCTGATCGGTCCGGCTCTGCTCGACCACTCCGTCAACGGGGTCAACCCTCTGCCGCCCGGCAACGCACGTCTCTACGAGGCCTACGCCCCACATGGAGCCTTTCCCTGCCAGGGCGAGGACCGTTGGATCGCCATCGCCGTCACTAACGACGAGCAGTGGGAGTCTTTGAGGGACGCCATGGGCAACCCCAACTGGGCCTCCGGGCGCTTCGCCGCGGCCGCGGATCGCGTCGCCTCGCGGCTAGAGCTTGAAGCCAAAGTCGCTGAGTGGACCGGTGGTCAAAGCGCCGAGGAGCTCGCCGCGAGGCTCTGCGCGGCGGGCATACCCGCCGGGCTCGTCCAAAACGCCGAGGACCTGATCGAGCATGACGAGCAGCTCAAACATCGCGGGTTTTACACCTCATCCGAGCGCGAAGATTTGGGCACAGTGCGCTTCGACGGCTTCCCGGCCATCTTCAGCGGCCCCGGCTTCGCGGTCCGCCGGCCGGCCCCCCGCCTGGGGGAGCACAACGACTACGTTTTTGGCGAGGTACTCGGCCTCGACCGGGCGACCATTGACCGCCTCGTTGCCGACGGGGTTCTGGAGTAGAGCTCGACCGGCACCCCCCTAAGATGATCCTGCAGTGACCGCAGAATCGAGCGGTGAGGGGAAGGCGGAAGACGCGCGCATCGGCGCGGTCCTCTCGGGGCGCTATGAGCTCACGGGCCTGCTCGGTAAGGGCGGCATGTCGACCGTCTACAGGGCGCACGACAACCTGCTGGGGCGCGAGGTCGCGGTCAAGGTCGTTGCCGGCTGGCTGCAGGACGACGAGACGTTCAGCCACAGGTTCATCGAGGAGGCGAGGGCTGCCGCTCGCCTCAGCCACCCCAACATCGTCACGGTCCACGACGCCGTCGAGGAAGACCGACTGCGCTACATCGTCATGGAGGTCGTCGAGGGACACAGCCTCGAAGAGTTGAAACAGGTCGAGCCCGATCGGGGGCTCGAGATCGCCCTGCAGCTCTGCTCCGCGCTTGAGTACGCCCACGGCCAAGGGATTATCCACTGCGACGTGAAGCCGGCCAACATCCTGGTGACGGACGCCGGCCGGGCCAAACTGGTCGATTTCGGCATCGCCCGCGCAGCTACACAGACACAGTCGATGGCCACCACCGTCCTGGGCACAGCCGCCTACATGGCGCCGGAGACCGTCGAGGGCCAGCGGCCCGACGCGCGCTCCGACATCTACTCGCTGGCCATGGTGCTCTACGAGCAGCTCGCCGGGCGCCTGCCCTTCGAGGGCGAAACCGCCGCCGCCCTAACCGCGCAGCGGCTCGTGCGCGACCCGCTGCCCATCCGCGAGGCCGCCGATGTCGAGGAGCCGCTAGCCGCGGTCATCATGTCCGCCCTCTCTCGTGATCCAGAAGCCCGTCCTCAAACCGCCGCGGAGCTCGCCGAGGCGTTGCGCGAGGCCCGTGACCGCGAAGAGCCCAATGTCACGCCCGCGGTTGCACCCCTAGCAGTGGAGGCGGAAGCCCCGCTCGAACCAGCGGCCCAGATGGCAACTCCCCGGGCTGACGACCCGATTGTCGACGAGCCCTTCCAGACTACGGCCCACGCCCCAATCGTCGCGCCCGAGACCCCGAAGACTGCAATAACTGACGACGAGCCCTCTGCTACGGCCGAGGTAGCTCCCAGGGGGAACGCCGAGCCCGCAGCAACACTCGCACCGGACCCCTTCGTCTCGGAGAGGTCGCGGGACAGCGAACCTGATGTCTGGACACCGCCCCCGCGCGCCGAACACGGAGAAGTACCCTTGCTGCGCTGGCTGGCGGCCGGCCTGGCCCTGATCGCCCTCTTTGCCGCCGGCTTCTTCGTCACCCGCGCATTGCTCGACGACCGCGGCGACAGCGGTGCGGACCCCGCGGAGTACTTCGGCCAGGTGCAGGGCACCTTTGATGTCTTTGAGCAGGAACGAGCGGCGGCAGCCGCGGAGTTCGAAGGTCGAGGCGGACAAGATGCCGAGGCAAACAAGCAGCTCTATGTTCAGTTCCTGCGCAGCTTTATCGAGGTCCGCCGGAACTTCATCCGTACATTCGACAGTATTACGCCGGCGGATGTGGCCGCCGACGCCCACACAGCGTATCTAACGGACGCGCGCGAAGTCGTGCAAGCGCTGTCGGCCTTCGCGGATCAGGTCGAACAGACACCGGCCGCCGAGGTTGCCGCGATCGACACCAGCGCGTTCGAAGCTGCGCAGGCCGACCAGGTCGCAACCTGCCAGGCCCTGCAGCAGCTCGCCGCTGATGAGGGCTTTGAGCTAACCCTGCGCTGCCAGGACGTCCAAACCGCGTTTTGACGATTGCCAGGCGGAGCAACGCATCACGGCCTTGGACCCAGTCGAATGCACCACACCGATGCAGGGGAGGGTTGTGCGTTTGAACCGAACCGAAGCCGCGGATGAAGAGCGCAACCCTCCCCTCCTCGCTCGCAACCGCCGGCGCATCTCGCATCCCCGGCAGCCAGTGACGACCTCACAAACCTCAAGCGTCATACTATGAGGCATCACCTAACTCCCCAGAGAACCGCGGAGGACCAGACATGACACGAATGCAATTCGGCACCTTCCTTGCCCCCCACCACCCCGTCGGCGAACACCCCAGGCTCCAACTCCAGCGCGACCTCGATTTCGCCGCCCACCTCGACCGCCTCGGCTTCGACGAGTTCTGGTGCGGCGAGCACCACTCGTCCGGCTGGGAGATGATCGCCTCGCCCGAGCTGTTCCTGGCCGCAGCAGGCGAGCGCACACACAACATCAGACTGGGCACCGGCGTCATATCGCTGCCCTACCACCACCCCTTCAACGTCGCTCAACGCATTGTCCAGCTCGACCACATGACCGGCGGACGCGTTATGTTCGGCTCCGGGCCGGGCGCGCTTCCCTCCGACGCCCACACTCTGGGCATTAACCCGATGGTGCAGCGCGACCGCCAGGACGAGGCGCTCGGTGTGATCATTCGCCTGCTCCGCGGCGAGGATCGCTTCAGCGTTGACAGCGACTGGTTTACCCTGCGCGATGCCCAGCTCCAGATCCTGCCGCTGCAGGAGGACATGCCGATGGCTGTGGCCTCGACGCTCAGCCCCTCAGGCATGCAACTGGCCGGCAAATACGGCATCGGCGTCCTCTCCATTGCCTCGACCTCATCCGCGGGGCTTCAAGCGCTACCAACCCAGTGGGCATTCGCTGAGGAGTCAGCGGCGAAGCACGGGCAGGTGGCCGACCGCAAGAACTGGCGTATTTTGATGGCCTGGCACCTCGCCGAATCGAAGGAGCAGGCCGAGCGCGAGGCCATCATGGGTCTGCAGCGCTGGCACAACGAATACAACGTCGATGTGCTGGGCCGGCCCGGCGCGTTGCGCGTTGAAGACCCGCGCGAGCTCCTGGCACAGACCACGGGCACCAGCGCCGCCGGCGCGGGATCGGCCGTGGTCGGCACGCCAGATGAGCTCGTGGCTGCGATCAAAGACCTGCATGAGCTGACGGGTGGCTTTGGAGTCCTGCTCGGGTTCGCGCACGACTGGGCGAACAGGGAAGCGACTTTGCGTTCGTGGGAGCTGTTCGCGCGCTACGTCATGCCCGAGATAAATGGCTACACCCGCAACCAGAAGGCTTCGGCCAATTTCCTCCACGAGAACAAGGAGGCGCTGATGGCCGGCGCGACAGCGGCAGTGATGGCCAAGATCCAGGAGAACGAGAAGGCCGCCGCCGCGATGGCCGTGACCATCAAGCAGATGGAAGAGGCCAGAAATGCTAGCCGGCACCCCGACGCGCCGGCTCTCGATGGCGGCGACGAGGCGGAGGCTGCCCCGGCGGCGGCGGACAAGGCGGGAAGCTAGCCGGCGCCGACGCCGGGACGAAGCGTCCGACAAACAACGCTCTGTAGGGGCAAGTGTCGTAGGCGAACGACGCTTCGAAACGGCACGGCCCTAGACACCTGCCCGCTCACTTCGCCAACCACTGAGCCGCCGATTCCACCGCGTTGCTATGGCTCAATCCGGGGGCTTGTGCGGCACGGAAGCTGATTCGCCGGGGCACAGGTCTGTCGCGTCGCACGAACGCTAATCGGCGGCACTCCGGAGCCATTTGCAAGGTTCGATACCCTGGCGTGCTCGCCGGTTCGGGCAGGTGTCTTGGTGCTCGGCAGATGAAGGACTGTCTCTCCTACGACACTTGCGCCCTACAGGTTTGGACGGCTCGCCCACAGGGCGCGCGATATGATCGGTATAGCCGCGCCTCCCCGGCCGAAAGGTCCATGGCAAAGGCACCAACCCCGACCCACGACAGTGCCAGCGAGCAGCTTGTCGCCGGACGCTACCACCTGGAAGAGCAGGTCGGCAGCGGCGGCATGTCCGTCGTGTATTGCGCCGACGATACCCTCCTGGGCCGCAAGGTAGCCGTCAAGAAGCTCGCTGACTGGCTGGAACACGACGAGGCCCACGCGGTCAAATTCGTCGACGAAGCAAGGGTCGCGGCACGCCTGAGCCACCCGGGCATCGTCACCGTCCACGACACGGTCAGCGATGACAGCGGGCACTACATCGTCATGGAGTATGTCGAGGGGCAAGACCTCGACGAGCTCGCAGCCGGACAGCAACAGGCGATAGACATCGTCGTCCAGGTCGCCGACGCGCTGGAGTACGCCCATTCGATGGGCATCATCCATTGCGACGTTAAGCCGGGCAACATCCTCGTCGACCCTGCGGGCCGGCCCCATCTGCTCGACTTCGGCATCGCGCGCGCCGCCACGCAGACCTGGGCCCTGGCTACCACCGTCCTCGGGACCGCGGCCTACATGGCCCCGGAGGTCGTCGAGGGCCAGCGGCCAACCGCGCTGAGCGATGTCTACTCGCTCGGAGTTGTGCTCTACGAGAAACTGGCCGGACGCCTGCCGTTCGACGGCGCGAGTGTGGCCGCCCTCACCGCCCAAAGGCTGGTCCAGGACCCGATCGAGCTACGCAAGGTTTGGCCGGAGGCCGACAAGAAACTCGAAGCCATCGTGATGAAGGCGCTGGCCCGCAACCCCGCGCAGCGCACGGCCTCCGCCAGCGATCTAGCGGAAGAGCTGCGAGGTCTGGCGGCGCCTTCCGCGGCCAATATCGAAAGACCGACCCTGGCCGAGGCGCAGGTCGCCAGACCCGAGCCCACTTCTGGCCGGCCAGCACCCGTCGCTGCCCCACGCGGTGCTCCGGTTGCGACTCCGCGCGCCGAGCGACAGCCTCTCCCAGCCTGGGTGGTGAGGATGGCCATCCTGGTTGCTGTCCTTGCCGGCTGCTGGCTACTCTCCTACGTCTTGCTGAGCCTGTGAGGTGCCCTTGAACGCTCTAACCGACAACCGAGTCTTCCTCTTCCTGGTCGCGCTGGCCGCTCTCGGCGGCATCGGCCTGGGAGCCGCCACCGCGAGCGATGGCGACGGCGGGACCGGGGCTCCCGAGCCGACCGCGACGGCCGTTGCTACAGCGACGGCAACTGCGGAGCCGACCGTGGAGGTCACCGAGCCGCCGGCAGAAACACCCCCACCCGAGGGTGACGGTGACCGCCCTGGCAGGGGCAACGGAAATGGCAACGGGAACGGGAACGGAAACAATGGCGACGAAGACGAAGACGAGGAAGACGAGGAGAGTGACGACGATTAGCTGGCAGGCAGGCCCCGCAAAGCCCTAGCCTCACCCTCAGTGGCTATTGCGCGGCTCTCTGTCGGCGGCTTCCTCGACCTTGTCGAGGGCGCCTACCTGCGCAGCGTGTCCGGTGAGCCCGGCACCACGAAGCGCGTCTGGAGCCTGCTGCAGGTCAGCTACGGCAACAAGGACGTGCACTGGGAGGTCTGGCCGCAGAACAAGACCGGCCAGGTCGAGATCGGGCTGCACTTCGAGGCCGAGCGCGAAACCAGCTACGCCTGGGCCACGAGGCTGGGCGAGTTCGCCGGTACAATCTTCGCCGAGCTTGGCCCACGGGCCGAGTTGGAGGAGTGGACCTCATCGTGGGCCCGGCTCCACGAAACGCTCCCCTTCACCCGCCTGAGCGAGGAGCTGGCGGAGGAAGTCGGGGCGCGCCTCGCCGCCTACGTTACCGTCCTGGCGCCTCTCCTGGAGCAGGCGGATATCCCCTTCCGCACGCCGGCGCCCCGCCGGCCGGCGCCAAAGAAAAGGCACGATAGGTTTAGACGCAAGAAGCGCGTCGCGCTTTAGAGAGGATCTCGAACTACCTCGGCGTCGCCACGCAATTCTGTAGGGCGCAGGTGTCGTATTGGATGACCTGTCATCCATGACGACGCAAGACACCTGTCCGAACTCTCGAATTTGTCGACGAACCGATCAGTCCGGGGGCGGTCAGGCGTCTTAGGCCAGGCAATTCGGGAGCGTAGTTTCATGCGACACCTGCCCCTACATCGGGGCGGGCGGCAGGCCCAACGAGGGTGAACTACCCCTCGCGCGCGCCGCAGGAGCAGCCGCCGCCGCAGCCGCCGGAGCTGGGCAGGTTCGGGTTGCTGATCGTGAACCCGCTCTTCAGGTCTTCTTCCATGAAGTCGATCTGGGCGCCATTGACGAAGGGCAGGCTCTGAGAATCCACCACCAGGCGCAGGGCGCCAAGGGAAACCACGGTGTCGTCCTCGTCGGCCTCATTGGAGAGGGCCATGCCGTACTGCGGGCCCGAACAGCCGCCACCCATCACGAAAACCCTGAGCAGGCCATCCTGGAGGTTGCGCTCCTTAAGCAGCTCTGTCGCCTTGTCGCGGGCCTTGTCACTAACGTTTAGCTCGAGCGTGGCCGTGCTGCTGGTTTCCTGCATCGTCATATAAAGGATTTCCTCCTGGGGATGTCTCCGCCTAAGGGTAGCGGAAGCGCGGCCGCCCATGCAGCGGGGCGGCGGTTAGCATTGTCGCGATGATCTACGACTTCCACACCCACAGCACCCTCAGTGATGGCGAGCTTTCACCGGTCGAGCTGGTCCGCAGGGCCAAGGTCCTCGGCTACACCGGCATGGCCATCACTGACCACGCCGGCGTCGGCTCACTCGAGCGCTTCGCCTACGAGCTCGGCGCCGACTGCCGTCTGGCCCGCGAGATGTGGGGCGTCGATGTCTATGCGGGCGTCGAGCTGACCCATGTCCCCACCCAGGCCATCGACGAATGCGCGCGCAAGGCGCGTGAGGCCGGCGCCGCGATCGTCGTCGTCCACGGCGAAACTGTTGTGGAGCCGGTGGAGCCGGGGACCAATCTGGCCGCCATCCAGTCCGCCTACGTCGACGTCCTCGGCCACCCCGGCCTCATCACGCTCGAAGAGGCACGCCTCGCCGCCGAGCGCGGCGTCTTCCTCGAGTTGTCGGCGCGGCGCACGCACTGTGTGGCGAACGGCCACGTGGCGCGCATCGCCATGGAAGCCGGGGCCAAGCTGATCTTGGACTCGGACCAGCACGACCTCGACTTTCTGACGCCCGAGCGCCAGCGCTACGTGGCGCTCGGCGCCGGCCTGCCCGAGGTGATGCTCGAAGAAGTCCTCCTCAACAACCCGCGCGAGCTGTTGACCAGGGTAAAACTGCGCGCCGAGGGCGGCACGGCCGGAGATTAAGCCGATTTTGCCGCTTCGAGCTTGCCGGAGCTTGTTTCGTGTTCCGGCCGGACCCGGAAACCGTTCTTGCCGGCGTGCTTTGCCTCGTACAGCGCCCTGTCGGCCCGATTCAGCAGCTCCCTGGCGCCGTTTGCTGGCGACAGGGCCACGCCGACGCTCATAGAACCCCGATAGGCGCCGCCGGCCAGTTGGAAGGGCTTCTCCAATTGAGCCAAAAGGCGCCCTACCACCTCGATGTAGTCCTCGTCTTTGGACAGCCGTTCCACCAGGAAAACAAACTCGTCGCCGCCGAAGCGCGCGACCGTGTCGCCCGGACGGAGACAAGACTGCATTCGCTCAGCGACGGCTATCAGCAGTTCGTCGCCGGCGGCGTGTCCGCGGCTGTCGTTGACCAGTTTGAAGTCGTCGAGGTCGGCGAAGAGGACGGCGATCGGTTCGCCGCTGCGGGCGGCAGAGACCAGGGCATGCTCAAGCCGCTCCATGAACAGGTGGCGGTTGGGCAGGCCAGTCAGCGAGTCATAAAGCGCCATCTGTTCGAGCTGTTCCTGTAGCGCCTGGCGCTCACTGATATCGCGGGCATTGACCACGATCGCCTCCACGCCGGGTTCGCTCAGGAGGTTGGTGCTGATTGTCTCGATGTGCAGCCAGTGACCGTTCACGTGGCGCCAGCGGAACTCGCCGCTTCCTGTCGCGCCGGGGTGAGGAAGCATCTCCTTGAGGGCGACGCTAACGCCATCGCGGTCCTCCGGGTGCATGTAGTCGAAGACGCTCTTGCCAACCAAATCCTCAGGCTTCTGGCCGCCAAGTCGCATCACGGCGGGGCTGACATAGGCAAAGGTGCCGTCCGGCTTGACCAGGGCGATGACGTCGTTGGTGTTCTGGACAAGAGACCGGAAACGTCGCTCGCTCTCCTCCAGGGCGGCCTCCGCGACGCGGCGCAGGGAGTCGACACGCCCCAGCCTGGCCGCCGTCACCCAAATTACAAACAGCCGAGCGCCGATCATGGCCACGGCGAAAGCGAAGAGCGCGACGGCGGTTTCGCTGAACAGTCCAAGCGCGCCCGCCTTCAGGCACAGCCAACCGAGCATCAATGGGGCCGCAACAGCCGTCGGGACAAGCAGCCGCGTAAGCGAGCCGGTCAGGTTGTTGTCGAATGCAAACCAGAGGCCGGCGGCCGGCCGGGCCAGGGCAACGCCTACCGCCAGGATCACGAACGTCAAGGCTGAGTGCAGCGCCACGCCGGTATAAGGGCCGATTCCGTAGAGCGACTCGACCCCATAGACGTAGCCCATCAGCGCGGTCAGCGCGATGAACCCGGACGCCAGGGCGGCCGGCCAGCACAGCTTGCCGAGCGCTCTGTGGTCGATGAGGGCCAGGGCGCCGCCCAGGAGGATGAACATGACGCTGGCCGCCAGCGACATGCGGCCCGAATGCGATGTCTGAATGGCGTCGCTCGACTCTGAGAAGAGCAACTGATCGATCCCCAGGTCGATGTTCAGCAGGTACTCGAGGCAGGTGGCTGCGCCAAGCAACGCCGCCCCGGAGGCGAGCGCGTTGCCAAGGATCCTCATCGTTCGGCTCGACCGCGGATTGGCCACGATCAGCAGCGACAGTCCAAGCAGGATGAAGCCGAGACCGGTGTTGGCCTTGATCGACACGAAGCCAGGCGAGGCAGCCTTGGCCAGCGGCAGGTCGAAGTACCAACCGGCGACGACAGAGGCGCCGATTGCGGCGGCGGCGAGGCCGACAGAGCGCGAAAGACGATGAGGGTCGCGCGCAGCGTCGCCAGAGGAGGAGTTCACCCTCTATTCTTCGGCAGCTTCCCTCTGGCAGGTCAGCCTGCCGGGGCATCCAGATCGCGAGAGAGCCGCCCTATAAGGGCGGCCCTCTTCAAGCAACTTCTGCTGGATGGTTGTTTAGGCCTTACCGATCCGGAACATCCGGGTTCCGCACTCCGGGCAGATGCCCTCGGTGGCGGGCTTGCCGTTTTTCATCGTGATCGCCTTGGCGTCTTTCATCTCCCGCTGTGTTCGGCACTTCAAACAATAGGCCTGCATATGTTCACCGTCCTCCTTTGGTGCCCCCGCGTAGCGAGGCTACGACCCTGAATACGATTTCAAGCCTGGTTGAATCTGCCAGCCCTAGACTCAAGGTCGCTTCAAACATAGGCCATCGGATTGGAGTGTCAAGGCTCTTTTCCCCCCTTTCGGCCCCGTTTTAGGAGTGTTTTATGGGAAATCAGCGAGATTTGCCCTCAAGACGCCGGAAACACCTTCTCAGCCTTCCATAAAGCTGGCGGTCCGGCGAACTCCAGGACGGCGAAAAATGCCCCCTCCGAGCTGTAGGCGCGGCACTTCCGGCCGAGCGGAAGCTGCCGTCCAAAACCCGCCGGCAGCCCCGGATAGAGCCGCACGGCGCGACCCTGGCGCACCTCTTCCACAGTCTTGGACGAGAGAATCGCGGCGTCTTTGGCGCGCAGGACTGCGTCAGGGGCCAGCAGGTAGTCGAGGGCGAACCCGGCAAGCCCTTCCTCGCGCAGTTGCTCGACCGAGACAGCCGTTTCGATGCTCAGCGGGCCAACCCTTGTCCTGGCCAGGCTGCCCAGGTGCGCTTCGCAGCCCAGCAGCTGCCCGAGGTCATGGGCTAGCGAGCGGACGTAGGTTCCTTTTCCGCAGACGACGCGTATTTCGACGCCCGGCGGCTCAAAGCCAAGAACCTCAATCTCGTGCACGACCGCCTGCCGCTTCTTCAGCTCGACGGTTTCGCCGCGGCGCACCCGCCGGTACGCCGGCTCGCCGGCAACCTTGACGGCGCTGTAGATCGGCGGCGTCTGCTCGATCTCGCCGACGAATGTGGCCAGCCCCGCTTCCACCATCGCCCGGGTAACAGCGCGCCAGTCGCCCGTCGCCACCTCAAGGCCGGCGGCGTCATAGGTGTCCGTGCTGCTGCCCAGGACGATGCGCCCGACGTACTCCTTGTCACTGTCGACCAGGTACTCGATCAGCCGCGTAGCCCAGCCGGCGGCTATGGGCAGGACGCCCGTGGCCGTTGGGTCGAGGGTGCCGGCGTGGCCGAGGCGTTTCTGCCGCAGCGGCCGCTTCAACGCGGCGACGACATCGAACGACGTCCATCCCTCCGGCTTGTAGACGTTGAAGAAGCCGTTCAAGCCGTGGATTCGTGCGGCCGGTTGACCTCATCGATCAAGTGCGCGAGGCGGACGCCACGCTCGATCGAGTCGTCGCGCCTGAAGGTCAGTTGGGGCGTCTTGCGCAGCGAGAGGCGCTCGCGCAGCTCGTGATGGATGAAGGGCCCCGCCGAGGTGAGCGCGGCGAACGTTTCCTCAACTTTGTCCGGCTCGCCCATCAGGCTGACGAAGACCACGGCTTTGCTGAAGTCGGGCACCATTTCGACCTGTGTGACGGACACCATCGCGCCGAGGCGCGGGTCCTTCAGATCGCGCGCGATGATACCGCTGATCTCCTCCTGCAGGAGCCGGTGCACAGAGTCGGTGCGTCGAGTCATGCCACGAAACGCCAGCCGCGGCTAGCGCTGACGCTCGCTACGGTAGGCCTCGATGATGTCGCCTTCTTCGTAGTCCTTGAAGCCCTCAACCGTGATCCCGCACTCGAGGCCCGCCGTGACCTCGCGCACGTCGTCCTTGAAGCGGCGGAGGGACTCTATCCGCGACTCGTGGACCTGCTGCCCGTTGCGCTGCACGCGGCAGAGGTCACCGCGCGTGATCACGCCATCGTTGACGAGACAGCCGGCGATTGCCCCCTTGCGCGCCTTGAAGATCTGCAAGACCGCGGCGTGGCCATAGACGATGTCGGCGTAGATCGGCTCGAGCATGCCCGTGATGGCCTTCTCCACGTCCTCGATCAGGTTGTAGATGATGTTGTAGGTGCGAATCTCGACGCCGGAGACTTCCGCCTGCTTGCGGGCGCCGCCCTCCACCTTTGCGTTGAAGCCGACGACAATCCCATTCGAGGCCGTGGCCAGCATGACGTCAGACTCCGTCACGTTGCCGGTCGCGGCGTGGATGATCTTGACCTTGACTTCATCGTTGCTGAGGCGTTCCAGGGAGCTGCGCACAGCCTCCATCGTGCCCTGCACGTCGCTCTTGACGATTATGTTCAGCTCTTTGACCTTGCCGGCGCTCAGCTCCCCGAAGAGCGTGTCGAGGCTGACCGGGCGCTGGGCTTTGTCGAGCTCTATCTCCTGGGCGCGCTGCCGCCTCTCGGCGTGGCTCCGCGCTTCCTTCTCCTCGACGACCGCGCGCACGATGTCACCGGCCGCTGGCACCTCGTTGAGGCCGAGGACGGAGACTGGGGTAGAGGGGCCGGCTTCCACGGTCTTCTGGCCCTTGTAGTCAAACATCGCCTTGATGCGACCCCAGGTGTCCCCGGCAATGACGATATCGCCCGTGCGCAAGGTGCCGGTCTGCACCAGCAGGGTGGCCATCGGGCCCCGGTTCGTGTCCAGCTCGGCCTCCAGGACCACGCCGACGGCGGGGCGATCGGCATCGGCAGTGAGCTCCAGCACGTCCGCCTGAAGGAGGATGTTCTCCAGCAACAGATCGAGACCCTCGCCGGTGCGCGCCGAAACCGGGACAAACGGCGTGTCGCCGCCCCAATCCTCGGGCTGTAGCCCCAGGTTTGAGAGCTGAGTCCGAACCTGGTCCGGGTTTGCGTCGCCGAGATCCATCTTGTTGACGGCCACGACGATCGGGACATCGGCCGCCTTCGCGTGGCTGAGCGCCTCGCGCGTCTGGGGCATTACACCGTCGTCGGCGGCGACCACCAGGACGACGACGTCCGTGGCCATCGCACCGCGCGCGCGCATCGTAGTGAAGGCCTCGTGGCCCGGGGTGTCGATGAAGGTTATCAGCCGCCCGTCGACTTCAACCTGGTAGGCGCCGATGTGCTGAGTGATGCCCCCGGCCTCGCCCTCGGTGACGGCGGTCTTGCGGATGGCGTCGAGAATGCTGGTCTTGCCGTGGTCGACGTGGCCCATGACGGTCACGACGGGCGGCCTCGTGGTGGTCTTCGCGCCTTCGCTCTCATCGAGGTAGGCGCGCCGGTCGACGCGTGAAGTTGGCTCCTCGGCGACCTCAGGGGCGCCGCCGGCCTCGGCGGTCTCAAAGCCCAGCTCGCTAGCCACGATGGCGGCGGTGTCGTAATCGATCAGCTGGTTGATCGTGGCCATGACGCCGTTCTTGATCAGCTCCTTGATGACCTCGACCGGGGTCACCCCCATGAGGTCGGCGAGCTCCTTGACGGTGATGTTGTCGGGTATAGCCAGCGGGCCGCCCGCGCGGCGCTCAATAACAGCCGTGCCGGCTGCGGCAGCCTCGGCGGCTTCCTCGGATCGCAATACAGGTCGGCCGCGCCGTCTTCGTCCTGGTGGCATCTAGTTCTCTAAACCTTCCTCGGGGGTATCATCCGGCAGTGCCTCAGCGAAGGTCCGGAGGGCCTCTCGATCAGCGTCGGCCAGGGTGGTTTTCAGGGCATGACTGAGCGGGTCGCGCTTGCCGCCGACGGCGGCTTGCCAGCACTTGCTGCAGCGGCAGAGGTAGGCGCCGCGGCCGGGACGCTTGCCCGTTTCGTCTACTAGTACTCTACCCTCGGGCGTCCTTACGATGCGAACGAGCTCCCGCTTGAAGCTCCCCTCGCGACAGGCAACGCAGGTGCGTCGCGGGACGTGGCGTGGCCGTGGCCCCTTGGCGGCCGGCACGCCCTAGTACTCCTCTTTGTAAGCAGCCTCTTCATCGGTGTCGAACTCGTCGAGGGCGGCGGCGAAGTCGTAGTCGAGGTCGAAGTCCTCCTCGACGTAGACGCGCCGCTGGCCGCCCTTCTTGGGCTTCTTGGCTCGTGCTGCTTCGTCATCGTCTGCCGTAGGCCCGCCACCCTTGCGCGTCTTCGCCTTCTTGCTGCGGGATGGTGCGGCGTCGTCGGGCCGTCTTGTCAAGACCTCTTCGGCGAAGCGAACCTGTGGAGCAGCCGGCTCCACAGGGGCCAGTGTCTCGATACTCGCCGCCACGGGCTGCTCGTCAGTCTCGGCCGCCGGACGTTCGACGAATTCAAGCTCGGGTGGTGCCGGCCGGTCAGCTTCAACTTCGGGTTCCTCGCCGGCCGGGCGTGGCTTCTCGGGCAAAGGTGGCAGCTTGCCGGTTACCGACTCGCTCTTGATGTCGATCCGCCAGCCGGTCAGCTTGGCGGCGAGACGCGCGTTCTGACCCTGCTTGCCGATGGCCAACGAAAGCATGCGGTCGGGCACGACCACCTCGGCTGTCTTCTCGTCCTCGTGGATGCGCACCTGGCTGACGTGTGCGGGGCTGAGGGCGTTGGCGACAAAGCGCGCGGGGTCCTCGTCCCACTCGACGACGTCGATCCGCTCGCCGTTCAGCTCGTTGACGATGTTCTGGATGCGCACGCCGCGCAGGCCGACGCACGCGCCGACGGGGTCAATGCCCTCCTGGCGCGCGACGACGGCGACTTTGCTGCGGTAGCCGGGCTCGCGGGCGATGGCCTTCAACTCGACAGTCCCGCGATAGATCTCGGGCACTTCGAGCTCGAAGAGGCGCCGGATCAGGTTCTTGTGGGTGCGTGAGACCGTGACCTGCGGGCCCTTGGGAGACTTGTCGACCTCGACCACGTAGACCTTGAGGCGCTGCCCCGGCCGGTAGTGCTCGTTGCGCACCTGCTCGCTTGGCGGCATGATGCCCTCGGTCTTGCCGAGGTCGACGACCACGTACCGTGGCTCGACGCGCTGGATGACGGCGGAGACGATGTCGCTGGATTTCTCGGAGTATTCCTTGAAGACGACGTCGCGCTCAGACTCGCGCAACCGCTGGAGGACGACCTGCTTGGCTGTCTGGGCGGCGATACGGCCGGTGTTGTGCGGCTCCACCGGGTCCTCGATGGTTTCCCCGACCATGCTGTCAGGCCGGATTGCGCGGGCCTCTTCAAGCGTGATCTCGGTGTTCTCGTCCTCGACCTCGTGGACGATGTTGCGCACCGACCAGACGTGGATGTCGCCGGTCATGCGGTCGATCTCGACGCGCAGCTGCTTCTCCGCCAGCTCGTCCTTGCGGTAGGCGGAGGCGAGGGCGTCCTCTATCGCCCGGTACACCACCTCGGTGTCCAGGTTCTTTTCGCTGGCCAGGAATTTTATAGCTGTGTCGAACTCGTTTTTCATCGCTGAGACCCTCTGGCGAGATGCCCCAACGACAAAGAAAGTGGGCCTTCGCCCACCTTCTCAAGAAGGAGCCCCTCGTCCAGATCACATTATAGGCAGCGGGCCGATCCCCCTTCAATCGTTCTACGCTAAGACGAGGCCCTTCAGCGCTATCTGCACGCGTATCCGGCCAAGGCCCGCCGGGTCGATCAACTCGTGCAACGCCCGCCGGCGCGCGGCCTGCTCCTCTAAGGGCAAACCGGGCGCCTGGGCCGCCGCGACAATGCCCAGGCCCGAAAGGAACTCCATCTGAGAGGCGAGCTTCCTAACAGCGAATCCCTGAGCCTCCGCGGTGCGGGCGAGAGCGGAGAAATCGACGTGGGCCGTAATGTCCTGCTTGCCAACACGGCGGTAGGGGTCGTCGCTGGCAGCGTGACGGTAGAAGCAAAGCAGCGTGCCCTGCCGCCGCCAGGAGGCGTATAGCTCTTCCGCCGGGTAGCCGAAGTCGAGGGTGGTGATCACGCCGCGTTTCAAGCGGCCCGCGATGTCGCCCGTCAGGCGCGGCGCCAGGAGGTTCACCTCCGCGATGTTGCCCTCCGCCGGAGCAACGCCAGCCAGTCGGAAGTACTCGGCAATCTCTGGCGTCGATGGCTGACCCGGGCTGTCCACGAACTCGTCGCCGTCCAGCCCGACACAGAGCTCCAACAGCTTTCCCTCGGCGATAGTGATCCGGTGGACGGGCAACGCATCGAAGAACTCGTTGCTGATCACATGTCCCTGCTCAACAACGCCCAGCTCGTCCGGGGATTCGACCCACTTGACCTGTGGATAACGGCGCAGTTTCAGCTGCTGGCGCAGCCTCAAGGTCGGACTGCTTTCCACGATGACGTACACAAGGCCGGCGAGCAGGTCGGGCTCGTCCGCTTCCAGGGCGGCGTGAATGTCGGCAGCCATGGCGCCTGTCCCGCCGCCCAGCTCCACCACCGTCCACTCCGCCGGCGCACCCGCCGCCCGCCAGATCTCCACGACGTGCCGCGCCAGCATCGAACCGAAGAGGCTGCTCACCTCGGGGCTGGTCATGAAATCGCCCGCGCGGCCAATGCCCGGCGAGGCCACGGCGTAATAGCCAAGCTCCGGGTGATACAAGGCGGTTTGCATGAACTCGGCGAAAGTAATCGGGCCGGAATGGCGAATGCGTTCGGCCAACAGCCGGCGCAGCCGGACTTCCTCGGTCAGGAGGGGGGAGCTCAGGGCCTACTCTTCTTCGGGGGTTTCTTCCTGGGTGGGCTCGTCGCCCTCAGGGGTCGCTTCTTCGTCTGCGGTGCCGTCGGTCTCGGTGACGCCACCATCCCCCGTCGCCTGGAACGGATCGGATATCTTCCAGTCGCCGCCTTGCCGCCGATACACGAACGCTGTGGGGATGTTGACCTCGCCGTTCAACTCCCCGTCGGCACCCTCGATATCAAACACCTGGCTCAGGTCGCCATCCGTCCCAAACTTCAGGTGGACGACGACGTTCGCACTGGCGTCGTCGTCGCCCTCGATGTCTATGGCGCGGATGTCCTCGATGCTCAACTCGAACTCGTCAAGCTCCCCGCCAAAGCTCTGCGACACGGCGCCGGCGAAATCATCCTCGAGGCCGCGGATGAAGTCGCGGCACTGACCCTCGGGGATCTGCGTCTCCTCGGCCAGGGCGTCGCCCAGCTTCTCGCAATCGCCATCGAGAAGGCCCTCGAAAAACTCGTTGGTGACGTCCTCGATCTGCCCGCGGTCGTCCTTGCCGTCGCCTCCGCAGGCAGCCGCCACAAGCACGGCCAGCACGAGAATTCCCGCGAGGGAGAGGACGGGGCGCCAGGTCATCTTGCATAGTCTATGGCCGCACAGTAGCGGGGGGTAACCTTGGAGAAGAGGGGGCTGAAGATGGGCAGAATTGTCGTGACCGAGTTCGTCTCGATTGATGGAGTCATCGAGGACCCGGGCGGGAGCGAGAACTTCAAATACGGCGGCTGGAGCTTCGAGATCGAGCGCGGTGAGGAAGGCGACCAGTTCAAGATGGACGAAACCCGGAACTCGGACGCCTTGCTCCTGGGACGGGTCACCTACGAGGCTTTTGCCGAAGCCTGGCCATCGAGGGACGGTGAATTCGCCGACAAGTTCAACAGCATGCCGAAGTACGTCGTGTCGTCGACTCTTGAAAACCCGGAGTGGCAGAACTCAGCCGTGCTCAAAGGCAATGTTGCCGAGGAGGTTTCGAAGCTGAAGCAGCGGCACGATGGCGATATCGTCGTCCACGGCAGCGCTCAGCCCGTGCAGGCGCTGATCGAAAACGACCTCGTGGACGAGCTGCGGGTGATGATCTTCCCGGTAGTCCTCGGCGCCGGCAAGCGCATATTCGGCGAGACCAGCAACAAGAAACGCCTGCAGCTGACAGATTCGAAGATCGTTGGCGACGGCGTGGCGATCCTCACCTACGCCCCGGCGAGCTAGGCGTTGAAGGATTGAGCCAGGGCGAGGTGGCCAAATATTGGCTGCCGGAGTATAATATCGGCGTTATACTAGGCTGATGAACTAGGAGATCATCTACTTTGCGGATGATATCGCCGAGTTCATCGGGCAGATTGAGCAGCGTGGCCTGAGGACCAAGCTTCTTAGGGACTTGGACCTGTTGGAGGAGTTCGGATTGGCGTTGGGCATGCCAAGAGTTCGTCCCCTTGGAGGCAGCTTGTGGGAACTGCGAACGCAGGCGGGTGGGAACATCGCAAGAGTGTTTTTCACGACCGCCAGAGGTTCACGACTGGTTCTGTTAAGTGGGTTCGTCAAGAAGACACAACGGACGCCCGCCAGGGAAGAAGAGAAAGCCAGAAAACGTCAGCAGGCGCTCAGATTAAGGGAGGGCTGAACATGCGCAAATTCCGGGAACATCTTGATCAGATGCTGAACGACGATCCCGAGTTGAAGCGGGAATACGACGCATTGGAGACTCAGTACCGGATAGCGAGTGACATCCTCAAGCTGCGGCTGGCCCGTGGTCTCACCCAGGATGAACTCGCGCGACGGGTCAACACGCAACAGCCCTCGATCGCGCGCATTGAATCCGCCAGGAGCCTGCCAACTCTAGCGAAGCTACAGCAGCTTGCCGACGCGCTAGAAGCCAGGCTCGTCGTCCGGCTGGAGCCCATTGAGCCAGACCCGCCCAGGAAGAAATCCAAGGGCCGGGTTGCCAAGCGCCTGGCGGCGGTTAGCAGCTAGGCGTACCCCATGTACATGCCGCCGTTGATGTTGAACTGCTGTCCCGTGATCCAGTCGCCGTCGTTGAGGATGTAGGAGACCAGCCGGGCGACCTCCTCGGGCTCGCCGAAGCGGCCGAGGGGGATGCGGGCGAGGAGGGCCGCGCGTGGCTCCTCGGGCACGCCGGAGAGCATGTCCGTCTCGATGAAGCCAGGTGTCAGCGCGTTGACCGTGATGTTAAAGCGGGCCAGCTCCTGGGCCGCCGACTTGGTGAAGGCAATCATTCCCGCCTTGGCCGCCGCGTAGTTCGATTGCCCGACGTTGCCCATCTGGCCGATGATGCTGGCCATGTTGATGATGCGGCCGTACTTGCGCTCGATCATCCCGTCCAGCACGAGCTTGGTGCAGTAGAAGACGGAGTTGAGGTCGGTGTTGATGACCAGCTCCCATTCCTCCACGCTCATCCGCCGCAGGGTCCGGTCGCGGTTGAGGCCCGCGTTGTTGATCAGGATGTCGATCGGCCCCAGTTCGTCAACGGCCTGCTTGACGACACGCTCGCAGTGTTCATAGTCCGCCACATCCCCCTGGATGGCGATGGCTTTGCCCTCGCCCAGGTTGATCTCCTTAGCCACCGCGTCAGCGCCCTCAGAGCTGAAGTTGAAATTGACCCCCACCATGATGCCCTGCCGCCCCAGCTCCAGGGCGATGGCCTTGCCGAGGCCGCGCGAGGCCCCCGTGACGAGCGCAACCTTACCGTTCAGTGAACCCATATCTGCTCCTGTCGAGGCTGACAACAGGCTACTGAACCGCGGGGCGGGCGAATAGTGCAGCGTAAACCGTATAGTCGTTTCCTATTGGTCGCATCTTGGCTGGGGCTGAGTCTGCCGGCTTCACTATCCTGCTGGCGTGCGACTTCTCATCGCGGAGACCGTGCTATGACCAACACTTCGAGCCACCATGACGCCGTCATCGTCGGCGGCGGAATCGGCGGAGGCGCGTTGGCTACGGTACTCGCCCGCGCCGGCAAGTCCGTCCTCGTCCTTGAAAAGACCGCGGTTTACCCGGATAAGGTGCGCGGCGAGTGGCTGGCGCCGTGGGGCGTCCTCGAAGCGAAGCGCGTCGGCGTCTACGACGATTTGATCGCCGCTGGCGGCCACCACCTCATCCGCCACGTCGGCTTCGGCGACCACCAGGATGACCCTGCCGTTGCGCTGGAAAACGCCCTCGACATGCGGCTATTCAACCCCGACGCGCCAGGTCCCCTCACTATGCGCCACACCGTGGCTTGCCAGGCCCTGGCCGATGCCGCGGCCGGCGCCGGCGCTGAGGTCAGGCGCGGAGTGGGTGGCATACAGCTGACTACCGGTGTCAGCCCTCGAGTGGGCTACCAGTGGCAGGGGCAGCATTACGAGGCTGCCGCCACGCTGATCGTTGGCGCCGACGGGCGCGCGGGCGTGTCCCGTCGCCTCGCCGGCATCGAAGAGCGCAGAGACCCAACGCATCACCTCTTCACTGGCCTGCTGGTGGCCGGGGCGGACGAGTGGCCGGAAGACATGCAGATCAAGGGCGCGGAGGGCGATGTCAACTTCCTGGCCTTCCCCCAGGGCAACGGGTTCGTGCGCCTTTACCTCGGCTATGGCCTCGATCAAAAGACAAGGTTTTCGGGTGCGGAGCACGGCAGCGGTTTCTCGATGCTTTCCGGCTGGAGACTGTCCCCGGCAGTGAGCACCTCGCCAACGCCGAGTCGATCAGTGAGTGCCACTCCTATCCCAATGAGGACCACTGGACAGAGACGCCGTACACCGACGGCCTGGTTCTGATCGGCGACGCGGCTGGCCACAACGACCCGATCATCGGCCAGGGCCTTTCAATAACGCTGCGCGACGTGAGGCTCGTCAGCCAGGCATTGCTTGCTACCGACGATTGGTCGAAGGTCGACTTCCGGCCGTACGCGGAGGAGCGTCTCGAGCGGATGCGCCGGCTGCGCTTCACGGCCTCCCTCGTTACTACGCTCGACTCAGAATTCGGGCCGGAAGCCGAGGCGCGCCGGCGACGAGTCTACGCCCGCTGGTCGCAGAATCCGGCCTCGATCCCCGCCACGCTCGCGGTGATGATCGGCCCCGAGCTGCTGCCGCCCGAGGCCTTCACGCCGGAAGCGCGCGAGGCCGCCCTAGCGCTGAGCTAGGACTCTGGTCAGCGTGATCTGCCCAGGGCTTGGACGCCCTTGTGGCAGTCTCGTTATGTCCGCTCATTGGACGCCAGATTGGACGATACTATCGGCAGAGGGGAATCATGGCCATCGAGACCACAAGTCATACCGAGCAGATTACATACACAGACGAGGAAGCTCGGCAGCGCTTCGAGGAGATCGTCCAGAAGGAACTTGGGATCTCAACAGAGGAATTCCTCAGGAGACTGGATGCGGGTTTCTATGTAGACGGTCCGGAAGACCGCGCAGCAGTACGCGTGTCCATGTTTTTGCACCTAGTTCGATAGTTGGCACGGACTCCGCAGCGCGCCCTCGATATTTATTTGGTTGCGGTCAGAGCCGTGCTGGCCGTGTGCGCACCACCACATCTGCATGTGATGTCAGAGCGGCGGGGTAAGTCGTCGATCCACGACGTGATCGTCAACCGTCTCGATCCTTTCCGACTAACCGGCAGACCCGATCTGGAGTTTCGCGCCGTCAGTTCGGTCAACGTGATCCAAGAAAGCGGCGGCTGGGAGCCACTTGTCATCAGGTATTCCTACGAAGTGGCAAGTAGGGGCGTCGAACTTGTGGCTTTCCACTGGCATCCCATGGTTGTGGCTGTTCCTTACCCCCATCTGCACGTCGGCCCGGCCGCAGCCGTCGGCAACAGAGAGTTTGCGGGGAGCCACCTCCCGACGGGCTTTCTGGAGCTGAGCTGGGTTGTCCGATTCCTGGTTGAGGAACTCGGGGCGGGCCGTCGATAAATCCCAATGCGGCGAAGTGCACCACGAAGCCAATGTCGTCCTTCTGGTGGCCTCGCGACACGGAGTCTGTGCGAAAAGGCGCCGCGCTGAACCCCTTGCCGACCGCTAGGGCACACCTGTAACGTTTCCGTCGCAGGCGGTCGCGGTATCCGTACCGGTACCCCCGGCGCACACAACTTCGACGCCGGCGCCACCGTTGAGGCGGTCGTTGTCGGGGCCGCCACGCAGCTCATCGGCGCCGCCTCCGCCGTTAAGCGTATCGGCGCCGGATCCACCCAGCACCACGTCATTGCCAGGTCCACCGTCGACAAGCGTGTCACCGTCGCCGCCGCGGATCGTGTCGTTGCCGGTGCCTCCACAGAACCTGCGCGTGAAACCGCTGGACGAGTCGTCCGTGATTACGCTCCGAGCCTCTTTAGTCTGAAGCCTTGGTTGTCGGTCTTCTCCACGTACACTCGGTACACCTGGCTACACTTCCTGTCCCCAGTGGCCCAACCGAAGCCGCAAATAGGTTCGCCCTCCGACAAGCCAAACGACGCCTCCTGCGACAGCACTGCCCGCCGATCGTCCACATCCGCGAAGAACTCGGCGTACTCATCGTGGCTCGTGGTATGCCATTCAACGTCTCCGTATTCGTCCCTGTGCTCACCCTGACGAGAGGAGCTGTAGGCAATACCCCCAGGCTCTTCATACTGATCTATTCCAGAGCAATGCCAAGCCGTTGTAATGCCCCGCGTACCTCCGCTATAGACGACGAAACCGGCGGTGCAACGGAAACTGCCGTTGTTTAACATCCTCCCGCCGCCGAAAGTGTGGTCGTCTGTGCCGATGGGGCCCGCGATGAACTCTATCGATACCCGCCCCTCACGAACCTCCTCAGGTAGAAGCGCGATCAATTCCGATGTCGTTAGATCCTCCAATCCGGGCGGCGGGGTGGCGGTTGCCTCGACTTCTTGGCCCTCAATCCAGTAGCTCGTCACAACTTCCTGTGAGCCCAGCGCCAACAACGCGTCGTGCAAACGGGTGGAAGCCACCTCTAAGCCCTTTTGCGACAGCTCGCCATCATCCAAAAACGAAACATCGATGCCAAGTTCGGTAGCCTTCGTTTCGGCCTCAGGGGGTACTGCCCCCACGAATCGAACGAAGAATGCAAAGTCGGGATTCTCCACAGACCACCCCCCGCCGAATGTGGCCTCCCAGTTTTGCGCGAGGTAGACAAGGAGTTCGCTAAACCGCCGGTGATCGGCGGTAAATTGGGCCGTATCCGCCACGGTTCGGCCGAGTTGCGCCGCGATTGTTGTGTTGTCCGCCTTCAACGCGTCTACGGGGGAGGTTATTGGCGGAACAGTTGGGCCCGTATGGGGAGCCACCTCGCTAACGGGTGTACCAGTCGGTTCCGGCGGGGGAGGTCCATCGGGAAGAATGTCATCAGGGTCAACCGGAGGAGGATCGTCGGGGTCCGGCACAATCTCGCAGATCTCCTGAAGGTCGGGCAGGCACTGTGTCGGTGGTGGCGTCGGCTCGTAATCGGGCGCCTCGCTCCCGGCTTGCGTTTGACTCGTCACACCGATCCAAGCAAGCAAAGCAAAGACCAAGAGGGTGATCGTTCCCACCGTTGTGAGGCGAGCTGACTTGGGCATTAAGACTTTTTTCGACTTGGCGCGATGATCGCGCGGCGACGTTACATTTGCGCGTCAAGCGGCTGGAGTCGGCATAAGGGAGACGCTAAATCGGGACGAAATGTTCAACTGCCACCAAGCGTGGCTAAGCTGTCAAGGTGGATATGGGCCGCCCGATGGGGCAACATGGGGCACCATGACTGGCATCTGTCCTCGCCGAGATCAAGACCAAGCCCGACGCCGACCAGGCCGAGGTCGACAAAGCCCTGATCGAGTTCATCGACTGGGTGCGGGAGAACG
>JBBDXC010000005.1:0-6798 GCA_040902555.1 Dehalococcoidia bacterium
GCAGATTAGGGATTTGATCTTAGACCTCGCCCATCGATATTCGAAATCTGCCCCTACGGCGTTTTGGAGCGGCGCCGCCGGCATCGGCCACGATTCGCTCGGCCTATAATTCCTCGAACCGCGGCCGGCGATGGCCGCGTGGAACGGCGCTGGGGGGATGGCAATGGCAGGACCGCTGGAAGGAATCAAGGTCGTCGAGCTTGGGCTCTGGGTGGCGGGGCCCTCGGCGGCGGCCATCCTCGCCGACTGGGGCGCCGACGTGATCAAGGTCGAGCCGCCGGAGGGCGACCCGTTCCGCGGCCTGTTCGCTTCAGCTTTGGGCTCCGCCATCCCCATCAACCCGCCCTTCGAGCTCGACAACCGGGGCAAGCGCAGCGTGGCGGTCAACCTGCAGACCGACGACGGCCGCGAAATAGTCCGCAAGCTGGTTGCAGAGGCGGATGTCTTCGTGACGAACATGCGGCCTCGCGTCCTTCAGCAATACGGCCTGGACTACAACAGCCTCGCCGCTGACTACCCGCGCCTCGTCTACTGCCAGGTCACGGGTTACGGAGTCGACCATGAGGAGGAGAACACGGCCGCTTACGATGTGGGCGCCTTCTGGTCTCGCGCGGGCATTGCCTCGGCCCTGACCGCCCAGGGCCACGACCTGCCCCAACAACGGGGCGGCATGGGCGACCACATGACGGGCAGCAACGCCGCCGGCGCGATCAGCGCGGCACTCTTCGCACGGGAGCGCACGGGCAAGGGACAGCGCCTCAGCGTGTCCCTGATCCGCGTCGGGGCCTACATGATGGGCTGGGACATAAGCCTGTCCATGCGCCTCGGCATGCCGATAGAGCCCTACGACCGCTTCCACGCGGTCAACCCCATCATCAACTGCTTCAAGTCCGGCGACGGCCGCTGGTTCTGGCTGCTGCTCCTGCAGTCCGACCGACACTGGCCCGACCTCTGTCGAGCCCTTGAGCGGGAAGACCTCCTGGGCGACCCACGTTTCGCCGATATCAACGTCCGGCGGGAGACCGCACCGGAGCTTGTGGCCGAACTCGATGCCGTCTTCGGCGGCAAGGCGATGGCTGAGTGGGAGGGACGATTCGGCGCCAACAACGTGTGGTGGGCCCCCGTGAACAGCATCGCCGAGGTGGTCCAGGATCCAATGGCCGAGGCGGCAGGCGTATTTGTAGACGTCCCCGGGCCGGACGGCCCGGTACGAATGGTTGCCACGCCGGCGCACTTCTTCGGCACACCCTGGGAGCCGACGACGATGGCGCCCGAGCTCGGGCAGAACACCGAAGAGGTGTTGCTCGAGCTGGGCTACGACTGGGACGCGATTATCAAGCTCAAGGAGAGCAAGGCGATCATCTAAGTTGCCCCGGCCAACCCGACCTGCTCCAGCACCAGGTTGGCGACCACCTTCGGGTCGATCTGCCAGAGGCACGAGCCTTCCTCGGCAAACGGCGGGCAGCAGGCGCTGCCGACCGTGAAGCGCTGCCAGCAGGTGTAGCAGGCTGGCTCGCGCGCCGGCTCGGCGATGACGAGGGATCCGCGCGAGCGGTCGTAGGGCCCCAACAGGTAGGGATTCGTTGAGCCGAAGAGTCCGACCCAGCGCTGGCCGTCGAGCGCGGCGAGGTGCAGCAGTCCGGTGTCCGGGCTGACTGTGCTTTCGCAGAGGCGGCCCAAGGCAACGATCTGCGGCAGGGTCAGAGACGGCAGCAGGGTTGCGCCGGCTGCGGCGATGGTCGCTGCGCGAGACTCCTCGAGGCTGCCCTTGCCGCGGACCACCATGGCGTGAACACCTTCGCTGCCCAACTCGGCAATCAGCTGCTTCCAAAAGTGCTGGGGCGGCAACTTGAGGCTGCTCCCCGCGTGCGGGTTCAAAATAGCCAGCTTTCCGTTCGGCAGCCCCGCCCTGAGTTCGTGCGCAGCCTTGAGGTCGGCATCCGTAAGCGGGAGCGGCTCAAGCAGTTCCGCCGCGTCGACGCAGATGCCCACATCGTTCAGGTGCATCGCCACCAGGTCCAGTAAGTGGCGTGGCTTCTCGCCCGGCAGGGGTGGTAGCCAATCCCTGCGCATGTCCACCGCATGCGCAAAGAACGCCAGCAGGTCGATCACAAGGTCGAAGCGCCAGCGGAAGACAAATCCGGGAAAACTGGACAGGCTCTCAACCGGAAGAAGCTTGAAGCCGCCTTCGATCAGGGGCCTCTCAAGCCGCCCCAGCCGGGCCCACGCACGCTCGAGTCCGCTGATCCTGTCCCACGCTGAGATCACCAGCACGCGTGACCTGAGCCGGACCTGCGGAGGCAGGAACTGCTGGCCCTTGCGGGGGGTGAAGACGCTTACTTCTGAATCTGAGAAGTGCCTGGTCACAGCGCTAAACGTGCCCCGCTGTAGCGCCAGGTCGCCGATGCCGCTGCCATAGGGGATGACGAGGACACGCCGGGGATGGAGCTTGCCCACGAGGCAAGTCTATGTCCAGCCGGAGCACTTCCCCTGCCCAAAAGGGGGAGGGCCGCCGATTGGCGGGCCTCGTTTGTCCTGCGGTTTGCTGGGCCTAGCGCTGACGCCGCACGCTGGCCACGCCGAAGGCGGCGCCTGTGGCTACGATCCCCAATCCGGCGACAAGCCCGGCCAGGCTACCGTCGCCGATGCCCGGCAGAAGACCATCGGACGAGGAGTCTCTGACGCTCGCCAGCGCCGGAGGCTCGGCGCCGACCAGGACGATCTGGGCGCTGACTATCGGGAACCTGTCGGAGCGCAGGCGAAGCTCCCACTGACCGCGGCTGGGCAAATTGACGTCGGCGCTAAAGTGGAGCGGCCGGTCGACCGTTGCGTCAAAGCGGACGGTCTCGCCGCTGTCCAGGTTGGTGGCCTCGATGTAGGGGTTGATGGCTTGGCCCTGCAGCGCCTCCACGCACTTACCCCCGGCGAGAATCATGAAGCCGACCGCCGTCGTCTTGCCGGGCTCCAGTGGTTCGCTTCGATCGTCCCAAATCACGGCTTCGGCGTTGCGCGGCTCCTTCGCCTCGGCGGCCACGAAGCCGGCGAGCGCCAGGCCGAGGCCGACTGCGGTTGCCAGTAACTTCAGCATCTTCTCCTCCAATGCGGGATGTTCCCCGTCTGCCGTTCCTACAACAGACCCGGCTGTTCGGTTCCCTCAGCGGATGGCCGCGGCGAGCTCCAGAGCGTCGGCCAGCGTCAGCTGGCTCTCGATCCGCAACACCACGCCGCCCTGCTGCCAGATGAGGACGTTGCCAACCTCGCGCACCGGCGAGTCCGAAAGCGCTGGGTAGGGATAGCTGACGGTGTGCGGCCCCGGCACCCAGTAGCCCTCGACGCCGTTCACCTCGACCGGCGTCGCCATGCCGGTCGCCTTGACGGCGCCGACGCGGCCGGCGAACTGGGTGAGAAGAAGCCCATCGGGGTAGACCAGGGTCACGATGGCGCCGTCACTCAACTGCAGCAGGTAGACGGCTGCCGGCTCGCCCAACTGAGCCGGCGGCGCGAAGAGGTTGAAAGGCACCGCTGCCTGGGCCTCGGCGAAGGTCGTCTCTTCGCCGAGCTGCGCGTCCAGCGCGCCCTCCGTTTCTGCCGGAACCTCGGTCGTGGTTACGATTTTCACCCCGCCGACCTCAAACAGGTCGCTGATCGCCGCGCGCGCCGACGGCACGAAGATCAGCGAGCCGGCGAGGCCCGCCACGAGCACGGCGACGACCACGGTGACCATGCGGCCGAGCTTTAGTCCCCCCCATCGATTGGTCTGACTGCGATTCCCGAGCCGGGTGGCTATGGCTGTGGCCAAAGCCGGCGTTTCCGGGAAGGCGATGTGACGCGCGAGGTCTTCCAGGCGCAGCTCAAGGTCGTTCAGCGTCAGTGCGGTGTCAGCCATCGATTGTTGCCTCCCGGGGGCTCGTCGCCTGGCCGGCGTCCCGATCGGCCACCAGGACGCCACGCAGCCGCCCCAGCGCTCGCGAGAGGCGCGACTTCACCGTCCCGGGCCGGCACTTCAAGGCCTCAGCCATCTCGGCCTCGGAGAGATCGAGGAAATAGCGGTAGGCGATCACGGCCCGGTCTTCGCCGCGGAGCTGCTCGATTGCGGCCAGGAGCGTGCCGCGCTGCTCCGCCAGCAAGGTTTCCTCCTCCGGCGAGTCCGGCGCCACGGTTGGCGCCCGCTCCTGGACGCGCCAGCCGAGGCGCTCTCGCCTCCCGGCGGCCTTGCGGCTGTTGCGGGCCTCGTTGGCGACAATGCGCAACAGCCAGGGCCGGAACGGGGCGTCGAGCTTGAAGCGGTCGAGGGCGAAGTAGGCTTTCAGGAACGCCTCCTGTGCAGCGTCGGCGGCCGCGTCGGCGTCAGACGTGATGAGCAGGGCAACCCGGTAGGCAACATCCTGGTAGCGCTCGACGAGTCCGTCGAACGCACCGGGCGAGCCGCCCCGCGCGAGGTCGATGAGTTGCCTGTCGTCCAGCCGCCGGCCTTTTCGTGGTCTCCGCTGTTATTACAACGCCGGCCCTACGGAGGTTCCCGCGCGATTCCTTGGCATAATCGTTCGCATGGCAGAGCGGGAGGCGGTCAGGCAGTTCGACTGGGAGGGCATCGACACGGTCGTCGCGGTCTTTCCAGACCTCTACGGCCGGCTGCTGGGCAAGCGCTTTGCCCTGCCTTTCTTCCTGGACCATGTCATCGACCACGGCTTCAACGCCTGCGAGTACCTCCTGGCCGTCGACATGGAGATGGACCCAATCCCGGGCTATGCCTTTACCTCATGGGAGCAGGGCTACGGCGATTTCCACTGCAAGCCGGACCTCTCGACGCTGCGCAGAGCCTCGTGGCTCGACCGCAGCGCGATCATCATCTGCGACCTCGTCGTTGAGGACTCGGGTGAGCCGATCGCCATCGCCCCCCGCACGGTGCTGCGCCGCGCCATCGAGGCGGCGGCTCAGGTTGGAGTTGACGTCAGGATCGGCTCCGAGCTTGAGTTCTTCATCTTTGGCGAGAGCTTCGACTCCATCGCCGAGAAGGGCTTCGACAACCTGCGCACCTTCGGCCGCTACATAGAGGACTACCACATCCTCCAGGGGACGAAGGCGGAGCCGCTGGTCGGCGCCATCCGCCGGCACCTCGAGGCATCGGGGATTCCTGTCGAGACCTCGAAGGGCGAATGGGGCGCCGGTCAGCAGGAGATAAACCTGCGCTTCGCCGACGCGCTGGAGATGGCCGACCGCCACGTCCTCTACAAGCAGGCTGCCAAGGAGATCGCCTTCGAGCAGGGGCTGGCCCTGACCTTCATGGCCAAGTGGCACGAGGACCACGCCGGCAGCTCGATGCACCTCCACTCCAGCTGTTGGAGCGACGAGGGCACGCCGCTCTTCGCCGGCGCTGGAACAGCGCTCGCCGGCAGCGACCTGGAGGCGCCCGATGAATTCCGCTGGTGGCTCGGAGGACTGCTGGCCCACGCCGACGAGTCCGCCTTGCTCTTCGCACCTTATGTGAACTCCTACAAGCGCTTTCGCAGCGGCTCCTTCGCCCCGACCACGGTCGCCTGGTCAGTGGACAACCGCACGGTCGGCTTCCGGATAGTCGGCAAGGGTACTTCGCTGCGCGTCGAGAACCGCATCCCGGGCGCGGACGCCAACCCTTACCTGGCCTTCGCGGCCACAATCTACGCCGGCCTGGATGGGCTGGCCAACAGGATAGAGCCCGCACCCATGTTCAGCGGCGATGCCTACGCGGCGGGAAACCTGGCCAAAATCCCGGCGACCCTCCCCGCAGCGACCGAAGCCTTCGTCTCGTCTACCTTCCTGCGGCAAGCCCTTGGCGGGGACGTTGCCGACCACATTACGCACTTTGCGCGGACCGAGCAGCGCAAGTTTGAGGAGACCGTGACCACGTGGGAACGTCGGCGCTACCTGGAGCAGGGATAAAGCGCCGATGAGCGGACGTCTGGCCGGCAAGGTGGCGCTGATTACCGGGGCGGGCGGCGGGATCGGCCGGGCTTCGGCCCTCCTCTTCGCCCGCGAGGGCGCCCGGGTCGTGGTCGCCGACATCTCGCGCGAGGCTGGGGAGGAGACCGTCCGCCAGGTAGGCGCCGCCGTCGACGATTGCTTCTTCGTCCAGGTCGATGTCACGTCAGCAACGTCCGTCGAGTCGATGGTTCGTGAGGCGGAGGGGCGGATGGGTGGGCTCCACGTCCTCTTCAACAACGCCGGCATCTTCCTTGACGAGGACGGGTCGGTCACAACAACGACTGACGAAGTATTCGACCGCGTAATCGCCGTTAATCTCAAAGGCGTCTTCCTCGGCTGCCGCTACGGCATCCCGGCGCTCCAGCGTTCCGGCGGGGGCTCGGTGATCAACACCGCCTCGTTCGTCGCCCTGATGGGCGCGGCTACCTCGCAGTCGGCTTACACCGCCTCCAAGGGCGGCGTGCTGGCTTTGACCAGGGAGATCGCTGTCGAATTCGCCCGCGAAGGGATCAGGGCCAATGCCCTGTGCCCAGGGCCGGTAAACACTGCGCTCCTGGCGGAGCTGCTGTCCGACCCGGCAGCGCGGGCGCGGCGTCTTGTGCATCTGCCCATGGGCAGGCTGGCCGAGGCCGAGGAGATTGCCGCTGCGGCGCTCTTCCTCGCCTCGGACGAGTCCAGCTACGTCAACGGCACGGCGTTCACGGTGGACGGCGGGACGACAGCGGCCTATGTGACGGCGCTCGACCCGGATTAACGGCGGGGGTGGAGCACACGAAAGGTAGAGGACTTCATTCCTTTCGTCAAGCGGCGATGTCGGCTGGTGCCTCGCTGCGGCGG
>JBBDXC010000006.1:0-27517 GCA_040902555.1 Dehalococcoidia bacterium
TGGTGGGGAAGAGGAGACTCGAACTCCTACGCCTTGCGGCACATGATCCTAAGTCATGCTCGTCTGCCAATTCCGACACTTCCCCCCTTCGTCACCGGCGAAACCAGCCCACTTCTCGCTAACCCTGCCAGCGGACGCCACCGCCCGCAAGTCCACGCCGTCCGCATTTGCGACCGGAATGTATCCGAAGATACAGGATCAGCCGCGCTGAAACTCGGCATAGAGGTCGAAATTCGCCGCCTGCCCTGCCATAGCCCCCTCGTGGACGGCCGAAGACACCTGGTGGGCGTAAGGCCCGCTGACATCGCCGGCGGCATAAAGCCGCGGCACGTTGGTCCTCTGCTCAATGGTTATGTTAACGTATCCCTTCTCGTCGATCAGGGCGCCGAGCTGCGCCGCCAGCTGCGAATTTGGCACGGCGCCGAGAAGGCTGAAAACGATCTGTGCCGGGTGCCGCTCGCCGTCCACGACAGCCGCCGTTATGCGCCCGGGCCGTCCCACCAGCCGGTCAAGCCGGCCTTCGACGACGCGAATGCCCTTTTTCGTCATCAGCTCCACCTGCTCGTCAGGTATCGCGTTCTTGCCTTCGACGGACTCGGCCACGAAGAGGATGTCGTCGGTGAAAGCGAGGAATTGCAGCGCCGTCGTCGTCGACTCCTCGTCGGCGCCGACCAGGACCAGCTTTTTGCCTTTCGTGCGGAAGCCGTCGCAGGTAATGCACCAGAAGAGGGACTTACCGATGTGCTTCTCGGCGTTGGGAAACGAGGGCCAGACGTCGGTGACTCCGGTGGCCAGGATGAGCGTCCGCGCGTGCCAGGTACCGCAATCGCCGGCCAGCACGAACTTGCCGTCCTTGATGGAAGCCTGCGCCACCGTGCCGCTGACGAAGCCGACTTTGAAGCGCCTGGCCTGTGCAGTGCCGAGCTGGCAGAGCTTCTCGGCCTTGACGCCGCGGGGGAAGCCGAAGTAGTTCTCGTTGAGCTGGGGTCCCTGGGCACGGCCGCCGGGGCCCTGGATGACGACGGTCTTGCACAGGAAGCGGCCGAGGTAGATGGCGGCCGAGAGCCCCGCCGGCCCCGCGCCGACCACGATACAGTCCTGCACCTCGCGCGCCATCGCTTACCCCTGCCATCTGAAGTTTGGGCCCGGCTGCGACTCGGCCCGTGTGATCTCAGCTTACGCTGCTCTCCTCGAGGCGCCGCATCGTGGTTTGGCTCGGCTTTCCAGCGGACTTAGAAGGCCCGAGCATGGGGCCGGCGTGCGGGGTCACCAGCCGAGGGGTCGAGCTCAAGTTCGTGCGCTTGAGAAATCTCCTTCGCGAAAGCAACGGTCCTCGGTGGCTCCACAGCCTGGGCGAAAGCTGGGGGTGGGTTGAACAAAAGTGCTAATATTTGGCTGAATCCAGAGGAGTTCACGAGAGACAGGAGACGCCGTCCGATGCCAGATCGACAGCTGGACGAAAAGAAGTTTACAGAGCTCGTTCTCTATGTGGCTGACAAATGCGAGTCTGACCCGCGCTTCGGCACGACCAAATTGAACAAGATCCTCTACTTCGCAGACTTCACGGCTTACGTGGACTTCGGCCAATCCATTACCGGCGCTAAGTACAAAAAACGGCCTTACGGCCCGCTGGCGACCCCGATGGTCCCGATTCAGAAAGAGCTAGAGATGCAGGGCGACTTGAAGCTCAAGGACGCAAGCTGGTACGGATACCCGCAAAAGAAGCCCGTCAGCCTTCGTCCCGCCAATTTGTCCCTTTTCAGTGGTCCTGAGATAGCGTTGGTCGACCGAATCATTGACTCGCTTAAGGGGCTCGACGCAAGCCAGGTCACGTACCTGAGCCACCAGGATTGGGGCTGGAAGCTTGCCGCTGAGGGGGAAGTAATTCCGATCGAGACCGCCTTTATAGAAGAGATAGAGACGGTTGAGCCAGCAGACTGAAGCGGAAGAGCGCTGGCCTAGAGAGGTAATCGAGTCCCCCCAGTTCGTCGAGCAACGCGGCGAGGTAGCACCTGATCTCCGCCGGTTTGATGAGGCCTTCGCTGGTATCGAGTGGGCGTTGGCTCGCTGGCCGGAGGTGGAAAGGGTTCGACTAACCATCAGACTTGGCGCCGGCGGGCCACACCTGGCTGTCGTTGCGACTGTCATGGAAAAGCTGGTTCTGCTCGAATCCCTCACCGTACTCGACTTGTGAGCCTGACTTCCTTCCTCGCTATCGACTACGGCGTTGCCCGCGCACGAAAGGCTGAATTCGTTTCGCGCTTCGGAAGACCGTTAATACAGGTGTCAGCCCGCTTCTGGCAACCGCGCAGCGCTGGTAGATTTCGCGGCCGGCGCTAAGCTGTAACACGAGATGGGCTACACCGCGCAGGCCTGGCCGGAGGAAGCGGGCCGCAACTGCGACCTGCATCATCTGTCGCCGGCGACGTGGCGGCTGGTCGAGCACCCGAACAAGTCGATCGACGAGCCCTGGCTGGCGCTGCGCTGGGCCTGCGACGAGTGCAAAGGAGAGGCCATCCCCCGCTGGGCTGATTTCGTGTCGAGGTGAGTGCCGACCAAGCACCCGCTTAAGTGAAGCCGCGGGGTGGCGACGAACGGCGCGTTTCCACACCTGTATCACCTGGGGCGGCCGTGGGTAACCCGCGGCATTGGCAGATTCGGTGCCGCCGGACTTCGGTCATGCGGGATCAGTCACCAGTGGGAGTTTTGTTGGTCCACCAGAAGAGCCGCCGGACGAGCGATACGGACGTGGATTTCACGTCATCCAAACTATCCGTGAAAACGACGACTAGGCTTACTACCGCCAGCGTCAGCACGACGTCAACCACGATAAGCAGAACCTCCCCCTCGCCCACGTGTTTTTCGCGATCCAGGAATAAAACCAAGCTGACGATAGACGCCGCGATCCAAATGCTGGGCTGCAGGAACGCGCCTAGAAGCCGGGATCGTAGGGCGCTTCGGTTATCGGGTGGGTTCTCCCAGTCAAAGACGAAAGGATGGGCTTCCACCAGCGGGTTCACGTCTCGAATCAACTCACTAATCAGCGCCCCCAAGTCCGCGCACCGCTTGGAAGCTCTGCTGATAGTCCTTGCGTAAGACAGGGTGTGGCCCTCAAAATAGGCAAACGCTATGGGGAGCAGCAGAAAAAGGGTGTTGTCCCCATTGTCCGCAAGGAAAGCGAAGGCACCTGCCACCAACGCAAGGGCAGTCGTCCCAATCGCCCACTGGATCCTTCGCCATTCGACGATCTGGTGGCGCAGCGCCGTGAATTCGGAAAGATAGGCCCTGTGGGCTAGCTCAACTGCTCTCAGACGGATGTTGCCATCACCTGGTGTCATTCCGAACCCCGATTCCATTATCGTGCGCGACCGGCCGGAGGAAGCGGGTCGGAGCTGCAACGTGCATCACCTGTCGCGGGCGACTGGCGGCTCTTCGAGCACCCGAGCAAGTCGGTCGACGAGCAAGGGAGGCAGATACGCTACGCGCCGAAGTCTGGGGAATTGACCGGTAAGACGATGCCAGCGTTGGTATCAGCTACTGGCCACGATAGTTTCTGGTTCTTCTCCAGTTTCTTCTGCTACGCCAGCTGGAGTCGCTCTGCCGGTTAGCCGGCCAAGCCTTCTGAACTCCACTGCTAGAACCTGCCTAAAAGCTACCACCGCATTCGTCATCGTTTGGATGCCTTCGATGAACTGGTACTCGCGTACTTCTAAGGGCAGACGGGTGGTGATAGTCACGTCACTCAAAGGGACACCTATTCCCCGATACCGCGCTCCGTTTCGAGCCACCTCAAGACGCAGTCGCACGATCATTTCGTGGGCGTCGTCGCCGGCGGCCGTGATAACATCGGTGATCGGCTTTTCGATCTCCATTACGACACCCAACCTAATGCAAAGTTCGGTCTTGATTTTCGTTGCAGACAGCGGGCGGTTTGCCGCATCGTGAATTGTGAAAAGGAACTCTTGCCCTCCGGGGGCGACCTCATCCTTGATCCCGTACCCGTTGCGAAGACACCACGCCTGCAATCGCTTCTTGGTGCTGTTAGCGCTCCGCCATCCGAAGTACGACCCGATTTCGTAACGCCACGTGAAAGCCGCTAAACAGAGAGCGCCTACCAGCAGAAACGTAGCCAGCGGGTTCTCGGCAAGAACCTCCAATGCGTTACCAACGTCGTCCTCGGCGTCAGCTCTAAGCCCGAACAGGGCCGCGACGACCGCCAACGCGGCGACCAGCGAGGTGCCCGCTTTCTTAACCTGATCGTTGTCCATAGAGGAAGCTCGCTTCAAGTGGATGGGGGTTTGGACACTGTACTACTGTGGGGCATCCTCTTCCAGCAGCCGCCCCTGGCGGGTGGCCGGGTAACTCACCTGCCCGCCTTCGCTCACAGCAAAGGCCGTGAGCGAGTGCCGCTTTTCCGCGGCTAGGTCGAGGATATGGCGGACCTCCAACCCCCGCACAACCAGGGCGTCGGACAGCAGGTTGCGGTGGCAGCGCCAGGGCACTGCCTCGGCGCACATCACAGCAATCGTGAACTCGGTGCCGACCTCCAGCAGCCGCTCCAGCCCGCCGCGGAACTCCTCCGTCGCCATGTGGTCGGCGTAGCCGCGGAAGGCGTCGTTCTCCCAGGCGGTGTTGGGCGAGTCGGGCAGGGGGTCGCGGCGTCCGCCGACCGGCGGGTGCACGTAGTTACTGCGCTGGAGCGAACGGGCTTGGGCTTCCGCGGCCCGGCGACTAGAAGCGGAGCCAGTTGCGGCGGAACCTCCCGACCTGGTCGCCGAGCCCAGTCCGGTTGATCCACGCGACGACAGCAACGGCGCCAACGAGCAACACGATCAGCACCGCTGCCATGAGAGAATCGTCTTCCTTGCCCTTGTCCGCCGCGCGGTTGGACGCCTCCACGCTCTCTCCGCCAGCGCTGTCATCTGAGGCCGAGTCGGATGCGACCTCTGTGCCCTCACCGCCGAAAGCGAGGACCCCCAGGCCGCGGCCCGGCGTCGATGGAGCCGGCGAGAAATCTGCGGCGGTGTCAGTGTCCACGGCTCCGCTGCGGCGGCTCAAGCTTTGTCCGGCGACGGCGGGCGCCGGTGACGCAAAGACCGTCGCGTCGTCGCCGTAGGAGAGAGCGTCGGCCAAATAGCCCTGGTCATCGAGCAGGATCAGGTGATCCCCGTCGTTGGCCAGCCCGTTGCCAATCGTCCCGCTGGGACTGACATACGCCGAGCGCAGGCCAACCGGTACAAAGCCCTCCGACATCACCACGAGGTAGCCGCCGGCGCCGATGACGTTGCTGCCCAACCCGATCTGTCCCTCGTTATCAAAGAGCGCCCAGTTGCTGAGCAACACAGCGTGGTCGCCGCTGTTGTGAAGTTCGACCCACTCGGCCTCATCAGCGGTCTCGGGCGCAAACATCACCTCGCTGATGACGACGCCGGATTCTGACTTCGGCAAAGCACTTACTTCCGCGGGACGCGCGTGTGAGACATCGGCGCCTCCGGACGATCCGGCTGAGCTGCTGCCGGCAGAGCTCGGCTCGGTACTGCTCGTGCCGGTTCGGCTGCTGCGCCACGAGGCATCGTCGAGGAAGACGTTGTGGCCGTCCGCGCTGCTGATCGCAATCGTCAGCAACGCAGAGGCGGCGCGCTCGGAGGGCTCGGCGACGAGGGCGACGAGCTGATAGCCGATGCCATCAAGCTCCACGGGGCCCGTCGTCGCCTCCTCGCCGATGGGTTGGTCGCTGAGGATGAGCCACTGGATGCGCAGCTCGACGGTGCCACCGGGCGGGCTGCCAAGAGCGTAGACGGCGAACTCACGCCCACCCTCGGTGATGAGCCGCACGGTCTGACTGATCGATAGCGGCGTCGAGAGGTTGCCGATCGGCTGACCAGCGCCGAACCCAGAGCGGACGAGATCCGTGGAGTAGGCAAGCCGGCCACCCTCCGCCTGCCAGTAGCGCAGAACGCCGTCGGATTGGCTTTCGAAGTTGCCGTTGCGCAAATAGCTGCTTGCCCCGAGGGGCGAGCTGCTGTCGTCGTCTTCATCGCCGTCTCCGTCGCCGGGATCGGGCGTGGGCGACGCGGTCGGCGAGGGGCTGGCTGTGGGGGACGCGGTCGGTGTCGGTGTGGGCGTCTCGGGAGGCGTCGGCGTCGAGGACGGCGAAGGGGTCGGTGTGGGATCCGTGTCGTCACGGCTCAGCGACGCATCGTCGAATATCGCCGCCTCGGCTTCGCCACCTTCGACAAGGAGGGTAAATTCGTAGCTAACCGTGTTGGCAGGCGCAATTTCCTCAAACCGAAGCTGAACAAAGCCATCGGTCGGCATGCCCATAGACGTGCTCAGGGTTGAGAGGCGTATCTCAGCACTGTCGAAAAAGCTGAGCTCGAGCCGCACGAGCGGCTCTCCACCGTCGCCTACGGAGGTGACGAAGACGCTGGCATCCCAGGTCGCCGGTTCGGCTTGACCAGACTGATAGAGGCCGGCGTGTCCGGTGACGTCCGTTTCGAGGCGGAGTGCCCGCGACCCACCGTGCACAAGATCGTTCTCGACGGTCGCGTTTCCGGAGAGCTCGACCCAGAAACTCGTCCCGTCCTCGAAGCCAGGATTCTCAAGGACGTTGGGGCCGCTGGGGTCTCCCCCGCGTGCGACCCAGGCGCCCGAAAGGGACGCTGCCAGGACTAGGATCGGTGCCAGGAAGAAGCCGGCTCTCATGGGAAGGTTTGGCCACTGTACTACGGTTCATCTTGGTCTTCCAGCAGGCGCCCCTGGCGGGACGCCGGATAGGCTACCCCGCCCCTCTCAACGACGGCGAAGGGGGTCAGCGCGTGCTCTTTATCCGCTGCCACGTCGAAGATGTGACAGACCTCGACCCTCCGAGCCACCAGGGCGTCGGACAGCAGGTTGCGGTGACAGCGCCAGGGCACGGCCTCGGCGCACATCACCGCGGTTGTCGCGCCGCCAGCGATCTCCAGCAGACGCTCAAGGCCGCTGCGGAACTCCTCCGACGCCATGTGATCGGCGTAGCCGCGGAAGGCGGCGTTCTTCCAGCCCGTGTTGGGGGAGTCGGGCAGGGGGTCGCGGCGCCCGCCATGCTCCGGCAAATGCAGATAACTCATCCCGGCTGCCGCGAGACTGACCGACAGCGCGTCGCGACTGAAGTGGGGATGGCGGCGCGAGCCGGGGTAGCGCCGGACGTCGACCAGGCACCGGATGTCACGGCTGCGCAACAGCGCGAGGAACTCCTCGATGCTGCGGGTGGAGTGGCCGACGGTGTAGATCAGAACGTTTGCCCTCATTCCTGCTAAAATAGGTGTCCCTGGGGACGAAAGGGTTCGACAGGGAAGGATGGTTCTGAGTTGCAGGCCGAGGACGCCAGCATCCTCGTTAATCGCGTTGGCACATTTGGTTAAATGGCGAGCGACAGCTTGCCCTCGCTGCCTAAACAGTAGCGACGTCCACCCGGGGTCATCCCGGCATTCCGGAGTGGGCGCCGATCAGCCGGGACGCTCCAGCCCCAATGTCGATAAGGGCTGGCTAAGACCATCGACTGGCCCGAGCGAAACCCCGCCGGTGGGGGCTCGTTCGGGTGAGATTCAAAGCGCCGGATACGTTCTGTAGACGCTCAGTGTCGGCCTTCTCTGGACGGGGGGTTCAATTCCCCCCCGTCTCCACCAAATGTCCGCTGGGGGTTTGTGCCCTCCAATTTGCGATACTACCAACATGGCTGCGAATCCCGAACCAATGGATAACCGGCCACACGCGATCGATCCCGACGGCTCGGACTATGCGCGGCGCATCTTCCAGTTGCTTCGTTTCGAAGACGAAAAGTCCGAACGTGCTTCGCCTCAGGCCGCAGCTCGCGCCTTGCTTGTCCTGGGACAGGTTCCGGCCGATGCGAGGTGCTCATTCCCGCCGCCCTACGTAACGATCACAGGTGATGGCGGGTTCCAAATCGAGTGGCATGACGAGGTCCGCCACTTCGAGGTCGAGATTCCAGACTCCGGTCCACTGGTATATGCCGCCCAAGGCAGAACGGGTTGGTCGGACGGACAGCTCGCGCTTGAGCAAGACGTCGCCCAAGCGCTCGAACAGTACTGGTCGACGCCGGTCTGACGGAATTTGCCCTCGAAGACCGCCTTTTCAAGACCCTGCATCCCGAGATTCATTACGCCTGGGTTCCTGGCAGCACCGAGTATCGGATAACCTCGGCAGCTTTCAAGAGACAGAAAATAGGCCCAGGGCGTTGGGCATCATCGGCAGACTGGAGCAACCTAGTGTCTGTTGACGATGAGATCGAGATCGCCGAGACGCAGCATAGGAATTGGGGTGGACTGGGTGCCTTTCGATACCGTGATGTCGTGGAAGTTGGCGCCGACCTATTCCACGCACCCGAGCCAGACAACCCTGCGCACTGTCGGGTCGAGGTCAGGGGAAGTCAGGCGGGGCAGCTTAGCGAGCGGATCCAGCAGATCGCGAGCCCTCTCTCGCTGGGCCCGAGAAATTAATTGCTCAGTACGAGGTAGGCGCCCTCCGGGATGCGACGGTTTAGGAGCCAGTCGCGGCTCGCCAACCACGTTCTCAGCCGCGGCTGGTGGTATTGGGTGTCGGAAGCTGGCAATGTCCTGGCCGGTTGTTTCAGCACTCTGCCACGCCTCTCCCCGACGATTGCTCTCGGCGCCTGCTGCTTGAGCTGCTTGACGGTCTCTCCGGCTGGCGGAATTATCGGATTTCAGACTTCGATTCGATAGGAGGCAGCGACAGTGAGTGACTTTGTGGCGATCTTCAACCACATTCCCCACCCCAGGACACGAGACAGGCTAAGCGGAACGGCCCCTGCGGCTCCAAAGGTCGACGACGAACGGGCCGGGATCAACGGCAGGTTGGGACTGTTGATCACGACCGGCGTCGGGACGATGTGGGCCGCATACCTTTTCACGATACTGGCGCTTATTAGCTTTCCATCGGCAATCCGGAGTGGGCAGAGCATCGTCATCGTCGCCTGGGTAGCGCAAACATTCCTGCAGCTGATTCTTCTCCCGATAATCATCGTGGGCCAGAACATACAGGCCAAGGCGGCAGACAAGCGTGCGGACGAGACGTACAAGGACTCTGAAGCAGTACTCCACGAATCCGTCCAGATACAGGCACATTTAGCCGCGCAGGACAGCGCACAGAAAGCACAGATTGAAGAGCTTAAGCAACTCATCCAACAGCTAACAAAAGGCTAGACGCGAACCTAATTCTGCCAAGGCGTCTCTCAGCCCGTCAGCAGCTCGCCCTCCAGCAGCCCCATGATGTGGATGTCGATGTAGCGGCCGAATTTGTAGAGCCCCTCGCGCTTCGTCCCCTCGTGCTTGAAGCCGACCTTTTCATAGACATGGCGGGCGCGCGGGTTCGTGTCGTAGACGTCGAGCTCGATGCGGTGGAAGTTCATCTGCTCGAAGCCGAAGCGGCACATTACGCGCAGGGCGTCCGTGCCGTAGCCACGGTCCCAGTAGGCCTGGTCGGCGATGGCCATTCCCAGCGCCGCCCGCCGGTCCTCGGGCGAGACGTTGCGGAAATCGATGCCGCCGATCAGCAGGTCATCGGCCAGCGTCACAATCGATAGGTCCACCCTCTCGTAAGAGACGCTCTTGCTTGCTCCCTCCAGGTACTCCTTCTCGGCGGCGTGCGACAAGGGATAACGGATCGCCAGGTACTGGGTCAACTCCGGGTCGTTGAACAGCTCGTGCAGGCGCGGCTCGTCGTCCAGCTCGCGGGCACGCAGTCTGACGAGCTGTCCAACCAGTGGCGTTGAAGCGGTCAGTCCCATCTCAGCTCTCCTTCGTGCAGCCCCATCATGTGGATGTCGATCCAGCGGCCGAACTTCCACAGCGCCTCGCGGCGCGTGCCCTCGAGCTGGAAGCCCACCTTCTCGTAGACGTGGAAGGCGCGCGGGTTCGTCGCCAGCACGTCGAGCTCTATGCGCCGCATGTTCATCATCGCGAAGCCGAAGCGGCACAGCGTGCGCATGGCGTCGGTGCCGTAGCCGCGGTCGCGGAAGTCGCCCTCGCCGATCATTATGCCCAGCGTGGCGCGGCGGTCCTCCGCGCTGGCCCTGTGCAGACCTATGTTGCCGATCAGGCGACCCTCCACGAGGGTCTCGATGCCGAGCCCCGCCTCGCCGTAGCCGGGCGCGGTCTGGGTCTTCAGCCACTCCGTCTCTGCGGCGTGCGAGTAGGGGTAGCGGGCCATCAGGTTTTGCGTGACCTCAGGGTCGTTGATCCACTTCCAGAGCAGTGGCTCGTCGGCCAGGTCGCGGGCACGCAGCCGCACCAGCCGGCCCTCCAGCGGTCTCTCGCGTATCAACTCTCGTTCCATCAGTGCCATCTCTCAGCTCCTCTGCTTAATCCAAAATCAGCTCGTCCTCAAGCAAGCCCATCACGATGCCGTCGAGGTAGCGCCCACCGTAGAATGCGTGGCTCCGCAAGGTGCCCTCGATCTTGAAGCCAACTTTCTCGTAGACCCGAATGCCGGCGCGGTTGTCCGCGTAGGCGGAGAGCTCGATCCGGTGCAGGTTCATCTGCTCGAATCCGAAGCGGCAGATCACGCGCATGGCGTCGGTGCCGTAGCCCTGGTTCCAGCGCGACTTGTCGCCGACGGTCAGTCCCAGGTTGGCGCCGCGGTTCTCTGGGCTCGTCATGCGCAGCCCGATGGTGCCGATCAGCTCGCCGTCGACCAGGGCCACGACGCCGAACTCCGCCCTCTCGAAGTTTGGATTCTTCGCTTTCTCGATCCACTCCCGCTCCTGCGCGTGGGACTTGGCGTAGCCGGAGCCGCCGGCGGTCGCGATCACCTCCTGGTCGTTGAACCACTCGTAGAGCCTGGGTTCGTCCTCGGGTTCGAGGGCGCGCAGCCTGACCATCCGCCCTTCGAGCGGCCTCAACTCCGTCCAGGGTTTGCGCTCTGCGATGACCATGCCGGCTCCTTTCCAGCCAAAGAAAAAGCCCACCGTTTGCGGTGGGCCTCTGCCTTGGTCGGGTGGTGTTACCTGTTAGTCCAGGTACCCCTCAACGACGGCAGGGTCTGCGCAATCGATCGCGGTGAGGCTCACAACGAGCATGTTGGGGTTGAATCCCTTGCCGTGTTCCATTTGCGTAACCATAGCCAATTCGGGGAGTCTTTTCCAGTCGCCGGGCCGCCCAAAGAGGGGCGATTTCCTATACTCCGGCCAGATTCCACAAGGAGCTTGCGCCCATTGCCCGGCACCATCGTGGACATGCACGTCCACACCACCCGCGGCGCCTCCGATAGCAACCTCACCGTCGATCAGCTGGTCATCGAGGCCGCCCGCATCGGCCTCAGCGGTGTCAACATCAGCGAGCACGACCGCAAGTGGGACAAGAACGCGCTGCGCGAGTTCCGCGAGGCCAACCCCGGCCTCTTCGTCAACAACGGCATGGAGGTCTCCACCGACCTCGGCCACATGATCGTCGTCGGCCTCGACGAGTACCTGTCCGGGATCCGCAACCTGCGCACGCTGCGCGAGATCGCGGACGAGAGAGGCGCCTACGTTATCTGCGCCCACCCCTTTCGCTATTTTTTCGACCCGGTGCACTTCCGCCGTCAGGGCCGCGAGCCATTCAGCATGACCCCCGAGCAGGCCGCTGAACAGATGCCGGTCTTCGGGTTGGTCGACGACATCGAGGTCCTCAACGGGGCCTGCACAACCCGCGAGAACGAATTCGCCTACGCCGTCGCCCAGCGCCTGGGCAAGAACGGAACGGGCGGCAGCGATGCCCACTCGACCAACGGGCTTGGCGTCGCGGCGACGCAGTTTCCGGATGAGCTGCGCGACGAGGCGCACATGCTGGAGCTTCTGCGCGCGGGGGCACACCACCCCGTCGGCGGGCTGAACCGTGGCGAGCTGGCGCCCTTCACGGGCGCTTAGGGCTGACCATAGCCGCAGACGCCTTGCGAAATTAGAATCCCAATACGAATTAAAGTACGAGGCTGCGCCGCCCGTCACCCAGGCAACTGCCCACTCCTGGACTGTCTCGGCCGGCCGGGGAGGACCCAAACCAATGGCTGTTCGCGGTTATGTGTTGATCGAGTCTGAGGTTGGACGGGCCAAGGCCGTAGGCGACGCCGTCAAGGGCATCAGTCGCAGCGAAGCAAAGATTGTTTCCGTCGACACCGTGACCGGACCCTATGACGTCATCGCCCTGATCGAGTCCGACAACCTCGACAACCTCGGCACATTCATCACCGATGGCATCCAGAAGGTCTCGGGCGTCGCCCGCACGACCACCTGCCTCGGGGTCCGTCTCAGCTGACGCAGCGCTCCGGCGCCGCAGGTAGCCAACCCGTGACGACGCCCGCGATGATCAGCGTCGAGGACGCGCTCGCGCGGATCCTCAGCTTCGCTAACATCCTCGACGCCGAAACAAAGCCGCTCAACGAGGCCCTCGGCCAGGTGCTGGCCGAGGACATCCGCTCGCCGGTCTCGATCCCCCCGCTGGCCAACACCGCCATGGACGGCTACGCCGTCCGCGCCGCCGACACGGAGGGGGCGGCGCCCGACCGCCCGGTGGAGCTGAAGGTCATCGGCGAGCTGGCGGCGGGCTACCTGTTCGACGGCGCCGTCCAGGCGGGCGAGGCCGTGCGCATTATGACCGGCGCCGCCATCCCCGCGGGCGCGGACGCCATCGTGCCCTTCGAGGAGACAAACGAGGGCCCACGCACGGCGCCCAAGGGCGCCCGCGTCATCGAGGAAGCCGTCCAGATACTGAAGGCTGCCCGCGTCCACGCCAACATCCGCGACGCCGGCGAGGACGTCCGCGAAGGCGACCTGGTCCTGAACCAGGGCCGCCTGCTGCGCCCGGCCGATATCGGCGTCATTGCTTCTGTGGGCCGGGCGGCCGTCAGCGTCATCCGCCGTCCCGTCGTGGCCATCCTCTCGACCGGCGACGAGCTGCTGGAGCCGGGGCAGGAAGCGCAGCCGGGGCGCATCTACGACAGCAACGCCTGGAGCCTGGGCGCCCTGGTCAGCTCATACGGGGGCGTGCCGCTGCGGCTGGGCATCGCCGAGGACACCCTGGAAGCGTTAACGGCCAAGGTCCGCGAGGGTTTCAGCGCCGACATGCTGGTCACGTCCGCCGGCGTCTCGCGGGGCGACTACGACATCGTCAAGGACGTGCTGGCCCGCGAGGGGGATATCGCCTTCTGGACTGTGCGCATGAAGCCGGGCAAGCCGCTCGCCTTCGGTACCTTCGACGCCGGCGGCCGCCGCATCCCCCATCTCGGGCTGCCCGGCAATCCCGTCAGCTCGATCGTTTCGTTTGAGCTGTTTGGGCGGCCGGCGATCCAGAAGATGATGGGCCGGCCCGTCACCCCCCGCCCGACCGTCCAGGCCATCAGCGACGACCGCATCACCAACATCGACGACCCCCGGCGCTTCTACGCGCGCTGCCTTGCCGAGCGCGGACCTGATGGTTGGCGGGTGCGGCTCACCGGTGGCCAGGGATCGGGGCAGTTGGGCGCCATGGCGCGCGCCAACGCCCTGGCGATCCTGCCCGAGGGCCTCGACATTGTCGAGCCCGGCGACTCCGTCCAGGTCATGCTGCTCGAAGCCGAAGACCTGCCGTCATCCCCGTAGGGGAGGTCTGTGCTTCCGAGGACACCGCCGCCCCATACCGCCGGGGACCCCGTCATGAACCACTTTCCATCGAAGCCTGCACAGAGCCCTCCCCGGTCTTCGAAACGACAATACCTGTCGCGACCAGGACCATCCGCGTCCCCGGTAGGAGGTCTACGCGTCAGCGTCGCGACGGATTGAGAAATCCTCCAGCCCGCTGGGCGCCGTCCAGGCCACGGTGATGTCGTTCACGCGGCCGAAGTTCGGGCCCGAGCGCAACTGCCTGAGCAGGGTATCGAGCGATTCCCGGGCTCCCTCGGCGTGTACCTCTACGCGGCCGTCGGGCAGGTTCCGCACCCAGCCACTGATCCCGAGCTGGCGCGCCCTGCGCCGGGCGTAGTCCCGGTAGCCGACGCCCTGGACGCGGCCGGAGACCACCGCCTCGAAGGCTTCAGACAACCCCTACCTCGGCCAGGGCCCGCAGGACCTCGGTTTCGGGCACGTCGTCGCGGATCACCGGGTTGGCCAGCCCATCGAGGAGGACCCAGCGCTGGCGGCCTGCGGAGCGTTTCTTGTCCCTGGTCATCCCTTCCAGCACGGCGCCGACCGACAGGCCGGCTGCCATGAGGGGCAGCTCGTAGAGCCCTAGCAGGCGCGCGTGGCGATCGCGTTCGGCCGCTGAGAGCAGGCCGAGCGAGTTGCCCAGCGCTGCCGCGGCCATCATGCCGATGGACACGGCCTCGCCGTGCAGGAAGCGCCCGTAGCCGCTCGCTACTTCCAAGCCATGGGCAAACGTGTGCCCGTAGTTCAGCCACATGCGCTTGTCGGATTCGCGCTCATCGACGCTGACTATCTCTGCTTTGACGCGGGCGCTGGCCACCAGCGCTTCGGTTAGGGCCAATTCATCGCGGGCCGCGAGTTTGGCGGCTTCTTTCTCAAGCAGCTCAAGCAGGTTCGGATCCGCGATCAGGCCGTGTTTGATCACCTCCGCCCAACCCTCGCGGTAGGAGCGTTCCCGCATCGTCGCCAACAGGCGCGGGTCTTCGAGGACGAATAGCGGCTGGTGGAACGCGCCGACAAGGTTCTTGCCCTCTGGCAGGTTGACGCCCGTCTTGCCGCCGATCGCCGCGTCGGCCATGGCCAGCAGTGATGTCGGCACCTGCACCAGGGCGATGCCCCGCAGATAGGTGGCGGCGACAAAACCGGCGATGTCGCCGGTTACGCCCCCACCGAGGGCCACGATGGTATCCGCGCGCTCAACGCCCAGCCGCGCCAGCTCGCTATGCAGCGCAGCCGCCGTCTCCACCGTCTTGGCGGGCTCCCCTTCGGGGATCGTCAATGTTTCCACCCGGAAGCCGGCGCTCGTCAGCGAATCCAACGCGGCGGGCGCGTGCAAGGGCGCTACAGCTACGTCGGCCACAATCACCGCTGCTCCGTTGCGACCCGTGGCGGCCAGCCGCGGCCCTAGCTCGTCCAGGCAGCCCGGCCGGACGACGATATCGTAGGCGCCGCCGTCGGTCTCGACGCGGACTTCGGGCTCAGCCGACGTGTGCATCGACTTCTCCGGCGTGGTGGTCCGTGTAGGGCGCTTCGCCCTCCCGCGCCTCGCCCACCGCCAGGATCCGCTCCAACCGCCCCTTGTCCTCGGCCAGCCCTGGGTTCCAGCCCTGCCACGCCTCGCGGATGCGCTCCGCGACGGCTGCAGGGGTACCCTCGCCGGTGTCCAGCTTTACGTCGGCGACTGCGTAGAAGGGCTGGCGGTGGGCCAGTATCTCGCGGATCTTCCGCAACGGGTCGCCGCCTTGCAGCAGCGGGCGCTGCGCCAGACTGGCGGGGTTGCGCGACAGGCGCGCGTAAACCGTGTCCGCTGTTGCCTCCAGCGAAACGATCAGGCAGCGCGCCAGGAGTTCTCGGTTCTTGGCGCTCAGGACAGCCCCGCCGCCAGTGGAGATCACAACCTGGCTTCGCTCGACGGCTTCGCGCAGCACGGCGGTTTCCAATTCGCGGAACTCCTCTTCGCCGCGTTCGACAAAGATCTGCGGGACCGGCAGGCCAAGCTGCGCCTCGATCTCCCGGTCGGTGTCGATGACCCTCCAGCCGAGGCGGCGGGCCAGGATCCTGCCGATCAGCGATTTGCCGCTGCCCGAGAAGCCGATCAGCGCGATGCGGGGTACCAACTTCAGACCTCGGTTGTCGCTTCGGTCTCGACCTGGGCAGACAGACCGCGTGGCGCGACCGTCGCCTGGTAGGCGGAGAAGTTGCGCAGCGTCTCGTCCATACTGTCGCCGCCGAACTTCTCCAGCATCGCCTCGGCCAGGACAATCGCGACCATAGCCTCGCCCACCACCCCGGCGGCCGGCACCGTACAGACGTCGCTGCGCTCGTAGTGGGCGCGCACCTCATCGCCCGAGGCTAGGTCGGCCGACGGCAGCGGCTTGGAAAGGGTGGAGATTGGCTTGAGCACCGCGCGTACGACCAATGGCTCGCCGTTGGTCATGCCGCCTTCCAGGCCGCCGGCGTGGTTGCTGGCGCGCGGCCAAGGGCGCTCGTCCCACTCGGCCCGCGGGAGGATCACGTCGTGGGCGCCGGAGCCGAGCGTCGAGGCGAGAGCAAAGCCTGCCCCAAACTCCACCCCCTTGACGGCGTGGATGCTGACCACGGCCTGCGCCAGCCTGCCGTCGAGCTTGCGGTCCCACTGCACGTGGCTGCCGAGGCCGATTGGCAGCCCCGTGGCCACCACCTCAAAGGTGCCGCCCAGCGTATCGCCGGCCTCCTTGGCGGCGTCGATGGCCGCGATCATCGCCGCCGACGCGCTGGGGTCGCCGCAGCGCACCTCCGAGGCCTCCACGGCAATCAAATCCTCCTCAACCGCCCCGGGGGCGGCGACCTCGCCGATGGCAGTCGTGCGGCTGTGGATGGCGACGCCAAACTCGTCCAGGAAGCGGCGGCAAACCGCCCCGACCGCGACGCGTGCCGCTGTCTCCCGCGCGGACGCCCGCTCCAAGATCGGCCGCACGTCGTCGAAGCCGTACTTCATCGTGCCGGCGAGGTCGGCGTGGCCGGGGCGCAGGCGCGTGACTCGCTTGTCGTAACCTTCGACCGGCTCAACCGCCATTACCTCCTGCCAGTTCTCCCAGTCGCGGTTCTCGATCCAGAGGGCGATGGGGCTCCCGAGAGTGCGCCCATGGCGGACTCCGCCGCGGATCTGCGCCCGGTCCTGCTCGATCTTTTGGCGACCGCCACGGCCATAGCCGCCCTGGCGGCGGCGTAGGTCGGGCAGGATGTCCTCCTCGCCCAGTCGCAGTGACGCGGGGATGCCCTCGATGATGGCCGTGAGGCCGGGGCCGTGCGATTCGCCGGCCGTCAGGTAGCGCAGGGTCATGGCGCTGATCCTACTAGCGGCACCGCCTCGATGGGCTGCGGACGGCGCTGCCGGTCGACCTTGTAGGTCGCGCCCACCCGCTTCGCGAACGCCTCAGGCGTGTCGCGCTCCCAGTCGACCTCGATGACATCATCGCGGGGGACAACCCCGGTCAGGATGCAGCGCTGGACGGCGCTCCCATCCTCGTGGCGGAAGGTCGTGTAGACGTCGACCTGGATGCGGTCGAAGCGGATGTTGGGGATGTCGTAGAGGCACATCTCGGCCAGCTTCATGAAGACTTTCATGCCCTCCTGCAAGGGCGAGCTGACCTCTTTGCGGTCCTTACCGAGGCCGGCGTACTGACCTTCGGCGGCGGTCGAGAGCCGCATGTCCAGCGAGTCGGCGTCCACGATCTCGGCCGACTGGACGCCGCCCCAGACGCTGACGGAGACGCCCTTAGGCGGCCGGCCGCGACGCCAGCCCTGCATGGCCTCGTCGACCAGGGTGCGGATGGCCCCCTCGTCGCCGCCGCGGACGAGGCCCCGCCAGTGCCTCTGCGCCCGCACCTCCTGCACCAGGACGTAGGTGATCAGGCTGAGCAGCGCGGCCGTGAGGAGGACGCCGATAGCGATGGCGTTGCTCATGACTCGTCCGCCTGATCGAGCGTGGCCCGCAGCGCAGTCTCAAGCATGAGCCTCACCGGCGCTTCGAGCTCGGTCCAGAGCTCGAAGGCGGCCGCCCCCTGGTAAACCAGCATGTGCAGGCCCCCCTGCACCCAGCATCCCGCGCGTTCTGCTTCGATCATCAGCTCCGTCTGCAGCGGGTTGGCAACCAGGTCGACAACGCTGCAGCCCGAGGTCAGCAGCGCCGGGTCGAAGGGCATCCCCGGAGGGCCGTGGCGCATGCCGACGCTGGTCGCGTTAACCACCAGCCGCGCCGTCTGGAAGACGCTGGTCGGCGCGTCGGCCAGCGAGTCGCAGCCGGCGCCAAACTCCACGGCGATCTCGCGCGCCCTCTCCACCGTCCGGTTGAGCACGAGTACCGAGCGCGGGTCGGTCTCCGTCAGGGCATAAACCACAGCTCGCGCCGCCCCCCCGGCGCCGACAACGACCGCGGGGCGCAAACCGAGGTCGATGTCGGCGTCCTCGCAGCCCAGGGCGAAGCCGTCCGCGTCCGTGTTGTAGCCGTGCAGGCGGCCGCCGTGGTTGACGATGGTGTTCACTGACCCAATCCTGGCGGCCACGGGGTCTATCTCGTCGAGGTAGGGCTGCACCATCTCCTTGAAGGGCACCGTGACGTTGGCCCCCAGGATGTCGTCGCCACGCAACGAGGCCAGGCGCTGCTCGAGGCCTGCCTCGAGGGTGTCCCACGCTTCGTAGCGCGCCTTCAGGCCCGTTGCGTCAAACGCCGCCTGCTGAAAGAGCGGCGAGACGGAATGGGCTACCGGGTGGCCAATGAGCCCGACGCGCTGCACGGGGGCTACCCTGCTAGCCGAGGCAGGCCGCCTGGGCGGCGTCGTGTTCGGCCTGCGTCACGGAAAAGGTGTGCACTCCGTCCTCACCGCAGGCATAGAAGAAGTAGAAGTCCGTGGGATCGGCGAAGGCCACCGCCTCCAGCGCGGAGAGCCCGGGGGCGGCAATCGGCCCCGGCGGCAGGCCCGCGTTCTGGTAGGTATTGTAAGGCGAGACGGCGATGGCGATGTCCTCCGTCGTCAGGCCGACTTTCCAGTAGCCGAAGAAAGCCACCGACTCTGGGCTGTTGCCAAGGATGTACTGGACCGTCGGGTCGGCGCCGAAGATGTCGCCGGCGGCCAGCCGGTTGTAGAACACTCCGGCCATTATCGGGCGCTCCTCCGGCACCACGGCCTCGCGCTCGATGATCGAGGCCAGCGTGACCGCCTGGTGCAGGTTCAGGCCATGCGCCTCGAAGCCGGCGATCATCTCGGGCGTCACGCGGCGCTCGAAGTTTTGCAGCATCAGCAGGACGACAGTCTCGGCTGTCGCCTCCTCGGCTATCTCGTAGGTGTCGGGGAAGAGGTAGCCCTCGAGGTTTGCACCCGCCGGCAGGCCGGCCAGGAACTCAAAATCGTAGTCCGTGCGCGAGGCCGCGGCGATGAACTCCTCGCGCGTCGCGATCTCCAGCTCGGCAACGCGGTCCGCCATCTCTTCGATCCGCCAGCCCTCGGGGATGGTCAGGATGACCGTCCGCTCCTCAACGATCGTCGTCAGGACACCGAGCACCTGGTTGGCGGTCATGCCCAGCGAAAGCTCGTAGTCGCCGGCCTTGATTTCGCTGCCTCGCCCGGTCAGCGAGGCCAGGACGCGGAAGCGCAGGGCGCTGTCGAGGACGCCGGCCTCCTGGAGCTGGTCGCCGATCTCGCGCACACTCTGGCCGGCCTCGATCGTCACCGCGACGGTTTCGCCGTCGGTTGCTTCGATCTCCACGCTGGCGTCGTCGGCGAGGATACCATCGGTCCCGGTCGTAGAGAACCAGACGGCGCCGGCGACCAGGGCGACGGCGGCGAGGGCTCCGGCGGCCAGGGCAACGTTCATGGCTCTATGCTGCTCCGATTCTGATCAAGGTACGCCTGCAGGATCACAGTGGCTGCGTGGGCGTCGATTCGGCCCTTCGCCTTGCGGGCGCTGACGCCCGCCCGGCGCAGAGAGGATTGGGCCTCATACGTGCTCAGCCTCTCATCAAAAAACTCTAGGGGAACCTCGATCTGTGCGCCAAGAAGATGGGCGTAGGCGCGTGCCGCCGTCGTCGAGGCAGAGTCCTCGCCGGAGGGCAGCAGCGGCAGCCCCACCACCACGCCCGCGACGCCCTCCTCGACGGCGACCGCCGCCGCGCGGGCCGCGGACCTCGCCGCGTCGGTGTCATCGATAACGAGAAGCGGCAGAGCGAAGGTGCCCGAGGGGTCTGAGATCGCCAGCCCGACGCGCCTCGTGCCGACGTCGACGCCGAGGTAGCGGGGCATCAGGGCTCGCTTTCGACCCTCACGTCGAGCCGGAAGTCGAAGCCCGGGACCCAGTCGAAGATGGCGGGCGAGAGCTCTATTTCAGCCGGCTCCCGCAACCGGTAGCGCTCCGCCAGCGCCTCTTTCGCGCCGGCTTCGCTCTCGCCGGCGACCAGTTCCTTGACCTCGTCCTCGTCGATCGTGCTGCTGGCCATGCCGCTGGCCTGGAAGGAGAACTCGACGCTGGAAAGGCTCTCCGAGGCCTCCCCGATCTCGGTGACGTTGAAGAGGATGGTGCCCGGAGCGACGCTGAGGTCCTCTTCCTGCTCCGCCGTGAAGAACGCCGCCGCATAGGCCTGGATGTCCCGGTGGCGGACCGCGAGCACGCTGAGGCGGGCGGTTGTCGTGGCGAAGACGAAATCCCCCTCCTCATCGAGTCCCGGCGTCACCTCGGTGCCGAGGATCACCGAGTCCAGCGTCTCGGGGAAGATCACTCGCGGGTCGGCCGAGTCGTCGCCAAAGGCCTCGTTCAGGCGTGTCACGCCGCGCTCCTGCACCGCGGCGGAGACGAGGGCGGTCAGCCTGTCCAGGTCGTCGCGCGTGACCAGCGTCGCCGGGCGGTCCGTGCCGCCCTCGAACGGGTCGTTGTTAAGGACGTCGACGTCGCCTGAGAGGTCGCCCTCGACCTCGCTTATCGTCTGTGAATCGACGTTGCCCTCTTCGCCCGGCAGCAGGGCGGTCACCTCGGCGGGCGCGAAGCTCTCCGGGCCCGGCGGAATCGTCACCTCCTCGGTCGTGAAGAAGGCGACGCCCTCGGGCGTGCTGACCTGGAGGCCCTCGGGGATGGTCAGCTCCTCGGTTGTGTAGTTGAACAAGGTGACGGTGCCGCTGGCCAGGTCGTCACCGACAAAGCCTTCACCGGTCGCCTCTACGGCCAGCTCCACCGTTATGTCGCGCTCCACCGTCTGCGCGGGGATGAGCGCGGCATCGATGTCCGCCCGGTCGACGTCAAGGTCGGCGATGACGCTGAAGGGGCGCACCTCCACCGGCGTCAGCTCTGGACGCAGGGTGACTGTGGCGCTGGGGCCTAGCAAGGCCAAAGCGGCGAGGAGGGCCACTCCCGCTGCCACCACCCCGGTGGTAGCCGTCAGCGTACGCCGCGAAAACCAGGGGAACTCGAACGACTGCCCGAAGAAGGAGAGCCTGCCGCTGCCTGCGGCCCAGCGCTCGCCCTCGCGGACGCTGGGGAAGGCCGGCATGCCGGCGCGCGTCGCCAGGGCGCGCACGCCCGCCGCCTGCGAGACGATGATCGCCGCCTTCCCCGTCAGGTGGGCGTGCCGGCGGATGCGGTTGAAGGTCAGGGGGTCGCGGAAGGCCTGGTTGCGTTTGACGTAGAGGATGACCTGGGGCTCGGAGCGCGCGTCCATCTTGCCGCAGACGGCGGCCACGTCGTCCTCACCCTCGACGGCGATGACCGGCAGGTCGCGGGGCCCCGCCAGCGGCGTCGGCTCCTCCATCATCCGTTTCCCCCCTCTTTGTTTACGGAGAGGTCTTCAGAGGCGACCCGGGAGGCGCCAGGGGGTGAGGTCAGGCTCTTGCGGGCCAGCTCACCGGCGAGCTCCAGCGCCTCGTCAAGCTTCGAGGCGTCCCGACCGCCGGCCTGCGCCAGCTCCGGGCGGCCACCGCCGCCGCCGCCGGCCACGGCGGCAACTTGCTTGACGATCTCGCCGGCGTGGACGCCACGCCCCGTCAGGTCTGAGGTGACCATGGCCAGGAAGGCCGGCTTGCCATCGAGCAGCGCGCCGAGGACCACAATCCCCGAGCCGATCTGCTCGCGCAGTCCGTCGGCCAGCTCGCGCATACCCTCGCTGTTTGCCGCCTCGACGCGGGCTGTTAAGAAGCTCGATCCATTGACCGCCTCCGCGCCTTGCATGATTCCCTGCAGCGAGCCGCGAGCCTGGTCGCGCTCTAGCCGCGCCAGCCGTCTGCGCTGTTGATCGACCTCGCCGGCCAGCGAGCGCACGCGCTCCACGACCTCGGCCGGTCCGCCGCCGACAATCGCAGTGAGCTCGTGCAGGCGCGAACGCTGGGCAGCTGCCCATTCTTCGGCCCATTCTCCCGTGAGGGCCTCAATGCGCCGGGTCCCGGAGCCGACGCTGCCCTCGGAGGTGATGACGAAGAGACCGACCTGCCCGGTGTGGTGGCAGTGGGTGCCCCCGCAGAGCTCGGCGCTGGCGAAGGCGACGCCGTTGGGCACCTCGACCACCCGCACCTCGGCGCCGTACTTGTCGCCGAAGAAGGCGATCACGCCCTCATTGATGGCCTCCTGGTAGCTCGTCTGGCGGGTACTGACGCCTACGTCCTGGCGGACCTTGGCGTTGACCAGGCGCTCGACCAGACGCAGCTCCTCGGGGCTGACCTGGCTGTTGTGCGAGAAGTCGAAACGCAGCCTGTCCGGCGCCACCAGGGAGCCCGTCTGCCGCACGTGGGTGCCGAGAACCTCGCGCAGGGCGGCGTGGACGAGGTGGGTGGCCGTATGGTTGCGCATGGTGGCGGCGCGCCTGCCGGCGTCGACCGTGGCCGTTGCAGAGTCCCCCACGCGCACTTCGCCGCGCACGATCCGGCCATAGTGCACGATCGCGCCCTCGCCAACGGTCTGCGTATCCTCGACGGCGACGATGCCATCCGGCGTGGCGATCTCACCGCTGTCGCCGACCTGGCCGCCGCCCTCGGGGTAGAACGGTGTGATCGCCAGCACGACACCGCAGGCGTCGCCCTCGCTGACCGTGGTGGCCGAGCGCCGGTCCTTGACCAGGGCGACGATGGTTGTCTCAGCCTCCATGGCCTCGTAACCCACGAACTCGCTCTTCTGCGCCGCCAGGGCGCCCGCCAGCTCCGCATCCATTTCGTCGACGGTGAACCGCTGGCTGGCGCGGGCGCGCTCGCGCTGCGCCTCCATCGCAGTGTCGAAGCCTGCGTCGTCCACCGCAAAGTCCTTCTCCGACGCGATCTCCCGCGTCAGCTCGCGCGGCAGGCCGTAGGTGTCATAGAGGCGGAAGGCGTCGTCGCCCGAGATGGTCTTGCCGGAAGTGGCGTCCATCGTCTGCTCGAGGATCTCGATCCCGCGGCGCAGGGTCTCAGAGAACCTCTCCTCCTCGTCGCGGATCAGGCGGATGATGGCCGTGCGCTGGTGCTGCAGCTCGGGATGGACGTCGGACATCTGGCCGATCACCGTGGCGGCCAACTCGGAGACGAATGGCCCGGTGAGGCCGAGGCCGCGCCCGAAGTAGACCGCCCGGCGCAGAACGCGACGCAGCACGTAGCCGCGGCCCTCGTTGCTGGGGGCCACGCCATCGGCGACGAGGAAGGTCAACGCACGCGAATGCTCGGCGACGATGCGGAAGGCGCGGACTACCGCGGGGTCGTCGCCGTAGCGCCGTCCGGTGAGGGCTTCCAGCCGCTCGATCGAGGGCCGGAAGAGGTCGGTGGCGTAGGCGTCCTGCGTGCCCTGCAGCACCATGCTCATGCGCTCGAGCCCGGAGCCGGTGTCGATGTTCTTGGTCGGCAGCTCGCTGCGGCTGCCGTCCTCATGCTGGTAGAGCATCATGAAGACCAGGTTCCAGATCTCGACGAAGCGGCGGTGACCGTCGTGGGCCGGCTCGCAGCTCGGGCAGTCGTCCTGCGGCCCGTAGTCGTAGAAGATCTCGCTGTCGGGCCCGCAGGGGCCCACGTCGCCGGAGAACCAGTAGTTCTGGTCCTCTCCGTAGCGGATGATGCGCTCCTCGGGCACTCCCTGCTTGCGCCAATTGTCGTGGGCGACCTCGTCGTCGAGGTAGATCGTGGCCCAGAGCTTCTCGGGTGGCAGGCTGAGGACGTTGGTCAGGAAGTCCCAGGCCCAGGCGATCGCCTCCGCCTTGAAGTAGTCGCCGACGCTGAAGTTCCCCATCATCTCGAAGAACGTCAGATGTGTGGTGTCGCCCACCTCGTCGAGGTCGGTGGCGCGGAAGACCTTCTGGATCGAAGACATGCGCTTGGCCGGCGCCTCGGCCAACCCCATGAAGTAGGGCTTGAACTGGACCATGCCCGCGCTGGTGAAGAGCAGCGTGGGGTCGCCGGCGGGGACGAGCGGCAACGAGGGCACCTGGACGTGCCCGCGCTCAGCGAAGTAGGAAAGAAAGGCCTTGCGGACCTCGGAGCTTTTCATGAGTCACTCTGGATTCTCGCAGAGACTCACTCGCCCGTGGCCTCGTGTAGTCGTGAGTCTCGTCAGAGTCGCCGGGCCCCCCATACCCGCCAATGATGGTGTTCTGGCGACGAAGGCGGGCTTGCCACTGCACCGTTTCGACATCACTAACCCCCATTCGATTTGCGATTTTCTGATTCGTTTTGCGGTTTCGGGGTTGTCGCTGAAGCTGGTGCCGATTCGTTTTGCGTTTTCATTCGAAATTAAGGCTTCGTTTTCACTTTTCGGCGGTTCGGAGCGAGACGAGCGCGCGCCGGAGGGAGCACTTCGCGCGGATGAGGCGAAATGTGCCGCCGTGCTGCAGGGCAATGAAGTTGCCGGCGGCGCCGAGAGGGACTTGGACGGGAGCATGGGCTGCCATCATAACAGAACATATGTACCAGTACAAGGGCCTCCACAGAAGGCGCCCCGTCGCCTGCTCCTTTCGTAGAAGCTTTCCCAGCGGCTAGCTCGGTCCGGGCGTGGGCCCGAGATGCCAGATGAGAACCCCGGGGGATCATTGGTAGACCCAGGTCCGGAACAGGACACTACGGGACCCCGAATACCGACTCGCAGTTAACGGCGGTGTCGGCGCCGTTACCGCCGTCGCAATAGTCCTCCCCGTCGCCGCCATCCAACTCATCTGCCTGCTCGCCGCCGAGCAGCTGATCGTCCCCGCCGCCGCCGCTGAGGATATCGTCGCCGAGTACGCCGAGGAGGACGTTGTCGTTGTTATCGCCGGTAAGGGTATCGTTGGCGTAAGTGCCACCGATGATCTCGATGTTGCGGAAGCGGTCGCGTCCGTTGCCAGACGCCCTGCCCTCAAGCATGTTGACCTCGACACCGCCGACACAGCAGTGGAACCCGAGGAGGTCGCTGCCCGGCCCGCCGTCGACGAAATCGTCACCGAGGTGCGTGTTGATAACGTCGTCCCCTGGGCCGCCCTGGACAGAATCGTCGCCGTCGTACGTGAAAATGAAATCATTGCCAGGGCCGCCGTTGGCGTAGATATTGCCATCGCCGAGTGAGAAGTAATCATCGCCGCCACGGCCATAGACAACGTCATCGCCGCCACCTCTGTCATAAACGTTGTTGGGGCCGTCATTGCCGACGATACGATCGTTGTATTGAGTGCCGACAACGTTCTCCACGTTGAGAACCTCGTCGTTCCCCTGTCCACTTGACCACCCTGCCAAGAGATTGACATTAACCCCTCGTGAGGCTGGCGCGAACTCACCGTATCTACCCCGCCTCGGCCGTCGATTCGGTCGTCTCCCCTCCCTCCAAGCAAACGGTCTGCGTAAGGACCACCGACGATTAGATCGTTGCCGGAATCGCCTCGGAAATCGCCTTCGCCCCCGTTCGCCTCGATCCGATCGTCGCCCGGGCCTCCACAGATCTGGTCGATGCCACCATTGCCCCTAATTACATCGTCGCCACCCAACCCCACGATGACATCGTCAGCGCTGGTCCCCTCGAGCGTGTCAGACTGTGCCGAGCCGACGATGGTGGGTACAGCATTGCTGCAGAGTTGGACGGCAGTGGATTCGGCGGTCGCTGGCAGAGTCGCGGCGTGGATGAGAACGCCGCACAACGAAACGAACCAAATCTTGTACGCCATTCAGGCGCACGGATCGTAGAATGGCGCGGTCGCCTTTGGTTGCCTCTTTGTAGGCCAGCCGCGAGGACTCGGTTTCCGTGATCAACCAGTTGAAGTGGTTGCCTGATTCGTCGGTCCGTTTGTCCTCGTTGAACCACACCACACCCCTCACCTTTGGGAACTGGCACGGGATGTTGTTGAACATGTTGGCAATCCAGTTCGCTTTGCTGCCGCGACATCTTGGGGAGGTCCTCTCCGCCGGTAAACCGGCTCTCGGCGGAGCGATGGTGCGAAGAGCATAGAACGTTGCGCTATCGGTTTACAAGGAGCCGCGTTTACATTGGCTAAAATCCATTAGGATACCGTCACTGCCGGCGGGCCACGCGCCCCACCCGGCGGGATTGCCTTGGACAAACAGGACGACCCGGTTCATAAACCTCGCCCGGTGGCGCTCCGCGACGCTCACTCCGGCGCCTCCCTCTGCGCCCCGCGCTCTACGCACGCTCCCACGGGTGCGCCGCCGCCTTGAGCGACGCCATGAAGCAGTTCACAGCCATCGTCCTTGCCCCTCCTGACCCAGCGCCCCCGCGCCTCGCCGGGCGTACTGCCGTGGAATGGCTGGCCGCCTGCGCCACCGAGGCCGGTTACCACGCCACGGAGTCCGCGGGCCTTTCCACGGAATCTGCCGAGGCCTCCACGCATTTGCTGGTCCTCGACGCACGCTGGCCGCTCCTCCAGGCAGCCACGGTCAACGATCTCGTCGGCCGCCACCTCGAGCAGGGCGCCGACCTCACGCTTCTCCTCAGCGCCGAGGGCGAGGCTGTCGGCGACGATACGCTCTGCGCCCTTTGCCTCCGCCGCGACTGGCTCCACGAGGCCTCACAGCCGCCCAATCAGTCCTCGATGACGGCCCTGGCGGCGAGTGCGGTCCGTGCCTCGGCCAGGCTCGCAGCGCTCTCCTTGCCTCCCGAACAGGCGCAGCGGATATCCGCTATGTCCTCGCTGCCCCCTATCGAGCGTGAGCTGCGCAGCCGAATCAACCTGAGAGCCATGGAGAGCGGAGTCCGCCTGGTTGACCCGGGCACCACTTACATCGACGTCGGTGTGACGATCGAGCCGGGTGCGACCATCCACCCCAACACGCACCTGCGCGGCGACACGCGCATCGAGCGCGGTTGCGAGATCGGCCCCAACGCCGTGATCGAGGATGCACACATCGGCGCCGGTTCGCGCATCGGCGGCTCGACGATCGAGCGCTCCACGCTTGAACCTGACGTGGTCGTTGGCCCCTACAGCCACATCCGCGACGGGGCACATATTGGCCGCGGCGCCCGCATCGGCAACTACGCCGAGATCAAGAACGCTCGACTCGGGCCGCTGACCCGCATGCACCACTTTGGCTACCTCGGGGACGCCGATGTGGGCGAGGACGTCAACATCGGCGCCGGCGTCGTTACCGTGAACTACGACGGCGTCGACAAGCACCGCACGACCATCGGCGACGGCGCCTTCATCGGCAGCGACACCATGCTCGTCGCACCGGTCACCGTGGGCGCGCGCGCCAGGACGGCGGCGGGGGCTGTCGTTATCAACGATGTCGCGCCGGGCGAGCTGGTCATGGGCGTCCCGGCACGGGCGAAGACCTCGGCCCAGTCGAATCCGGGAAGTTCCTCATGACCACCGGCGACAGCATCGGGCTGGCGGCGGCGATAGTCCTCTCCCTGCTCTTCCTGGTCAGCGCGGCGGGCCCCACCCCCGCCCCCCCCCCC
>JBBDXC010000006.1:27527-35504 GCA_040902555.1 Dehalococcoidia bacterium
GGCGGCCGCCACGGCGGCCACCGCCAGCAGCCGCCTGCGCGTGCGCCTGCTCGTAAGGGAGGGCCTCCCGCGGGCCCAGGCGCTTGAGCGCTTCACCCTCGAGCGCAACTCGATCCTCTCCTCGCTCACCCTGGTCAGGAACCTGGCCCAGGTCGGCGCCGTCTCCGCCGGCCTCTACCTCTACGTCAAGAAAGTCGACGATGGCTGGTGGCAGGTCTTCATCTTCGTCCTCCTCTCGACCCTGATCCTGACCGCCCTGCAGTCGGCGCCGCGCCTCCTCGTCAGCACCCACCCGGAGCTCTGGAGCCTGCGCCTTTCGCCGTTCGTCACGGCCTCCCGCCTGGTGGTTGGGCCGCTGGCGGCCCTGCTTGACGCGCCGGGCCGAGCCCTGATGAGCCTGGTCCACGAAAAGCCCAACAAGGACCTCGACGAGCTCGAGGAGCTGCTGCGCGTCCTGGAGATGGAGGAGGGCAGCGGCTCCATCGAGCAAGAGGAGCGCGAGATGATCCGCGGCGTCATCGGCCTGGTCGACACGACCGCCCGCGAGGTCATGGTGCCGCGCATCGACGTGGCGGCGCTGCCCGTCAGCGCCACGATCGAGGAAGCGGTGGCGATGTTCGTCGAGAAGGGCTTCTCGCGGTTGCCGGTCTTCGAGGACTCGATCGACAACATCGTCGGCGTGGTCTACGCCAAGGATTTCCTGCCCTTCCTGCTGATCGGCGACCGGCCGACCTCATTGCTCGAAATCACCCGCCCCCCCTACTTCATCCCCGAGGGCAAGAAGACCGATGAACTATTGACGGAGCTGCGCCAGAGCAAGATCCACATCGCCATCGTCGTCGACGAGTACGGCGGCACCGCCGGCATCGTCACGGTGGAGGACCTGCTCGAGGAGATCGTGGGCGAGATCGAGGACGAGTACGACGTGGGCGACTCACCGATCCAGAGGATCGACGCCAACGAAGCAGTCATCGACGCCCGCGTCACCGTCGATGCCCTCAACGAGCTCTTCGACGTCGATATCGAGGATGAGGACTACGACACGGTGGGAGGCTTGATCTATCACCTTCTGGGCAAGATGCCCGCCGTCGAGGACCAGCTCAGCGTGGACGGCGTCGACTTTCAGGTTGTCTCCGTCCTCGGTAGGCGAATCAAGAAGGTACGCGTCCGCCGCCGCCGCGAGCCCGCCGAGCCAACGCCTACCGCCTAGCGGCCCGCCGGCCCGCCGTTCGTGCTCCGTCCCACTCATTCCCCCTCTCTGTTTACGGAGAGGTCTCCAGAGGCGACTCTGCGAGGGGCTAGGGGGTGAGGTCGGGGCGGGGCGAGGGGCAGTCTCCCATGCAGCGGATCGGGTCTGAACCGCAGCCGCAGTTGACGTGCCACGTACAAGGCCGCGTACGTCCCTCTCCTTGGCAAGGAGAGGGCCAGCCGCAGCGGGGGTGAGGTTTGGGGGAAGGGCTAAGAGCCCGAAGACTCCTCGCCCGACGCCTCGCCCTCGGCGGCAGCGCCCTCCTCGCCCTCGGCCACTTCGCCCTCCTCGCCCTCGACGACGACAGGCTCCTCGACCTCGATGACACGCGGCGATTCGACGCGCGCGACCATTTGCTCCTGCTCGTTGAGGATCTCGACGCCCTCGGGCGCCGTCAGGTCGCTGACGTGAACCGACGACTCAAGCTCAGCAAGGCCCGAAACGTCCACCTCGAACTGGTGAGGCAGGTCGGTCGGCAGACAGCGTACCGAAACGGCGTCCAGGAGCTGGATGAGCACGCCCTGGTAGTCCCTGACCGCCGGCGCCTCGCCGGTCATGTACAGCGGTACGTCCAGCGTCATCTTCTCGGTCATCGAGACCTGGTAAAAGTCGACGTGGAGAATTTCATCCGTCACGGGGTGACGGTGAAGCTGCTTGATCAGCGCCGGGCGCGGTCGCGCCTCGCCCGCGATCGACACGTCGATGATCGAGCTGTAGCCGGCGCTGCGCAGGGCGCTCGTCAGGTTCTCGCGCGGGACCTCCAGCGCCACGGACTCCTTGAGGTGGCCGTAGATGTTCCCCGGCACGATCCCTCTGCGCCGCAGCTGCTTTACCTGCTTGCCCAAAAGCTCGCGCCGCGAGGCGTCAACCGTGTTCTGTGCCATCTAAATTGTTCTCCCTTAACTGCCGCGCCCGAACACGCGTCGACCGAGGGCTCTCAACAGAAAGCCCATCGCGGCGAAACCCGCGCCGAAGGCAAACATCGACCTGATGTCGACGATGGCGCGGACATTACCTTTAACTACTGGTGCGGCGAGCAGCAGGACCGTGCTTTCCTTGATCTCGACCTCACGCGCGATGACGACGCCGGCGAGGCTATCCTCGATCTCGATTTCGTCGCCGCGGGCGAGCAGCACCATGCTGTTCTCGATCTCGGCGCCGACGGACCGCAGGTCCTGCACGGCGGAACGCTCGACATTTGCCCGGCGTGCCTTGAGCTGCCGGACCGCGCTGGTCGTCACGTTCACCGAGTCCAGCCCGAGCTCGCCCATCCCCTCAGCGTCCAAGGCGGCCGCCGGGCCGTAAGATCCGTTGCCGTTCTGCTCTTCGCTCACCTGTCCAAGCTAGCAAGCGCCCTTGGCGGGGTCGAACCGCGACAGGCGTGCACGGCGCCAACCCCTCGGCCGCCTCGACATGTTGATTGGGTTGAAGCAGAAGAGGAGGGCGCATTGTGGGATGCGCCCTACGTTGACGCTGATGACCACCGGCCCCTTTTGGGGGACGCCGAGGGCAATGTAGGGGCAAATGTCGTAGGCAATCCAATACTCGAATCAGCACCTTTCCACGCACCTCCATCGAATGGTTTGCGCCGTGACTTGCTCCGCTTCCGCTAGCCTTCAGCGCGGGGGGTGACGCGATGAAGCTTGGTCTGTTCAGCATCAACATGGGCGACTGCTCCTACCCTGAGGTCGCCGGCCGAGTCGCCCGGCTGGCGGAGGAGAGCGGCTTCGAGTCCGTCTGGGCCGGCGAGCACGTCGTCCTGCCGGATCCCCGGGTCCCGCCTTCCCCGATGGAGCCCCTCGACCGCGCGCTCGACCCGGTGGTCGCCCTGACCTACGTCGCCGCGCAGACAAGCCGCATCCGCCTCGGCACAGGAATCATCATCCTGCCCCAGCGCAACCCCCTCGTCCTGGCCAAGGAGCTGGCCAGCCTCGACGTCCTCAGCAACGGCCGGCTGATCTTCGGCATCGGCGCCGGCTACCTGGAGCCCGAGTTCCGCGCCCTCGGCGCACCCTTCGAGGACCGCGGTAGGGCGACCGACGAGTTCCTTGCCGCGATGCGGGCCGTCTGGACGGAGGATCAGCCAGCCTACGAAGGGCAATTCGTGAGCTTCAGCGGGATTCAGTCCCGCCCCCGCCCCGTGCAGACCCCCACTCCGCCAATTGTCGTCGGCGGGCGCTCTCCGGCGGCGTTCAGGAGGGCCGCGCGCTCCGGCCACGGCTGGTACGGGTTCGCGATGACACCAGAGGAAACCGCCCTGGACATCGAAAGCCTGCGCCGCGCCGAGTCGGAACACGGCAGGCCGGCCGACCTGGGACGGCTGGAGATCTCTATCACACCACGGCCTTCCCGCAGTCAGCGGCCCGACCGGGACCTGGTCGAAAGGTTCGCGCAGATAGGCGTGGACCGGCTGATCTTCCTGCCGCCACCCAACGCCGGCGAGGAAGGCCTCGCCGCTTTCGTCGAGAGCACAGCAGCGCTCGCTACCTGAGCCGGTCAACCCCGATAGCATTGACCTGTGGGAAAGCCCCTTAAGATGGCAGACGACAGATCGGGATCAGATTGGCAGGCTTCTGCGCAGACCAATGTAGCGGCGGGTGTCAGCATCCCGGCGAAGGACGTCATTGGTGCAAAAGCTGACACCCGCCCCTACAAGACTTCGAATCGGACGCCGTTGGTAAGCAGCCATGGAGCCCGCGAGGCGGACACCCTCGCCGCCAAGGAACACCACCTTTCCAGCCTGCTCACTGAAATGGGCTCCGTCATCGTGGCCTTCTCGGGCGGCGTCGACAGCACCTTCGTGGCGGCGATGGCCAGCAAGGCGCTTGGCGACCGGGCGCTTGCCGTCACCGGTGTCTCGCCATCCGTGCCGGCCTCCGAGGTGGAAGAAGCGGGCGCGCTCGCCTCGAGGATCGGCATCGCCCACGAGCTGATCGACACCCACGAGGCCGACAACCCGGACTACGTCGCTAACAGCCCGAGCCGCTGCTTCCATTGCAAGACCGAGCTTTATTCGCTCCTCGCCACCATGGCGAGGGAGCGCGGCTATGCCGCCGTGGTCGATGGCGCCAACCTCGACGATGTCGGCGACTACCGCCCTGGCCGCCTCGCTGCCTCCCAGCACGAGGTGCGCAGCCCCCTCATCGAGGCCGAGCTAACCAAAGCGGAAATCAGGGAGCTCTCCCACCAACTCGACCTGCCGACGTGGGACAAGCCGGCCATGGCCTGCCTCGCCTCCCGCATCCCTTACGGCTCGCCGGTGACAGTGCAGGCCCTGGGCCAGGTCGAGGCCGCCGAGGCCTTCATCCGCAACCTCGGCGTGCGCGAGCTGCGCGTCCGCCATCACGATGACACGGCGCGGATTGAGGCCGACTCTGCCGGCATGCTCGTCCTCCTAGAAAACCGAGAGCGAGTCGTCGACTGGCTGAAGAAGCTCGGCTATAAATACGTGGCCATGGACCTCGCCGGCTACCGTTCCGGCTCCCTTAACGAAGTCCTTGCCAAATAGGCCGAGGTTGCCGTCAGGGCACCGAATCCTCGCAGGCCGTCAGCACGTCCTGCTGCCCCGGCGGGTTCGAGTTGCCGCGACAAAAGTCGCCAGGGCTGGTGGTCGGCGCACCGCCGTTGATCGTGTCCTTGCCGGCGTTACCGAAGATCGTATCCTTGCCACCGCTGCCGTTGAGGGTGTCGTTCCCGTCCCCACCCTTAATGATGTTGTTCTGCGCGTTGCCGGTGATCGTGTCGCCGGCGCTGGAGCCATTGACGTGCTGGATCGAGACGAGCGTATCGCCCTGGTTGTTGCTCCCGTTGCCAAGGTCCAGGACCAGCGCTGAAGCGCCGGCATAGCTCGCCGTGTCGTTGCCCGCGCCGCCGCTGAGGGTGTCGGCGCCGCCACCGCCTTCAAGCAGATCGTTTCCGCCCGCCCCGACGAGGACGTCGTTGCCGCCAGCGCCCCGGAGGATGTCGTTGCCACCCAACCCTTCCAGCTTGTTGGCGCCGCTGTTGCCGATCAGGGTGTCCGCGAAGGCTGAGCCGGAGGCGTTCTCGATGGATGACAGGACATCGAGGTCGAAGCCGGAGATCGCGCTGTTAGTAGCCAGGTTGACGTTGACGGCTGCGTCCGGGAAGCGCGCCGTGTCACTTCCTGGACCGCCGTCGAGCTCGTCGTCGCCCAGGCCACCGATCAGCTTGTCACTCCCGGCGCCGCCGCAAAGGAGGTCGTCGGCATCCCCGCCGCTGAGTGTGTCGTTGCCGGCCAGCCCAACGATCACATCGTTGTCCACCCCGCTGACGAGGTTATCGGAGCGCGGCGTGCCCACAAGCGTCGCAGGCTCGCCCAGGCAGCCCACGCCAAGGGCCAGAGAGTGGTTGTTGCCGGCGGCGATGCCCCCGGCGCCCGACAACCCGGAAACGACGACGGGAGACCCCTGGCCGGTGTTGGTCCCGCCGTCGCCGAGCTGGCCAATTATATCGTTGCCCCAGGAGCGCAGTGTGCCGTCGGCCAGCAGGGCCAGGGAGTGGCCGCCACCGCCGGCGATGGCCACGACATCGGGGTCAGAGGGAATAGCAAAGCCGCTGACCGCCACCGGCGTCGGCTGATTCGCATTGGTCCCGCCGTCGCCCAGCTGGCCGGAGCCATCGAATCCCCAGGCGCGCAGCGTGCCGTCGGCCAGCAGGGCCAGGGAGTGGCTGCCACCAGCGGCGATGGCCACGACATCGGGGTCAGCGGGCAGCGCAAAGCCGCTCACCGCCACCGGCGTGCCACTGCTCGAGTCGCCCACGCCGTCGCCCAACTGGCCGTTGGCATCGAATCCCCAGGCGCGCAGCGTGCCGTCGGCCAGCAGGGCCAGGGAGTGGCCGCCACCGCCGGCGATGGCCACGACATCGGGGTCAGAGGGCAGCGCAAAGCCGCTCACCGCCACCGGCGTGCCACTGCTCGAGTCGCCCACGCCGTCGCCCAGCTGGCCGTTGGCATCGAATCCCCAGGCGCGCAGCGTGCCGTTGGCCAGCAGGGCCAGGGAGTGATTCCCACCGCCGGCGATGGCCACGACATCGGGGTCAGAGGCAATGGCGAAACCGTTGACCGCCACCGGCGTTGGCTGGTTGGTATTGGTCCCGCCGTCGCCGAGCTGGCCGGAGCCATCGAGTCCCCAGGCGCGCAGCGTGCCGTCGGCCAGCAGGGCCAGGGAGTGGGAGTTACCGGCGGCGATGCCCACAACATCGGGGTCAGAGGGAAGCGCAAAGCCGCTCACCGCCACCGGCGTCGGCTGGTCGGTATTCGTCCCGCCGTCGCCCAGCTGGCCGCTGCCATCGGCTCCCCAGGCGCGCAGCGTGCCGTCGGCCAGTAGCGCCAGGCTATGGCTGCCGCCAGCAGACAGCGCGACGACGTTGCCCAGGCCGTCCACCTGGTCAGGGACGTTCTGGTCGCCGTCTAGCCCGTTGCCCAGCTGGCCCGTGCTGTCGAATCCCCAGGCGCAGGCCATGCCGGGCTGCAAATCGCAGAAAGTTGCGGCTGTAGCAGGCCGGCCCTCGCTGTGCCCCACGGCCAGCGCAAGGAACGCAAGGATCGAAGGTAGGGCCACGCTCAGGAGAGTCTTGAACACGATTACCTCGCAGGCTGAGCGGACTCTACACCTGCCGAGAGGTCGAGTCAATCAGACGTACCAGGGCCGGCGCTCAGGGCACATCCGGCGTTGCCTCGCACGTCCCGTCGGGCGCCGTGTCCGTCCCGGGCCCGCCGTTGCAGGTGTCCGCGCCGCCACCGCCCTTTAGCTCATCGTTTCCGTTGCCACCGAGCAGCGTGTCATTGCCGGCAGCACCCGCCAGCTTGTCCGGACCGCCGAGGCCCTCGATCTTGTTGACGCCGCCATTGCCGGTGATCGTGTCGCCGGCATTGGAGCCCATGACGTTATGGATCGAGAGGAGCGTATCGCCCTTGTTGTTGGTCCCGTTGCCAAGGTTCAAGACCAGCGCCGACGATCCCGGATAGCTCGCTGTATCGGTGCCCTCACCGCCGCTAAGGGCGTCGGCGCCGGCAGCACCCTCGAGCGTATCGTTTCCGCCCGCCCCGAGGAGGGTGTCGTTGCCCCCACCGCCCTTGATGATGTCGTTGCCGCTAGCCCCGACGAGGATGTCGTTGCCCCCACCGCCCTCGATGATGTCGTTGCCGCCCATGCCCTCGAGTTTGTTGGGGCCGGCATTGCCGATCAGCGTGTCCGAGGCTGCCGAGCCGGAGGCGTTCTCGATAGATGAAAGGACGTCGCCGTCAAGGCCGGAGATGGCACTGTTGGTAGCCAGGTTGACGTTGACTGCGGCGTCGGGGAAGCGTGCGGTGTCATTTCCTGGCCCGCCGTCCAACTGGTCGTCGCCCAGGCCACCGATCAGCGTATCGTTGCCAGGACCGCCGCAGAGGACGTCATCGTTGCTCGTGCCGGTGAGCATGTCGTTGCCGTTGCCAGCGAAGACGACCTGTGCGGCCCCGACGGCTGTCAGGCTGTCATTCCTGGGCGTGCCCACGAGCGTCGCCGGCTGGCCGAAGCAGCCGACGCCAAGGGCCAGAGAGTGGTTGTCGCCGGCGGCGATGCCCCCAGCGCCCGATAACCCGGCAACCACGACGGGTGTTGCCTGGTTGGTGTCGGTCCCGCCGTCGCCCAGCTGCCCGTTGCCATCGAATCCCCAGGCGCGCAGCGTGCCGTCGGCCAGCAGGGCCAGGGAGTGGGAGTTACCGG
>JBBDXC010000007.1:0-33500 GCA_040902555.1 Dehalococcoidia bacterium
CTGTCTCGCACGTCGGCGGGCAGAGCAAAGGGTCGGTCTCGCATGTCGGCGGGCACAGTAGTGGGTCCGTCTCGCATGTCGGCGGACAGAGCAGTGGGTCCGTCTCGCAGGTGGGTGGCGGGCAGAGGGTCGGGTCGGTCTCGCAGGTCGGTGGGCACAGCAGCGGGTCGGTCTCGCAGGTCGGCGGGCAGAGCAGCGGGTCTGTCTCGCACGTCGGCAGGCAGAGGAGCGGGTCTGTCTCGCACGTCGGTGGGCACAGCAAGGGGTCTGTCTCGCACGTCGGCGGGCAGAGCAAAGGGTCGGTCTCGCATGTCGGCGGGCAGAGTAGGGGGTCGGTCTCGCAGGTTGGCGGGCAGAGCAACGGGTCAGTTTCGCAGGTTGGCGGGCAGAGCAACGGGTCAGTCTCACACGTCGGCGGGCAGAGCAGCGGGTCGGTCTCGCAGGTGGGATTGGGGAGGCACGCAGGACCCTGGCACGGCGGCGGCTCGCTATCGTCGCCCTGCCCCTCTTCGGTGCCAGCGGAGGAGGCTCCATCCGGTTCGGTAGCAGCGGCCGAACCAGACTCCCGCGAAGACCCGCCGCCGGCGCTGGATGGGCCGTTGAAGGTCCTGCCGCCGCCGGGGCCGCCCGGCGAAGCCGGGCCCAGGTCTCTGCCGCCATCCGGCGGCTCGTCAGGCTGGTCCACGAGGGTGGCCGGCTGATTGCTCAAGGGCTGATCTGACGCCGGTGACGTAACCTCAGCGGCGCGGGCGCCGTTGCCGTCGTCGCCGCCAAGGGGCGACAACGGCACATCGAGGACGATGGCCGCCGCGACCAGGATCGTGGTCGAGATCGCGACCACGGCGAAGCCACCGGCGATAACACCCACCGGGGTGGCGCTGGCGCCCGCCCCGCCCGCGGCAGCCACCCTCGCCCCGCCTTCGATGACCGTCCGCACGGCGTAGGCGAGCTGGTCGCGGAGCCAGCCGAAGGGCGCGCAGGCCAGTGGCAGGAAGCCGGCGCTGCGGCGGACTCGGCCGAGGCTCTCCTGGGTCGCCCGGCAGGGTTGGCACTCGCCCAGGTGAGCAAGGACGCGACGGCGCCTCAGCTCGCTAAGGTGGCCGTTGTTGAGCGCGCGGAGGGACGATCGCATCTTGTAGCAGGCGATGACGGGCGTCTCGCTCCCGGCCTGCAGCGAGTTGAACTCGCGGAGGAAGTTGGCGCGGGCGCGGTGGAGGAGCGCATCGATGGCGCCGATGGTCACGCCGAGCCTACCGGCGATATAGGCGCTGGTCTTGCCCTGGAGGTTGCGCAGGATCAAGGCGTTGCGCTGCTTCTCGGGCAGGCGGTTGAGGGCTTCGGCGGCGAGCCGCTGATCTTCACTCTGCTCGAAGGCCGTCTCAGGGCTGGGCGAGGACTCGGCGATCCAGTCGTGCTCCTGGTCCAACCCGACGACGCGGGCGGTGGTCGTGCGGTGGTGGTCGCGGGCGTAGTTGCGGGCTATGGTCAGGAGCCAGCTGAAGAAGGCCTGTGGCTGGCCCAGGGTGGGCAGTCGCTCGTAGGCGCGGGCCCAGGCCTCCTGGGCCGCCTCCTCGGCGATGGCGGGCGGCAGGGAGGCGCGGAGGATGGCGAGGAGGCGCCGCTCGTGGCGTTCGTAGAGCACGCGATAGCCGCTGGTGTCGCCGCCGACGATGGCGGCGATGAGTTGAGCGTCGCTCTCCTGTACCGGGTCAGCCTCTATAACCATTAGCCGGGCGGAGCGCCGGGGGCTGAGAGCGCCTCGTTAACTTTCTTTGCGAGATTTCTCCAAACCGGCGTAAGGCAGGGCTCTCACCGTCGTCTTAGACGGTGAGAGCCCCAGATTACGCGGGCCCTCGGGTGATTCGGTTACCTGCCGGCTTGAGACGACCAGGACCGTCTGCGTGGCGAGCGCCAAGAGCCCCAAAGCGCTCGGTCCACTGAGACGGGGCGTCGCCAGGCCGGGGAGACGGAACCGTTTCTTCCGAGGACCCTCTCATAGAACGCCCCAGCGGCCGGTTTGTCACCGGCAAAAGAGCCCAAACGAGGCGATGTAACCAACTTCTTACCAAGTTGTTAGGCTGCGGGGCGAAAGCAGGGGTTCAGGCTGCCCGGTCGGCTCCGTGAACACGAGAGGCCGGTGTGAAATGCCAGGGGTGGGCGGATGCAATACGCCCCTACGCCGGCGTTTGTCCATTGGCCCGCTGCGGAATTCCGGACGACCACGATAGCGGCTCAGAACGACGCGTCTTGCATCCGCCCTCGTACGGCTTGCGAATGCCGGTAGTGGCTAGCGCTTGGTGTACTGCGGGGCCTTGCGGGCGCGCTTGAGGCCGGGCTTCTTGCGTTCCTTCTCGCGGGAGTCGCGGGTCAGGAGGCCGTCCTTGCGCAGGAGCTTCTTGTAGTTCTCGTCGGCGGTGGCCAGGGCGCGGGCAACGCCGTGGGTCACGGCGTCGGCCCAGCCGGTGGCGCCGCCGCCCATGACGCGGGCCTGGATGGTGAACTTGCCCTGGTTGCCGGTGACGATCAGCGGCCGCTCGACGCGGGCGCGGTGGGTGATGCGGGGGAAGACTTCCTCGGCGGGCTTGCCATTGATCACGAAGGCGCCGGCGCCGGGATAGAGGCGGACGCGGGCTACGGAGCTCTTCCGCCGGCCCGTGCCGTAGTAATACTGTTGCTGGTTCATTCACTCGCCTCCGGAGTCTCGTTGACGCGGGCCAGGGCTCTCTCGCCGCCCTTGACCTGGGCCTGGTGGGGGTGGGTTGGGCCGCGGTAGACCTTGAGGTGCCGCAGCTGCTGCCGGCCGAGCCGGGTCTTGGGGAGCATGCCCCAGACGGCCTTCTCGATGACCCGCTCCGGGGTGTTCTCGATCATGCGCTTGAAGCTGGTTTCCTTGAGCCCGCCGTGATAGCCAGAGTGCCGGTAGTAGACCTTCTGGTCCGGCTTGCTGCCGGTCAGGATCACGTTCTCGGCGTTGACGACGACCACGAAGTCGCCGATGTCGAGGTGCTCGACGAAGGTCGGCTTGTGCTTGCCACGGAGGATGGCCGAGATTTCGGAGGCCAGGCGGCCAACGGGACGCCCGGAGGCGTCGATGACGTGCCAGGCCTTGACTATGTCCTTAGCACTCGGGCTAAAAGTCTTCATCATGGTCTTTTCCAAAGTCCAGGTTTTCGTATTCAAGGCGCACGAGGCAGAGCCCATGCGGCGGCGCGACGAAGCGGCTCTCGCCGTGGCGCGCCTCATCAAGGGTAGCCTTGAGCTCGTCTAGCTGCATTTTGTCCTCACCAAGCCTCACCAGGGCGCTGGTCAATCGGCGTACCATCTGAGGCAAAAAAGCATCGCCGGCCACGTCGAAGACGACGCTGTCGCCCATCCGCGCGACCCCGGCCGCGAAGATCGTCCGGACGGTGGTCCGGCCTTCCTCCAGCGAGCCGCAGAAGGCGGCGAAGTCGTGCCGGCCCAAGAACAGCGCGGTGCCGGACTGCATCGCCTCCAGGTTGAGCCTTCCCGGTACATGCCAGGCGCGGTGGCGCTCCAGCGCCGAGCGCGTCTCGCGGTTCAGGATGCGATAACGGTAGTGGCGCCGGATGGCGTGGCGGCGGGGGTCGAAGTCGGCCGGTGCCTCCGTGGCTGCCTGCACGGCGATGTCATCGGGCAGGTTGCCGTTGAGCGCCCGCTGCCAGGAGCCTGCGTCCAGGGGCCTATCGCTGCTGAAGGCGGCGACCTGGCCGGTGGCGTGGACCCCGCTGTCGGTTCTCCCGGCAAAGTCTGCGCGCACCGGCCTGCTCGCTATCCGTTCCAGGGCCGTTTCGAGGCAGCCCTGGATGGTCGGCTGATCATTTTGAAGTTGTGAACCTGCGTAAGCTGTCCCGTCATACTCCAAGAGAAGCGCAAAGCGCCGGAGCACGGGCCGCGTCACCTCACCCCCTGGCCCCCTCTCCTTGCCAAGGGGAGGGGGATGTGATTATTGAACGAGTTCCAGCTGGGCTATTTCCGCGCCGTCTCCCTTGCGCAGGCCCAGCTTCGTCAGGCGAGTGTAGCCGCCGGGACGCTGGGCGTAGCGCGGCGCTATCTCGGTGAATACCTTGCCAACGACGGCCGTGTCGAGGATGAAGGCCAGGGCGCGGCGGCGCGCCGCGAGGCTGCCATCTTTGCCCAGGGTGATCATCTTCTCGGCCAGGCCACGGATCTCCTTGGCGCGCGCCTCGGTCGTCTTGATGCGGCCGTGCTTCAGCAAGTCGGTGACCTGGTTGCGCAGCATCAGCAGACGGTGGTCGGTGGCGCGGTTGAGCTTGCGGAAGCCGTGGCGATGACGCATCTAGCCGGGCCCTTCCTTGCCGGCCTCGGCCAGGCGCCGCAGCTTGCGGCGCAGCTCGGGCGGCAATTGGGCAGCGAGACCCTCGCCGATCTCGGCCTCGGGCTCTTCGTCTTCCTCAGGGGACTCGACCGGGGCGTCGGGGATCTCGAAGGTGTCGTCGGAATCGGCGACATAGCTGGCGCCGAAGGGCGTCTCGCTCAGGGCTTCCGGCTTGATCAGGCCCATGGAGATCAGCTTGTCGCGGACCTCGTCATAAGATTTCTTGCCGAAGTTGCGGATGCTGAGCAGCTCGTCCTCGCTGCGCTCGAGCAGGGCGCCCACGGTCATGATGCCGGTGCGCTTGAGCGAGTTGTAGGCGCGGACCGAAAGGTTGAGGCTTTCGATCGGCATGTTGTACTGGTCGGGGGGCAGGATGGAACCGGAGCCAAGGCCGCGGTCCATCGAGGGCATCGCCGGCCGGCCCAGCTGGCTGAAGAGCGCGAACTGGTTCATCAGGATGTCGGCGCTCTGGCTCAGGGCCTCGACGCCGGTCATGGTGCCGTCGGTCCACATCTCGAGGGTCAGGCGGTCATAGTCGGTGACCTGGCCGACACGGGTCTTGCTGACCTGGTAGTTAACCTTGCGCACCGGCGTAAAGATGGCGTCGACCGGGATAACACCGATGGGCAGGCCCTCGGTCGAGCCGGCGGGGTGGTAGCCTCTACCACGCTCGACGCTGAATTCAACCGTGAGGCGGGCGTCGGGCGCGTCGAGCGTCGCCAGGTGGAGGTCGTTGTTGATTACGTCATAATCGGCCGGCACCTCGATGTCGGCGGCGGTGACTTCACCCTCGCCGTTGTAGTCGAGGTACATCTTGGCCGGGCGGTCGGAGAGAGCGCGCAGGCGGATCTCCTTGACGTTGAGGAGGAACTGGATGGTGTCCTCCTGCATGTGGTCAACGGTGGAGAACTCGTGCTGAGCCTGGTCGATGCGGACGCTGGTGATGGCGGCGCCGGGCAGCGAGCTGAGGAGCACGCGGCGCAGGGCGTTGCCAAGCGTCACACCGAAGCCGCTTTCGAGCGGCTCGGCGATGATTTTCGCGTAGGTTTCTGTACTGTCTACAACTTCGACTGTTGGTCTCTGAACTTCCGTCAATGCAATCCCCTCCCTGGGGAGATGGACGCCGCGTTGGGCGCCCTCCTTAGCGTGAGTAGTATTCGACGATGACTGCGGGGTCGAACTGGATTTCGGCGTCGACGATTGTCGGCTCGGCAGTCACCCGGCCGGACATGGCGCCCGTGTCGACGTTGACCCACGAGGGGCGGGACGCGCTGGCGATTCCACCCTCCTGGATCTTGAAGGCTTCGCTGGCGCGGCCACGTGAGCTCCAGCCCACCTCGTCGCCAGGCTTGACCTGGTACGAGGGGATGTTGACCTTGTGGCCGTTCACGGCGATCAGGCCATGGCGCACGAACTGCCGCCCCTGGTTGCGGGAATCGGCGAAGCCCATGCGCATGACGACGTTGTCGAGGCGCATCTCGAGCGTACGCACGAGGTTTTCACCGGTGATACCGGGCCGGTTAACGGCATCCTCGTAGTAGCGCCTGAACTGGGTCTCGAGCACGCCATAGACCGAGCGCGCCTTGTTCTTTTCCTTCCACTGCAGGCCACGGTCGGAAACCTTTCGCCGGCGTGAGATCTTCTGCCCGGGCGGGTTATTGCGCCCCGGCTTCTCAAGCGTGCAGTTGGTGATGCACTTGTCGCCTTTAAGGAAGAGTTTCATGCCATGCCTGCGGCAGATGCGGCAGACGGCCCCTCTATATCGCGCCATAAATTTCCGTGTCCTCCCTACACGCGCCGGCGCTTTGGCGCTCGGCAACCGTTATGTGGAATAGGGGTCACGTCGCGGATGCTGGTGACGTTGAGGCCGGAGGCCTGGAGCGCACGGATGGCGGCCTCGCGGCCGCTTCCCGGACCCCTGACCATGACCTCGATCTGGCGCAAGCCGTGCTCCATGGCCTTCCGCGCCGCCTGCTCGGCGGCGATCTGGGAGGCGTAGGGAGTGCTCTTGCGCGAGCCCTTAAAGCCGGCCTGGCCCGAGCTGCCCCATGACAGGACGTTTCCGCTCGGGTCGGTCAGCGTGATGATCGTGTTGTTAAAGGTCGACTGGATGTAGGCCTTGCCCGAGGGCACGACCTTGCGTTCGCGGCGGCGCCCGCGGGTCTTCTTGCGTGGTTCAGCCATTTAGCTCCAATCTCCTGACTTCTTGGCCCTTACTTCTTTGCCGCCGAGCGCCGCTTGCCGGCGACGGTCTTGGCCGGACCCTTGCGGGTGCGGGCGTTGGTGCGGGTGCGCTGGCCGTGGACGGGGAGGCCGCGGCGGTGCCTGATCCCGCGATAGCAGTTGATCTCGATCAACCGCTGGATGTTCTGGCGGACTTCGCGCCGCAGGTCGCCCTCGACGGTATGGTTTTTGTCGATGAGGTCGCGGATGCGGGCGACTTCGTCGTCGGTCAGGTCGCGGACGCGGGTCGACGGGTTGACGCGGGCTGTCTCGAGGATGCTCGAGGCGGAGGTGATGCCAATGCCATAGATATAGCGAAGGGAGACGTCAACTCTTTTTTCGCGTGGGATGTCGACACCGGAGATACGGGCCATAGGTCCTCGCTAGCCCTGGCGCTGCTTGTGCTTGGGGTTGGAGCAGATGACGCGGACGATACCGCGGCGTCTGATCACTTGGCACTTTTCGCAGCGTGGCTTGGCTGATGCACTAACTTTCATGGTGTTTTCCGCAGGTGACAGCGACGCCCGGGTATGGGAATCGCGGTCACGAGACTGTCTATCTGAATCGGTAAGTTATCCGTCCGCGCGTCAGGTCGTAGGGCGAAAGCTCTACGAGGACACGGTCGCCGGGGAGGACTTTGATGTAGTTGAGGCGGATTTTGCCGGAGATGTGCGCTAGCACTTGGTGTCCGTTGGGGAGCTCCACCTTGAACATCGCGTTGGGCAGTGGCTCCTTGACGGTGCCTTCTACTTCAATAGCTTCTTTTTTTGCCATGTGGCGCGCTGGCGCCCTTCAACCTCCTCGGCCTCGACACGCAGCCTGAACCGGCCTTCGCGACAAGGACAACGTTTTTATTATGCCAATTCGGGCGGTAGATTGCGAGTCTGGGTTGATTCCGGGCCGTTTGGAGGATAGCCGGGGGACTGGCATATCGCGATCTGGGCCTTGGCACCCCGAAGTACGGCCCCCCGCCGCATCCCCGACCTCACCCCTAACCCCTCTCCGCAAGCAGAGAGGGGAATCGGAGGAGGCGCTGCGAGGCCCAACTGCTGCCCTAATCGGCCCTATTCGTCGTTAAATCGCCTTATTTGGCCTCAGTGGGCAGCGGCGGTTTGGCTTATTCGGGCGTATTTGGCGCTATTCGCTGTTATCGGGGCTTGTTTGGCGTTAATTGGCTCTAGTTCGGAAATGGTTTCGTTTTTCCCGCTTTGCCGGCCCGTTTCGAACCTCGTTGGCTTAGGGACGCGCCTCCCCGCAGCCCCTGAACCTCACCCTGCCCTCTCCTTGCCAAGGAGAGGGTTTGGCGGGGTACGGCGGTGTCCTGTGTACGTGTAGATTTCCATGTCAAGACAACGCTTGAACGCAGCCGCCGGGCGGGCTGCGCAAGCTCGTGGCGTCGATGGCTAGAGCGCTCCGCCGGTGACATACAAACGTGGAGGGGCGGGTATCAGCATTTGTGCACAAGTGTCATTGATACGGGAGCTGACACCCGCCGCTACACCTTCGAACGAATCGTCGTTGCAACAGCAAAGCTGATATGAGGTTGTTAAGGACGCCTCCACGGGAGGCAGTGGTGGGATGAGGCGATGATTGTGCGGCGTGGCGACAGATATGGTCGTTGCGACCCACCGAGGCAGGAACAACTCAGAACGGATCGAGCAGACAGCTGCGCGCGGCGGTAAGGGTGGTGGGCGGCGCTCGGCGATAGCAGGACTCGGGACTCGTCGTGGATGGGGGCGCCCAGGGTCGGGTGTCTTGCTAATCGACAAGCCATTTAAGGCGCCGGACACTCGCCCCTACAAAGCATTTGCGTCGTCGGCCGGTGTTCAGCGTAAACGGAGGGACCGGACGCGTGGTTAGCCGGCGACGAGGGTGTTGGCGGGGCGGGCGGCGGCGGGCTGAGCCAGGTTTGTCGTCAGGACGAGAGGGCCATTTTCTGTGACGGCGACCGTGTGCTCGAAGTGGGCGGAGAGGGCGCCGTCGGCGGTGCGGACGGTCCAGCCGTCGGGGTCGCGGGCGGTTTTCCAGGTGCCCATGTTGAGCATCGGCTCCAGGGCCAGGACCATCCCCTTGCGCAGAGTCAGGCCCTTGCCGCGCTTGCCGTAGTTGGGCACCTGAGGCTCCTCGTGCATGAGGCGGCCGACGCCGTGGCCGACGTACTCGCGGACGACGCCGAAGCCGCGCGCTTCCGAGTACTCCTGGATGGCGGCGCCGACGTCGCCCATGTGGTTGGCCGGCAGCAGCTCGCGGATGCCGATGTCGAGGGCTTCTTCGGTGGTGCGGATGAGAAGGCCCACCCTGGAGGGGACCTCACCCACCGCCACCGTGCGGGCACAGTCGGCCACGAAGCCGCGGTGGGTGAGGCCGAGGTCGATCGAGGCCACGTCGCCCTCGCGGAAGGAGCGGCGGTTGGGGATGGCGTGCACGATCTTGTCGTTGACCGAGACGCAGATGGTTGCCGGGTAGCCGTTGTAGCCGAGGAAGGTCGGGATTACGTCGCGGCGTTTGAACTCCTCCCTGACAAGGTCGTCCAGCTCGGTCTCGCGGACGCCGGGCTGGACGGCGGCCATGACGATGTCGAGGACATCGGCGAGGATGACGCCGGCCTCGCGCATGATGGCGATCTCGGATTCGGACTTCAGCTCAATTGCCATGCTTGTCGTCCAAAGCGCTGAGCAAGACGGCCGTCACGGCTTCAGTATCCTGCTGGCCGTTCACGGTTTGCAGCTTGCCCTGCTGGCGATAGTAATCCAGCATATCGAGCGGCGGCTTTTGGCTGTCGAGACGGGAGCGCACGACCTCGGGCCGGTCGTCTTCGCGCTGGTAGAGCTCGCCGCCGCAGTTTTCGCAGCGCTCGCCCTCGATGGCTGTGCCCGGGTCGCGGTGGTAGATGGCGCCGCAGTTGCGGCAGATCCAGCGCGTGGAGAGGCGCGCCACGGCCTCCTCGTCCGAGACCTCGATCAGGACGACGCAATCGACGCCCATGCCGTGGTTGGCGAGGGCTTCGTCGAGGGCGCGGGCCTGGGCGAGGTTGCGGGGAAAGCCATCGAAGACTGCGCCGTTCTCGGTGTCCGGCTCCTCGAGACGCTTGAGCAGCATACGGATCGTCACCTCGTCAGGGACGAGGTCGCCGCGATCCATGTAGGTCTCGGCCAGCTTGCCCAGCTCGGTGCCATCGCGCGCGTTGGCGCGAAAGAGGTCGCCGGTGGCGATGTGGGCGACGCCACGATGGCGGGCAAGAAGCTTCGCCTGGGTGCCCTTGCCGGCACCCGGGGATCCGAGCAAGACGATGTTCACGCTAGCGGATGAAGCCCTCGTAGTTGCGCATCAACAGCTGGGACTCGAGCTGTTTCATCGTGTCGAGCACGACGGCAACGACGATCAGCATGCCGGTGGCGCTGATGCGCAACGAGTTGTTGACGTCGATGAAGAGGCTGGCGATGAAGGGGACGACGGCAACGAACCCGAGGAAGAAAGCGCCCGCCCAGGTGATCCTGGTCAGCACGCGGATGATGTATTCGTGGGTCGGCCGGCCTGGGCGGATGCCGGGAATGAAGCCGCCCTGGCGCTGCAGGTTATCAGCCAGGTTCTGTTGCTGGAAGATGACCATCGTGTAGAAGAAGGTGAAGATCACGACCAGGAGGAACGTGAATATCCAGTAGAGGCTGCGCTCCGGGTTGGAGACGTCACGGATGAAGTCGGCGGCGCTCTGCAGGAAGCCGGTCTCGCTCTCGGCGATGGCCCCGGCGGCGGCACTGGGAAAGATCATGATCGAGAAGGCGAAGATTAGCGGGATCATGCCCGCCGAGTTGATGCGCAGGGGGATGTGGGTGGCCCCCGTCTGGCGGTACATGCGGCCGCCGCGGAACATGCTTTTGGCGTACTGGACGGGGATGCGCCGCTGAGCCTCCTGGAAGAGGACGATGAGGGCGATCAGTCCGACTGAGACCAGCGCCAGCAGGAAGAGCCCGCCGATGCCGACGTCCGTGGCCACGCCACGGCCGAAGAAGCCCGGCAGGCCGGCGACGATGCCGCCGAAGATCAGGACCGAGATACCGTTGCCGACGCCGTTTTCGGTGATCAGCTCACCGATCCAGACGAGGAACATGGTGCCGGCGGCAAGCGTGAACATGATGGTCAGTGTGGGCAGCAGCTCGGCGCCCCCAAAACCGATGGGGATGACTTCCTGGCCACCACTATTCAGGAGCAGCAGCTGGCCGTAGCCCTGCACGAAGCAGACCGGCACGGTGATCCAGTGGGTGTAGATCTGGATGCGCTGGCGGCCGTACTGGCCCTCCTGCGAGAGGGCGCGCAGGCGCGGCACCATCGGGATAAGGAGCTGCATGATGATCGACGAGGTGACGTAGGGGTAGACGCCCAGTGAGGCGATGCTCAGGTTGCGCAGCGCGCCGCCGCTGAAGACGTCGAGGAAGCCGAGGACGGCGTCGCCCTCGAAAGCCTGCTCGAGGATGGCTCGATCGACTCCCGGTAGAGGCACGTGGGCCACGAAGCGGAAGATGACGAGCATCGCGAAGGTAAAGAGAAGCTTGCGCCGGATGTCGGCCTGTCCCCAGGCGTCGACCAGCGCGGCCAGCAGGCGGTTGCCTGTGCGGCTACTCTGCGCCCGTGGTGCTGCTGCTGCTCTCGTCGCCATGTTTCTCCAGTTCGCTGACGGTGCCGCCGGCCTCTTCGATCTTCTTACGAGCGGAGGCCGAGACGCGATCGGCGCTCACGGTCAGTTTTTTGGTGAACTCGCCGCGGCCAAGGACTTTGATCGGCAGGTCTCTCTTGATGATGCCACGTTCGCGCAGGAGATCGGCGGTTACCTCGTCGCCGTCGTTGAAGCGCTCGAGCACCTCCAGGTTGACCACCGCGTACTCGACGCGGAAGCGGTTCTTGAAGCCGCGCTTGCGGCTCAGCCGCTTGATCAGGGGCAGCTGGCCGCCCTCGAAGCCGACGCGGATGTCGTTGCCCGAGCGGGCCTTCTGGCCCTTCAAGCCCTTGCCGGCGTAGGTGCCCTGGCCGGTGGCGTTGCCGCGGCCAATGCGCTTGCGCGAGTGCTTGGCGCCGCGCGGTGGCTGTAGTTCGTTGGCGCGCACGTTAATCCTTCTCAGTCACCGCGACCAGGTGACGTACCTTGTTCACCATGCCGCGGATGTCGGGGCTGTCGGTCTTTTCCACTGTGTGGCCGATGCGGCGCAGGCCGAGGGCGCGCACGGTGGCGCGCTGGTCCTCGGGATGGCCGATGATGCTCTTTTTGAGGGTGACGCTGAGGGTTGCCATCAGGCTGTCTCCTCAGTGCTGGGAACTGGCGTCTCAGCGGCCGGGGCGGCTGCTGGCGCTGTGGGCGGCGCCTCGGCGGCAGCCGCGGTTGAGGGCGCTGCCTCAGCCGCTGCTGTGGGGGCGGGGGCGGGCGGTGGGGTGGCCGGCTCTTCGCGGGCGGTGCGTTCGGGTGCCGGCGACTCGGCGCCGTTGCCGGAGCCGTTATCATCCCGGCGGCCGAGCCGGCGCATTCGCGCCTCGGCGGGGTCGCGCAGGGAGGACAGCCCAAGGAGCGTGGCCTTGACCACGTTGATCGGGTTGTTGGAGCCCAGCGACTTGGTCAGAATGTCACGGATGCCGGAGAGCTCGATGACGGCGCGGACGCCGCCGCCGGCGATGACGCCGGTACCGGGCGAGGCCGGCTTCATCAGCACCTTGGCGGCGCCAAAGACGGCGAAGTAGTCGTGGGGGATCGTCGTGCCCATCATCGGAACCGTGATCAGGTTGCGCTTGGCGATCGTCACGCCTTTGCGAATGGCTTCGGGGACCTCGCGGGCGCGGCCGACGCCGGCGCCGACGTGGCCCTTGCCGTCGCCGACGACCACGACAGCCGTGAAGCTGAAGCGGCGGCCGCCTCGGACGACCTTGGCGACGCGGTTGATGAAGACCACCTTTTCGGTGAGCTCGAGGCCGCTCGCGTCAACGCGGTCTCGGACTGGAGACCTGGTAACCATATTCCCGCCTAAAACTCGAGGCCGGCTTTGCGCGCGGCATCCGCCAGCGCCTTAACCCGCCCGTGATATCTGAATCCGCCGCGGTCGAAGACGACCTGTTTGATCCCCTTCTCAACGGCTCGTTTGCCCAGCGTCTCGCCGACCGAGCCCGCCGTGGCGCTTTTCTTGCCTGCCTTGCCCTTGAGGTCCTTCTCGATGTCAGAGGCGGCGACCAGGGTCGCCCCCTTCGTGTCATCGATGACCTGGGCGTAGATGTGGTTGGTGCTACGGAAGACGGCCAACCGCGGCCGCTCGCCCGTACCCGAAAGTATCTTGCGTACGCGCACGTGCCGGCGGAGCCGGGCGGCGCGTGTTGTGGCTTTGGCTTTCATATCTTCCTCAATCCCTGCCTAGCGGCCGCCCTTACCGGCCTTGCGGCGGACGTACTCGCCGCGATAGCGGATGCCCTTGCCCTTGTAAGGCTCGGGCGGGCGGACGCGGCGCACGTCGGCGGCAACCTGGCCGACGAGCTCCTTGTCGATGCCGCGGATGTGCACCGTGGTGGGGTTCTCGACGTCGAACTCGATGCCCTGGGGCGGTGTCACGTTCACCGGGTGGGAGAAGCCCACCTGGAGGGTAAGGTTGTTGCCCTGCTTGCTGGCGCGATAGCCGACGCCCTGGATCTCGAGGGTCTTTGTGAAGCCCTCGGCGACGCCGGCGGTCATGTTGGCGAGGAGCGCGCGCGTCAGGCCGTGGAGGGCGCGGTGCTCCGGCTTGTCGCTGGGGCGCTCGACCGTCAGGACGCCGCCCTCGACTTTGATCTGCATGTCGGCCGAGACCTCGCGCTGAAGCTGGCCCTTGGGGCCCTTGACGACCACGCGCTGCCCATCGAGGGTCACATCGACCCCCTTCGGCAGCTCAATCGGTTGTTTGCCAATCCTCGACATAGTTACCTCACGCCCGGCTACCAGATGTAGCAGAGCACCTCCCCGCCTGTGCGCTTGCGCCAGGCCTCCTGGCCGGTCATGACGCCCTGGGGCGTCGATAGGATGGCGACGCCGAGGCCGCCGTAGACGCGCGGGATCTCGCCCTTCTGGACGTAGACACGCAGGCCCGGCTTGCTGACCCTGCGCAGGCCACTGAGGATGGGCTCGCGTTTGCCGGTGTAGCGCAGGCGCACCTTGAGGTTGCGGCGGGCGCCTTCCTCGGCCAGCTCGTAGCCCTCGATGAAGCCTTCACGCTTGAGTACGTCGGCGATCGCGGTCTTCAGCTTGGAAGCCGGGATCGAGACGTTCTCGTGGCGCGCGCTGACCGCGTTGCGGATTCGCGTCAGCATATCGGCGATTGGGTCTGTAACGCTCATTCAATGTCCTCCGGGTTGCCCCGACGAATCTCTATCTTTCCTACCAGCTCGACTTCTTGACTCCGGGGAGCTCGCCGAGCAGGGCGCGCTCGCGGAAGCAAATGCGGCACATGGCAAACTGGCGAATAAAGGCCCGCGACCGGCCACAGACCAGGCACCGGCTCTTTTTGCGAGTGCTGTAGCGAGGCGTCTTCTTGGCCTTGAGGATCATTGCCAGTCGTGCCATGTGTTCTCCTAGCTCCTGCTGAACGGCATGCCGAATAGCTCCAGCAGCCGTCTCCCTTCGTCGTCGGTCTTTGCTGTGGTGACGAAGTTGATTTGCATCCCGCGGATGCGGTCGATTTTGTCGTATTCGATCTCCGGGAAGATCAGCTGCTCGCGCACGCCGAGGCTGTAGTTGCCGCGGCCATCGAAGGCGTTGCGGGCGACGCCGCGGAAGTCGCGGATGCGGGGCAGGGCGGCGGCGATCAGGCGGTCGACGAACTCGTACATGCGGGCGCCGCGGAGGGTAACGCTCATGCCGATGGCGTTGCCCTCGCGGATCTTGAAGTTGGAGATCGACTTCTTGGCGCGGTTGATCACCGGACGCTGGCCGGTGACGGCCTGAAGGTCTGCCGAGGCGGAGTCGAGGGCGCGGGCATTGGTCAGGGCCTCGCCGAGGCCGATGTTGAGGACGACCTTCTCCAGCCGTGGCACCTGCATCACGTTCTGATAGCCGAACTCCTTGGTCAGAGCCGGCTTGATCTCCTCGTCGTAGCGCTTCTTCAGTCGTGGTTCAGCCATAGGTTTTCCTAGTCGATGTCCGCGTTGCAGTTCTTGCAATAGCGGCCCTTCCCGCCGTCGTCGCGGATGCGGAAGCCGACCCTGACGGCCTTCCCGCAGCTCGGGCAGACGAGGCGGATGTTGGAGATCGCCAGGGGCGCCTCCTTCTCGATGATCCCGCCGGGCTGCTGCAGCGAGCGCTGCCGCATGTGGCGCTTGACCATGTTGACGCCGGTGACGAGCACCTTTTCTTCTTCAGTCAGGACCTGGCGGACCGTGCCCGTGCGGCCGCGGTCCTTGCCGGTCATGACGATTATGTTGTCGTTGCGTCGAATCTTTCGCACTAAATCACCTCCGGCGCGAGGGAAACGATCTTGGTAAAGCGCCGGTCGCGCAGCTCGCGGGCCACCGGCCCGAAGATGCGCGTGCCACGGGGGTTTTCCTTGTCGGAAAGGATCACCGCCGCGTTCTCGTCGAAGCGGATCTGCGTGCCGTCGGGGCGCGAGAACGGCTTGGCGGTGCGCACGATGACGGCGCGGACGACCTCGCCCTTCTTGACCCCGCCTCCCGGCTGGGCAAGCTTGACCGAGGCGACGATGGTGTCGCCCACGCGAGCGTAGCGGCGGCGCGAGCCGCCCGCCACCTGGATGCACATGATCTCACGGGCCCCGGAGTTGTCGGCAACGCGGAGGCGCGTGTACTGCTGAATCACTGCCCTTCGGCTTCCTTCTCCACGTCTTCCTTCTCCACGGCTTCCGGCTGGTTGCCGGCTTCCGCGGCGGGGGCTTCGTCGGCGACGGCTTCCACGGAGCCCTCGGCGGGGTCTGTGGCGGCGGGCGCCTTGTCAACAGGGACATCGGCCTCAGCCGCAACCTCAAGGGGGACAGCTTCGGCTTCGCCCTCGACGGGCGCGCTTATGGTCTCGGCGCGGTCAACCGGGGTTGCGGCCTCGGGCTCCGCCTCGACCTCCGCAGGGGCTTCGGCGGGTTCCTCGACGGTCTCTGCCCTACCGATGGGGGCTTCTTCAGGGACTGCGTCTGCCTCGCTGGCCACCTCCCCCCCGGGTAAAGCCTCTTCGACCTCGGGTAGCTCGCTGGCCACCTCGGCCTCGGGGACGGCCTCTTCGATCTCGGGGGCCTCGCCGGCCACCTCGGCCTCGGGGACGGCCTCTTCGATCTCGGGGACCTCGCTTGTCAGCTCCTCGACAACGGCGGCCGGGACCTCCACGGCGGGCGTTTCGGCCGGGGTCTCGCGGTGGCGCGTCTCCAGTTCCTCGACGATGCTGCGGTCGATCTCGGCCGGCTTGGTCTCGGCGACGTCGTGGCGCTGGACGATCTCGATCAGCTTCCAGCGCTTGAGCTTACTCAGAGGGCGCGTCTCCTCGATGCGGACGACATCGCCCAGGGTGGCGTCGTTCGTCTCGTCGTGCGCCTTGTAGCGGGCGGTGCGGCGCAGGATCTTCTTGTAAATGCGATGCCTGCGGAAGCTATCGACGGCGACGACGATAGTCTTGTTCATCTTGTCGCTGACGACGACGCCTACGCGTTCCTTGCGCCGGCCCTGTACGGCCTTATCGGCGCTTTGTACTACCTGATCTGCCATCTATCGACCTTCCCCGGCCAGCTTGCGGGCGCGCCTGATTGTCTCGAGGCGCGCGACCTGCCGGCGTACTTTGCGCAGCTCGCGGTAGTTCTCGAGCTGGCGCGTTGACGAGCGCAACCTCAGGTCGAAGAGCTCCTTGCGGGCATCCCCTATCTCCTTGTCGAGGTCGCGGTCGTTTAGCACCCGCGAGCGTTCTGCTTCTGTGTTCTGTTTGGTCATACCTGCTGGGCCCCTTCGTGCTCGCGGGCCACGAAACGAGTTTCGAGCGGAAGCTTGTGCGAGGCCCTCTCCAGGGCTTCCTTGGCCAGGTCGCTGCGCACGCCGGCGACCTCGAAGAGCATACGGCCGGGCTTAACCACGGCGACCCAGTGGTCGGGGTTGCCCTTGCCGCTGCCCATGCGGGTCTCCGCCGGCTTCGCCGTCACCGACTTGTCGGGGAAGATGCGGATCCAGACTTTGCCGCCACGGCGAAGCGAGTGCGTAATAGCGCGCCGGGCAGCCTCGATCTGGCGGCTGTCGATCCAGCCGCGGCCGACGGCCTGCAGGCCGAACTCGCCGAAGCTGACGTCGGTGCCGCCACTGGCGAGTCCGCGCATGCGGCCGCGATGGACCTTGCGATGCTTGGTGCGTTTCGGCTGAAGCATTCCTAACTCTCAGCGCCTTCCTTGTTCTCTGTTTCGGTCTCGGTCTCAGCCGCGGCTTCCGGCGCGGCTTCTGCGGCCGTCTCGGTTGCGTCGGGTGTCTCAGTCACGTCGGCTGTCTCGGCTGCCTCGGCCGTTTCGGCTACCGCGGCTGTTTCAGGCGCGATGGCTTCAGCGGCCGCGCTCTCGGGCTCGGTCGTCGCGGCTTCCACCTCCACCGTTGCGGTGTCCTCAGGGGCTGATGCGTCAGGGGCGGCGACGGGCTGGGCATCGGGCTCGGCCAAAGCCTGCGCCGTGCCTGTGTCGCCCGCGGTCCCGGCAGGCGCCTCTGCGCCGGGTGCTGCCTCGGGCTCGACCTTGCGGCTACGGCGGACGCGGGGGGCGGGCTGCCCTGTCGCCTGAGCGAGTGTTTCCGCAGTGGGGGCCGGAGCCTCCAGCTCGGGTCCGCGCACCGATTCAGGGGCGATGGCGGGGGCCGGGCCCTCGCGGGGTTCCTCGGCCTGCGGGGCGGCGGCCGATGAACGCTCGGGCAAGATCTCGCCTTTGTAGATCCAGACCTTGACGCCGATCTGGCCGAACGTCGTGCGGGCCTCGGCGGTGCCGTAGTCGATATCGGCGCGCATTGTGTGCAAGGGCACCCGGCCCTGCATCTCCTTGTCCTTGCGCGACATCTCGGAGCCGCCAAGGCGGCCGCCGACCATGATGCGGATGCCGTGGGCGCCGCGGGCCATCGTGCGCTGGGCCGTCTGCTTCATCGCGCGGCGGTGGGCGACGCGGCGCTCCAGCTGGTCGGCGACGTTGCGGGCGACGAGGTGGGCGTCCAGCTCGGGGACGTTGATCTCGATGATGTTGACGCGGACCTTCTTGCCGCTCAGCGTCTCGAGCTCCTTGCGCAGGTCCTCAACGTTCTTGCCCTGGCGGCCGATGACGATACCGGGGCGAGAGGTGCGGATGGTGACGGAGACCTGGTTGGCGTTGCGATCGATCTCGACACCGGAGACACCAGCGTCGCGCATCCGCTCGATGCGGCGGCGGATCCTGACATCCTCGTGGACGAGCTCTGTGTAGGTGGAGCGCTTATCGCTATACCACTTGCTCTGCCAGTCCCGAATGATGCCGATGCGGAATCCCATGGGGTGTACTTTCTGCCCCATTTATGCCTCCTCCTGGTCGACCACGATGGTTACGTGGCTAAACCGGCGGAGGCGCGGGGCCACGCGGCCCCTTGATCGCGCCTTGAAGCGCTTCAGCTTCAGGCCTTCGTCGGCGTAAGCGTGCTTGATAAACAGGTCACGAGTGGACAGCGAGTGGTTGTTCTCGGCGTTGGAAGCGGCCGAGTGGACCACGCGAGCTATCTCCCGCGCGTGCGGTGAGGGCATGTAGCGCAGCTGGGCGATCGCCTCCTCAACGCTCTTGCCTTTCAGCTCGTTGAGGATCAGGCGCACCTTGCGCGGGGCCATCCGCAGGTTGCGGGCGACGGCTTTGACTTCCATTCCTACTTCTTCCTCAGGGTGGCCGTCTTCTCAGAGCGGCCGGCGTGGCCACGGAAGGTGCGGGTGAGCGCGAACTCGCCCAGCTTGTGGCCAACCATGTTCTCGGTGACGTAGACCGGCACGTGGCGACGGCCGTCGTGCACGGCGATGGTCAGGCCGACCATCTGCGGCATGATCGTCGACGAGCGCGACCAGGTGCGGATGATCTGCCGGGCGCCGGAGCGCTGAGCCGCCTCGACGCGCTGCAGCAGCCTTGGCTCGATGAATGGACCTTTCTTGGATGAGCGCGACATCAGGCATTCCTCCGCCGCACGATGAACTTACCGCTTGTCTTGTTACGACGGGTGCGGTAGCCCAGCGTGGGCTTGCCCCACGGAGTCTTGGGGCTGGGCATGCCGATTGGCGCCCGGCCCTCGCCACCACCGTGGGGGTGGTCGTTGGGGTTCATGACCGAGCCGCGGACGGTCGGCCGCTTGTTGAGCCAGCGGTTGCGGCCGGCCTTGCCGATCTTGATGTTCTGGTGCTCGACGTTGCCGACCTGGCCGATCGTCGCCAGGCAGTCGGAGTGGACGCGGCGCATCTCGCCGGAGGGCAGGCGGAGAAGCGCGAAATCGCCCTCCTTGGCCATCAACTGGGCGCCGGCGCCGGCGCTGCGCACCATCTGGGCGCCCTTGCCGAGCTGCATCTCGACGTTATGCACGACGGTCCCCGTCGGGATCGAGCGCATGGGCAGAGCGTTGCCGGGGGAGATTTCCGCCGTGGGGCCGGACATCACGGTGTCGTTGACCTTGAGGCCGACCGGGGCGAGGATGTAGCGCTTGTCGCCGTCCGCATAGTAGATGAGCGCCAGACGGGCCGAGCGGTTGGGGTCGTACTCGACGGCGGCGATGCGACCGGGCACGCCGAACTTGTCGCGGCGCTTGAAATCGACGGTCCTGATGCGGCGCTTGTGGCCGCCACCCTGGTGGCGGACGCTGATCCGGCCCTGGTTGTTGCGGCCGGCGGCCTTCTTCGAGGCGCGCAGCAGCGCCTTCTCCGGGCGATCCTTGGTGATCTCGTCGAAGGTGTAGCCGCTCATGCCGCGGCGTGAAGGCGAGGTTGGCCGGAATTGCTTCAGCGGCATCTATACACCCTCGAACAGTGTGATCGTGTCGCCGTCGCGGAGGGTTACCACGGCCTTCTTCCAGGCGCGCGTGTAGCCCCATTGGCGCCCGCGGCGGCGACGCTTCGGTTTTACGTTCATGGTGTTGACTTCAAGCACTTTGACCTCGAAGGCGGTTTCCACCGCCTCCTTGATCTGCATCTTGTTGGCGGCCTTGTCGACCTCGAAGACGAACTGGTTGGCGCTGGCCAGGGCCGTGGACTTCTCGGTCACGATTGGCTTCTTGATGATTGTGTAGGTGTGAAGCTGCTTGGGCATCAGGCGCTCCCCTCAGCGTCGGCCGGCTTCCTCGCGGCCCGCCGCTTGCGCGGTGCCGGCTTCTCGGGGGCGTCGGCCTTGGCGGCAGGTGCGGCTGGAGCGGCCGCTTCGGGCTGCTCATCCGTCGCGGCGACCACTGCCTTGGCAGCTCGTCGCGCGCGCTTCGGCTTCTCGCCCGCGGAAGGGGCACTGGCTTCGGCGTCCACGACGGCTGTTACAAGGGCTGCCCGCCGGCTGGTTGCCCGCTCGCCTCCCCAGAGGGCTTCGGTCTGGCGGACGGCCTCGGTGGTCATGACCAGGCCGTGGTGGTTGATGAGGTCGGCCACGTTGAGGTAGCTGGCCGGGACAACCCGCGCATTGCGCAGGTTGCGCGCGCTGAGGAAGGCAGTGCGATCGGGCTGGCCGGTGACGATCAGCGACGAGCGCTCGACGCCGAGGCCGGCCAGCAGCACCCTCAGGGCGCTGGTGCTCGGACTGTCGGAGCCGATGCTGTCGACGACGATCAGCTCGCCGTCGCTGGCCTTGGCTGAGAGCACGGAGCGTATAGCGAGGCGCCGGATGCGCTTGGGGACTGTCTGGACGTAGCTCCGCGTCTTCGGCCCAAAGGCGACGCCGCCACCGGTCAGGACGGGCGAGCCCATCGAGCCGATGCGGGCGCGGCCGAGGCCCTTTTGCCGCCGTAGCTTGGCGGTGCTACCCCTGACCTCGCCCCGGGTCTTGGTGTTGGCCGTGCCGATGCGGCGGGCGTTCATCTGGGCAACGTAGACCTGGTGGACGACGTCCCGGTTGGGCTCGATCCCGAAGACCTCGTCGGCCAGCTCGATCTGCCTGGTTTCCTTGCCACTGGCGTCATGGACGGCGAACTTCATTGGCCACCTGCCTTGGTGTGGCGAATCTTGACGAGGCCGTTGACCGGGCCCGGGACAGAGCCGCGGATCAGCAACAGGTTCTTTTCGGCGTCGGCTTTAACGACCGTGAGCCGGCGCATCGTTACCTGATGTGCGCCCATGTGGCCGGCCATCTTGTGGCCCTTGAGGACGTGGCCCGGGGTCGTGCCGGCCCCGATCGAGCCGGGGGCGCGATGGCGGTCCGACTGGCCGTGGGTTTTCGGCCCGCCACGGAAGTTGTGGCGGCGGACGCCGCCCTGGAAGCCGCGTCCCTTGGAGCTCGCGCTGACGTCGACGTTCTGGCCGGCTTCGAAGATATCGACGCCGACCTCCTGGCCGACGCTGAAGGGGCCAGAATCGGCGACGCGGATCTCGCGCAGGTAGCGGAACTCGCCGTTGGCCTCCTTAAGGTGGCCGCGGGCGGGCTTGTTGAGCTTGCGGTCTTGGCCCCAGCCAAGCTGGACGGCGCTGTAGCCGTCGCGTGAGGGCGTGCGGACCATCGTGATCACACAGGGGCCGGCCTCGATGGCGGTTACGTTCTGCACGGTGCCGTTGTCGTCGAAGACCTGGAGCATGCCGAGCTTGCGGCCGAGGATGGTGGTTATGCCTTCGGGGGCCTTCTCGCGCTCGACGCGGGCACCGCGGCGCTGCGAGGCCGCGGCCGCGGGTGTTGCTTCGGCAGCGGCGGTTTCCTCGCCCTCGGCTTCAGGTTCCTCGGCCTCTATGGCTGCGGCTTCAACGTCGGCGTCGGCGTCGGCCTCCGGAACGGCGTCGCCCTCGTCGGTGACGGCTTGATCGGCTTCCGTCTCCGCCTCCGCCTCCGCGACGACGTCGTCCTCGGCTACAACCTCGGTGCCGTCCGCAGGTTCAACCTCAGCAACGGCGGCCGGCGGCTCGGCTGGCGCAGACTCAACCGTCGGAGCGTCGGCCTCGGCCGGCTCCCCGGGGGATTCTGCGTCGTCGGTCTGCTTGTCTTCGTCGTTCATGCTTCAGTCTCTAGAGCTTGATCTCGATATCGACGCCCGATGGCAGCTGGAGACGCATCAGCGTGTCCACCGTCCGCGACGTGGGCTCGAGGATGTCGATCAGGCGCTTGTGGGTCCGTATCTCGAACTGCTCGCGCGAGTCCTTGTCGATGTGGGGCGAGCGGATGACCGTGAACTTGCGGATGTGCGTGGGCAGGGGAACGGGGCCGGCCACGGCCGCCCCGGTGCGCTCGGCAGCTTCCACGATCTGCTCGGCCGATTGGTCGAGGATGCGGTGGTCGTAGGCCTTGAGCCGGATACGTATCTTCTGTTTGGCCATGCTTCTCCCCTACGCCCTCGCTACGACCTTGCCCATGAGGGGCTGGGCTACCGAGCTCGGCGCGGGCTCGTAGCGGTCAAATTCCATGCTGTGGGTCGCGCGACCCTGCGTCAGTGAGCGCAGCGCCGTTGAGTAGCCAAAGGTCTCGGCCAACGGGACGGAGGCTCTGATTATGTGCAGGGTGCCCCGGTTCTCCATGCCTTCGACCTGCCCGCGGCGCGAGCTGATGTCGCCCAGCACGTCCCCGAAGAACTCTTCGGGCACGGAGATCTCCATCTTCATGATTGGCTCGAGGATGACCGGGCTGGCGCGGCGCACGGCCTCGCGCACACCCATCGAGCCGGCCATCTTAAAGGCCATCTCGGAAGAGTCGACGGCGTGGTAGGAGCCATCGAGCAGCTTTACCTTGATGTCTATCACCGGGTAGCCGGCGATGACACCGCTCTCGAGGGCATCGCGGACGCCGGCCTCGGTCGGGGCGACGTATTCGCGCGGGACTGTGCCGCCGACGGTCTTGTTCTCGAAGATCACACCTTCGCCGCGGTCGAGAGGCTCGACCTCGAGGACGACGTGGCCGAACTGGCCGCGGCCGCCGGTCTGGCGGACGAATCGGCCCTCCGCGCGGGCAGTGGCGGTGATGGCTTCGCGGTAGGCAACCTGGGGCCGGCCCACGTTGGCGTCGACGCGGAACTCGCGGAGCATGCGGTCGACGATGACCTCCAGGTGGAGCTCACCCATGCCGGAGATGACGGTCTGGCCGGTCTCCTTGTCATAGCGGGCGCGGAAGGTCGGGTCCTCCTCAACCATGCGGCCGAGGGTCTCGCCGAGCTTGTCCTGGTCTTCCTTCGTCTTGGGCTCGATGGCGACGGAGATGACCGGCTCGGGGAAGCTGATCGTCTCGAGAAGGATTGGCTGGTCTACGGACGACAGGGTGTCGCCGGTGAAGGTGTTCTTGAGGCCAATGGCGGCGCCGATCTCGCCTGTGTTGATCTCCTCGACTTCTTCGCGGTGGTTGGCGTGCATCCGCAACAGGCGGCCCATCCGTTCGCGGTGTTCGCGGGTGGTGTTGAGGATGGCGTCCCCGGTCTTGATCGTGCCTGAGTAAGCGCGGAAGTACGCAAGCCGGCCCACATAGGGGTCGGTGACGATCTTGAAGGCCAGGGCGGAGAATGGCTCGCTCTCGTCGGGCTTGCGCTCCAGCGGCTCCTTGGTCTTGGGGTGCACGCCGGTCACCGGCGGAATGTCGATCGGCGAAGGCAGGTAATCGACCACGGCGTCGAGGAGCAGCCGGACTCCCTTGTTCTTCAAGGCGCTTCCGCACAGGATGGGGGCGATCTTGCCGGCCAGAGTGGCCCGGCGGATGGCCCGCTTGAGCTCCTTGGCGGTGATGTCGTGGCCCTCGATAAAGCTGATCTCGAGCTGCTCGTCGTTTTCGGCGACGGTTTCGATCAGGGCGGCGCGTCGCTGCTCGACCTCGATCTGGTATTCGTTTGGGATTGGCTCCTGGGTCGGCTCCTCGTCGCGGTCGGCGGAGAAGCGCCAGGCCTTCTGCTCGATCAAATCGATGACGCCGACGTGCTGGGCCTCGATGCCGAGGGGGATCTGCACCGGGGCTGGCTTGGCGTCCAGCCGATCGATCATCATGTCGATCGTGCGCCAGTAATCAGCACCGGTGCGGTCCATCTTGTTGACGAAGCAGATCCGCGGGACGCCGTAGCGGTCGGCCTGGCGCCAGACAGTCTCGGACTGAGGCTCGACGCCGGCGACGGCGTCGAAGACGACGACCCCGCCATCGAGGACGCGCAGGCTGCGCTCGACTTCGACCGTGAAGTCGACGTGGCCGGGCGTATCGATGATGTTGATCTGGTAGTCGCCCCAGGCGGCGGTGGTGGCGGCGGCGGTGATGGTGATGCCGCGCTCGCGCTCCTGCTCCATCCAGTCCATGACGGCCGTGCCCTCGTGGACCTCACCGATTTTGTAGGTGCGGCCTGTGTAATAAAGGATGCGCTCAGTCACCGTCGTCTTACCGGCGTCGATGTGGGCGATGATCCCGATATTGCGAACTCTCTCGATTGGGTATTGCCGTGCCATCTTCTTGTCTTCACGGCGGGCTAGCCCGCCACAACTTTCCTCTTCCTTACCAGCGGTAATGGACGAAGGCCCTGTTGGCCTCCGCCATGCGGTGTGTGTCTTCCTTTTTCTTCATCGTGGCGCCCTGCCCGTTAGCGGCGTCCGAAATCTCATCAGCCAGCTTCTCGGCCATCGAGCGTCCCCTGCGGGCGCGGGCGGCGGTGACCATCCAACGCATTGCCAGGGAGGTCCGACGCTCGGCGCGGATGTCGACCGGGACCTGGTAGGTGGCGCCGCCGACGCGGCGGGGCTTTACCTCGAGGACCGGCGTCACGTTGCGCAGGGCAGCGTCGAAGACGTCGAGCGCCGGCCTCTTCAGGCGGTCCTCGACGATCGCGAAGGCGTCGTAAACGATGCGCTCGGCCGTCGCCTTCTTGCCGCGCGTCATTATCTTGTTGATGAACATCTGCACCGGCAGACTCCCGAACTTGGGGTCGGGCGACGGCCGGTGCCGGTCAACTGTGCCTCGTCGGGGCATGTCAAAACCCTTTTCGGCGCAGATGTCTGCGCCCTTCTCCAAAAGAACTGTTTAGAAGGACACCCTTAGGCGTCCCCCACTAAGACCTGACGGGTTAATCCGCTCGGGCTACGTAGCCTTCTTCGTCCCGTACTTGCTGCGCCCACGCTTGCGGCCGTTGACACCGGTCGCGTCGAGCGCCCCGCGGACGATGTGGTAGCGGACCCCGGGAAGGTCCTTCACGCGGCCACCTCGAACGAGAACCACCGAGTGCTCCTGCAGGCTGTGGCCTTCGCCGGGGATGTAGGCGGTGACCTCGATGCCGTTGGTCAGCCTCACGCGGGCCACCTTGCGGAGGGCCGAGTTCGGCTTCTTCGGCGTCTGCGTCCTGACCTGGGTGCAGACGCCGCGCTTCTGGGGAGAACCCTTGCCACGCTCTGTCCGGTTGGTCAGGGCGTTGTAGCGGAAGCGAAGCGCAGGCGCCTTGGTCTTCTTGACGACGACCTTGCGTCCTTTGCGCACCAGCTGATTGATGGTTGGCAAGCTAGCTTTCTCCCGGTTTGTAGACGAACAGAAAGGCCGAAAGGCTTATTTCTGAGCCATCCCCGCCATGGCGGAGACGTTGTCACTTTCAGGCCTCTCGACCCGTGCAACGGACTGCCCTCGTCTGGCAGGCCTTACTGAGTCTAGGAACGCCCTAGAGGGGTGTCAAATGAATCTGGCCGCCCGTCGGATGCAATGTCCGAAATACCGGCACTCCGAAGGCGGTCAATCTTTCCAAGTTCGAGGGCTCGGTCAGTAGGGCGCTCTCAGGCCGGGAAACATCGGGAAGTGCCTCACGTTCTTGGTCAGCAGCTCGGCACCAAGGACATCGGCCGTGGCAGCGATGAGCATATCAACATCGTCGATCCCACTGTGGGCACGGCGCAGTTGCAGTGCGAACTCGGCAGCGGCTCGGCTTATGGTTTCATTCACGGGAACCCACAGTACGGTCTGGAAGAAATTCTCGATCGCCTCGGTTTCATCAGTTCGCGCACCGGCCAGGACTTCGTAGCGCATCAGTTCGCTGGCGACTTGGTCTTCGCCTGCGTCAGCAAGGTGCAGGAGTAACTCGGCTGCGCCAGCGTGGCCACGCAGGAAATCAATGGCCACATTGGTGTCGATTACCTTCAATCGATATCGAGTGAACCGAGATCGCCACCACGAACGGCCCTGATGTACTCATCTGTGGTGAACTTTCTGTCTTTCCACAACCCGGCGGCCGCGCGGATCGCCGCGATCTGCGCCTCTTTGTCAGGCTTGTCGTATGCAGCCTCAATCAACCTGCGGATTAGCTCGGAGCGCGATGCGCCGCTGCTCTTACGAGCGTTGTCGAGGAGGGCGCGGTGCTTGCTACCCAAATAAATCTGCGTGCGTTCCATATACACCACTGTACACCGCACGTAGGGGCGCCAAGAGATCCGCTGCGCTCGGGATTTGCAAACTTCCGCGACTTTTGAGTCGATGCGGCTGGCTACTGGAGCCGCTGTCCCCTGAATCAGAAGTCGTCTGCGCCCCTCGTCGGTGGGCCCCGACGGCGACGCGCCGCCACGTCCTCCTTTCCGCTAAAATCGCGATCCTTCCCAGATACGGGCGCTGACTTTGAGATCAGCCATTATCTCCTCAACGCTTCGGCGTCGATGGTAGTGCGCGCGAATAGCACGCCGGATCAGCTCCGAGCGTGAAAGACCACTCTGAGCGGATTCGTCTTTCAGCACTTGGACATCCTCGGCGCTGAGGTAGATCGTTGTCCGCCTTCATATACATCACTATACACCGTACAAGGGGCAGACCACCGAGGCCGCCCGGCGGCGCGGAACCTAGAATAGCCACGAAGGGACAGGTGCCACAGATGGTCAGACAGCTAGACAAGCCGAGTACGACAGAGCCCCCCGCCGTCCCTGCGGTCCTTGAGCCCGAGCGCTCCTTCACCACGACTTCCGGCAGGCCCATCCGCCCCCTCTACGGCCCGGCGGACCTCAAGGGCGACCCTGGGGAGCGGATCGGCCAGCCGGGTTCCTATCCCTATACGCGCGGCATCCACGCCACCGGCTACCGCGGCAAGGCCTGGACGATCCGCAATTTCGCCGGCTTCGGCGACGCCGAGGAGACCAACGAGCGGTTCCGCTATCTCCTCGAGCACGGCCAGAATGGCCTCTCGGTGGCTTTTGATCTGCCGACCCTGATGGGCGTCGATGCCGACGACCCGACGGCGCTCGGCGAGTTCGGGCACTGCGGGGTGGGCGTCTCGTCCCTTGCCGACATGGAGCTGCTTTTCCGGGAGATCCCGCTTGGAGACATCTCGACCTCGATGACGATCAACTCGCCGGCGGCCGCGATCTGGGCGATGTACATCGCAGCGGCTGAGAAACAGGGTTTTAGCCGGGACCAGCTGCGCGGGACACTCCAGAACGACATCCTCAAGGAGTTCACGGCTCAGAATGAGTACATCTACCCTCCGGAGCCCTCGATGCGGCTGGTCGTCGACACGATCGAGTTCGGTACGCGAGAGATGCCGCAGTGGAACACGATCAGTGTCTCCGGCTATCACATTCGCGAGGCCGGCTCGACCGCAGCGCAGGAGCTGGCTTTCACATTGGCCGACGGCTTCGCCTACGTCGAGGCTTCGTTGGAGCGGGGCCTGGACATCGACGAGTTTGCTCCCCGGCTTTCCTTCTTTTTCAACTGCCACAACGACCTGTTTGAGGAGGTCGCCAAGTTCCGCGCCGCCCGCCGCATCTGGGCGCGCCATATGCGCGAGCGCTATGGCGCGCGCAACGAGCGCTCGTGGTGGCTGCGCTTCCACACGCAGACAGCGGGATGCAGCCTGACCTCGCAGCAGCCGGACGTCAACCTGATTCGGACGACGGTGCAGGCGCTGGCGGCGACGATGGGCGGCACGCAGTCGCTCCACACCAACGCGCTGGATGAAGCGCTGGCCCTGCCGTCGGAGCGGGCGGCCCGCCTGGCGCTTCGCACGCAGCAGGTCCTGCTCCACGAGTCCGGCGTCGTTAACACGGTCGACCCGCTGGGCGGAAGCTACTTTGTCGAGGCCCTGACCGATGAGATGGAGCGGGAGGCGGAGGACTACTTCGCCCGGATCGACGACTTCGGCGGCGTCATCCCCGCACTCAAGGCAGGCTTTTTCCAGAAGGAGATTGCCGATGCCTCCTACCGCTACCAGCAGGAGGTCCAGAGCGGCGAGCGAATCATCGTCGGGGTAAATGAATACGTACTGGACGACGAGGAGCCGGTCGACCTGCTGCGCATCCACCCCGACAGCTTCCGCCGCCACATGACCCGCCTGGAGCGCGTGCGCTCCGAGAGGTATGGGGGGGCGGTACGGAGCGCGCTGGACGCCCTGGAGGGCGCCTGCCGGGGCGGGGACAACACGATGCCCTACCTGATCGATTGCGCCAACGCCTATGTAACCCTGGGCGAGATCACCGCGGTAATGCGCTCGGTGTTCGGGGTTCACCAGGAAACTCTGGTTATCTAGGCAAGCCGAACCGGAGAGGAGACACGAAGAAGGGGGCTCCCAAAGGAGCCCCCTTTCACTTCAGCTGCGCTGAGCTCGTCTAGCGAACTCGGCGGTAACCGACGTAGGCACCCGAAAGGCTGCCGATGATCAGCAGGCTCAACAGAGCCAACTGCCAGCCGGCGACCGAGGTGTCGTTGTCCAGCAGGCCTGAGTTACCAGTACCCACCGACGGACCACCAGGTGTCCCACCGTCGCCCGGCGTCGGGCAGGCAACTGTCGTCGTGACAGTGGCCCGGTTGTTGTCATCGTTGCCCTCGAGTCCGCCCACGAAGTTACTACCCGTGATGTCGGACGCCAGGACCGAGTGACCACCAACCGCCAGGTTCGTGAACGGCGTGCCACACGGTGCGTCATCAGCGGTGTCGACCGTGATGAAGATCGTGCCACACTCGCCCGGCTGCAATGAGTCGGTCGTGCCCAGAATCTGGCTGCTCGTGCCGTCGAAGGTCAGAGCGAACTCGGCCGAGGCCGCGCTCTGGAACTCCGCGCCCAAAGGCAACTGGTCGAAGACGAAGACGAACTGCGCCTCGCCAAAGCCATCAGGCTCGTTGCAGACCGTCACCACGTAGATGATCGTCCCGCCCTGCGCCACCGTGGCGCCGGTCGAGTCTGTCACCGTCGATGCGGTCTTCGTCACGGAGATGTCCGCGCACTCTACGAAGATGAACTCCGCAGGAGTCTCTTCGTCGCCGCCGTACTCCGCCGTGGCCACGTTCTTGATGTCGCCACAGGGACCCGTCCACCAGTTGCCGATGACCACCAAAGTGACCGTCGAACCCAGGAAGAACGGCGTCGCCTGGCAGGCTACCGTCTGGCCGCTGATGGCGGCCGAGAAGTTCGGTACCCCACTCAGTGCTTCAATGGTGCCTGTCGTCAGACAGAACGCGTCCTCGATCTGGAAGTTGCCCGGAAGCACGTCGATGATCGTCAGGTTGTCGTCAACAAAACCACCGGTTACGTCGGTTCCCAGGTCGACAACCACACAGGTGACTTCGAAGCGAACCTCTTCGCCCAGCTCAAACCCGGCATCCGGGTCGTCGAAACCGAACGCGCTCTTGAAGCAGTCGATGTTGCCGCCGTCAAATCCGACGTCGTCATCGCCTGCACTCGCGGTAGAGCCGAACGCTGAGAAAACGGCGACTAAAGCCGCAATGGCCAGCGCCCCTCCCAGTGTCCACTTGCTCAAAAAGCTCATAAGCTGATTCCTCTCTGATTTCCGTCCGTTGTGGTGCGTGTGTGTGGGTGTTTGGTCGTCTCCCCTCCTTTTGGCACTCGCAAGCGCCAGCCGAGATTTCATTCTCTCTCTCACATCTGATAACGCCTGGTCATGGCCATTCGTTAACGGGTGTCAACTTTTCTTTTCGTGTGTCTTGAGGCGCAGGCCGGCGATTGCCTTACGGATTTCTCGGGATAAAGAAAGGGAGGCCTCTCGACGAGGCCTCCCTTTAGGGTTCCGCTTTGGAAGTTGGACTAGCGGGTCTTGCGGTAGCTGAAGACAGCGCCTGACATGCTGGCCACGATGACCAGGCTAAGCAGGCCGAGCTGCCAACCAGCGAGCGAGCTTTCCTCGGCCAGGAAGCCGGTGTCACCGGTCCCAACCGCGGGGCCCCCACCGCCGCCGCCGCCACCACCGCCACCCGGCGTGGTGTCGCAGAAGACGACCGTAGTTACGGTGGCTGTGTTGTTGGTGAAGGTTGCCTCGGCGCCGCCGACGAAGTTACTACCCGTGATGTCGGAAGCAAGGACCGAGTGACCACCAACCGCGGTGTTCGTGAACGGCGTGCCACAGGGCGCGTCGTCCGCGGTGTCAACCGTGATGATGATGACGCCACATTCGCCGGGCTGCAGCGAGTCGGTGGTCGCGAGGATCTGGCTGCTGGTGCCGTCGAAGGTAAGGGCGAAGTCGGCCGAGGCCGCGCTCTGGAACTCCGCGCCCAGCGGAAGCTGGTCAAAGAGGAAGACGAACTGGGCCTCGCCGAAGCCATCAGAAAGATTACAGACCGTGATTGTGTAGACGATGGTGCCGCCCTGGGCGACGTGGGCGCCCGTCGGGTCGGTTACCGTGGCGGCGGTCTTGGTCACCGCGATGTCGGAGCACTCGACGAAGATGAACTCCGCGGGGGTTTCCTCGTCACCAGCGTACTCAGCGGTAGCCACGTTCTTGATCGTCCCGCAGGGGCCGAACGGGAAGTGCCCGATAACTACCAGCGTGACGCTCGCACCCACGACCAGCGGAGTCGCCTGGCAGGCAACCGTGTTGCCGGAGATGGAAGCGGAGAAGTTGGGGACACCGCTGAAGGCCTCGATCGTTCCGGTCGTGAGGCAGAAGGCGTCTTCGATGACGAAGCTGCCGGGCACCACGTCGATGATCGTTAGCGTGTCGTCGACGATGCCGGCCGACGCGTCGGTCGCCAGCTCATCGACCACGCAGGTGACCTCGAAGCGGATTTCCTCGCCCAGCTCGGCACCCGCGTCGGAGAAGTCCGGGTCGGGCGAGAAGGCGGTTTTGAAACAGGTGATGTTTCCGCCGTCAAAGCCGACGTCGTCGTCGCCGGCACTGACGGAGGAGCCGAACGCCAGGAAGGAAGCAAAGATGGCCATTACGGCCAGCGCCCCTCCGACGGTCCTCTTGGTAATAAAGCTCATGCGCCCCTCGTTCATCTTGGATTTGGGTTACTGTTGCTGATCCTACTCGGAATTTGTCAAGTGGCAACCTCGCGACTCGCAATCGCCTGCTCTCTGGGGTACCTCAAGCGCCGGCCAACGGAAACTATAAGGCTCATTAGCAGTAAACGCGAGTCCAGTATTGGCCTGTGAACGCCATCCAGGCGGTGAACGACGGCTTAACAGAACTGTGATGTTTTGCACGGGCGCGAGCGTTGAGGAGGCTAGGAAAGGGGCTCCCGAAGAAGCCCCTTTTCGCTTTCCCGCGCCAGACGCTGCCCTCGAAGCGGGACTAGCAGTTTGCCAACCAGGACGCTGGCGCCACGGGCTCGCCACCAAGGGGACCCTGGGCCACGACTTCGCCGCGATCCTCGCGATCCCTCGCGGCTGTGATCGCGCCGGCCAGGTCCCTTGGCGTCATCTCGGCCAGCGCCTGATTAAGCAGATCGTCGGTCGTCGCTATCAGGTCGTCCCCCGTCAAGATCAAGACGGACTGACTGTGGTTTACCGGACGAAACCAGTCCTCGTGGTCAGTTCGTGCCCGCAGAAAAAGGAAGACGCGTGTCCCACTCCACCGCCACTCGACGGCAGGGTTTGATACCTCGTCGGTAATGACAGACAAGGTGGCGTCCCGGCAAAGACCCTTGTGGTAAACAGACGGCTCAACCTGGGTAAGGGAGGTTTCGAGTGCGCCCTTCTTCGCCGCCCACGGAGAACACCTCGGGGTCGCCCACGACTTCGCTCTCCACGATCACATTCGAAGTGGCCACGAGTGTGTCCAGGTCCTCGAAGTAATTCGACTCCTCTGCCTCGAAATCTGAATCACCAAAGAATTCAGTTTCCTGCGCGGTGTCAGTTTCCCCCAACGGGCTCGGTATCGGTTGAATCGCTATTGCCGCTTGAGCAACCGCTCCCAAAGAGAGCTGCGGCTGAAAGGAAGGTTGCAACGGCAGCGAACAGGATTCGAAAAGACATGTTGGTTAGCACTTTCCACTAGTTATCGCTTTGGCATGAGCCGTGCAGAACAAGCGGCCGCACGCCGGCTTTGCCAAGGACCCTTCCGTCCTCAACGCTGTGGTGGCGGAGATTGTTCCTTACCTGCCCGTAGTGAAGGTGAACGAAGAAGGGGGCTCCCGAAGGAGCCCCCTATCACTTCAGCTGCGCTGAGCTCGTCTAGCGAACTCGGCGGTAACCGACGTAGGCACCCGAAAGGCTGCCGATGATCAGCAGGCTCAACAGAGCCAACTGCCAGCCGGCGACCGAGGTGTCGTTGTCCAGCAGGCCTGAGTTACCAGTACCCACCGACGGACCACCAGGTGTCCCACCGTCGCCCGGCGTCGGGCAGGCAACTGTCGTCGTGACAGTGGCCCGGTTGTTGTCATCGTTGCCCTCGAGTCCGCCCACGAAGTTACTACCCGTGATGTCGGACGCCAGGACCGAGTGACCACCAACCGCCAGGTTCGTGAACGGCGTGCCACACGGTGCGTCATCAGCGGTGTCGACCGTGATGAAGATCGTGCCACACTCGCCCGGCTGCAATGAGTCGGTCGTGCCCAGAATCTGGCTGCTCGTGCCGTCGAAGGTCAGAGCGAACTCGGCCGAGGCCGCGCTCTGGAACTCCGCGCCCAAAGGCAACTGGTCGAAGACGAAGACGAACTGCGCCTCGCCAAAGCCATCAGGCTCGTTGCAGACCGTCACCACGTAGATGATCGTCCCGCCCTGCGCCACCGTGGCGCCGGTCGAGTCTGTCACCGTCGATGCGGTCTTCGTCACGGAGATGTCCGCGCACTCTACGAAGATGAACTCCGCAGGAGTCTCTTCGTCGCCGCCGTACTCCGCCGTGGCCACGTTCTTGATGTCGCCACAGGGACCCGTCCACCAGTTGCCGATGACCACCAAAGTGACCGTCGAACCCAGGAAGAACGGCGTCGCCTGGCAGGCTACCGTCTGGCCGCTGATGGCGGCCGAGAAGTTCGGTACCCCACTCAGTGCTTCAATGGTGCCTGTCGTCAGACAGAACGCGTCCTCGATCTGGAAGTTGCCCGGAAGCACGTCGATGATCGTCAGGTTGTCGTCAACAAAACCACCGGTTACGTCGGTTCCCAGGTCGACAACCACACAGGTGACTTCGAAACGAACCTCTTCGCCCAGCTCAAACCCGGCATCCGGGTCGTCAAAGCCAAACGCACTCTTGAAACAGTCGATGTTGCCGCCGTCAAATCCGACGTCGTCATCGCCTGCACTCGCGGAGCCGCCGAAGAGGGCGAACGCCGCTGCGAGACCGAGGAGAGCGGCTAATACGCCGAAAACCCTCTTACTCACTGCTTTCCTCCTTGTTTTGTGCCTGCCGAACGTCGGACGCGCGCCAAGCCATACCTGTTTTCTACTAGCTGGTAACGCGGCCCAGGGTCGGAACGTTAACGCTGCGCAGCGTTAACCGGAAAATTCTTTTCGCGTGGCCAAAGCGCAACGCCGGCAAAGAGCAGGGTTCGGGCCACCGCCATTCAGATACGAAGAAGGGGGCTCCCGAAGGAGCCCCCTTTTCACTTCAACTGTGCTGCGCTCGTCTAGCGAACTCGGTGGTAGCCGACGTAGGCACCCGAAAGGCTGCCGATGATCAGCAGGCTCAACAGAGCCAACT
>JBBDXC010000008.1:0-153706 GCA_040902555.1 Dehalococcoidia bacterium
AGATCAACTAGCCCAAATCTAGGGCGGGGAAGATATACAAGGGGCGGATTTCGAATTAGGACGCTAGCCCGAACCGACTCGAGCCGAGAATCCGCCCGCCAGCCTCGCGTTCAAGATAAGACCGCATTCCCCTACAGCCCGCCCGTGGCGTTTTATTGGTCTCTGTAGCCCAATGCTCGTTCGAAACACCGCGGGCAGATTCTCAGGTTGTCTAAGCCCAGCTCCATCGTGATTCGAAATCTGCCCCTACGTTAAACATTCGCCGTCGGCCCCACCCTCTCCTTGGCAAGGAGACGGCAGGTGAGGTTGCGCGGCGGCAGGGCGGCGTCGTCCTCTTACCGGGGCGAAGGTTTCGCCACGTCTGCCGCCACACGCCCGCCCCCTTCAGTCGCTTCGCCTGACCCGCTCTCCGTCGCTCACAAAGCTCACCCGTCCATCCTCATCCGTCCTCAGCACGACCATCCCAGCTTCCTCAAGCCGCGCCAGCACCCGCTCGTGCGGGTGCCCGAACTGATTGCTCCCACCGACAGTTATCACCGCGAAGTCCGCGCCGCTGGCCGCCAACAGCTCAGGCAACGTGGAGGTCTCGGAGCCGTGGTGCGCAACCTTAAGCACGTCGCTCTCAAGATGGATGCCCGATGCCAGCAACAGAGCCTCGGCGGCTGCCTCCACGTCGCCGGTCAGGAGGAAGGAAACATCGCCGTGGGTAAGTCTTACAACGAGCGAAAGGTCATTCTCAGCCTTCAACCGCAGTCCCTCGTCAACCGGCCAAAGCACCTCCAGCGCTATGTCGTCCTCGACCACCACCCGGTCTCCGGCGCTCAGCTCCCACACCTCCGCCCCCGACTGCTCGACGACGGCGGCCCACTCGCCGGCAAGAACTGAAGCGTCGCTTATACCCGTCCATCCCACCGCCTCCACGTCGTAGCGCTCGAGCACCTCCAGCGTCCCCGTGGCGTGGTCGGCCGCCATGTGGGTCAGCAGCAGAAGGTCGATCCGGCGGGAGCCGAAACCAAGCTCGCTATCCAGCTCCCGCACCAGTCGGGCCGGGTCCGGCCCACCGTCGATCAGGATGCGCTGGCCAGCGGGCGTCTCGACCAGGATCGCGTCGCCCTGCCCCACATTAAGGAACGAAACCTCCATCTCAGCCTCGTCGGCTTGCGCGGAGGGAAACCACGCCACGCCGTTCGCGACGACCAGCCCAACCGCCAGCAATGCCGGCCCCATCGCTAGAGCGACACCTCCTTCCTTTATCTCGCGCTGCTCTTGCCGGGCCGGCAGCGCGAAGCGGAGGCCCAGCAGGGCAACGTATACGGCGGCGGCGTGAGCCAGGCCAAAACCTCCCGCCCCCACGGCGGCGCCCGGCAGCTCAGCGGCCGCCACGCTAACGGCACGGAAGTACTCGAAGAGCAGCCACGCCGGCCACGCGAGCACGAGCGCCACAGTTTCAGGCAATAGCGATGCCGGAATGGCTAGCAGCGCCGAGAGGAGCATCGGCGCGAACAAAGCAATCACCGCGAAGTTGGCGAGCACGCCCACGAGCGAGACCTGGTCGAGGCTGAGGGCGACTATTGGCAGGGTCGCCAGTGTGGCCGCCACGCTGATCCCGAAGGCGTCCGCTAAAGAGCGAAGAATCCCCTTCTCGGCGAGCGTCAGAGCGCCCGACATCGCCCCAGCCAACGGGGTAGCCAGGACAATCAATCCGGCCGTTGCCGACAGGCTTAGCTGGAATGACAGGTCGTGGACCACCAGCGGATCCCACGCCGTCAGGACCACGAAGGTCAGCGCCAGCGCTCCGAAGCCCGCCGGCTGGCGGCCGAACACCGGCGCTAGCACGAACAGGATGCTCATCAGGAGGGCCCGCTGGATCGACGGCGGCGCACCCAACATCAGGGCATAAGCAGACACCGCCCCAATAGCCAGCAGGGCGGACCAGCGCGGCCCCAGCCAGCGGCGCCCCATGATCAGCACGACTCCGGCAAGCAGCACAAGGTTCTGACCAGAGATGGCGATAAGGTGGGAAGTCCCGGCTGCGTTCAGGTCGCGCCGCAGACCGCTGTCGATGTCCTCCCGCTGGCCCAGCAGCATTCCCCGCGCCAGCGCCGAGCTGGGCTCCGGCAACACTCTGTCGATACGGTCGCTGGCCCAGCGCCGCACGTCGAGCAACACTTCCCGCCACCACTCCGCATGTCCGCCGGAAACAACCTCGAAACCCTCGGGATAGAGCCAGCGCCCCGCCAGGCCCTCCTCGGCAAGGTGCCTGTCGAACGGCTGCTCACGGTCGAGTGGCACAAGCTCTCCGCCGCCCTCGAACGCGTCGCCGTAGTCAACATCGAGAAAGGCCGGGACCTCGACGAGGACTGACTTCCCCTGCCACCCGTCATCTCCTCCGGCAGTGATCCGCGCCGCGAAGCTGACGCGCGTCGCGTTGTCCTGTGGCTCGTCGGTAACCAGCGCCTCAAACCGGCCTTCCAGGGGCTCCTCCGGGAGCGCGCCGCTGGCACCGTCCTCAGCGCCGTAGCGGACCACAGCGGCGACGAGAAAGACCGCCGTCGCCAGCCCAAACGGCGGGCTGAAGCGAAGCGCTCCCAACGCCCCGGCGGCCGCCGCAGCCAAGATCACCAGCCACAGCGGATCCAGCGCAAAGTAGCCCAGGCAGACGCCACCCGCCCAGGCGGCGCCCAGCAGGGTCAGCCTCATCCGATGCCTGCCAACGGCAAGAGCGCGGCGTATAGCCCCTCCGAAATCCCCGACCGCTCCAAAAAGTCCTGTTCAGATTCGAACGGCCGAGCCTCCCTCGCCGCAACAATCTCCGCAGCCCGCACAGGGCCTATATCCGGCAGCGTCTCCAGCAGTTCCTGGGACGCCGAATTCAGATCAATCCTCCCGTCGGCCAGAAACCCATCGTGTTGGACAGTCTGGCCGCTGCCCCCGGCGGTCAGGCGCAGATCGTCCAGATCGTCGTCGTTGAAGCGCAGGGCGACGCCCAGCGCCAGGGTCGCGACGAGAACCAGAAGCAGCGGATAGCGGGCGTGGCGCCAGAAAGGTAGCAAGGGCAAACGGAACATATTCGGCACTCGGGCCGGGGTCAACCGCTTATGGCCCCAGCTTCGGCTCCGAATGCGCGAGAATGGGAGCGAATTGCACCGAAAGGCCAAGCTCGAGCGCCGAACCCGCATAACTAACTCGCCGTGGAGCCGCCTACCGGCGAGCCCCGGCGCAGCCTGTCGAAAGCCCTAGATGTCGGCGCTCATCGACTGGCTCCGCGACACCTTCGACCGCTTCGAACCGGTCAGCATCATCGACATCGGCCTGATCGCGTTCATCATCTTCTGGCTGCTGATCCTCATCCGCAACACCACCGCCATGGCCCTGGTCAGGGGCATCGCCATCCTCCTCGGTGTCGCCTTCATCCTCGGCTCGGCCCTCGACCTGCCCGTCCTCAATTGGGCCCTACGTCACTCCTTCCCCGAGCTGCTGATCATCGTCCCGATCATCTTCCAGCCCGAGATACGACGCGCCTTCGAACGCCTCGGCCGCGCCGGCGCGCGCTCCTGGGCCGGCCGCCCCGAGCACCAGGCCGCCATCGAAGTCCTCTCCGACGCCGCAATGAACCTCTCCCGCGACCGCCACGGCGCCCTGATCGTGATCGAACGCGACACCGGACTTCAGGACTACATCGACACCGGTGTCAAGGTTGATGCCGAGCTCTCCGAGCAGCTCCTCGAGGGAGTCTTCTTCCGCAACTCTCCGCTGCATGACAACGCGGTGATCATCCGCGACGATCGCTTGCTGGCGGCCAACTGTCTTCTTCCGCTCTCCGAGCGCCCCATCCGCGGCCACCCCGGCACCCGCCACCGCGCCGCGGTGGGCATCACCGAGCGCACCGACGCCATCGCCCTGGTGGTCTCCGAGGAGAACGGCGATGTTTCCCTGGCCGCCGGCGGCCGCATCGTGACCCGCCTCGACCGGCCCCGCCTCCAGGGCCTCCTGACCACGATGTTCAACAACCGCGGAGGCCAGCGCCTTCTCCTCGATAGCAACGGGGCGTCGCCGCGTGATTAGCCAGTTGCGGGAGGTGCTCTGGCATCTGCTCTTCTCGTTCCGCGACAACGTCGGGCTCTTCGCGATCTCCTGCCTGCTCGCCGTCGGCCTCTGGATGTTCGTCGTCAACGAGGAAAACCCTGAACGCACCGACGAGTTCCCCTTCGCCCTGGCGGTACAGGCCGGCAACGTCCCCGATGACCTGGCGGTCTTCGGCCCCATCGACCCGGTGAGCATCCGCGTCACCGCCCCCGAGGATGTCTTCAACGACCTCGAGGTCAGCGACTTCCAGGTGGTCGCGGACCTCGCCAACGCCAGCGCCGGCAACGTCGAGGTGCCGGTCACGGTGGACTACACCGGCGGCCGCCGCGGGGTCGACGTCGTCGAGGTCGAGCCACAGCGCGTGCTCATCACCCTCCAGCCTGTGGTGCAGCGCACCCTTCCCGTCACGGTCAACGTGATCAACGGCCCTCCCCTCGGCTTCAGCGTCGGCGAGATCAGCGCGGACCCCGAGGAGGTCAGAGTCACCGGCCCCTCGGATGCAGTCGACCTGGTCGATAGCATCAACGCCGAGGTCGACCTGAGCGAAGTCGACGTCGCCCTGGAGTCCTTCGAAACGACGGTGGAGCTCGTGCCCAGCAGTGAGCAGGGCTTCACCGTCGTCGGCGTCAGCCTCGAATCCACCACCGCCGACGCCGTAATTGAGATCGTCCGCGACGAGCTCTCGCAGACGGTGCCCGTCGTCGCCCTGGTCGAGGGCCTGCCCGAGGCCGGCTTCCTTGTCGCCGCCGTCGAGGTCGACCCGGCGACCGTGGTCGTCACCGGACCCCTCGATGTCCTGCGCACCCTGGACACCCTCGTCACCGAGCCGATTGACATCACGGGCAGCGCCGAGACCATCACGGAGGCCGTCCAGCTCGATCTCCCGCAGGGCGTGACGGCCGAGGACACCGCGGTCGAGGTCACCGTCACGATCGAGGCCAGCCAGGGCGAGGCAACCCTGGGCGTGGCGCCGACCTTTATCAACGGCGCCCCCGGCCTCACCCCGACGACCACAACGGCGCTCCTCCTGGTGAGGGTGCGAGGCCCACTGAACGTGTTACAGAGCCTCAGCCCCGACGCCATCCGCGCCGTGATCGACCTGGCCACCCTGACCGCCGGGACCTACACGCTGACGGTGACCGTAGAGCTTCCCGAGGACATCGAGCTGATCGAAGTAACGCCTACGGAGATCAGCGTCACGCTGGTCGCCCCGGCCACGGGATGACCCCTGACGGCAAGGCCGTGCTCGCTCTCGTCGGCCGGCCCAACGTCGGCAAGTCCGCGCTCTTCAACCGGCTCGTGGGCGCCCGTGTGGCCATCGTCGAAGACCTGCCCGGCACGACCCGCGACCGCCTCTACGGCGAGTTCGAGTGGGGCAACCGCCAGTACATCCTGATCGACACCGGCGGCCTCGATGAGAGCGGCGAGATCGCCTACTCACCACTGATCCGCGAGCAGATCATGAACGCCCTCGCGCAGGCCGACGTCGTGCTCTTCCTCGTCGACAGCATCAGTGGGGCAATTGCGGCCGATGAGGAGGTCGCCGACCTCCTGCGGCGGTCCGGCCGGCCCGTACTCGTCGTCGCCGCCAAGGCCGACAACGAGGCGAGGGAGGAAGCATCGGTCGCCTTCTACGAGCTTGGCCTCGGCGAGCCCTTCCCGGTCAGCGCCCTCCACGGCCGCGGCGTCGCCGACCTGCTCGACCACGTCGCTGGCCTCCTGCCCGAGAGTGCGCCCGAGGACGCCACCCAGACGGACGAGATCAAGCTGGCCATCGTCGGGCGGCCCAACGTCGGCAAGTCAGCGCTGCTCAACGCCATCCTCGGCGAGGAGCGCGTGATCGTCAGCGACGTCCCCGGCACCACCCGCGACGCCATCGACACCCTGTTCGAGTTCCAGGACCGGCGTCTGCGCATCATCGATACTGCCGGCATCCGCCGGCGCGGCAAGGTCGAACGTGGCGTCGAGAAGCACAGCGTCATGCGCTCCCAGGAGGCTATCGAGCGCTGCGACGTGGCCGCCCTGATCGTCGACGCCACCGAGCCCCTGACCGACCAGGACCTGCACATTGGCGGCGCCGTCGACGACGCCGCCCGCGGCCTCGTCGTCGTCTTCAACAAGTGGGACCTCCTGCCCGACCCCGAGGAGAGGGCGAAGTACTTCGTCAAACTCTTGCAGGGGCGGATGAAGTTCATGCCCTGGGCCTTCCACGCCTTCACCTCGGCGACCAGGGGCCGCGGCACGCGTCAGCTTCTCGAGCTCGTGGTCAAGGCCGCCGACGAGCGCGAGCGCCGCATCCCTACAGCCGAGGTCAACGCCGTCGTCCGCAAAGCGCTCTCCAAGCATCCCCCGCCGATGACCGGCAAGCGCCAGCTCAAGGTCCTCTACGCTACGCAGGCCGACATCCGGCCGCCGACCTTCGTCTTCTTCGTCAATGACCCCGAGCTCGCCCACTTCTCCTTCCGCCGCTACATGGAGAACCAGCTCCGAGAGGCGTTCGGCTTCAAGGGCACGGCGATCCGCGTAATATTCAGAGGCCGGAGCGAGGAGGGCTAGACGATGTTCGAAATAGCGGCCATTCTCGGCTACCTCTGTGGCTCGATCCCCTTCGGCTGGCTGATGGGCCGCTACACCCAGCACATCGACATCCGCGACTACGGCAGCGGCAAGACCGGCTTCACCAACACCATGCGCTCGCTCGGCCTCAAGCGCTCCCTGGTCGTCCTCGCCGGCGACATCCTCAAGGGCGCCGTACCCGTCGTAGTAGCCCGTCTTGCTTTCGAGGATGAGGAAGCGGTCCATGTGGCCGCCGGCGTCGGTGCCGTCGTCGGCCACGTCTGGCCGGTCTGGCTGCGCTTTCGCGGCGGGGCGGGCGTGGCTACCGGCGTCGGCGCTGCGATAGCACTGAGCCCCCTCGCGGTCCTCGCGGCCGCCGCAGTCTTCCTCGCCGTGGTCGCTTCGCTGCGCATCATGAGCGTCGCCTCGCTGGCCGGCACTGCCGCCCTCGCCGCGGCCTTCGTCCTCTTCGCCGCCCTCGACCTCTCGGCCTGGGCCTACATCGCCTACGGGTTGATCGCCGGCGCGCTGATCTGGTGGCGCCACCGCTCCAACATCCAGCGTCTCCTCGCCGGCACTGAGCCACGCCTGGGTCAGCGCGCTGCGACAACCGCGACAGCGGACGCACCGCTACCACCGGCGTGATCCCTGAGGTTGTAGTAGCCGGTGCCACGAGCTGGGGCGCTACCCTGGCCATCCACATCGCCCGCAAAGGCATCCCGGTCCAACTGCTCACCCGCGGCGACGATGAGACGGAAGCACTGGTAAGGGCCGGTTCTCATCCGCGAGTCGATGCAGCCTTTCCCGAGTCGCTCGAAGTCTCCGCCGACGCTAGCGTGCTCGCGGCCGCCCCGCTCCTCATCCTGGCCGTGCCGGCGCAGACGATGCGCCACAACACCCGCCGGCTGGCCCGCCATATCGGCCACCAGACGATGGTTGCCCACCTCGCCAAGGGACTCGAGCGCTCGACCCTTCAGCGCATGAGCGTGGTCATCCGCGAGGAGCTTTGGGCTGCCCACAGCGCTCCTATCGCCGCCATCTCGGGGCCAAACCTGGCCAAGGAGGTCGCCGCCGGCCTGCCGTCGACCACTGTCGTCGGCTGCGCCGACTCTTCCGCGGCGCGCTCCCTCCAGGACCTGCTGATGGCTCCGACCTTCCGCGCCTACACGAACCCCGACATCATCGGTGTAGAGTTCGGCGGCTCGCTCAAGAACGTGATCGCCCTCGGCGCGGGCCTGGTCGACGGCTTCAAGCTGGGAGACAACACGAAGGCGGGCTACGTCACCCGCGGCCTCGCCGAGATAACCCGCCTGGGCGTGGCCGCCGGCGCCGAACCCCTCACCTTCCAGGGCCTCTCCGGCCTCGGTGACCTCGTCGCCACCTGCTACAGCCCCTTGAGCCGCAACCGCCGCGTCGGCGAAGCGATCGCCCTGGGCGGAACATTGGAGGAAATCCTTAAAGAGATGGGCGAGGTTGCCGAGGGCGTCCAGACTGTCCCAGCCGCCCTCGCCCTCAGCGGCCAATACGGCGTCGAGATGCCTATCACGGAGCAAGCCAACGCCATCCTCTTCGAGGGCCGCCGCCCCCAGGAAGCCCTGAGCCTCCTCCTCGAACGCGAGCCCAAAGCCGAGAACTGGTAAACCGCCAGGCAGGCAGTCTGGTGCTAGCCTCGTTTCCCACGATGGAGCCTCAGCCCTTTACGTGGCTCCAAAAGTCTGCCGCATCAAGGCCAGCCTGTGTGAGGATGGCTTGGAGTTCCTTGTGGGCGATGATCTGATCCTCATTTACAGGCACGGACACCTGTACCATCTCATCGTCTTTGGTGTACCACCCGAATGAGCCGTGGATAAGCTCACGTCTAAAGCCGTAGTGGATAGTCAGGATTGCGCTAACTTCACCGGCTGTGAGGCGCCGATGGTTTGTCACGCACCGATTCTAAAGCGGAACTTCTGTGCCGAGCTCTTGGAATGTTCGATATAGAAGAAGCCATCCGCTAAGTCCTGCATCCGTGCATATGCTTCTTCTTGTGTCGAACCACTCGTGACGAACGGGTGATTGTCAGCGATCGCCAACCACAGGTCATCTTCTTGCTCGAAGTGACCATGTACTTCATGTGGTGTTTTCATCGCATTTCCCTCCAACCGTTGCTACTAGATATTACGGCAAGAGGGGCCTGCCATGACTGCCTCGTCTGTCAGAGCTGCCCCGACGCGTGAGTTATCAGGAGGCGAGGAATCCCTCCAGGCGCTCCTTCACACCCGGCCACTCATCGTCGGTGACCGAGAAATAGACCGAATCCCTGATGTATCCGCTGGCCAGCTTCATGTGCTTACGCAGCGTCCCCTCGCGGACTGCCCCAAGCCGGGCTATCGCCGCCTGCGAGCGCTCGTTGCGGACGTCGGTCTTCAGCTGCACTCGCGGTGAGCCCAGCTCCTCAAAGCAGTAACTGAACAGGAGGTACTTGCACTCCGTATTGATCCGTGTGCGCCAGACACTGGGGCTGTGCCACGTCCATCCGATCTCATGCCCCACGAACGGCGGCGGCAGGAAGAAGATCCGCGTGCTGCCGACCACGGCGCCGCTCTCCTGGTCGACGATCACGAACGGCCACTCCTCACCGCGGTCGCGCGCCTTAAGGGCGAACGCCACCAGCCCCTCCATTTCCTCGATGGTGGTGGGATGAAAAGGCATATAGCTCCAGATCTCATCCTCGCGCCCAGCCTCAAAGAGGGCAGTGGCGTGACCCTCAGTCAAGGGTTCCAGCAATGCTCGCCGCCCGCGCAGGGTCGGCTGTGAGGCATCCACGAAACGAGCATAAGGCCGCCCCGCCTCCACCCCCTCTCTGCTTGCGGAGAGGGGGCAGGGGGTGAGGTTGGGGGCGGAGCGGGGGGGCATGCGCTCGACTCGATCTCTACGCCCCATGGCAAACCGATACCCACCCACGCCGCTCTCCCCTCTCCTTGGCAAGGAGAGGGCAGGGTGAGGTTGAGGGGTGGCGGGGAGGTGGCGTCCCTCGTGTTCCCTGCCGCCAGGAGAGGGTCTCCGAAGGCGACTCTACGAGGGCCAGGGGGAGAGGTTACCTAGAATGATCCCGGAGGTTCCCTATGCCCCTCGAGGCCGTCCTCGAACAGCTGCGCCGGCAAGACATCAAGATCACCCGCGACATGATTTACAGCCTCTCCCGGCTCGACCGCGCCGCCACCGCCGAGCTGCGCGCTGCCTGGCCCACCCTCCCCCTCGACCGCCGCCAGGCCATCGTCGTCGAGGCCGGCGATACCGCCGAGGACGATGTCGAGGTGGACTTCGACGACCTCTTCAAGGTCGCCCTCCGCGACGACGACAGCACCGTCAAGGTCGCCGCCATCCAGGGCCTCTGGGAATACACGACGCGCGACCTCATCACCCCTCTTATTGATCTGCTCGAGAAGGACAGCGACCCCGGCGTACGTTCGACGGCTGCCCTGGCCCTTGGCCGCTTCGTGCTGATGGGGGAGTTCGACGAGCTCCCCGCCAGCGAGCAGGACCGCGCCGAGGAGGCCCTGCGCCGAGTCTATGATCGCGACGGCGAGGACCTCGAAGTGCGCGCACGCGCCCTGGAGTCCATCGGGGCCAGCAGCAAGCCCTACGTGGGCGAGCTGATCGGCGCCGCCCACCAGTCCGGCAACTATCGCCTGCGCCTCAGCGCCATCCACGCCATGGGCCGCAGCTGCGATGAGCGCTGGCTGCCGGTCCTCCTCCAGGAGATGACTGACGACGAGGCCGAGGTCCGCTTCGAGGCCGTCGGCGCCACCGGCAGGATCGCCGACGAGAGCACGATCAACACCATCGCCGAGCTCCTCGAGGACGAGGACCGCGAGGTCCAGCTCGCCGCCATCGAGGCCCTCGGCCACATCGGCGGCCGCCGCGTCAAGCAGCACCTGCGCCTAATGCTGAAGAGCGAGGAGCCGGCTCTGCGCGAGGCCGCCGAGACCGCGCTCGACGAAGCCGACCTCAACATAGATCCCCTGACCGCGGAGTATCGCATCTAGTGCCGAGGAAGTCCTCGAACGACATGAAGACCGAGAACATCGTCTCGGCCGGGGGGCTGGTCTACCGCCTCGGCGAAGCCGGGCTGGAGATCGTCATCTGCGGCCGCCGTGAAGAAAACCTCTGGGGCCTCCCCAAGGGCACCCCGGACAAGGGCGAGACCGTGGAGGAGACAGCCCTGCGCGAGGTCCGCGAGGAAACCGGCCTCGACGTCGAGATCGAAGACAAGCTGGGCGACATCAGCTACTGGTTCACACGCCCCGGTGTGCGCTATCACAAGACCGTGCACCACTACCTCATGCGGCCCACCGGCGGCGACACCAGCCGTCACGACCACGAGTACGATGCTGTTGAGTGGGCGTCCGCCGATGAGGCGATGCGGCGGCTCTCCTACGCCAATGAGCGGATGATGGTCGAGAAGGCGATAGGGATGGTCGGCAACCAATGACGGCGATCCAGGACGACGTCCTGATCCAGGGCGACCTCATCCAACTGCGCCGCAAACGCCTCGGCGACGCCCCAACCGACTACGGCTGGCGCACCGATCCCGAGCTGGCCGGGTTCGACGCCGCCGGACCGCTGCGCACCAGCTACGAGGACTACCTGTCCCTGTATCGCGAAGAGCTCCAGTACCCGGGCCCCTATCGCCACATGTTCGCCATCGAGACGCGCGGCGGGCGCCACATCGGCAACGTCATGTACTACAACATCGATGAGCGCCGCTCAGAGTGTGAGCTGGGCATCACCATCGGCGAGCGTGAGTACTGGAACCAGGGCTATGGACGCGACGCCGTCGAGGCTTTCGTACGCCTCATCTTCATCACCACCAACCTGCGCCGCGTCTACCTGAACACCCTGGAGTGGAACGAGCGCGCCCAGCGTGCCTTCGAGGCCGGCGGCTTCAATCCCTGCGGCCGCCGTCGCCGCGACGGCAACATCTTCGTCACGATGGAAGCCCTCCGCGACGGCGCCCCGCCCCCACGCCGCTCCCGCCTATTCCCGAGCTAGCCACCAGCGTCCCGCGCGGGGTGCGTCGCCGCCGGGCTAACGGCTCACCGACATTTCGTGTCTTGTAGGGGCAGATGGCCGGCCGATTCCAGCGACAGACCTCCGTGACCGGCAAGCCTTCTGCCCCCGGCCTCGCATTCAAGCCAACCCTGCATACCCGAGATATTCCCCCGCCCAGCCGCCTCCGAATCCCCGCCCATCACACCGATTCGTATTCGAGGGGCAGATGGCCGGCCGATTCCAGCGACAGAGCTCCGCTACTAACGAGCCATCTGCCCGAGGGCTGCACATGAGCCGACCCTGGAGCATTTCATGAACATATTGCGCACCTGGCCCCAACTCACCGCCTCAGGCGGTGCGAGACTGGCTGACGTACCACTGGCATAAGGCCTGGCGCTGGCGATCCCGCAAGGGGACGCTCGCTCTGTCCATCTGTGCTTGGAATACCTGGTCCGCCGATTGCTCGCACCCCCGCAACCGCCCCTGCGCCCGTCGATGGATAGCACGCGCGCTCTGATAAGGTGCGTCGCTTATGAAGCAGAGGCTTTCCCCAACTTGCTCCATCTGAAACTGCCGGTATGGTTCCGCTACGCCATTGACAATCACGAGCCAATCGTCGCTTAGCAAGTTCGAGAGTTCCTTAAATCCGCGAAGCTCGTTCTCCCAGCCTGTCTTCGAATCGTGCAATCCCATCTCCAGACTGAACGCACGTACGCCAGTCCAACCGTTCAACACGTTGCTCCAGTCCCTTATATCTTGGGTGGTGCCCCAAGACACGTGAGGGAGGACGGCGGCCCCCCGAACGGCGAGTCTCTCGAAAAGGCGAAGACTCCGGCTAATGTTGTACCGGTGCTCAGTGGCCGGATCTCCTAGATAGACCGAGTAGTTCGGAACCAGGCACAAGTCGTATTCGGCAGATGCGAGCTCCTCTACGAAGCGCATCCTGTCACACCAAATCCGCTCCAGAAGTCGATCTTCTTGGAAGCACGTAACCACTAACGTTGCGGGTAGGTCGAATCTTGATCGCAGCTCGCTTGCCGGAACAATCTTGCCGCCACGCCAAATTCGGCGGACCGGCACCGCTATGGCAGAGTAACGTGAGAGGTCGAAGGACCAATCGGGTATAACCCGCGGGATGAACCGCGGAAGTTGGGGTAGGTCGAAAGACGTCGGGCGCACTCGGAGAGCGACTTCGGGGGCGCCGGAATGAGCCCATTGAAGAGTGAAGTCACTCTCGTATGGGTTAACAACATCGCGCGCACCCCGAACGCCCCGCATTTGCCGCCCAGGACACCGACGATCGAGTTCCGGATCTGCGCAATACCGCGCAATTGGGCATCTAGCGCACGGTGGACGCTCAAACATGAACGGTTGCGTGTGTCGTGCAGCTATATCGCGCTCCTCAACTCGACGCTTACGAGACCGTCCGCCGCCGCAGTAACCGTGCCTTCGTAAAGCTGTCCGTGGTCGAGGCAACGCCGAAGAGTTTCTCTTGAAACACTCATCTCGACAATCTGAGCCGGCTGCCCCCCAACGATCAGTTTGAGTTGACCCTCAGATACGGCCACCGCAACTGGATCGCCCACCATCACGCCTTCGCCCGAGGAAGCTGACAGGGTGACTGTTTCAGGGCATCCTCGCTCTGGTGCTACCGCTGTCATCGTGGCGGGCGGTTTAGGCGCGGCGCCCGTCCTGATCCTGTCTTTTGGCATTCCGTCCTCCGCACGGTTGTTCTATTAGCTTGAGGATAGTTAAATTGGATAAGGCGTATTAGCTGAGAGACAGGACTTGTCCACAAAGTTTTCCACACTGGCCAGAAAACGGCTCTGTTCTTACCGCGTGGAGACTCTCAGACAGGCTCCCGCGAGAGGTTCAGCTCCAACAGCCGCGCCAGGATCTCCTCATCCTCCAGGTCCGCCGGCCACCCATACGCCGCGAACACCGCCTCATCTAACTCCCGGTGAGCATTGTCCAGCCAGGTCGGCCGCTCGTTGTACAGGTTCGTGAGCGTTCGCTTCGACAACTCGTTGTCCGAAAGGGCCGAATCCGGCGGGTTCAGCCAGGTGTCCCTCAGCTCGTCCAGTTGCCTTGCGGCTGCTGAAATTGCATCGGTTTGCCTTGCGGTTGGCCTTGGGAAGGGAAAGGTCTCGAAACTTGTGGTAGGGGTGTAGCGAGGTCTGTTCTCCAATTGTGTCCCCAACCGCAACGCCCAAAGCTCATGGGCTCGTGGAGCACTCCGAACGAGTAGTCATCATCGAGCGCGAAAATGGCGATTGCGTTAGTGGCAACGACGGAACCGTTCGCCCATACAAAAAACCGGTGCTTGGACACGTTTGGCGTTAACAACAGCCGGGCTTTCCCGGCCGAGGCCGCCTTAACGTCTGACCCCGCCCTCCCGTGCCTCCACCAGAACCTCCGCCGCTGACTGTCTCTGTTCCTGTCGCGAAGAGGCTTCACGACGCGTTTAACGTGCTCAAAAGGGGCTTCGTAGAGGGCCGCGTCCTTCTCGTCCATTTGGCCGAAGTCGACTATGCTCCAGCCCCGCGCTCTACCCGTGAGATCAGATGCATTGAGCAATGGGGATACCACGTCCGCGTTGGACCGACCGTGCGGGTTAGGCTGTCGAATCATCTCGGCAGCGACGTCTGGTGGAACGCCGAATGACCCAACAATCACAGGCCCTTGGAAGCAGATGTTCTTGTTCTCACGCAGCCGGTGAGCTTTCGTCAGGTCCAGCGATGTGCCGGTGAGATCGGCGTTGATCGCCTTGACAGGCTTCCCGTCAAGCACTCGCCGTGTTTCCGATCCGTCATCAAACCCCACCATGGATATGTGTACGGCGGCGCCTTCAAGCACCCATGGCCTGTCCGACTCAGCGAAGAAGATGTCCCCGCTTTCTTTGATCCGCTCCAACGTTTTCCGATTTGCTCCTCCGCGAATCGCTTGCGTTGCCAGCAATCCCACGCGCTGTGTCTGACCTGCCTCCACCATCGTGCGCGCCTTCTCATGCCAATAGCAGACTATGTCTGCTGTCCTTCGTACCCGCCCATTCCACACGTTGAACATCCTGCTGACGTACTCATCACCCAGTTCTAGCCGTACACGCTTCCCGCCGAGGAACGGCGGGTTCCCCACGATGTAGTCCGCCTTGGGCCACCCCGGCTCATACGACTCTCCGTTGTCGTCGACACCGACGATCGCGTCCTTCAGCTCGATGTTGTCCAGCGGCTCCAGGATCGGCACTCGGCGGTCATTGGGATGCCGTTTTTGTACTTCCACTGCAGGTAGCCGATCCAGACCACGATGCTAGCCAGCTCGTGCGCGTACTCGTTCTTCTCGATGCCATAGAGCTGACGCGGGTGCACGCGCGGCTGCAGGCCGGTCAGCCCGGTCTCCGCGCCCAGCGCCATGACTTCCCGTTCCAGGTCCTTGAGCATCGCCAGGCTCACGTACAGGAAGTTGCCCGACCCGCACGCAGGGTCGAGAATCTTGACCCTCGCCAGCTTTGCCAAGAACTCCTCCAGCGCCGACCACAGGTCATCGCGCTGCTCCTTCTTGTCCGCGCCCTCGGCGTCCTGCCATCCCAGCAGCGGCGCCACCTCTTCCTTCAGCGCCTCCCACTCCCGCCGCAGCGGCCACATCACAACCGGCTCAACCAGCAGCTCTATGTCCTCTCGCGACGTGTAGTGCAGACCCAGCTGCCGCCTCTTCGTCGGGTCCAGGATTCGCTCGAACAACGTGCCAAAGATCGAGGGCTCGATCTCCGACCAGTCCATGTCGTCGGCCTGCCGCAGTTCGCGCAGGTTATCCGAGTCGATCACCAGCGCCTCGCTGTTGCTGAATAGCCCGCCGTCAAAGTACGGAATCGCATCGGCACCGAAATGGCCACCAAGCCGCATCGCTCGGAACAGCTCCTCCAGCCGCTCTGAAAACTGGGGCGCGGTCTTTAAGTTCGCTTCGATAAGACGTCCGATGATGCCCGCCGGCAGCAGCCGCACGTCGCTGGCGAACATGCAAAAGATCAGCTTGCTGAGGAACCGGGCCACCTCGTGGTCGTCGTGCTTCCACTTCCCACGCAGGCTGTCCGCCACACGCCCGAACAGCCCGGCCACCCCCTTCGTCACCGTCTCCGGCGTCCACTGCGGACGCAGTGTCTCCGGGTCGAAGAAGGCGGCACGCAACAGCGCAAACGCCCGCCGCTCGGCCCCAGGTATGAGCCTGTCCGATGCGATGTCGTCGAGCGTGAAGTCGTACTTCCGCGAGGCAAAGCCCGTGAAGTTGGTCCGGATGCTGAAGCGCTCGAAGTCGCTGACGATCAGGAGCGGCGGGTTCTCGAGGGTATCTCGGTACTGCAGGAGCTGGCGGTACGCCTCCTCCAGATCATCGCCCTTGCTCTTGAACTCCCAACCGAAATGACCCTTGTACCAGACGTCCGCGAATCCCAGCCGCCCATTGTCCTTGGCCGTCCGCCGCTGGTAAACAAAGAAGCTTCCGTCGGGATCTGCGTCCGAGGGCGTCGGGTGTCCCACCAGCCGGCAGATGTCCTCGAACTGCGCCCTATCCCCTTGGCTCTCCTTGAGCGTGGAAGCCTTCCACTTGGCCGCGAACTCCTGCGCATTCATCGCTTCCCACAATCTCGCACACACGCACCCTCCCCATCGCGACGATCTCTGTCGCCAGCGCCCTTGAAGTTGATAGCACACATGTTCTATCCTGTTCGTCCAGCCCCGCGCAACGAACTTACCCACGGACGCGGAGCCCAAGTCAATCGACTTGTAGGGGAAGGTATGGCCGTTGCAGGAGACAGACGCCGCACTCCAAGAGCCATACCTTCCCACACCTCGCCGCGATTAAAGGAGCCCGCGTTGCCAAGAGGATCGATCGGTTCAATTGGTTCAAAAGGTTCAAAGGGTTCAATTGGTTCAATTGGTTCAAATCCCGCGCCTGTTCCCCTCTCTGCTTGCGGAGAGGGGCTAGGGGTGAGGTGGGCGGGGTGGCGGGGCCGTCTTTACCCTTCCGGACCAGAAAAAACAAAAGCCGCGCGCAGCTAAGCCCCGATAAGCGCGATTAACAGCGAACAAGCCCAAATAGCGGCGAATAACGCCAAATAAGGCGATCCGTCCGAACCAACTAAGGCCGTTTAACGCCGATTAAGGCCAATTAAGGGAGGTTTAGTGCCACGTAGTTCCGCCCCGCCCAACACTCCCGTCGTGCCTGTCGCCCCCGGCCGGGTCGCCGTTGCCCAGCGCGATCCACGTGTATGCCAGGCGAGGGCCAGGGCGTGAAAGATCAAACAACTCAAACAACTCAAACAACCCAACAACTGCCCTGGGAATCTGGACTGAGCCTTCCCGCTATCAAACAACCCTCCACCGCGCCCTTCCGTCTCACCCCTCTCGGGGTCCCCGCGCGGTTTGCGAATCCGCCGGGGGGCAAGGAGATCGAAGATGCGCCTAGGCGTAGGGCCAGCCGCTCGAAGAGTCGCCTCCGGAGACAGCGGGGGTGAGGTCGGGTGGGGCGGCGGGGCTCGTCTCTCCCTCCCATTGGCAAGGGAGGGTTGGGGCGGCGTGAGGTCGCCGTGTGGGGCGAGGCATCTCCTCCCCTCTCCTTGGCAAGGAGAGGGCCAGCGGGGCGGGAGTGAGGTCGACGTGGATCGGCTGGGCGCCGCCCGCCTATCCCTCCCCTTGCCAGGGGGAGGGATAGGGAGAGGTCGGGCCGGGGGTCTCCAGTCCGCTAGTTCCTGCGCCGGGACGCCCCTATACTTACCCAGCCCCTCGCGTCCGTTCCTCATTTCGGATGGGTATTGAAACGTTCCGAGGCTTGTAGAGATTCGCCGTCCCTCGGCCTTTTGCACCCACTCACAATCGTGAGTGAGGGTTGAAAACAAAGGTAGAGCAATGACAAAACAGCTGAACCGCCGTCTCACTTCCATGGATGCAGCCTTCCTCTACGTCGAGAAGCCATCCCAGCCGATGCACATCGGCGGCGTCATGATCTACGAAGGCCACGTCTCCCGCGACGAGGTGCGCAAGCTCCTCAGCGAGCGCATCCACCTCATCCCGCGCTACCGCCAGAAGGTCGTCTTCGCGCCGTTTGGCCTCGCCCATCCTACCTGGGAGGACGACCGCGACTTCAACCTCGACAACCACATCGAGGAGCTGACCATGCCGGCGCCCGGCGACGACAGCGTCCTTTCCGAGTTCGGTGGGCGGCTGCACGCGCAGATGCTCGACCGCAACCACCCGCTCTGGAAGATGTACCTCATCCAGGGCCGCCAGGACGGCAACACAGCCTGCCTCGCCGTTGTCCACCACACAATGGTCGACGGCGTCTCGGGAGTTGACCTCCAGATGGTCACGCACGACCTCACTCCCAACGCCGCCCCGCCGGATGCCCCGCCTGAAGCCTGGCAGCCGGAAGCCCCCGCAGACCCGATGTCGAGACTCCAGGACGCCGTCCGCGAGCAGCTTGTCGACGCCGCCCGGACCTTCACCGATCAGGCCTTTCAGTTCATGCGCCCGACCGAGGTCCGCGAGCGCACGCGCCGCCTGATGGGCGCCGTCACCAGCGCCATGCCATCGATGATGCGCCAGGCCCCGCGCACGCCGTTCAATGGCCGCGTTTCCGACCAGCGCACCTTCGCCTGGGCCGAGTTCGAGTTCGCCGACGTCCGCTTCATCCGCTCAGTCCTCGGCGGCACCGTCAACGATGTCGTCCTCGCCGTGCTCAGTGGCGGCCTCGGCCGCTACATGCGCGCCCACGGCTACAAGACCGAAGGCGTCGAGCTGCGGGCCATGTGCCCGGTCAGCATGCGCCGCGAGGACGAGCGCGGCGCCCTCGGCAACCTGGTCTCGTTGATGATCGCCCCGCTCTTCGTCGGCATCCTCGACCCGGTCGAGCGGCTCGAAGCCGAGCGCTCGGCCATGGAAAGGCTCAAGGGCAGCGACCAGGCCGGCGGCTTTTACCAGTTGACGGAGATGGCCAACGGCGTGCCGCCGATGTGGCAGGCCATCCTCGGCCAGTTCGACGTGCCCCAGACCCTGATCAACACCGTCTCGACGAACGTCCCCGGCCCGCAGATTCCCCTCTACATGGCCGGCAAGAAGCTGCTCTCCTGGCTGCCCCTGGGCCCCCTGGCCGGCAACGTGGGACTCTTCAACGCCATCCTCAGCTACAACCAGAAGATCACGATCGGCCCAACCACCGACCCCAAGCTGATGCCCGACATCTGGTTCTACATCGACTGCCTCAAGGAGTCGTTCGCGGAGGTTAAGGCCGCCGCCGAGTCGGTGGCCGCCGGCACCGCGGCGCCGACCTCTGTGGCGAGCCTCGTCGAAACGGTAGCATCGAAGCCGGTGCGCGCTCGCCCCGCGCGTGCCTCCGCAACCCCAAAGCGCAAGACCGCCACCCGCAGGAAGGCACGAGCCACCAACGGCCGCCGGGCTGGAGCCGCGAAGAAGGCAACCGCCACGGCCGCTGCCTCGGCCGAGAAGCCCGCGGCCAGCACGGCAAAGGCTGCCACCAAACGAGCGCGCCCCAAGGCAGCGGCGAAAAAGAGCAAGCCCGCGGCGACGAAGCGCAATGGCAGGGCATCGGCCACCGGAACCATGACTGCATCTCGCCGCAACGGCGCGCGAGCCGCGGCCAGTGGCAACGGCACGCCGGCGCCTTCCGCAGCGTCCGCGCCGGCCCCGAGCGAAAGCCCGGTGGCGGCCAGCGCGCCAGAGGCAGTGGAGACACCAACGCCGGAGACCGTGGAGATACCGGCGGTTATGGCCGAGGAGCGCGTCGAGGCGACTGTCTAGCGGCCCATTGGCATACTGAACGCTGAACAAAACAGAGGAGCAAGCATGGCGGCAACGGCGACAAAATCGAAACTGACTTACCCCCGCAATTTGAGGCTTGACGATGGCAGCACGATCAGCCTGCGGCTGATGACTGAGGGGGACGCTTCCCAGATCGTCAAGTTCGCTCGGGCGCTTCCGGAAGACGACCTGCTCTTCCTGCGCACCGATATCACCAATCCCCGGGCGGTTGACGAGTGGGTGGACAACCTGCGCGGCGGCCGGACGCAGACGATCATCGCCGAAGCGGGCGGCCAGTTCGCCGGCTACGCCAGCCTCCACCACAACAGCGTGAGCTGGCAGCGCCACCTTGGCGAGATCCGCGTCCAGGTCGGCCAGCGCCACCGCTCGAAGGGCCTTGGCCGCCTGCTGGCAGGCGAGGTCTTCCAGCTGGCCCGCGACCTTCAACTAAGCCGGGTCGTCGCCCAGATGACCCCGGACCAGAAGGGCGCCATCGCCACGTTCCAGAGGCTCGGCTTCCAGCTCAACGCGCTGCTTCAGGACTACGTCATCGACCGCTCGAACCGTACCCGCGACCTGCTGATCATGGGCTACGACATGAGCGGTCACACCGACCACCTGGACTAGTCGGCGCCGCGCTAGCAGGGTTACGTAACGTGACCATAAGCCGAGCTTTGACTAAGATATGAACCTACCCGACTCCGCGGAATGGTTTCGCGGCGCGGTTTTCAATGGAGGAATCGAAAATGGCAGACAGCAACGAATCCGGCGCCAGGCGCGCCGGTACACAGGTCTTTGAGGCCGGCTACCGCTCACTGGTGGACAGCTGGCGACAGACCCAGGATTTCTGGAACAACGCGGCCCGTAGCTGGGGCGAGTTCGCAGGCTCTTGGATGGGCAGAATTGCCCCCAGCGGCAGTCTCTCGGCCGAAGGTATCGACGTCGTCCGCGAGCTGAACGAAGCCAGCCTCCAGGTCGCGCAGGCCTGGATGCGACTGCCCCTGGTCCTGACCGGTGGCGCCCGCGTCGCCGAGCTCCAGGACGCCGTCGGCAAGCTTACCCAGGCCCAGGGCAAGGCCTACCAGCTGTGGACTGAGGCCCTGAGCCGGGCCGGCGCCGGTGCTGTCGGCGCCGTCCGCGGGGCCGCTGAGGGCGGTCGCGAGGGCGCCCAGAAGGCCGCCGCAAATGCCGGCCGCCGCGCGCGCGCCAGCGCCAGCTCCGACGGCGCAACCACGACGGCGAAGAAGGCGACCACCACTGCCAAGCGCCGCACGACCTCAACCGCCAAGAAGGCGCGGAGCACTGCCAAGCGCGCAGCCGGCACGGCCCGCACGACCGCCAAGCGCGCGGCCGGTAGCGCCCGGCGCGCCACCAACCGCGCTGCCAGGACGGTCGAGGAGGCAACAAGCAGCAGCTAGGCCTGCACGGCGCGATAAGGGCGAATAGATGGCACCCAGGCTGGTCCGCGACACCGTCGTCGTCATCACCGGCGCCACCAGCGGCATCGGGCGTGAAACCGCGCGCGAGTTCGCCGCCGCCGGAGCCAACGTCGTCGTCGCCGCGCGCCGCCAGGACCGCCTCAACGACCTCGTCGCCGAGATAACCAAAAACGGTGGGGACGCTTTAGCCGTCCCCACCGATGTCGCCGTCGAGCAGCAGGTCAGCGATATGATCGCGGCCGCCCGCTCGCACTACGGCCGCATCGACACGCTCGTCAACAACGCGGGCATCGGCATCGCCGCCCGCTTCCGCAACCAGTCGCTGGCCGACTTCCGCCGCATCATCGACGTCAACTTTTGGGGCGCCGTCTATGCCTGCCACGCCGTGCTGCCACTCATGCAGGAACAGGAGAGTGGGGGCTTGATTGTCAACGTGTCGTCGATCCTGGGCAAGCGCGCCATGCCCTTCCAGACCGCCTACAGCGCGAGCAAGTTCGCCCTGGCCGGCTTCTCCGAAGCGCTGCGCGCGGAAGTGATGACCCAGGGGATCGACGTCACCACGGTCTTCCCCGGCGCGGTGGACACCGAGATCTTCGACACGGCGCAGAACAACACTGGCTTCGAGATGCCCGACTTCCTGCCGAAGCTGCCGGCCGGCGTCCTGGCGCGGGCGATCGTCGCCAACGCCTACCTGCCGCAGCCAGAGATCATCATGGCCGCGGACGCCCAGGGCCTCGACCTGATGAATACGGTGGCCCCGCGCCTCCTCGACGCCGCCATGGGCCAGGCAATGCCCTTTATCGAGGGGCTGCGCAAGGGGATGTCGCAGGCGCGCTCAGAAGAGGACCGACCCGAGCCGGGCCCGGACGCCGCTTAGGCGGCCTGGGCGAGGACCCGGCCGACGAGCTTGTAAACCCTCGGGTTCCAGGCAAGCCCCGTGTGGGTCCCCTGGACCTCAAAGGAGCGCATCTGCGGGTCGTTCGAGACGCATGAGCGCCAGTCGACCACCGGGTCTTCCTTCGTGTAGACACAGGTGATGCCGATGTCGTCGTCCAGCGGCTGGTTGGTCATCGTGTGAGCGACGCCATGCTCCATCGTCCGGGAGACAGTCCGATCGCGGATCAGCATGTCAGCCATGGCCTTGACCATGGGGTGGGCTGCCTGCCGGGGGTGGCGGCTGAGCGGTGAGCCCAGCGTGATGACGTGGCGGACCAGGTCCGGCCTCAGCCAGGCCGCCATGCGGCTAAGGATTCCGCCCATGCTGTGCCCGATCAGCACAACCTTCCGCCCGAGCTGCGCAAAGGCCTCCTCGGCGCTGCGGATCACCGTGGCCACGAGCTCAAAGGGCGAGCCCACGCAGAGGTTGATGCCTGAGGGAAAGGGCGTGTAGCCCATGCGGCCCAGCCAGTTGCGCATCACCACCAGGTAACGGTCTGAGCCCATAAAGCCGGGGACGGTTATGACGGGCTGCCCATCGCCCTGCTGGACACCGAAGCCATAGAAGACAGGGCTGGCCACCAGGGTCGCCAGCTCCAGCGGCGCCCGTTGCTCCAGCAGCAGGGAGGGTCGTTCGTCAGGCTCGTAGTCGAATGTGAGTTCGTCGGGGCTGGCGGGCATAGCGATGGGCTCCTTTACAGAAAGCACCGTCATTCTCTCTCTTTCAATCGGACGAGTATAGGTCTGGTGTTATCTATCTAACGGTTGACGGCGTAACAGAATCGTAATAAAGCGTCCCGATCTGAGTGCAACGTGTATCGAGGCCAAACCAGTGTTGTCATGCAGCGTACTGGGCGCGGAGGTGGTTGGGCTCAGCCAAAGGACGCGTCAGGCCCCTGCCCGCAATCCGAAATGGCGTAAGGCTCCTCGCTCGCACGGAAAGGCTGCGTTGCCCAGGCGTGTTCTCAGGTCTACGCCCAGGAGCGTGCCGTAGGCGACAGGGGTTGCTCTTTGACGAGTACAGGCCTGATTTCGTGGGCCACGAGGTTGATCGTGTCGTCCTTGTGCTGGACTTCTCCCCGCACAAGCAGGAACGGCTCCATGCGCACAGACTGGCGGGCCTTCTCGAAGACATCGGGCTTGACCACGACGTTGACCAGCCCAAACTCATCCTCCAGCAAGAGGAAGATGAAGCCCGCTGCCGTCGCCGGGCGCTGCCTGGTTACCACCAGCCCCACCATCTCGGCAATCGATTCATCGGCCATGGCTTCGATGTGCTTGCTCGAGGCGATGCCTTCATTGAGGAGCGGCCTTAGCGCCTTCATCGGGTGGTTGTCCGGCGAAAGGTGCAACAGGTTGTAGTCGACGACCAGCCTCTCCCACGGGTTCATCTGGCGCAGCTTAACCATGTCCTGCTCCGTCGGCAGGGGCAGCGGTAGCTGCTTGGAGCGGGCGTAACGCTTCTGACTGCGGGCTGCTTTCTCCTCCTGGTCGCTTGAGAGCGGCCAGCCGTAGTAGGGGTTCTGCAGACTGCCATCGCCGTCACGGATGACCAGGGGCCGTGCGGCGCCGCGAATTGGCCGTGCTGGTTTCCCTGCCGGCTCTTTGGGAATCGAGGCGATCTGGGGGTAAATCAGGCCCAGGTGCCACATCAGCTCACGGCGGTTCAGCCCAAAGGAGTCGAAGGCCCCGACGGCGATCAGGTTTTCGACCGCCTCGCGACGCAGCCCTGTTCGCCGGCAGAAGTCGCCGATCGAGGTGTACTCACCGTTGCCACCCTCCTCGTCGAGGCGCTGCTCGTATTGCTGGCCGATGGACTGCACGTAGCCCAGCCCGAGCCGCAGGGAGTCCCCTTCCACGGTGCAGCGCCAGAGGCTCTTGTTGATGTCGGGGCGCAGGACCTCGACGCCGTGCCTCTTCGCGTCGTTGGTCAGGACGTGCGGGGGATAGAAGCCCATCGGTTGGGCATTGAAGAGGGCGCAGTAGAACTCCGCCGGGTAATAGCGCTTCAACCACGCCGATTGATAGGCAAGCAAGCCAAAGGCCGCGGCGTGACTCTTGGGGAAGCCAAACTCGGCGAAGCCCATAAGCTTCTCGAAGACCGTGGTGGCAGTCTCTTCGGAGACTCCGCGCTCGGCGCAACCCTCTCTGAACTGCTCCCAGAGGGCGACCATGGCGTCCTTCGAGCGCTTGCGGCTCATCGCCCGGCGCAGCGACTCGGCCTGGCCCGAGCTGAAGCCGGCCAGTGCCATCGCCACCTGCAACACCTGCTCCTGGAAAAGGATGACGCCCAGTGTTTCCTTCAGGCACTCCTCCAGCGAAGGGTGGTCGTAGGTCACCGGCTCGCGGCCCTGGCGGCGCTTGATGTAAGGGTTGACGGCGCCGCCGACGATCGGGCCGGGGCGGATGATCGCCACCTCGACCGTGAGGTCCTCGATCGTCCGCGGCCGCGTGCGCGGCAGCGTCTGGATCTGCGCCCGGCTCTCGATCTGAAAGACGCCCACGGTGTCCCCCGCGCAGATGTCGTCGAAGACCTTTTCGTCCTGGAAGTCGATGCGGCTGAGGTCGACGCGGCGGCCTCGGTGCTCCTCTATCAGCTCGAGAGCCTCGTCGACCAGCGAGAGCATGCCGAGGGCCAGGAAGTCGATCTTGATGAAGCCGGCGTCGTCGACTCCATCCTTGTCCCACTGGCAGACAACGCGGCCGGGCATCCTGGCCTTTTCTACCGGTACCAGCTCGATCATCGGCCGCGAAGAAACGATCATCCCGCCGACGTGCTGGCTGACGTGCCGAGGCATGCCGGCGATCTCGTAAGCCAGGCGGACAAGGTCACGCCAGAGCGGGGCGTTGATCTTGGGCCGGAACTCGGGATACAGCGACATCTCCTCGAAGACCTCTTTAGAGGAGTAGTGCTCGCTCAGCTTGGCCAGCTTGTCGAGCTCGGGCAGGGGCAGGCCCAGGGCCTTGCCGACATCGCGGATGGCGCTCTTTGTGCGGTAGGTCGGGTAGGTGCAGACCAGGGCGGCGTGCTCGTGGCCGAACCTGCGGTAGACGGCCAGGATCAGCTCCTCGCGGATGTCGCGGGCGAAATCGAGGTCGATATCGGGGACCGAGCGCAGCTCCTCGTTGAGAAAGCGGCCGACGAAGAGGTTGTGCTGTAGCGGGTCGACGTGGGATAGCCCGATCAGGTAGCAGATGATCGAGCCCACTGAGGACCCGCGGCCGCGGCCGGGTGGCAGTTGGTCGCTGTACTGCCAGCGATGCTTGTCGCGGACGCTGTCGGCGACCTCGCGGGCCATGTTCATCAGGTCCTTGTAAATCAGGAAGAAGCCGGCGAGCCCATGCTTCTTGACCAGGCGCAGCTCATCCCGCAGGCGCTCATCGACGACGGGGGGGAGAGTGGGTAGGGGAGGGCGCCGATTGTTCCGTTTCGGCGCTGGGCTGTCGGGCTTGTTTGAAGCATCAACATACCGGCCCCTTGCTGGACGCTCGTCCGCCCCGCCCGGGCGGAAGTTTCCGCTATAACGGCGCGCTGCCGCTTCATAGCACACCCTCTCCAGCCAGCTATCCGGGTCGTAGCCCTCGGGGACCGGGTAGTCGGGAAAGGTGTAGTCGAGGTCATGGGTGAGGTCGAACTGGATACGCTCGGCGATCACCAGCGTGTTGGCGATAGCCTGCGGATAATCCGCAAAAAGCTCGGCCATCTCCGCGCCTGACTTCAGAAAGTATTCAGAGTTTTCGCGCCGCAGGCGGTGAGAGGCGTCCAGCGTAGAGCGGTTTTTGATCGCCACCATCACGTCCTGCAGCTGATGGCGCTCACGGACGTGGTAGTGGGCGTTGTTCGTAGCGACATAGCCAAGCCCCAGCTCGTCCGCCAGCGCGGCCAGGTCGGTCACCCGCTTCGCGTCTCCGAAGACAAGGTTATGCTGCAGCTCGATCCAGAAATTGTTCGGCCCGAACCAGTCCTTGAAGCGTTGGGCTGCCTGGCTGGCGCCTTTATAGTCTCCCTCGGCCAGCAGCTTCGGCACCTCGCCTTTCTTGCATCCGGAAAGCGCGATCAGGCCGGTGCTATGTCGCTGAAGGTCGTCCAGTTTGGTCACGGGGTTGCCGCGCTCGTTGGCCATGTGGGCATAACTGATGAGCCGGCATAGGTTGTGATAGCCGGCTGTGGTCTCGGCCAGGATGGTCAGGTGATAGCCGCCCTCGAGGGTCAGCTCGGCCCCTGTGATCGGCTTCACGTCGTTGGCCCGTGCAATGCGCGCGAATTCCATGGCCCCGTGCAGTCCGTCATGGTCCGTCAGGGCCAGGGCGGGGTAGCCCATGAGCTTGGCCTGCAAGACGAGCTCGTCAGGGTGGGCAGCGCCCTCCAGGAAGGAAAAGGCGCTGTGGCTGTGGAGCTCGACATAATCACTCCAAACTTGAGGTCTGCGGACTTCCTCGGAGTCGGTGCTGGCGTCATTGATCGCCGGGCGTTCCGGCGGCAAGTTCTGCATTGGGGTGGCGCCAAAAGCGGAGTTATACAAAATCGTCATTTTGTTAAACTTTCGGCATGACGACCAGCAGGGTAATCGGCTTTCCCCGGCCGAAAGACATCCAGGACACGGCCAAGCTCTCCGCGAAGGGCTGGATCGTCATACCCAAGGCGCTGCGCAAGAAGATGGGGATCGAGCCGGGCGACGAAGTCGACATCATCGTGACTAAGGGGGACCGGGAACGGCAGAGTTTTCAAATCCTCGCCGACGAGAACCGGTGGCCTCCGGAGATGGATCCGTTGGTAGTTTTTCGACAGCGGGTTCGAGTCTCGCCAAAAGGCTGGATTGTCATCCCTGCCTCTATCCGGCAGGAATATGGGTTCGAAGCGGGAGAAGAGCTCGAAGTTGGATGGGGGTTCTATACCCTTTTTGTCGACCGGCCAATAAAGGACTGGAAAGAATACGAAAGGAAATTCATTCGGACGGGGACTTGGACGCTGGAAGACATTCAGCGTTGGAAAAATGAAGAAAGGGAACTCGAAGATAGGCTCGATGAACAGACATGGCGCTTGCTGTCGTCGGGTGAAGACAAGGTCTTTGATTACCAAGCTTCGGAGAGAAAAGAACCGCTGACCATCCGCGATGCCTCCGACGATTAGGTTCGTTTTTGATTCGTTTGCCCTCCTTGCATATCTAAGGAACGAGCCGGGAAGGCCTCGCGTAGAGAACCTGATCGAGCAAGCAAGGGAGGCCCAGGTTGAGTTGCATATGAGTCTGCTTAACCTGGGCGAGGTTCTATACCAACTGTTCAAGAAGGGTGAGCTCGATGAGCTCGACGAATTCCGTTTAGATTGGCGCAGGTTGCCCATATACTTCCGCCCGGGCGGCGAGCAAGAGGTCCTCGCAGCGGCCGATATCAAGGGCGGGTATCCGGTTGCATATGCTGATGCATTCGCTATTGCGCTCGCCCAAGAATTGGATTGCCCGGTCCTCACCGGCGATCCTGAGTTTCTGACCGTCCAGGGCCTCATTGAGGTGGAGTGGCTGCCCCGATCTAGTACTGCTGCTGGAACCATTCCCCCCTCACCAGGTCCTTGAACACCGTCACGACATCGCCGCTTTCCAGCAATAGCTGGAAGTAGAGCCGGCTGACTGCGCGGCGCCACCACTCGTCGTCGATCCGCCAGCACTCCTGGATAGCGGCGACGCGCAGGTTGTAGCCGCCCAGCCGAACAAAGGCCGGCCGGCCGTTTTCCTCACCAACCTCGACAATTCGCGGCAGGTTGAGCGGACGCAGGCGGCCAGGGATCTCCTGGGCGGTCCCGCGCTTCGCCGGGGAGTCCGGCATGGCCGGCGGCGAGCCCTCCGTGACGAGAAGTTTCTCAGGCTGCTTCTTCCTCGCCGACCGATAGTCGAGGTATTCGCGGACTACGGGTCGTAGTCGATCAGGGCCTGCCGCCGCTCTGGTATTCGCGACCACGGCTCCACCTCCACCATCCGATAGATTGGCGTGCGCCCAAAGCGTGCCTTGAGCTGCCTGACCGACTCTTGCAGCTGCAGCTCGCGCCCGGCGTTCCCGGTAAACATCCCGCCCTGCTTGCCGGTTTCGCCACAGAAGTCACTGAGCTGCAGGGCTACCTCTTCGACCGGCCCCGGCAGGACGAGGTTGCCGACCAGCGTCTTGAGCGCGAAGAAGATATGGGCTTTGTCGCTGCTCGGCTCTTTCAGCGTCAGCGTGCGCTCCCAGCTGCGCCCTCCGCCTAAAACAGCACGCATTCTGATCCGCCGGATTCCCTTATTGCGCAGCGCCGGCAGGGCAAAGGCGCTGCCCAGCATCTGGCGGACGGCGATCAACAGGCTGTCGACGCTGGCGGTCGGCGTTGGGAAGGTCAGGCGGCGGGTGACGAGCTGATCGCGGCGGCGGCCGCGCACGGGCTCGTCGTCGCCGCCGTTGGCCAGCTTCCAGGCCTGCAGCCCCTCGGGGCCAAACTGGGCCTGCACGCCGCTGCGCGGAAGCTCGGCCAGTTCTCCCATCGTGCGCAGCCCGAAGAGATGGAAGCGCCAGCGGATCGAGTCCGAGACCGGCAGCAGGTCAGAAGGCAGGTCGCGCAGGAACTCGCGCAGCTCCCCGTCCTCGACTACCCGCGGCTCCCCCTCGCTGTAGAGCGCTGCCACGCGGGCGGCAAACTTGCCCGCGGCGATGCCGGCGGTGGCGGGCAGTCCCGCGGGAACGGCATCCAGCAGCTGCTGGGGAAGAGTGGGCGAGCGGACGCCGGCGAGGTTGACGAAAGCGAAGCCGCTAGGCCCCTCGCCCTGGTGCTTCCCGGGGTCGACGAACGGTCCTACCTTCTCCAGACGGCGCAGGATCTCTTCGAAGCGGTCCTCGTAATAGCCGGGGCGCGGCTCGATGAAGGTGGCATCGCGGCAGTGGCTGAGCGCGGAGCGGAGCTGCATCCCCGGACGCACACCCTGGTATTCGGCCTCAGGGGAGCAGTCCCAGACAACCTGGCGCTCCTCGGGGGCACCGCCGATGATCACCGGCCTGTCGCGGAGATCGGGCCTGTCGAGCCTTTCGAGGCTGACCAGGAAGTGGGTGATTAAGACACAGCCCACGCGCATGCTTGTTCCTTCCGGGGAGGCGCCTCGGCGGTCCTGAGATCGCTGGTTCGATCACTTTAGCACAGGTGTTCTGAAAGTCAATGTAGCAATTAGGTCCCACAGACCTCCGGTGACAAGGAAAGGACACTGCCTGTGCCTGATTCCCGGTTGACACCTGCCGCGAGGCGCAGCACAATCCGTCCATCGCTCAGGAGGCGCTGTGTCCGAACCCCTCCTCGCCCTCGAACAAACCCCGCTCTTCCAGGGGCTGACCGCCGACGAGTTCGCCTACCTCCAGGAACGGCTGGCCGAGGTTTCGCTAGAGCCGGGAGCTCATCTTCTCGAAATGGGAGAAGAGGCGCCGGGGCTCTACGTTATGCGCTCCGGCACGACCGGCGTGGTCGTCCACGGCGCCGATGGCCGCGATGTGGAAGTTGCCTCCCTCGGCGCTGGCGAGTGCTTCGGCGAGATCGCACTGCTCAGCGGCGAGCCCTGCTCGGCGACGGTCCTGGCGCGGACGCCGGCGACCGCCTGGTTCATCGGCCGCCAGGAGTTTGCCGACCTAATCGACAAGTGTCCCGGCCTCTGGCGGAACCTCGCCGGGGTCCTCAGTCAGCGCTTGATCCGGACGACGCGACGCCTGGCCCAGGTTTCGGCCGAGAACCTCGTCGTCCTAGTCCTGGCCTGCCCGGCGGCCGAGGAAGCCAGCCTTGCCTGTACACTGGCCGTTAGCCTGGCTGAGCAAAGCGGCCAGCGTGTGCTCCTGGTGGATGGCCGTCGTTCTCCTAACGAGCCGCTCGCCGGCGATTCGGGGATGGAGGAGTTGCCGAGTCTGGCGGCCCTGATCGAGCAGCGCTCACTCCTCATCCAACACGAGTCGCAGAATGGCCACGGCCGTCTCCCACGAACCGCCCGCCTCAGCGATCAGGGTGAAACACCGCTCTCTGACGAACAGTGCCTCGGCGTCTTCGAGCTACTGGCGCCGTTCTATGATCACATCCTGCTTGCTCTGCCGGGCCTCGAAGGTGAGCCGCGACACAGCGTGATGCGCAACGCCCGTTCGGTTATGGCCCTGGTTTCTGAGGATGAGGCGGCGGGCGCCGCTGGCTGGCTGGCACGCCTCTCTTCGAAGGACAACCGAACACTGGGCGTGACACTGCTCTCCGGGGCAGCCCCCAGCGCCGATCTGTTGCAAAGGCTCGAAGAGCGCCTCGAGCTGCCAATTATCGCCCTCCACCGTGAGGACGTCGGCCAACCCGGCGCCAACAGGGCCGGCATCGACCGCGTAGCCCGCCACCTGGGACGCATGACCGTCGGCCTCGCCCTTGGGGCCGGCGCGGCCAAGGGGCTGGCTCACGTCGGTGTGCTGCGCGTCCTGCTGGCCCACGGCGTACCCATCGACTACATCGCCGGCTCGAGCATCGGCGCCGTCGTTGGCGCTCTTTTCGCCGGCGGCTTCAACCCCGACCAGATCGAAGAGACGATCACCGGCGCGGATCGCAAGATTGTCCGCTGGACGCTGCCCCTGACCGCCCTCTGGAGCGACGGTGGCCTCCGCAAGCTGCTCTCCGGCCCCGGTCCGACTACCCAATTTCACGAGCTGCGCACTCCCTTTGCCGCGGTGGCCACGGACCTGATCAGCGGACGCGAAGTCGTCCTTCGCGATGGTCTGGTCTGGCGGGCCGTGCAGGCCAGCGTGTCGATCCCGGGTATGTTCCCGCCGACGCAGATCTCGGGGCGATTCCTGGTCGACGGCGGGGTCATAACGCCTGTGCCGACGCAGGCCGCCCGCGACCTCGGCGCCGATAGGGTTATCGCCGTAGACCTGTCCAGCCCCGGCCTGCGCCCGGACGCCCCGGCCCGTATGTCGGTCCCCATGGAGAAGGAGCGGGGCGGGCACTCGCCCCGCTTCGTCGAAGTGCTCTGGCGGGCAACCGAAATCATGCAGACAGAGATGACAGCCAAAACGGCCGGAACCGCCGACGTCACGATTGCCCCAACCGTTGGCCGCTCCCGCTTCAGCGACTTCACCCGACGGCCCAAGGAGTTCGTCAAAGCGGGCGAAGAAGCTGCTGAGGCCGCGCTTTCCGAGATTGCGGCCTTCGTGCCGGCCCTGAAGACAGTGGAAGGCGTGAAAACTGCATGAGCGCCGGATTGCAAGTTAACCCCGAGCTGATCGGACAGACCGAGATCCTGCGCAGCCTATCGCGCGAAGAGCTCATGGCTATCGCACCCCACTTCGAGCCCGTGCAGAGCACCGGCGAAAACCGCCTGTTCAGCCAGGGCGATACCGGCGACTACCTCTACGTCCTCGAGTCAGGACAGGTGCGCCTCGTCGCCGGGAGCGACGCCCGCGAGGACGTCATCGCCTACCTCGAGCCAGGCGACTTCTTCGGCGAGATGGCGCTGCTCTCCGGCTCGCCGCGCACCGCCTCGGCCGTCGCCAGCGGTGAGACTCAGCTCTGGCGACTGAGCCGCGAGAACTTCGAGTCCATCCTCCAAAGGCACCCCAGGGTCAGCGTCGAGATCGGGCGCGTGCTGGCCGAGCGTCTGGCCCGCAGCAACAGCCGGCGCGTCGAGGAACGCACCTTCCCGGTGCTGACGCTGACGTCCGAGCGGGACGAGATGACGATTGGCCGCCTGCCCGCCAACGATCTGGTTGTCCCCGATCCGCAGGTTGCCGGGATCCATGCGAGACTGCGGCGGCTGAACGGCGCCTGGACGATCCGCGATGAGGGTTCATCGACAGGTACTTACGTGAACCACCAGCGTGTTAACGAGGCGGTGCTCAAGGACGGCGACGAGATCTGGATTGGCGCCACCCGTATCTTCCTCGAAGGCCTTAACGTCACCGGTTTCGTCGGCCGCGAGGGGACACGCATCGACGCACGTGACCTGTCGCGCAAAGCTCGCAGCGGCGCTCCCATCTTGCAGGGCGTATCCCTGTCGATCCAGCCCGGCGAGTTCGTGGCAATCGTCGGCGGCAGCGGCACGGGCAAGAGCTCACTGATGCACGCCCTCAACGGCTTCGTGCCTGCGGGCACAGGCTCGGTGCATTACAACGGCCTCAGCCTCTACGACAACCCCGGCCTCTTTCGCTCGGTCCTGGGCTATGTGCCCCAGGACGACATCATCCACCCCGAGCTGACCGTCGAGCGCACCCTCTACTATGCCGCCCGCCTCCGCCTCCCCGCCGACACCAGTGAGGCCGAGCTCAAGGAACGCATCGACGAGGTGGTGGCGTCGGTCGGACTCAGCGAGCGACGCCAGACGCAGGTCAAGTCGCTCAGTGGCGGGCAGCGTAAGCGCGTCAGCGTCGCCGTTGAGCTATTGAGCCGCCCGGCGGCCTTCTTCCTTGATGAGCCGACCTCCGGCCTCGACCCCGCCCTCGAGGGCCGCATGATGGGCCTCTTCAAGGGCCTGACCCAGAACGGTGCCACGGTGGTGGTATCGACCCACGTCACGCAAAACCTGGGCATGTGCGACAGGATCGCCTGGATGGCCCGCGGTGGCCGGCTCGTCTTCTTTGGATCACCCACGGAGGCCCTTCGCCATTTTAAGGTTTCGCACTTCGGCGAGGTCTACGACCTGCTCGACGACGAGAAGGCCAGCGCACGCTGGGCCGAAACTTTCGTCGGGTCGGCAGCGCACCGGGCCAACGTCGCGGAACCGCTGGGGAAGTCGGAGGCGGCCGCTGCCCCCGCGACAATGACGGGGACGGCGGCCAAGCGGACAGGCGGCGACTTCTGGCGGCAGTTGGTCTGGTTGACGCGTCGCTATGCCGACGTCTTGATGCGGGACCGGCAGAACCTGTTCCTGCTCCTGGTGCAGGCGCCGGCCATCGCTGGAGCCCTCCTCATCCTCTTCGATCCGGACATCTTTACCCTTGGCATTGGCGATGGTGGCGACGCCCGCCGCGCCATGATTTCCATGCACATGATCGGCGTATCGGCCATCTTCCTCGGCGCCACCAACGCCGCCCGCGAGATCTCCAAGGAGTCAGGCATTTACGCCCGTGAGCGCCTCGTCAACATCGGCGTCGTGCCTTACGTACTGTCCAAAGTGGCAGTGCTCTCGGTGCTCTGCGTCTTCCAGGCGGCCGTCCTGCTGGTCCTCTTCAGCCTTCGAGTGGACCTCGATCTCGACTCCAGCGGCTATATCGCGCTCTGGGCAGCCGTGCTACTGACCGCACTTGCGGGGTTGAGCATGGGGCTGCTGACTTCAGCCGTAACCGGGAACTCCGACCGTGCGATGGCGGTGGTGCCGCTGCTGGTCATCCCTCAGCTGATCTTTGACGGGGCCCTGGTACCGATTGAGCAGATGCTGACGCCGGCGAAGCTGATCGCCCAGGTGACGATCAGCAAGTGGTTCCTGGAGCTGGCGGGGTCCCTGACGGATCTGGGGCCGCGCTTTGAGGCGCAGGTGCCGGCGGGGGTCGAGAACCCCTACGCCGATGCCTTCCGCGTGGCGCATTGGCTGCGCTGGGTCGTGCTCTCCGCCTTCACGCTGCTCTTTATCAGCGCCACGCTGATCGTCCAGAAGCGCAAGGACGTTTCGTAGCGAGATAGGCTTTTCGCTCTCACGGGGGGAGGACGAGGCAAGCCTCGTCCCTACAGCGACCGACGACCCACCCGCCGGTTTAAGAAGTTAGCTGCACCAGCAGCTGTCGGCCGCGCTCCTGCCAACCCCCCATCCCTCGCTCCTTAAACTGCTTCAGGGCCGCCTGGAGCAGCGGCAGGGCGAGGCTATCGTCGCCCGGAGCGCCGCGACGGGCGTACATCAGGGCTTCGTCGTAGTCGACGATCGCCCTCAGGGTGGCTGCCTCCTGCCCGTCCAGCGCCTCTCGAGCTTTGGCAAACCAGGCCGAGGCCTCCTGATGTCGTCCGGCCAGCGCGGTGAGCCAGCCCATTGCCAGCCGGCTATCCCGCATCGGATATGTGAACTCGGTGGGGACCAGCTTCTCACGGATGTTGCGCTCGATCACTTCGGCGTGGTCGGTGCGGTTCATCTCCCAGAGTGCGCGCGCCGCGGCGCCGGTGACCAGCGCGTAGTTTCCTGTCCAGCCCGGGGCGCGCTCGATGGCTGCGATGGTGGTTCCGAGCCAGCGCAGGGCATCATCCTCGCGCCCTGAGCTGGCGTAGACCTCGGCCGAGGCAGCCCTGATCGCCGAGAAGGCGAACTGCTGCTCAATGGCCGGCTGTAGGAGGTACTCGTACTCGGCCGTGATCAACTCATAGCCCTCGGAACGGGCATAGACCATCTCGAGGCGGGCGCCGGCGACGTAGAGGATTTGCGCAGCGCCGGCGCTGAAGCGCAGCGACAGCTCCTTGCAGCGCTCGAATGCTTCGTCCGAACCGGGCAGGTCTCCCAGCGCATTGCGCGACCGCGCCACCTGGGCCCAGCAGATTACTGAGTCGCCGATTTGTCCGGTCTGCTCAGCCTCCTGAGCGCGCAGCAGCCACATCTCCTCTGACCGGCGGTACTCGCCGGCCCAAAGGAGCATCAGCATCGGGTTCTGCGGCGCATTGGCCAGCATCGTCGTCCGCGACGGCCAGGCTAGCGCCAACAGCTGGTGGGGCGCCTGGTCGTAGACGCGGTCCCAGCGCTCCGTCGACGAGTTGGCCATCACCGCTGCAACGTCTTCCCGTTCCCGGCTGTCGAGAGGGATGCCGGGGCTGTCAGGGTCGAGCGCATCGCGCCGCGCAAGGTCCAGGCTCATGAGCGAGGCCCAGACCAGGTCGCGCCGCTCGCCGATCAGCTCAAGCCCTTTTTCGGCCAGGTTCCAGGCGAAGGGCGCCCAGCCGATGATCCACAGCGCGCTGGCCGCTTCCTCGAGGTAATCCGCGGCCGCGGGGTTACCCTTCTGGGCAGCGATCAGCTGCGACGCCTCCATCGCTGTTTTGCCGGCGTCCTCGAACGGGTTTGTCCAAATCTGGGCTATACCAAGCCTTGGCAGGATGTCCGTCCGCCGCTCGTCCCCATCCGGCATCAAGTCGAGCGCCATCCGCAGGAAGTCGACCGTCTCGTCCCAGGCATAGGCTTCCTCGGAGCGGTCGGCCGCGGCGATGGCGTAGCCGGTGCCCTTTTCGGCGCCGGGCAGCACTGCGCTTTTGTAGTAGTGGTAAGCCAGCTCTGGCGCATATTGGTCGGCGCGCGCGCCATAGACCGACTCCATGGACTCGGCGATGCGGCGGTGGAGGCGGACCTGCCGTGACGGGCTGACCTCGCCGTAGAGCGTGTGCCTGAAGAGGGCGTGCGCAAACTCGTAGGTATCCGCCTCGGACCCAGCTTTGAGCACCTGCGCCTCGAGGGCCTCGTCGATCGCGTCCAGGGCATCCATCTCGTCGATGGCACCGACCGCGGCAACCACGCCGAAGGGGAACGGTCCATTGAAGGCGGCCGCCGCGGCCAGGAACTTATTGGCGGTCTCGGAAAGCCGGGCGAGGCGGCTGGCGATGACCTGGCGCACACCCTCGGGGATGCCCATGTCCTCGATCGCCACGTTGGAGGTCCAGCGCCCGTCCTGGCGGAAGATCTTGCCTTCCTCTATCAGGTGCAACAGGACTTCTCGGATGAAGAAGGGGTTGCCGTTCGTCTCGCCGCCGATCGCCTCGATCAGCGCCGGCGGCACGTCGCGATCGGCCATCTGGCGGAGGAGCTCGGCAATCTCCTCGCGGCTCAATCCCTTCAGCTGGATGTGCTCGTAGGATGTCTCCCTCGGCAGCGCGCCCATGGCCTCGGTCAGCGGGTGCTCGCGGCCCACGTCAGCGTTGCGGTAGGTGCCCAGCATTAGCAGGCGGTTGCGCGGGGCGAAGCGCGAGATGTGCCGCATCATCGTCACCGTCCCCTTATCCGCCCAGTGCAGGTCGTCGAGTACGAGGAGCAGCGGATTGCGGGCGGCGGCCGCGATCAACAGCTGAGATACCGCATCGAGAAGGCGGAACCGCTCCTCATCCGGCTGCAGGTCGGTCGGCTCGTCGAACTCCGGGACACGTAGCCGGATTTCGGGTACGAGCCGGGCTATGGCCCCGCCGCCCGGCCCCAGGTCGGCCTGCAGGTCCTCCTTGCGCTGCGCTTCGGCGTACTCCTTGATGGCTTCGGCGAAAGGAGCGTACGGTGGCGTCCACTCGCCCTCGTAGCAACGGCCCCAGAGGACAGTGAAGCCCTCGTTGCGCGCGTTCTCGGCAAACTCCTCCGAGGTCCTCGTCTTGCCGATTCCGGGTTCGCCGGCCAGCATGCTGAGGCCGCCGCGCCGGGCGCGCGTCTCCTGCAGTCTTGCCGTCAGCCGGGCGACCTCGCCCTCGCGGCCCACGAACGGGGGGTGGGCTAGGATCGCCAGCAGCTGCTCGCTCTCATATACCACCTCTGAGGCGGGCACCAGCGCGGTGATGCCCTTGAGCTCCAGAGTGCCGATCTCGTTGAAGGTGAAGGCCTGCCGGCCCGAGAGGAGTCCTGTCACAAGGTTGCTGCAGAGGATCTGGCCGGCAGCCGCGCGGTCGCAGAGGCGTCTGGCGACGACGACCGAGGTGCCAAAGTAGTCCGTTTCATCAACGAAGGCATCGCCGACGTTGAGGCCGGCGCGGATCTCGAGCTTCTCGCCGGCCGCCGGCCGGCGTGATGCCTGCTGCATGGCTATGGCGCAGCGAACGGCGTCGGCAGTCGATGTAAACGCCACCATCAGGCCGTCGCCCAACCACTTAACTTCGTGACCTCCGTGCTGGGCGACGGTGTCGGTGAGCAGCCTGTGGTGCGCCTGGAAGATGCGCTGAGCCCGCTCGTCACCGGCGCGTTGTAGCAACTCGGTGGAGCTCACAAGGTCCGTGAAGAGGATGGTTACGGTCGATCCCCGCACCTGTGTCGACATCGTTACCTGCTCCTCCACACGTGGCTCATAAGCAGCCGTTAGCCGTTGACGCCGAGCTCTTCGCGGATCGCCTCGCAGACCTCGAAGGTTGGGCCCTCGGCCTGCAGCGTGTTCTGCATCTTGTTGATCGTCACAGCGATGCCAAGGCCGACGTCGGGGTCGGCGAAGGCCGTCGAGCCGCCGGCGCCGCTATGGCCAAAGGCGTTGAGGCGGGGGCCGTTGACTGACTTCATCGGTCCAATTGGCCCGCCGAGCATGAAACCGATCCCTTTGCGCAGCGGCAGGCCGAGGAGGACGCGGTCGGGCGCATCCGTAACCATCGTCCCCATGTTGCTCACGCGCTCCGACGAGACAAGGCGGACGCCGTCGATCTCGCCCTTGTTGGCCAGGGCGCCGTACATGCGAGCCAGGGCGCGGGCGCTGAAGTGGCCGTTGGCGGCGGGCAGGCAGGCCTTGCGAACCCGGATGTCATCGAAGTTGACCTCCGACTCCTGGGGCATGGCCTTGAAGAAGTCGTGGTCGGGCGGGACCTGCAGCTCCTCCGGCGTCGCCATCAGCGTCTGCAGGGTAGCCAGCCTGTCCTCGACGCCGTCGGGGATGCCGCAGAACATTTCGTTCTCCACGCCCAGGGGCTGAGCGATCTCTTCGCGGATGAAGTCCTTGATGTGCCTGCCGTCGGCCCCCTGGACGATGGCGCCCACGATCCAGCCGTAGGTCAACGCGTGGTAGCCCGTAGCTGTCCCTGGCTCCCAGCCGGGAGTGGCCCCGGCGATCCAGTCGAGCCCTTTCTGCCATTCGGTCACGAACTCGACCGTCAGCGGGCTGGGTACAGCATGCACCCCTCCCTGGTGGCTGAGCGCCTGCTCCACGGTGATCTTGTCCTTGCCGTTCTGGCCGAACTCCGGCCAGTAGCGGGTGACGGGCGCCTGGTAGTCGAGTTTGCCGCGGTCGGCCAGCATGTGGATTGCCGTGGCGGCCACGCCCTTCGTGGTCGAAAAACAGTTGAAGAGGGTGTCGAGCTGGACCGGGCGCGGGTCCTCGGGGCCCATCTCGCCGGCGACGGCGTCGACAATGACCTCGCCGTCCTTGTAAGCCGAAACCTGGACGCCGAGCTGGTCGCCCTTCTCGACCTGGCGGTCGATCAGCTGCTGGATGCTGGTGTTGATGCTGGTGCTGGTACTGGTTGCTACCAAGGGAGTCTCCTTTGCGCTAGTGGCGACGGGGCAGATTTCTCAATTGTGCACGATCAGGCAGGCGGCGGCCGGTTCGGGTCTGTAGCGTGGATGATGGAAGCAGGAGGCGCCCAGTGGCCAACGCGACTCTGAACGGCATATCGATTCACTACGAGGTCTTCGGTCCCGCCGATGGCACGCCCATCATCCTGTGCGCGCCCGGCGGCTTCGACTCCACCATCGAGAAGTGGCGTACCGCCGGGGTCTGGCCCGAGGCCGACCCCCTCGACGCCCTACCCGCGGCCGGCTACCGCGTCGTCGCCTATGACCGGCGCGAATCCGGGGAGTCCGGCGGCCGCTTCGAGGCCCTGTCGTGGGACCTTTATGCCCACGAAATAGATGGGGTCCGCCGTGAGCTAAGCTTGGGCAAAGTCTGGCTCCTGGGCGGGTGCATGGGCTGCTCGGCCGCGTTCTCCTACGCCGTCCGATATCCAGACAACGTGGCCGGTCTGCTCTTGCACTGGCCCATCGGCGGCGAAGCCTTCTACGACCACGCCCGAGATGTCTGGTTTGGCAGTGCCATCGCTCATGCCCGCGAGCAGGGGATGACTGCCGTCGTCGAGCTTGCCCGCGAAAAGGGCTCGATGATGGCGGATGTGAAGGCGGGGCCGTGGGCGCCTGTCATCGCCCGCGATGAGGCCTTCGCCGAGATGATGGCCAGCCTGGAACCGGAAACCTACATCGAGGCTCTTGAGCGGACGAGGGACAATCTCTTTCCCCGCGACCATGAGGCGCCGGGCGCCGAGCCCGAGCAGCTGCGTGCCCTGGACGTCCCGGTCTTCATCGCGCCTGGTGATGATCCCTTCCACGCGCCCTCGGCCGCCGCTTACCTGGCCGAGCAGCTTCCGCGCGCCGAGTCGTGGGTGCCCCGGCTGCAGCAGGACGGGAAAGGACTGATCGCCGAGATGCTGAGCTTTCTCGGCCGGCACGCCTCCTAGCCGCGATCAACACTCAGCCCTTGTTCCTCTCTCCCGGCCGGGCGGGGGGAGATTGCCCTGTGCGGTGGCCAAAGCGTGCAAACGGCCGACAACGGCTTCGCACCATCGAGCGGCCTCCTTAAGCCGCATCTAATTACCGAGGAACTCTGCCGATACTTCCTACAGAGTCCATGCCTGAACTTGTTCCAACCCAGCAGTCGTTCTCCCGCCCTGTCATCGCTCTGGGCGACGTTAAGATCGACAAGCAAAACCGCGAAGTGACGATCGGCGGCAGCCGCGTCAACATGCGGACCAAAGAGTTCCAGCTGTTGACGACGCTCGCCGAGAACTTCGAGTGTGTCCTCAGCCGCGAGGAGCTTCTCGAGATGGTCTGGGGCTACAACTTCTACGGCGAAACCCGCACCATCGACGTCCACGTCCAGCACGTGCGCCAGAAGATCCACAACAGCGACCTCCAGATCGAGACGGTGCGCGGCGTGGGCTACAAGCTCGCCGCCACCCACAAGACCCGCCTCAGCGCCTGACAGCGTCCGCCCGCCACTTCGCCGGGGTTCAGCCGGCGGAGCCCGCGTGGCCGTAGGAGCGGATTTCGAATCACCACAGCGGTGAGAGCATGTCCAGCCCGGAATCCGCCTCGGTGCGTCACTCAACCAACGGCCGTGTGTTCGTAATCGGGAGCTCGTCTTAGCAGTGGGCTTTCTACTGCATCGCTCCACCTTGCGGGCAGATTCTCAGGTCGTCAAGGCAAGCCTCGTTGCAATTCGAAATCTGCCCTACCGTAAATATCTCGGCGGCACAACACAGGCCTGCCTGGTGACGCGTGTCCGGGCAGAAGCGAGGCAGTGGGCTTGGCGGTTGGCCTTAGGCCGGCTGCAGTTCCAACTGGTCGCCGTCAGCAACGCCTGCTCGCCCGAGGCTGCCTGCAGATAGCTCCACCACGGCGTGCGCGCCTTTCGCCCCCATGAGCACCCGCCAGGGCTTGACCGCCTCGGCCACTTTGACCACGCGGTTCTCACGGTCGACAAAAGCCACGTCTATGGGGAAGCGCATGAAGAAGGTGTGGATGGATGAACAGGGGGCGATGTAGAGAGCTTCGCCCTCATCCAACCCTTTGCGGCCCATTAGGCCCATGAAGCGACTGAGAAGGTTGTCAGCCTTGCGTGTTCGGCCGGCCAGCGGCCGGCCGCCGCATGTCAGCGCGAAATTGGCCAACTAGCCGCCGATGCCGTTGCCGCTAATCAGCGTGATCGCCGCCGGTCCGAGGATGATCATCATCAGTGTCGGGAAGACCCCGAAGACCAGCGGGAAGACCATCTTGACCGGGGCCTGCATCGCCTGCTCCTGCGCCTTCTGGCGGCGGCGGATGCGCAGCTGCTCCGACTGGACGCGCAGCACCTGGGCCAGCGAGACGCCCATCTGCTCTGCCTGGATCACGGCGCCAACGAAGGTCAGCAGCTCCGGGACGTCTGCCCGCTCTGCCATCTCCTGCAGGGCCTCGCGACGCGAGCGGCCGATGGCCATCTCGCGCAGCGCCCGCCCGAGCTCCTCGGCCAGCACGCTCTGGCTTTTCTCCGCCACCTTGGCGAGGGCGGCGTCGAGTCCCAAGCCCGCCTCTACCGAAGTTGTGATCAGGTCCATGGAGTCCGGCAGCGCCTTGAAGATCAGTTTGCGGCGGCGCTTGGCGGTCGTGTTGATGAACGAATAGGGCAGGAAAGCCGACACGACCAACAGGCCCAGGACGATGAGCGGGCCGAAGCCTGAAGAAAGCACTCCTGTCGTCGCCAGGGCAAACGTGCCACCCCCGCCGAACAGGACGAAGACGACGAGCCACATGGCAATGAACTTGCGGAACTTCATCGGCTCGCCGGCCGTGATTAGCATGCGGTTGATGCGAGCGGACATGCCCGCCGGCAAGATCGAGATCACCCGGTCCACCAGGCCCTCGGTCAGCGGGTAGAGGACGCGCTCGAGGAAGGGCATCGAGTAATCGACGCGTCTGTCATCGGGGTCATAGGTGCTCATGCCTCGCAGGCGCTGCCTGAAGGTGTCTTCGCGTCTGCCAAGCAGAGCAAAGAGCAAGAGAGTGACGGTTATGCAGGCGAAAGCGGCAACGAGCAAAGGCATGTTATATCTCGATATCCAGGATTTTCTTGATGACGAAGAAGCTGGCGATCTCCATGAAGCCGGCGACCACCAGGATCACCTTGCCCAGCGGCTCATTGAACATCGGCGACATGTACTCAGGGTTAACGACGGTGATGAACCCGCCCACCGCGATCGGCAGGACGCCGACGACGATACCCGAAAGGCGCTGCTGTGCCGTCAGAGCGCTGATTTCGCCCTTCAAGCGCTCGCGCTGGCGCATCGTCTCGCCCACTGTGTCGAGAATCTCGCCCAGATTACCACCGACCGTGCGCTGGACGAGGATGGCGTTGATGACGATGTCCAGGTCGGGTCCTGGGATGCGCTGGCCCCAGGCCACGATCGCGTCCTCCATGTTGGCGCCCAGGGTGACGTCGCGGATCATCCGCGTTAGCTCTCCCGCCATTGGCTGCGGCGCCCGGTCGGCTGCGGCCTCGAAGGCCTGCAACAGCGCGAACCCTGCCTTCAGCGAGCTGGCGACCAGTTGGATCGCCTCCGGCAGCTGGCGGTTCAGTTTGTTGATGCGCCCGTTTTTCTTGAACGAAAGCCAGAAGCGCGGTACGAAGTAGCCGACCCCAGCAAAGATCCCGGCGATGATCGGCGAAGCACCCATTACCGTTGCGCCGGCAAAGAAAACGACCGGCATCATGATCCGCAGCAGGACGAATTCGGAGCCGCGCATCGGAATCGCAGCCTGCGCCAGGTCCATCTCCAGCCGGGCCGCCCAGCTCCGCGTCTGCACCAGCATCTCCAGCATCGGCAGGTGCGCTTTGCGCCGCGGGCGAAGCAAGTCGGGCTCCATCCAGATGGGAACATTCCCGGCATAGCTTCCGCCGATTGCGCTTAAGCGCGCTCGGGCAGCCGACCCGGCTGTCTGCCGGCCCATCAGACCGAACGTGAGAAGGGCGACCGTCGCCGCCGCGAACATGGCGACCAGTAGGGGAATCACGCTACCTGCCTCCTCGGCATAAGGATCTCCGGCGGCAGGGTGATGCCCTGTGCCTCGAACTTGGGGAAGAAGTTGGGGCGGAGGCCGGTGGCCGTGAAGATACCCTTCGAGCGGCCCTCCTCGTCGACCCCCATCTGTTTGAAGACGAAGATGTCCTGCATCGTAATGGTTTGCCCTTCGAGGCCGGCCACCTCGCTTACCGCAGTGACGCGCCTGATGCCATCCGGGAAGCGCACGATTTGGACTATGAGGTCGATGGCCGAAGCGATCTGCTCGCGGATAACCTTCAACGGCAGCTCGAAGCCGGCCATCATCACCATGTTCTCGACACGGGCGATGGCGTCGCGCGCCGAGTTGGCGTGGACCGTGGTCAGCGAGCCCTCGTGGCCGGTGTTCATGGCCTGCAGCATGTCAAAAGCCTCGCCGCCGCGGACCTCACCAATGATGATCCGGTCGGGCCGCATACGCAGCGAGTTCCGGACCAGGTCGCGGGCGGTGATCTCACCGCGTCCTTCGAGCGATGCGGGCCGCGCCTCAAGGGTCACGACGTGCGGCTGTTGCAGCTTGACCTCGGCCGGGTCCTCGATCGTCACGATGCGCTCGTGCTTGGGGATGAACGCCGACAAGGCGTTCAGCATCGTCGTCTTACCCGAACCGGTACCGCCGGAGATGATGATGTTGAGCTTGGCCTTCACGCAGGCCTCGAGGAAGACCACGACCTCGTGCGTCATCGAGCCGGCCTCGACCAGGTCGGCGATCTTGAAGCGGTCGGCCTTGAACTTCCTGATTGAGATCGTTGGATGGTTAACGGCGACAGGGGGGATGACCACGTTAACGCGCGAGCCGTCGCGCAGGCGGGCATCGACCATGGGCGAGGATTCGTCGACGCGACGGCCCAGCGGGGCCACGATGCGCTCGATAATCCTCAGCACGTGTTCGTCGTTCTGGAAGTGGATATCGCTCTTGACGATGCGGCCGTTGCGCTCGAAGAAGATCTCCTCCGGGCCGTTGACCATGATCTCCGAGACCGAGGCATCGCGGATCAGGGGCTCGATCGGACCCAGCCCCAGGACTTCGTCGAGTACCGACTCCACGAGCTCATCGCGGGCCAGTCCGGCGATCTTCGGCGCCTCGCGCATGGCGATTGAGCGTGTTGCGTTTTCTACCGTCTTGCGCGTCGCGGGGTCCTGCAGGTTGTCCATCTTCGAGATGTCGATCTCCTGGATCAACATGCGGTGGATGTGGTCGCGCAGCGCTTCGATCTGGCGCTGCTGCTGGTTGTCGCGGTCTACCGGCCGGGCCTGGTCTACTGGCGCCAGCGACGGACGCCCGACGCCCATTCCGGCACCCATGCCCGCGCCGTTTCCTGATTTGGAGGGTGTCTGCCCTGCCTGTTGCCACTGCCAATTAGTCATCTAGTGGTTCCTCATCTGGTCGGCTCTAAACTCGCAGCAGCCGGCGCATAAAGCCGCGGTTGCCGGCCTGCCGGATACCGGCGAGCAGCCGGGCCAGCTCGGTGACGTTCTGGGAGACGCGCGCGCCTGGCTTCGCGATCACGACGGGCTGGCCCATCTGATTGGAAGTCGTGACCGCGCGGTCGTAGGGGATCTGCCAGAAGATCTCGCGCGACAGCGCCGTCGAGAGGTCCTCGGGCTTGATGCCGTTGGCCTGCGACGAGTGGTTTACCGCGATCTTCAGCTTCTCCTCGGGGAACGACCAGCTGCGCAGCAGATCGAGGGCAACGATGGTGTCTTTGATGCTGGCCATGTCCATACTCGTCACCATCAGGACCAGGGATGCGGCCTCGAGCGTGGCTGCGACCACCTCGTTGAACGCGCCCGGGGTGTCAATGACCAGGTAGTCGTGGGTCTCCGCCAGGAGGCGGATGACCTGCTTCACCTGGTGCGGCGTGATGTTCGCCCAGTCGGCTGGCGAGGCTGGCGCGGGCATGACGTTCACGCCGTTCGAGTGGCGCGTCAGGAACTCGCGGATGTTGCCGCGGTTCAGGAATTCAATGTTGTGGATAGCGTCGGCCAGCGTCCGCTCGAACGGCATGTCCATCAGAGTGGTCACGTCGCCGAAGCTGGTGTCCAGGTCCATCAGGCACACCGTTTGGCCGGTCTCGCGGACGAGGGCACTCGCCAGGTTCACACTGATCGTCGTCTTGCCGACGCCGCCCTTGGCGCCGAAGATCGTCAGCGTTGTGGCGTGCCCCTGCACTTCTCCCATCTCGCCCGACAGCCGCATGCGCTTGCGCTCTTCCTGTTCCAGGACGATGTAGAGCGACTTCGCGAGGTCGGATGAGCGGACGGGCAGCGCCAGGTAGTCGCGCGCACCGGAGAGCATAGCTCGGCGCACCGAGCCGGCGTCCGTCAGCGTCGAGTAGACAGCCAGCGGCGTTGAAGGCAGCGCGTTGGCCAGCGCCTCCGAGGTCTGCAGGGGCCGCGAGGAAGGCTCCTCGACGTGGACCATGATGATGTCGGGCGCGACCTCGCGGGCGGTCGCCACGGCTTCCATGCCGTAGGCAGCCTCGCCGGCGATCTCGAACCCTGCGCCACGAAGCGACTTGGCCATTTCGGCCCGGGCGCTCGTGTCCTGGTCCACGATCAGAACTGCAGGTGTCTTAGCCATTACTCAAAAAACTCTTTCAGCGCGTTTGGCGGGTGATGCCTGGGAATGGGATGTAGCTATTCGCCTTCCTCCGAGCTAGCGGCCGCGGCTGCCAGGTTCGCCTCCTGCTGCAGCTCACAGAGCTGTTCCTCGCTGAGAGCGGCCCGGCCCTCCGGGATGTCGCCGTAAATAGTGCTGTCGAGCGTGTCGCCACAGTGGCCGAAGACCGGGATGAATGCGGGGAGGAATGCAATGCCGTGGTCGGCGGTGCGGCGCAGGAGGAAGCGGAATTCCGCATCCTCGCCGAAGTCGGCGGCGAACACCCGCTGTGCCTCGGCCGGCGTTACCGCCACGACCAGGTAGAGGGCGTCAGGGTTCTCTTCGCCGACGAGTGGCACGCCGTTTTCGCGCTCGCTCTGGTCCAATGGAGCGCCGTTCTCATCGAGCTCGTACTTGATGAGCTCTGTGGTGCGCTCGACGGCAAGTACCTCCGAGTTCTGGGCCAGCGTTGCCGTGACGTTTAAGTCGGGGTTCGCGGCCCATTTGAAGATGCCGACGATGTCGACGAAGTCACCGGGCAGGATGTAGCCGCCAACTGCTTTGACCGATGTAGCGTTGACCGCGATGGCGCGCATCCCCTGGGGGACGATGAACGAGAGGGCAGCTTCCGCCCCGAACTCCGATACATTGGTAGCCAGTAACTGCTGGCCGGCTACGGCCGGGTAGATGGCGACCGTGCCGACGACCTCCTCGACTGTGCGGAAGGCGCCCGGCTGGAGCGCTTCTATGGGGACCTGCTGCAACTGAACCATGTCCGCGGTGATGATCTCGCGGGACGGGATGTCAACGATCGTCGTGACCACCGATTCTGTAGCCAGCACCGGCGTCGTTTCCGCCGTCGCCGAGCTGTTTTCGGATCCGCTAGATACCGCCACGTAGGCCAGGACCGCCGTGATCAACCCGAACATCAGGGCGAGCACGAGGATGGCGCGGTTGGAACGGTGACGAGGGGCTGCGACGCTGGTTGCCATAGGGCTTTCCTCCAGGGATGTGGCTAGTGAGTTGTCTGTGGTGATCATCGGCAGGTGACTCGGGCAATACAGTATTGGAAACGGTCGCCGCCGGGCACCGATTTGGTTGGCTTCAGGGCATCGTCGAGGGCATCTGTGCGGTGCCAGTCGCCGCGGTGACTCGGGAAACTGATTTCCTAAAGGAACCGCCCCCACACAGGATGGGCGCGGGTTTACCTCTAAAGCGCTCTAATGTGGGAAAACGGCGTGGGCCGGCCCAATTCCGGGTGTCTCAGGGATCGCTGCTACTCGAGACGCATGTCTGAGGAGCTGGAAAGCCCGATCGACGTGCCGAGGCTGCCACCTGTGAAGGTCGACAGCATGGCGCCCAGCGGCGTGATCATCTGGTACTCGTAGTCGACGTCGACGATTACGGAATCGCCGGAGTCCTGGCCGCTGGGGAAGCTGACGACGATCGTAACATCGTCGCCGAAATCGCCGGCCGCGGTGCGGACCTTTTGCTGGATGTTGCCCGAAGGGCTGATCGAGCCGAAGCGGGCACCCTCACGAGACGCGTTGTTGATCGTGATGTAGGTCTGCAGGGCCCGCCCGAAATCAATAATTCCGAAAAGCATGATCAGCAGAAGGGGAAGGACGAGGGCGAACTCGACCAGGGCCTGGCCGCGCTCACCGCGCCGACTACCTGGTCGTCTGATCCGCATTTTCAATATGTGCCCTTCCTGAAAGAGGTAGAGGGCGGACCCGAGGCATCAGGTCCGCCCTCTTGCTTCGTGACGGTTTACGCGCCGCCTAGGGCGGTCGTGACGTCGGTGAAGACCGTGTTAACCTCGTCGCCCAACAGACCCATGGTCGCGATGACGGCGATCGAGATCAGGACGAGGATCAGGGCGTACTCAACGAGGCCCTGGCCCTTTTCGCGGTTGATGATGTTGTACAGAAGGTTGGCCATTTTGGGGATTCTCCTTTGTTATGCGATGGGTTCAAGAGCTTGCTTCGGCTCCCGGTGCTGCTGCCATCAGTGGCCCGGTTGCCTCTTACGTGCCGCGCCTCCGCCACCATGTGGTGAGCGTCTTGACGCCGCAGCAGGCGGGAATTCAGCGCGTTGCGCTGTTTCGAAACTTCTCCAGCCCATCACCTCCTCGTGGTCCCCTTGCGGGGTCGGGCTCTGCCGAGCTATTGCCAGGTTCCGGGGTGGCTTTTGAATCAACCCCTCGACCATTCGTTGTGATAGTCGGAGGCGGCGTCGGAAACTTTAGGCCCGTTTGTAAACTCTTTCCCCGGCCCCGAGTGCGGCGAGCCTCCCGCGCAGCGGGGTTTGTCCTGCCGGGGGAGGGTTGTGTGGCGTGCTTCCATAGGGAAGGTTGCCCGGGTTTATCGGCCGCAGATCTTCGAGCCGACATCGCAAACCTCCCGGCATCGGTGTTCGCGCCCGCCTTGGGACCGGCAATAACGCCCTCGAGTTCTCCCACTTGCGATCCGATCCGTAAGCGAAGGCCACTAGAGGGCGGCTGCAAGACGCCGCTACCCGAGATCCGTTGCTGTTGTCCGCCAGGCTCAGGAAGCGTGCTTGGCGCGAGGCTAGGAAGCCGGCGCGCCCTGCGCCGCGGCACCGCCATATGCCGGTGAGGACACCGGCACCTCGAAGACGAAGAGGTGCTCACCGATGCGAATCTCATCTCCGCCCTCCAGCACCGCCCACTGCACTTCCCGGCCGCCGACGGTAACGAGGCCGGCGGCGACCTGGTGGAACATGTATTTGTCGTCCCGTGCCCAGATCCGCACCAGCTCGGGAGCTGTCTTCCAGCCCGGCAGGGCGACCTGTATAGTGGCGTCCGCCGTCGTGCCGATAACGGCCGAGCCGTTGCCAAGGAAGAAGGTCTTGCCGCGCAGCGGGCCCTCGACGGCGCGCAAACGGGCGGTCGCCCCGCGGGCCTGCTCTTCGTGGATCGACGGCAGCTGCGCAGGGGCTGCGGCCGGCGCCACGGGCTCATAGCTCTCGCGCATCCCCGGCGTGTATTCTTCGGGCCTTGCCGCGGCGCGCCTTCGCTGCCGCTTGTAGACCAGGTAGCCAACGACGGCGATGATCAGCAGGCCCACGGCCACGAGGACGAAGGGCATCATGCTTGCGCTGGCCGCCGCTGGGATGAATTCGAATGAGGCTTCGGCACTGATCTCCTCGCCATCGACCTCGGAGGACACCACCAGGTCGTTGCGGCCCTCGGCCAGCGTCGCCGGTATAGCGAACACGTATGGCGGGCCGGAGAGCTGGTAATCCTCGCCGTTTAGGGTGACCTTGACGTACTCGGCATCCTTACCCTGGGCGAGGACCTCGACGGTCACCTGGTTGCCGGCGCGCAAGGTGCCCTCAGCACCGTCGACGATTAACCGCGGTGCGGCCTCGGGAATCTCGACAATGACCTCATAGCGCGCACGCCTGCCCTGGTCGTCAACCGCCTCGAACTTCAGGGCGTGGCGGCCGGGAGGGAAGCGCGCTGCGTCCAGCTCGTAGCTGAACGGCGCCTCCGTGAAGGACTCCTGCGAGGCGCCGTCGACATAGACGGTGACCTCGCTGATGCCGGCGCCTTCGACATTAGGCGATAGCGTCTGCTGTTCCACGGTCATCGCCCCGGGCTCGAAACTCGGCAGGGCGACCTGTGGCCCGCCTTCGTCGCCCGATGTCGAGAAGAGGACCTCAAATGTCGATGATGCGCTGAAGCGCCCGCCGGGCGTTTCTACATCGAGCGTGATTTCCTGGTCACCGACGCCCGGAGGCGCCTGGTAGCGAATGATGTACTCGCTGTTGAGCTGTTCAGCCACGGCGTCGTAGAGGCCGGGAAGCTGCGAAGGATCATCGGCGACAAAAGCCCGCCCGCCGCTCGCTTCGGCGATCAGCTCAGTAAAGGTCGTGTCGGCGCCCGAGCCGAGCGCGACGGCGAAGACAGGGATACCGACATCTCGTGCCTTGCCCAGGACTTCCTCGGGCTCGGGACCCCCGTCAGGGTCGTCATTGGCGCCGTCGCTGAGGAGGACGATGGCCTGGCGCGTCAGCCCCGATTGCTGGGCGAAGTCAAGCGACTGAAAGGCAGCCTCGTAAAGCGCCGTGTCTCCGCTTGGCTCGAGATTCTCGATCACCGCGCTGGCCGCAGCCTTGTCAGTGGTGAAGGTCTGCACTAACTGGACTGTGTCCGAAAAGGTGACGATGGCCACGAGGTCCGCCGCGGAGAGACCGGAGACGAATTCAGACGCCGCCGCCTTCGCCGCCTCCATGGCCTCGCCCTCCATGCTCCCGCTGACATCGATAACCACGACGACTCCGGCGCCGACGTCGCTGTCGATCGCCGCCTCAACGGAATCGACCGCCACGGCCTGGCCGTTCTGCGTGATCGTGAAGTTCTCCGCGGCGAGCCCGCTGACCGGGCTGCCAGCCTCATCAAGTACCGGCGCATTGATCGTCACCGTCGGATAGGCCGAGGTGTCGATGTGCTCGATCTCGACGCCGCTGGCCGCGCCATCAGCGCCCGCGACTGAAACGACGAATATAGTGAGGGCCGCGGCGACCGCCAGCCACCTCTTCATAGACAAAAGACTCCAGCCAGAAATGGGCACAAGCCCTCTGTGGATATGTTCGGCAGGTTGGCCGTGCGCTAGCAGCCCGCTGAGCGTTCGTCAGGCCGAAGTCAGGCCGAAGTCAGGCCGAAGTCAGGGCGTCGCCGTGGGAGTTATCTCGGAGGGCGCGTCCTCGGGCTGGACGATCGTGACGCTGACTTCCGCCGGGTTGGCGACCGTCCCGTCGGTAGCCGTGGCTTCGGCGACAAGGACGAATTCGCCGGTTTCCTCGGGTATGAAAGGAAACTGGACGACGGTATCAGTTACGGCGTCTCCGTCGCTGCCGGACACCTGGCTGTTCAGCACCTCGGTGCCGCCCTCGACGAAGAAGCGCACCTCGGCCACACCCTCGGGGTGGCTCACATGGACTTCGATCACCTGCGGCTCGGCCGCCAGCATGTCGCCGTCCTCGATCTCAACAAACTCGATCTCTGGCCTGACGAATTGCGCGGCGTCATCGTCGTCGCCGACGATGGGCAAGGCGTTGACAACGTCGTCATCGTCGTCCGTCAAAACAAAGCTGACCAGCAGGGCCGCCGCCGCGACGGCCGCAGCCAGGCAGATGAACATCAGGACAAGCCAGGGCAGACTACGACCGCTCGATACTGTCATGGGGATAGATCCACTCTAGAAGCGCCCCTTCGAAGGGTCTACGCGCAGGAGCCAGCATCCGCCGCCGGTTAGCATTGGCTGCGAACGTGGTCAGGATCAATCGCGTCTATACCCGCGCTGGCGACAAGGGCGACACCGCCCTCGGCGGAGGCCAGCGCGTCCCCAAGGACTCCCTGCGCATCGACGCCTACGGCACCGTTGACGAGCTCAATTCGGTCGTCGGCCTGGCCATCACGTCCGGCCTGAACGAAGAGCTCACGGCCGCTCTGCTGATTGCTCAGCAGGAGCTGTTCAACCTCGGCTCCGACCTGGCGATCCTGCAGTCCGACAAGGAGCGCTTGCAGGTCCCCACGATCGAAGCCCGGCACGTCAAGCGCCTGGAGACGTTGATCGATGGCTGGAACGAAAAGCTGGAGCCCCTGACCAGCTTCATCCTCCCGGGCGGCTCCCCAGGCGCCGCCTATCTCCACCTCGCACGCACGGTCTGCCGGCGCGCCGAGCGTCGCGTCATCTCCCTCTCGCGGGAGGAGCCCGTCGGCCCCTATGTGATCCCCTACCTCAACCGCCTCTCCGACGCGCTGTTCGTCATGTCCCGCTTCGAGAACCATACGCGCAGCATCGCCGAGCCCCTCTGGGACAGCCGCGCCTTTTAGTCAGGGCAGCCCCAGGCTATCCATCAGATCCCTGATCCCTTCATCCACGTGCCGCTGGCCCCCGCCATAGAGCCCGTAATGAATCTGATGCATCGGCCGAATCCAGCGGTCGAACTCGACGCGTTGCAAGAGCGTCGGGTCCTGCGGGCCTCGATACAGGCCGAGCACGCGGCGACGGAACGAAGGATCAAAGCCGGCGAAGTCAAGCGCTATGTCGCCGACTGTCGCGTCGCCCCAGTCGATAACCGCGGTCACGCGCCAGCTTGCATCCATCAGGATGTGATCGAGGTTCAGGTCCGCGTGGATAAGCCGCAGGTCGGTCGGAATCTCCATCGCCTTCATGAACTGGTCCCAGCGGTCCTCGATCGCCACGCGCTCCTCGGCCTCGAAGATCGGGAACATCTCGATGCGCCAGCGGTCGCGCAATAGCCAGTAGCGACCATCCTCCGGCCTCCGCGCGCCAATCAACCCCTCAGCCTGCTCTAACGGAAAGTCGTGGAGTGCGCTGAGAAAGCCGGCGATGTCAGCCGCTGCCCGCTCAACCTGGGCCCCGGAAAGACCAGCGGTCGAGAAAGGCGCGCCCGGCAGGAAGTCGTGGGCGATGAAGCTCGGTACTGCGCCGCTCTCGTCGATTGCAATGTATCGTGGCACCGGCACGGCCAGCGGCAAGGCTACCCCCAGCTCCGGTAGCAGCCGCGCTTCCTTGAGGATCCGCTCGTGGCCCCCAGCCTGAAGCGTGAAGCGAAAGACGAGGGCTTCGTTGACCAGCCAGGCGTCGCTGTCCCATCCCGCGCCCAGGTGCTCGACTGTGGCGATCTCGATCTCGGGATACGAGGCCAGGATGCGGGCGCGAACCTCTGCCGCTTCCATCAGAGGCCGTGCGGCCGCTCGGGCAGCCCCGAGAGCCGGGCATAGAGGGCGTCCCGCACCTCTTTGATCACCGGATCGCGGCCGGCCGCGTGACGCGAGAAGATCATCTCGTCGTCAAGTTTGATATCGAGAACTCCGCCTGAACCGGGGACGATCATGACGCCGGCAATGTGGCCGGAAAAGGTGTGCAGAAGCTCCTGCGCCAGCCAGGTCGCGCGGGCCTCGAAGCGGCAGAGCGTGCAATAAGTAATGGTAAGGGTGGGGCGTGGCTCCACGAACTAGAGTCTATTGCAGCGCCGCCGGCCGGGCGGCGACGAGAGGAAGAGGCAGTCCGTGACCGTTGACCTTGACAAGGCTAAGAAGCGCGCGGCGTCGGCCGTAGAGGGCGAGCGCAAGCGGCTGGTCGAAACCAGCCTGGCCATCCACGAGGACAACGAGCTCGGCTTCAAGGAGGTCCGCAGCTCGGCCCGGCTTGCCGACCTGCTCAAGGATTGGGGCTTCCGCGTCGAGAAGCCGGCCTACGGCATGGAGACGGCCTTCCGGGCCGAGTGGGGCGAGGGCCCTTTGACCATCGCCTACTTCTGCGAGTATGACGCCCTGCCCCAGATCGGGCACGCCTGCGGCCACAACCTGATCGCCACCTGCGGCGCTGCCGGCGCTTTGGGGCTCAAGTCGGCTCTCGACCCAAGCGCGGTGCGCATCATCGTCTTCGGCTCACCGGCCGAGGAGGGTGGCAGCGGCAAGGTCAAGATGATTACAGGGGGTTGCCTCGAAGGCGTCGACGTGGCCCTGATGGCCCATCCCAGCGCCGTGGACATCGACACGCCGACGATGTTCGGCGTGGCGCGCCTCGACGTTGACTACCGCGGCAAGTCGGCCCACGCCAGCGCCGCCCCGGAGGCTGGGGTCAACGCGCTGGACGCCTTCATGATCGGCTACCAGGCCGTCGCGGCCCTGCGCCAGCACATCCGCCGCGACGCCCGCATCCACGGCATCATCACCGAAGGCGGCGCCGCCCCCAATATCGTCCCCGAGCACACCGCCGGCCGCTTCTATGTACGCGCCCTGCACCCCGGCTACCTGGAGGAGCTAAAGGAGCGTGTGCTCAACTGCTTCCGCGCCGGGGGCCTGGCCACTGGCTGCGAGTTCACCTACGTCTGGGCCGACGATTCTTGCGACCCCGTGCGCAGCAACAAGCTGCTCGCCGGTATCTACCGCGAGAACGCGGAGGCGCTGGGCCGCAACTTCATCGACCGCGCCCGCGACATCAGCGGCGGCTCAACCGATATGGGAAACGTCAGCCAGCTCGTCCCCTCGATCCACCCGATGTTCGGCATCGGCGGCAGCGCCATGAACCACACGCCCGAGTTCACGGCCGAAGCCGCCGCACCCCAGGCCCAGGAGGCGATGATTGCGGTCGGCAAGGCCCTGGCCATGACAGGGATCGACCTGGTCCACAAACCCGAGCTGGTCGACGCGGCGAAGGCCGAGCTCCGGGGAATGTAGTGGATGTCTTCGATGTCTCTCTCCGTCTCTTCGCAGCCTGGCTGAACGACCGCGAGGGCCGCGAGGCAGGTCCCCATGAACAAGCCGGGGACCTCTATCGAGTCCCCTCACCCGCAGGCGACCTGGCGGTAATGGTGGAGCCTCTATTCGAGACAGGCGGAGATGAGTGGCGAGGAAAGAAGGCCAGCGTCGAGGAGCAGCTTGGGGCGTCGCTGGAGAATGGTTCCTACGCTCTCTGGGTGCCACCCGGCGCGGATCTTCCGCTCGACGAGCCGGGTCGCAGTGAGTTCATCTTCCGCGTCAAAATGGCGGCCGCCCGCCTGCAGGCCGGCAAGCGCGTTGATCTAAAGGTCCCGGTGACGCTGGGCGTCCGCAAGCAAGACGACGAGGGCTCCTATGTGTCGGCGCTGGGTGGTCTCCAGCCGGTCTGGTCGTGGTTCACCGGCCAGGTCAGCGGCGTCTATACGGTCGACGCCCGCTCGCTGACCCGCCTGCCGGAAGACAAAGCGGAGCGGGAGCAGATCGTTGCCGCGATCACGGAAAGCATCGCGGGGATGAAAAAGGACGACCGACTTGAGGTAGCAGCCGAGGATTCGTGGACGCTGCAGCGCCTCGCCGGCGCTGCCGGCTTCGCAATCGTGGCGCAGCCGTCCGCTGCACCCGGCCCTGAACACGAGGTCCGCAAGCGTGTGCGCCGCCTCCTGGCCACCGCCGCCGAAAAACTCACGGGCGTCGAAGGGCAAAAGGCCCTGGTCCTGCCAGCCCTCTATCTCTACGCCGCGGAGGAAAATGTCAGCACCGCCGTCAGGGGCTTCGACCCCGCCCTCTACGCCGCCCTGGACTACATCGTCCTGGTAACCGACGGCGCCGTGAAACCGATAATCGCCCCACCCGCGCCGGCCCGGTAGGGAAGCAAGCCGTTATCCCCTTTCGTCCTCCAGGGAGGTGGCGCCGGCCATAGCCAAATCGCGCGCCACTCCGCGTGGTGAACCCGCGTAGTCCGCTCGGCCCGCGGGCAAACCCGCACCGCAACTTCTCTCTTTACCTGCCGATAATCTATGCGCCCGCCACAATCTGGTATTTGTAGAGCAAGTGAATATGCTCCGCATCTGGCAAAGGCAATCGCAGGTAGCCCAGAAAGCCGCCAGGGCCGCCACCCTCCCCCGCCGTGTCTTCAGGGCCGGCCGCGACGTCGTCGCTGCCGTAGGGGCCGGTGTCGTCCTCGGCGCTATCGGCTGGGAGCTGCTCGAGCAGAAGACCCGCGGCTACTGGACCAACCTCTAGAGCGAGCGGATCGCCAGGTCCAGAACCCGCAACGGGGTCAGGGCGACGTCGTCCACGTCCTCCGTTGTCCGCAGTAGGGCCGATAGATTGGCGTCGAGGTCCTGCTTCAGGATCTCCATGACCCGCACCGTCGCTTCGGCGGGCTCCGATGGCAGGTTGGGTGTCACTCTCAGCGCGTAGCGCATGATCGGCTCGTCAATCACGGGGATCAGCGCCGGGCGCTTCTTATGCAGAATCTTCGTCGCCCGCGAGAGCCCGATGCCCGGCGCAACCGTTGCCCTGATCAGGCTGCGCACGGCGTCCCAGGGAATCTCCGCTGCCGGCTCGGACAGGGCGGCGCCGGCCTTGATGCCGTTCAGCGCTTCGCTGATTTGGTGATCGCGCTGAGCGAGGATGTCGATGATCTGCGGCGAGAAGCCGGGGATTAGCGGCGCAGCAGCCTGCAGCTCCGGCGAGCGCAGGGCGTTGTCGGCGCCCACGCCGACCAGGTCGTACTGCGCCAGCTCCGGCTGCTTCTGGTAGGTTTCGCGCAGCGCGTCGAGCAGGTTGCTTATGCGGGCGCCGGTCTGCAGGGTCAGCGAGCCGCGCCCAATCTCGGCCGAGAGCGGCGCCGGCTCGCCTTCGGTCGCTGAAGGTTCGGCCTCCGTTACGGTTGGGATCACGCCCGGCCAAGGGCGGACGGTTAGCTCATCGCTCGGTGCCTCGGTCGGCAAGCCCTCCGCGATTGGTGACTCGAGCGAGTCGTAGACCGACTCCGGCGCGGAAGCTGCGCTCTGCCACGAGTCTTCTTCGTCCGCCTCGAAAGACTCTTCCTCTTCGCTGTCAGCGATGCCGGCGGTCGTCGCTTCCTCCAGGTCGTCAGCCTCCGGCGCGACATCGGCTGCGGGTGGACCGGGCCCGGCGCCAGCGTCGTCCGGGTCAAACCCGGCCTCGCTCGGCAGATCGATGGCGACCTCCGTCCACTCAACGGTGGGCGGCGAGACTTCGTCAGCTGGCGTTTCAGTGGCGGGCGACTCCTCTCCCGCCATTTCGAGGGCCGCCGCAGCCTCTGGCTGCAAGCCCTCGTCGTCGCTCGCCACGGGGCTCCACCCCGCTGCCTCTTCCGCCGCCGGCTCCTCCTCAGCGGGCTCCTCGGCAGGTTCATCCCCGTCTGGCTCTTCCTCGGCTGGCTCCATGCCTGCCGGCGCCGCCAGGGGGATAGCTTCGCTCTCGGGCCCATAGCCCTCGGCGAAATAGTCGCCCGAGCGGCCTCCCGACTTGGCGAGGAGGCGAATGTCGCCAATGCGCATCGCGCGGTCGGAAGACTTCAGCATGTCGTAAACCGTGAGCGCTGCGACGCTGACCGCCGTCAGCGCCTCCATCTCGACGCCCGTCTGGGCATTGGTGGCCACAGTTGCCTCGATGACAATGGCCGAGTTGTCGGCGTCCGCTTCAACGCTGACATCAACCAGCGTCAAAGGAAGTGGGTGAGTGAGCGGGATCAACTCCGCGGTGCGTTTGGCCGCCATGATCCCCGCCAACCTTGCCGTGATGAGGACATCGCCCTTGGCAGCCGTACCCGAGGTGACCAGCGCGAGGGTCTCGGCGTTCGTCTGGACGGTGCCGCGGGCGGTAGCCCGGCGCTGGCTCGCGGGCTTGTCCGAAACGTCGACCATTCGCGGCGCGCCGGACTCATCAAGGTGAGTCAGCTCGGTCATCGGCTCGATTATACGTCGGGAGCATTCGTTGCTTTTAGGTAAATCAAGGAGATCCTCGGTTCAAATCTCTTTCGTCATTGCCGGGGCGCCGTCGACCCCGCCGCATCAGAGAGAGCAGCGTTGAAAAGCATCGCGCCTGCCCCTTTGAAGGCGAGGCAAGGGTGAGGATGATCGGCGTTGGTGGGGAGTAATGGTGCCCGAGACCCACATAGGCGTAGGCGTTCTATACCCGCCGCAGCGCCGGCCTGATCGCCGCCAGCAAGAGCACGCCGAGGATCGAGGCGGCGCCGCCGAACGCCACTGCCGTGGGTGTGCCCGCCGCGTCCGCCAGCCCGCCGATCGCCAGTGCCCCGATCGGCGTCAGGTTCCACGTCATCATGTAAGTGCTGATGACGCGTCCTTGCAGGTGACGCGGGGTCAGCGTCTGCACCAGGGCGTTCGTCATCGTCCCATACATCGCCCCACAGGCGCCCATCAAAACCAGGAGCCCGAGTGAGAGCGGGATGTCGCGCGAAGCAGCGAACAAGACAACCAATATTCCCGAGCCAACCGCACTCGCCACGGCGATGTCACCCTTGCGGCTATGGCCGGACAGGTAGGCCACGCTGAGCGATCCAAAGACTGCGCCGAAGCCTGATGCAGCCAGCATCCAACCCAGTGTCGAGGCATCACCGTTCAAGACGTCGCGGGCGAAGATCGGCATTAGCGCCTGCAGCGGCCCTGTCAGCATGTTGGGGATGAGCGCCAGCAGCATCAGCGGCAGCACCATCTCGCTTCTCAGTACCCAGCGGAAGCCGCCGATCATGTCGCTCCAGACCCCGGCCCGCCCCTCCGCGGGCGTCGCGTGCGGCGGTATCGAGATGGCGGAAACCGTAGCGGCGAGCGCCACGTGGCAGGCCGCCGTGATGTAAAAGCAGGCCGAGACTCCGGCCGTCGCGATGAGCAGCCCGCCGATCGCCGGGCCTACAATGCGGGTCGCCTGGATCGCCGTCGACATCAGCGCGACGGCGTTCGTCAGGTCCTCCTGCGGCACCAGGTCACGCACGAGCGCCTGCCTCGTCGGCAGGTCGAAGGACCAGGCCACACCCATCAACAGCGAAATCGCGATCAGGTGCCAGACGGCGATGACACCGAGGCCGCTGAGGACAGCCAGCGCAACCGCACCCGTCGCTGCTCTCCACTCGCTAGCGGCACGAGGCCCCCAGGCCAGCGTTTGAGAGTTAATGTTCCCATTTGGATGGCGGGAAACCAAAGTTGGCCGGGTAGCAATTCTATCTCCAGCGACGAAACCGGCGCCCTGCATTGGCACCCACATTCCTCATCACAACGCGAGGTAGCGAGCCTGCGTGCCCAACCCCTTGTAGGGGCAAGTGTCGTAGGCAATCCAACCGTTGAATCAGCACCGTCCCAAGACACCTGCCCGCCCCATCCCGATTTCCACGGAGCCGGCATTTACCGCGATGGTGCTGTTGGAGAACCCCGTCTGGAAGCCGGGCCGCTAGAACGCCCGAAGAACATAAGGAGAAAAAAGACGGTTTTTGCTAGGCTTACTTTGCTAATTCGGGGGGCACTCTTTGCAATCAACCCGCCAGGGGATTCTCGACCACCTTCACCGGCATGGCCGCGCGACCGTAAAAGAGCTCGGCCAGGCTCTGGCCTTGACCTCGACTGGTATCCGCCAGCACCTTACGGTCCTGGAGCGCGACGGCCTGCTACGCGCGCACGAGGAGCGGGGCCGCGTTGGGCGGCCTGCCCTCGTCTATGGCCTGACGCCTCGGGCCGAGAGCCTCTTTCCCAAGAACTATGACCAGCTGGCGATCTCCCTGCTCGACGAGACTCGCGCCATGACAGGCGGCGAGGGCCTCCAGTCGCTGCTCAAGAGGGTTTCTGGCAAGCTGGCGGCCCCGCTCATGGACCGCGTCGAGGGCAAGACGCTGGAGGAGCGGGCGGACGAGACTGCCGCCATTCTGCGCGAGCAGGGCTGCCTGGCCGACGTCGAGCCGAGCGGCGACGACCTCCTGATCCGTGAATACACCTGCCCCTACGACAGCGTCGCCCGTCATAACAGCGCTGTGTGTGTCCTGCACGTCGACTTCGTCAGCCGCCTCAGCGGCGGGGACGTTAAGCTGATAACCAGCCTCCTGCGCGGCGACCGCTCCTGCACCTACCGCATCCGCCCCCGCGCCGAAGCCTCCGGTACCGCCCCCGCCGCCTGAGCGGTTCTGCATCCGGCCACGGATCGCCGCGATTGAATTTTGTAGGGGCTGGTTGCCGGGGTTACCCGCCGAGGTCCCACGAGTCCCCGTCACAACCTGCCCCACCCGTGGCATCCAAGACGAATCTGCGTTGTCCGGATTCAATGCCCCGCCTGACGTCGGGTTAGTGGCGTCTTGCAGCCGTCCTCTCGTGCCTTTCACCGAGGCCCCTTGGAGTTGAAGATCGGAGGATTCGAAAGAAGCCGAAGTGGCCACGACCACCAATACCGGGGAGGGTTGCGGCGCTGGATTTCGAAAGTTCTGTGGCGAAAGCATCTGCAACCCTCCCCTACAAATGATGCATGCCGCGTGTGTCTTCCAACGAACGTCGGGGGCGGACATGCTACTGATTCTGGCTGAAATTTGGCTCCTCGCCGATGACCCCGCCGGCGCGGAGGGACTCCATCTCCCCTTCGTCCAGCCCCAATAGCTCCCCAAATACATAGGAGTTGTGCTGGCCGAAATTCGGCGCGGGTAGCCTGATGTGTGCCGGCGTACGCGACAGCTTCCAGGGCACGCCATCCATCTCCCACTCGCCGGCCTCGACCTGGCTGACGCGCTCGAAGAACCCGCGGTCGCGCAGGTGCGGGTCGGCCGGCAGGTCGGCCACGCTGAGCACGGGCCCCGCCGTGACGCCTGACGCCTGGAGTGAGTGGAAGAGCTCGTCGCGGTTGCGCGACTCCGTCCATTGGCCGATCAGGACATCGAGGGCATCGCGGTTGCGCAGGCGGTCCTTGTTGGTGGCGAACCTCTCATCCATAGCGAGCTCCGGCCGCTCTATCGCCGTGGCCAGCGCGTGGAAAGCGTCGTCGTCCTCGGCCGCGATGGCGATCCATTGGTCCTCGCCGCTGCACGGATAGACGCCGTGCGGGGCGTAGACTGCGCTGGCGTTGCCCAGCTGCGTCTGGATTGGGGCCCCAAGGCTGTGGCCTACCACGTACTCGCCAATGACGGAGACGAGCGCCTCCCGCTGCGGCACCTCGATGCGCGCCCCGAGCCCCGTCATGCGCCTGCGGTGCAGGGCCATGGCGACGGCCGCCGCCGCGTGCAGCCCGGCCACAGGGTCGCCGTAGGAGATGCCGCTCTTCTGCGGGCCACCGTCGGGGTAGCCGGTGAGCGAGACGAGACCGGCGAGCTGTTCGACGTTTGTCCCGTAGGCGACGTAGTCCTTTTCCGGGCCGCTCTTCCCGTAGCCCGGCATGGAGACCAGGATGATGTCGGCCCGCGCCTTGCACAACTCCTCATAGCCCAACCCAAGCTTGTCCAGCACAGCCGCGCGATAGTTCTCGACCACGGCGTCCGAGATTGCCGCGAGCTTAAGGAGAAGGTCGCGCCCGCGCGGGTCGGCGAGGTTGATCGTGCAGCCCAGCTTGTTGCGGTTGTTGTGGTTGAAGTAGGAGGAGCGGTTGTAGGGCCGCTCCGTGCCGGGGGGAAGCTGATGGAGCGAGCGCAACAGGTCCCAGTTGTCCACGGCCTCAACCTTGATGACCTCTGCGCCCATATCGGCCAGCTGGCGGGTGGCGTAGGGGCCCGCCCAGACCATCGACAGGTCGACGATGCGGTGTCCCGAAAGCGGCAGGCGGTCTATATCACACCCCGATCCCGCATCGCAGCCATCTCCTGGCCGCTGACGCCGATGTCGCTGAGGACTTGCTCGGTGTGCTCGCCGAGGAGCGGCGCCGGCCCGTACTCCACCGGGGCATCCTCGAAGCGGATGCCCGGTAGCGGGTGAAGTGCTCGGCCAGCCTCGGGGTGATCCACGGCCTGGAAGAAGTCGCGGGCGTTGAGGTGCTCGGAGGCCAGCAGATCGTCGAGGGTGTGGATGAAGGCCACGGGGATCTTTCGCCTCTGCGCCTCGTGGTAGAGCTCGGTGCGGTTCTGCGTGGCCGCCCAGGCGAAAACCATGGCCAGCAGCTCGTCGTTGTTAACCAGCCGCGACTGCATGTCCTTGAAGCGCTCGTCCTCGCGCAGCTCCGGCCCGGCCAGCTCGGTGAAGCGCGGCCATTGCGGCTGCATGACGTGGATGCCGATGTGGCCGTCGGCGGCCGGGAAGACCCCCATCAGGGCGTTAGTCTGGTTGCCGCGGCGGGCCCCCTGGCCCAGCCCGAGGTACATGTGCCAGGGCAGGGCGAACTCCAGCATGGTTGCCTGGCACTCCTGGGCCGAGATGTCGATCCACTGCCCGACTTCCTGGTGGTTGCAGCCGTAGATGCCGACGCAGCTGGCGGCAAAGGCGTGGAGCCCTGCCTGGTAATCGGCCTGCTGCCCGGCGATGAGCAGGGGCTCGCGGTCAGGATCCCCCGTCATGAACATCTCGCCGCCGGAGGCAAACGAGACCAGGTTGTTCGCCTTGTAGGAGGAGTAAGGCCCCGTCTGGCCGAAGGGCGTGATCGAGGTCATCAGGAGCCGCGGCTTGCGACGGCGTAGATCGGCGAAGGGCAGGTCGATGGCGGCTAGGTAGCCCGGCGGGAAGTTCTCGACGATTGCCTCGGCCTCGAGGACCAGCCGGCGAATGACGTTCTTGCCATCGTCGGACTCGATGTCCAAGGTGATGCTGCGCTTGCCGGCGTTGAGATAGAGGAAGAGGGCGCTCTTCTCGGGGTGGGGCTCATCGCCCGGGAAGGGGCCCATGCGCCGGGTCTTGTCGCCGCTGCCCGGCTTCTCGACCTTGATCACGTCGGCGCCGTAGTCGCGCAGGAGCTTGCAGCAGAAAGCGGCGCTGACACCCTCGCCCAGCTCGAGGACAGTTATCCCGTCGAGGGGCAGCTCAGACACGGAGTTGATTGTAGGGAGAGCCAGGGTCAGGCGATATCGCCAATGGCGACGCGCCGCAAGCCTCGCCTTCGCTCATCCGTGAAGCCGTAACAACTGTTGATTTCTTACGCACTAAACCTCCTTAATTGGCCTTAATCGGCGCTATTTGGCCTTAGTTGGTCCGGGCGGATCGCCTTATTTGGCGTTATCCGTCGCTATCGGGGCTTATTGGCTGTTATTCGCGCTTATTCGGGCTTAGCTGCGCGCGGTTTTTGTTTTCGGTCTTTTGAAGGGTCGAGGCGTTGGTTAAGGTGCCGGAGGTAAGGCGCCCCGCCGCCCCGCCCCGCCTCACCCCCTAGCCCCCTTCTCCAAGGCGAATCTTCGATCTCCGCAGGCAGAGAGGGGGAACGGATGGACGGGAATTGAACCAATTGAACCAATTGAACCAATCGAACCCTTTGAACCTCGAGGCTCCGTTTAGGGCCGCCAGCGGGCGGGTTGCGGCGCATAACCGCTCCAGCCCGCGACGAAGCTGAGGCAGTGGTCGCAGCGCGGGGTTCGGCGTGACGGGGAGCAAGCATGGACATCTATCCTAGAACAGATGTACTAATCCTTCAACGGCGAGAAGCGACAGAAACGGTCGCTGGATGGAATCGCCGCCGGCGCAAGCATTGCCGCATCCTTGATACGCCGAAGATCGATGGTTGTTATCCAGACAACAAGACTGTCGATTATTCCTACGATCCGGCTGGCAACCTGACCAGCGTGACTGACTGGCTGAGCAAGGTGACGGAATACACGTACGACGAGGTTGGGCGGTTGACGCAAACAGAACTGCCGAACGACGCGAAGACGACCTACACCTACGACGGCGCCGGGTGGCTCGATAAGTTGACCAATCTTGACTCGGCCACGCCAGCCAACGTCGTGTCCAGTTTTGACTACACGCGGGATGCCGTTGGCAACGCCCGCTGGATCAAGGACAAGAACGGAGTCAACGAGCTCTACCAATACGACAACCTTTACCGGCTGGTCGAAGTGATCTACCGCGACAGCAGCGAGGTCGACTACACCTACGACAAAGTGGGGAACAGGAAGACGATGGTAGCTGGCCGTGTGACGACCAGTTACACCTATGACGACGCCGACCAGCTGACCAGCGCCGGCGGTGTCAACTACACGTACGACAACAACGGCAATCTCACAGGACGGGGCTCGGATACGTTCTCCTACGACCACGAGAATCGGATGATCAGCGCCACCGTCGGCGGCACCACTAGCAGCAACGTCTACAACGGTGATGGCCTGCGGACGAGCCAGACCGTCACGCCCACAACCACCAATTACATCTGGGATGTCAACCGCGGGCTGCCAGGGATCATCCAAGATGGAGCGAGGAGCTACGTCTACGGCCTCCAGCGGATTTCGCTGACGACGACGAGCGGCGGCCGGAACTACTTCTTCTACGACGGGTTAGGCTCGACCAGCGAAGTGCTTAACAACGCGGGCACAGCCATAGTCCCGACAGACTACCACTACCAGTACGATGTTTTCGGCGGGTTGCGGAGCACGAACCCCGGTACGAACTACTGGCGGTTCACCGGGGAGCAGAGCGACAGCGCAACTGGGCTCCACTACTTGCGGGCGCGGCACTACGACCCGGCGAGCGGTCGGTTCATTGAGAGGGATCCCTGGCGCGGTTCGCCGATGGAACCGCTGACGCAGACGCCCTATCCATACGTTGTGAATAACCCCACACGGTTCGTTGATCCGTCCGGCTTATGCGGGGTGTTGGATCCGGTGGACTGCGCAGAGGACCTCGGTGAGTGCATTGGAAACAACCTCGATTGCGTGACCGATCCGGTGGAAGACGGAGCGGACAGCGTAGTGGGCGTATTGGCAGACAGCTATGTCGATATCTCGTATTCGATTCCGCTGGCGCCGAATGTCGTGCTAATCATCGGCGTTCGAATATCCCTATCGGACGGGTCTGTTCATCCTTACACTGCGCTGGGCCTAGGAAGCAAGGGCACTTCGGTGTCAATTGCCCCTGATCAATCGATAAGCGAAGGGCGCTTCTGCGCAGGTCAATTTGGTTCTCGCGGTCTGTTCGCGCAGGTCGGGGCGGGTCAGCTCGATGACAAAGAGGGCGCGAACCCGTTCGGGGAAATCGGTATCGGGCCCCCAGGGGGCGGGTTGTCTTGTGGCTACATCTTCCCAAGCGTTGGCGGGGTCTACTAAGGGGTGGATCCGCTCTGGCTCTTTTTCGGCTTCTTTTGCCTCGCCGCTGCGATATTCACCTATCTGGGGCGACGAAACGTCGTAAGAAGCTTCGAGCGCGGTTCGCATTTCGGTCCCTTTTGGAATACGCCGCCGTCTTCCCCGAGAGCCGCGCGCGCACTGTTCTGGCTTGTGCTCATCGGCTTCTTGGGTTTTGCGATCTTCGCCTTCGTGTTAGGGGTCACGGGCGCTGCCCGCAACGCGCCGAACAGGATGTCCGTGGGTGTTTACGACGCATGGCTGTGGCTTGTCGCCATCTGAAGGCATCCGCTCGGACAGCGGCGAACATCGTATGCGCTAGGGATCCGGGGCCAGATGCGTGGGAGATTTATGGTCTCGACGGCCCGCTTTCCCACGGAAGCTATCATCGCCGCGGAGGCAACTTCGGGGAGATAGGACTCATGACGCCTGGGGCGTCGGCGGTTTGTGGCGCGATCGTAGGGATCTGGTGAGCGGGGGGTATGTCGCTGCAGCACTTTGTTTCCTGTTCATCGCAGCGTTCGGCGTGGTAGTCCGTCGTGCAATATACCAGCATTTTGAGCACGATTTCATGCGCTGGGGTCCGTTCGGACGTGAAGCTTTCACGCCAGAAGGTGCCCGTCAAGCGACCTGGCTAATCATAGCCGGAGCGTTTTTCCTCGGCGTCGGGCTGGGGATTGCGGCCTTTGTGGATTAGCGAGGGCTAAGGGCTGAGAGGTCGTATGGCGATGCGCCCCTACAGCGAAACTGGCTACTCCTCCTCCGGCGAGCCCACGGGGATCAGCGAGCCGACGATGGCGGTGGCGCCGCCGAAGATGACCATGAAGAGGCCCGGCTCGTAGCTGAACGAGATGTCCTCGGGCACGGCGTCGCGCACGTAGAGCAGCTCCACCACGCCTAAGGCGCCCACAGCCAGCCCGCCCAGCGCCGCGAAGATCCGCCCAACGGCCAGCCGGCGCAGGATGAAGTACTCGACCAGGAGGAAGAACAGCCCGGCGCCGGCGATGGCGATGACCAGGAAGGCGTCGACGCGGGTTGTGCTGTCGAGGGCGTCCTGGACCTGGAAGGGGAACGTGCCCTCCACCGACTCGCCCCGAATCTCGGCCTGGATCGTCTCGTCCAGCGCCTTGACCTCGGTCTCCTCGATCGATACCCAGGCGAAGAAGACGCCGGCGATCGTCACGGCGAAGCCAATGGCAGCCATCAGCATGCCCGGCCGCAGCGAGAATCCGCCCGCGTCGTCGTCGTAGTAGGCGGGCGCGATTGGGCGCGTGGTGTGAATGTCCTCCTCGACCGGCATAGGGCCGAGATCTTCCCGCCGGATCTCCTCTTTGGTGTCGTAGTGGCGCGTCTCGACCATCTCCCCCGACGAAGTTGGCGCGGCTGGATAACCAGGAACTTGCGTCTCCGCCGTGAAGTCGGCAGTTGCCGGCGACACCTGCGTCTGCTCCTGCCACGACTTCGCGGGCTGGATATCGTCCACCCACACCCTCCTCTGCTCGGCCTCGGGATCAAGGGCTGGCTCTGCCGTTACCAACGGCTCCGGGAATGCCTCGGGAGGCTCGGCGGTTTCGGACTCGGGCGGCCCCCACGACGTTATTGGCGCCGTATCGTGGCTGGCCGCCGGCGAGATTTCGGTAGTTTGTTGGGCGCCCACCGGCGACCAACTGGGCGGCTCAGCGGGGGCTTCGGTCTCGGTGCCAGGCGGCGACCACGCGGACTCCATAGCCGGGGCTTCCGTCTCGGCGCTAGGCGGCGACCACGCGGACTCCATATCCGGGGCTTCGTTCTCGGCGCTGGGCGGCGACCAGGCGGATTCCGTAGTCGGGCTTTCGCTCTCGGCGACGATCACGCGCGTCCCGCAGACGTTGCAGAACTTGGCCGCCGCCGGAAGGCGGGCGCCGCACTCGATGCAGAAGATCATCTCAGAAGCCATTCACGCCGCCCCTCTCGCGCTGCGGTTGTCGTCCTTCGGTAATCCTATATGCCTTCTTGCCCGCCAACCTCTCCCCCTGGCCCCTCGGACGAGTCGCCTATGGAGACCTCCCCTTGCCAAGGGGAGGGGGAAATCCGCAACTCTTCCCCTGGCCCCCTCCGCTTGCCAGGGGGGAAGGGGAAAAGGAGCGAGCTCTCATATGGTCAACGATGCGCGCTCCCCATGGCTTCAACGATTAGCTTTCCCATCTCGGGGGTTCCAACCGCCGGCTCGCCGCTGGCAGCCAGGTCCGGCGTCCGCCGACCCGCGTCCAGCACGGCCGCTACCGCCCCCTCGACCGCCGTGGCCTCAACCTCAAGACCGCAAGACAGACGCAGCATCATCGCCAGCGAAAGGATCATGCCTATCGGGTTGGCCTTGCCCTGTCCGGCGATGTCGGGGGCGCTGCCGTGGATCGGCTCGTAGAGCCCGACGCCGGTGCCGTCGCGGCGCAGCCGGCCGACGCTGGCCGAGGGCAGCATGCCCAGCGAGCCGGCGAGCATCGAGGCCTCGTCGGTCAGGATGTCGCCGAACATGTTCTCCGTGACGATCACATCGAAGTCAGCGGGCCGCCTTATCAGATGCATGGCGCATGCGTCGACCAGCAGGTGCTCGGTAGTGACGTCGGGGTACTCAGCGCTCATCTCGGTGGCGATCTCACGCCAGAGCCGGCTGGAGTCGAGGATGTTGGCCTTGTCGACGCTGGTCAGCTTGCGCCGCCGGATCCGCGCCAGCTCGAAGCCAAAACGCAGAATGCGCGCGATCTCGCGTTCGCTATAGCGCAGCGTGTCCACCGCTTGCCGGCCTCGGGAGTTGGTCCAGCGTCGTTGCGGGCGGCCGAAATAGAGGCCGCCGGTAAGCTCGCGGATGACCACGAGGTCAACACCGCGTAAGACCGAGGCCTTGATCGAGCTGGAGTCAAGCAGCGATTCCGTCGTGCGCACGGGGCGGACGTTGGCGAACAGCTTGAGCGCCTTGCGGAGGCCGAGGAGCCCTTGCTCGGGCCTGACCTTCGCCTGGGGGTTGTCCCATTTCGGGCCGCCCACGGCCGCCAGGAGAACGGCATCGGCCCGTTTGGCCAAGTCCAGGGTCTGGGGCGGCAGGGGATTGCCCGTCTCGTCGATGGCGATGCCCCCGACCAGACCTTCGGTCTGGACGAACTCGTGGCCGAAGCGCTTGCCTACCGCATCGAGCACGCGCCGCGCCTCGGCCATCACCTCGGGCCCGATGCCGTCGCCCGGCAGGACCAGGATCTTGAACTTCACGCCGGCGCCGCCACGGTGGCTGCGCGACGCAAGGCCTGGATCTCACGGTTCTTGAGGTCGCGCCAGCATCCCGGCTGCAGGTCGGGGTCGGAGAGGGGGCCCACGGCCACCCGCCGCAGGCGCACCACGTCCAGGTCGAAGAGCGCGAGCATTCGCCGTATCTGTTGCTTGCGGCCTTCGCGCAGCTTCACCTCAAGCAGGGTAGTCCCTGCGCCGCCGGCGATGATCCTGAAGACCGCCGGGATCGTCTTCTTGCCCTCCAGCTCGACCCCCTCGCTTAGCTCGCGCAGTACCTCAGGGTCGATTCCCCCAGCGACCTCGACGACATAGGTCTTCCATACGCCGTGACGGGGATGGAGGAGCGACTCAGCCAGGTCGCCATCGTTCGTGCAGACGATCAGGCCCTCCGAGTCGAAGTCGAGCCGCCCGACGGGATAGACGCGCTCGTTAACTCCCGCCAGTAGCTGCTTGATCGTCGGCCGACCCTCGGGATCGCTGAGCGTGGAGACGACGCCGCGTGGCTTGTAGAGGAGCACATAGCGCTTCCTCTCGGCCTTGAGCGAGAGGGCGGCACCATCGACCTCCACGCGGTTCTTGGCCGCCACAGTCATGCCGATCGTTGCAGGGGCCCCGTTAACCGTTATCCGCCCCTGCCGGATCATTTCTTCCACGGCCCGGCGTGAAGCGACGCCGGCGCGAGCAAGCACCTTCTGAATCCGTTCGCCGTCTTTGTCTTCCGACGATTTAGGAGGCAAAGGCGCAACTGCCCTCGTTCGACGGGCAGCTGAACTCGTAAACGGGGATCCGGCGGGAGCCCCCATCGGGCGCCCGCACGACAACGAAAACGCTGCCCTCGGGCCCCGGGAGACTCCCCTTGAGGCGGACGCTGAAGCGCTGCTCGCCGGGCAGGCCGGGCCCGCGCGTCACATCCATGTGCGTCGTCGGAAAAACCAATCGAGCACCCTCCGCGTCCGCTCCTGAGACCTTCAAGGTCTGCGGTCCATGGAAGCGGCAGAGAGCCAGGATCGATGGGCTGATTTCGAGCTTGATCGCCGCCGGCTTCGCCGAGGCGGCCGGACGTTCGTGCTTGCCCGAGGCGACCGTCCGTGCCCTGGCCAGCCAATCCTTCCATTGGATGGTGCGGCCCTCCTGCTTCGTCGGCGCCGGCGTTGATCTTGGCCGCGGTCGACTCGTCGTCTGGGTCCGCGTCCGCGCACGGCTCGGCGAGGGTTCGTTCGCTGTCCTCGCCTTCGCTTTCACCTCGACGCGGCGGCGGCGACAGCCCTCAAGGTCTCGCGCCAGCAGGTCGTAGGCGCTGTTGATCTCGGCCATGCGCTCCGTGCCACCGCCGGCGTCCGGGTGGTGCTGGCGCGCCAGCTCGCGGTAGCGGGCGCGGACCTCGTCGCGCGTCGCGCTTGACGGCAGACCGAGGACTTCGAATGGGTCGCGCATAGCTTCGGAATTATAACTGGGCCCGGCCCGGCGATTTGACACGCCTTTGTCATGTGGCGCCCGCTTGTTTGAGGCTATTCAGGCCGCTCGTCCGCCACGCTTGAGCAAGGAGGACACACCATGTTGGAGCTCATCAAGCAGCTATTAACGGACGAGAAGGGTCGCAGCCGCGTGTTTGGCGGCGGCCTCAGCACAGTGCTGGTCATCGTCCTGATCGTCATCCTCGTCCTGATCATCCTTTAGGGGAGAGGCCCCAGGACCGAAAGCGCCCTCGACTGGAGGGCGCTTTCGCTTGTCGAAGCCGCGCCATGGAGCCAGCCCGCGGGACACCTAGCCTGAAAGCGTGAACCCCGAGGCCAACACGCGTGTCATTGAGGAGCTCAGGCGCATCGCCCACCTCCTCGAGCGCAAGCTCGCCCCCTCCTACCGCGTTGAGGCTTTTCGCCGTGCCGTGGCCGCCCTGGCCGTCGTCGACATCGAGGGCCTTGCGCGGACCAACCAGCTGCGCTCGCTGCGCGGGGTCGGCGAGAAGATAGAGGCTGTCGTCCTCGAAGCCCTCAAGGACGGCCAGAGCACCTACCGCCTGAAGCTCGAAGATGAGCTGGGCGAGCAGGCCGATAGCTCCCTGCGCATGGCCCTCAAAGGCGACCTGCACGTCCACACCAACTGGAGCGACGGCGGCGCCACGATGCTGGAAATGGTCGAGGGCGCCATCGCTCAGGGCCACCAGTACGTCGCTATTACCGACCACTCGCCCAGCCTCAAGATCGCCCGCGGGCTGAGCATCGAGCGGCTCGAGGAGCAGTTCAAGCTGGTCGAGGACGTGCAGCGCCAGGTCGGCGACCGCATCCGCATCCTGACCGGCAGCGAGACCGACATCCTCCTTGATGGCTCACTCGACTGGCCCGAGGACTACCTGCGGCGGCTGGACATAGTCGTTGGCTCGGTGCACAACAAGCTGCGCATACCGCCGGAGGAGATGACGCCGCGGCTGATCGAGGTCATGCAGAATCCCTACCTCGACATCCTTGGCCACCCGACGGGGCGGATGAGCGGGGTGGTGCGCAGCAACTACGACCACGAGCTGGTCTTCGCCGCGGCGGCGAGGTTCGGCGTGGCGCTTGAGATCAATTGCAGCCCCGCCCGCCTTGACCTCCAACCGCACCACGTGGTCACCGCATCCGCCCTGGGCTGCCGGTTTTCAATCGACACCGACTCCCACGCGGTCGGCCAACTGGACTGGCAGGGCTACGGGGTGCTGATCGCCGAGGAGGCCGGCATCGGGGCCGAACAGATTATTAATACTTACCCGGTTGAAGAGCTCCTGACGCAGCGCGAGCGACCGGACCTTAGCGACACTGTCCTGCCGGCCCCCAGCCCCAAAATGCCCGTGTAACCGCCACTCGCCCGGCCCTCTCCTTGCTAAGGAGAGGGAGGGGCCGCCTAGAGCTGGCCATAGGCAGCCAACTCCTCTGGCGTATTGAGCGACTGGAAGGAAGCCAGCGTAGGATCCATCGACGCCGCCTGCTTCTGGCTCAAAACGACTGTGTCTACCTCCGCTGCAAGGTCGTAAAGCGGCCGGCCCTCGCGGGCAATTCCCTCAAGCGGCTCCAGCGATCCTGGGCCGAAGCACCCAGGTAGCGGGTGCAAGCGGCCTTCGATGGCGAAGCAGACAAAATCCGCGCCCGACGCGTCAGCCTCTGCCTCCAGCCGGCGCAGGACCTCCGGCCGCAGTCCCGGGATGTCGCAGGGGATGGCAATGACGCCGCGCCCGCTGTCGCGCAACGCGGCGACGATCCCCCATCCCGGGTGCGCCTCCGGCGAATCATCCTCGAGGAAGCCGGCGCCCGAGGATTCGGCAATCTGCCGATGCAGCTCTGGCCAGCGCGAGACGACCACGACGTCGGCTGCGACCTCCCGGCCCACACCGATCGCCCGCTCCAGCAGTGTCTGCCCGCTCGGCAGGGTTGCCGTTGCCTTGTCCCGTCCCATGCGCCGGCTCATCCCCCCGGCCAGCACGGCGACCGGCGTGCTGAGGCCCTTCAGGAAATTGGTCACGAAGGTGGCGATCTGCTCCACGTCATCGCGCAGGAAGAAGGGCAGCCGGCAGGGCTGTGGCTCGGGTCCGACGACCGCGATTGTCCCCAGCGCCAGGAGCGGGGAATCTCCCTCCCCCACAACCTCGATCCGCGTCAGCGGCCCGGACTTGAAGCCCTCCACGATGAGCAGGTCGCAGGCCCGCAGCTCCGGCGACGTGGCCCTGTCCAGATCCTCGCCACCCGAGCGGGACACCGTCGTTGTCGTCTCGGGCCCGAGCACCTGCACCGCTGCGGCCCCCGCCTCACGAAAGCGCCATGAGTCCTTGCCCGGCGTGTCGAGGGAGGCGTGGCCATGCGGGTCATGCTTGACCACCCCGACCCGGCGCCCCTTCGCCACCCAGATCGGGATCAGGCGCTCGATCAGCGTCGTCTTACCCGCGCCGGAGGGCCCGGAGAAGGCGACCAGCCTCTTCACGGGACGCCGGCGAGAGCCGGGGCGGTAGCCGCAACCTCCGGCTTCGCCGCCTCGACGGTGACCAGGGTCGACTTGAAGGCCGGCGTCCCCGACTTCGGGTCAACCTCGCTGGACACCAGGGCATTGGCCTCGGGGTAGTACATCAGGGCGTTGCCGGCGCGAATGTCGAAGGGCCGGGCGAGCACCGGACCGAGCTGCCCGGACGCGGAGGTAACGACCACCGGTTGATCGGGCTCCAGTCCAAGCCATTCGAGGTCCGCCGCGTTGAGCAGGATTACGTCCCGCCGCTCCTGCCCGCGATAGATGTCCTCGTCCTCGTAGACCACCGTGTTGAACTGGCCCTCCGAGCGCACCGTCATCAGCCGCAGGTGACCATCTGTGGGCGGTTCGGGCAGCGGGAGAATGCTGAACCGCGCGCGGCCGTTAGGTGTCCCGAAAACGGCATCGGGGAACGTCCGGCCGGCGACGTGGAACTCAGTCTTCGTGGCGTCGATCTCGCCGACCTGTGCATAACCGGGGATGACGCCGGCGATGGCGGCGCGGATGTTGCCGTGCTTGCGCAGGGCCTGGAAGTCGACCGGCGACTCGTCAACGACGCGCAGCGCCAGCTCGGAAATCGCCTGCACCTCGCTCAATGGGCCCGGGTAACGCATCTTGCCGCCGTCGCTGAGCCGCACGTAGTTGAACATCGACTCCTGGGTGGTCGGCTGCGGCTCTTCGTCTCGCGGGAGGACGGGCAGGACAAGGGTCTCATTGCCGCGGCCGTGGACGTGCCCAAGGTTCAATGACGTGCTCAGGTAGGCGACGAGGTCGACCGAGGACAGAGCGCGTGAGGCGAAGGCGGAATCGGGGTTGGCAGCGTAGAGGTTGCCGCCGAGGCAGAGGGCGAAGCGGATGTGGCCGGCGTCGGCGGCGCGCATGGCGCCCATTGTGTCGAGGCCGGCGGAAGACGGCGCGCGGACGCCTAGCTTGGCTTCCAGCGCGTCAAGCACAGCCTGCTTCAGCGCAGGAGCCACGCCCATCGAGCCCATGCCCTGGACGTTGCTGTGGCCGCGGATGGGGAGCAGGCCGGCCCCCGGCCGCCCCACCATACCCCGCAGCAGCGCCAGGTTGACGATGGCCCGGACGTTGTCGACGCCGTGCAGGTGGTGGGTGATGCCCATCGTCCAGCCGAAGATGACGTTGCGGGCCGAAGCGTAGACGCGCGCGACCTCCTCGATTTCGCCGCGTGAAACCCCGGAGGTCCGTTCGATCATCTCCCATGGGGTCTGACGTGACTGTTGGAGGAAGCCATCGGCGCCTTCGGTGTGCTCGTCAAGGAAAGCCGAGTCAACCGCACCCAATTCGTCGGTGGCCTTAGCGATGCCGACCAGCAGGGCGATATCGCCCCCGATGTGCGGTTGCAGATAGTGGCTGGCGATCTCCGACCCGAAGAGGAGGCTGCGCACGTCGGAGGGCACGCCGAACTTGACCAGCCCCGCCTCGCGCACCGGATTGACCACCACCACCGAGCCGCCCCTCCGCCGCACGTTGAGCAGGTTGCGCATCAGCCGCGGGTGGTTGCTCGCCGGGTTGCCGCCGATCAGGAAGAAGAGGTCGCACTGCTCAACATCCTCCAGCGTTACCGTCGCGGTGCCGCTGCCGATGGCCTCCCCCAGGCCGACGCCGCTGGCCTGGTGGCAGTAATAGGAGCAGTTGTTGACGTTGTTGGTGCCGTAGACGCGGGCGAAGAGCTGCAAGAGGAATCCGGCCTCGTTCGAGGAGCGCCCGCTGACGTAGAAGAACGACTCGTCCGGCTGGATCGCCCGCAGCTTCTCTGCGCAGAGGTCGAGGGCGCGGTCCCAGGTGATGGGCTCGAAGTACGTGCTTTCGGGGCCGGCGTAGAGTGGGGTCGTCAGGCGGCCAAGGGCCTCGAGCTCCCGGGAGGTCAGGCCCGAGAGCTGTTCAAGGCTGCGCTCGGCAAAGACGGTCGTGGCCACCGGCGGCTGCATGTCGGCGACCAGCGCCTGCATCGACTTCTTGCAGACCTCGGGGAAGTGGCCGGTCTCATTGACCATGCCGCCCTTTTGGCCGCCCATGCCGAGGGCGCAGGTGCGGCAGGTGTTCTTGCTGCGCAGGGCCTTCCAGAGGCGGATCGGCCCGCCGGCGCGCCGGGCCGCGCGGAGCGCATACCAGACCGCTCGCCACCCCCCGCCGGATACTGGTTTCGCCATTTTTAGCTGTTTAGCAGGTCCTAACCCGACTCGCTAGGCGCACCCCACGGCTCAAGGCGCTCGCTCAGGGTGGCCACGGGGTCGGTGAAGCCGGCGCCTTCGAAGTTCGCGAAGGTGTCGGCGACGAAGCTGGTGATGCGGAACTCCCCGTTGAGGCAGACAAGCAGGGCGATCAGCGAGCGCATGGAAACTCCTCTCGGGGCTGCCTTTAGTGTATGACGGCCCGGATCGATCAAGAGGAGCGAGGTTGATACGACGTCAGTCGCGGCGGACGCGGTAGCGGGTGTATATCTCGCTTGTTTCGGGGTTCGCGTGGGCGGAGACCAGCTCCAGGTGCCTGACCTCCGAGAGCGAGAAGGCACGGGGACCCTCGACCGCCGTCAACGTGTCCTTGCCGCCGACGATCACCGGGCCGAGGCTGACAAATATCTCGTCGACGCAGTCGCGGGCGAACAGCTCGGCGTTGAGGGTCGGGCCGCCCTCAACCAACAGGACTTCGGCCTTCAGCTCTTCCCGCATGTGCCTCAGCATCTCGTTGATGTGGTCGGTACTGGACAAAACGTAGACAGGCAGCCCGGTCGCCCCTGCTTCTTCCACCCGCTCGGCTGGAGTTGCGCTGGTCAGGTAGACGATCGCCGGGAAGTCGCGGGCTGTGAAGAACAGGCGGTCGTAGGGCAGGTCCCCCGATTGGCTGATGACGGCCGCGATAGGGCAGTCTGGCTTGCCACGCTCGCGCCGCAGCTTCTCCAGCGACTCGTCGCCGAGCCGCGACGACGTCCCGCTCGCGCGCAGCGTCCCCGCCCCGTTCATGACCACGTCGGCGTTGACCCGCAGCTCGCGCATCAGGCGCTGGTCGACCTTCGAGCCTATCCCCTTTTCCGTGTCCTCTATCACCACCTTGCCATCGACGGACATGACCATGTTGACGAGGACGTACGGCCGGTGGCCAGGCGCTGGGGGAAGGTCGAGGTTCGTGTAGTCCGGCTTGCCGGTGGTAAAGAACATCAGCGCTGCGAGGCTGCTTCGGTCAGCCGCTTATTGAGGTCCGAGCGGGCCAGGCAGGGCCCACAGAGAAACGACGCAGTGAGGACATCGCGGCGCATCGCCCGGATCGGCCGGGCAATGAAGCTCTCGGCTGGCGAACCGCAGATGCCACAGACGCCCGACTCCGGGCGCAGCTCCAGGTTGTCGATGACCCCCCGCAACCCGGCGCCCTGTAACGCCGCGGCGTGGCTGTCGCACAGCCCCAAAACCCGCGCCGGCCCGCCGAACAGCGCCAACCAGACCTCCCGTCGCGCCGGCTTGCTGCAGGCCCCACACAACTCATTCATCTGTCCCTACTCCCGCGATGTAGACCCACCAGTCTCGATAGTCGCCGGAATCGACGGCGCAGTGCGCAACGCCGATACCGGTTATCCGCGTATTCAGGATATTGGCGCGGTCAGGGCGTTTGTCGATCCAGGCCGCGAAGGCCCTCTCGGCGGTGGCGTAGCCCCAGGCCAGGTTCTCAACGAGGTCAGCCCCGGTGTAGCCAGCATCGAGTGCCCGCTGGGTCCAGTCCCGCCCGTCGGGGCCGACGTGGTCGCGCCACTGCAGAGGGGCGATCTCGCCGCAGTATTCACTGGCCGCCGTCGACAGTACTGGCTCGACATAGACCGGCAGCAGCCCCGTCTCGACCCGGAGGTCGTTGATCAATCGCACCATTGTCTCTGGTGCCGGATCGGGCTCGTCGGCGGCAAGGCCAAGCGTTTGATCCGCGGCCCCGGCGTCCACCGTGGCCTCGATCCGGTCGGCCTCGGTCAGCACAGGCCCCGGCGCCGAGGCTGCATCGTTTGGCTCACCGCCGAAGTGGTCCACGGCCAGGAAAACGGCAAACGCCAGCTCGGCGACGAGGACAATGGCGAGCACACGAATGATGAGACGCTTCATGGTTTAGCGCTGTGCGACAGGCTCCCGCAGCCCGCGCGAAAGCTCGCGGGCCGCGCTCCGCGGGTCGGTCTCTCGTCCGGCCACGCGGCTCACAGTGTCTTCCAGGTTTTCCTGGCCGCCGGAGCGGGCGATCGCCTCGCGCAGCAGCTCGTCCTTGAGGATGTTCTCTATCTGGTGGCGGGCCTGCCGGCGGCGCAGGTTTGCCATCTCGCCGCTCTGCTGGAGATAGGAGCGGTGCTGGGCCAGGGCCGCGGCCAGCTCGTCGATGCCTTTCCCAGTCCGACCCTCGACCTTGACGACCGGCACCTTCCACTCCCGGGCTGGCCCCATCGAGAGCAGCGCGGCCAGCTGGGCTGCCAGCGTGTCGGCACCCGGCAGGTCGGCCTTGTTGACGGCCAGGACGTCGGCCACCTCGAGGATTCCCGCCTTCATGGCCTGGATGTCGTCGCCGGTCGCCGGCGTGTTGATGACCACCGTGGTGTCGGCCAGCCCCGCGATCTCGACTTCATCCTGGCCGGCGCCGACCGTCTCGACGATCACGATCTCCTTGCCGAAGGCGTCCAGCACCAGGGCCGCCTCGAAGGTGGTCGCCGCCAACCCGCCTATCGCCCCGCGCGTCGCCATGCTGCGGATGAACACGCCCGGGTCCGACCAGTGCTCCAGCATGCGGATGCGGTCGCCCAGCACTGCGCCATGAGTGAACGGGCTGCTCGGGTCCACGGCGATGATCCCAACCGGGATGTCCTGCTTGCGGTAGAAAGCCGTCAGGGCGTTGGTCAGGGTGCTCTTGCCCGAGCCGGCAGGCCCGGTGATGCCGATGACGTGCGCCCGACCCGTATGGCGGTAGAGGGCTTTGAGCAGCCTATCGCCCTCGGCGCCGCCATTCTCAACCCTCGTCAGGGCCTGGGCCAATGCCCGACGGTCGCCCTCCAGCACGCGCGCTGCGAGGTCTTCGCTCAAGCAGTCCCCACGCCCGCGTTCTGGCGCACGAACTCGATGATGTCCTCGGTTGAGGACCCGGGCCCGAAGATCGCCTTGAAGCCCAGCTTCTTCAGCTCGACGATGTCGTCGCCGGGGATGATGCCCCCGCCGAAGAGCAGTACGTCGTCGGGACCAATGCCGCGGTTCTTGAGCTCGGTCACCACGCGGGGGAAGAGCTCCATGTGCGCGCCCGACAGGATCGAGAGGCCCACAACCCCCACGTCCTCCTGCAGCGCGGCCTCGGCGATCATCTCCGGCGTCTGGCGGATCCCGGTGTAGATGACCTCCATGCCGGCGTCGCGCAGGGCGCGGGCCACCACCTTCGCGCCGCGGTCGTGGCCATCGAGGCCCGGCTTGGCGACGAGTACTCGGATTTTGCCTTCGTCGTTCATTTCTGCCTCGTCATTCTGAAGCTGGGGCGGGGGCCGATTCCTGATTAATCATAGGTAGCCGGGAACTGACGCTCAGCCCGGCTCATGCTCCGCGGCCAGCGGCTGCGCGTATTCGATCAGCACGCCGTTGTTGGCGCGGGGATGCATGAAGCATATACGTCCAGCCACGCCAATACGTGGCTCCTTGTCGATCAGCTCCACGCCGCCGGCGTTCAGCCGGCCCATCTCACCCTCGATGTCGTCGGTGAGAAAGCAGACGTGGTGCAGGCCGCCCTGCTTCTCGAGGAAGCGCGCCACGCCGGTATCCGGCCTGACCGGCTCGAGGAGCTCCAGCTCGTTGTCGCCCAGGCGCAGCAGCACCGCCCGTACCCCCTGGTCCTCGACGACCTGATCGAGCGTGACCTCGAGCCCGAGGGTATCCCTGTAGAAAGGCAGAGCCTCGTCAATCGTGCGGACGACGATACCGACGTGATGAATGCGCTTGATCAATGAGTCACCTCGAAGAAGAGGATGGGCGATCCAGCGCCCAGCGGCGACCGGACGCCACCCATCCCAGACATCACGCGCGCCTAGCCGCAACGGTTCGAGAGACGCGCCCCCCGCCACCATTCAACCTCACCCTGCCCTCTCTTTGCCCCCCGGCGGATTCGCAAACCGCGCGGGGACCCCGAGAGGGTTTTTGGGTTGAAGAGCAAAGGGTTGACGTTGGGTTGCCAAAAAGGTGCATAATTGCGCTGCGGGCTTGCCCGTGGCCGGAACTGGTGACTACTCGCACCTCGTACCCAGTTCCGGCCTCATTGCGTCTGCCCCTGGGGCCGGCTGCCGGCTCACGTTGCTATATTGGTGAGCGGAGAGGTGTCCGAGTGGTTGAAGGTGCCGCTCTCGAAAAGCGGTGTCGGTGAAAGCCGACCGTGGGTTCGAATCCCACCCTCTCCGCCACGCAACCCTCTTCCCGCCCGGGTAGTCCGCGGCGGCCGGCGCCACACACGGAGAGGTGCTGGAGTGGCCGAACAGGCACGACTGGAAATCGTGTGTCGCCGTGAGGCGACCGTGGGTTCGAATCCCACCCTCTCCGCCAGCACTAGGTGGCAAGCGCGACGGATCGCTACCGGGGCCTAGGTGTCGTGCTTGTCCTTGTCCAGGTCTCGCCCCTCGCGCATCGCGAGGTACTCTGCCCGGGCCTCGATGACCCCCTCGTCGTAGCCTTCACGCGCGGCCTCGCGCGCGTCCCGGATGCGCTCCTTGACCGAGTCCAGTACGCCCCTGGGCGCCGAGGTCGCGCTCTCCAACGTGGAGGAGGCTGAGTCCCTGGCGTGGGTAACAGCGTCGGCGGCCTGCGCTTTGACCTGATCGACGAGCCGGGCGCCCGCGAGCGTCTGGTCGCGTCGTTTGAGGGCATCTGCGAGCGTCTTGCGTCCCGAAGGCTCTTGCATCTCCGCCCGGCCGCCTCGCCTCTGAATCAGCGGGCCCGCCAGCCACGTTGCCCCGATGCCCACGGCAAAGCCCACAAGCGCGCCGAAGATCACGTCTTCCCCCTGTTCCGCACCATCCCCAGGACGCGCCGCGCCCCCATGGCCAGCGTGAACGCCCTGGCCGCGTTGCCCCCGGCGGCGGCAGCCCCAACGGACGTCGCCATGCCGGCGGCGCCGCGCACCGAGTTAACGCTGTCGCGCACGGCGTGGAGCGTCGGCTTCACCTCGTCGTTGACGAGGCCCTTGATGTCGCCGATGAAGCCCTTAACCGAGAGGGCGATCAGGAGGAGGGAAAAAATCAGGATCGCGAAGAAGACTATCCCGAAGACAGACACAAGGATGATCAGGATGTCTCGCGCGTCGTCCATATATCCCCCGAATCAGCAGTATACGCCCGCGTCGGCGCGATCTCAGGATAAGGCGCGCGGCAGCACAATCAGCCGCCAGGCCACGGTGAACAGACAGAGGGCGGCAATGACCCAGAGGGCGAAGTAGGCCAGGCCGACCACGGCGGCGATCGCCGCTATGAATAGCCGCACGTCCCGCGAAGCCAGCCCGAACAGCAGGTCGGAGGCTTGAGCAGTCGTGCTGGCCTCGATCCTGGCTCGCGAGTAGCTCACCAGAAGCGCCCCCACCACCGCCAGGAACCCCGCCACCGGCGCCAGGTCCCAGCCCTCATGCTCTACCGCCCACAGCGTCATCCCCGAGAAGATCAGCACGTCGGCCCAGCGATCGAGGGCCGAATCTAAGACCCCACCAAACACGGACGTCATCTTCTTGGCGCGGGCCAGGTCCCCATCCACGCCATCGACCACGGACGAAAGGTGGATCACCAGACCGGCTGCGATGTTCCAGCCCAGGGCAAAGAGCCCGAACGCCGCGCCTGCCAGCGCCAGCGCCGCCAGCGAGACCTGGTTGGGCGTGAGGAAGGTCCCGGCGAGGAGGCGCGCCGTGGGGCGCGACAGCGGCCTGTTCAGATAGCGGGAGACCGGCCCTTCATAGGACTGGTTGGGCACCCGCCGCCCCCATCGTCTGCGCCAGGTTGTAGTCGGCCAGCGTGTCCACGTCCATCCAGAAGGCGCCGCTGATGTCCACGGCGCGCAGGGCGCTGCCGAGGGCGACGTGGCGCTGCAGGATGGCGCTCAGCTGGCTGTCGTCAGGCAGGTCATCCATGGCCTCGAAGACGCGTGGCGTCAGGTGGAAGGCGCCGGCGTCGAGGCCGCTCCATGGGTCGAGGTCCTTACGGATGGCGACGACGTAGTTCTCCTCGTTGACCAGGACGCGCGTCGCCTCGGCGATGCAGTCGAGGTCCTTGGGGCTGTAGTCCACGGCCACGGCGTCCTGGCCCAGGGCGCCGCGGGCCAGCCGGTCGAGCAGCTCGGAGCTCAGCATGTGGTCGGCCATCGTCAGGATGAACGAGTCGTTGCCGATGGCCCGCCGGGCGCGGCGGAGGGAATAGCCGTTGGCCCGGTGGTAGTCCGGGTTGTGGGCGAAGGTGAACCTGACGTCGCGCCGGCGCTCGCGCAGGTCGCCTTCGAGCGTCTCGGCCAGGTAGCCGCTGACGACGATTATCTCGTCAACGCCGGCCTCGAGCATGCTGTCGATCGTGTAGTCGACCAGAGGGCGGCCGGCGATATCGAGCAGGGCCTTGGGCACGTTGGCCGTCAGGCCGCCAAGTCTGCTGCCATTGCCGGCGGCGAGGATTACACCCTTCAATCAGTACCTACCTCTCCCTCCATCCCTCTCGGGGTCCCCGTGCGGTTCAAAATCCGCCGGGGGTCAAGGAGAGGGAATGAATTCGGATTTCAGCGGCCGAAGGGCAACAAAACGGCCAGAGGCTAACCCCCTGGCCTTGCCAGCGCTAGTCCTCTTCCCATATTGCCTGCGAGGTTAGCTGTCGGGTTCGGCGCGGGAAGAAAATCTCGTTACGCCTACGTCTTCGGAAGAAGGACGATTCACCCCATCCAGATGGGTCCCCCGCTCTTACCGCCGGCCTGCGCCGGCGGATCGATTCGGCTGCTGATGTGTCCCAGGTTCCCGCTGGAAGATATGCGTCCAGCATGAGCCCTGTCAACAAGCCAAACGTCGCGGGTCACGCCCCGGTTCCCCGCCGCGGGTGGTTCGCTCTGTAGGCTTCCCCGCGCGGGAGCCCTGACGTCAAGCCTGGATGCCTCGGTTCCCCGCCGCGGGTGGTTCGCCCCTGTAGGGGCGCATCGCAATGCGCCCTCCTGTCGACTTGTTTACCGTCAAGGTAGGCCCGTTCGCCGTCGGCTAGCCCCCGTCGGGCCCCAGGTTCAGGCATGTGATCCGCAGCTCGACAAAAAGAGCGTTGGGCGGGTTCTGCCACGAGATCCTCGCCGTACCCAGGTCGATCGCCCACGCGGCGCGCAGCTTCGCGGCGGGCGTCAACCCTCCATACCCGATCGCGGTTACGATATCGCCGGCGACGCAAGACAGGGGTGAAGCTGGGATGCCCCCCGCTCGACTGTACGGAGAGTGAGTAAGTGTCCTTCTGCGAGCACAGCGCCTAAGACGGGGAGCTGGTCACAGCCTCCGCGCCATCGCTGGCCTCGCTTACAACCTCAATCTCGTCGTCGAGGGCTAGAAACATGCGCAGGCCCTGGCGGACGACGCTGTGGTCGTCGGCGAGCAGCACGCGTATCGGCATAGCTGGATGCTACCTCTCACTGGGTCGGCATCCGCGCCCTTAACACCTGTAGGGCGCTCCTAACCAACGCTCGCCTTGTCGCGGAGATGGGAACGGCGCTAGCCACGCGCGTGCGGAGGCTGGACGGAGCTGGCATTCATCTCGGATGCGCCGAGTTCAGTACCCCCATTTGCGAGCACAGACGTCCGGAGCGGACGACAGTTTTTGTCGTCCGAACGTGTTTCACTTCAAACATGAGCGGGTTCTCTCGACTCCACGTCCGCAGCGTCGAAGCTAACCGAACCATCAAGGACGAGCTTCAAGCGGCCGTTGTCCGCGTCAGTCAGCGAAAGAACATTACCGTCACCGATCTAGTCAATCCTCGTCAGGCCTTCTTTCGCCGCCGGCACCCGGACATAAGCCCCTCCCTCGATCGCGTTCAGGTAATGTGGGCGGGTTCGGGCTTTCACGAACAATTTGGGAAGGCTGCATCAAGCGAGGAGTACGTAGAGCAGTACATCGAATGGGAGAGCATCGTCGGCAAAATCGACATCTATGAAGAAGTCCCAGCGGAACTGAAAACGACTTCGGTTCACCCGCTTGACCTTCACCAACGGCCCTCTTGGATTGACCAGCTGGGGATGTATTGCGCCATGACCGACAACGATAGGGGCAACCTGCTGGTCTATCAGCGGGCGGAGTTCGGGAGGACGCCATCCCTCAGGGCCTATGACGTCACCTTTCTTGATATTCCCGGAATCCAAACCGATTTGCGTTTGGTTCGCGATCTTTTCGTAAATGCCTTGGAGAACGACGATCCTGGCCTGCTGGATCGTTGCGAATGGTCCGGCCGGTGTGATTACGGTGCCGTCTGTGGCTGCGCCCAGCTGCCGGAGGCATCAGCGCTCGTCGGGCGCGCCCGCTGCGCTATCGCGGAGAACACGGAACTTGCAAGTCGACTGAGCTCGTTGCTTGGCGAGCAGCCTGCGCCGCCGGGGTGGCGATTGACCGATCTCGTATTTCCTCGGAAAGCACTGCTCGAGCGCACCACCTCAAAATCGCAGAGTGAACGGGAGCAGGAGGACGAATTCAAGTCAATGCAGCGACAGGGCTTCCAGCAGGCATTGTTGCAATCTCTCTACTACGGAGTGCGGGGAGCCTTCCGAGGGCAGCCGATCGCGCTGGGGGACCTGAGCGGCGTGGTCCGCCTGTTCCGGGATGCACCCACGCTGTTCCGGGTTAGCCACTTTAAGGAGATGGTTGAACGGCATCGGCTGGCAGAGGCAATGCCCCATTATCTCGATCGCCTAGCATTCGAATGCGCTCTTACTGACCTCGACAAGGGACGCATCGTGATCCATCTCGACCGACTTGCCGGGGCCAAGTTCATGGTCTACGACGTTGGTTTCCGGGATCTCCCCGGTATCAAGATTGAAGCAGAACGCCGACTCGCGCTGTTGCAGAGTGGATCGATCGACGGTCTCCCGAAATGTCCGTCGTGGATGGCGCGCTATTGCTCGTTTGCTCCAAAGTGTGGTTGTTCTTAACTCGACCCCGCGGAGACGCTAACTGGCGCCCGGCTCTACTTGAGCTTCCGGTTTATCTTCTTGATCTCCTGCCGCAATCGGTCGATCGATTTGTCGATCTCTTTCCCGGCGCTTCCGTCGCTCTGGTAGGTGACTCCGCAGGCTGGACAGTTGGAGTCCCCTCCGTCGAGAAGAGTTCTGCCGGCGATTTGGAAGCTCTGCCCACATCGTAGGCACTCCACCGTCAGTTGCCCTCGCGAGTTCCGTCCTATCTCACTCATTCGTCCCTCCGTGAATGGCTTCAAGTGAGGTATATCCGTTCGTGACGACGGTTCCTGTCGCGGCGGCTACAAACCTAGACAGGCTTCCTCGACAGATTCAACTCCAACAACCCCACCAGGATCTCCTCATCCTCCAGGCCCGCAGGCCACCCATAGGCGGCGAACACCGCCTCATCCAGCTCCCGGTGCGCATTATCCAGCCAGGTCGGCCGCTCGTTGTATAGGTTCGTCAACGTTCGCTTCGAAAGCCCGGCTTCTGAGAGGGCCGAATCGGGCGGGTTCAGCCAGTTCTCCCTCAGCTCATTCAGTCGCCTCGCAACCTCGGCGATTGCGTCCCGCTGAGCCTCGCTTGGCGCGGGGAAGGGGAAAGTCTCGAAAGTGGTGGTCGGCGTGTAACGTGGACGGTTTTCAAGCTGTGTTCCTTGGCGGAGCGCCCAGATCTCATGGGACCTCGAGTGCAGAACACCAAAGAAGTAGTCGTCATCTCTCGCGAACACGATCAGCTGGGCGTCGGCTAGGGTTTCGGGCGTTAACCACACGAAAAGGCGGTATTTGGCTAGCCGTGGGGTGCCTAGGTGCCGCTCAAGCAGCTTGAGGCTCTCTCGCATAGCGGGCCGAGGCCGCTGATGAATCCACCAAGGCACACCGGTCGCATCGCCAGACCGTGCAAGCTTTCTCATCGGCTTTACCAGCCGCTTAATGTGCTCAAAGGGCGCTTCGTACAGCGCCGCCGCCGTTTCGGTAGTGCCAGGAGGGAAGTCGACGATCCACATTCGCCGAGGGCGGCCGGTAATATCATCCCCGTTGACCCAAGGTCTGATCACGTCGCTGTTTGGCCGGCCATGCGGGTTGGGTGATGCAAGCAGCTCCTGGGCCTTAACCTCGGTCATTTCGAAAGGGCCGACTTTTGTATCGCCCATGAAGGCGATGCGCTGGTTCTCTTTAAGCCGCCGCGCCTGCGTCAGGTCTGACAAGCCGGTGAGGTCCGAATTAATTGCCTCGACAGGCTTCCCGTCTAGTTGCCTATGGGTTTCCGATCCGTCGTCGAAACCAACCATAGATATCTGGACAGCCGCGCCTTCTAAAACCCACGGTCTGTCCGCTTCGGCGAAGAAGATGTCCCCGCTCTCCTTGATTCGCTCCAGCGTCATTCGGCTCGCGCCGCCCCTTATCGACTGTGTGGCCAGCAAGCCCACCCGCGCGACCTGCCCGGCCTCCACCATTGCCCGCGCCTTTTCGTGCCAGTAACAAACGAGATCCGCCTCTCGCTTCACCCGCCCATCCCACACATTGAACATTCGGTCTACGTACTCGTCGCCGAGGTCTCGCCGCAGGCGTTTCCCGCCCAGGAACGGCGGATTACCCACGATGTAGCCCGCCTTCGGCCACTCGGGCTCGTACGACTCCCCGCTCTCATCGACACCGATGATCGCGTCCTTCAGCTCGATGTTGTCCAGCGGCTCGAGGATCGGCACTTCGGCGGTCATCGGGATGCCGTTCTTGTACTTCCACTGCAGGTAGCCGATCCAGACGACGATGCTGGCCAGCTCGTGCGCGTACTCGTTCTTCTCTATTCCATAAAGCTGCCGCGGATGCACGCGAGGCAACAGCCCCGTCAGCCCCGTCTCCGCGCCCAGCGCCATCACTTCCCGCTCCAGGTCCTTAAGCATCGCCAGGCTCACGTAAAGGAAGTTCCCCGAGCCGCAGGCCGGGTCGAGGATCTTGACCCTCGCCAGCTTCGCCAGGAACTCCTCCAGCGCCGACCACAAGTCGTCTCGCTGCGTTTTCTTGTCCACGCCCTCTGCATCCTGCCAGCCAAGCAGTGGCGCCACCTCTTCCTTCAGCGCCTCCCACTCACGGCGCAGGGGCCACATCACAACCGGCTCGACCAGCAGCTCGATGTCCTCTCGCGACGTGTAGTGAAGGCCGAGCTGCCGCCTCTTCGTCGGGTCGAGTATTCGCTCGAACAGAGTGCCGAAAATCGAGGGCTCGATCTCCGACCAGTCCATGTCGTCGGCTTCCCGCAGCGCCCGCAGGTTGTCCGAATCAATCTGCAGCGCTTCGGCGTCGCTGAACAGCCCGCCGTCGAAATAGGGGATCGCATCAGCTCCAAAGTGGCCGCCAAGTCGCATTGCTCGGAACAGCTCGTCCAGTCGCTCCGAAAAAAGCGGTGCCGTGCGCAGGTTCGCCTCGATTAGCTTGCCGATGATCCCCCGCGGCAGCAGCCCAACGTCGCTGGCAAACATGCAGAAAATGATCTGCGTAAGGAATCGCGCGACCTTGTGGTCATCGTGCTTCCAGTCCTTTCGCAGGCTGTCCGCCACCTTGCCGAACCTGCCTGCGACGCCCATGGTGACGGTCTCCGGCGTCCACTCGGGGCGCAGCGACTCCGGCTCGAAGAAGGCCGCCCGCAACAGCGCGAACGCCCGCCGCTCGGCCCCGGGTATCAGCCGTTCCGACGCGATGTCGTCCAGCGTGAAGTCGTACTTCCGCGAGGCAAAGCCCGTGAAGTTGGTCCGGATACTGAAGTGCTCGAAGTCGCTGACGATCAGCAGCGGCGGGTTCTCCAGGTTGTCCCGGTACTGCAGGAGCTGGCGGTGGGCCTCGTCCAGGTCTTCGCCCTTGCTCTTGTACTCCCAGCCGAAGTGGCCCTTGTACCAGACGTCAGCGAACCCCAGCCGCCCATCTTCCTTCGCTGTCCTCCGCTGGTAGACAAAGAAGCTCCCGCTCGGGTCCATGTCCGAGGGCGTAGGGTGGTCGACCAGCCGGCAGATGTCCTCGAACTGCGCCCTGTCGCCCTGGCTCTCCTTGAGCGTGGAGGCCTTCCACTTGGCCGCGAACTCCTGTGCATTCATCGCTTCCCACAATCTCGCACAGAAGCGCCCTCCCCACCGGACAGTCTTCGCCGTTTCCCCCCAACCCCACAGTCAATCCTTCTGCCGCCGGATCCAGGATCGGCCAATCTTCCCCTTCCCTCTCCTTGGCAAGGAGAGGGCCAGCGACAGCGGGGGTGAGGTGGGCGGGGGGCGGGGGGCGCCTTCTCCTCCGGCAGCGGTAGGCCCGCGAACGACCTACGCCTTGGGCTTCTGCCCGGCCCGTCCCTCCTCCGTCCCCCCAGCTCATCCACCACCCGCCTCACCAGCTCCCACTCCTCCATCGCCTCAGCCACACGCTCCTTGACCTCTCTCCGCGCGGCCTTGACCTCCTCCTCGGTAGCCCCCACGCGCCCCAGCTTCGCTGCCCAGCGCTGCCAGCCCAGGTACATCCGATACACCTTCTCCTCGTGACCCGTCAGAGTCACGACTGGCGGCGCCGGCGGGTCCTCCCCGTTCTCCAGGGCGGCCGCCACCGCCCGGATGTGCTCGATCTGCTTCCCTCGCTTCATGACCGCCACGATCAGCACCGCCCGCTCCGTCCGCGACCAGCGCATCGCCGTCCGGAACTCCTCCTCCGGCGATACAGCGTACGCCGGGGCCTTCGCCAGGGCGCGCGCTACGCGTTTCGCCTCGCTCAAGCGCCGGCTTCGCCGCCCATGCTTCACAGCGTTCATGTTTCCCGCCGGCGCCCCGCGCTTCGGCCGGTCCTCCGGGCGCAGCAACTTGCTGAATTCCCGGATCATGCCCTCATAGCCCAGGGGCTGTCCTTCGCCGTCGTCTGTTTCTTCTTCGTCCACAACACCCTCCCGCCTTCGACAGCGACATGGTGGTCCGTCTCCACGTCATTTCCAGTCGCCCGCCAACGCTGGACTAATAAGAACAAAGGTCCTAATATCTATGTCCGTCTCATGCCTCGCCCTCTAACCGCCTCAGCCCTCGCCCTCGCCCGCGTTGTCTCCCCCGCCGACTTCCCGCGCGAGGAGGATCAACAGAGCGACGAGGATTACCAGGCGCTGCGCGCCTTCATCCTCGGGCGCATCGCCGATTTCGAGGTCCAAGCCAGCACGCAAACGCTCCCCACACCATACAAACCGGCTGCGCCCCCAGACTTGGAGTTACAAACAAATGCCGATTAGCCAACCATCAAACCAACAAAGCCACGCCCAACAATTCGTCGACTGCCTTCCCCTCTCTGTTTACGGAGAGGGGCCAGGGGTGAGGTCGGTGGGGCGGTGGGGCATCCGCTACCTGACGCCGACAGCCCGCCAAGACGAATCGGCCTCTATTTCCATCCCCTTGGCAAGGGGAGGGCCAGCGACAGCGGGGGTGAGGTCGTGTGAGGGCAAGCTCTTGCACCCCAAGATGGCCTTTCCGTAACATCGAATTAGCACTCAACTAACTAGAGTGCTAACCTCGCTTTAGCAACAGATTCACAGGAGGGACCCACCCAAACATGGCTTCGAAGCTCACACCCTATGGCGACCGCGTCGTCGTCACCGCCGTCAAGGACGAAGAGGTCCTCAAGAGCGGCATCGTTATCCCCGACACGGCCAAGGAAAAGCCCCTCCAGGGCACCGTCGTCGCCGTCGGCCCCGGCAAGTGGGAAGACGGCAAGCAGCGCCCCCTCGACATCAAAGAGGGCGACCGCATCCTCTACCGCAAGTACGCCGGACAGGAGTTCAAGCTCGGCACCGACGAGTTCCTCGTCATCGAAGAGAAGGACATCCTCGGCAAGGTCAAGGTAGACCAGGCCCGCGCCCCCGCAAAGAAAACGAAGTAAGGGACCACAAGAATGGCAAAGAAGCAACTGCTCTTCGACGAGGATGCTCGCCGTAAGCTCAAAAGCGGCGTCGACCAGCTCGCCGACGCCCTCAAGGTCACCCTCGGCCCCCGCGGCCGCAACGTCGTCCTCGACAAGAAGTACGGCGCACCCTCGATCGTCAACGACGGCGTAACCATCGCCAGGGAGATCGAGCTCAGCGACCCCTTCGAGAACATGGGCGCCCAGCTCGCCAAGGAAGTCTCGATCAAGACCAACGACGACGCCGGCGATGGCACCACTACCGCCGCCGTCCTCGCCCAGGCCATCATCCGCGAGGGCATGCGGAACGTGGCTGCCGGCGCCAACCCGATGGGCCTCAAGCGCGGCCTCGAGAAGGGCACCGACGCCGTCGTCGAGGGCCTGCGCGAGATCGCCAAGCCGGTCGCCGGGCGCAACCAGATCGCCCAGGTCGCGTCCATCGCAGCCTCCGACGAGGAAGTCGGCGAGATGATCGCCGAGGTCATGGAGAAGGTCGGCAAGGACGGTGTCATCACCATCGAAGAGTCCAAGGGCATCCGCATGGAAGTCGAATACACCGACGGCATGCAGCTCGACCGCGGCTACGTCTCCCCCTATTTCGTGACCAACGCCGAGCGCATGGAAGCGGAGCTCGAGGACCCATACATCCTCGTCACCGACAAGAAGATCTCCGCCGTCGCGGACATCCTGCCCGTCCTCGAGAAGGTCCTCCAGGTCACGAAGAACTTCGTGATCGTCGCCGAGGACTGCGATGGTGAAGCGCTGGCCACCCTGGTGGTCAACAAGCTGCGCGGCACGATCAACGCCCTCGTCGTCAAGGCCCCGAGCTTCGGCGACCGCCGCAAGGCCATCCTCGAAGATATCGCCATTCTGACCGGCGCCACCATGATCACCGAGGACATGGGCCGTAAGCTCGACAGCGCCCAGGTCGGCGACCTCGGCCGCGCCCGCAAGATCGTCGCCTCGAAAGAGGACACCACGATCATCGAGGGCTCCGGCTCCGACGAGGCCATCCAGTCGCGCATCAAGCAGATCGCTGCCCAGCGCGACGAGGCCTCCAGCGAGTTCGACCGCGAGAAGCTGCAGGAGCGGCTGGCCAAGCTGGCCGGCGGCGTTGCAGTGGTCAAGGTCGGCGCGCCGACCGAGATCGAGCTCAAGGAGAAGAAGCTGCGCGTCGAGGACGCCCTTTCGGCGACCCGCGCCGCCGTTGAGGAGGGCATCGTCGCCGGCGGCGGCGTCGCCCTGCTGCGCGCCATCACGGCGCTCGACAAGCTCAAGCTGACGGGCGACGAGCACACCGGCGCCGAGATCCTGCGCCGCGCCCTCGAGGAGCCAATGCGCCAAATCGGTGAGAACGCGGGCCAGGAAGGCTCCGTGATCATCGAGGACGTCCGCAACAACAAGGACCTCGACTGGGGCTACGACGCCCGCGTCGGCGAGTACGGCAACCTCGTCGAGAAGGGCATCATCGACCCGGTCAAGGTCGTGCGCTCCGCGCTGGAAAACGCCAGCTCAATCGCGGCGATGATCCTGACCACCGAGAGCCTGATCACCGAGATCCCCGAGGCGCCGTCGGCCGGTCCGGCGATGCCGCCAATGGACTACTAGCCAACAGCCAGCAGTCCGCAAATCCGCAACCAGGAATCCCCCGCCACAAGGCGGGGGATTCTTTGCGTTTATGCCCGCGTTGTGGCCCGCTCTAGCCGCCGGCGATGCCGACCAGAAGCTCTACAGTGTCGCCATCGGCGATGCCCTGGTCGTGGGTGGCCTGGGTGCCGTTGATGACGGCCGTGATGGCTTCGGCGTCGGTGCCGCTGAAGCCCTCGCGGGCGATCACAGTACCGACGGTCAAGTCGGGCTGGAACTCCAGCTCAAGCTCCTGGGACTTCGACTTTGCCCGCTTGGCCAGCAAGGCGGTCATCTTGAGCGTGATCACAGGCAGGCCCCAGCGCGCCCAATGGCATCAGCCGTAGCCGCGATCACGGGCACCAAGGTCTCGCGCCGAGCCCTAGACCGTGGCGGGCGCACCTACCCCGATGTACTGCTCCAGGCCCAGTTCGCGCAGCTTCGCCTCCGAGGGCTGCATCGTTACGGTGTCCCAGTCGCAGGCCTGCAGGAACTCGCGCTCCAGGGTGTCGGTGTCGAGGTCGAAGTCCTTGTGGGGACCCTCGTCCATCGGCATCGTCACCCGCTCGGGCACTGCGCGGGCCATGGGGTTGTCGCCCTCACGCAGGGCGAACAACAGTCTGAGGTTGGCGATGCGCTCGCCGGCCTTGAGGACCTCCGGGACGTCCATGTCCCAGCCCGTCGCGGCGTTGATCCAGGTCGGGATCTCGGCGGTGTTGGCCGCCATCATCACGAACTGGCAAAAGCCGACCGAGTTGACGACGTGCATATACTCCGAGGCGCCCTTGTGGTGCGCTCCGCGGCCCGCCATGATCGTGCGGTCGCCGGGGGGCGGCGGGATCACGCCCATGCGTCGGTTGCCCTCGTACTGGGTGTGGCGGGCCGGGGTCGGGTCGAGCTTGTAGGTCGTGTAGTACTCGGGCTGGAGGCGCGGGTCGTGCATCGGCAGCTCCGAGCCGCCCACGTGCATGGCGTACTGCTCGCTGCCCTTGCCGATGCGCTCGGCCGCGACCTTGACGCCGTCGGCCAGGACATCGCCGATGCCCTCGCGCTTACCCATCAGCTTGAGCAGCTCGATGATCGCCTTGTCGTCGCCCCAGCGCAGCTCGAGGCCGCCGGTGTCCTCGGTCGTGAGGATGCCGTTCTCGAAGCATTCGACGGCGAAGGCCGTCGCCACGCCGGCGCCGATGACGTCGAAGCCGTACTCGTTGCAGAGGTGGTTGGCGTAGGTCAGCGAGTCGAGGTTGTTGTTGAGACTCATCGTGCCGAAGGAGGCCATCGTCTCGTATTCGGCGCGGTGGGTGTGCTTCGGGTAGGGGTAGTCGGGGTTGTCCGACTCGAAGCTCTCGGCACCGCAGGATAACGGGCAGTGCCAGCAGCCGTAGGTCTTCTCCATCTTCTTGTTGTGCTCGTCGCCCGTCAGGGTGGCGACGTCGGGGAAGTCGCGAGCGCCAACGCCGCCCCAGTTCTTGACCGGGGAGTCGCCGTTGTGGGCCGAGCCGGCGGTGATGCCGGGGGTGCCGTAGGTGTGGAAGAAGTCGGCCAGGGGCTTGATGAACTCGCCGAGGCCGGTCTTGGTCAAGGAAAGGATGGCGCGGACCTGCTTGTCGTTGGCCTGGTTGGGCAGGCCGAGGGTGATCTTCTTCGAGGCCTTGACGGCCACGGCCTTGAGCATCTTCGAGCCCATGACGGCGCCCACGCCCGAGCGGGCCGCCAGGCGGCCGTGGTCGTTGCAGATGCCGCTGATCAGCGAGAGCTTCTCGGAGGCCGGGCCGATGACGGCGGCCGTCGAGCCCTTACCATAGCGCTCGATCAGGGTCTTCTCGGTCGTGATGGCGTCGACGCCCCAGAGGTCTGAGGCGTCCTTGAGGGCCAGCTGGTCGTCGAGGACCTCGAGGTAGACCGGCTTCTCAGACTTGCCGAAGAACATGAGGCCGTCCCAGCCGGCGTGGCGCAGGTAGGCGCCGAAGACGCCGCCGCAGTTGGCGTCGCCCCAGCCGCCGTGGAGGGGAGACTTGCAGACGGCCTGCCAGCGCTGCCCGAAGAGGGGAGTGCCGGTGAGGAGTCCGGGGAAGAGGCCCAGCATGTTGTCGGGGCCGAGGGCATCGGCGCCTGCGGGGATGCGGTCGAGGGCGAGCCTGGCGCCCACGCCGTAGCCACCGAGGTGCTGGCGGTAGAAGTCGTCGTCGAAGTGCTCGACGGTGATCTCGCCTGTGGTGAGGTTGATCGAGGCCATCTTGCCGCTGAAGGCCTTTTCGATAGGCCCCTCGATGGTCATGGTTGCGCCGTTGGTGCTGCCGTTGGTCCCGTTGCCGTCCGCCATTTATGTGTGCCTTCCGTTCTGTTTCGGTTGTGCTTGGGGTATCGAGAGTATAGTGAGGCCCGCTTTTCAATGGCGACATGTCGCTGCCGGCACATCGGGTTGTGGCCCGGAGGTAGAGAACGGTCCCGCCGCCCGCCCACCTCACACCCTGGCCCCTCGCAGAGTCGCCTCTGGAGACCTCTCCGCAAGCAGAGAGGGGGAAAAGGCGGCGGACCTAGACGTCCCGGATGGCGTCGAGGAGGCTCAGGTTCGCCACGCTGAACAGCCAGACGACGAAGAGGAGCTCCACGGCGGTGATCAAAATAGGCCAAGTCAGCCGGCAGGTACCGTCGGGGCAGGTGAGCGCGGTGTGCCAGCGCGAACCCGCCACGAGGGCGAAGAGGGCAGCCACGGCAATGGCAACGCTGACGAATACCAGGATCACGAGGGTCAACCCCAGGGCTGCGCAGAGCGTGGGGCGAACCCACTCGGGTTGACGCGTGCTGGATTGAATCATCGGTAACCCACCTGCTTTACTGGTGCCATCTGTCGTAAACATCGGCCGGCTCTTTGCGTGAGCCGAACAACCTGATTTGATCATCGGCTTGATTGCACGGAGTCTGACCCGCCGAGGGACGATTTCCTCGGAGCAATGGGTGCCCACCAATATCGGGGGCGGGTTGCGATTTGATGCCGGCCGCTTTGTGCTCCGAGATCGGTCTGCAACCCGCGCCCTACGTGGCAATCTGAACCCGCCGAGCGACCTTGAGAGGTGCTCGAAGTTAGGGCAGGTATCACGAGTTGGTTTCCCTCGGCTGGGCATCTCCGGAAATGCCATCGGGGTGGCAAACGCAGCAGGGCGGGCAGGTGTCTTGGCTCGTATTGAAGCGAGGGTTGGATGGCCTACGACACCTGCCCTACATGGGATTGAAGCGCCACGCGGGATTGAGCGCTGCGCTGATCTGCGCTGACTAGCGTCGCCGGCGCTGGCTCCAGCCGCGGGTCGCCGGGCGGCGTGGGGGCGGGGCGCTGGAGGGGCCGTCGCGGCGCAGCGAATCGGCCGAGAGTATGTAGCGGGAGTTCGAGCGCACGACTGCGGGAGGCGCCTCCTCGCGCGGCGGCTGCCACGAGGGGAGGTCGAGCAGGCGGGGGTCGTCCGAGGCCATCGCCACGATTTGCTGGCGGACGCCCTCCTGGCGGCGCATGCCACGCACCTCGGGGATCTGGCCGGGGAGGACGAGGGTGACCACCATGCCGGTCTCGCCGGCGCGGGCCGTGCGGCCCGAGCGGTGGAGATAGGTCTTGTTGTCCTCGGGCGGGTCGTAGTGGAGGACGGTGTCGATGGCGTCGATGTCGAGCCCACGGGCGGCGACGTTGGTCGCGACCAAAGCTACCACCCTGCCTTCGGCGAAGGCTGCCAGCGCGCGGTCGCGCTGGCCCTGGCCGAGTCCGCCGTGGATTGCCTGCGCCTTGAGGCCCTCGCGCTGGAGGTCGCGGGCCAGGCGGTCGGCGCCGCGCTGCGTCCTTACGAAGACCAGCGTCCGCGCCGAGCCGGTGCAGATTGCTACGGCAACGCGGAGCTTGTCGTCTTCGCGGACCTGGATGAAGCGGTGCTCCATCGTGTCGACCATTTCCGTCACCGAGATGACGGAGTGATAGACCGGGTCGTGCTGGTAGCGGCGGACGAGGGCGCCAACGGCGCCGTCGAGGGTGGCTGAGAAGAGGAGGGTCTGGGCCTGGTTAGGGACGAGCCGCAAGATGGCCTCGACCTGGGGCAGGAAGCCGATGTCGGCCATGTGGTCGGCTTCGTCGATGACTACGGTCTCGACGTCCGACATGACCAGCTCGCGCTGGCCGAGAAGGTCGTTGAGGCGGCCTGGTGTCGCGATGACGATCTCGACGCCGCGCTGTAGCGTTGTGCGCTGATGGCCGAAGCCGACACCGCCGTAGACGCTGAGGCTGCGCAGGCGGCGTACCGCGGCCAGCGGTGACAGCACGGCCTCGACCTGCTGCGCCAGCTCGCGGGTGGGTACGAGGACGAGGGCGCGGGGCCGTCTGGGCGCTGCGCGTTCTGTGCGCTCGATCATCGGGATGCCGAAAGCCAGGGTCTTGCCGGAGCCGGTCTGGGCCTTGCCACAGACGTCGCGGCCGGCGAGGGCGTCGGGGATGGTGAGGGCCTGGACAGGCCAGGGCTCGTGGATGCCGGCCTTGTCGAGGGCGGCTACGAGGTCGTCGGAAACACCGAGGGAGGCGAAGCTGAGGTCATCGTCAGGGGCTTCGGGGGGGTTGCCCTTACCTATGGGAATGGTTTGGGTCGTCAGGGGTTTGTTACTCCGTTCTGGGGATGTGTGGCTGCCCTCGAGGCAACCAACACAAACGGACGGAGCGGCGAGGGTAGGCCCTGTACATAACAGGTACAGTTCGCTTTCAGTCTAACAGGTTGAGCTCGAGCGCCTTAGTTGCCCTTGCGCTTGTCGAAGTCCGAGAGGTCGAGGCTTTCGATGAAGTCGCGGAAGGCGGACATCTTCTTCAGCTCTTCCTCGTCGACGACGTTGGCGGATTCGGCCTGCTTCTCGTTCTCGTCGATGCGCACGCCGGCGGTTTCCAGGACGGACTCCTCGGCGAAGATCGGCACGCGCGAGCGGACGGCGAGGGCGATGGCGTCGGACGGCCGGGAGTCGATCTCGAGGCTGCGGCCATCGATGTCGAGGATGATGCGGGCGAAGAAGGTGTCGTTCGAGAGGTCGCTGACGACGATGTAGGCCACCGTGGCGCCCAGCTGGTCGATGACCGCCCGCAGGAGGTCATGGGTGAGGGGGCGGGCCACGGCCACGTCTTGCAGGCGGACGGCAATGGCGTCGGCCTCGGCCGGGCCGATCCAGATGGGCAGGAAGCGATCGGATTCCTTCTCCTTGAGAATCACCACGCGCTGATAGTTCATCAGGCTGACGCGGATGCTCTCGATGGACATCTCGATCAAGACTAGGTTTCCTCCCGCGGCCCCTCCGGGGTATCGGCAAGAATAGCTTAACCGACTAGCTGGGCGACATCGTTCGCCTATTAAACGGGGGCTGGCCGGCACGGCCAGCCCCGTTATCGCTGCCGGCGGCGTCAGCCCGGTCCCAGCCCGACGAAGATTGAGACGGTGTCCTGGTCGTCCTCCATGGCGTTCTGGTTGTCCGGCGTCGAGTCCGGGTCGAACTCGTCCGACAGCACCACTTCGGCGGTATTGTCGATCGCTCCGGCCCCGGCCCCCGCCGTACGATTAGCAATAGGTCCCGGACAACCGCCGCCCAGCCCACGGAGCGCAGTCCCCGCGCCCTCGCACACTGTTCCCGTAATCGTCAGGGTGGCGCCAGCCCCACTGGCCAGGCTGCTGAGGTTCCATTGCACTTCGCCTGTAGAGGTGGTAACCGTCGCGCTGCCAGCGGAGGGCGTGGCCTGGAGCGAAGCCCAGGTGAACTCTGATGGGATGAAGTCGACAACCCTGACCCCGTGCGCCGCGTCGGGGCCGCTGTTTGTCAGCGTGATCGTGTAGGTTACCTGGCTGCCCGCGTCCGGGGTTGAGTCGTCGACCTCCTTGGTCAGTGAAAGGTCGGCGATGGCCCTGCGGTTGCGGAAGCGGCACTTGACGAGCTCGCCCGGGTCGAGGTCGATGGACGCGGTGAAGGAGGGCGGGTCTGTGCTGCTCTCGGCATCGCGGTCCTCGCAGGTGATCAACTTCAGCGTCCAGCCGTCCACAGGTGCCTCGATGACGTTGAAGTCACCCGGTGTGAGGCCGGTGAAGACGATACGTCGCGGAGGGTCACCGGAATCGCTCTCGTCGAGGGTGAAGTTTCCGAGGTCGCCGCTGAAGGAAAAGCCCTGGGTGTCGTCAGGCAAACTGTTCTTGCGGATGACGATTGTGCCCTTGGTGGAGCTGCGGAAGCGGCACTCCACGGTTTCCCCAGCCGCTAGATCGATTCGAAACCTGGAGGTTGGCGAGGTCGACGGTGGTGCCACCGCTGGGGTCCAGACAGCGGATGCTGATTGGACCCCAGCCCGCCAGCGCCGCCTCTGTGACGACGTAGGTGCCGTCAACGAGAAAATCGAACCGGCGAGACTGCCGCGGCGTGACACTGGACGGGTCCTCATCGAGGGTGAAATTGCCGAGGTCGCCGCTGTAGGTGAAGTCCTGGGGGTCGTCGGGCGAGACCAGCTTGGCGATGATGATCGTGCCGCCGCCACCTGGGCCGCGTCCACCTGCCTCGGCTTTCTGGCTACCCATAGAGATGACGCCTGCCGAGGCGAGGAGCATGAGCGCGAGCCCGGCGAGGGATGCCAGGGCTGCGATTTTGGGGAGGGCTCTTCGTTTCATATGACCACCGGGTCGCTCGACCCGCACCTCTCGTAGCGGGAAGGCTAGTCAAGGGAAGGCCTTCGCGCCAACTTCCTCGCGTCTGCGGATGAAGCGCCGCTCGACGAGGATGCTGATCGCCGCGGCGATGGCGATGATTCCCCCTACGCCGACCAGGACCACACTCACCCCCAACCAGTCGGTGATGCCGCCGACGATCAGAAGCGGCAGGATCGAGACGACGTTGGCGAAGCTCAGTTGCGTGGCGAAGACCTGGCCGCGGATCTCGGGGGGCGTGCGCTCGTGGAGGATGGTCTGGGCCGGGGAGTTGACCAGGGCGTACGCGAGCCCGATCGGCGCCGCGATAGCCATGCTCAGCGCGGCGAGGATCGAAAGGCCCGCTAGCCGCTCCGGGTTCTCGCGATAGGGGTCGACCAGCTTCCACTCGGCCAGCAGCTCGCCAATTGGCTCGACCAGCGCGAGCAGGATCACGCAGATCCCGATGCCGGCGAGTCCGATTACGGTGACCCGCTGCTTGGGCAGGCGCGCGGTGAACCAGGGAAGGGCGCGCAGCCCGATGAGGGCGCCGATGCCCGTGGGCGCGAAGACGATCACCGCCTGGTCGGGGTCCAGGTCGAGGACGTCGCGCAGGAAGCGCGGGACGAGGATCGAGAAGAGAAGCACCAGCGTCGCGCTCAGCGTCAACTGCCCCACCGCCAGGCCCACCTCCGGGTCGCCCCGCAGCAGCTCGCCGCCGCGTCGCAGCTCATCGCCCAGCCGATTCCAGAGTTGTTTTGGTCCCGCAGCTGGGCCCTCCCGACGACGCTCGGCGTCCGGCACGGCGAGGCCCGCCAGGGCGGCGAGGGCGTAGAAGCCCGCCACCACGCCGAAGACGACGTCGGCGTTGAAGCTGATCAGCAGGAAGGGCGCCACGATCACCAGCCCGGCGAACTGCGAGATCATCAGCGTGAAGTTGAAGATGCCGTTGGCGGAGACCAGGTGCTCGCGCCGCACCGCGCTGGGTATGAGCGATATCTGTGCCGGCGTGAAGAACTGCGAGAAGGTCGAGAAGGCCAGCGTGTTGAGGTAGATCAGCAGCAGGTCGTCGCCAACCAGGATGTAGGCCGCGCAGGCCGCCCCGCGCAGGACACTGATGACCACGAGTACGCGGCGCTTGTTCCAGCGGTCGATCAGCAGCCCGGCGACGACGCCGAAGAGCAGCGAGGGAATGATGAAGGAGAAGACGAGGATGCTGGTGTTGAGGCTGGAGTCGGTCTCGCGCAGGACGAGGATCAGGAGCGTGAAGAGGATCGTGCTCTGCCCCAGCTGGGAGAGCGCTTGAGCGATGAAGAGGGAGATGAAGCGCGGGTTCTGGAAGAGGCCGCCGGTCTCGCGTGGGGCGTCCGGGGCCTCGGCCGGCGCGGTCATGGCGCGGCCGGCTGCTTCTCCTCGCTGGCTGCCCGCTCGAGGAAAGCCACGATCCGCCGCTCGACCCGCGTGCGGTCGAGCATGACGTGGCGGCCGCAGCTTGCGCAGCGCAGGCCGATGTCGGCGCCGATGCGCGTGACCTCCCACTCGTCTGCGCCGCAGGCGTGGGGGTTCTTCAGCCTGAGGCGATCGCCTGGACGCAGGTCCATCGGCGCCTTGACCTGCCGCTTGATCACCTGAGCGTCTCGAACAGCATTGATCGCGTCCCGGAGTTCGGTCGCCACGCGGCGTGCCGCTTCGGCGAAGTCGCTCCCGCTGGAAGCGTAGAGCACCTGCCGCGAAGCATTGAAGAGCCCGCCTGTCCCCCGTCTGTCCAGCGAGGCGGCGACCGCAGCCTCAAGCTCGCCGCCCTGGGGGCCGAGGCCAGGCACCAGGATGCTCAGGTCGGGGGCCAGCTTGCGGATGGCGCGGGCCTCTTCGGGGTAGGTGGCCCCGACCACCAGGCCCAGGTTGCCATCGATGCTGCGCGCGGCGGCCTCCCTGGCGACAGCTTCATAAAGCGGCTCGTCTCCCATCCGCAGATCCTGGAAGTCGCCCGCCCCAGGGTTGGAGGTACGACAGATCAGGAAGGCCGTTTTGCCCGGCCGCAGGAAGGGCTCGACCGAGTCGAAGCCCAGGTAGGGGTTCACGGTGACGGCGTCGAAGCCCCAGACGTCATACATGGCGCGGGCGTACGCGGCAGCCGTGTTCGGTACATCACCGCGCTTGGCGTCGCCGAGGACGGGTATGCCACTGGGGACCATTTTGACGGTCTCAGCGAGTGCCGCGTAACCCTGCGCGCCGAGCGCCTCGTAAAAGGCGATGTTGGGCTTGTAGGCGCAGACGAGATCTTTGGTCGCCTCGATGATTTCGCGGTTGAAAGCCACGATTTCCTCGATGGGCATTTGCTCAGGGTCTGGGTCAAGGCCCACGCAGAGCAGCGAGCGGTTGGCGAGGGAGGTTTCGCGCAACTTTTGTTGGAAGCTCGTCGCGTCAGTCATGGGATGCTGTTCCCAGCACGCCGCCAGTGATCGAGGACGCGCGCGAGCTCACTGCTGTTCCCACTGGATAGGTATTCTACCCGACCCTCCTCCGCATTTTCGTTGAGCAGGTCCGAGTCGGTCAGCAGCTGGCGGACGCGGCGGGCGACGGGCTCGGCGCTGTCGACCACCGTGGTGCCCGCCGGGACCAGGGACTCAATCAAGGGCCGGAGAAAGAAATAGTGGGTGCAGCCGAGGACGATCACGTCGCAGCCTTCTTCAAGGAGAGGCTGCAGAAACTCGTTCAAGAGAGGTCGTACCTCGGCTTCAGAGACGCCACGTTCGACAAGCGCTGCCAGGCCCGGCGCGGCAACAGTGCTGACAACCGAGCCCCGGGCAAACTCCTCGATCAGGTCGGCCAGCACCTCGGTCTGCGCCGTGCCTTCCGTGGCCAGGACGCCGACGCGACGCTTCTTGGAGAGGCTGCTAGCCGGCTTCACCGCCGGCACCATGCCTACAAAGGGCAGGTCGTAAGCGGCGCGCAGACTGGCCAGGGCCATCGTGCTGGCGGTATTGCAGGCGACGACGACCAGCTTGGCCCCCCGGCCGACGAGGACGTCGGTCGCCCGGCAGGCCAACTGCTGTATCTCACCTGCGGACCTGGGGCCGTAGGGGAAGTTGGCGCTGTCGGCGTAGTAGACCAGGTCCTCGCCGGGAAGCAACCGGGTGACCTCGCTGAGGACGGAAACGCCGCCGATCCCCGAGTCGAAGAAGCCTATCGGCCGGGGGTCGGTCACAAGCCGATGGTAGTAAACTGCTGCCGATGATCATTCACGCGGCGCTGCGGCCGGGCTCGGGGACACAACCGGCACCGATTGTCATCGCGGTCGATACGCTGCGCGCCTCCACGACGATTACCGTCGCCCTCGAAAGCGGGGCTGAGTGCGTTCTTCCGGTGACGACGGTTGAAGATGGGCGCCGCTTGAAAGCAAGCCGGCCCGCCGCCTTGCTTTGTGGAGAGGAGCGAGCGCTGCCGCCGGAGGGATTCGACTACGGCAACTCCCCGCTGGAGTTCTCGAAGCTGGACCTATCGGGCAAGGTGATCATCCTGGCCACCTCGAATGGCACTCCGCTTTTGCAGCGCTACGCCGACGCCGACCTGCTGCTGGTGGGCTGCCTGCGCAACGCCGCGGCAGTTGCGGCGTCGGCGGCCAACGTCAAGCGCGACGTCCTTGTGGCTTGCGCGGGGGCTGCAGCCAGCGGCGAGCCGGCCTTCGAAGACACCTTCACGGCCGGCGCGATCATCAACGAGCTGATTCGCGACCAGGAGGGTTTTGAGCTTGGGGATGAGGCGCGCGAGGCCTTCGACCTCTTCCTGGCGCACGGCGGCGACGCAGCACAGGCCTTCAGGGAGTCCGACCACGCGTCGTACCTCGTCTCTATCGGGTTCGGCGACGATGTGGCGTTCTGCGCCGAGCCCAACGTCTCGACGGCCGTACCGATCGCCCTCAGCGACGACGGCGAGTTCCGCGTCGAGCTGCTGAAGAGTTAGCGCGCCGCGCGCCAGGCCCGCCGCAGCTCCTCGACTCGCCGCCGATCGACGGGCAGCCGGGCATAGCGCGCCCGCTCGAACTCCCCCGTCAGGGCCTCGCTGAAATCATGTCCGAAGATGGTGCCCAGGGCGGGTGCAAAGCCGCGCGGCGTGATTGAGGCGGGCCTTGGCGTGCCACGCTTCTCCGCCTCGGCCTCCACGCGAAGGTAGAGCTCGCGGATGGCCATCGCCTGCTCGTCGAGGTCGGGCGGTGCTGGGCCAGGCGGGGCCCGGTGGGGCCTCAGGGCGCGGAGCAGGCTGAGCACGTCTTCCAGCAGGTTGCCTGCGGGGGCGACGGGCTCGCGCTCCTCCTCTTCGTCGCGCTCGCGGCGCAGATAGAGAAACATCCAGGCAATCAGGACCAGGGCGAGGATGATCAGGCCGATCACCCCCAGCACGCGCAGGCTGACGAAGAAGTAGGTGGCCGGCGAATCGCCCTCCTCCTCGCGCTCGCCCTGGATCTCGCCCGGAATCTGGGCCGGCTCCGGGAATGGGTCGCCCAACACGCCCTCGACGGGCAGGAAGAGAAAAACGAGCTCGGCCAGAAGGATCAGAGGCAGCGCGAGGATGGCGATCAGCAACCCGCTGCTGAAAAGGATGGCCCGGGCGACGGGGATGGCCGCCTCGGCCAGCCCGGTTGAGGGCAGAAGCGACGCGAGCCCCACGATCACCAGCAGCCCCAACAGCGTCGCCGCCAGGGCGAGTGCCCACGGCCGCATCAGGCCGAGGCGGGCGGCGCTCGTCTCCAACTGTTGGTTGAGGGCGATCGCGACGAGGCCCAGCGCCAAATAGGGCAACACCAGGCGGATGATCGTGGTGCCGGCCTCGAGGTCTTCGCGCGCCAGGACGGCGCCGGCAAAGACGATGATGCCCAGCCCGAACGAGCCCCTGATGTCCTCGGAAGAAACACCGTTTTGCATCAGCAATAGCCAGCGCAACCACAGCGCCAGCACGCTGATCAGGCCGACGACCAGGGCGGATTGCCCGCCCAGCGCGTCCCCCGTGCGGAGGATCACGTCGGGCAACCAGCCGACCTGCCAGAGGGCAAGGTCGCCCGCGTAGTCGATGCGCAAGATCGCGTAGATGATGACGACCGAGAGCAGCGCCCCCGCCAGCCCAACAGCTAACTCGGGAAGCTCGAAGAGCCGAACGAAGCGTGAGGTGGCGACGGCCAGAGTTCCCGCAGCTACGAGGGTCAGTGGGTGTGGATAGTCGCCGTGGGCCAGGAGCTCGGAGAGTGTCGCCACAAGGGCAAAGACCCAGATGGCCTCGGTGGCCGCGGCCAGCAGCTCGCCGGCGAAGCGGGCCCTCATCGCGGTACCGCCTCGCCCAGGCGGAAGGCGCTGCCGATATTGGTCACGTCGAGCCCCTCCGGCGCCTCGATCTGGTCGCCGACCGCGACGACGCTGATCGGGTGCCGGCTGGCCAGGTTGAGCAGGGTGGCGGTCAGGGGCCTATCGAGCAGGGCCGTGACCAGCACCAGGCTGCAGCCGCTGGGCAGCAGGCGTCGCTGCTCCTCCAACATCTGCTCCAGCGGGGTCAGGGTTAGCGGCGAGATCACAGCCAGGGCCTCGAGAATGCGCGTGAGCTGATCGCGGTTGCGCGCCGGCGCTACACGCAGGGGCCGGTCGGCGCCGGGGTAGCTGCCGTTGGCCACGAGGCCGGTGGCCAGCCGAGCTTCGAGTGAGTCCCGCGCGATCGAGGCTGCCGTGCTGATGGCGCGTTCGAGGAGGACCGGGTCGTAGCCCTCCCAGCTGAGTTCCATGGTGTTGATGTTCAGCGCGATCAGCAGCTCCAGCGACGCCGCCGGCTCGAAGACGCGGGACTGGAGCGTGCCTCGACGCGCCGTGGCCTTCCATTCCAGCCGGCGCACCGAGTCGCCTGGGCGATAGTCGCGGACGCCGGCCGGGCGCAACGGGTCCTCGACCAGGAGATGCCTGCCGCGCAGCTCACCGGCCGGCCGCGCTGGCTTCAGGTCCATCTTCTGCAGGTCGTACATGCGCGGCAGGACGAGGATCTCGTGGCTCTGCTCCTCCTGGCGCTCCTGGCGGAAGAAGCCGAAGAGGTCACCCGAGCGCAGGCGCGCCGGCCCCAGCTTGTAGTAGCCGCGCTCGGTGCACTGCAGCTCGTAGTCCCAGGTCAGCCGCTCGTACCAGGACAGGGCTGTGGACCGTGCCAGCAGGCCGGTGTTTGGCAGGTAGGACGGCTTAAGTGTGCGTCCCACGGGGGCAAGGGCGTTCGGGATGCGGTCCTCGACCTCGAGCCAGGGCAGGGGCAACGGCTTGCGATTGATCAGTACCTGGCTGAAGGGGAGCTTCTCGCCGACGAAGGCGCGCCGCTCGGGGAGGACCCGCTGGTAGCTGAGCCGCTCCAGCGAGAGGTGGCTCCAGGCGCGGGCGAGACCACCGACGAGGAAGACGAAAACGCCGAGGGCGACGACGAGGCCCGATGGCGCCGCGATGCCGGTCAGGACGATGAAGAACGAGGCGACTAGCCAGAGGTTGCGGATGAGCAAGCGTTACTCGACTACTGGGACGGGGATCGTTTCCAGCAACTCCTCGATCAGGGCGTCGGCGTCGCGCCCGCGCAGCCGCGCCTGCGAGCTGAGCATGACGCGGTGCGGCAGCACCAGCATCGCGCCCTCCTTGATGTCGTCGGGCAGCACGAAGTGGCGGCCGCGGATGGCGGCCAGGGCACGGGACGCCCGGAAGAGGGCGAGAGCGGCCCGCGGGCTCGCCCCCAGCGTGAAGGCCGCGTGGTGTCTAGTGCCACGGACGATCTCCAGGAGGTAGCGGCGGAGTACCGGCTCGAAGTGGACGGTTTCCAGCTCTGCCCCCATCGATAGCAGCTCGGCCGTGTCGACCACCGGCTCGATCTCGATCGGGGTCGAGCTGACGCCATGGCGCTCAAGGATCTCCTCCTCGGCCTCCTCATCCGGGTAGCCCAGCTTGATCCTCAGCATGAACCTGTCGAGCTGCGCTTCGGGCAGCGGGAAGGTGCCCTCCAGCTCAATCGGGTTTTGGGTGGCGAGGACAAGGAAGGGGCGGGGGAGGCGCAGCGTCACACCCTCCACGGTCACCTGGCGCTCCTCCATGGCTTCAAGGAGGGCGCTCTGGGTGCGCGGCGTGGCGCGATTGATCTCGTCGGCCAGCAGGACCTGGGTGTTCACGGGCCCCGGGCGGAACTCGAAGTCGCGGCTGCGCTGGTTGTAAAAGTTGATACCCACCAGGTCAGAGGGGATCAGGTCGGGCGTGAACTGGATGCGCTTGAAGGTGCAGCCGAGGGAGCCGGCGAGGGTGCGGGCCAGCGTCGTCTTGCCGATCCCCGGCACGTCCTCGATCAGCACGTGGCCCTCGCTCAGAACGGCCACGAGCAGCCACTCGATGACGGCGGACTTGCCGACCATCACGCGCTCGATGTTGTCCTTGAGCCGCTCGGCCACGTCGGCGACGCGTGTTGTCGGAAGAGAGTCGGCAGCCATTGGCTTGCGTATCCTACCAGTCGCGGGCTTCTGCCCAATCAGCCCAAAGGCACATTTTGCGGAGCTCAGACCTGCAGCGGGATCTCGTTCAGGGCTTCGACGGCTGTCCGGCCGCCATGGAAAACCAGCACGGCATACCCGCCCGGATCGGCGGCCAGGCCGCGGAACTCGCGCAGGTCGAGCCCGCCGGCGAGGCAGAGATAGGTCTTGATGGCGAGGCTGTGGGAGACCACCACTACCTCGTCGTCAGGGTGGCCGGCGAGGATCCGACCGAAGGCGGCCCTCATCCGTTGCTGGACCCCCGACAGCGACTCGCCGCCGGGGATCGGCACGTCGCAGGCCTCGCCGGCCACCCAGGCCTTCAGGAAGTCGGGATGCCGCTCTTGCATCTGCTCGCGATTCAAACCCTCCAGCTCGCCCTGATCCATCTCCACCAGGTCGTCGTCCACGGTTACTTCCAGCCCGAGCGCCTGCGCCAGCGGAGCAGCCGTCTGCAATGCGCGCTGCAGCGGGCTGGAGTAAATTGCTTTGATCGGCTTTGACCTGAGGGCGCCGGCAACGGCCTCGGCCTGCAGAAGGCCCGTGGCGTTGAGCACTGTATCGTTGCGGCCTTGGGAGATGCCGTAGAGGTTCGAGTCGGTCTGGCCGTGACGGACGAGGTACGCCTTCACGCCCCGGCCAGGTAGCGCTGCGCCATGGCCACGCGCTCTGCGTGCGGCGGATGGCTGTAGAACCAGACCTTGGTCAGAAAGCCCGGGTCGGCTTCCGACAGGTTCTGGTCGGTCAGCTTCGTCATCATCGAGATGAACTGACCCGGCATGCGGGTTTCTTCCAGGGCGTAGCGGTCGGCGGCCGCCTCGACGCGCCGGCTGTAAGCATTCTCGAGCGGCCTCAGGATCAGGCCCGCAGCGCCGAGGACGAGAGCCACCAGCGGCATCCCGGCGACGTCCGAAAGCCCGTTGTAGTCGAGGACGTCGATGCCCCAGTCGAGGACGAAGTAGGCCGCGGCGAAGGTCAGCAGGGTGAGGACGGTCGAGACGGCGATCCCGCGCGGGATGTCGCGGTGGACGTGGTGCGCCAGCTCGTGGGCGATGACGACCTCGATCTCTTCCTGGGTGTAGCCGCTCAGTAGCGTGTCGCCGATCAGGATGCGGCGGGTGCTGCCGAGGCCCATCAGCACGGCGTTCGACATTGTGCCCTTGCTGCTGAGGTCGATGACGTAGACGCTCTTGACGCGGACGCCTGCGTCGGCGGCGAGGCTCTCCAGGCGGCGCAGGAGCACCTCGTCTTCCAGCGGTTGGAGCTTAAAGAAGAGTGGGACAAGAATGACCGGCGCCAGCGTGCCAAGCACGACCGTGAAGCCCAGGTAGCCTCCGGCGGCGATCAGCCACCACCAATCAGGGGCGACATCGAATATCAGGTACAGCCCCTCAACCAGGGCGAGGCTCAATACGGCGCCAATCAGTGCAGCCTTGAGAGCATCGCCCAGCCAGGCCCTGAAAGTTTGTGTGAGCAGGCCGTAGCGCTTGGGCAACACGAACCCCTGGTAATAGGAGAGCGGCAGGCGCACCAGCGTAAAGCCGCCGAAAACGATGAGCGCGAAGAGGGCGACCTCGATAAGCAAGCTGGATTCGACCAGCTCCGCGATCTCCTGGCTGAGCCCGCTCAGCAGCAAGGCCAGAAGGTAGGTGAGCGTCAGGAAGAGGTCGAGAAAAGAAAGCGAGCGCGTCCGCGCCGCCATCTCGCGGGCCCTGCGCTGCCGGTCGGGGTCCGGCGCGGGGGCTACTGGCTTGTCGGTTGTAGTCTGTCGATCGCTGTCTGGCAGAATTCGATGTAACCCTTCTCGTAGTTGATGGCCCTCTCCAGGGTTAGCTCCCAAAAGGGCTGCTCATCTGGCCAGTGCTCGCCGGTGATGTGCGACACGCGCGAGCGCACGTTCTGCTGAAGGTCGGCGAGGCGTTTCTCGTGGACCGCCAGTTGCTCGTGCAGTTGCTTGAGGAGGTCAGGTGTGGCCAGGCGCGAACCGAAGGAGACTCTGAACAGGAAGCTATCGCGGATGACCGTCAACGTCGAGGGAACCTTCGCGCCCCGGGAATCTGTCTTGTCCGCCACGAGGGGGGGCAGGTATCGCGTCAAATGCGTACCGGCGTTCTCCCACCGTTGCGATACCTGCCCCTGCGGGGGGGGGGGCGCCGATGATGCCGTCGCCACGATGCGTGGCCCTTGAATTGTGGCAGGAATCGCCGTGAACTAGCGCCCGAACCCTACTGGGCGCCGGTTTCGCTTGGGCGGATGGACGGTGCTAGATCCAACCGAAGAGGGCACGGCGCGCCGTGCCCAGCAAGCCAGTGGGCGCACGCCGGTCAGCGGGCCGGCGGGCGACGAGGCGGGCGGCCTTTGCTTCGGCCTTGCGAGACTTCTGCAGCTCCTGGTACAGCATCCGGGCTTCCTTCGCCGGGCTGTGCTGCGCGGCGCGGGCAAGGTTGGCCTGGGTCATGGGGTCCAGCATGTTGAGCCTCCGATTTGTTCTCAGTGTCATGCTGGGCGCGACGGCCAGGCGCGTCGGTGCCACGCGCTACGTCTGGCCGTGACATTGGTCACAGACAAAGGAGGGCGGACCCGAAGGCCCGCCCTTACTCTCTTGGTGCGACCTCTCGCGGGGTCAGTTCCGCGAAACCTCGCCGCGCCAGGCGCCGGTCTCCCGGCCGCGCGCCTCGATGAAGGTCTTGAAGCGCTCGAGGTCGCCCTTGACGCTCTTCGAGGTCAGACCGAAGACCGAATCAACGGCTTGCCCCGCGACGCCGGCCGGTGGCTCGACGTCCATCATCACCTGTATCTTCGTCTTGCCGTCGGCGATGTAGTGGAAGTTGACAACACCGGCGTTGCGCGAGCCGGACGTGCTCGTCCAGGCCACGCGCTGGTCGGGTGTCTGCTCGGTGATCTCGGCGTCCCACTCCTGCTCCTGGCCGGCCACGTCGGCGCGCCAGCGCAGGTGCGTGTCGTCGACCTGCTTAACGGACTTGACGCCGCTCATGAACTGCGGGAAGTCCTCGAATTGCGTCCACTGGTTGTAAGCAGTGCTTACCGGGACGTTTACCTCGATGGTCTCTTCAACCTTGGCCATACCTTCGCTCCTCTGTTTTTTCTTGCCCCGAATTCGGGGTCAAGTTGAGGCTAGGAGGGCGATGTGAAGGGGCCGCCGCAAACGAGGGGATAGCTGTTGCAGGGACATAACCAATCGGCAAATCAGGCTAAAGAGGCGTCGCGGACGGGCAACAAGACGACCGCTTTGCCGGTCACCGGACGGTTGCCCGCCTCGTCTTCGGCGTAGACGTCGACCTCGAGCCAGGGTTGACCGTCGCGCATTTCCTTGTCGGTGATGACGCCGCCGAAGGTGAGATGGTCGTTGTGGATGATGTTGCCGCGGAAGACCACGTCGAGCTGGTGGAAGGCTTCGGGCCCGGCCCAATTCGTGATCAGCTTGCCGGTCAGGCTCATGGTCATGGCGCCGGGCACCATGGCGCCCCGCAGGCCTTCCTTCTTGGCTATCTCCGGGTCGGAGAAGCGGCTGGTGAAGGCGTTGCGGCGCCGGCCGTGCCAGACGTGGAGGAAGGCCATGACTTCTTCCGTCGTCACTGTCATCTCGACCGGGGGCAGCTCGTCGCCCAGGTCAACGTCGTCGAAGTAGACCGTCACTGCTGGCGGACCATGGACTGGCGGATCGCCGCGACCTTCTCGCCTTCCTGGTTTCTGTAGGTGAGCTCGAAGACGGTGAAGACCATGCGGCCACTGCGTCCGGTCTTCTCGTAGACGTCCAGCAGCCGCGACTTGGCCAGCAGGGTGTCGCCCTCCTTGACCGGCGCGAAGCTGGAATAGCCCTGGCCGGCGTGGAACTGGCGGCGCCCCCATTTCAGGCCGAGGTCGGGCAGGCGGTCGCGCCCCGTCAGGATGCTGCAAAAGAGCGGCGAGGCCACCAGGGGCTCGCTCGACTCTGCCGCGGCGATGACTTGCTCGTCCTCGATGGCCTTCGCGTAGTCGAGGATCATGTCGCGGGTGATGCGGAAGGTGCCGGCGTCGAGGTCTTTGTCGAACCAGGAGCGGTCGAACTGGAGGTCGTCTACGGGCATCTCGTGATTGTATTGGCGGATTCGCCGCATGCGGAAGTGATCCTGTCGGGCGGGTCTATCTGGTATGACACCTGCGCCCTAAATCAAGGACACCGTCACCCTCGCCCAAGCCCTCTCCCTCAATGGAGAGGGGAGACCCAAATGATTCCGAGGCAGTGGCGACAAAAGTTGGCGTAGGGGCAAGTGTCGGAGGAGAACGCGCTGTCGAATGAAGATCGCCCTGGACACCTGCCCGCCCTGTCGCGATTTCAAAGCAGCCTCGGATTTCGGCTAAGCACGTCTCGATAGACACCAGATCGCTGCGTCGACGTGTTCGAAGGCGGGCAGGTGTCTTCTGTCGTCTTGGATGAAAGACCGTCTAATACGACACCTGCGCCCTACCAAAACCTCGGTGGCTTGACACGGTTTCCTGAGTGACTATATTAAACCAGGTGGTTATTTAACCAGATGGTAGAACGCACAGCTCTCGCCGACCCACTCAGTCTGACTTTTGGCGCCCTCGCCGACCCAACGCGGCGGGCGATACTTGACCGTCTCGCCTCCGGCGAGGCCTCGGTCACGGAGCTGGCCGAGCCTTTCGAAATCAGCCTCCCGGCGGTCTCCAAGCACCTCAAGGTGCTGGAGCGCGCCGGGCTGATCGCGCGCGCCAGGGATGCTCAGTGGCGGCCCTCGCGGCTCCAGGCGGAGCCTCTGCACGAGGTCGCCGACTGGCTCCAGCACTACCGGCGCTTCTGGGAGGAGAGCTTCGACCGCCTGGATGAATACCTGCAGGAACTGCAAAAGAAGGAGAAGAAGAATGACCAGCAAGACTGATAACCAGGGCATAAGGGTGGGCGGGCTCGTAATCACGCGGGTCTTCGACGCACCTCGTGAGGTCGTCTTCAGGGCCTGGACGGAGCCTGAGCGCCTCAAGCAATGGTGGGCGCCGGACACGTTCACGACGCCCACCGCGAGGGTCGATGCCCGGCGCCGCTCCCGAGGCAGTCGAGACGATCAGCTACCAGATACCGACCTACAAGCTTCATGGGCACCTGGTCGCCATCGCGGCCTGGAAGAAGCACTGCGGGTTCTATGTCATGAGCAACGCGGTGATGGACAAGCACAAGGACGAGCTCGCGGCTTACGACACCTCCGGGGCGACCGTTCGTTTTCCCCTCGGGTCGCCGCTGCCGACGGGACTCGTCAAGAAGATCGTCAAGGCGCGGATCGCCGAGAACCTCGCCACAGGGAAGAAGAAGTAGGGAGCTTGTTAGCGACTGTTGACCCGACCGTCGCGCGAGAACCAGGGAGGAACGATCGCCATGAGAGAGCCAGTGTCGGAGAAGAACATCAGTGGCTACGGGCTTTCAACAATCCCGTGGGAGAGGGCGCGGGAGCACCTTGAGAACGACCAGGGAATGGAAACCAGGCACTGGCTGGCAACAGTGCGACCCGACGGCAGGCCGCATGTGGCGGGCGTTGGTGCTGTGTGGCTCGACGACACCTTCTACTTTGTGTCCGGCTCCGCCACGCGCAAGAGCCTGAACCTCGCGGACAACTCACACTGCGTGATTGGTGTGGCCGCGCAGGGAATCGACCTCGTTGTCGAAGGCGAGGCTGTGCAGGTGCGCGATGACTCCAGGCTTCAGCGCATTGCGGAGTTCTACGCGTCGCAGGGCTGGAACCCGACAGTGCGCGACGGAGCCTTTTATGCTGAATACAGCGCGCCCAGCGCCGGCCCTCCTCCCTGGGACGTTTATGAAGTCGTCCCTACTACTGTCTTCGGCGTGGGCAGCGCGGATCCGCCCGGCGCGACGCGCTGGCGCTTCTAACCAATCCACTTTCAGGAGAACCCGCTATGAGATCTCTGGCACGATTTTGCTATCGCAAGCGCCGCTATGTTGTCGGCGCCTGGCTCCTTTCCCTGGTTGCGGTCTTCGTCCTCTCGGCGGCGTTTGCCGGCGAGTTCAGGACTGAGTTCCGGCTGCCGGGAAGCGAGAGCCAGGAAGGCGTTGACCTCCTCAAGGCCAGCGGGTCCAGCGAACGGACGGGCGAGCAGGGCCAGGTGGTCTTCGAGGCGGAGCAGGGCGTCGACGACCCCCCGGTCCGCGAGGCCATCGAGGGCCTGCTGGCCAGGATCAGCTCCAGCGTCGACGATATCGAGGCGGTCAGCCCTTACGAACCGGGCCACGAGTACCAGATCAGCGCGAACGGAAAGATCGCCTACGCCGAGCTGAACTTCGGCGACCGCGAGTTCGCCGAGTACACCGACGACGCCGAGATCATCAAGGACCTCCGCGACGAGGTGCAGGTCGACGGGCTGCGTGTTGAGCTGGGCGGGTTCCTGTTCGCTGAACAGCCCTCATTCTCGAGCGAATTTATCGGTATCGGCGCCGCGATCATCATCCTGCTCGTGGCCTTCGGCTCGGTCATTGCGATGGGCCTGCCGATCGTCACAGCCCTGATCGGCATTGGTTCGGGAGTCGCCATCATCGGCTTGCTGGCGGCGGTCATTGACATGCCCGAGTTCACGACCCAGGTCGCGGCCATGATCGGCATCGGTGTAGGCATCGATTACGCGCTCTTGATCGTTTCCCGCTATCGCACCGCTCTACGCGACGGCCTCACGCCTGAGGAGGCTGTCGTGCTCAGCCTTGACACGTCGGGGAGGGCCGTCGTCTTTGCCGGCCTCACGGTGGTCATCGCCCTTGTGGGCATGTTTGCCATGAACCTGGCCTTCATCCGCGCCGTCGCCACAGGCGCCATCCTGGCCGTCCTGCTGACGATGGCAGCGGCCATCACCATGTTGCCCGCCCTCCTCGGCTTCGCCGGCCGCAACGTTGACAAACTCGGCTTACCGCACCGCAAGGAGCGCCCCGGCGACACCGAGCGCTCGTTCTGGTACCGCTGGAGCCGCGTCATCCAGGCTCACCCCTGGCCGGCGCTGGTTGTCAGCGTCGCCTTCCTGGTACTGCTGGCCTTGCCGGTGTTCTCACTGCGTCTTGGCTTCGGCGACGCCGGGAACAACCCGGAGAGCGACACGACTCGCCAGGCGTATGACCTGGTCTCGGAGGGCTTTGGCCCCGGCAACAACGCGCCGATCATCGTGGTCGCTGAGTCTGAGGAGGGGATACTGGGGGATGATGAGCTGCAGGCACTCGCCGGCAGGCTTGAGTCCACCGACGGTGTGGCCTCGATTGCAGAACCCGTGTCCGTTGGCGACAACCTCGCGCTCGTGACCGTGTTCCCGGAATTCGAGCCCCAGGACGAGGAGACCACTCAGCTCGTCGAGCGCATCCGCGACGAGACCGTGCCCGCGGTCGAGGGCGAAAGCTCGCTTAACGTCCTGGTAACGGGCCAGCCCGCTTTCACCACCGACTTCGCCGACTACACCGGGTCGCACCTGCCCTTGTTCATTGCAGCGGTGCTGGCCCTCTCGTTCATCCTTTTGCTCTTCGTCTTCCACAGCGTTGTCGTGCCGCTCAAGGCGGTCCTTGTCAACATGCTGTCGATCAGCGCGGCCTTCGGCCTGATGGTGGCCGTCTTCCAGTGGGGCTGGGGCGGAAGCCTGATCGGCCTTGGCAAGGAGGGCCCGATTGAGGCCTGGGCGCCGATGATGCTCTTCGCCATCGTCTTCGGCCTCTCGATGGACTACGAGGTCTTCCTCCTGACCCGCGTGCGTGAGGAGTACGACCGGACGGGCGACAACCGGCGCGCTGTGGCTGACGGGCTGGCGGCGACCGGCCGCGTGATCACGGCCGCGGCCGCGATCATGTTCTGCGTCTTCGGCAGCTTCGTCCTCGGCGAGGGTCGCGACCTGAAGCTGTTCGGCTTCGGTCTCGCCACGGCCGTCCTGATCGACGCCACGATCGTCCGCATGGTCCTGGTCCCGGCGGCCATGGAGCTGATGGGCAAGGCGAACTGGTGGGCGCCGGATTGGCTGGTCCGCTACCTGCCGACGATCCGGGTGGACTCCCAGACGCCGGAACAGCAGGCCGCCGGTGGGGGCGGAGGTGGTGGATAGAGGCCAGTGCCCCGATTTGGCAAACCTGTGTCTCCCCGCCCCGCCCCCGACCTCACCCCCTGGCCCCTCACAGAGTCGCCTCTGGAGACCTCTCCGCAAGCAGAGAGGGGGAAACCTAGTGGCCTCGCGAATCAGGAGGTCAACACACTGAGAGAGCGCGCAGGAGGAGCATGAGTCAAATAACGGCACGCGAACCCCGAGGAGGTCCACGCCAGTGACGTATCCGCAACCCAGCTACCTGGGCGAAAAGGGTGAGCTAAGCGCGACATACCGCCCCGCCGACCACGAGCCGGACCTCGAGTATCCCGGCGGCAACGTCAGGGCGCACTACCTGGCTACGGGAGCAACGACCGACGGCCAATTCGGCCTCTACCGCTGGGAGATGGGGCCCGAGCCGGGCGGGCCCGGCCCGCACTTCCACCGCTCGATCTCCGAGTCGTTCTACATCCTCACGGGGACCGTGCGCATTTACAACGGCAGCGAGTGGATCGACGCAACGCCGGGCGACTTTGTGCACGTGCCCATCGGCGGGATCCACGGCTTCCGCAACGAGTCGGGCGAGCCCGCCTCCATGCTCCTGCACTTCGCACCCGGCGCGCCTCGCGAGGGCTACTTCGAGGGCCTCGTCGGTCTCGCAAAGATGAGTGAGGAGGAGCGGATGGAGTTCTTCCTGCGCCACGACAACGTCTGGCTCTAAGGAGAGAAGGGGAACATGAAAGAACCTGAGGCGGAGCTCCAGCAGGAATACAGCGACCCCAACGCCACGCCAGCCCCCTGGTCGGAGGCCCGCGAGCAGTTGGAGAAAGCGGAGATATTCTGGCTATCGACGGTGCGCCCCGACGGCCGCCCCCACGTCACGCCGCTGATAGCCGTCTGGCTCGATAACGCCCTCTACTTCACGACGGGCGAGAACGAGGTCAAGGCCAGGAACCTTGAAAACAACAAGCAGTGCATCCTGACCACGGGCTGCAATGACCTGCATGAGGGGCTTGACGTGGTGGTTGAAGGCAAGGCCGCGCGGGTCAGCGACGAAGGGATGCTGAAGCGGTTGGCCGACGCCTGGGTGGCCAAGTACGGCGAGGACTGGCGCTTCGAGGTGCGCGACGGCGCTTTCGAGCACAACGGGGGCAACAGGGCGCTTGTCTTCGCGGTCGCTCCGCGAAAAGTCTTCGCCTACGGCCGGACAGGCATGTACAGCGCCACGCGCTGGCGCTTCTAGCCACCCGCGAAGGAGCAACCGATGGCAAAAGTTAGAGCAGAGATGTCGATGTCGCTGGACGGCTTCATCACCGGCCCCAACGACAGCGTTGATGATCCGCTGGGGAAGGGCGGCGACCGGCTCCACCAGTGGGTCTACGGGCTGGAGCCCTGGGGAGAGGACCCGCCCTTCAAGAACCCCGTCTTCGTGGTCACCCACAACCCCCGCCAGCCCCTGCTCCGCAAGGGCGGCACGACCTTCAACTTCGTCGACGGCATCGAAGCCGCCGTCGAGCAGGCGAAGGCCGCCGCGGGCGACAAGGATGTCTCGGTCGCCGGCGGCGCCAACGTGATCCAGCAGCTGATCGAAGCCGGCCTGCTAGACGAGATCCAGATCCACCTGGCGCCCGTCCTGCTGGGCGAGGGCCGCCGGTTGTTCGAGAACATGGAGTCGCGGCAGCGGGAGATGGAGCTAACGCGCCTGGTGGAGTCGCCGGGTGTGACGCACCTGAGGTTCTGGGTGGCGAAGTAGCCGTAAGAATACCCCCAGAAAGGGTCCCTTCGACCTACCATCCGGGCTGGCTCGCCCGCATACAACTTCGTTCGATCGCTAAGGTGAGTGGCCAACTCACCGCTTGCGATTGATGTCATCGATCCTCGTGGATCGATTAATCTGCATTCCGTGGATCAGCCAAGCGATTCAACCGTTACAGATTCATCCGCGAGCAGACTTGAGCTGGCACGAACAATGCTACAGCACACGAATCTCGAGCGATTGCGTGCAGAATTCCGACGCCGCCCCAACTGGGCGGCCGTCTACAAAGGGTTCAGGCCGGGTTCATTGTCGCGATCCATATTGCTGAGGGGTAGCCACGCTTTCGCCAAGAATTCGTCGCTTTTCGAGGAACTTTGCAAGGTGTTTCTGGATAGCCACGAAATAGCATCTGTCGAACCGCTCGAGGAGCGACTGCGTTCAGCCGCGGGAGCGTTCGAGCCCAACAGCGAAGTCTACACGCTGTTGCTGTCCGTAAACTCAGAGACTCTAACCGGACCCGTCACCTTGGGACGTTCCACGGCAGGACCGTCTCATCCCAAAGTGCCAGTTGCGCTGGCGCCCGAGGGTCGTCCCCCCGAAGCCGCTGAACGCCCCGAGCAAGGCCTAGGGAGCGATGTCCTTGCGCCGCCCGCTTACGCGAGCGGCGACAAGAATCTCCTTTCAGAAAATGAGGAGCGGCACGAGCCTGAAGGGGTCGTCGATCAACCTGTCGACGTCATCGGGGAGCAGATTCCCCTGGATTGGACCGCACCCGACGACGACGTGTCAGAAGTTCAAAAGGCCGTCACCTTATTCGAGCGGGTGATGGTCGCTTTTGTAAAGCGACAGCTTCAGGCACTGCACGGTAGCTCGTCGTGGCTAAAGCGGGGCTGTTCTCCATATCTGAAGCAATGGCGCGAACGAGTAGCCGGCAACGCAACCGTACCTGACTCGTTGCTGGGCGCGGCTGAACTGGGCGACCTCAAACAACTGATCGTATCGACGGAGAACTGGCCCGCGTTCCAGACCTATTTTCTCAAAAAGCAAAAAGTTCAGGATGCTTTCGACCGCATTATTTCAACTCGCAAGGGCGGAGCCCACCCGGGCGACCGCAAGGTGTTCCTGACCAAAGAAGTGAACGCTCTTGGGGACATGGTCGACCTGACGGACAAATTTCATGCTGACACGGCTCAAGCCATAGATGAGCTATACCGGTCCCGATCGCCAGGAGCAGAGACGGAGATCCCTGCCAAGAAAAGGGTGATAACAAACCTCGGGGACTTTGCTGACCCAAATCTTGTTGGGCGCGAGGAAGAACTCAAAGAACTTCGGAGCTTTTGGGTGGATGCCTATGCAACTCGGCTCTCGATCACGGGCGAGGGAGGCGTCGGTAAGACGGCTTTGCTGGAAGCGTTCACCTGCCAATTAGTTGGCGGGGCCATCGATCCAGAGCCGGACATTGTCCTGTTCCTAACGGCCAAAGAGGAATACCTGCCCTATATGAAGCCCGCCGCTGAATCCAAGAAATTCAGGACCTTGCGAGCCGTACAGGAGAAGGCTCTAGCTCTATGGGAAGATTCGCCCGACAGGATTCGGTCGTTGGAGGAGTTGCGGAGCGAACTATTGAAACTCTGTCAGGTGTTCCGAGTCTTCTTCGCACTTGACAATTTGGAGACGCTGAGGCCCGAGGAGGACGAGGCTCTGGCAGAGTTTCTCGCCGACATACCTCCTCCCAGTAAGGCGATAGTGACGTCGCGAATTAAGCCTGGCGTTGGCCGCGACCTAAGGCTGCGAGGCCTGCCCCCTAAAGAAGCCAAGGAGCTGCTCTCCGGGAGGCTTTCAGAACTAGAGTTTCCGTTGGAAGTCGAGGACGAGCCCGCGGTGGACGAGATAGTGGCCTATAGTGACGGGCTTCCGGCTACCCTCATTCATTGTGCACAAGCGATTGCGAACGGGTTCACAGTCGCGGAAACACTTGAGAAGTTAAAAGGCGCGGAGTTCTTGGATATCCTTCGATTTTCGTTTGAGAGTTCAATTGAGCGTATCAAGGCCGACCACGATGCGCTGAAGCTACTTCTTGCTGTCGCACTCTCAAAGGTAGCGATAACGCGCAGCAAGCTATCAGCTTACGCGGTGGACGACGAGGCGCTCACCGGAACGCTACTCAAGCTCAAGGACCTAAACCTGATTCGTCCAACCGCCGAGGAACGCCAAACTAAGTTCGTTATTAGTAGCCCTCCCCTACGTGACTACGCTAAGAAGAGGGCATCTGATCTTCTTGCAGCGAACGACTATGCGGAGGTCTTGCGTAGATCGCGCATCTCAGCCGCCGATGCCGCTTCGCCGAGCATCGTTATTGAGGTGGAGCGTGCCCTCGAGAAGGCGGAGAACGCGGCTCGCTCGGGCTGGGCGAAGGGCGCCGCGGAACTCGAGGCGGCGATGCGTTCTCTTGGAGATAGTCCACAACTAATGAGTAAGCTCGGCTACTACTATTTCAGGCTAGAACGTAGGAGCGAAGCCCGTTCTCTTCTTGAGAAAGCTCTTGCCGCGGGCTTTGAAACAGCCGAGAACCACACTTACCTTGCGCTGGCACTCTACTATGATCGGCAATTCGAACGTGGCCAACAGCATGCCGAGGCCGCTATCACGCTGCACCCTCGTCATAAAATGGCGGAGCAGATCGCGGGACAGTGCCTGTTCTCAAAGGCGAAGCGCGACGCTTTGATTGCGCCCGAGGCCACAAGACACGAATGGTTGGGTAAGGCGCTTGACTACCTCAACAGGAGCATCTACCCAGACGAGTCGATGTCGTGGCACGTTGACCACAACCAGCGAAGCAGGAGATTGATAGAGCAGATTGAACCCATGCTCTCATAAGGCGTCTTCGACGCCCACGAGTTCTAGTTGGATAAAGAGGGGAAGCCCCCCAGATGATCACAGGGCTCGGCGGCGCAACAATCTGGAGCGAGGACATCACCAACCTGCTGCCCTTCTACCGGGGACACGCTTGACCCCACGCCGAGCCTCGAGAGTCCCGACTTCGTCGTCTTTGGCGACCTCAGCGGGGCGACCCTGGGGCTCGGCACGCACAGCGAAGTCAAGGGCAAGAACTCCGACCCGGCCCGCCACATGGTCGGACTTACGACCAACGACGTGGACGCCGACTTCAAGGCTCTAAAGGCCAAGGGCGTGGAGTTCCTCGAGGAGCCCACCACCTTCGACGTCGTGCGCATCGCTACCCTGAGAGATCCCGAGGGCAACCTCGTCCAGCTCCTCCAGTTCACTGGCAACCCACCCGGCGGCTGATAGCCCGATGGCCCAATAGACTGAAGTTCTACAGCAGATTGCAGGAGGACTAGATGGGTAAGGCACAGGAGCTTGCTGACCGCTTCGAGCAGGTCAACAACGAGGTCATAGCGGCGGTTGAGAGCTGCCCCGACGACAAGTGGCAGGACGCGGCCAGCGGTGAGGAACGGCAGGTCAACGTCGTCGCCCACCACATAGCTTCGTCTCATGGGCCGATCGCCGGGTTGGTCAAGGCGATCGCCGAGGGCGGCGAGCTGCCGGCGCTGACCGGCGACATGATCGACGCCGGCAATGCCGAGCACGCCAAGACAGCCGCGGGGGTCTCGAAGTCGCAGACGATCGAGCTGCTGCGCAGCGGGGGCCGCGAGGCCGCCGACTCCCTGCGCGGGCTCAGCGACGAGCAGCTGGCGAAGACCGGCTCGATGCCGCTCTTCGGCGACCAGCCGTGGAGCGCCCAGGACGCCATCGAGCGCGTGCTCATCGGTCACCCGCAGGGGCACCTGGGGAGCATCAAGGGCTAGCGCTCGCGGCTTTCGCCGGGTTTGCGAGTAAACGAGTCGCATCGATAATTCCTCCAAGCCAGGAGGGCCCGTGCGGCTCGTTTGCTTTCTTTTCTAGCTCCTCCTGCGACCAGTTAAAAAGTCGTTAGGAGTTACGACGGCGCATTGCTACAGTCGTGGGCCGTCGATTTCCTTGGGGCTCAATCGTCTAGTAATGGAAGGGATCAGTAAGGTCCCAACCGCAGAAGGTCAGGAGGACACAATGGGCAACAAGGTTACGTGGTTCGAGGTCGCCGGCAAGGACGGCGATAAGCTCCGCGAGTTCTACGGCAAGTCCTTCGGCTGGCAGTTCAACCAGCCGCCGGGCATGAACTACGGCATGGTCGACCCCAGCGACGCCGGGATCGGCGGCGGCATTGCCGGCGACTCCGAGGACGGCGGCCACCTCACGTTCTACGTCGAGGTCGATGACGTCCAGGCCGCCCTCGACAAGGTCGAAGGGCTCGGCGGCAAGAAGGTCATGGGGCCGGACCAGGTCCCGGGCGGGCCCGAGATCGCCATGTTCACGGACCCGGAGGGCCACATGGTCGGGCTGGTGAAACCGCAGCCCATGTAGGACTCAGCCGAGGTACAGCTCGATGAAGGAGGGGTGGCACGGGCCACTGGCTGCTCGCATGGAAGTCAGAGCCTGTTGAGGAGACTCGCGACTCGTCGCGCTGCGGGCAGCACCGGCCGAGCGAGCCTGAAGCCAGGGCTGATCCAGCGGCCAAGGAGGGTGAGGCCGTGGAGGACTGCCGACCGAACCATGTCCTCCAGGTCTCCCGGTACTGGCGCGGCGCTCCCATAACCGTCGATCAAAGCCGCGAGTAGTCCATCATCGACCGCTTGCGGGTTGGCCCAGAGGAACGTCCCCAGGTCGAAGGTGGGCTCGGCGCCTCGCATCTCCCCAAAGTCAATGAGCCCCGTGTATCGGTCATTGAGGCAGAAGATGTGCGAAACGTCGAAGTCGCCGTGCGCGAATGTCGGTTGTCGCAGATACCGTGTCGCCGCCCGCGAGACAGTCGCCGCGAGCACCTCGAGGGTCTGGTGGTCGAAGAGATCCGCGAAGCGGCCTGGCCAGGGGTCCGGCAGACCGCTGGTCACAAAGCTTTCGTAGCTCGCCAACTCGCCAACGGGCGGCCACCTCAGGCCGTCCCGCCGCACCCAACCGAACCCGTTGATCGGCAGTTGGTTGAGGACTGCGAGGTCCCGGCCGGCGTCCCTGATCACGGCTCTCGTGGCTTCGGTACCGATCCCTGAGACGGGAGCACCCGGGACCTCCGCGGTGATCATCAGCGAACGGCTAACCGAGGGTACGAAGGTCTCCACATGGATCACTTCCGGGACCTTCACGCCGCGTGCTCGCAGCTCGTTCATTACGGCCGCATCGACCGCCAGGTCCTCGCCTTCCTCCTCAGCCAGCCGGATATAAAAGACCGTGTCGCGAAGCGTCGCCCGGCAGACCACCGTCGAAACGCCCGTCGCAACGCGTTCGAGGCTATCCGGCCGCGACCCAAGAACTTGCACCAGCAAGGGCTCCAGAGCGAGGGGATCAATGCCTGCGCGGCGTTCCACTCCTCCGCCCTCGCTCAGACCAGCTCGTTGACGGAGCGGATGATGCGGTCGGGGCGGATCTCGCTGTCGGCCGGGAGGCCGTCGCCGGAACGGTCGACCCAGATGGCGTAGATGCCCAGCCTCTGCGGGGCGGCGATCTCCCACTCCAGGTTGTCGCCAACCATCCAGGCTTCCTCGGGTTTGGTGCCCAGGGTCGCGAGGGCGTGGAGGTAGACCTTCTCCTCGGGCTTGCCGAGCCCGAATTCTTCCTCGATTTGGATGTGGTCGAAGTGACGCGCCAGCTCGAAACGCTCGATCTTCGAGCGCTGCAGGAGCGCTTCGCCGTTCGTAACCAGGCCCAGGCGGACGCCACGCTCGCGCAGCGTCTCCAGCGTCTCGATGGCGCCCGGAAGGAGGCCGTAGCCCTCCTCGCGGGTCTGGTGGTAGAGAGCGCCCAGCTCGTTGCCCGGCGTGGGGTCGAGGCCCATCCGCTCCAGGCCGGATCGCACCATCAGCTGACGCGCGGCCTTGAGGTCGAGGCGCCCTTCGCGGTGGCGCGCACGGTCCGACCAGTACTCCTCCGCCGCCTCGCGGATGGCCTGGCGCAGCTCGGCAGGGTTGAGTCCCTCGATCAGCTCGGTGGCACGCTCGAGGACCGGTTCCCACGAGCTCTCGAGGTTCCCGCTGTGGTCGATCAGGGTGTCGTCGAGGTCGAAGAGGATGACCTTGGGCTTTAACCTCTCCCCTAACCCCTCTCCCGGCCGGGAGAGGGGGACAGGACGGCTGGAGACGGGCGGGTGCTCGGGCAGGCTCAAGGCTCCGGGTGCCTGCTGCCCTGGAACCTGGCGACGAACTGGCCGATGAAAAAGCCGATGACGACGCCGATGCCGATGAGGAAGAGCGTCTTGAAGAGCGCCCAGAAAAAAATGAAGGCAATCGCGATGATGACGGCCGGGATCAGGATGCGCGCCATTTAGGGCGCCCTCGAAGGCACGTTGTCGGCGATCAGCGGCTCGACTCGCCCAGCGCGCAGCCCGGCAACGATGTCCTCCATCGACCCGACGGGGTCGAGGAAGCGGGTCAGGTAGCGGCCGATGCGGTTGACGAAGTGGGCGTCGCTGCCGGCGATGCCAACGTAGCCACGCTCGGCAAGGAGTTGCTGGGCGCGGGCCGCCTCGTCGTCGTTGCTCCCGCCGTTGAGGTGCTCGACCACGCGCACGCTGGGGAAAGGGCGCCGCTCGACGAACTCGCAGAAGCCGATGTTGTAGCGGCCGACGTGCGCCGGCACGGCGATCGCGCCGCTGTCGTCGGCAACCTCCACCAGGTCTTCGGCGTGCATCGTCACGTCCGCGAGGTCGAAGCGCTTGAGGATGGGCTCGTTCATCCCATAGACGAGAAAGTGGCCGGCGTCGGTGTCCAGTTCGGCGGCGTTGAAGATCTTCAGGACGTAGCGCTCAGCGATCTCGTCGTAGTTGCGCTGGGTGTCGAACTGCCGGTGCTCGGTGAGGACGAAGCCGTCGATTTCGAGGCCCTTGCGGCGCAGCATGTCAAGCCACTTGGCGTACTGCTCCACGGTGGCGCGGGCGTCGTCGGAGGCGACGGAGTGGTTGTGCATGTCGAGGATCGTCATAGGGGGTCGATCTCAGCCTCGGTAAGCGCGCACTTGGCCGTCAAGCCGAGGCTGCGGCGGCTGCAATCTCCGCCGCGCTAATTGGGCCCTCGCGCAGGATCTTCGGGGCTTCGCCGGTGCAATCGACAATGGTCGAACCGGTCTCACCCGCCGCTTGGCCGCCGTCGATGTAGAGGGACACCGAATTCCCGAGCTGGCTGCGGGCCTCTTCGACGGTCAATGGGTTGGGGCCGTCGGAACGGTTGGCGCTCGACACAGCCAGCCGCCCACCGGCGGCAGCGATAACCCCCAAAGCGACGTGGTTGTCCGGCATGCGCAGGCCGATGGTCCGCCCGCCCGCCAGCGCCGGCGAATCGAAGCCAGCACGCGCGGGCACAACAATCGTCAGCGGCCCCGGCCAGAAGGTTTCGGCCAGCCGTCGCGCTAAGGGCGTAAGGTCCGCAATTACGGCCGCATCGACGAGCGAGGCGACGAGGATCGGCAGGGCTTTTTCAGGCCGCCGCCCCTTTGCTTTGAAGAGCCTGTCGATGGCACTGGGCTCATCGGCGCGGGCGGCCACACCGTACACGGTGTCCGTCGGCATGACCACCAACCCACCCGCCCGCAGCACCTCGGCCGCCCGCGAAACCGCGTCTTCGTTTGACCCCATTTTGAATACGATGCTAGCCTCGGCTTAAGTGACGCGGATAGATGCCTCGGGCGGCTGAGAAGACCCACAGGCTCGCGACAACCGACGACCGCGAAGTCGCGGCCTATCTCGAGGCGGCAGGCGAGAAGGTGGGCGAGGAAGCGCCCGCCGACGAGGACGGGCTCAGCCCGCACCCCCGCGAGAGCGTTGTAATCTTCGACTTCGGCTCCCAATTCTCGATGTTGATAGCGCGCCGCGTGCGCGAGCTCAACGTTTACTGCGAGCTGGTGCCTCCCACGGCCACCCGTGAGGAGATCGAGAAGCTGCACCCGAAGGCGTTCATCCTTTCGGGCGGCCCGGCGAGCGTCTACGAGCCCGATGCGCCGCATACACCGCCGTGGGTCTACGACACCGGCCTGCCGATCCTGGGCATCTGCTACGGCATGCAGCTGCTGGCCCACGAGCTGGGTGGAAGCGTGGCACCCGACACCCGCCGCGAGTACGGCCCGGCGACGATCCAGTTCTCCGACGAGGGCAATGGCCTGTTCGCCGGCCTGCCCCGCATCCTGCCTGTCTGGATGAGCCACGGTGACCGGATTACGCAGATGCCTCCCGGCTTCCGCTCCTTCGCCTTCTCCGAGAACTCTCCGATCGCGGCCATGGTCAACGACAAGGGCTATTACGGAATCCAGTTCCACCCCGAGGTGGTGCACACCCCGGCCGGCAAGGAGCTGCTGCGCAACTTCCTCTTCAAGGTCTGCGGCTTCCGAGGCGATTGGACAGCCGGCAACGTCATCAGCGAGAGCGTTACCCGCATCCGCGAGCAGGTGGGGAGCGGGCGCGTCATTTGCGCCCTCTCCGGCGGGGTCGACTCGGCCGTCACGGCGGCGCTCGTCCACCGTGCGGTCGGCGACCAACTGACATGCATCTTCGTCAACAACGGCCTCCTGCGGCGGGAGGAGCCTGAGCGGGTGGTCGAGACCTTCCAGCGCCACCAGAAGATCGACCTGATCCACGTCGACGCCCGTGAGCGCTTCCTGAGCGCCCTGGCCGAGGTGACCAACCCCGAGACCAAGCGCGTGCGCATCGGCGAGGAGTTCATCAGGGTCTTCGAGGCCGAAGCCAAGAAGCTCGGCACCGTCGACTTCATCGCCCAGGGCACCACTTACCCCGATGTCGTCGAGAGCGCTTCGGGCGGTGCCGGGACAGCGGTCAAGATCAAGACCCACCACAACGTCGGGGGCCTGCCCCGCGACATGAAGTTTCAGTTGATCGAGCCGCTGCGCTATCTCTTCAAGGACGAAGTCCGCCAGCTCGGCCTTGAGCTGGGGCTCCCACACGAGATGGTCTACCGCCAGCCTTTCCCCGGCCCCGGCCTGGCGATCCGCGTAATCGGCGAGGTTACGCCGGAAAAGCTGGAGATGCTGCGCGGCGCCGACTGGATCGTGATGGACGAGATCAAGAGTGCGGGGCTCTACAACGACCTCTGGCAGGCCTTCGCCGTCCTCACAGACACGCGAACGGTCGGCGTGCAGGGCGACTTCCGCACCTACGGCTACGCGGCCGTGATCAGGGCGGTTCAAGCCGAGGATGCGATGACGGCCGATTGGGCGCGCCTGCCTTATGACCTCCTGGCACGCATCTCGAACCGCATCGTCAACGAAGTCGCCGGGATCAACCGCGTAACATACGACATAACGAGCAAACCCCCAGGCACAATCGAGTGGGAATAGCTCACCGCGCAACATGAACATCCTCCTCATCGGCAGCGGTGCCCGCGAGCACGCCATCGCCTGGAAGCTGGCGCAGAGCCCGCGGCTGGCCGAGCTCTTCATCGCTCCGGGTAACCTGGGCACGGCACAGCTTGGCGTGAACCTTCCACTGCGAATGCCGAAAACCGCGGCGCCGGTTGAGGAGATTGAGACATTCCTGGCGGCGGCCGTTGACCTGGCCCGGGAGTGCCGGGCCGACCTCGTGTTCGTTGCCCCAGATGATCCCCTGGGTTGGGGGTTGGTCGACCGCCTGGCCGACGCCGGGATCGCAGCCTTCGGCCCCACGGCGCGCGCCGCCGAGATCGAGTCGAGCAAGGGCTTCGCCAAGGCTCTGATGAGCCGCTACGGCATCCCGGCCGCGCAGGGCCGCAGCTTCGACTCAATCGAGCGCGCTCGCCGCCACCTGGAGGAGGCCTCGCCACCCTTCGTCGTTAAGGCCGACGGCCTCGCCGCCGGCAAGGGCGTGACCATCGCGCCGACCCGCGAGAAGGCGCTGGCCGCACTCTTCGAGATCATGACCGACCGCAGCTTCGGCTCCGCCGGCGAGCGCGTGATCATCGAAGAATTCCTGGCGGGCAGTGAGGTCTCGGTGCATGCCTTCAGCGATGGTCAGACCTGGTCAATGATGCCCTTCTCCCGTGACCACAAGCGGGCGCTTGACGGGGACCTGGGACCCAACACCGGCGGCATGGGGGCAATCTCGCCGGTGCCCGGCGTCGATGCCGCGCTGGCCCGCCGCATCGAGGATGAGGTCGTAGCGCCCATCCTGACGGCGCTGCGCGAGGAGGGCCGGCCCTTCGCCGGCGTGCTCTACCCCGGCATCATGCTGACCGCAGATGGCTTCAAGGTCCTGGAGTTCAATGCGCGCCTCGGCGACCCCGAGGCTGAGGTGCTTTTGCCGCTGCTGCAAACCGACCTGATCGACATTGCCGACGCCGTCGTCAATCAGCGCCTGTCCTCGCTCGACATCGAGTGGTCCAGCGACGCTGCCGTCGCCGTCGTCGTTGCCTCCGGGGGCTATCCGGGTGACTATCCCACCGGCCTCCCGATCGAGGGAATGGATTCGCTGGATGACGACGTAAACGTCTTTTACGCCGGCGCCAGTCAGGACGGCGATGTCCTGCGCACTTCGGGTGGCCGCGTCCTCACGGTCGTCGGCCGCGGCGCCACGCCCGAGGAGGCCAGGGCGCGAGCCTACGAAAACGCGGAACGCGTCCGCTTCCAGGGCGCTTACTACCGCAAGGATATCGGCGCTCCCCGCTGACCGTGCCTCGCCTCGCCCTCCTGGCTTTCGCTGCACTGTTGCTGGCTGCCTGCTCCGGCACGTCGCTGCCGGGCGGCGACAATGGTGAATCCGCGGACACCCCGATAGACAGCGAGGCTCGCTCCCTTCTTCCGGGCGAGGTCGGCCCGGCCGTACGCCAGCTGACCTCGGCGCTGGCCGAGCTGCAAAGCCGGCGCAGGGAGCTGCTTCTCGCCTTCGAGGCAGATTCGGCCGAGTCCAGCACGCCGGCAGCCGATGGCGCCTTTCGGGCGGTGATCTCACGTGAGTTCGAAGTCGCGCGTCTTGCCGCTTTGCTGCAGCTGTCGTCGCAGGCGAACCTGCGCGGTGAGCTGGGTGAAACCGCCACGGCCGCCTTCGGCGGGCTGGCGCTGGCGGCGTTGATCGAAGCGCTGGGCGTTAATGACATCCGTGGCCGCCTAGATCTAGGACAGCTCACGGTGGGTCAGGCCGGAGAAGACCTAGCAACCGGCTTCGAACGGCTGGCACCACCGGCGGGCGACTCCATAGCCCTGCTGCCGCCGGACGGTACGGAGCTCACGCTGGGCCTCGCCTTCGCCGGTACGGAGCCGGTGACCGTCAGCGAGGAAGTGGCGCTGTTCGCCGACGTCATTGCGGCGCAGCAGCCGGCGACCCTGGAGAGCATCCTCGCCGGGCAGGACGTTGAGCCAGAGCAGGTAGACATTCGTGCGAGGACGCTCGTCGCCCTGCTGGGCTCGGCCGGCACCACCGCGCCGGCGAGCCCTTTCGGCGCCTACTCCATGTCCGTCACGGTGCCCGAAGAGATGATCTACAGCCTCTCGGCGCAGTCCACCGTCGGTGTGCTCAACCAAAGGGACGCCACAATACTGGTGCTTCAAGCCGAGGAAGGCGGAGTCGCTCGTCTGGGGTCCTATCAGGTCGTAACGGCCACTGGACTGCCAGCCCTCGATCTGGTCGGGGAGGCCGCCCTTGATGGGGTCACTACCAACCTGCCAAGCATCGGTCGGCCACTGGCGGGGCTGGTCCAGGCTCGCAGCCGCTACGTCGTTGAGCTGGCCATGCAGTTCGTCGACCCCGCCGGCTTGACGCTGACGGCAACCTGCCTGGTGCCAGCGGTCGGGGCAAGGATCACGCTAGTGGGGGAGGAGGCGGACCTCGGTGCGTTTGCCGGTCTAGCGGAGTTGACGCTCGCCGCCAGCCAACTTGAAGCCCTCGCGGAGTTCCCCCAGGTCCTCTGCGTGGACAGCTACGGGACCCTGGAGACCGGCCGCGTGGGTGTGCCGCCGGAGCTGCTGCCGCCGGACGACGACGGGGTGGAACGCTAGCCGCTGCTGGACCGGGACGCGTTTACCCGGGGAACCCACCTTCCTTTGACAAAGATTGCCCCTACAGCCAAATCAGACTCATTCAGAGAGCCGCGTCGCTCAGCTTTCCGTCCAGACTGACGAGGGGGATTCCCAGCGACCTCGCCAACCACAGATAGGACGCATCGTAGGTGGTGAGGTTCTCCTCAAGCGCGAGACGGACCACGTGGGCGAAGTCCACGTCCGCCAGCCTTATCGAGAAACTCAGTACATCGGCCAACGAGGCCATCACCTCATCTTCCTCACCGAACTTCTTGATCTTCTTCCGCGCAACGCTGGCCATTTCATACCAAATCAGCGGTGCGCAATTAGATCGGCGTCCACGATCTGCTCAAGCACATGAGGCCGCTATGGCTCGTCAAACGCAACCGCCGCCAGCGCGGAGGCGTCGATAACCTTAGCGACTATCGCGGTCCTCGCGAATCATCTCAACAGAAGTAGCCGGCGAGCGCAGCGCTCGGGCCTCAACCCGGCGATTCGACTCCTCAAGTGTAATCGGCGTCTGAGCAGCTTGACTTGTCATGAGAGCCCCACCCGCGCGAAAAGCTCGTCGACGTGGACAAGGTAGTAGTCGTAATCGAAGAGTGCCTCCAGGGTGTCCCCCTTCAAGTGAGAGGTCACCTCGGGGTCCTCGGCCAGCAGCTCGGCGAACGAACGCCGCTCCTTCCAACTGACCATCGCGTTCCTTTGCACTACCTTATAGGCCTCCTGTCGTGACATCCCGCTGTCGATTAGCGCCAGCAGCACCCGCTGAGAAAAGACAAGGCCGTGGGAGAGCTCGATGTTCTCGCGCATGCGCTCTGGATAAACATTCAGGCCCTTCATGATCCAGGTAAAAAGGTCGAGCATATAGTCCAGGGCGAGGCAGGAATCGGCGAGGATGACGCGCTCGGCGGAGGAGTGCGAGATGTCGCGCTCGTGCCAGAGCGTCACGTTCTCCAGCGCCGGGATCGTATTGGCCCGCACGACGCGGGCCAGGCCGCAGACGCGCTCGCATTTCTCAGGGTTGCGCTTGTGGGGCATCGCCGAGCTGCCCGTCTGGCCCTCGGCAAACGGCTCCTCCACCTCGAGGACCTCGGTGCGCTGCAGGTGCCTGATCTCCGTAGCGAACTTCTCGAGGGAGGCGGCGATCAGGGCTAGCGTCTGCATGAACTGGGCGTGCCGGTCGCGCTGGATGACCTGGTTGGTCACCGGGTCAACCGCAAGCCCCAGCCGGCGGATCGCGTTCTCCTCAACGCCCGGCGGCACGCTGGCGTGGCTGCCCACGGGGCCACTGAGCTGGCCGACCGCGATGTTTGCCTTGGCGTCGGCCAGCCGGCGGGCGTTGCGCCGCATCTCCTCAACCCAGATCGCGAGCTTGAGACCGAAGGTGATGGGCTCGGCGTGGACGCCGTGGGAGCGACCAATCATCAATGTTTTCTTGTGCTCCTGGGCGCGGGTGACAAGCACTTCCGTGAGCTCGCCGACGCCGCGCTCGAGGATCTCCGCCGCGGCGACCAGCTGCAGGGCGAGGGCAGTATCGACGACGTCGCTGGAGGTCAGGCCCATGTGGACGAAGCGCGACTCGGGGCCAAGGGTATCGGCGACGGCGCGGAGGAAGGCGTTGAGGTCATGGTGCATCTCGCGCTCGTAGTCAGCGGCGCGCTCAGCATCGACGCCTGCGCGGCGGATCTTTGCCATGTCCTCGGCTGAGATGCGCCCCTCATCCGCCCAGGCTTCGCAGGCGGCGATCTCGACGCGCAGCCATTGTTGCAGCTTGTTCTCGTCGCTCCACACGGCAGCCATCTCAGGCCTCGAGTAGCGCGGGATCACTGTTCGGCCAGCTTCCGCCTGAAGGCCTTGTAGGCCTCGGCGATCTCTGGGTGCTTGCCGCCGACGATCTGTGCCGCGAGGTAGGCGGCGTTCTTGGCCCCGTTGATGGCAACGGTCGCCACCGGGAGGCCGGATGGCATCTGCACGATGGCGTAGAGCGAGTCGACGCCATTCAGGGCGCCCGAAGCTAGGGGCACGCCGATCACCGGCAGGGTGGTCCAGGCGATCACGGCACCGGGCAGGTGGGCGGCCATCCCCGCCGCCGCGATGATCACCTCGATTCCGCGTTCCTCGGCTGTCGAGGCGTATTCCTGGACGCGTGCCGGTGTGCGGTGTGCCGACATGACGTGATGCTCGTGCTCGATGCCGAGCTCGGTGAGGGTGTCGAGGCAGGGCTGCATGGCCGGCAGGTCGGACTTGCTGCCCATCAGTACGCCGACAAGTGCCATCACCTCCATTCTCGCCTCCGGCGAGGTTGACCTCAAAGGCGTTTCGTCGACGAGCCAGGTACTTGCGTTGCATCCGTTTTACAGCCATAATGGAGCCATGGCCATGAACGTATCCGTGAAGAACGTGCCCGAAGACCTCGTCGAACGCCTGCGGGAAAGGGCCCGCAGGAATCACCGCTCACTCCAGGGCGAGATGATGGCGATTCTCGAGCAAGCGGCACCCGCGACTCCCGTAATGGAAACCAACCTGCCCAACCGCTTCGCGAGGGGCAAGGTCAGGGACAGCTATGACCTGAGCGACCGCCTGCTGATCATCGCCAGCGACCGCATCTCCGCCTTCGACGTCGTCCTGCCGACCGGCATCCCCTATAAGGGCCACGTCCTCTGCCAGCTTTCGGCCCACTGGTTCGACCTGAGCGGCGAGGTCGTGCCCAACCACATGGTTCGAGTCATCGAAGACGCCCGCGACCCGGACCTTCCCTTCGAGCTTCCGCCTGAGCTGATCGGGCGGTCGATGCTGGTGCGCAAAGCCGAACGGGTCGACATCGAGTGCGTGGCCCGCGGCTACCTGACCGGTTCAGGCTGGAGTGAGTACAAGAAGAGCGGATCGGTCTGCGGCATCCGCCTGCCTGAGGGGCTGGTCGAGAGCCAGAAGCTGCCCCAGCCGATCTTCACACCGACGACCAAGGCGGACGAAGGCCACGACATGCCCATGACCTACGAGGAGGTGGAGGAGTTCGCCGGCAAGGAAGCCGCCAATGTCCTCAAGCTGCGCACACTCGCACTCTATTCCTTCATGGCCGACTACGCCCTGACGCGCGGGATTATCCTGGCCGACACCAAATTCGAGTTCGGCTATCTCGACGACGAGCTCATCCTCATCGACGAGGCCGGTACGCCGGACTCGTCCCGCTTCTGGCCGGCCGATCAATACGAGCCCGGCCGGCCACAGCCGAGCTTCGACAAGCAGTACGTCCGTGACTGGCTGAGCGAGAGCGGCTGGAACAAGGAGCCACCACCTCCCGAACTGCCGCCCGACGTGGTCGCCAGGACGTCGGAGAAGTACCTGGAGGCCTACAGAATCCTGACCGAGAAAGAGCTGACGACCGGGTGAGCCGCTTCCTCGCCCGCGTCTACGTCTCGCTCAAACCAACAGTCAACGACCCGCAGGGCCTGACAATTGCCGGGGGCCTCCATTCACTGGGCTTCAACGAGGTCGACTCCGTGCGCGCCGGCAAATATCTCGAGATCTCTGTCGATGCGGCGGATTCAGTGGCCGCCGAGTCTCGCGTGCGTGAGATGTGCCAGAGGTTGCTGGCGAACCCTGTGATCGAGGACTTCCGCTTCCAGGTCGAAGCCGCGCAATAGCGGGCGGGACTCCCGGCTAGGCCTCGGTAGTTATCTCGATGCGGTGGCCGTCGGGATCCTTGATGTAGATGGAGTGGGCAGCGCCGTGGTCCTCGAACGCGAACTCGATGCCGCGGCCCCGGAGCTCGTCTTGCGCAGCGCCGAAGTTCTCCCTATCCACGTGGAAGGCGAAATGGCGCATCGCCAGAGTGTCGTAGCCGGGCGCCGCCTGCGGGCTGTCGCCCTCAGCCCGGAAGAGAGCCACACAGCTAGGCCCGGCGCACAACATCGCCGGCTCGTCCCATTCGGGGTGTCTTCTCTCTAACCCGAGGGTTTCTTTGTACCAGGCGATCGAGGCGTCGAGGTCCGTGACCGAGATGGCCACGTGGTCGAGATGGTCAAGCTTGAACAAGGTCTACCTCCCCTCCTTCGAAGGTAAGTCCATGGGTTGGCCTCCGCATCAGCCGTTGGGCCGATTTTTCGCGTGCTTGCGCGGGCCTAGAGGCTACCTTTGGTGCTCGGTACGCCGCCGTCCCGCCTCTCCAGGGCGCGGCGCAGGGCGACGGCGAGCGCCTTGAACAGGGCTTCGGCCCGATGGTGGTCGTTGAGCCCAGCCAGCAGGCGGGCGTGGATGGCGAACCGCCCCTCGAGGGCCAGCGACCAGAGGAAGTGCCTGATCATGTCGGTTGGCAGCTCACCAAGCTTTTCGCCGGCGAAGTCGAGGTCGAGAGCCGCATAGGGGCGACCGCTGAGGTCAACGGCCACGCTGGCCAGGGCCTCGTCCATCGGCACGAGGGCGTCGCCGAAGCGTGCGATTCCAGAGCGGTCTCCCAGCGCGTCGTTGAAAGCCTGACCGAGGGCCAGCGCGATGTCCTCGGTGGTGTGGTGGGCGTCCACATGGAGGTCGCCCGTGGCCTTGACCGTGAGGTCCATGCCGCTGTGGCGGGCCAGTTGGTCGAGCAGGTGGTCGAGGAAGCCGATGCCGGTGTCCAGCTCGGCCCGCCCGCTGCCATAGAGCGACAGGGAAACCTCCACGGTCGTCTCTTTGGTTTCGCGCTTCGCGTTCCCCTCGCTCATGCCTTACCCCACAGTTCCTTGATAGCTACAAGTAAGCGGTCAGTGTCCTCGGGTAGGCCGGCGGTGATACGCAGGCAGTCCTTCAAGGGCTCCCGATCGAAATAGCGCGTGAACACGCCACGCTCCCGCAGGGCGTCTCTTGCCGCCTGGCCAGACATCCCTTTGAGCCGGCAGAGCACAAAGTTGCCCTCCGACGGCCAGACCTTCATGAGCGGGAAGGCTGATAACTCCGCCATCAACCTCTCGCGCTCCTCGACAATCCGTCGGACATTGGCCTCGAGCCAGCCCCTCTCCTCGATGGACGCGACGACCGCGATTTGCGCCGGCAGGCTCATATTGAACGGCGACTTCATTTGCATCACCCTGGCGGCCAGCGATTCGTGGGCCACCAGGTAGCCGGCCCGCACCCCCGCCAACCCGGCCCACTTGCTGAAGGTGCGGAGCACCGCAAGGTTTGGCCGCTCCGCGGCCAGAGGCGCATACTGCGGGCTAGCGAACTCGGCGTAGGCTTCGTCGAGGACAACCAGCGGCCCGAGCGCAAGCAACTGATCGAGCTCCGCAGGACCGATTGCGTTGCCGGTGGGATTGTTCGGCGTTGCGAGGATAATGACGCGAGTTTGCTCGATGACCGTTGCCGAGATCGCCGCGAGGTCGAGCTTCCAATCGTCACCCCGGCGGGGCACAGCGTCGACGGTTACGCCGTGCTGGCGGGCATAGATACCGTACATCGCGAAGGTCGGCGTGGCGATGATCATCCGGTCGCCGGGCTCGCAGACCAGCCGCGTAAGCAGGTCGATCAGCTCGTCGGAGCCGTTGCCGCCGACGATGTTTTCGGGTCTTACGCCGATGTAATCCGCGAGGGCCCCCCGCACGGCTCGCTGCTCCATGTCCGGGTAACGGTGGAGAGCCGCCTCCGCGAGCCGCTTTCTGACCAGGGGTGCCGGGCCGTAGGGGTTCTCGTTGCTGTCGAGCTTGCTGATGCCGGCCTCGCCCTGCCCCGCGGAGATAGCGTCCCAGTTGGTGCCGGGCTGATAGCTCTCAGCTTCGGGTTCGTCCCGGAGCAGACCGGGCACATCGAGAGGGGCGGTCACTTCGCGGACTCCCTGTGTAAGCGGCGCTCCATGGCTGCAGCGTGGCCGCCGAAGCCCTCGGCGTGGGCGATGATGGCGCCCTGTTCACCAAGCGCCTTCGTCATCGCAGAGTCGAGCTTGATCACGCTGGTCACCTTGAGGAAGTCATGGACGCCGAGGGCGCCCGAGAAGCGCGCGGCGCGCCCGGTGGGCATGACGTGGCTCGGGCCGGCCGTGTAGTCGCCGATCGCCTCCGGCGAGACCTCGCCGACGAAGATGGCGCCCGCGTTGCGCACCAGTTCAACGTACTTGTCGGGGTGGATCACGTTCAGACAGAGGTGCTCCGGCGCGTATTCATTGGCCAGCTCGATTGCCTCCTCGACGTCTTTAACCAATAGGGCTCCCCCCTGCCGCTGGAGGGCGGTGCGGGCGATCTGTTCCCGCGGCAAAGTAATCACCTGGCGCTCCACCTCTCGAAGGGTCGCGTCCAGGTTGGCCTGACTGGTCGAGAAGAGGATCGGAGTCGCCAGCTCATCGTGTTCCGCCTGCGCCAGAAGGTCGGCCGCGGCCAGCGCGGGGTCGGCGCTCTCGTCGATGACCACGATGGTCTCGCTGGGGCCGTAAATCGAGTCGATGCCGACCTGACCGAAGACGGCTCGCTTGGCCAGTGTGACGAAGAGACCCCCCGGCCCGTAGATCTTGTCGACGCGAGGTACACTCTCTGTGCCCTGGGCGAGGGCGGCGATGGCCTGGGCCCCGGAGATCCTGAAGACCCGGTCCACGCCGGCGATGGCTGCGGCGGCCAGCTTCAGCGGCGATACGCACCCGTCGGAGCCGGCAGGCGTCGCCATGATGATTTCGCCGACGCCGGCGACTTCCGCCGGAATCGCCGTCATCAGAACCGAGGATGGGTAAACTGCGGCGGTGCCAGGGACGTAGATACCGGCGCGCTCGACCGCCGTAACCCTCTGCCCGCGCCCATCGCTGAAGAAGTTGCGTGCCGCGTGGGCCAGCTGTTCCTCGTGGTAGGAGCGGATGCGGCCGGCGGCGAACTCCAGGGCGCCCCGCAGGCTCGGCTCCAAACGTTGTCGGGCCTTCTCCATTTCCCCCGTGTCGACTTCTAGCTCCTCCGCATCCACGCCGTCGAAGGCAAGGTTGAAGCGGCGCACCGCGGTGTCTCCGTCACGCCGGACCTCGTCGACGATGCGCCGGACGACTTCCTCGGCGCTCAGACGCTGCCCGAAGACCCTTTCGATCACTTCAGCCATCGCCTCGGGGAGCTCGGCGGATGCCGGCGCGCGCTCGAGGAACGTTCGCCGGGCCTCTTCGATGGAGGCGGCGACCCTCACTGTAGGTATTCCCGCACGCTGGCCAGCGAGCGCTCGCGGGCTAGGTCCATGAACTCGTCGACCTTCTGCTGCGTCACGTGTGTGTGTGTCTCCGTCAGCAGGTCGGGGATAGTGGTCATGAAGGCGTCGATCGCCTCCATCGTCTCGATGCCAGCGTCCCTCAGGTGGCGGCTGGCGATGTGGCGGAAACGGTCCCAGTCGGGCGGGCGGGCGACTACGTCGAGGTTGACCTCGCGCCAGCGCTCCAGCGTCTCGCGTTCCAGGAAGCCCACCTCGATGTCCAGCGCCGCCTTGCTTAGCGCCGTGGCGCAGGACTCCATGAAGCCCTGGTCCTCGCGGACCCGGCGTTCGAGCTCGTACTGCAGGACCCGGTCGAGGACGTTGGCCCGGTTGTCGCCTTCCAGGTCCGATCCGACCCCGAAGTAGGGGCGGTAGACGAGGTTGATCCAGGCTTCGTCCGCTTCCAGGTGAGTCAGGTAGCCGGCCATGAAAGCCCGGCTCTCAGCATTCAGCAGCGACGCCTTGGCCACCTGGGGATGCGCGTCGAAGAGGCCCTCGACGCCGTGCTGGTCATCGAAGTTGAAGATGTCGAAGAAGTGCGTGAGCTGGCGGTCCCAGCGGGTGAGGACGCGGATGTCCGGCGCTGTCGAACCGAGCAGGTAGCCGCCTTGCTCGTCGCAAAGGTCGTCAGCTTTAAGAGCGTCCTGAACCTGGCGGGCGATGGCCATATGCAGCCCGAGCGGCGGCATCAGGCGGCCTCACCGAAACGCGTGACGAGCGCCTCGACTGATTTGTGGTTGGACCGCTCCCGTCGCCCCTTGTTGGCCACGAGGATCATCGTGGATTCGAAGAGCCACTGCAGCGGGACGAGGCCATTGGCTTCCCACGTCTTGCCCGTCTCGCTGCCCTCGATCAGGATCTCGGCGTCCTCGGGCACGAAGCCCTCGGAGGCGCCCACCACCGGGATCACGCTGTAGCGGCCGAGGTGGCGCTCGCGGGCGAAGTGGTCGGCGATATTGGGATACTCGGAGGCGATGCGGATGACCTCGCGGCCGGCGGCTCGCCAGTGCTCAAGCGCGGCCGGCAAGTCCCCGGCGTGCACGCTCTCGTGGACGACGGCCGCCCAGCGATAGCGCTGGCGCTGGAGGTCAGCGACCTCCTCGACGGGGCTATTTGGGAACTGCGCCAGGTGGTTGTGCAAGCAGTCGCGGCCGGTCAGGCCGAGGTCGAACGCGCCGATGGCCACCATCTGCGGCATGTCCTGCGGGCGCACGACCTTTAAGCCCAGATCGCGCTGGACGGTCTGAGGCCGTGGCAGCGCCTGCTTCTCGTCGTAGCCCTCGATATCGAGGCCGGCGCGGCGACAGATCTCGGGCCCTTCGCGCTGCTGGTGGCCGTCCGGGAGGGCCAGAGTGACCGCCGGCGGGTGCGGTGAAGATGCCGGAGGTGGAGCCCCCCGCGCCCCGCCCACCTCACCCCCTAACCCCCTCTCCGCAAGCAGAGAGGGGGAATGACGGACAGAGGCCGCCTGCGGTAAGGCGGCGAGTAGGGCGGAAAGGTCGAGTGAAGCGAGCGCTTCTCGGTTAACCACCAGGCAGGCCGACGAGTCCGCCACTTCTTCCAGTACCTCCAGATTCTCCACGTCCACGGTTTCGGCCACCAGGGCGATGTCGGCGTCCTCGGGCAGGTAGTTCCAGGCACGCCCCGCCACTGCGAAGAGCTGATAGCGGGCCAGCCGACGGCGCAGCGCGAAGGCCTCGGCGAGTCCGGGGTATTCGCTGACGACCCGCAGCGGCGAGCCCAGGTCGAGTCCGGGGCGGCCCAGCGCCGCGAGCCGGGAATGCCCGAAGTCGAGGTCGCCAGCTTTGATGATTCCTTCATTCGGGTGGCGGGACAAGAGCTCGTCCACCGCCAGCGATGTGGTGATGCCGGCGTGGTAGTTGCCGAGGGCTACCTGGATTGGGATGTCGCGCTCGCGGAAGACGCGATAGGCGACTGCCTCGCCGCGGGTCGCTGCGGGACGATATGTCCGCGAGCCGCCGGCGTAATCGGGGGAGCCCAACCCTGCGCGCTCGATAAAAGCGGCGGCTCCGGCCCGCAGTTCTCCGCTGGGCAGGGCCACCCGGATCAAACTGTGGCCTCCGCGGCGACACGTGCCTCGGCGGGGCCTTTCGCGAGCAGCCCTGCCACGACCTGTGTATCGAAAGCGAAGCCACAGGCGGGGGTTGGCTCGCCCCCGACGAGCCTGGTCAACTGGTCGTAGCGGCCTCCGGCGCCGACTATCTCGTCCTGGTACCCCAGCTGGAAGACGATCCCCGTATAGTACTCGAAGTCGCGCGCCAGCGGCGTCACGACTCGATAGGTCATCCCCAGCTTGGTTAGCTTCTCCGCAGCCTGCGCGAGCTCGTCGAGCGCGACCGCAGCGGCTGGAACGTCGCCGGCCAGCGAGCCTCGGAGGTTCTGGACATAGGCAGCCGACTCGCCCTGCGTCTCGAACAGCAGCCGCAACTTGCCCGCAATCCCGGGGAGGCGGCTTTCAATCAGGTCGATGACCGTCATATCGCCGGCGAGGATGCGGTCATACTCCTCCACCTGCTCGGCCGGCGCCTGCCCCGTGGCCTCGAGCAGCGCGCGGACGATGCCGGAGTGCGAGATGCGCAACTCCGGCTGAGGCAGACCGAGGAGTTTGAAGACCTCTCCAGCCACCGTGATCAGCTCAATCTCGGCCTCTACGGCCTCCCAGCCGAACAGCTCGGCCCCGCACTGCCACGACTCGCGTTGCTCGCCGCCGGCGGCGAAACGCAGGACGGGTTGCTGGTAGAACAGCCTTGCGCGTTGACCGCCGTAGCGCTCGCCGTAAAGGCGGGCGACGGCCACCGTCGAATCCGGCCGCAGGACGACGCGCTCACCGCTCCAACCGTCCCAATCCAAGAATGAGTAGACGCGCCCGAGGAGCTGAGGCGAAAGCGTGCCTGACATCGTGTAGAGGTGCAGGTACTCGATGAGTGGAGTCCGCACCTCCTGGAAGCCCATAGCCGAGGCCGCCGTGGCGAAGGCATCCTCGACGCGCCGCATGCGCGCAAGCTCGTCGCCGGCCAGATCAGCCATGCCGGGGCAGCGGAGTGAAGGGGACGGGGACATGGTGGCAGTGTAGCTAGGGCCCGAGGGGTGCGGCTAACGCGTTGAAAGGTTTAACCCTCTCCGGGTGCGGAGAGGGTGGCCGCCGCAGCGGCCGGGTGAGGTGGGTCGTAAGCGGTGGTCGTCGCTATTCAAGGGGTCTTGATGTCGCCCGTGACCACCTCACCCCCGCTGCGGCTGGCCCTCTCCGCACCCGGAGAGGGAGGTTCGGCTGGGCCTGCGATTGAAGGGTGGTGGGGCCGTTGTTATGATCATCGGGCCGAGGAGTGTAGCTCAGTTGGAAGAGCAGCGGCCTCCAAATCCGCCGGTCGGGGGTTCGAGTCCCTCCACTCCTGCCAGACAGCAACGAAGCGCAGCGAAGCGAGATGTCCGACGCCGCGGCTCGTAACCTTTACACAGTGCCCAGGTGGTGGAATAGGCAGACACGCGGTCTTGAGGGGGCCGTGCCGCAAGGCGTAAGAGTTCAAATCTCTTCCTGGGCACCAACAACCGGCGACGTAGCCAAGTGGTAAGGCAGAGGTCTGCAAAACCTCCATCACCGGTTCGAATCCGGTCGTCGCCTCCAGAATCAAGGGCCCGCCGCAAGGCGGGCCTTTCCGTGCCTTGATAGAATTCGACGTGGAGGGATCGCATAGAGGTCTAGTGCGGCCGCCTGCTAAGCGGTTTCCTGGGGAAACCCGGGACATGGGTTCGAATCCCATTCCCTCCGCCACCTCACTCACACCGGCGCGCACCCCCTTAAAAGCAGGTCGATATGGCTGACGGCAGCGGCACCAAAGACGACCCGTGGATCCTGAAGACGCCTCCCGGCTCGTCCGAGTACACAATGTACCGCGACGACACGAAGGATCCGGCCGTCATCGTCTGCAACGTAGGCTCGACCGAGCTGCGCTACCAGGCGCGGGCAATCGAGGACCTTCACGCCATGCTCAAGGAGCGGGGCGATTGGGTTGAGCTGGGCAGCGCCGACGAGAACAAGCCGGCCAACGAGGGCACCGTCGAGGCCTGGGCGCGTTCCGAGGGTAACCCGGTCGGCGGCTGGTATGGCCTGAGGAAGGGCTACCGCGGGCGGTTCGGGATGTACATGCCGCCCCTCTTGGAGCGGCTTGGTCTCGCCGAGGTCGAGCAGAACCCGCGCAACAACCGCATGCGCGCGATCTAGCGTCTATTGAGGTACTGCCGCCGTGAGCCCCCTCATGACTATCGTCGCTGGCGTGGTGGTTCTCGTCACGGCCGCGATTTCGATTAATTTTGCTAAGTTCCTTGCAAGATCGGAACCTCGGTGGGTGAATTTCCTAAGGTGGCCAAGAATGACGCTTGAAGAGCGCGAGGAGACCCACTTGATGGTTGGTCGTCTTTCGGTGCTGATTGGTGTCCCTCTGATACTGGTCGGCATTGGCCGTCTCTTGTTTTCCTAGACGCGCGGTTGTGTGCAGAAGCACCCGTCTCACACCACATGTAGGGCCGGTTGCAGATGATATCAACCATTGCCCGAACTCGGTCTGCAAGCCGCCCCTAAGCTCCGATGTTCGCCGAACCTCCGAAGCCCTCGTAGTTCAACCGGCTGCAGGAGGGTCCCGTCGCGCCCCCAACGCTTCGACTGTTGGACAGCCGTTCGAATCTGCTCAACCTCGTGTGACCATCCCCAACTAGAATCAGCCCGACCCTGATGGCCACTCAAACGATCAGCTTCGATAGCATCGCCGCCCGACCCGAGCGATCGAGTCTCAGCGGGCTCGAGACGTTCCACGTCTGGACGGTGGGCTGCCAGATGAACAAGGCCGACTCGGAGAAGTTCGCCGCCGGTCTGGTCCGGCTGGGCCTGCGCGCCGTCGAGGCGCCTGAAGAAGCCGACCTCGTGGTCGTCAACACCTGCTCGGTGCGGCAGGGCGCCGAGGACCGCGCCTACAGCAAGCTCGGGGCGCTGAAGAAGCTCCGCGATACCCAGAACCCGGCGCTCAAGATCGCCGTCATGGGCTGCATGGTCGGCCCCAAGCACGAGGGTCTCAAGAAGCGCTTCCCATACGTGGACGTCTTCGCCCGGCCACAGGCCTTTGACGACATCGTGCGGGCCGTGATGCCCGAGGACGACCTCGGCGGCGAGTTCTGGCCCGAAACGGTCAGCCAGCCTGAGGGCGTCACCGCCTTCGTGCCCGTCGTCCACGGCTGCGACAAGTTCTGCACCTACTGCATCGTCCCTTATCGCCGCGGGCGTGAGCGCAGCCGCGAGCTCTGGGACATCCGCCACGAAGTCGCAGTGCTCGCCTCGCGCGGCGTCAAAGAGGTCACGCTGCTGGGCCAGACGGTCGAGGCCTATGGCCACGACCTCGACGAGCCCGCCGACCTGGCCGACCTCTTCGAGCTGATCCACGAGGTGCCCGGCATCGAGCGCATCCGCTTCCTGACGTCCTATCCGAAGGACATGACTGACCGCATCATCCGGTCGGTGGCCGAGCTGCCGCGGGTCTGCGAGTTCTACAACATCCCGGTGCAGTCCGGCGACGACGAGATCCTGACGGCGATGCGCCGCGGCTACACCGTGTCTGAATACGTCGAGCGGGTGGAGAAGATCCGCGAGCTGGCGCCCGGCGCCGCCCTCCACACCGACGTCATAGTCGGCTTCCCGGGTGAGACCGAGGCGCAGTTCCAGCACAGCTACGACCTTCTCGATCGCCTGCGCTTCGACAAGGTCCACGTCGCGGCCTATTCGCCACGCCCGGGCACCGTCGCCTTCCGCAAGATGGAGGACGACGTCCCTCACGAGGAGAAGATGCGCCGCCTCCACGCCGTCGAGGAGCTCCAGGAGCGCGTGGGGCGTGAGATCAACGAGAAGCTCCTCGGTACGGCCCAGGAAGTCCTCATCGAAACCCGCCACGAGGGCCGCTGGACGGGCCGCTCGCGCGGCAACAAGCTCGTCCACTTCGACGGTGACTGCGCCGTCGGCGACATGGTCGACGTGCTGATTACCGACGTCAGCGCCTGGTCGCTGAAGGGCCGGATGGCCTCTCGCAGAGTCGCCTTGGAGACAGCGGCGGTCCCAGCGCTTGCCGGCTGACCTTCCGCAGATTCTCGCGGTCAACTGGGCCATTGGCCTGGTCATGGGCCTGCTGATCTGCTTCCTCGTGGAGTGCACGACTTTCGGCTGGCTGATGATGCTTCTCGTCTTCCCACTCGGCGCCTCAGCGGTGATGACCGGCTTTCAAGCCTGGCGCCGGCGCGCCTGACCTATCCCTCCTCTTGGCAAGGAGAGGGCCAGCCGCAGCGGAGGTGAGGTTGAGGGGCGGGGCGGGCCTCGAACTTGGAGCGGAGCCGGCGCGAGGGCTAGGCTGAAACGGAATGAGATACAGAGAGATAGGTTCCACCGGGATCAAGGTTTCGGAGCTGGGCTTTGGGGTCTGGACCTTGGCCACCACCTGGTGGGGCAAGCACGATGATGCCTCGGCCCAGGGGCTGCTGAAGGCGTCGCTCGATCTCGGGGTCAACTTCTTCGACACCGCCGACAGCTACGGCCAGGGCCGCGGCGAGACGCTCCTCGCCGACCTCACGAAGACGGTCCCGCGCGAGTCGATCGTCATCGCCAGCAAGTTCGGCTACGACTGGCAAAACGCCCCCAACGTCGAGGGCCACGGTGAGTCTCCTCAGGACTACAGCGTCGCCTTTGTTGAGCAGGCCCTCGAGGGGGCGCTGCGCCGCCTGAGCACGGACTATATCGACCTCTGGCAGCTGCACAACCCGCGGATGCCGGCGTTGGAAAACGACGAGTTGTTCACCTTCCTCGACCGGGCGAAGCAGGCCGGGCGCATCCGCGCCGTCGGCGTCGCCCTGGGGCCCGCCATCGGCTGGCGCGACGAGGGTGTCCATGCCCTGCGCGAGCGCGGCGTCGACGTCATCCACATGATCTACAACCTTCTCGAGCAGGATCCCGGGCGCGAGCTGATTGAGGTGGCGAGGGAATCCGGCGCCGGAGTTTTGGTGCGGGTGCCGCACTCGTCGGGGATGCTCGAAGGCAAGTACACGCGCGAGACGAAGTTCGACGCCAGCGACCACCGCGTCCACCGCACCCAGGAGTGGCTGCACCGCGGCCTCGACGCCCTCGACAAGCTGGAGTTCCTTACCGCCGACACCGGGATGACCATCGGCCAGGCCGCATTGCGCTACGTCCTCGCCTCGCCCGAGGTGGCCTCCGCCCTGCCCAACATCTACAACAACGAACAGCTCCGCGAGTTCGCGGCGGCATCAGACTTTCCCGAGCTGCAGCCTGAGCAGGTCGAGCGAGTCAACACCCTCTACGACAGTGAGTTCAAGCGGGCCTTTGCGCCCAAGCAGCAGGACAGCGCGACCAAGCCGGCCCGAGAGGCCGTCGGGACAAGCCAATGAACGAGCCGGAGAACATTGACAGCCGACAGTACGTCAAGTTCACGTTCTTCGGGATCGACCCCGAGTGGCGGAAGCTGCCGACGGCCAGGCGCGACCAGGGCCGCCATCAGCTAGGCAACCTGCTCAGCGGTTCATCTGATGCGATGATTACCCGCAGCTATTCAACGGTCGGCACGCGTACGGACACGGAGTTCATGGTCTGGCAGATCGCCGAAGACCTCTGGCCGATCCAGGAGTTCGCCTCGCGACTGCTGGCCAGCGACCTCGGCCCTTACCTGCGTACCACCGAGTCCTTCCTGGCCCTGACCCGCAAGTCGATGTACAAAAACCCGAAGCATCCCGGCGCGGCTGAGGCCCGCGAGCGCATCCGCCCGCTCGACCGCAAGTTCCTCTTCGTCTACCCCTTCGTCAAAACGCGCGAGTGGTATGCGCTGCCGCGCGAAGAGCGCCAGCGGATGATGAACCAGCACATCGAGGTCGGTCACAAGTACCACTCGGTGAAGATCAACACGACCTACTCGTTCGGCATCGACGACCAGGAGTTCGTCCTGGCCTTTGAGGCCGACGACCCCAAGGTCTTCCTCGATTTGGTGATGGAGCTGCGGGAAACCGAAGCCAGCCGCTACACCCTGCGCGACACGCCGATGTTTACCTGCCGGCTGATGCAGGGCGACGAGCTCTTCGACCACCTCGCGCTCTAGCGCGCCGCCGAAGTACGCCGGTTTGAATCCACGAAGTCATCCGTGCTGGCATCGTGCCTCCTTCGGGTCACTCAACTGTACGGCTCAGAATCCAGCCGAGATCAACGAAGGTCAAAATCGCCTGGCTCTCAATCGTTAGAGGGCGCGTGCTGATCGAGGAGAAGCTCTGTTACGACCGAGATGGCAGTGCTCAGGTATATCAAACGGTCGAGGGGGTGGAGCTCGTCAAGCTTCTTCACCTCCTCCTTGCGCATCGCCACCGGGTCGCCCACGTCGATGTTGTCGAGGTCGACGCCCATCTTGAGCTCGTAGAGCTCGCCGTCCGGCTGGACGATCACGCAGCCCAGGTTCGGCGGCGCCCCAGGCCCGACGTCTACCTCGACGCCGAAGGTGAAGAACGCGCCCGGGAACGAGGGGAACGGGTCGACTCCCGCGACAGCCTCTTTCAGCAGCTCCTGCAGGCGGAAGACCGCGTCGTCGACGACGCGGTCGGCCTCGGCTTTTCTGGCCATGGGGTCGCGGGCGCGCGGCACCTCAGGCCTCGTATCGCTTCACAGCGGCGCGCAGCGACTCCTCGGCTGCCGTCTGCGGGTTGTCGCTCTCGATCACCGACCTCACCACCTTGAGCCTCGGGTACCCCTGGTCCATCTCAGCCTGGAACTCCCGCGCGAACGAGCCATCGCGGATCTTCTCCAGGGTCTGCCGCATGTGCTTCTCGATGGCCGCGCGGTCCAGCTCCAATGAGCGTACGAAGCCGCCGAACTGCGCCGTCGGCCCGTGGTTGGCGACCGAGCGGTAGAAGCCCTGCTCGGCGAAGGAGCGGATAGTGCGCTCCATCTCGCCCGACATGTACATTTCCATGACCATCGCCTCTGGCGGCAGCCCGGCTTCGACCCCAAGCTGGAAGGCGATCTGAATGGCGCTGCCGAAGTAGGCGCCGACACCCTGCTCGATGAACAGGTCGAGCATCGCCTCCTGGCGGGCGTCGATCTGCATCGCCCCCTTCTGCAGCGAGCCGCAGGCGAAGGCCAGCCCCAGCAGACGTTCCCAGGCTACCCCTGAGGCGTCCTGCTCGACGTTGACGTAGGTGAAGAAGCCTTCGCGCCGCTCGTAGAGCTCGCGCACCTCCTCGCCGACCATGCGCGGGGCTAGCAGGCAGGCGTCCAGGTCCGCCCGGAGTTCGACGAGACCGAAGGCCAGGTTGTATCCCGATGGGAAGACAACCATCGAGCCTTTCTTCAAAGCCCGCATAAGGTCGGTGAAAACTGTGGGCACGACCTCGTCGGGCAGCAACACGTACGCGATGTCGCACTGTGACGCAGCCTCGCTCAGCTCCAGGGCATAGAAGCCATCTGTGCGCGCCCGCGCGGCGTAATCGTCGTCGCGGTTGCCGACGATAACGTCGACAGCGCTGTCGCGCAGGTTGAGGGCCATCGAGCGCCCGAGGTTGCCGTAGCCGATCGTCGCCACCACCAGGTCGTCGAGTGCATTGGGGTCGGCGTCGGCCTCCCCGAAGACGCGCGGCTGCTTTACGTCGCTGCTAATGGAAGCCTCCCCACCCCGCTGTAGTCCCCCGCAGTCTAAGAAAGAGGCACGCTCCAGTCTTGGAGACGGGGGCCTCAGGGGATGTTGGGCATTTCCTCGCAGTTGACCGCAGTATCGCTTAGGCCGGGGCCACCGTCGCAGACATCATGCTGGGCGCCGCCGTTGAGGCGGTCGTTCGCCTCCTGCCCATTAAGCGTGTCGTCGCCGGTTCCACCACAGAGGTAATCCACACCGCCGCCGCCATTGACCGTGTCGTCGCCGCCAAGGGCGAGGATGACGTCGGGGCCTGCGCTGCCGGTTATCGTTTCGCCCGCGTTGGTCCCGGCTTTGCTTTCAGGCCTGCCCAGGCACTGGCGCGCCTCGAAAGCGCCGATGTCGCAGACGCCACCCTGCGGGCGTGCGATCGAGCGCTGGTCTGCCGCCGCGCAACTCGCCGCACCGGCGTCCAGGGCGGGGCTGCCGCTCTTCAGGCGATGCGTGCGCGTCGGGCCACCGTTGTTGGCCAGCGGACCAAGAAGCGGATCGGCGTGGACGTCCGAGGCGGCGAAGAAGCAGCTGCTGTCGCTGTCGAGGTTGTGACCGCCGGATGCGGGGTCCTGCCCGCCGCAATCGCCGCCGGTGTTGGCAGCGATGATTGTGCCAGAGCCACTGACAGTGGTGCCCGCCCGAGCGTACAGTCCTCCACCGAAACCGCCGAACCCCAGGAAGTTCGCGGCCACAGTTGAGTTGTTGATGTTCACCCTCCCGGCGCGCAGGTAGATGCCGCCTCCGTTGCCGAATACGGTCCCATTGCCGCTGAGCGTTGAGTTCTCGATGCTGACGAAAAAGATGCCGGATTCACTGTGGGCGACGTATATCGCGCCGCCGTTCACGGCGCCGTTGGAGAAGAAGGTGCTCTGCTCGATCAGGACCTCACCGGTGCTGTGGAATAGGCCGCCGCCATACTGCGCCTCGTTGTCAGCGACAGTCGTCCTTGTCAGGCGCAGGCTTGGCACCCGGTCGAACACCGGAAAATCCTGTGTCCCGATCGACTCGATGCCGCCTCCACGCGTGTCGTCTCCGGTGAGCACGTTGCCGGAGATCACGCTGTCCCTGATGACGACACCGTAGGGTTCCGGGCAATCCAGGTTGTCGAAGCGGATGCCCCCGGCGTTGTCGCTGATGGTGGTCGCGGAGATCGTGATCTCGTTGCAGAGGACATCTATCCCGCGGCCACGATTGCCATCGATGATGCTGTCGCTGATCACCAGGCGGTCGGAGTGCGGCGATATCCCCCCATCTGGCGAGGCCCTTAAGCCGCTGAAGTCGTTGTCTCGGATGGCCACGTTGCTCACGATGAGGTCGGCGTCGCCGTGCACGTGCACGCCGACCGCGGTTATCGACGTATCCGGGCCGGCGTTGCGCACGGTGAGGCCTTCGAGGTGCACGAGGATCGGCTCGACCAGGTCGTTCGGATAGAAGACGTCGAGCACGCGATCAGCGGCGTTGCCGTCGATCACGGTCGCTGCACGGCCGGCCCCCCGCAGGATCACGCTATTCCTGATGTCGAGGTCGCCGGTGGCGCCGAGGTTCTCGCCCGGCCCGCCGATCGTCAGGATATAGGTGCCGGCGGGGACGTTGATCAGTTGCGGGGCGGCGGGCGATGTGGACCTGGTGTTGGCCTCGATCACGGCCTCGCGCAGGGAGCAGTCGCCGGCCGAGCACGTCCCGTCGTTGCTGTCGGCGGTCTTGGTCACGTTGATCGGGCCGAAGCCGCCGGCGTCGAGGCTCGATGCCTCGCGCATCGCAAGGCTTCCGAGGACGGCCAACAAAGCGGAGAGGAGGACGACAGGTCGACGAACCATCAACGCCTCGCTTAACTGCGCCGAATCCAGGGCGTCGGGGAGATCAGAGCAACACCGGTCGCCGGAGGGCTAGCCACCACCCCGCAGGTGGTCCAGCAGCTGCTTAAACCCGGCCTCCGGACTAAACTCGACGAACTTTGTCCCGGCCTCGAACCAGCCTGTGTGCGGCGCGGGCCAGGCGAAGATCTCACCCGCACCGATCACTTCCTCTTTGCCGTCGGCGTACTTAAGGTGAGCAGCGCCGCTGAGCATGTAGCCGTAGTGCGGGACCGGGCACATGTCGTCTGGCAGGCCCTTGAGGGCCGGCCCCATGTCAACCTTCTCCGTCGTTTCAATCACCGTCGCCGCCATGCCGTCCCAGTTCGTGGTCCGAATACTAAACGCTGGGGATTCCACGGCCGCGGGCAGAGAATCGAGTTTTTCGCGCAAGGTCTACCTCCTGGAAGGTCCAAGAATCGTGGGGGAGCCCATTGATTGTACGCCTAACCGATGCCGGACACCGCTGAGCCGTCTGCCGACATCTCCTGGTCGTGGCGCGCGCGCCCGGCCTTTGCGCCCCCATCGCCGCCGCCGACAATTGGCTGGTGACCGCAGAGCTGATCGACGGGGCCGCCATAGCCGCCCAGGTCCTCGATGAGCTGCGGAAGCGCGTGGCGGCTCTGGCCCAGCGGGGAGTGCAGCCCGGCCTCGCCTTCATCCTCGTCGGCAACAACCCGGCCTCGGCCTCATATGTCCGTGGTAAGAACAAGGACAGCGCGGACCTTGGCTTCTTGGGCGAGACCATCCAACTGCCGGACGAGACCACCCAGGACGAGCTGCTCAAGGTCATCCAGGGCGTCAACGACGACGCTGCCTATCACGGGATGATCCTGCAGTTGCCGGTGCCGCCGCAGCTGGACGGCGCCGCCGCCCTGCAGGCCATCGCCCCCGCCAAGGACGTCGACGGGCTGCACCCCTTCAACGCCGGGCTGCTGCTGCAGGGTAAGCCGCGCTTCATCCCGGCGACGCCCTGGGGAGTCCAGGAGCTGCTGATCCGCTCAGGCCACGACCCGGGCGGCAAGCACGTTGTCGTGGTCGGCCGATCGAACCTCGTCGGTAAGCCGCTGGCCGCCATCCTCATGCAGAAGGCAAGGGGCGCCAACGCCACGGTCACTATCTGCCACACCGGTACGCCGGATGTGGGCGAGCACACGCGGCGGGCGGATATCGTGGTGGCCGCGATGGGCGTGCCGCGCTACCTGACTGCCGAGATGGTCAAGGAGGGGGCGGTGGTGATCGACGTCGGCGTGAACCAGGTGGCCGACGCCGCGAAGAAGAGGGGTTACCGGCTGGTCGGCGACGTGGACTTCGACGGCGTGGCGGCGAAGGCCGCGGCGATTACCCCGGTGCCGGGTGGGGTCGGCCCGATGACGCGGGCGATGCTGCTGGCCAACACGCTCACCGCGGCCGAAGCCTCGCTGCCCTGACGGCTTCCCAGCGTTGGTCCTGGCTGGAGCCAGGCGCGGGGTGGAGGAGTCTTTCCGTATCAGGGATTGGTACTGTCCTGCGAAGGCCGGATGCGTCCGCCACCCGGGGCAGAAGGTTCGTCAGATTCGAAGTTTAGGCATCGCCAGCGGCCGGCCAGCTGCCCCTACGGATCGTGGTCGCACTCTGCCTGTCTTTAGGCCCGGCGCGGCTAATGCGGCTAGGCGGCTAGGCGGCTTCGGGCTGGTCGTCTTCGCCGTTCATGGCGGTCAGCCAGTCCAGCGTGTCCTTGCGCTGTGCGCTGCAGCTGTGGCAGCCGCAGACGTAGCGCCCACTGCGCTGAATGACCTTCGACTCGACCTCTGTCTCCACCAGGGTGAGGTAACGGTCGATGACTCCCGCTGCTTCGTCGATGATGCCCTTTGCGTTTGTGTTCATCCCGGTTCCCTCGTGGCTCTTCTGCATTAATTAACGGTCAGTATGTAAAAAAGTTCAGTGACCCCCGTCACAATGCCGTAACGCCCGTGACACCAGCGGGGCGCTACGATCAGGCCATGGGCGATGAGGCGACCCCCGGGACCATCAAGGTGCGCGTCGGCTGCGACTTCCTGTTTGAGTCCGACGTGGCCGTACCGATGCTGATGCTGGTGCGGGCGCATGCCGACGGCGAGCACCACATCCTCTACGAATCGCGCTGGCTCGACCCCGACATCGCCGTGCACGAATACCTCGACGTATTCGGCAACACTTGCTGGCGCTTCCTGGCGCCGGGGGGCGAGCTAACCGTGCGCTACGACGCCTCCGTCGAGGTTGACGCCGAGCCCGACCCCGTCAACCTGGAGGCGCGGCTTACCCCCGTCGAGGACCTGCCCGATGAGGCCATGGTCTACACCCTGCCCAGCCGCTACGTGGAGTCCGACCTGCTGCTGAACACCGCCTGGGAGCTCTTCGGTTCGACCCCGCCGACGTGGGCGAGGGTCCAGGCCGTGGTCGGCTGGGTCCACGAGAACATACGCTATGTGGGCGGCTCCAGCAGCCCTGAGATCACCGCTCTCAACGTCTACGAGCGGCGGTTCGGTGTCTGTCGCGACTTTGCTCTCCTGTCAGTCGCCTTCTGCCGGGCGCTCAACATCCCGGCGCGTTACACGTTCGGCTATTTTCCGGACATAGCCGTTGAGCCACCCGATGTCGCCATGGACTTCCATGCCTGGTTCGAGGCCTACCTCGGGGGGCGCTGGTATACATTCGACGCCCGCCACAACACGCCGCGCATCGGCCGCGTCGTGATCGGCCACGGGCGCGACGCCGTGGACGTCGCAATGAGCACGTCCTACGGCTCCACCCGGCTGAAGAAGATGACGGTCTGGTCCGACGAGGTTACGGCGGACAACCCGGGCGGCCCGCCGCCGGAGGAGGACGCCGACGAGCTGGAGGCTGGTGAGAAGCGGGTCCGCGAGGGCGACGCGGCCCAGATCGTAGCGGGGCCCGTGTGAGCGAAGCAACGGGTGGTGCGCTCCCCGCGCTGCCCATAGACCCATCGAGGGTCGACTGGCCAATGGTGAAACGAGCGGTCTATAGCGTGCGCCACCACTATCGCTATACCTACACGGGGCCGGTGAGCAACCTGCGCCAGCGCCTGGTGATGGTGCCGCCGGACAGCCACGACGGCCAGCGGCTCCTCGACTTCGACCTCGACGTAAGGGGCACGAGGGGCGGCGCGGAGACACGCTGGGAACAGGACGACTTCGGCAACCGCCTCTGCCAGGTCACGGCGTCCGCGGTCGAGCGCGCCGTCGACTTCGAGGTCCGCTACAGGGTCGAACGCCAGGCGACGGCCCACCCCTTCCCCAAGAAATCCGCATTGAAGGAATACCTGCGGCCGACCGCGCTGACCGCGCCCGACGACCGGCTGCGTGAGGCTGCCCGCCGGATCGGCGAGGAGGCCACCTGCGGCCCCTGCCGCGCTGAGGCGGCCAACCAGTGGGCCGCCGGCGCCATTACCTACCAGCCCGGCGCCACCGGCGTGCAGACGCCGGCGGCGATGGCGCTGCACACCGGGCGAGGCGTCTGCCAGGACTACGCCCACATCCTGCTCACCGTCCTGCGCCTACTCGGCCTGCCGGCGCGCTACGTTTCCGGGCATCTGCTGGGCGAGGGGGTGCCTCACGCATGGGTCGAGGTTTTTCTTGCCGACGAGAAGGGCGGCGGGGGTGAGGTTGTCGCCTATGATCCGACGCACCGGCGCGTTGCGGGGATGAACTACATCTACGTGGCCGGCGGTCGTGATTTCGCCGACGTTTCGCCCACGTCCGGCTATTTCAGCGGGGGCGCGGCCGGCAAGCTCAGCTCGAGCAAGCGCGCGGACATCCTGGCCGTCGAGCCGGCCGGAGCCACGGCAAAATGACGCAGGCCCCGGAGTCCACCCACCGCCCGGTGCTGGAGGCCTACGACTCGGCCGCCTTCTGGGACGAGATGTTCGAAAGCCCGGGCGTCGTCCGGCCCCACTACAGACCTCTGGCCTCCCGACTGGAGACCCTGGGTTCCGAGGAGGTGGCGCGCCGCGAGCAGGCAGCCCACCTCTCCTTCCAGGCCCGCGGCATCACATTTGCCGTCAACCAGGACACCGAGGGCGTCGAGAAAATCATGCCCTTCGACCTGATCCCGCGGTTGATCCTGCCCGGCGAGTGGAAGCAGATCGAGCGCGGCCTGGAGCAGCGCGTGCGGGCGCTCAACCTCTTCCTCGAGGACGTCTACCACGACCAGCGGATATTGGGCAGCGGGGTCATCCCGCCCGAGCTCGTGCTCGGGGCGCGCGGCTACCGGCGCCAGCTGCACGGCGCAGACCTGCCTTTGAACGTCTACACCCACATCGTGGGCAGCGACCTGGTCAGGGACGGCAGCGGCCAGTTCTACGTGCTCGAAGACAACCTGCGGACTCCATCGGGGGTGTCGTATCTCGTGGAGAACCGCCGCGTGCTCAAGCGCGTCTGGCCGCAGATCTTCCTCGACTATGAAGTGCGACCGGTCGAGGGCTACCCCCAGGACCTGCTCGACGTCCTGCTGGCGATCGCGCCGCCCAGCGCGGATGACCCGACGGTGGTCCTGCTCACGCCCGGGATGTATAACTCGGCCTACTTCGAGCATGCCTTCTTGGCCAAGTCGATGGGTATCGAGATGGTCCAGGGTTCCGACCTCGTGGTGGATGATGGCACGGTCTACATGCGCACGACGGCCGGCCGCGAGCGGGTCGACGTTATCTACCGGCGGGTCGACGACGACTTCCTCGACCCACTGGCCTTCCGCTCTGACTCGCTATTGGGCGTCCCGGGCCTGCTGGCGGCCTACCGCATGGGGCGTGTGAGCGTCGCCAACGGCATGGGCGTCGGCGTCGCCGACGACAAGGCCATATATGCCTACGTCCCCAGCATCATCAAGTACTACCTGGGCGAGGAGCCGATCCTCCCCGGCGTCAAGACCTACCTGCCCACAGACAAGAGCGACCTGGCCTTCATCCTCGAGCACCTGGACGAGCTGGTCGTCAAGTCGGTCAACGAGAGCGGCGGCTACGGCATGATGATCGGCCCGCACGCCACGGCCGCGGACCGCGCCGAGTACAGGGAGAGGGTTGTGGCCGACCCGCGGGGCTACATCGCCCAACCCACGCTTGCCCTGTCGCGGCACCCCTGCTGGACCCGCGACCACTTCGAGGGCCGGCACATCGACCTGCGGCCGTTCGTCCTTTTCGGGAAGCAGGTCAGTGTCACGCCGGGTGGGCTGACACGCGTGGCCCTGCGCAGCGGGTCGCTCGTCGTCAACTCCTCGCAGGGCGGCGGCGCCAAGGATACCTGGGTCCTCGCCGACGACGACTGGGCCGACCCAACCTCTCCAGGGATGGACTGAGATGCTTTGCCGCGTAGCTGAGGACATGTTTTGGATGAGCCGCTACATCGAGCGCGGGCTGGCAGCGGTGCGCCTCGTCGAGGTCACCCGCCACCTGGAACTGGACGCCGGCGAGATAGCGGAGGGCGAAACCGACCTCTGGATGCCGCTGCTGGGAAGCAGCTCGGAGCTGCCGGGCTGGGACGGCGCCGCGATGCCGACGCCCGGTGAAGTCAGGCAGTTTCTCGCATTCGCCGACGAGAACCCCAATTCCGCTCTCTCCTGCATCAGGCGGGCACGGACTGCGGCGCAGGGTGTGCGCGAGAGCATCTCGAGCGAGATGTGGGAGCAGCTCAACACCCTGCACCTCTCGCTGATGGGCGACCTGGCGTCGCGCGCCGAAGACGACCCCCACGTCTTCTACCGGCGGCTGCACGACGAGATGCTGTTCTTCCAGGGCCTCGCCGACGCCACCCTCGCCCACGACGAGGGCTGGCACTTCTTCTGCCTGGGCAAGTACCTGGAACGCGCCGACAACGTGGCGCGCGTCCTCAACCTGCAGGCACACCTGCTGGAGAGCGACGGCGACAGCGACGACATGGTGCGGCGGCTGGCGGTCCTTCGCTCGTGCGGTTCGTTCGAGGCCTACGCGCGCTACTACTCGCTGCGTGTGGAGTCGGCGCGGGTGGTGGAGTTTCTACTCCTCAACCCGGTCTTCCCGCAGTCGGTCCGCTTCAGCCTCTGCGCGGCGCGCGATGCTCTAAACCATATTTCGCGCGGTGGGGCGGCACAGGCCAACCCGGCCGACCGGGCGCTGGGCCTGCTCTCCTCGCGGCTCGAGCACGCCGCCGTCGATGAGATCTTCGAGTACGGCCTCGAGCCCTACCTGACAGAGGTGCAAAACGAGATAGCGCAAACGTCAGAGCAGATAACCCGCTGGTATCTGCGCCAGGAGCCCCACGGCGTACGGGCCGGCGGGGCCGCGCGGGCGGCGGCGATCATGGCGGGACAGCAGCAGCAATGAAGGTTGCCCTTCGTCACGTCACGCACCTGCAGTACGACGCCGAGGTTGTCGAGGGCGTGATGGACGTCCGCCTTGGGCCCCTCAGTGACGCCGACCAGCGCTGGGAGGGCTACGAGCTGAGCGTCAGTCCGCTGGGGACGCTCAGGGGCTACCAGGACGGCTTCGGCAACGCCGCCCACCTGGTGACGGTGGGCCGGCCGCACACCGCGATCGAGCTGGTCGCCGAGGGCCAAATCGAGACGCTTCTGGACAACCCATTTCAGCTGCCGGCCTATGCGCCGCGCCCGCTGACGGCCGCCGAATGCTTCGACTACCTGCGGCCATCAGCCCTGGTGCAGTTCAGTGACGAGACGGACGCGATGGCCGAGCCCTTCCGGCCCACGGACCCGGACTTGACCTTCGAGGCCGTGGGCCGCCTGATGAACACCGTCCACGACGGCTTCGTCTACGAACAGAACGTGACCACGGTGGCGACGACGGTGGCCGAGGTACTGGCCGAGCGCGCGGGGGTATGCCAGGACTTCGCCCACGTCCTGACCGCGCTTTGCCGCTCCATCGACGTGCCGGCCCGCTATGTGAGCGGCTACATCGTCCAGCGCGTGCAGACGCAGTCGCAGACCATGGGCTCAATGACGCAATCGCAATCGTTTACGGAGGAGGAGCACGTCTATCGCGGGATCGGCGCCTCGCACGCCTGGGTGGAGGCTTGGACCCCGACGCACGGCTGGCGGGGCTTCGATGCGACCAACAACTTGGTCGCCAGCAGCCACCACGTGAAGATGGCCATCGGCCGCGACTACGCCGACGTAGCCCCGACCCGCGGCACCTTCCGCGGCCTGGCCGAGGAGCGCCTGTCGGTTGAGGTCCACGCCCACATCATCGCCTGAGGATGAGCGCCGCCCCCCTAAGGCAGGACCGGTCTTGCCTCTCTGAGGCGTTCTTCGGTGGGTTGTATTTCGTGGGGCTTGCCTAGGGCACGTCGACGACTATCTCGCAATGCACCGCAGTGTCTTCCTCGCCGAAATGGTGGCTTCCGCCGTTGCAGTAGTCATGGCCCGGCCCACCATCGAGCTGGTCCGGGTCCCAGCCACCTTCGAGGATGTCATCGCCGCCGCGCCCATACATCTGGTCCTGGCCGAGACTCCCGAATAGGCGATTCGGCCCGCTGTCGCCGTAGATGATGTCGGAGCTAAATGTGCCGCCCTCATCCTCGATGTTGCGGAGCGCGTCCCGGCCATTACCTGTCGCGCTCCCCGCGGCCAGGTCCACGATGAGCATGATGCCGGAACCGTAGGGCGGGTCCGCAAAGCCAGCCACGTCGCGACCGCGGCCGCCATCTATCAGGTCGTCACCGAACCCCGCATTGAGGATGTCGTCGCCAGGCCCGCCTCGCAGCGTGTCGTCGCCGTCGTAACTAAAGAGGCTATCCTCGCCTGCCCCGCCCCGGACCTGGCCCGAGCCGTGGAGTGTCAAGTAATCGTCGCCGCCCAAACCACTGATGAACTGGTTTTCACCGCCAAGGTCCTCGATATAGTTTGCGGCCGAGTTTCCCACCAGGCTGTCAGAGAAAGGCGTGCCCGTAATGTCCTCAACGCCTTTCACGATGTCGTTGCCCTGCCCGCTGGACCAGCCCTCCGCCAGGTTGACAGAGACCCCCGCGGTTGCATTTGGAAAGTAGATCGTGTCGGCGTCCGGCCCGCCATAGAGACGATCGTCGCCCGGGTCGCCAAAGAGGTCGTCCACGCCTGAGCCTGCTCGGACGGTGTCGTTTCCGGCATCACCAAAAAGGGAGTCTGGGCCATCGCCGCCGCGTATGTCGTCGTTTCCCTCGCCGCCGCAGATGATATCGTGACCTCCGCGACCAAACACCACATCATCCCCCCCGAGGCCAACGATCACATCGGCGCCCAGCGTCCCAACGATCCGGTCAGGGCCTTCGGTGCCAACAATCGTCGCCTCGAAACCTCGGCACTCATGCCCATCACCCTGGGCGGAAATAGGTGACGCAGCAGGTAAGAGAATGAGGGTCGCGAGGAAGAGGCCGCCAATAATCAAGACGCGGCGCTTCATCACGCCGACAGCTTTGTGAGTTTCACGGAGCAAGTCCATCGGAACCTAGGCTGAGCTTCACCCGATAGCAAGTCACTTTGTCGCATCCAAACCAGACTGTGAGAGAGCTGTGACGCCTGAAGGACGGCGCGCCGCCCTCTAGGGCCAAACCCGGCCCTCGATTAGACTGGTAACCCCACGGGCGAAGCCCAATCCGCTTGAGGAGCTGTGATCGCTGGCATGAAAAGCTACGAGACGAAGGACATCCGCAACGTTGTGCTCCTGGCCCACGCCGGTTCCGGCAAGACCAGCCTCACCGAGGCCATGCTCTACCGCGCCGGCGCCATCAACCGTCAGGGCAAGGTCGAAGAAGGCAACACCGCTTCAGACTTCGACCCCGACGAGATCAAGCGCCACATCTCGATTAACACCGCCGTCCTGCCCCTGGAGTGGAAGGACACCAAGGTCAACCTTATCGACACCCCCGGCTACCAGGACTTCGTCGGCGATACCCTCTGCGGCATCGCCTCGGCGGACGCCGCCATCATCGTCGTCGACGCCTCCTCCGGAGTGCAGGTCGGTACCGAGCAGGTCTGGAGCTACTGCGAGGACGCCAGGCTGCCCCGCGTGGTCTTCGTCAGCCGCATGGACCGCGAGAACGCCAACTATGCCGAGGTCATCGCCCAACTGGAGAAGGCGTTCGGCAAGAAGTGCGCCCCGCTGCAGATGCCCATCGGCTCAGCTCATAACTTCAGCGGCGTTGTCGACATCCTCCACGGCAAGGCCTTCATGGGCGATTCGGCCGACGACGCGCCGGTGCCGCCCGAGATGGCGGCCGAAATCGAGGGCTTCCGCGACCAGCTCCTCGGCGCCATCGCCGAGACCGACGATGCCCTGACCGAGAAGTACCTGGAGGGCGAGGACCTGACGGACGACGAGCTGCGCATCGGCCTTTCCAGCGGCGTACTTTCCGGCGCGTTGGTGCCGGTGCTGGTCGGCTCGGCCTCCAGCGGCGTCGGCGTGCGTTGCCTCCTCGACTTCATCGTCGAGGAGCTGCCGACACCGGAGACGCACCCGGTGTCCGTCGAGGACCCCAAGAACGGCGCCGCCCCGACGATCGCCGAAGCACGGTCAGATGGCCCGCTGGTGGCGCAGATCTTCAAGACTACCGCCGACCCCTACGTCGGCAAGCTGACCTACTTCCGCGTGTACTCCGGGACCTTCCGCTCCAACAGCGAGGTCTGGAACGCCAGCCGCAACCAGGCCGAGCGCATCGGGCAGGTCTACCTGATGCGGGGCAAGAACCAGGAACCGGTGGAAAAGGTGGTGGCCGGCGACATCGGCGCTGTCGCCAAGCTGGCGCACGCCCTGACCAGCGACACCCTGACGACAAAGGACAGGCCGCTGGTGGTCTCTCCCATCAACTTCCCCAAGGCCATTTACTCGGTCGCCATCCTGCCCAAGTCAAAGGCTGATGTCGACAAGCTGAGCAACGCCATGGCGCGGATGAGCGAGGAAGACCCCACCCTCGACGTCCACCGCGACGAGTCCACCGGCGACACGATTATCGGCGGCATCGGCGACTCCCACATCGATGTCACAGTCGAGCGCATGAAGCGCAAATTCGGCGTCGAGGTCAGCCTGGCCACCCCCCACGTCCCCTACCGCGAGACGGTCAGCAAAGCCGTCAAGTCGGTCGAGTACACGCACAAGAAGCAGACGGGCGGCCACGGCCAGTACGCCAAGGTCGTCATCGACCTCTCGCCCCTGCCCGGTGAGGGCTTCAAGTTCGAGAACAAGACTTTCGGGGGGTCGGTCCCGCGCAACTTCGTGCCGGCCGTCGAGAAGGGCGTCAACGAGGCGCTGCACGAGGGCGTCATCGCCCGCTACCCGATGGTCGACCTGAAGGTCGACCTCGTGGACGGCAAGGAGCACCCGGTGGACTCCTCGGAGATGGCCTTCAAGCTGGCCGGCTCGCAGGCCTTCAAGCAGGCGGCCGCCCTGGCCCAACCCGTCCTGCTGGAGCCGATCATGAACCTCCAGGTGCGCGTGCCGGAGGCCTACGTCGGCGACATCATCAGCGACCTGAACACTAAGCGCGCCCGCGTCCTGGGTACAAACCCCGAGGGCAACTCAACGGTCATCGACGCCCAGGCGCCGCTGGCCGAGATTCTCAGGTACTCGACGGACCTGCGCTCGATAACGCAGGGCCGCGCCTCGTACACGATGGAGTTCGACCACTACGCGCAGGTGCCGGACCACGTGGCGAAGAAGGTGGTGGAAGGCTCGAAGCAGGAAGCCGCCGCCAAGACCTAGCAGGGTGCTGAAAAAGGCCCTGTCGCTTGGTTAAGTCAGGCTTCTGGGGCC
>JBBDXC010000009.1:0-69834 GCA_040902555.1 Dehalococcoidia bacterium
GGGAAATGTATAGATCGGTGATCGATTTAGCGACCCTTTTTCAGCACCCTGCTAGGTGAAGCGGAGGAAGGGCCGCGCCTCACCGTCGTGCCACACCGGCTCTTCGGCGAGCATGTCGCGCCACTTCAGGTAGAGCCCGTGGGTCTCGCTGGACTGGGCGTTTGCCCGGTAGGACTCTTCCGAGTCGTAGACCACGCAAAGGATCACCGTGTCAGGCTCCTTCTGCGGATGGTACGTGTATGCCGAGATGAACCCCGACGTGAACTCGGCGGCGCGGGCCACCTCGCCCATGGCTTGCTCGAAACCGGCTATCGCTCCCGGCATCAGACGCAGTATGGCAACGGTCCCGTACATCGGCACTCCCTCGAAGGCATATGCTAGCGCGCCCGACGCTTGTCACCCATGACCTAACCTCACCTCGATGTACCTCTCGACCGGGATCGACATCATCGAAACACCGCGGGTGGCCCGCGTGCTCTCGCGCCACCCCCAGCGGTTCCTCGAGCGCGTCTACACACCCTTGGAGGTCGCGTTCTGCCGCGGCCGCGTGGCTGAGCTGGCGGCGCGCTTCGCCGGCAAAGAGGCGGTGATGAAGGCCCTCGGCACGGGCGCGCGCGGTCTGTCGTGGCGCGAGATCGAGATATTGCCCAACCGACGGGGCAAGCCGCTGGTCTACCTCTACGGCCAGGCGGCGGCCCGCGGCGAGGCCATCGGGCTGAAGCAGATGGACATCAGCCTGACGCACATCCACGAGCTCTCCCTGGCCTTCGTCGTGGCATCGCTGGAGAAGGGCGTGGAGGGGATGGATGATCCTGCGGCGTCGCGCGCATACATCGAGCAATGGCTGCGTGAGCGCGGCCGCCTCTAGCGAATAGCGTTGATAATCGGGCTGGAGGATCCCCATGATGTTCGGCTCGATGGCCCGGATGTACGCGCTCCCCGGCCGGCGCGATGAGGTTGTCGAGACGTACGAACGGCACTTCCGGGACCTGGAGCATGTGCCCGGGCTCATAGCGTTCTATCTCTATCGGCTGGACGAGGACCCGGATGGCCTTGGCCTGTCGGTTGTTTTCGACTCGCGCTCTTCGTACGTTGCGAATTCGACCTCGCCCGCGCAGAATGCGCGCTACGCAGAGGTTCGGGCGCTTCTGCGTGAGGACCCGGTCTGGGCCGATGGCGACGTCGAGACCTTCATGCGCTTCTAGGGCTCGGTGCGCCTGCCGCGGACGGCCCGATAGAACCCCCGCAGCCGCTCTCTCACCCAGGGCAACGTGGCCATCCCTCCCGTTAGGACGAACACCCCGCCGGTGAGCAGCGCCAGCAGGCCCATTACCCCTGCTGCAGCCGCGAAAACGGCCGGCGCCCCCGATATCTCGTCGCACTCAATCGTGTCGCCAATCGGGTCGCATTCCAAGGCCGGACTGCGCAGGTAGGTGGCCATCGTGACCAGGAAGATTAGGGCGAAGAGCAAGCACAGGGCGCTGAGCAAAAGCCACCAGACGGGGCGCGGGACGTCCAGCTTCTCGTACTCGGCCTGCTTCATCGATCTGAGTTTCACAGCCGTTGCTGCCCTACGCGACAGTTACCGTCGCGTCGTTAAACAATTCTGTTGACAGGCGGCCTGTTGGCAGCCGCGGCGGAAGGTCAAGCTAGAGGCCAGTGAGAGTAGTTACGACAGAGGAGATGCGCGCCCTCGAGGCGCAGTCCGAGGCGGCCGGGGTCTCGACCGAACAGCTGATGGCGAACGCGGGGCTGGCGGTCGCCCAGGAGGCCTGGCTGCTCCTCGGCACACTCGAGGACCGGCGCATCACAGTGCTGGTAGGGCCGGGAAACAACGGCGGCGACGGGCTTGTCGCGGCGAGCCATTTGGCCGAATGGGGCGCCGGCGTGGTCTGCTATCTGCTGCGGGAGGGCCCGGACGACGCCAACCTTCAGAAGGCGATCGAACAGGGCGCCGAGAGCCAGGTGCTGTCCCAAGACACCACCGCGGACGCCATCGAGGCGTCTCTGGCAGGAACAGACCTTGTAATTGACGCGCTCCTTGGCACGGGTGCCAGATCGATTGAAGACGGCAGCTTACTTGCCTGCGTGCTGGACGTCCTCGTCCGCGTCCGCGATAAGACACCCCGGCCACTCGTACTGGCAGTGGACATGCCGACCGGCGTCGACGCCGACGGCGGCGCGCCCGACGAGCGCGCCGTTGCCGCTGACGCTACCGTCGCCCTCGGCTATTCGAAGGTCGGCCTCCACCTTCAGCGCGGCAACGAGCTCGCCGGCCGCGTCCAGGTTGTCGACATCGGCCTCCCGGTGGCGCCAGAGCCGGCGGCGCAGGAAACCCACGTCATGACGCTGCGCGACGTGCGTCCTCTTCTGCCGCAGCGCCCGGCTGACAGCAACAAGGGCACGTTCGGCAAGGTGATGGTCGCCGCGGGGTCACGCAACTACGTTGGGGCGGCCTACCTCAGCGCCTCTGCGGCGATGAGAGGCGGCGCCGGTCTCGTAACCGCAGCGACTCCGGCGTCGGTCTACCCGCTGATCGCCGGCCGGCTGGCCGAGGCCACGTTCCTTCCACTCCCGGAGTCGGAATCAGGGCGCTTCTACGCCGGCTCCGGGAGCGAGCTGGCGGCTGGCCTCAAAGGCTACAACGTCCTCCTGCTCGGCTGCGGGATCGGGCAGGACAGCGGCACGCTGGGCTTCGTCCGCGACGTGCTGCTCACTCTGGAGTCCGATGATCTGGAAACCTTGATAGTAGATGCCGACGGACTAAATAACCTGGCGCAGATACCCCGCTGGTGGGAGTCCGTGAGCCTTCCCCTGGTCCTTACGCCCCATCCTGGCGAGTTCGGCCGCCTGACCCGACTCGAGGTTAAGGACATCCAGAGCCGCCGGCTCCAGCTGGCCCGCGAGAAGGCCCAGGAGTGGCGTCAGGTCGTCGTCCTCAAGGGCGCCAACACAATTGTCGCCAGCCCGGATGGCGGGGCCTGGATCAGCCCCTTCGCCAGCGCAGCCCTGGCCAGCGCCGGCACCGGCGACGTCCTCGCCGGACTGATCGCCGGCTTCGCCGCCCAGGGACTCTCGCCGTTGACCGCGGCGATTGCCGCGGTCTACGTCCACGGCGCCACTGGCGAGCTCCTGGGCGACCAGATGGGGGACACGGGCGTCCTCGCCGGCGACATCCTCGCCGCAATCCCGCGCACGATAAAGGAGATTAAGAGCTAGTGGTTGCACAACCGATCCCAGACGTTGTCCCAACCCTCGATGAGCCCCGCGTGCGAACGGTGCGCGGCGGCCGTCGCAGCTGGCGCCTGCGCCTGCTGCCCCAGGACGGCGCCCATCTCCAGCTTGGCTACCCCGGCCTGGTCAGCCTCCTGCTCCACCAGCGCGGCATGAAGACCAGGGAGCAATGCGCCGAGTTCCTGGGCGAAACGCCGTTTGTCGAGCACGACCCCTTCCTCCTCCCCGACATGGACAAGGCCGTGACGCGCATCCTCCTGGCTATCGAAAAGGGCGAGAAGATCGCGGTCTTCAGCGACTTCGACGTCGACGGCGTGACCGCCCTGGCCCAGTTGACCGAGGGCTTAAGCGAGCTCGGCGGCGACGTCCTGCCCTATATCCCCGACCGCTTTACCGAGGGCTACGGCCTCAACATCCCGGCCATCACCGAGCTGAGCGGGCAGGGCGCCAGTGTGATGATCACTGCCGACTGCGGGATCAGCGCCGTGGAGGAGGTCAGCCACGCCATCGCCTCCGGCATCGACGTCATCATCCTCGACCACCACACCCTCCCGCCCGACCTGCCGGCCGCCCACGCTACGGTCAACCCCAAGGCGCCGAACACGGTCTATCCCTGCCCAGACCTGGCTTCAGGGGGGCTGGCCTACAAGATGCTGCAAGCCCTCTACCAACGCGCCGGCGTCGAACTGGACCTCGCGCGCTACGTCGAGCTGGCCGCACTCGCCACCGTCTGCGACATGGTGCCGCTCTACGGCGAGAACCTGCACATCGTGCGCAGCGGGATCAAGGCCATGCGGCGCAGTCGGCGGCCCGGCATCAAAGCCCTGCTCAAGATCGCCGGCGTGCAGCCGGCGGACATCAACGCCGACACCTTCGGCTGGAAGATTGGGCCGCGGCTTAACGCCTCGGGCCGCATCGCCCACGCCATGGCCTCCTTCAGGCTTCTAACCGCCGGCGAGGAAGCCTTTGCCGACGGGCAGGCGTCCGAGATCGACCGCCTGAACCTGGAGCGCCGGCAGTTGCAGCTTGAATGTACCGCATTGGCTCGCGAGATGATGGCGGACGAGGACCCAGATGCCCCACTGATTGTGGTCGGCCACGAGAGCTTCAAGACCGGAGTCGTGGGGCTCGTCGCCGGCAAGCTGGCCGAGGAGTATTACAGGCCGGCATTCGTCTTCGAGCTGGGCGAGGAAACCAGCCGCGGCAGCGCCCGCAGCATCCCTGAGTTCAGCGTCGTCGACGCCCTCCAGGAGGTCGCCGACCTGCTGGACAAGCACGGTGGCCACCGCGCGGCGGCGGGCTTCACGATTCAGACCAAGCGCCTGCCGGAGTTCAAGAAACGGCTGCTGGCCATCGCCCGTCGGGAGCTTGATGCAGTCGACCTGCGCCCCTCGATCGACGTCGATGCCGTCATCCCCCTGCGCGGGCTGCGTCCGGAGGAGCTGCAGTGGCTGGACAAGCTATCCCCATTCGGGATCGGCAACGAGGCGCCGACCTTCCTCAGCGCGGGCGTCGAAGTGCGGGAAGTAAGGGCAGTGGGCAGCGACGGCGACCACTTGAGCCTGAAGCTGCGCGACGGCATCGCCACCTGGCGGGCCATCGCCTTCCGCCAGGGCGACTCGCCGATCAAGGAGGGCATGCTGGCCGACGTGGTTTACAACGTCGTCGCCGATAGCTTCGCCGGCGGCTGGCAGCTCGAAGTCCTCGACCTCTGCGAGCGCAAGCCAAAGGATGGTAGCGATGCAAATCCGTGAAGTTAAGGCGCACTACGACGCTGCTCCCGGTAATGGTCACAGTCCGAACGGAGGCGCTGCCACTACCACCCACCTGGTGGCCCAGGGGGATGCGCGCGACCTGTCATGGATCGAAGACTCCTCGGTCCACCTTGTCTGTACCAGCCCCCCGTACAGCTTCTTGAAGGCCTATCCAGAGAACGACAAGCAGCTTGGAAATATTCCCGTTTACGATGAGTTTCTCGCCGAATTGGACAAAGTCTGGGAAGAGTGCCTGCGCCTGCTGGTACCGGGAGGGCGGGTTGCCTGCGTGGTGGGAGACGTGTGCATCTCGCGCCGCAAGGGAGGGCGCCACTACGTACTGCCCCTCTCAGCTGACATCCAGGTACGAGCGCGGAAAATCGGCTTTGACTGCCTGACGCCAATCCTCTGGTTGAAGGTGGCGAACATCAAACTCGAAGCATCGAAGTCGAGTCGCTACCTCGGGAAGCCAAACCTCCCCAACGGCGTCGTCAAGAACGACGTGGAGCACATACTGTTCCTCCGCAAGCCGGGCGGTTACCGAAGCCCTACCGCCGACCAGGAAGCCAAATCGCGGATCGACACCGCCGACTACATGCAGTGGTTTTCACCGATCTGGTCGGACGTCACAGGTCAGTTGCGAAAGAACCACCCCGCACCCTATCCGGTGGAGATCCCACGTCGTTTAGTCCGCATGTTCAGCTTCGCCGGGGACACCGTCCTCGATCCATTCTCGGGGACCGGCACTACAGCGTGCGTGGCGATGGAAACGGACCGCAATTCGATATCAGTTGATATCGAGCCGACATACGTAGATCTGACCGAAGCACGCCTGCGAAAGCAGGCCAGCATGTTCGCGCGTCTGCACCAGGCCGTCGGCCCGAACGGCCATGCTAGCTACGAGCAAGTGCGGGTTTGACCAACCCAACGGGGTTGCAACTAGTCGATGGTTTGGTGGCCCTGGCGCCGCCGACCCTGCAGGACTATATCAACGCCGCAAGTGAGTACGTCCGCGCCAGCTCGCGTTTGGGCGACGGAGCGAAGAAGGCGGCTCAGATTCGGCTTTCTGCCGGCCTAGGAGCGGTGCTGTTGGCTGAATTGCGGACGTTACTGCCACTCGGCGCCGGCGCTGTTTCAGGTGAGCATCCGGTTTCAGGGGCGCTCCGCACAGTCAACGCTGATGTCTCCGAAAGCGACGCCTTGCACGGACTCCGCATGGCGGTGGAAATCAAACCTGTCAACCTGGCCGTCGGCAGAAACATTTGGAATCGCTTCGGTGACATTCGGACGTTCGGCGTGAACCTCCACCTAAAGTTCCCCTTCGCCGTCGTGGGCGGAATACTGACAATTCCGACTTATGAAGAAGCCACCCGCGCGGGCGTGGTAACGCGACGGGACACGACTCACCTGATCACGCGCGCCGTCAATCGCCTGGTCAGGGCCGGCGGAAGAATAACTGAGGGTGATCCTCCGCACCTTTTGGAGGCGGTCGCCGTGGTTGTCTACGACCCTGACACATCCACGCTGCGCGACGATGTACCGCCACAAGGCAGCGGCCTCCGTTGGCCCGACTTCATCTTTGCTATGGCCAGCACCTATCAAGCCCGGTTTGTCGACTAGGCCTCAGGCGGAGAGGTCGCGGGCGGCCATCGCGGCCCGCCACTCGGCCGGCACCTCGTAGAAGCGCGGGCTCTTCAGCTTTCTCCCGTCCGTGGGCACGCCGAGGGCGCGCAGCTCGGCGAAGAGCGCCTCGTTGTCGCCTTCGAAGTGGATGGTGTTCAGCCCGGCCTTCCTCGCCGCCTCGATGTTGCGAACCAGGTCGTCGACGAACACCGCCTCAAGGGGCTGCACCCCCAGTCGTTCGCAGGCCAGGGCGTAGATGCGCGGGTCGGGCTTGGCCATGCCCACGCGGGCTGAGTTCACCACGTCGTCGAAGCGGTCGAAGATCTTCAGGTCTTCCTGCAGTCGCCGCTCCAGGTTGTCGTCGGCGTTGCTCAGCAGGCCGATCTTGTAGTCGCCGCGCAAGCCGGCGACCAGCTCCAGCAGGTCTTCGTTGAGCAGGCGCTTGTAGGCCCACCAGTCGGCGATGGCCTCCGGCACATGCTTGCCGGCGGCCGCGTCCATCTCCCGCTGCACCGCCGCCTGGTACTCCTCGATGGTGCCGAGGCCGGTCTCGCGCTGCCTCCACACGTCATGGCCCCAGAGGGCATGGCGAAAGGCGCCGGGCTTCATGCCGTACTTCCTCTCCAGCTCGACCATCTTCGACCAGCCCATGTCGATGACGACACCGCCGAAGTCGAAGATCAGGGCCTTAATTCGCGGTTCCACCAGGTAAGCTCCTCTACTCGTAGGTACTGGGATGATTTGATCTTGTGAGCGGCCGGGACGTGGGGCCAGCAGGACCCTGTTAAATCAGGCCGAGTCCAGGAACCTCGTCGCCCTTGTCCTCGCCGGCTGCGGCCAGGGCTTCGAAGTAGGCGCGGTCGCCGTCGCGGTTGGTCTTGAAGCCGATCGCCAGAGACTGCCGCGCGCGGAAGACCTTGGTCAGGATCGACTCGCCTAATTGCACGCCGAAGCGGTTGGCCATCCCGCGGCGGATCCAATAGTCGATGGCCAGGCAGCAGCGCTCATCGAGGTCGAGCATCGCGGCGTCCTGTTCGCCGGCCAGGGCGAAGGCTATCTGGTCGTTGAGGTCCTTCGAGACCGGTGGGTTCTGCCAGTGGTCCGCGCCTGGCCCCATCTCGTGCCGCACGTGCTCGTGCAGGAGCCAGAGCTCCTCGCGGCTGAAGTCGACGTTGACCCGTTCCATCTGCCTTGCATCATACAAAACGCCTCCGCCCGTCCCGTGGATTGCGCTTGCCTGCTGCAGCCCTGGCACCTAGCGAGTCAGCGGAAGCCGCACGGTAAAGGTCGAGCCCTGGCCCGGCGTCGACTCCAGCAGAATGCGTCCGTGGTGTGCTTCGACGATCCATTGGGCAATGGCCAGACCCAGGCCAGCGCTGCCCTCAGCCCGCGAGCGGGCACTGTCCAACCGGTAGAAGCGCTCGAAGACGCGGGCCTGCTCCTCCTGTGGGATGCCCGGGCCGGTATCGCTGACGCTGAACTCCCCCCAGCGGTTCGACTGCGCAGTACTCAGACTGACCCGCCCTTCAGCCGTGAACTTGATCGCGTTCTCGAGCAGAATCACCGCCAGCTGACGGATACGTCGAGGGTCGCCCTCTACCTCCACTCGCGTCAGTTGGACATCGAGGACAAGACTGCGCTCAGCAGCGGCCGGCCCCAGGTCGCGGGCAACGTCCGCCAGGACCTTAGCAAGGTCGAGCCTCTCGACTTCCAGTTGCACCTCGTCCTCATCACCGCGCGCCAGCGTAAGCAGGTCGCTGACCAGCTTTCCCATCAGATCGGCCTCGGCCTCGATCGCTTCGACCTGGTCGCGGTTCTCCTCGATGGTTCGCTCGGGGTAACGCAGAAGGATCTCGTTGTTCGCACGCACGACCTGAATCGGCGTCCGCAGCTCGTGCGATGCGTCTGAGATGAAGCGTTGCTGCTTGGCCATGGCCTCCCGAATCGGCACGAGCGAACGGCCCGCGAGAAGCAGCCCGCCGGCCACTGCGACAGCCGCTGCGATCGCGCCCCCCGCCAGCATGATGCTCAGCAGGTTAGCCAGTTGGCGGTCCCGGGAATCAAGCGAACGGCCGATCAGCAGATAGAGGTCGCTTTGGCCCTCGATCTCTTCGGCGGGCAACAACAGACTCAAGAAACGATAGCGATCGTTGCCCGCTGAGACGTTTCGAACTCGCTCACTTTCGTCCACGCCGGCGACGATCGCGGGAAAGTCGAGATGTTCCAGTTCTATGCGCAGCGGGTTGGCGACCGGCTGTCCATCGAGAGTTGTGACGATAAAAAACATCCCCGGGTCGAGGGACGGAGGGCCGCCCTCGTTGTTCCCTTCTTCTTGCTGGTCATTGTCTGCCGCGTCCGCGACAAGCGAAGGGTCATCCGGCGATTGAGCTTCCAGGCCCAGGGTCGCCCGTAACTGCTGGGGGGACAGAGTCTGGAGCTCCTCGCGCGTCTCCGTTAGTGACTCATCTATCTCTTCGTCGAACGATTCGCGAGTCGCCAGGTACAGGGCCGCGGCCAGGACGAGGATCGTCAGCAGTAGAAATGCTGTGTAGGCGCCGGTGAGTTGGAGCCGTACGCGACGGAACATCAGTCGGCCCGGATAGCGTATCCAGCGCCCCGAATCGTGTGGATGAGCTTCTTGCCGAACCCCTTGTCGACCTTGTTGCGAAGATAGTGGACGTAGATATCGACCACGTTTGACTCGGTCTGCAGGGCGTCCATCCCCCAGACCTGGTCAAGCAGTTGCGCCCGCGTCAAAACCTGAAAGGGACGTCGCATCAGCGCCGCCAGCAGGCCGAACTCCTTCGTCGTCAGCTCGATGCGCCGGTCGCCACGCGCGGCCTGGCGCGTACGCAGGTCGAGACTGAGGTCGGCGACCCGAAGAATCGTCTCGTCGCCGATCATTCCCGATCGTCGCGCCAGCGCCCGAATTCGAGCCAGCAGCTCCGCCAGGGCGAAGGGCTTGACCAGGTAATCGTCGGCGCCGGCGTCCAGTCCGCGGATCTTGTCCCGGATGGCGTCCCTGGCGGTGAGCATGATGATTGGCGCCTTCGATCCTCCCGCCCGCAGCCGGCGAGCTACCTCGTAGCCATCCATCCCCGGCAGCATCACGTCGAGGAGCACGATATCGTAGGGCTCGTTGAAAGCGGCGGCGAGTCCGGCGTGGCCGTTAGCGAGCGTGTCCGCGACGTAGCCCTCCTCGCTCAGCACCTTAACGATGGCGCGCGCCAGCCTCACCTCATCCTCGACAACAAGTACCCGCACGCTCTCATGTCAGCACATCTACTGCCCGCCCGACATTGGAAGATTCAAATCCGGCTCCAACGCCGGCCTAATGAAGAGCTATGACACTGCTCTCTATGAAACCGATTAGGAGGACAGTAATGGACAGGAAATTGCGCTTGGGGGCGGGCATCGTTATCGCTATCGTTGCCCTGGCCACCTTTGGGGCCGCCGCCGCTTTCGGAGGCCTCGATGGGGCGACCGCGACCGCGGGGATAACCGACGACGGCCCCCGAAACGACGAGGGCGACTTGATCGTCCCGTGCTCGGAGTCGGAAGGGGCTGACGAAGCCGCAGAGGATGAGAGCGAAGCGGCGGGGGTGGACGATGACAACATCGAGGAGCAGTGCGGCGACCAGAACGAAGACGACGATGAAGACGAGGGGCAGGGCGAGGATCACTACGACCTCGACGACGCCAACGACATCTGTGAGCACGACCTCGTTGTCGTCCAGGGCGTAGCCGAGGACGAGGCGGAGGCCACCTGCGAAGCGCAGTTCCCCGATCTCGCTGACGACGAGGAAGGCGAGGATCCCGACTAGGGGCGTCTAACGACCTTCGACCCTCCAGCGGCAAACTGGAGGGTCGGTCTGTGGAGCGGCGAGGCATGGCTCTTGTAAATGCGAGGACCATGCCTCTCGCCACGCAATCGGCAAGACATCGTCAAGAGACCAGGGGGCGGGCTTCTGAGGGTTAGCCGGCGAGGGCTTCGCCTTCGATGCGCTGCCCGCTCAGGTTCAGGTTGAACGTTTCGGCCTCGGCGCAGTAGACGCAGGGCCGCATCCGCGCGAAGAGCATATCGGCCAGGATCTCGTCCCTGGAGTGATATGTCAGGACGATGGACTCGTGGGCGAAACCGCAGGCATCGCTGCGGCGCGAGAGGTCGTGGATCGTGCCATTCCTCTCAACTGCGAAGCTCGTGGAGTCCATATCGCAAGCGTACGAACTGGAAGCCTATCGGATATGCCTTCCGGCCTCACAGCGTGCTCACAAAAACGCGCTCAGGGCCGATAGCGGTTGGCCAGCGGCAGCCGGCGGTCCCGGCCGAAGGCGCGAGGAGAGATCTTGACCCCCGGTGGCGACTGCCGGCGCTTGTACTCGCTGCGGCTCACCAGGTCCATCACGCGGCGGACAACGGGCTCGTCGTAGCCCATGGCCACGATTTCGTCGAAGGAGCGGTCGTCCTCCACGTAGGCCTCGAGGATCGGGTCGAGCACCTCGTATGGAGGTAGGCTGTCGACGTCTAGCTGGTCCGGCCGCAGCTCCGCCGATGGCGGCTTCTCGAGCACGCTGCGGGGAATGATCTCCCGTCCCGCGCGCTCGTTCACATAACGGCAGACGCGATAGACCACTGTCTTGGGTACGTCCTTGATAACGGCGAAGCCCCCCGCCATGTCGCCGTAGAGCGTTGCATAGCCGACCGCCATCTCGCTCTTGTTGCCGGTCGTCAGGACGATCCAGCCGAACTTGTTGGAGAGCGCCATCAGGTAGTTACCGCGTATGCGGGCCTGCAGGTTTTCCTCAGTGATGTCCGGCCGCTGGCCGGCGAAGGTGGGGCTCAGTGCGTCCAGGTAGGCGCTGAAGGGCCCTTCGATAGGGATGGTGGTCAGCTCCATGCCCAGGTTGTCGGCGACTGCCCTGGCGTCGACGACGCTGCCCTCGCTTGAGTAGCGCGAGGGCATGGCCACGCCGGTGACGTTCTCAGCGCCCAGGGCCTCGACGGCGATAGCGGCCACCAGCGCGGAGTCAATCCCGCCCGACATCGCGATCACGGCCTTGTCGAAGCCCGTCTTGTGGAGGTAGTCGCGGGTGCCGGTGACCAGCGCGGTGAAGATCTCGGCGTCGGGGCTCAGGGGTTCCAATCGCTCCCTCGCCGGCGTTTTGCGCGGCGCCCCGACGCGGACGGGTGAAACCGCGATGGCTTCATCCTGCCCGGCCCACAGGGAACCGATCCGCTCGGCACGACGGCGAGGGTCGTGCAGCCGGCGTTGGAAGACGGCTTCGAGGTCGATGTCAGCCACCAGCAGCTGCTCCTTGAACTGGGGCGCCTCGGCGATGGCCCGGCCCTCGGCGTCGAAGACGAGGCTGGCTCCGTCGAAGACAAGCTCATCTTGGCCGCCCACCTGGTTCACGTAGCAGAGGGCCACCGCGTAGTCGGCCGCGCGCGTCGATAGCATGGCCCCGCGGGCGGCCCCCTTGCCGGCGTGGAAGGGCGAGGCATTGATGTTGATGATGACCTCGGCGCCGGCGTGGACCTGGGCCGCTGTGGGGTCGCCGGGATACCAGATGTCCTCGCAGATGTTCACGCCGACAAGCGCGCCGGCGACGGAGTAGACAGGAGCCCGGATGCCCGTCTGGAAGTAGCGGGCCTCGTCGAAGACACCGTAGTTGGGCAGGTGCTGCTTGTGGTAGCGGTCGATGACGCGCCCGTCGTGGATGACGGCGGCGGCGTTGTAGAGGTCGGACCGCCAGTCGACGAAGCCGACGACCAGGGTGTAGGGCTTGCCCGCCGTCTCGCGGGCAAGATCGTCAAGCACCTCGAGGTTGCTTTGGACGAACGACGGCCTCAGGAGCAGGTCTTCGGGAGGGTAGCCCGTGATCGCCAGCTCGGGAAAGGCGATGATGTCTGGTTCAAGCTCAGCGGCCCGAGCTATGTACTCGCGGATGAGGTTCGCGTTCCCTTCGAGGTCGCCAACCGTCGTATTGATCTGCGCCAGGGCGACTCGTAGCGACCTCAATCCGGACCTCCGTAGGCATACTTAGTGTACTTCATACACTAAGTCGTCAGGAATCCGGCGCCCCGCCTCCGCTCTGCTGTTGCTTGCCTTCCTGGCCGGCCATGTCGCCCTGCTTGTCGCCCCAGGCCGGCTTGCCGACCTCCTTCTCGTGGGTGCCGCCTCCGGGCGCGTCCTTTTGGAAGCTCTCGCCCTTGTCTATCGCCTCCTGCAGCAACGGCGAGTGCGGCTCCTCGTCGCGGTTGCCGCCGGCGCGCAGGTCTTCCTCTTTGGGGTTCTCTTTGGGGTCCGTTTCGTTCGTCATGGGCCCTCCTCCGTCGATCCTAGTTTGGCCCGACGGGCCGTAGGGACCCGATGCGCCGAGGCAACAGAAAGGGCGCGCCATTGGCGCGCCCTTTGGTTTCCCTTACCCGGGGCCTAGCATGTCTCGGCGGTCATCCCCCCGGCCGGGCCCTTGATCTTGCTGAAGCACGTGCTGCAGTACACCGGGCGGTCGCCGCGCGGGACGAACGGGACTTCCGTCATCATCCCGCACTCGGCGCACGTCGCCGGGTGCATTTGCCGGGGCGTGCGCCCGCCAAAGCTGGCGAAGTTGCCATAGCGCACGTAGCCCTCCTCCTGCTCAGCCGCCGCCGGGCGGGCAGCCTTCCGTGAGTTGCGGCAGGTTGGGCAGCGAACCGGGTCGTTCATCAGTCCCTTGCTCGCATAGAATTCCTGCTCTCCCGAGGTGAATGTGAAGTTGGTGTTGCAATCTCTGCAAGCCAACGTCTTGTCCGCGAATGCCAAAGGACCTCCAATAAACCGGGCGCTCCGTGCGCCGCGCAAAAATTTGCGGTCGCCGGTTAAAGCGACCGCTCAAAACCATTATAGGTTTCGCATCTTGGCCGCGGCAACGAGTCAGCGCCTCCGCACCTGGCGCAGCAACGAGTGCAGCTCCTCGTCGCGCAACAGGAACGAAACCCCGAAGTAGGCGGCAGCCCCGGCGACGATGGTCCCCACCAGCAAGCCGGTCGCTTCGAGCGAGCTTTCGGCGTCGCGCAGTGGCTCCAGGGCTAGCCAGAGACCGAGGACGACCGCAGCCAGCGCGCCCGCAGCCAGGGCCATCTTGCCCAGCGAGGACAGGGCCGAAACCTCACCGAGGGCCCCCAAACGCCGGCGCAGGGTCACGTAGTGCATCACGGCATTGAGGACAGCTGCGGTGGAGACCGCGAGGGCGAGGCCCGACTCATCGAACGGCCCGAAGAGCACAGCGCTGAGCACCAGGTTGAGGACGAGCGCCGCCACGGCCGCGATCGCCGGGCTGCGCGTGTCGCCCAGGGCGTAAAGGCCACGCGCCAGGATCTCGATCGAGGCATGCGCGATCAGTCCCACGGAGAAGAAGAACAATGCGTTGGCAGTGGCCTCCGTGGACGCCTCGTTGAACTCCCCGCGCTCGAGTAGCACCGCTACGATCGGCTCGCGCAGGATCAGCAGCCCGATTGTGGAGGGGATGGTCAGGAAGAGGATCATGCGCAGGATCCGCCCCAGGGTGTCGCGCATGGCCTCAGGGCGGCCCTCGGCGACCTGCTCGGCCAGGCGCGGAAAAACCGCAGTCGAGATCGCCATGCCGAAGATGCCCAGCGGCAGCATCATCAGCAGCCAGGCGTAGTTCAGCGCAGAGATCGAGCCGGTGCTGATGTAGGAGGCGAAGAACGTCGTGATGAAGAAATTGGCCTGGCCGGCCGCCAGCCCAATCACCCGCGGGCCCATCAGCCGCCCGACCTCCCAGACGCCTTCGTCGCGCCAGCGCAGCGAGGGTACCCAGCGCATCCTCTCCCGGATCAGCCCGGGCACCTGGATCAGCAGGTGCAGCGCGGCGCCGGCGACCACGCCGATAGCGAGCCCGTGGATGCCGAACGGGCCGGCCAGGACCACCGCCCCGAAGATGATCGCCAGGTTGTAGAGCATCGGCGCCAGGGCGGGCAGGAAGAAACTGTGGCGGGCGTTGAGCATTCCCATGAAGAGCCCGCTGATCGAGAAGAGAATTGGCGAGAGGCACATGATCCGCGTCAGCTCAACGGCCAGCTCCTCCAGCTCCCGTGTTTCCTGCGGGTTGTCGCCGAGGCCCGGCGCCAGGATCGGCACCAACCAGGGCGCCGTGATGAAGGCGACGATGCCGAGGATGGCCGTCAGGACGGCGATCAGGTTGAGCACGCGCGACGCCATCTGCCAGGCCTCGGCTTCGCCCTTCTGGCTGAGGTAGCGGGCGAACGTGGGGATGAAGGCGCTGCCGATGGCGGCGCCGGCCAGCACCTGGAAGATCAGGTCGGGGACGCGGAACGCCACGAAGTAGGCGCCGACTTCATCGCCTGTCCCGAACTCGTTGGCGATAACCGCCGTGCGCAGGACGCCCAGCAGACGGCTGCCGATGAATCCGAAGGCCACGATGCCAGCCGCGACGAGGAGGCTGCGCCCCACACCGGGGCTGGCTGACGGAGCGGGAAGAGCTTCCACTCAGTCGGATAATAGGCTGCGGCAGAAGCCTCCGAGGGGTGCGATCAGCGTTGGACGCCCTGATCCGGGCCCCCCTATCATGAAAGTCGAACCCCCAAGGAGTCTCGAACTTTGGCTAACATCCGTTCCGCCAAGAAGCGTTGGCGGCAATCACTCAAACGGCGCGAGCGCAACCGCGTACACGCGGGCGCCGCGCGCACCCTTATCACTCGTGCCCGGCGCCTGATCATGGCCGGCGATGCCAGCGGGGCTGAGGAAGCCGTCCGCGAAGCCGTCGCCTCCCTCGACCGCGCTGCCCAGCGCGGCACAATCCACAGCAACAACAGCTCGCGCCGCAAGTCCCGCCTGATGAAGGCCTACAACCTCCTGGTGGCGGAAACCACCGCAGCGGCCGCGGAAGCCAGTGAAGCGCCGGTCGAAGAGCCCAAGAAGGCCGCCTCGGGTAGAGCAGGAGCCACGAAGCCGAAGGCCGCTACAGCCAAGAAAGCTGCCGCTCCCAAGGCGGACGCTAAGGCAAAGCCGGCCCCCAAAGCCGCGGCCAAGAAGCCGGCGACGAAGCCCGCGACGAAGCCCGCTAAGAAGTAAACCAGCCCTGGATCAGACAAAATGGGGCCGGTCGCAAGACCGGCCTCTTATATTTCAGCCAGCGTGATAGTCGACTTTCACACCCATATCTTTCCTCCGGAGGTAGCCGCGCGGCGCGAGGCTCCAGCTGATCCGACTTTCGCGGCGATCTACGGCAGTCCCAGGGCCAAACTGGTCACGGCGGCGGACCTGCTCCAGGGCATGGATAGCGCCGGCGTCGATATCTCAGTGGTGCAGGGGTTCGCCTGGTCAAGCGCTGCCGCCTGCCGCGCCCACAACGACTACCTCCTGGCATCGGCGCAGCAGGCGCCCGACAGGGTTAAGGCCTTCTGCACCCTCCCCCTGGGTGACATCGCCGAAGCCGAGGGCGAAGCCCGGCGGGTTCGCGACCTGGGCGCCGCCGGTTTCGGCGAGCTGCGGCCCCACGACCAGCGCTGCGACCTCGCCGGCGATGATGGCGCCAGGCTGGCGCGGCTCGCGCAGGAGCTGGACCTCCCGCTGCTCTTTCACGTCAGCGAGCCGGTGGGGCACGAGTATCCCGGGAAGCAAGGGCTGCCGCTGGCGGACTTCTACCAGTTCGCGCGACGCCACCCCGAGGTGCGAATCATCGGCGCGCACTGGGGCGGTGGCCTCCCACTCTACGGCGTGATGCCCGAAATCGTGAAGGAGCTGCCCAACGTCTGGTTCGACACGGCCGCCAGCCGTCTGCTCTACGACGACCGGATTTTCGGCCTGGCCGCGTCCCTGATCGGCGCCGACCGCATCCTCTTCGCCAGCGATTACCCCCTCCTCGACCAGGGGAGCGAGCTAGGTCGCATCCGCAGCCTTGGCCTCGACAGCGACGCGGAGGCAGCCATCCTCGGCGGCACTGCCCGCGATCTCCTGGCGTTGTAGTGCTGCGCCTCTTCATCGCGCTGGAGCTGCCGGAGGAGATGAAGCTGGAGACGCGGCGCTTCCAGGAGCGCCTTCGCGGCCGTATCGACACCCCGTTGCGTTGGGTCCGCCCGGAGGGCATCCACCTGACGCTGAAGTTCCTCGGCGCCGTCGAAGAGGCTCGCGTGCCTGAGATCGAGGCAGGGCTCAATCGCGCCGCCGTGACCGTACAGCCAATGAAGGTTGGGCTCGGCGAGCCCGGCGTGTTCGGCGGCCGCCGGCCGCGCGTGGTCTGGATCGGTCTGGGCGGCGACTTGGACCGCCTGGGCAGCCTCCAGCGCGCCGTCGAGCGGGAGATTGCTCCTTTGGGCTTCCCGACAGAGGCTCGTGAGTTCAACCCGCACCTGACGCTCGCCCGCGTTCCAGAGAACGCGGACCGTCGCTCCCTCGCGGCCATCCCTGGCCTCTTGCAGGCCATTCCCGGCCCCAATGCGGTCGATGCCCGCCTGGCCACCATCAGCCTCATGCGCAGCGAGCCAAGGCCGGGAGGCGCCCGCTATACAGGTTTGACTGAATTCCCCCTCGGCCACTGAGACAAGCTCGGACCCCCGCCGCCCCTCAACCTCACCCGCGCTGCGGCTGGCCCTCTCCTTGCCAAGGAGCGGGCAGGCTGAGGTTGAGGGGGGCGGGGTCGGGCGGTCTCCGACAGTGGTCGTTTGAACAGGCGGAATGTCCGTCACGGATGCCACGAGGGGCAGGCAACGCGATGTGGATGCCAGGTCGTAACTAACCGCTCGGCTTTTGGCTGCCCCTACAGTTCGCGTGGTCTGACGCCAACCCTCTCCTTGGCCCCCCGCGGACTGCCAACCGCACGGGGACCCCGAGAGGGCAGGGTGAGGTTGTGGGGTGGCGGGTGGTGGGCGTTGCTTCGACAACTGAGACTAGATCTTGAGCGCCACGACCTCGCGCCTGGGGCCATCGGACTCCAGCGTTACCTGCACCCAGGTCACGCGAACCTTCCAGCGGTTCGGGCCGGTGTTGATCACGATCTCGTCGCCTTTCTCCCAGCGGTAGTCGCTGTCCAGCGTGGCCAGCAGCTGTTCTTTACGCCCGGTGAAGGCGTCGGCTTCGAAGATCTCAGTTTTCATCCGATGTTGCCCCAGTCCTCGTAGTAGCCCGGTTGACTCTCCGGCGTCGGAACCATTTCACCACAGATGCAGGGGAAGGGTGGAATGCGCACCCATAGCGGGTAGTTGCCCCAGTACCAGCGCAGGCACGACGGGCAACGAGCTTCGAAGTAGAACGTATTAGACGGGATCGGCTTCGCCGACTTCGGCGGCCGCCAGTCCGGGTGTCGCGGGTCGAGGCCCTGGTTAGCCGCCACCACTGTTCAGGGCTTGGCGCCGTTCCCTTCTTCGTCCTCGAAGAGCTCGTCAATGTCGCCGAAGTCGTCGAGGTCCTCGTCCGAGTAAACGCCCAGCTCCTTGCCCGCCCACACCGTGGCCACGAAGTCCTCGCGGTAAGGGTCGGCCGTCATCACCAGCTCATCATCGACGGCGCCGATGATTTCCTGGATGGCGTCCTCGTCGAGGCCTTCGTTGATGCAGATCGTGGCGTAGACAGACGACGGCGTGAAGTGCACGTCGACGCGGCCGGCGCTCTTGTCGCCGTCCCAGAGGCTGTAGCTCTCGGAATAGGCTGTGCGGGCCTCTCGTTCAAAGCGGTAGTCGGGCATGAAACTCTCCTTATCGGTCGGGGGACAATCCGAGTCTACTAGGGCTCCCCTCCTGAGCCCTCGTCCAGGGCCTCCCTGATGCGGTCGGCGGCCGCCACTGCCGCGCTCGAGGAGGCCCTCGCCAATGCCACCGCCCCGGTTGAGCCGCGCGGAGTTATCAGAATGGCCCGTACGGCCCCATGCCCAGCCTCTACCAGCGCGCTTAGCTCTGGTCCCAGCGCGGCAGGCAGGGCGCTAGCAAAGTCGACCAGGCGAGCCAGCGCCTCGTCCAGGTCGCCTCTAAGACGCCGCTGCTCGGGCCAGTCGCCGCCTTTCATTGCCTCGGGCACCTCGATCGTCAGCATCGCGATGCGGCTGATGAGGCGCAGAATCTTGCCGTGACGCCCGCCGGATAGGCTCTGTGCGAGGTTGAGCCGCTCGTAATCCGAGCCCACGGTCAGCGGTGGATGTCCGGGCGGTCTTGCGTCGCCCGCAGGCGGACGCTGTAGATACTGTCGCCCGAGAGTATCCCGCTGCGGCCGAGGAGCCGCCCATACTGCCAGTTGGAGAGCCCGAGCTCCGGCCGGCGCAGGGCATACTGGCCGTCTACCCAGCGCGTGAAGCCATTGCCAACGAATGGGGCGTCAACCATATGAAAAAAGCGCTCGTGGACCTCGGGGTCTTCGCTGATCAGCGAGGCGATGAAGCGCGGCGCATAGCTGTTGAAGAGGCGGGCCCCCTCCACGCTGTCCTCGACTACGACGAGCGATACCTCAGGCGTCCCCTCCCATTCCCATTCGCGGCCAAGCTCGTCGGCGGGGAGCGTCTCGGCGATCGGCTCTTCGACTTCGCCTTCCGCGCGAAGCATCCTCGCCGTTTCATTGAAAAGCTCAGTGGGGACGCAGGCCTCGCTCCCTTCGACGACGTGGAGCTTGTAGCCGTGGCCAAGCAGCGCCCCACGCTCCTCCAGGGCCGCGATAGCCTCGGCGGCCAGCTCTGCCGCCCGCGAGCGCGGCAGGCAAAGGACGTTGAGGCTGTTGCAGACCTTGCGGTCTACCGAGTGGAAGACCGCGGCGCGGAGGTCAGCGGCGCTGGCGGTCTCATCGGCCACGATCCAGGCGCCGCCGGTCCCGTGCATGCTCACCGGGATGCCCGCCTGCGTGGCCAGGCTGCCCAGCGTGAGGACGGCAGGCCCGGAGCCCCGAGCTATTGCCAGACCGAGCAGCGGGTTCGAGAACATCGCCCAGCCCGCGGCATGCGCTGCGCTGTCGAGGAGGACGACGGCGCCCTCCGGCAAACCGCTTTCCTTCACCGCTGGACGCAGGGCCAGCTCGACGATGCTGCGGGCGGTGCCCAGGGCATCCGAGCCGATGCGCATCACCGCGGTGTTGCCCGAGCGCAGGACTCCCACGCCGTCGGCGAGGACGTTGGGGCGCCCCTCGAAGACGAAGCCCACGACGCCGTAGCCGGAGCGCAGCTCGTCGATCCGCCAACCCTCATGCTCGACCGACCCGCGGGGACCGTTGGGTGGCGCCATCTGGGCCCAGCCTCGCAGGCCGTCGATCATGTCGCGGCGCATGCCGTCGCTGACCTTCAGCCTGGTCGTCGAGCGCCCGCGGCTGGTTGCCGACGACACATCCATCTCGTTCTGTGCGGCGATCTGTGCCCAGGCGTCGTCGTCGGCCAGCCGTGCCGCAAAGCGCTCGAAGAAGCAGGTCACGTTCTCATCCGGCGTTGCCGCGAGCTCCTGGAAGGCCGCGGACGCGCGGGCGACTGCCTCCTCGGCCAGGTCCCACTGGGCGGCGGGGATGTGGAGCACGTCGCCGCTGCGCTGGACGACCGCCAGGCGGTCGCCCGCCCTGAATGCTGCCCGCACGTCTTCCGGCACGGCGGCAAGCTTGTTGCCGCCGTAGAGCAGCTGCATGCCCTCGGGGATGGAGGTCAGCTCGGCCATGTGCGTAGCCTAGCCAAACTCGCGTTCATGGCGCAGGGTGATCCGCAGAAGAAGGGCCTGAAAACCTGCCCGCACGCCGGCCGGCATCCGCTGCGACCAATGCACACCAGTTGTAGCGGTGGGTGTCAGCAGCTGGACGAATGACGTTGTTGGTTCGAGGGCTGACACCCGCCACTACAGGAGTGGGAGTCGACACGCCGGAACCGAGCAATCATGGCGCTGGAGACGTGCGCCTTTCTGGTTGCGACCCGTCGCGTAGCGGTCAACGCGCACGGAATCGCAGCAGCAGGCGTCAGCGGCCGAGCAGACCAACTGTAACCTGGCCGACGGCTGATACTGGTTACCACAGAGTTTGCCTCCACCATTGCGATACCTGCCCCTGCACGGGACCTAGTCGCCGGCGATGCCGTAGAGAACAGCGAGCTGCTTCGAGTCCGGCGACCAGTCGACCGTCAGGGTGCAGGAGAGGTCGGTCTGGCAGGCCTGCGCTTCCAGCACGAGCTCCACGGTCAGGTTGTTCAGGTCGACGACCCAGACGCGGAAAGTGCTGCGCGGTAAGTCGCCCCCCTCCTCCCCCGGTACGCGCTGCACGACGGCGGCCCAGATGTCGCCGTTCGACCAATCGATGTCGAAATCAGGCAAGACGTCGGTGGTATTGACTACGGGCACCACGGGTATGTCGATCCTGCCGCCGTCCTCGAGGCGGGCGGAGATGTCGGGGCCCTCGCCCTCCACGACGAAGCGCCACAGGCCCTCCAGGGACAGCAGCGGGTCCGAGACGTCCGCCTGCGTGGCGGGGACGACCTCGCCCGTGCTGGCGCTGACGACGTAGTAGGCGCCCTCGTTGGGGAAGTGTCCCTCGTAGATAGGCGTAAAGCCGCCCTCGCGGTCGGTGCTGATGATCAAGATGCGGTCGTCGTCGAGCCAGTTCAGGAAATAGTCGCTGAACTCGTCCTCGGTGACGTTCGTGGCCGAGCTCCCCGCCACTGCCGGCACCACACAGATGTCCGCCCCCGAAACTCCGAAGCAGCCAAAGGCGATCTGGCTACCGTCCGGCGAAACCTCGGTGCCGAAAGCAAGGTCCGTGGGCTCGTGGATCACTTCACTGTCGCCGCTGATCGTCGAGGTGGCCATCAGGTTGCTGCCGAAGGCGGCGATGCCATCGCCGGCGGGGAACCAGTCGAGGCCCACACCGCGTTCGCCCAGGATGTCCGTTCCGGCGAGCTGCTCCAGTGATTCGTCCTGAGGGGTGTAGACGTACAAGCCGCGGCCGTCGTCGCCGATGACGTGTTGGGCCTCGCCCTCAGCGGGCGGCTCCTCGGTGGCTGTTGCCGTGGCGGTGGCCGTGGCAGTTGGCTCCGTGGTAGCAGCTTCGGTGGCAGTGGCCTCCACGGTTGACGTGGCCGTTGCGGTCTGCGTGGCCGGTGTTTGTGTCTCGTCGAAGATGTCGGCGTCGTCGTCATCGCCGCAGGCGGCGAGCACCGCAAGCGCGGCTATCAAGAAAAGTATGCGGGTCAAAATCATCATCCTCCTGCTCTCTAATGGCTCCGACCACGACGATCGTAACGGTGAGGCGGCAATCGGCGGCCAAGCCCATGCAGTGGGCGCCCTCTAACCTAGATGTAACAATCCCTAACCATCTGCGAGGTACACGTGGTCCGAATTGACCGTTTTTTTCTTTGGCTCGCCGGCGCTCTGCTGCTTGCCGCACTGCTGGCCGCTGCCTGTGGGGGCGACGATGACGACGCCGGCGGCGGCTCCGAGAGCGCCACCAGCGAGGAGGGGGGCGACGATGACGGTAGCGCTGAGGGCGGTGGTGTCGGCGATGCGGGGTTCCCCACCGAGTACACCGCGGAAGGCGAACCGGCGGTCGCAGCTACCGCGCAGGCCGGCGAGTCAGGCCGCCGCCTGCTACTGCGCGGTGACGTGACTTCCGAAGACGGTGAGACTGTGGTCAGCTACATCGTGCGCGTGCGCGAGCAGCCCGATGCCGACCAGGAAGTCGAGTGTGACGGCGAGACCTTCAATGGTCCCTTGACGTCCGACGTCGAAGAGGCAGAGGAAGATGCCGGCACAGCCACGGTCGGTGAGGGCGCGGTGATCGACTTTACCGTCACCCGCACGATTGGCGCCTTCGAGGATGGCGATGAACGCGTGCCTATCTGCCTCGAATACCAGGGAACCTACATTGGCGCCGAGAATGCCGGGCTCGCCGGGGCCAGCGGCGGCTTCAGACTCGTCTTTCGAAATGGCACCACTACGCTGACCTTCGACTAGGGCTCTGACTCGACCAACCGGGCAGAAGGCTCGCTGGCAACCAATGTTGAGCTCGAGTTTGGCCGGCCATCTGCCCCTACGAGTACGGGTCCGGGGTTCAATCGAGAACCTTAGCTGAATGGGTTGTCGTCGGGTGTTGGCGTCGGCGTTGGTTCCTCGTCGCCGATCACGCCGTCGCTGATGTCCTCGAAGATCCCGGGGGTCGCCTCCGGGTCCGGTTCGCCAGGCGCGGCGACGCCGCTGTCGATCTCGCCGCTGACCGTCTCGGTCTCGATGGTGTCCTCGGACTCCGCTTCGGCTTCGTCGACGCTGCGTTCGTCGGCACCCGGACCCTCGTCGTCGCCGGCGCGGGCGGAAGCGAGGGCGTCCTCGTCACGGCTCGAATCGTAGGTGAGGTGTTCGCCGCGAATGTCCATGACCCCGGCGGTGTAGAGCCCGGCTTCGCTGACCGTCTTCTCCCAGGTCACGTTGCCCCGCTCGTTGACCACCGATTCCAGCTCGAAGCTGGCCTCGTCAGGGCCGAGGATACGCGCGACGGCGGTTATCTCGCCCTCGGGCAAAAGGGCGGGGTCGGAGCCTATGTGGGCCGTCACCGTCAGCAGGAAGTCGCCGCTGCTTTCTTCGACTTCGAGGTCGAGCGAGTCAACGTAGGCGATGGTCGGGGCGGTCTCACCGTCGGCCGCTGCTACGGGCGCCGGGTTGCTCTGGGCGGAGGTAACGCCCCCGCCGGAGCCCAGATTGAGCGTCTGGTAGGCAGCAAGGCCGATGGCGACCACCAGGGCCAGGAGGACGACGAATGCCGCCGTGGCGGCCAGCACAGGCTCACGGCCGACGCTCGGATCGGGCCGGCTGCTGTCCGGCAGCGGAGAGGGGACCGAGGGTGTCGCTTCGATGGACATTCGACCCTGCCGTCGCCACCTCCTGGTGGCCGTTGGCATCTCTCGCAGGATTCTCAGCTGGGGCAGAGCCTCGGAGGGCTCTACCGCAATACTCTCAACTCTTCTTCTCATACACAGCGGGGCGGGGAACCCGCCCTTCAATACCCGCTGATCCTAGCAACTCTCGCCGCCGCGGGGCTAACCGAGGTCCAGCTCGTGCAGCCGCTGCTCCTCGATGCCGAAGTAGTGCGCTATTTCGTGCAGCAGCGTCCGCCGGACTTCCTCGCGCAGCGCGGCGGGGTCCGGCGTCCGCCGAGTGTGCGGCTCAGCGTAGACGAAAATCCGGTCGGGCAGGGCCATGTGGTAGTTGCCGCCGCGCTCCGTCAGCGGCACGCCCTGGTAAAACCCGAGCAGTGTCTGGCCGCCGCGCAGTCCCGCCTCGCGCCGGTGTTCGCGCGTGGGGCGCGGCAGGACGATTACCTCGACGTTGTCGAGGCGCTCGTGGATGCCTTCGGGGAGGCCCGCGTAAACGTCGGCCACCAGTCGCTCGAAGCGGCGGATATCCACGGCTTAGTTGTAGACCAGGTCCTCGTCGATCAGCGCCCGGGCGATGACCATGCGCTGAATCTGGCTGGTGCCCTCGACGATCATCAGCTGGCGCGCGTCGCGATACTGGCGCTCGATCGGGTGGTCCATCATGTAGCCCTGGGCGCCGAGTATCTGCAGGGCGTCGGAGGCCACCTTGTTGGCCATCTCGGTGGCGAAGGCCTTAGCCATCGACAGGTAGGGCGCGTGCTCCTTGGTGAACTTGCCCTGGTCGACCAGCCAGGCGGCGTGATAGACGAGGTGGCGGGCTGCTTCGATGCTGATCGCCATGTCGGCAAACATGAACTGGATCGCCTGCTTTTCCGTCAGCGGCCCACCGAAGGCCTCGCGCTTGCGCGCGAAGTCCAGGGCGTAAGCGAGGCAGCCCTCGGCCAGCCCCAGCCCTCGCGCGCCCACGACCGGCCGCAATGAATTGAGTCCCAGCATCGCGGAGTAGAAGCCCTTGCCCTCGACGTGGCCGATCAGGCGGTCCGCCGGTACGCGCACGTTGTCGAAAAGGATGTGGGCGGTGGGGACGCCCTTCACACCCATCTTGCGGTCGGTGCGGGTGACGCTGAAGCCCGGCGATTTGGTATCGACGATGAACGACGAGATCGCCCTGACGCCGTCCTCCGAGGTCTTGGCGAAGCAGACAACGTAGTCGGCCACTGTGCCGCCGGAGATATAGGACTTCTCTCCGTTGATGACGTAGTCGTCGCCGTCGCGGACGGCGCGTGACTTCATGTTGGCCGGGTCGGAGCCGACGTCGGGCTCGGTCAGGCAGAAGGCGCCGCGGATCTCGCCGGTTGCCACCCGGCCGACGATCTCCTTCTTCTGGTCCTCGGTGCCGCCGATGATGATTGGCTTGGTGGGCAGGGCAGAGAGCAGAAGCATCAGCCCGGAGGCGTTGCAGTACTTCGAGACCTCCTCGACGGCCAGCGCCAGCCCAAGGGTGCCGGCGCCCGAGCCGTTGTACTCCTCGGGGATGGCGAGCCCAAGCAGCCCTGCCTCGCGGTAGGTCTGGAAGGTCGCCTCGGGGTACTCCTCGCTGAGGTCGATCTCGGCGGCGCGGGGCGCGACGACGTCGCGGGCGATGCGCCGGGCGGTATCGCGGATAAGCTTGTGCTCTTCGGAAAGCTCGTAGTCCATGGCGGTCCTTTCAAGGAAGCGGTGAGTCTAGCTTAGGCGCGGGCACCCTCTGCTTCCCGTCCAGCACCCGCTCCGATTGGCTAGTGTGGTGCTGGCGGGTCTGCATGACTCCAGCCGCAGCTTCCCTGGCGCCCTTATCGTTCGCCGTAGCTACAGCACGCGAGGTCGTGGAGCGCGGCCGCCCAACTGCGTGTTGGCGCTTAGGCACGCACTGGGAGGACCGGCTTGCTGCGTCCTCCCACCCCGGGCGAACTCGTGACGAGTCGCAAGGGAACAATCCGGCCTTCCGCGGCGTTGAATCGCCGTTCATCCCTCGAAGGGTTTGCCTATGCGCTTGCCACTGCTCTTGCGTTTCCTCGCTGCTGCGCTGCTAAGCGCGCAGGGGTGGGCGTGTTCCAGCGACAACGAGAGCAATGTTGACCAGGACAGCGAGTGGGGGCCGCTCGCCGTAATCGATGTTCCGAATGAGGGGGCGGAGGACTCGTTGGGTGGCCACGGTGCCCTCAGAATCTCCTCTGACTGCGTCTTTCTCGAGTTGGAAGGCGGGGATGCCCGGACGACACTGGTCTGGAAGAACTCACAGGTTGATTGGGACCCGGAAAGACGAACCATCTACTACGAAAGCTACGACGGACACCGGCTGGAATTGATGGATGGGGATTCCGTGGCTGTTGGCGGAGCCGCGCCCTACAGCGAACACCCGGCGATGACGGTGAATCGATCTTGACTGAGGTTGAACTGCCCTGGCTGCAGAGCCAGCGACCACGTGTCCGAGCGAGCTGTTCATCGCCGAGAATGTATACCTCTGCCCTAATGCCTCGTCTCCGGCCCTCTGCTCCTAGATCAGCCGGCGCCAGCGCAGGTAAGCCAGAACGGCCAGGTCCAAGACCACGAAGAGGGCGAACATCAGCTCCACCCCCCACTCCTCCCCGTAAGGCAAACCGAGCGCAAAGTTCGTGCCGAATACGCCGGTGACCAGCGTCGGCGGGGCGAAGATCACGGTCACGATAGCCAACAGGCGCATCGCCTCGTTCAGCTTGTTGTTCGTGACCGAGAGGTAGGACGTGATGGCGAGGTCGGCCTGCTCGCGGATGATCGATGCCATTTCCTCGACCCGCACGACGTGGTCGTAGACATCTCGGAAGTAGATCTGGTGCTTCTCCCGCACGAGTAATGGGAACTCTCCCCGCGATATGCGGTTCATCACGTCGCGCATCGGACCCAGGGCTCGCCGCAGGTTGAGGGCGTTGCGCCGTAGGAGCCGCGCCGCCTCGATGCATTCGGCCGACGGGGTGCGTATTATTCTCTCCTCCAGCTCGGCCGCGTCCTCCTCGATTGCCTCCACCACCGGCAGGTAATCATCGACGACCACGTCGAGGATGGTGCGCGCCAGATAGTCGGCACCGCGTTCGAGGCGCTGCGCCCCTTCCACGATTCGCGTGTTCATCTGGTCCAGCTCAGGGAAGGGCTGGTCGTGGTAACTGATCACGAACTTCTGGCCCAGGAAGACGTTGAGTTCGGCCTGGACCAGCTCGTCGCTCTCGGCGTTGTATGACAGCCGCTGGGCGACGATGAAGATGTAGTCGCCGTAGTCGTCGATCTTGGGCGTGTCGACGCGGACGTTAAGGCAGTCGTCGACGGCCAGGTAGTGGAAGCCGAAGCCGTTCTGAAGGAGCTCACGCGCCGGCTCGGCCGGTTCGGCCTCCAGGTCGACCCACAAGACTCCTTCGTGTCCAGGGTCCCGCGCCAGCGCACAGGCCTCCGCGGGTGTCACCTCTTCGATTTTGCCGTCGCACTGATGAAGCGTGCGGATCATGGGCGAAGGTTCAGGGCGGGCGGGCTAAGGGGCAACCTCTACTTCCTCCCGAACCCTTCTGGTATCAATAGATTGCACATCGCGCTCGCGGAGGGTCTTGCTGTACCAGGAACTTTCCATCTTCAGCGGGAACGCTCATCCCGCACTCGCTAAGGCCATTTGCGACTATCTCGGCCGACCCATGGGCCAGGTCGAGGTGTTCGAATTCTCCAACGAAGAAGTCTTTGTCCGCATCAATGAGAACGTAAGGCAGCGCGATTGCTTCATCATCCAGCCTATCTGCTCCCCCGTGAACACCCGCCTGATGGAGCTGCTGGTGATGATCGACGCCTTCAAGCGCTCCTCGGCCGGCCGCATCACGGCCGTGATGCCCTACTACGCCTATGGGCGCTCGGACAAAAAGGACCAGCCCCGCGTCCCGATCAGCGCGCGCCTCGTGGCTAACCTGCTGGAAACGGCAGGCGCCGACCGCATCCTCACTATCGACCTCCACGCCGGCCAGATCCAGGGCTTCTTCAATATCCCGCTCGATGAGCTGACGGCCCTCTTCCTCTTTACGCGGTACTTCCGCGAGAAAAAACTCCACAATCCCGTCGTCGTCGCTACAGACGTCGGCGACTCCAAGCGGGCGCGAAACCTGGCCGAGCGGTTGGACAGCCCCCTGGCCATCGTCGAGAAGCGCCGCTCCGGCAATGTCGAGAAGGCCGAGGCCTTGAACCTGATCGGTGAAGTCGACGGGCATGACGCCCTGGTGATCGACGACGAGATCCTGACGGGGGGGACTATCGTCCAGGCGATCAACGTCCTCAAGGCCCACGGCGCCAAGGACGTCTATGTGGCAGCCACCCACGGCATTCTGAGCGGCGACGCCGTGACAAAGCTGCGCGAGGCGCCAATCAAGGAGCTGATCCTGACCGACACCCTGCCCGTGCCCGAGGCCTCGCTGCAGATGAAGGTGGTGTCTGTGGCCCCGCTCCTGGGCGAGGCAATCAGCCGCATCCACACCGGCCAGTCTGTAGGCGCCCTGTTCCAGTAGCGGCGGAATAAACAGAAGCCCGGATGGGGCGTTAGGGGCGGATTTCGAACTGGATGGTGCCTCGCCTAAACCCGGGCTGAGAATCCGCCCGCAAGTGCTACGGAGGAGTGGGTGGTAGGTCTGATCGGACGGTTCCGCCTGTGCTCGGAGGGTCCGGCTGGATGGGAGTTGGTGCGGGCAGATTAGGGGTGCCGTCTAGGGCCTGCCGCGTCAAAATTCGAAATCTGCCCCCTACCCGCGCCTCTGCCAAACTCCTCGGGGGGCCAACATATTTGCCCTCAGGCAAAACGAAAGGGCGTACTCTCTCTCGCTATTCCTGGCTTAGAGGCTAGTCGTCGTTGATGCGGACTTCCTCGGCCTGCGTCCTGTTACTCCAGAACACGATAGGCGCGGCCACTACGGCTATCGAGAGCACGAAGAGCACCATCAGCAGCCACCAGCCCGCCGTACCCGGCGCGTAGGAGCCGTCGCCAGTGCTGACGTTGGGGCTACTGCGCTCGGCGGTTGTCCCGAAGGTCGTCCCATTCGACGTCGTGTCAGTGGTCGTGCCTGAACCGAATACCGAGGCGGTGTCGTCAGTCGTGCCGCCCGTTGTGTCTGTGGTAGTGGTGCTCGTGTCGCCGGCGGCGGCCGTTGGGTCCAACGTGGGAGTCTGGTTCAGCGCCCCGGTGTCCGAAAGGAGTTCGTTCTTAAGGGACTCCAGGAAGTCCGCACTGTTTCCGCCATCCTGCTGCAGATCGAACTCGAAGCGACAAGGGGCCAGCCCCTCAGCGCTTACCGTCATGCAGCCGGTATCACTCGCGCTTTCCTCGGCGCTGTCGTCCTCGGCAAGGATCACGTAGCACTCGGTCTGGTCGGACTCGACTTCTACCTCGGCCACAACAACCGTGAGGGTGTCTACCCCGACCCACACCTCGGTTTGGCCCTGGCCGTCGTCCGGTGGTTCGCCGTCGGGCCCGACTTCACCGTCGTCGCCGGGATTGCCATCTTCGCTGCTGCCGCCGTCTTCTGAATCGACATCCTCATCGACGACGGTGACGTCATCGGGGATCAGGTCAGCGAAGAGCTCGTCGGCTTCGTCCGGCAGGTCGCCGGCGGCGTAGGCGGCTATCAATGCCAGGACGTCCGGGGCGCCTGCGTCATCGACAGGCATCCAGTCGGCGCCGGCGTACGGGGCGAGGGCTTCGTCCAGCTCCTCGGGCGTCAGCGTTAAGGAAACGAGGGAGACCACGAAGAGGGTGCCATCGCATTCTTCGGCGATGGCAAAGTCGAAGCTCAACTCATCTTCAGCCTGGGCATCGATAAAGAGGCCGCAGATGAAGCCCGGCTGCCAGCCATCCGCTTCCGCTTCCGCGATCACGGTTTCGAGTTCAGTCAGATCCTCTTCCGAGCGGCCGTCGTCGCCGTCCCCGTCGGGGTCGATCGTGATCTCACCCGGGGGCTCTTCAGCGGTTACGGTCTCTTCGGGGTCGGGAGCGGGCGGCTCGTCTGGCGCGGGGGGCACTTCGTCGGCTTCAACCGCGGCGCAGGCGCTGTTCTCGTCGGCCTCCGGGTAGCTCGAAACGCTTACCGTGGGCCCGAAGTAGCCCTCGACGAAGGCGAAGACCTGGCCCTCGGATTCGTTCTGGAAGGAAAAGGCGCAGGTTGTCTCGTCGCCGGTCGCAACCGTCGCTGGATCGCAGAAAGGGTCAGGCTCTTCGCCGCCGAAGGCGGTGAAAAGAGCTCCCGCGAGGGCGAGAGGCAAAGCGAGGAGAAGGGCTCTAAACGTCATCGTGGAAGTCTACCTTACGAATGAAATCAAGGAGTTAGAGGAAGAAGCTGGGCTGCCTCTTTTCGGTTGTCCTACTCCAATTATCGGCTTCTATGGCGAACTACTAGACTTAACGACTGAAGTACGCTCATAGTTCTTGTGCCCGCTGCACCTGCGCGAGCGTTCTATCCACTATAGCCTAATTTACGACGGCTTGACTGCTTATTAGGGGGCGCCGCTATCGATACCGCAAGCGAACTCTGGATCGGTCAGTTCAACATCGTCGGTGGTCACGTCCAGGAGCAGGGCCCCTGGGTCAATGCTTTCCAGGTCCAGGCCGCCGGTGAGCCATCCCGTCTCTACGTCGTTACGGAGCCCGCGAGGGCCGGCAGCGAGCAATACACCGAACAGCTGGGCGAGGCCGTCGGCACGCTCTTCCAGCGCTTCGATTTCTCCCTCACCGGCAACCTCTTGAGGGCCCTGCGCTCGGCCCACGACCACCTCAGGGAGTGGAATCGCACCAGCATGCCCGAAGACCAGGTGGGCGCCGGCGTCAGCATTCTCGCCCTGCGCGAGGACATCGGCTACCTGGCCCAGGTCGGCCCGAGCCTGGCCATCTACGGCGATGGCACCCGCGCCCGCCGCTACAGCGCGCCCAACGGCGGCCTGGCAGCGGCGCTCGGCCTGGCGGCCGACTTTAGACCCACGATCTCGAAGTTCGAGCTGGGCCTCGGTGAAAGCGTCCTCCTCAGCGGGAGCGCCCTGGCCTCGCGCCTCCAAGAGGAACACGGCCCGGCTCTCCTCGGCATGGACCCGGAGGAAGCCCTGGGGCAGGTCTACGTCCTGCTCAAGGAGCAGCAGAACCTCGGCGCCATCCTCATCTCCCACGTTGCCGCCGGCATGCAGGCGCCCGTGGCTGCCCCCGTCTCCTACGACCAGCCGGAGCCCGTTTACGAGTCGGAGGTCGTCGACGAGACGCGCTACGAGCCGCCTCCGCTCGAGCCGCCCCCCCGGCGGCCCGAGTCGCCATCCAGGGATCCCTTCGCGCGATAAGCTAGTTGCTCGTCCTTGGCATTGAGACTTCGTGCGATGAAACGGCCGCTGCGGTGGTTGCCGATGGCCGTCATATCCGCTCGAACATCATCGCCTCCCAGGTCGACCTCCACGCCCGCTACGGTGGCATAGTCCCCGAGCTGGCCTCGCGTCAGCATCTCGAAGCGATCCTTCCCACGCTGGAAGAGGCCAGGCGGGAGGCCGGCGTCTCCTGGGCCGAGGTCGATTTTGTGGCCGTCACCGCCGGGCCGGGGCTGGCCGGCGCCCTACTGGTGGGGGTCAACGCCGCCCGGGCGCTCTGCTACGGCCTCGACAAGCCACTCCTCGGCGTCAACCACCTTGAGGGCCACGTCTACGCCAACTGGCTCGACGAGGCCCGCTCTGATGGGCGGACGCCCTTCCTTCCCGCGGTCTGCCTGATCGTCTCGGGAGCCCACTCCGACCTGGCCCTGATGGCTGAGGACGGCACGTTCAGCCGCCTCGGCAGGACGCTGGACGACGCCGCCGGCGAAGCCTTCGACAAGGTTGCCCGCCTCCTCGGCCTCGGCTTCCCCGGTGGCCCGGCGATCGAGGCCGTGGCCGCCGGCGCGGAGGGCGGCCCCGAGCTACCCCGCCCCTGGCTCGAAGGCACGGACAACTTCAGCTTCAGCGGACTCAAGACCGAGATGCTGAAATACACCCGAGGCAAGGCCCTGGACCGATCCCAGGTGGCGGCCCTGGCCGCAGCCTTCCAGGAGTCGGTCGCCGACGTGCTCAGCGCCAAGACCGTCAACGCGGCGAGGCGCCTGGATGCCCGTTCGATCCTGCTCTCCGGTGGGGTCGCCGCCAACAAGCGGCTGCGCCAACTCCTGCGGGAGCGCGCGCACGTACCCCTTCACGTGCCCCCTATTCGGCTCTGCACCGACAACGCGGCGATGATCGCGGCCGCCGGCCACGAGCGCTGGCAGGCCGGCGACCGCTCGGGCCTCGACCTGGACATCGACCCCGGCCTGCCGCTGGGCGCGCGACCGGAAGGCGCGCCCGTCTGATGCGTGCCATCACCCTTGCCGGCCTGACGCTGGTCGCTGTTCTGACGCTCGCCGCCTGCGGCGACGACGGCTCCAATCCAGATGGGAGTGACGAGGCCACCTCCATCTCTGACCCCACCATTCCCGGCAGCGTGCGCGGTTTCGAGATGGGCTTCGGGCACCTGCTGGCCGAGCGCACGGCCGATGGCTACGAGGCGCCGTTCCGGATTGCCGGCGAGCAGGGCGAGCTGATCCTGCTCCAGCGCGGCCCGGCCTGGGCCGACTTTCTGCCGGGGAGCTCCCCCGCCCCGGCACTCCAGGAAATGTCGCGGACCGACCTGCTGCTGGCCGAGCGCTACGAGCTGGAGTTCTTCCTCGCCGTCGACCCAACGGACCCGACCGATCGTGGCAGGCTTTTCGACGCGCCCCCGCAGCTGGCCGGGATGGACTTCCGCGATCCACCTGTTCGGGAGGCCTACCTGGCCTACATCAGCTTCCTGGCCGAGAGCTACCGGCCCCGCTACATGGCCCTGGCCGTGGAAGTCAACCTGATGCACGACCTGAACCCTGAGAGCTACGAAGCCTTCCGCGGTGTCTACGAGGAGGCCTATACCCGAGTCAAGCAGGCCTCGCCCCAGACGTCAGTCTTCGTAACGTTCCAGTACGAGGACCTCAAGGGCCTGCCCCCGTACGGGGAGGAGCATGGGCCGCGCTGGGAGCTGATCGACGACTTCGCCAGTCTCGACCTGCTGGCCCTCACGACCTATCCCGGCTTCAGCTTTTCCTCGCCCGCCGATATCCCGCCCGACTACTACGACGAGGCCCTCGTCCACACCGACCTGCGCGTCGCCATCGCCGAGATGGGCTTCAACTCCGACCAGAAGGCGCCCGCCGAGACGACGGAGGAGGATCAGCGCCTGTTCCTCGCCCGCACCCTCTTCGACGTCTCGCGACTTGGCTTTGCCTTCGCAGTCTGGTTCGTGCCCGCCGACCCCAACTACACGCTGCCGGCGCCCTTTGACTCCTTGGCCAGCGTTGGCCTGATCAGGGCCGACGGCAGCCAGAAGCCTGCCTGGGGCGAGTGGACCGAGGTCGCCGCGCGGCCTTACGACCCGCTGCTGTCATCGCCGTCCGGCGAGGCCGACGAAACGGCTCAGGACAGCGATGGGGCGGCGACCCCACCGCCCGGGACCTCGGCCACGACCCCAACGTCGACGCCACCGGCAGCTCCCTGACCCGGGCCCGCGGGCGAGACCCAGAGGAACGAAGCCCACTCGCTGGCCAGCGTTAAATCGTGCGCGTTGACCGTGATGTTCAGCGCCCTGTCCATCGGGCCGTGGTCGCGCACCCGGATACGCGCCCCGGGCCGGAAGCCCATCTGTTCGTAGTAGGTCATCAGCTCGCCGTTGTCCTCGGCAACCTCGGAGATGCGATGAAGCACGAATTCGTGCCCCGCCTCAGCCTCAGTCAGGCGCCGCGCGCTCGGATCCCGGGCCTCATTCGTTATCGGATTGCCATGCGGGCACGAGTCTGGATAGCCCATGCTCACGGCGAGCTGCTCCGCCACCAGGTCCGAAACGGAGTGCTCCAGGCGATGAGCCTCGACGTGGGCGCTGGCCCAGTCGAGATTTAGCACGTCCGTCAGCCAGCGCTCGATCAGGCGGTGGCGCCGCATCAACCGGTCCGCCACCTCCTGGCCTTTCGCCGAAAGCCGGTATTCCCGGCCCTCGTCGTGGACGACGTAGCCGTCGCGCTGCAGGCGCTTCAGGGTCTCGCCGGCCGAGGGTTGAGATATCTCGAGATGCTCGGCGATGCGCGCCGGGATCGACGGGATCTGGTCGTCACGCAGGGTGGCGATGGCGATCAGGCAGTCTTCCACCGGCGTAGTCAGCGAGGCGCCCTGTTTCACGCCCCTAGGCTAGCACCGAGAGGCCTTGGGCCTCAGTCCATGTAGATGCCACCGTCGACGTTCAGCGTCTGCCCGGTGATATAACTGGAACGCGGCCCGGCGAAGAAAACGATGGCGTCGGCGACCTCGTCGGGCGAGCCGGCGCGGCCCATCGGCACCACGCTGCGTAGCATCGTCGGGTTCTCCTCTGCTGCCTTCATGATGTCGTCGATGCGATAGGTGGCGGTCAGCCCCGGCGCCACGCAGTTGACGTTGATGTCGTAGCGCGCGAGCTCGACGGCGAAGTAGCGGTTCATGCCGATCATGCCGGCCTTGGAGACGCCATAGGCGCCGGTGTTGGCGGAGGCCCGCAGCCCGGCTACCGACGAGATGTTGATGATCCTTCCCCCCTTCCCCTGCTCGATCATCTGCAGTGCGGCGTACTTGGAAGCGTAGTACGAGCCCGTCAGGTTGACGTCGATGATCAGTCGCCACAGCTCGTCATCCAGCTCGATGAAGGGCACGCGGTCGTTGCCTTTGGCCGCCGCCGCGTTGTTGACCAGGATGTCGACCGACCCGAACTCCTTGACGGTCTGGGCCAGGCAGTCCTTTATCGCCTGGGAGTCGCGCACGTCGACGACCATCGGCAGGGCCTTCGCCCCCGCCTCGCGCACCTCGTCGGCGACGCTCTCGACGTCACGCCAGCCGGCCGCCTTCTCGTCATCGGGGTAGCGGTCGGGGCTGCGCCCTGTGCCCGTGACCACCACATTGGCGCCCTCACGGGCCAGGGCGACGGCTGCTGAGTGGCCGATGCTGCGCATCCGCCCCGCCCCGGTTACGACCGCTGTCATGCCGCTCAGCTCACCCACGGTTGTCCCTCTCTTTGTCTCATCTGCCGCCGTCTCGAACTCGCGGGACTGCGTCGAAGAGCATAGGCTTTCGTGCAGGGGCGGCGCTAATCGACAGTGTGATACGATTGGCCCGTCCGAGCCACCCCGAAAGGAGAGAACGACGAGGCGCGTTATTGTTCTCGGTTCTTGCGACATCCGGCGGGAATGGGCTCCGCCCGGAGCCGAAACTTATGACACCATCGTTGGCAAAGTCCTGAACAACCAGGGCGAGCCCTTCGAGTCCGTGGGCATAAGCATGACGCCGGCAGCATACATGAGGCGCAGTTATCCCTTTGCCAGCGAGCCCTTCGACTACCTGGCTATGGAGGTAACCAGCTCGTGGCTGACCGTCCGCACGATTGCCCGGCGCATCAGCCGCGGTACGCCAAAGCCCTTCGCTCGCGCCTTCGTCAAGACCACGAACCTCCTCCACGATTGGGCCGGGGGCTCTCAGAACGTCTGGGTCAAGAGATCGCCGGGCCTCAAAGCTCGCACCGTCCGCCTTATCCGGGCCAGCATGGCCAGGATCATTAAGCCGCGCTCCTTCGCCACACCCGACGAGTTCGAGACGTTCGTCCTCAACATGATCGAGGTCTGTCGGGCAAATAACGCCGGGCTGGTGGTGCTCTTCGCGGGCGTCCGCAGCTCGGACCGGCGGCACAAATGGGCGGTCGACCTTGTCAACGATTTGGAGGCCCGCCTGCGCAGGTTGCAGAGCGAGCACGGCCTCGCGGTGGTAAACATGGTGCCCCACCTGAGCCTTTACCCCAACCCCGAGCTGATGGCGGACGGACTCCACCCCAACAGGGAGGGACACATCCGCATGGCCAGCGAGGTCGTTGGCGCGATCAACGAAATGGACAAGGGTCGCCGGTCGTTCTGGCGTGACCTCGACGTTAACGCCAGGGATGTTGGCCCGGCAGAAGGCTGGAGCCTGCCCGACGAACCGGTACGCCGGGGGGCGCTCGTCGCCACGGCGCGCTGAGTCCACTCGCGAGCGTTGACGATCTCCTCAGGTAACAGCGGTCGAGGCGTCTAGTTTGGGGAGCGAGGCAGCGACAGAGCGTCGCCCTGGTCGCCCTCCGGCCGACCACTCGGACCTGGTGGACTCGCCCGTGCTCTACCGCTTGCGGCCCCTACTCCTGGCATGCTCCTGGCCGTTGGCCTGGTTCGTCGCGTTTCTCGGGCTCCCCTTTCTTCCGGAGATGCCGGCGGCGATCCTGGCTTTCTTCCTGATCTTTGTCGTTCCAGGATTTGCCATCCTTTTGCTTGCTCCCGGCGAGTGGAGCCCGACCGAAACCCTACTCATATCGGCGCTCCTGGGCGCAGGACAGCTGGCAGCTATCTCGGCGCCGGCGCTGCTGATTCACCTGCCTTTGATCTGGGCGCTGCTGCCCCACGTGGTGCTCACGACAGCGCTGATCTTCATCGCGCTGTGGTCGCCGCGAAGCCACGTCGTGCTCAGCCGCGCGGGGCTTGTTGCCCCGGCAGCCGGCCTGGCGATGCTGCTGCTGGTACACGCGACCATCGGCGATGACCTGTTGCGGGGCGGCGACAACTGGCAAATCATGCCCTACGTCGCGAGCTACGAGGCAGGGCAGGACATGAACGCGAGCAACCCGACCTTCGATACGGGTCGTGGTGTCCTTGGGCGATACGTTTTCCATGTCTTTGCCGTGGACCAGGCGGCGATGGCCGAGCTGGCCGACCTCGACATCATCAACCTGAACCTCGACTACTTCCCGCTGATCGGGGTCTTGCTGGCGGCCCTGGGTGTATTCGTCCTCGCGGAGCGTCTTGGCGGCGGCAGCGGCGGCGGGCTCATTGCGGTCGCCTGCCTGGCGCTCCTTGTCCTCACCGACCTCCAGGCCAGCGAGGGATATGGGGTTAGCTTCCTCGTCCGCGCGGGCGAGGATAAGTTTTTTGCCGCCTTCGCCCTCTTTCCGCCCTTCGTCCTGCTTTGCCTGGCACCTCTCACGGACCACCGGCGGTTCCTGCACCTGGCCCTCGGCGGAGTGGCCGTCGCCCTTACCCATCCCTTCGGCATCGCATTCGTGGCGCTTGCGCTCAGCGCCCTCGTTGTTGGCACTTTTCGCGAGGACAGGCCCTCCTTCGTCCTTGTGGCTCTTGGCGCCGCCGGCGTGCTCGCCATCCTGGCCGTGCCGGCCATCTACCAGAGATTCTTCGTCGACGACCTGCCCGGCTATCTTTTCCGCGGCGAACGCCAGGTGAGCATCGATCTGCGCCGTCTCGATCTCCCGGGACCCCTGCTGGTGCTCAACCCGAGGGTCGTTACGCAGCCGTTGACCTGGGTTGCGATTGCGCTCACACCACTCATCGTCCGGCACGTTGAGGGGCACAGGGAGCGCGCCTTTGTCGTTCTCTCGATGCTGGCGCAACCGCTACTGCTGTTCTTTCCGCCAGGCGCGGCGATCCTGGCTGGCCTGGCATCGCCCGGCCTCCTCTGGAGATTCCTGACGATCATGCCCGTGGCAGCCGTGCTCGCCATCGGGCTGGTCAGACTTGTTCGGCCGGGGGGACGACGCTGGGTCGCCGCCGGCGCTCTCGCGTTCGTCGCGTTCGCCGGTATCGAGCTTGGTGCGCGGGTCAACGAGTCCGTTTTTGAAGTTCCCGAGGGTGAGTCCGCCGTCTTAGCCGGGCTGGAGCGAGCGGTTTCGGGCAACGACACCTGGCGACGCCCCGGCTCCGAACGCGTGAGGCAGATTGCTGCGGACATCGATGCCCTGGTTGGCGACGAGGGTGTGATCCTTGTCCCGCCGTCCGTGCAAGCGCCCGGTGGCGGCAGCCAGGAGACCTTCCTCGATCTGTCGTTGCCGGTCCTCGTGCCGGAGCTCGACAGCTATACCGACCACAGACTGGCCCGCCTCGCCCGCGGCGATGATCGAGTCGTGGTGATTGATGAGAGCAGCGGGCACGGCCGGCAGGCCTTTTCGATCGCCTTCTACCACCGCCGACTGCCTCCGATGGTCAGTTACAGCGCCCACTTCAACGAGCGCTCGATCACTCACGTACTCGTCGTCAAGGGCGGCTACCATTCCCAGCGCCTGACGCAGAGCGACAGCTTTCGACGCCTCGGTGTCGTCGCCGATGACTACGTGCTCTTCCTCTTCGTCCCGGGCGCGACCAGCGAATGACCTGGGCGACGGCCGCCGAGCGGGCGACGAGCTAGCTTCAGCGGCCGGCCAGCAGTTCTAAACCTGGCGAGGCCTGCCGTGTGGTTGTCACAGCGTCATCGGGCTCCTCGCGTCCCGGTGCTGGGTGCTGGCCTCAAGCGCCCCACGGCTGCAGGTCCACCGACAGCTCCGTCAGCGGGTCGTTGAAGCCGGCTCCGGCGAAGGCACCAGCTGTATCGGAGACGAAGGCGTGGATGAACCAAGCGCCGTCGTCGTTCTGCTCGAAAGTGAAGATGAAGTACCAGCGGCCGACGCCCTCGCTGGTGTCCAGAATGGCTGTTGCCAACAGGTCGTGGGCGTCGCCGCGCGTGCCTACCGCGGCCACCCGCATCTCCCCTGAGCCCACATCGTCGGACTGGCTCGCGTCGACGAAGTCGATGAGGCCGACCAGTGTGTTGTACTCCCCAAGGCCCAGTACGGCGTTCTCCCCCTGGGCTCCGCTCGCTACAAAGCCCGTCAGTACATCGGCGGGGTCGCCGCACTCAGGGAATGACTCCACGGCCACCTCCCCGCAGACGATTTCCTGCTCAGCTGAAAGCTGGGTGATGGCTTCCTCGTCTTCGGTCACCAGCGCGTTCGCGACCTGGACCGCCACGTCGCAGAACTCGGCGTCGTCGATGGGACAGTCGTCGGCGGTAAAGCCTGCCTCTTCCTCAGTCGGCTCTTCCGTCGGCTCTTCGCTCGCCTCGTTCGTCGGTTCAACCGTCGCCTCAGCGGTCGGTTCGCCGCTGGATTCGCTGGTCGGCGCCGTGGTCGGCTCCTCGGTGGCCGTGGACTCGGTGTCATCGTCGCCCTGGTTGACGATTTCGTTGCCATCGTCGTCGTCGCCGGCACAGGCGCCCACCAGGAGCGCTGAGACGACCAGGAAAGCGGGGATCAGGTATCGGAACAAGTCGATCTCCTTCGGCCCCTCGCGGGGGTTGTCTTTACAAAGAATCTTGCAAATCGCCCGCTGAGTCACGGTCGAGGCGGAAAATAGCTGGAAAACGGGTCGCGGTCGCTGCTAGGCTTTGGCGGACTCTGCCCCTGGCAAACGGGAAGGAGGCAACGTCCCAATGATCCCCCGCCTTTTGCTTTTGCCTGCCCTTGGCGCCGTGATCATGGCGGCGCTCGCTTATGCCGGCCCCTCCGGCAAGGTGACCTCGCCCGCCGCGGCCGGCGTCGACGGCTCGTTCGTCGAGATTTTTCCCGGCGTGTCCTTCGACCGGCCGCTCGATTTCGACCCAATCCCCGGCCGCGATGGCCGCTACCTGGTCACGGAGCAGGGTGGCACGGTAGCCAAGCTCACCGAAGCCAATCCTGGCGCGCGCATTGAGATCAAGAACCTCAACAGCCTGATCAGCACGGGCGGGAACGAGGAGGGCCTCCTTGGGCTGGCCTTCGACCCCGAGTGGAACGGCACGAGTAACCGCCGCCTCTACGTCTACTACACGGCCGACGGCCCGCGCCGGGGTGTGCTGGCCCGCTACAACTACACCGGCGCCACGCTGAAGAACCCCCAGGTCCTGCTCGAGGTGGCCCTTCCTTCGGGAGCTAGCAACCACAATGGCGGCGGCCTCGAGTTCGGCCCCGACGGCATGCTCTACCTCTCCGTAGGCGAGGGCGGCACAGGCGGCGCAATCAGCCAGCAGCTGAGCAAGCTGGCCGGCAAGGTCCTGCGCCTCGACGTCTCCGGGGCTACCTACAGCTCCCCACCCGACAACCCGTTCGTGGGCGTGCCAGGTCGCGACGAGATCTTCGCCTACGGCTTCCGCAACCCCTGGCGCTTCAGCTGGGACGCCATCCGCGACGAGCTTTTCCTGGGCGACGTCGGCCAGGGCTCCTGGGAGGAGATTGACATTGTCACCAGCGGCAACAACTACGGCTGGCCGCGCAAAGAGGGCGATCAGTGCATCTCGCCGCCGTGTGTCGGGTTCACCGACCCACTGTTCCAGTACGACCACAGCGGTAACAGGTGCGCGATCACCGGCGGCCGCATCTATCGGGGCAGCGTGGCCACGCTTGTCGGCCGCTACGTCTTCGGCGACCTCTGTACCTCGGAAATCTGGCGCTTCAACCCCGACAACCCGGGCCTGAACTTGCTGGACACGGTGGACGGTAGCCTGGTCTCGTTTGGCATCGACCACGAAAACGAGCTGATCGCCGTAACCTTCAACTCGCTCTACCGCTTCCAGGCGAACTAGCGGCCGTCGCCGACCATGAGCCCAATATCCGGCTCACGCGACGCTGCCTCGGACGTCCGCAGGGGAGGGTTGCGCTCTCCATCGGGGCCGTCGGTTCCGTCGATCTGCGCAACCCTCCCCTGCTTGGCGTGGGCGTTTTGGCTTCGGATCTACACCGTGCCACCGTCCACGACCTGGACTGGGTTGCCCCCAACGGCCCAGCAGCGAAGCTGTTAAGCAACGCTCTAACGAAACTCTCGTCGACCGCCGCCCGCGGCGGAACTCCCGGAGGCTTTTGTGCGGAAGATCCTCTCCCTCTCCGCCGTCCTGCTTGTGACTGCCTTCTGGCTCCTCTCCCGGCAGCCGGCGTCCGAGGCGCACGCCACCTGCCAGGGCGAAGACGTTACCATCGACGGCACCTCCGGTCCGGATACTCTGACCGGGACCTCGGGGCCCGACGTTATTCATGGCTTCGGCGGCGTCGACGTAATCTCCGGCGCCGGTGGCCGCGACCTCATCTGCGCCGGCACCGGCAATGACACCGTGAAGGGCGGCGCCGGCAACGACTCCCTAGAGGGCGGCGCGGGCGACGACGAGCTCAACGGTGGCCTGGGGAACGACCTCTGCTTCGGCGGTCCCGGCACGGATGTCGAGATCTCCTGCGCAGACTCGCCCGTGGCGGGCTTCGTCGAGGCCTTCCCCGGCGTCATCTTCGACGGCCTGCCGATCGATATCGACCCGATTCCCGGGCAGCAAGACCGCTACCTGGTCAGCCAGCTCGACGGCCAGGTGCTCCTCGTCGACGGCGGTGTGGCCGGCCTGGCGGTCGACGTTGCGCCGCTGCTGGGCACGCCGGGAATCGAGGAGGGGCTCTTCGCGCTGGCCTTCGACCCCGCGTTCTCCGGCAACAGCGGGTCGCTCTACATGTACTACGGTGTCGATTCGGCCGGTGACGGCGTGCTCTCGCGCTTCGAGCTGAACGGCGACACCATCGACCTCAACAGCGAGGACGAGCTGATGCGCTTTCCTCGCCTCGGTCCCGACCACAACGGAGGCAGCATCGAATTCGGCCCCGACGGTTTCCTCTACATGGCGATCGGCGACGGCGGCTGTTGCGGCGACCCCTTCCAGAAGGGCCAGGATATCGCCGACATCCACGGCAAAGTCCTGAGGCTGGATGTTTCCGGCGGCACGGCCTTCGGGCCTCCTGACAACCCCTTCGCCGGACCGATCCCCGGTAACAACAAGATCTGGGCCTACGGCTTCCGCAACCCCTGGCGCATGAGCTTCGACAGCCAGACCGGCAAGCTCTATCTCGGCGACGTCGGCCAGGACAAGTGGGAAGAGATCGACGTTGTGGTCAAGGGCGGGAACTACGGCTGGGTCATCGTCGAGGGCCCGCAGTGTTACCCGCCGGGCTCTCAATGCGACAAGACCGGGCTGCGCGGGCCTTTCGCCTTCTACCAGCACCTCGGTGGGCGTGCCTCCGTCACTGGCGGTTACGTCTATAGGGGAAGCGACATCATCGACCTCCATGGCTGGTACGTCTACGCCGACTACGCCACCGGCGAGGTCTTCGCCGTCCTTTCAACCGACCGAACGCAGAAAGTGGATCTCTTTACCCTGCCCGAGGAGGCGACCTCTTTTGGCCAGGACAGCGACGGCGAGCTCTTCATGCTCACGATCAACAACATCTATCGCCTGGTGGCGGACTAGGGTTCGCCTCGGCCCGGCAGGGGCTATGCTGTCAGGCAGCACAGCGGGGAGGTTGAGAATGGATTGGCGCGAAAAGCTAGGCGACAGGCTGGTCAGCTCCGGCGCGGCTGTTGGACACGTCAAGTCGGGCGACAGCGTAATGGTCGCGCCCTTTACCTGCACGCCGCACACGCTGTGCAATGCCCTCTACGAACGGCGGTCGGAGCTAGAGGATGTGGACATCGAGCACCCGGCCAGCCTTTATTCCTGGGCGCGCCCGGCTGACGGCAGCAAATTCCGTGTCGTCACGCCCTACGCTACGCCCCTCGACCGGGAGGGCGTCAACAGCGGCCGCGTTGATTACCTGCCCTTCGCCCGCTGGCGCTACGACGAAGTACCGGTCGGCCTGAACCCGGACCCGGATGTCTATCTCGTCCCCGTTTCGCCGCCTGACGCCAACGGCTACTGCAGCTTCGGGCCCGGCGTTTGGTTCTCGCGCACGTTCACTCGCGCGGCGAAAATCGTGGTCGCCGAAGTCCACGAAAACTTCATCCGCACCGGCGGCGAGAACTTCGTCCACGAGTCAGCGATTGACTGGTTTACGGAGGCTCAGATCCCCACCGGGACCGTCCCCATCCCGCCGCGCTCAGATGAAGAAAGCGCCGTGACCGAAGTCATCTGCACCCTGATCGCCGCCGACCTCGTTCACGATCGTGACACGGTCCAGATAGGCATCGGCACGGTCTCGTCGGCCATGGCGCCCTACCTCGGAGATAAGCATGACCTCGGTATGCAGACCGAGATGATCACCGGCGGCGTCGTCGACCTCGTCGACCACGGCGTGCTGACGGGCCGCTACAAGACGCTGCACCGCGACCGCGTCGTCGGCAGCGTGCTGGTGGCGATGCCGCCAGAGGAGATGCAGCGCATCGACGGCAACCCGGCCTTTGAGCTCTACGAGTTCGGCTACTCCGACGATGTCCGCCTGCTCCTCCAGCAGGACAACCTGATAGCCATCAACAACGCGCTCTTTGTCGACCTGACTGGCCAGGTCTGCTCCGAGAGCATCGGTCCGCGGGTCTGGACCGGCGTCGGCGGCCAGACGGCCTTCGCCATCGCCGCCGGCTACTCCCGCGGTGGCCGCAGCGTCACGGTCACGCCCTCCAGCCACGTGATCAACGGCCAGCGTGTGACCCGGATCGTGCCCATGCTGCCAGAGGGCGCCCTGGTGACCGTGCCGCGGACCTTCGTCGACTATGTGGTGACCGAGAACGGCATCGCCACCCTGCGCGGCAAGACGGTCCGCGAGCGCATCGGCGAACTGATAGCCGTGGCCCACCCCGACTTCCGCGCGGACCTGCAAAAGGAAGCGTCGCGCATCTACCACGTCTAGCCTTTGACCATGTCCGGCTCGCCACCATCGAGCTCGCTGGCCACACCCCCTGTAGGGCGCAGGTGTCGTAGTTGCCGGGACCCTCATCCAGAACAACCCAAGACACCTGCCCGAAACTTCGAGCACGCCGATCGTTGAAATCACGAGGAATGTTCAGCGCATTCTCCGATCCTCAATCGCAGAAGCAGGTGACCGCGTCAGCGTCACTATCTGACGCTGGCGCAGGTCACAATCCACGCATGATCGTCAGTTTGGCCAACCGTGGGCGGCAGCTGCGAGCCTGGCCACCAGAAAAAACAAAAGGGGAAAACCACTAAGGGCGATTAGGCGCAGGTAACGCCGGATAAGCCCGAATAAGGCCGATTAACGCCCGATAAGGCCCAGCTGGCGGGCCAACTAAGGGCGAGTAAGGCCTTTTAACGCGATTTAAGTGCGATTAATGGCCAACGCCCGAGATGTCTACAGGTCTCCCGCGGGTGGCACGCTGGGAGACCCCCGCGAGGGCGGATGCAATCTTAACGCGCGATAGGGGCTGCACCTTGCCGGCCATCACTTAGATTTCAACCAAGGCGTCTCTTTATGGCTTACGACTACGACCTCTTCGTCATTGGCTCGGGCCCGGGCGGTCAGCGGGCCGCCATCCAGGCGGCGAAGCTGGGCAAGCGCGTGGCGGTCGCGGAGCGCAAGGCTGTCATCGGCGGCGTCTCCATCAACACCGGCACGATCCCGAGCAAGACCCTGCGCGAGGCCGTCCTCTACCTCTCCGGCTATCGCGAGCACGGGCTATACGGCGCCTCCTACACGGTCAAAGAAAACGCCGGGATGTCCGACCTCCTCTTCCGCGCCGAGGAGGTCATCAAGCACGAGATCGACGTCATTCGCCACCAGCTGCTCCGCAACCGCGTGGAGCTCTTCGCCGCCGAGGCCTCCTTTATCGACCCCCACACCATCCGCCTCAACTACGTCGGCGAGCGCGGCCAGCGCGATATCAGCGCCGAAAGCACCGTGATCGCGGTCGGTACAACGCCCGGCGTAGACAAGTCGGTCCAATACGATGGCCAACGCATCCTGCAGAGCGACGACATCATGCAGCTGAAGATCCTGCCGCGTTCAATGGCCGTAGTTGGCGCCGGCGTCATTGGCTGCGAGTACGCCAGCATCTTCGCGGCGATGGGTGTCCGCGTTACGCTGATCGACAAGCGCGAGCGCCTGCTGCCCTTCGTGGACAGCGAGATCATCCGTGAGCTGGAGCATGAGCTGACCAAGAACCGCGTGACCCTGCGTTTTGGCGAAGAGGTGGGCGCCTGCGAGATCCGCGGTGATGAGAACGGCGAGCAGCGGGTCAGCCTGAGCATGGCCAGCGGTAAACAGATCGTGACCGACTGCGTCCTCTACAGCATCGGCCGGACCGGAGCCACGCAGGCCCTCAACCTCGAGGCCGCCGGGCTTAGCGCCGATGCACGAGGCCTGATGAAGGTCGACGACCACTATCGCACGACGGTCCCGCACATCTTCGCCGTGGGCGATGTCATCGGCTTCCCAAGCCTGGCCTCAACCTCGATGGAGCAAGGCCGCCTGGCCGCCTGCTACGCCTTCGGCATCGAAGCCAAAAGCGCCCCCGAGCTCTTCCCCTACGGCATCTACACCATCCCTGAGTTGTCGTTCGTCGGCCGTACCGAGGATGACCTCACCCATGAGTCGGTCCCCTACGAGGTCGGCAAGGCACACTACCGGGAGATCGCCCGTGGCATGATCCTGGGCGATAGCGGCGGCCTGCTGAAGCTGATCTTCCACCTCGAGACCCGCCAGCTACTGGGCGTGCATGCCATTGGTGAGGGCGCCACCGAGCTGGTGCACATCGGCCAGGCCGTGATGGCCTTCGGCGGCGGCGTCGACTACTTCGTCAACAACGTCTTCAACTACCCCACGCTGGCCGAGTGCTATAAAACGGCCGCCTTCGACGCCATCAACCGCCTCTGGGCCTAGAGGCGGACTCTATCGCAGAGGTCCGGTCTTGCACCGTTGGCGCACACGTGGCGCAGTCGTAGCTCCGGTCGTCGGGGGGTCGTAGGGGAAGGTATGTTTTCTCATAAAGAGTCCGCGCGCTCCCCCGAGCCGCTACCTCAGCAAGGGACAATCATCGCACGAGGGCATACCTTCCCTACGGGGACGAACGAGATTCGAGGCGACCTGCTCGGCCAGGCGTTGGCGACATTCGCGGCGTCGGGGCGGGTTGCGGCGCGGATTCCGGGAATGTTTCTCGCTATCGGTCTGCAACCGCCACTGCAATTCGGCTTCTCCGCCAAACCCTCTCCTTGGCAAGGAGAGGGCAGGGTGAGGTTGGGGGGCGGGGGCTGGCTGTCCTCTCAAACGCACACGACCTTATCGCTCCCGGTCCTCCCAGATCATGTCGACCGACTCATCGGGCGTGCTCAGGCCGAGCTCCCTCGCGTGTCGATAGAGCTCGTCGGGAGCTACCGTTCCCGGCGCCGGCCCTGCCGATCGTTCGAATTCCGCGGCCATCTCCCGGAACAGCAGGGCATCCTCCAAAACGGGGCTCTCCGAGACGATGAAGGCGTCGCCCAGGCCCTTCGCCGCCAGCGCCTCCAAGAGGTGGCCGAAATCCATGTCCCCCTGCTCATAGGGCAGGTGCTTCCGCTCGCGGTTGTCCTTGTACTCGATCGCCGAGTACTGATAGCTCGTCTCCTCCAGCGCCTGCCTGCCCAGGACTTCCTCGATGCGGTCGAGCACGGCAAGGTAGGCTGCTGAGTCGCGCAGCCCGCCATCGCTGTGCGCCTGGTAGTGGCCCCAATCGATCACCGGGCGCAGGAACTCGCTGCCCTCGCAGATCGCCAGGATGTCGTCGAGGCCGCCCAGATCCGGACCATGTGCCATGTTCTCGACGCCCAGCCGCATCTGAGGGTAGCCAGCGGCCTCCAGCTTGCCGCGAAGCTTCTCGCCGTTGAGGCGGGCGAAGCCGATGCGCTCCTCGCGTTCCAGGCCCTTGAGAAAACCCGGATGGGTTGTGATCCCGATCCCGCCGAGGGCCCCAACCACCTTCATGCTGTGCGTCAGCGAGCCGACGATGCTGTTTACGCGACCGATGCTGTCGTGCTCCATCGCCAGGATGGCGTAGAGAGGAGCGTGCGCCCGGTAGACGATGTCGTGCTCGGCCGCCGCTGCACAGGCGGCTTCGATCTCGTCCTGGGCGAAGCTGAAGCGGTTCTTGAAATCGAGCTCGCAGGTGCGGAACTGGTTGTCCGCCAGCCAGTGCGTTGCCTCAACCAGTGAAAGGCCCTCAGGCAGGCCGCCAGGCCCCACACGAAACACTCAAGCTCCCCCTTTGCAACAGGAACAGGTTAGGGTCAGAGCGGTGGAGCGGATATCCTTGAATGGCGTGGACTCCCGGCTGGCGGGCAACGCCCCGAAATTGTCAAAGTCGATCCTGGTCGTCGAAGACGAACCGACACTCGAAAAAACATTGCGCTACAACCTTGAGCGCGAGGGCTATACCGTCTTCTCCGCAGACGATGGTGAGCTCGGCCTCAAGCTGGCCAGGCAGAGGCGCCCTGACCTCTACATCCTCGACATAATGCTGCCGCGGCTCGACGGCCTCAGCCTCTGCCGCATCCTCAGGCGCGAAACCGAAGCCCCAATCATGATGCTGACCGCCCGCGTCGACGAGGTCGACCGCGTCGCCGGCCTGGAGACCGGCGCCGATGACTACCTGACCAAGCCGTTCGGCATGCGCGAGCTGGTGGCCAGGGTGCGCGCTTTGCTGCGCCGCGCCGACCAGGGGCCAAAGCGCGTTGAGAAGCCTGTCCTCGAGGGCGGCGACCTCGTGGTCGACGTGCGCCGCCGGATGGCGCACAAAGGCGGCCAGGAGATAACCCTGAAGCCCAAAGAGTTCGACCTTCTGACCTTCCTTATGGGCCACCCCGGCGAGGTCTTCTCGCGCGAAGAGCTGCTGACGCGGGTCTGGGGCTACGAGTTCGGCGCTGGCAGCCGCACGGTCGACGTCCACGTGCGCTGGCTGCGCGAGAAGGTGGAAGACAATCCCTCGGCGCCCCAACTCGTGCAGACCGTACGCGGCGCCGGCTACCGCTTCAAGGAATAGCTCCCGAGTCCGATGACGGTCGCTCTCGTTCTGGTCACCCTCCTGGCCGTGGCCGCGCTCGCCGCGTGCCTTTACCTGTGGGCATCGCTGAGCCGGCTGCGCCGCTTCGCGCGGATGCTGGGCGACGAGACTCAACGCCCCGCCGTGTTGGACTCGGGGCCATCCGCGGTCGCCGACATCGCCTCAGCTTTCAACCGCGAGCTCGGCCGTCTGCAGGCGGCCCTCCAGGCCAGTACGGAGGAGCGAGGCCGTCTCAGCGCGGCCGTAGCCACGAGCAGCGACGGCATCGTCGCCCTGCGCACGGACAGGACGATTGCCCTGGTCAACCCCGCGGCGCGCAGCCTCCTGCGACCCGCCATGATCGAGCCCGACATGCAGCTGGCGCGGGCCGTACGCGACCACGAGATCATCACAGCCGTCGAAAAGGCTATCGAACAAGAAACGGCGAGCACCGTGAGCGTGGACTACGGCGCCGAGCGACGGCAGCTCCGCGTGAACATCAACCCGCTGCCGGCCCACGGCGACTGGGTGGCCCTCCTCGTCATCCAGGACATGAGCGACATCCGCCGCATCGAGCGCACACGGCGCGAGTTCGTCAGCAATGTCTCGCATGAGCTGAGGACGCCGCTGGCCTCCATCCGCGCCGCCGTCGAGACCCTCGAGGACGCCGCCCTCGAGGACGAGCAGGCGGCCCGCTCGTTCCTGTCGAGCATCAGGGACGAGGTTGACCGCATGACGCACATGGTCGAAGAGCTGCTGGAGCTGTCGCGGATTGAGAGCGGCGCGCTGCCGCTGGTGATTCGGCCTATTGCCCTCCGGCCCGTCCTTGAGGCTGCCCTGGAGCGGATCGAGGGGCAGGCGGGGCGCAAGGAGCTTGTCCTCGACAACCGCGCGCCCATCGGGGCGCCGCTTGCCCTCGGCGATCCCGTCCGTCTTGAGCAGGTTGTCGTCAACCTCCTGCAGAATGCCGTCAAGTTCACGCGGCGCGGGGGCACCATTCGCCTGGACGTGAAGCCGCGCGACAGCCGCCTGATCGTCTCTGTGGCTGACACCGGCACAGGCATCTCGCGCGCCGACCTGCCGCACATCTTCGAGCGCTTCTACAAGGCTGACCGCGCGCGCAGCACCGACGGCACCGGGCTCGGGTTAGCCATCGTCAAGCACACGGTGCAGGCGCACGGTGGCGAGGTCTGGGCGGAGAGCGAGCCCGACAAAGGCTCCGTGTTCAGCTTCTCGCTGCCGCAGGCCGAGGCCCCGTCTAGTTCGAAGTCGCTGTTGGCGTAGGCGTGATTCCCGCGGCTTCCTCGATCTCGTCGCTGTCCTCGGGGAACTCCGCGAGGGCGAACTCGGTCACCAGGTCGATCAGCGGCTGAAGCTCGTCGACATCCTCTGAGACCAGGAGATCGATCAGCTCGACGCAACTGTCGAGCTGCGCCTGGCGCTGCTGCTCGGGAGTCAGCGTGGAATCTTCAGTGGCCGTGGCGGTCGGCGTCGGGGCGCCCGGCGGATCCTCGTCCGCGCAGTCTGCGACCAGCTCGTCGAGTCCGTCCTCATCGTCAAGCGGGGACGGGTCGAGGTCCTCTTCGATCTGCGTTTTCAGTTCCTCGAAGTCTTCCACGAGGTCGATCTCGCCGGGTATGACCACGGTGCCGGCGGTCGTGCCGTTGATTACGGTTGCGACCTGGGTGCCGGTGGCCGTGGCACTGGGGGTTTCGTCGTCATCACCGCTATCGTCGTCAGCCTGGCTGAGCTCGATGCCGTTCGGGTCCTCGTCATCGTCGCCGCTGCAGGCCGCTAACAGCGCGAGCGCCGCGGAAACCAGCAATAGCAACAGAATCACAGGGTTGTTTCGTGGATCTTGCATTCCCCCTCCAGGGGACCACCGGGGCGGGGTGGCCGGTTATTGAGACAGATTACGAGTATATCAACGTAATTGGTAAAGTTCGATTCTGGCCTTTCGTTAAATCGGCGCGAAGATTTCGCTCAGTCAAGCGACGCCTATGCTGAGTGGTACGTCCACCGCACCCCGGAGGTATCTGCTTGGAAACCCTGGTCGACCTTCTTTCAGCGTCGGCGCGCAAGTACGGCGAGCGCGAAGCCGTCTGGATGGAGCACTCCGGCGGCACGGATGCCTGGAGCTACCAGGACCTGTGGCGGGCGGCCAGCAACAGCGCCTTTTACCTCCACCAGCAGGGTGTTGGGGCCGGCGAGCGGGTCCTGGTTTACTCGCCCAACTCGCCGCGCCTGGCGGCCGCCTACTTTGCTCTCTTTATGCTCGGCGCGATCGCCGTCCCCATCGACATGCGCTCCAGCCCGCAGTTCATTCAACGCGTCCGCGATCGGTCGCGCTCCCACACCCTTCTCGCGGCAGGCGCCCCCCCCGCCGAGCTGTCGGACGTCCATCTGATCCTGCTGTCTGAGCTGCCCGTCAACGACCACGTCGAAACGGGAAACTGGAAGCCACAGCCCCCGCAGCCTGACGACCTCGCCGAGATCGTTTTCACCTCGGGGACGACCGGCCGGCCGAAGGGCGTGATGCTTACCCACCGCAACATCACGGCGAACGCTGAGGCCTGTTCCGTGATCCTTCGCGATGTCGGCAGCTTCCGCGCGCTCTCGATCATGCCGCTCTCCCACATGCTCGAACAGATAGCGCTCTACGCCGGCCTTTTCATGGGGGCCACATTTTCCTATGTGGAGACGCTGGCGCCGAACAAGCTGTTCGATGTCCTGCGCCGGCGCCGGATCACGCTGATCCCAAGCGTGCCGCAGATACTCCAGCTGTTCTACAAGGGCATCGAGGCGGAGGTCCGCCGCCAGGGCAAGACCCGGGCATTTAACGCCGCCCATCTCGTGGCCCGCCGCGCACCCTTCCCGCTGCGCCGCCGCCTATTCGCCCAGGTCCACAAACGCCTGGGCGGTCATCTGCGCTTTTTCTTCTGCGGGGGCGCCTATCTGCCGCCGGAGCTACAGGCGGCCTGGGAGCGGCTGGGGGTCAAAGTCGTCCAGGGCTATGGCACAACGGAGTGCTCGCCGGTCGTGACCGGCAATACGCCCGCCTGCAGGGTGCTCGGCTCGGTAGGCCGGCCCATTCCCGGCGTTGAGGTCAAGCTCTCTGAAGACGGCGAGATCCTGGTTAAGGGACCGAACGTCACCGCCGGTTACTTCGAGGACCCCGAGGCCACGGCCACGGCTTTCAGCGACGGCTGGTATCGCACCAAAGACCTCGGTGTCATGGACAGCGAGGGCAACCTCTTCGTCAAGGGCCGCAAGGACGACATGATCGTGCTACCCGACGGCCAGAACCTCTATCCAGAAGACATCGAAAACGCGCTGCGCAAGCAGGCTGCCGTCCGCGACGCGGTAGTCTTCGGGCTGCCACGCGGCCGGGGCGTCCAGCTTCACGCCGTGGTCCTGCCCGAGCCTCACGAGAACGGGATCGACGTCAGCCCCGACGAGATTGCCGACGCCGTGCGCGCGGCCAACCGCGCGCTGGCCAACTACCAGCGCATCGACTCCCATCAGGCGTGGGGCGATGAGGATTTCCCCCGCACGCACACGCTGAAGGTCAAGCGCTCCGAGGTCCTTGCCGCTGTGCCCGAGGCGCCTTAGCTCGGCTGGCGGGTTCGTCCTGGCGTAACGAGCGCGTGACAGGCATCACAGACGCCCACGCCCGTCAACGCGACCATCGTTCTTAACTGTCATAAAACACCAGCGATTGTCGGGTTTCGACCGAATTTGTGAGAATGGGAATGCCCCGGCGATCGAGGTTCCACCCCAGCGGCTGGAACACTCCCGCCACCACCGTCAGGAGACTCCCCATGGCAATAGCCCAAGCACCCACCAAGGAAACGGCCTCCGATACCTGGGAGGCCCGCTTCAAAGAACAGCCGGTCGTCATTGAAGCCCGCGACCTGGTCAAGGTCTACCAGTCCGGCGACGGCGTCGACGTCAGCGCCCTGCGGGGCGTAAACGTGCAGGTCCACAAGGGCGAGATGGTCGCGATCATGGGCCCCTCAGGTTGTGGCAAGACCACCATGCTGAACTGTCTCAGCGGGCTCGACGACGTGACCAGCGGCCAGATCCTCATCGACGGCACGGACATTAGCACCCTCAGCGACAACGCCCGAACCGACTTCCGGGCCCGCAACATGGGCTTCGTTTTTCAGTTCTACAACCTGCTGCCGGTCCTCAACGCCGTCGAGAATGTCGAGCTTCCGCTGCTCGTCTCAGGCGTAAAGCCTTCGCTGGCGCGGGAGAAGTCCCTTGCCGCCCTCGATGTGGTCGGGGTCCGCAATTGGGCTGGACACAGGCCGGCCCAACTCTCGGGCGGTCAGAGGCAGCGCGTGACGATAGCCCGGGCGCTGGTCAACGAGCCGGCGATCGTCTGGGCTGACGAGCCCACCGGCGACCTGGACAGCAAGAACGCCGACGACATCATGTCTCTGATGCAGCAGCTGAACCGCGAGAAGCACCAGACGTTCGTCATCGTCACCCACGACTCCGGTGTCGGGGCGCGCACCAACCGCATCATCCACATGCTCGACGGCCTGATCGTCAACGAAGAGTACCCTGACGCCGCTTAGGGCCCCCACCCTGGAAGGACCCCCCAATGGATAACCTGTTCGGCCTGTCGATGACGACGATCATGATCGTCCTCGCCTCGATTTTTGCTATCTGCCTGGCCTCCGTCGCCTATGTGGCCCTGCGCAACCGCCTCGTCTTCATGCTTGGCCTGCGCAACATCCCCAGGCGGCGAGCCCAGAGCGTCCTGATCGTGGTGGGCCTGATGCTGGCCAGCCTGATCATCACGGCCTCGCTGGCCACCGGCGATACGATCGACCGTTCGATCACCGCCGCCGTCTACGACGGGTTGGGCGAGGTCGACGAGATCGTTGCCGTAGACATTGATGACGAAGCCGCGACCCGGGACCAGCTCTACTTCTCCTTTGCAGAGTTCGAGGAGCTCGAGGCCGAGCTGGAGGGCAACCCCAACGTCGACGCAATGACTCCGGCGCTCACCGATACCGTTAACGTCTACAACCGGGAAGCGCGCCTCAGCGAGCCAACGACCTCTCTCGCCGGCGTCAGCGTGGAGCGTGTTGGGGCATTCGGCCCCTACGAGACGGTCTCGGGCGGCAGCTTCGACTTCAGCGACCTCGGCGAGGGCCAGGCCCTGATCAACGAAGAGCTCGCTGACAACGTCGACGCCGGCGTCGGCGACACGATAACGATCGTCGCTCAGGGCGTAGAGCACGATTACGAGGTCGGGGCCGTCGTCAAGACCACCATCCTCGGTGGCGACCTCCAGGGCGGGGGCCCCCAGGGAGGCGGCGTTTCCCTGTCCTCGCGCAACGGCGTCGTCGTACCCCTGACCGGCGCGCAAAGAATTGTTGGCCGGCCCGGTCAGATCAACTACATCCTGATTTCGAACACGGGCGACGAAAAAAGCGGCGCCGCGCTAACCGACGAAGTTATAACGGCTGTCTCGCCGGTCTTCGAGTCCGACGAGGCGCAGGTTACCAACGAGATCAAGCCCCGCATCTCGCCGACGAAACTGAACAACCTCGAAGACGCTGAGGAAATCGGCAACATCTTCTCGCTGATCTTTGTCGTCTTTGGCCTGTTCTCGATCGCCGCGGGCATCCTGCTGATCTTCCTGATCTTCGTTATGCTGGCCGCCGAGCGCCGTCCCGAGATGGGCATGGCACGGGCTGTGGGCATGAAGCGCAGCCACCTGATCCAGCAGTTCATCAGCGAGGGTATGGCCTACGACGTCGGTGCTGCCTTTGTCGGTACCGTCCTCGGGGTCGGTGTGGCATTCTTGCTCGTCACCATCATGATCAACCTCTTCGAGGTGGACATTCCGCTCGAGTACAGCGTTTCCCCGCGCAGCCTGATCGTCGCGCTTTGCCTGGCCATGTCGTTGACGTTCATCACCATCTTCATCTCGTCGCTAAACACCAGCCGGCTGAACATCGTGGCGGCGATCGCCGACCTGCCTCAGCCAACGACGCGGCGCAGGCGCGGCCGCGGCGAGATCGCCGTCGGCTTCGTCCTCACGCTCTATGTCCTGGGCCTGATAACGGTGCCGATCATCGCTCTGACCATCAACGCACTCGCCGGGCTGGCCTTGCTCCTTGTCATGTTCGTAGGAGCGTTGATACCGGTACTCCGACGGACCCTGTACCGTCCGCTCGGACTCGCCCTGGGCCAGCACCGAGGGCACGTCTTCTCGGTCATGGCGCTGGTGGGCGGCGCGCTGTTGATGCTCCTTGGCCAGTCCGGCGACGTCCTGGCCTTGTTCACGATGGGCTTTTCGCTCTTCGTCCTCGGCGTCGTTTTCTTCCTCACCTACCTGACGAAGATCCCGGGCCGCGTCCTGTGGACCGTGGCTTCGCTGGTGCTGCTGGTCTTCTGGCTTCTGCCAACCGACGTGCAGAACACGCTCTTTGGCGAGCTGAACGGCGACTTCGAGATGTTCTTCGTCAGTGGCGTGTTCATCGTCATCGCCTCGACGCTTTTCCTGGTCTACAACGCCGATCTGTTGCTCACGGTGTTGACGCTGATCGCGGGCCGCTTCTCGTCGATCTTGCCCGCGGTGCGCATGGCCGTGGTCTACCCCTTGGCCAGCCGCCTGCGCACAGGCCTGACCCTGGCCATGTTCTCGCTGATCATGTTCGCCCTGGTGGTGATGGCCATCCTCAACACCAGCTTCCTCGAAGCCCAGTCCAGCGATGAGGCAGTCGGCGGCTGGGACGTCCTCGTCACTACCAGCCCCAACACGGAGATCAGCGACTTGCGCGGCGCGATTGAAGCCGGCGGTGGCAGCACCGACGAGCTGGCGGACGTTGGGCGCGTCAGCCTCGCCTCGCTCTTCGGCTCTGAGGCCGAGCAGGTCTCCTGGCCCTCAACCGCCGACGCGGAGGACGAGGCCGACACCGAGTCCGGTGTCGTCAGCCTCTGGGCGGGCGACCAGGAGTTCCTCGAGAACAACCGCATGCCGCTGCAGGTCATTGCCGAGGGCTACGCCGACGAGGCCGCCGTCTGGCAGGCGCTGGCAGAGGACCCGACCCTGGCCGTCGTCGACGCCAGCACCATCACAGGCTTCACCAACGACGGCGAGGAAGACGTGACCTTCCGCATTCGCGGCGTCGACGCCGGCGACAACACGATGGAGCCCATAGAAGTGGCGCTCCGCAACCCGCTGGCGGGTGAGGAAACCCGCGTCACGGTGATCGGTGTGCTCGACGAGACCGTCATCCTGGCCACTGGTGTCTTCACCAGCCAGCAGGCCGTCGAGCCACTCTACGGCGACGGTGACCTCAATCAGTTCTTTGTCAACACAACCGAGGGCGCCGACGACAAGGAGGTTGCCAAGGGCATCGAGTCGACGCTGGTCGAGCAGGGCGTGCAGGGACAATCGCTGCAGGAGATCCTGGACGACATCCAGGCCCAGCAGGAGGGTTTCCTCTACCTGCTCGAAGGCTTCATGTCACTCGGCCTGGTTGTTGGCGTGGCCTCACTCGGTGTGATCTCGTTGCGCGCAGTCGTCGAGCGGCGTCAGCAGATCGGTATGCTGCGAGCCGTTGGCTTCCGCGGCAGCCTGGTCAGCCTGGCCTTCATGCTGGAGTCGGGGTTCATCGCCTTCGTCGGCATGGGCGCCGGGATCCTGGCGGCCTTCATGCTGTCTTACAACCTGCTGAACAGCGATGAGATCTCGGGCTCGAGCCAGATCCACTACGTGATCCCCTGGGGTCAGATCATGCTTTTCGCCGGCCTGGCCTTCGTTGCCTCCCTGATTATGACCTGGTTCCCAGCCCGAGCCGCCTCCCGCGTCCCGGTGGCCGAAGCCCTCCGCTACGAGTAGCGGAGGGCGGCGTCCAAATCGCACCGCCTCGTTCGCAGAGGCCGGGTAGGGGCGGATTTTGGACTAGTTTGAGCCTCGGATGAGGAGTTGGACTCCTGATCCGCCCGACTCAGCGCGGCCGAGAAAATGCCGCATTCTCGGAACTACGCTCGCGGGCTCCTCGCCCTCGGTAGCTCGTCGGGCAGATTAGGGTCCCAACTGTTCCAGGGCTTGTCGTCATTCGAAATCTGCCCCTACGGGCCAGCCGATGCGACCTCGGCGTTCTGAGATACGCGACTACACGACCGCCACCGACCGCCGGGCTAGTAGCCCGCGATGACCGCTTTCTCCCACGTCTGGTCGTTGCCGATCTGCAGCGGCGAGACATCGACGATGACGTCGCGGCCACGGAGGTTGACCTTGCCCGTGGCGCCCTTTGTCCAGTCGTCCGAGACCTTGATCCGCCAGTAGCGGGTATCGGCGCCGCTGCCGACCTTGTAGACCCTGAGAATCTGGCGGTTGAGTCCGCGGATTACCAGCTTGAAGTCGTCTTTACGCACCGAGGAGGTCTTGATTACCTCCGAGAAGGTCAGCTGCACCAGGTTGTCGGCGACCGTCTGGGCCTTGATGATCGCCGGGCCCGCTGCGTCCGCCGCGCGGTTTCCAAACGAGTCCACATGCACCTTGTTGCCGGCGCCATCACCCAGCGTGCTGTTGCTGACCATGCGCACAAAGGGCTGCTCGTCGGTGTCGCCGGCCTCCTTCTGAGGGAAGGTGACGAGGATGCTGGCATTGCCGGACCCGTTCGCCTTGTACCCACAGGCGGGCTGGGGTGTGCTGCCATCGCCGTCGCAGTAGCCGGGCACGTCGAAGCGCACGCCACCAAATTGGTCGTTGACTACCTCGTTGAAGCTGACAATGATCCCGTCGAGGTGGCCGTTGGAGTTGCCGTCATAGGTCCGCCGGGCGACGACCACCGGCGGCGTCGTGTCGCCGCCACCGCCACCACCCTCGGTGTGGATGGGCGTCGGCGTCGGGATGTCCATCGAAGATGTATTGCAAGAGCCGCTACAGCCGGTGAAGGCCGGCAGTGTCCTCCTGTAGCTCATCTGTATGGCGTTCCAGAGGCCTTCCGCCGGGTTGCGGACGCAGCCGATGACGCGCTCCTGGTAGGGGACCGCTGTGTAGTTGACGCCATCACACTTGTACTCCGGCCGCGATGAGGAGAAGCCGTTCGGGTCGTTCACGCTGGAGAAACCGTTGTAACTCCAGATCGCGTAGTACCAGTCCTCCAGGTAGTTTGGGTTGCCGTCACCGACGATCGGCCGGTACTGGGGGGCGTCGTTCCACTTGGCTACCATGACCTGCGCCCCTGCGGCGACGTTGCGTCCGTAGTTTTTGGCGACGAGGCGTTCCGGCTCCGTCGCCGTCCCGTTATCCATGCTCCAGACAAGCGCCGCTGTAATCTGCATAACGCCATAGCCGCAGTCGGGGGAAACGAGGATAGGGCCTGAAACCCCTCGAGCCGTGTCGTAGTCGGCCTGGCGCCAGCTGCTCTCCACGTAGGCGGCTGCCTTGAGGATGGTCGGCGGCACGAAGGGCGCCACCAGCGGGCGACCGCTGGTGCGGTTGCCTTTTTCGACCTGGCTCAGTGCCCAGGGGTACCCCTCGCTGGAGTAAAGGTTGCCGTTACCTGCACGGGTGAGGAAGTCCTGGAGGTCCGAGGTATATGGTTGGTGCGCCCACCCATCGAGGTAGGTGGTGTGGTCGACGTCGCAGTGGCCGGCCTCGCTGACAGGCGCAAAGCCCGCGCGGGCGACGAGGAAGACGACCGCCCAGGTCAGAGCCAGCAGGCCAACGATGATCGGTCGCATGCTAACGCCAGCCAAAAAGCGTTACCTCGCTGGCCGGGACGGAAAGGCGTTCCCCGTCCTCAAGGAGCACGATTGGCGTCCCCGAGCGCTGGGGTGGGAATTCGCCGAAGTGGAGCAGCGCCAGCAGCGCACCATCCCGCGACCAGAAGCGGGGAGCGTCGAAGCCGCCGGACGCCGCCGCGAGCTCCCGCTCGGCGTCGGTGCCGCTGACGACTACGCCGCGGCCATCGCCGCCGGCCAAGCCCACGCTCAGCTCTTCGCCGCGCCAGGCCGGGCTTAAGGTTGCGCCTGAGAGCGCATCGCTGCGGCGGCCATCGTTAAGACCGACGATGACCACTTTCCGGCCCAGGTCTCCGCTGCCGTCCAGCACTACGGCGGCAAGCTGCTCGCCGCTGACAGTCCACGAGACGTATTCGATGAAGTCGTCGCCCTCGGTGATCGTGCTGGCCTCACCGCCGCTGGTGGAAACTCGCTTGATCAGGGTGCTCCCGCCGACTGCCTTCTCCGCGAAGTAGAGGCTGTCGCCGTCCGCGCTGAAGCCGACAACCTCGATGGTTAGCAACGAATCGCGCTCGACCAGCGTTCGCGTGGAGCCATCGAGCTCGACCAGCGTGATGCTGGCCGCGGCGGCCGAAAAGTCAGGTGAATAGTTGATGGTCTGCACCGCGACCGCTGAGCCATCCGGGCTCCACTCGGGCGGGCTGCGCAGGTCGAAGCCGCTGGCCAGCGGGCTCAGCTCACCGTCAACGATGGCCCAAAGCTCGGCGCTCGAAGCGGCGGCGAGGTCCATGTTGGCGATGTTGAGCTCGGGCAGGGCCAGGAAGGCGACATCGCCGCGAGAGGAGACGCCGCCGGTGATCCCCCAGGACTCGGCGTGGGGGACGGAAGCCAATTCGCGCTCGTCGCCCGATTCCGGGTCGAAGGCCATGATGCGGTCGGCGCTTCGTCCGAACTCGGCGTAGATAAGCTCATGGCCCGCCTCGCCGTCGGGGGCACTTTCTTCTACGACGCTAGAGGCCGCAGTGGGGGTGGCGTGTGGAGCTTTTTCCTCGCTGGTAGCTTCGGTGCCGTGGGCCTGGGTGGCCACGTCGCCTGCCCCGCCACGGGACGCCATAAAGCCAGCGCCAACGGCGGTGGCAACGACTAGCAGGGCGATGAGAGTCAGGCCAAGCGCGGCAGGGAACCGCCTGGTCTTATTCATATGGTGTCGGCGCTACGCCTTGGGGACCCGGAAGTCCCCTCCCTCCTTTGCAGGTTGGTAGTTGCGAGCGGCGCACTGAAATGCGCGGAGCAAAGCTGATCTTGAAGGTCGGGCTGGGGGCAAGTCAAGCCAAAGCACCTCTCTAAAGGCTCACAGTAATTAACGACCAAAGGCTTACAGTTCATAACGCGGCCGGCGGAGAACGGGTGCTGCCATACTCGCTTTGGTGAAGCCATTCGCCCTTTTTGCCCTCTTTTCTAGCTTGCTGCTGGCAGGCTGCGGGTTGACGGGCGATGACGACGATGACGCCACCCCGGCGGCTGAGACACAGTCTGTCGACGAGCTTGAGACAGCCATCGCCGACGACCTTGAGGGCCTGGCCGACGCCCTCGCCGCCGGCAACTTCGAGCGCGTTTACGACGACTTCCTGACCACCCGCTGCCAGTCCCTGGTGGCCCGCGCCGACTATCTACGGGCCCTGGAGGCGAACCGCGAGCAGATCGAAACCCAGCGTGTCCAGGTCGATGACGTCGTGGTCATCGAGGTGATCTCCGCCGCGCGGGTGCGCGCCCGGATAGACTTCACGCTTGTCGAAGATGGCGAGCCGATCCCCCGTGACCCCAACCAGCCGCCCGATGTCCAGGAGTTCCTGCTCGAGGGTGGCCGCTGGCGCTCAGCCGAATGCTTCGGCCTCGAGGCGCCGGGGACGCCGGAATCTTAGCGTCACGTTGATATAATTCGGGGGCGTCGCCTTGTGCGGCGCATCTTCTTTTGAGGAGCGGGATGTACGCACTCGTCCTGGCAGGGGGAAAAGGCGAGCGGTTGCGGCCGCACACCGATACCGTCCCCAAGCCCATGGTCCCCCTCAACGGCCGCCCCCTCCTCGATTACCACGTCGAGTGGCTGCGCCAGGGCGGCGTGACCGACGTGGTTTTCTTGACTCGCTACCTGGCCGAGGTGGTTGAGGACCACTTCGGCGACGGTTCCCGCTTCGGGATCAGTGCCCACTACAGCGTCGAGGATCACCCTCTCGGCCGCGGCGGCGCGCTGAAGCTCGGCTACGCCCAGGTGCCCGCGGATGAGATCGAGATCATCGGCACCAACGGCGACATCATCACCGAGCAGCCGCTGGCCGAGATCATCGACGCGCACCGGCGGAACCGGGCCGCGGCTACCGTGATGCTGACGAAGCTGGTCAGCCCCTTCGGCCTCGTCGAAACCGACGACCGTGGCTGGGTACGCGACTTCCGCGAGAAGCCGCAGCTCCCCTACTGGCTCAATGCCGGGGTCTATGTCCTGACTCCCGAGTTCTTTGCCCTCTGCCCCGAGGAGGGCGACCACGAGGACTCCACCTTCCCCGAGCTGGCCCGCCGGGGCCGCCTCCTGGGCTACAAGACCGAGCGCTACTGGCAGGCCGTGGACAGCATCAAGGACCTCAACGTCGTCGCCGAGCGCCTAGCGGTACCAGCAGCGTGAGCACGCCGATCAAGTTCGGCACCGATGGCTGGCGGGCCATCATCGCCGAGGACTACACCTTCGAGAACGTTCGTGTCTGCGCCGAGGCCTTCGCCCGCTATCTGCAGCAAGAGGGCATCGCCGGCCGCGGCGTTGTCGTCGGCTACGACACCCGCTTCGGCTCGGAGCGCTTCGCCGCCGCCACCGCGGAGGTGATGGCGGCGCAGGGCATCCGCGTCCTCCTGACCGACAGCTTCGCTCCGACGCCGGCGGTCAGCTTCGCCATCGTCAACAACAAGGCCGCTGGGGGCGTCGTCATCACCGCCAGCCACAACCCCGCCCCTTACAACGGCTTCAAGATCAAGCCCGATTACGGCGGCAGCGCCTCGCCCGAGATCATCACCCGGGTCGAGAAGGAGATCGCCGACATCACCGAGAGGCTACCCGTGCGGAAAATGGCGCTGGCCGAAGCAGAACAACGGGGCCTCGTCAGCCGGATCGATGGCAAGGCGCCTTATTTCGCCCACGTCGCCGGCCTCGTCGACCTCGATGCGCTGCGCAACTCAGGGCTGCGCATCCTCCACGACGCCATGTATGGCACGGGGCAGGGTTGGATCTCTGGACTCCTCCATGGTGGCGCGACGACTGTCGAGGAGCTCCACGGAGAGATCAACCCCGCATTTCCTGGCCTGCAGGCCCCCGAGCCGATCGACCGCAACCTCGCCGAGGCGATGAGCATCATGGCGGCCGGCGGCTACGATGTGGGTTTCGCCACCGACGGCGACTCCGACCGCATCGGCATCATCGACGAGAAGGGTGGCTACCTCGACCAGCTCCAGGTGTTCGGGCTGCTCACGTACTACCTGCTGGAGGTGCGCGGCGAGCGAGGCCCCATCGTCAAGTCCGTGACCACCACGCAGATGGTCGAGCGGCTGGCCGAGATCTACAACGTCCCCCTGATCGAAACGAAGGTCGGGTTCAAGTTTCTCGGCCCCGAGATGACCTCGCGCGACGCCATCATCGCCGGCGAGGAGAGCGGCGGCTACGGCTTCCGCGGCCACATCCCAGAGCGCGACGGCCTGCTCTCCGCGCTCTACTTCCTCGACTTCATGGTCAAGACGGGGAAGAAGCCCTCGCTGCTCCTCGCCGAGCTCTACGCCAAAGTGGGCGAGTACCACTACCAGCGCCGCGACGTGGCCCTAGACGAAGCGCGCCGGGCGCAAATTCAAGACGCCGTCGCGGCCGCGCAGCCGTCGTCCATAGCCGGGCGGCATGTGGTCGACCACGACGAGCTCGACGGCTACCGCTGGCGCCTTGAGGGTGGCGGCTGGCTCCTCATCCGCTTCTCGGGCACCGAGCCCTTGATGCGGGTTTACACCGAAGTGCCCAGCCGCGACCTCGTCGAGCCGGTGCTGGAGGAGGGCCTGAAGCTTGCCGGAATTGCCTGACACCGTCATCGTCGGCGCCGAGCCCGTGCGCCGTGTGGACAAGCCCTGGGGCCACGAGCTGATCTACGCCGAGACCGAGCAGTACGTCGGCAAGATCATCTTCATCCGCAAGGGCTGCCGCCTCAGCCTCCAGTACCACGAGCAGAAAGACGAGACGATGACGCTGCTCAGCGGGGTCGCCGAGCTTCACGTCGGACCTTCGAAGGATGACCTGCGGGCCGTGCTGCTCAGCCAGGCCGAGTCGGTGCGGCTGCGCCCAGGCGTCGTCCATCGCCTGGTGGCGCTGGAGGACTGCGAAGTGCTCGAAGTCTCCACGCCCGAGCTTCTCGACGTAGTCCGCCTCTCCGACGACTACGGCCGCGAGGAGACCAGCGCCCCCTAGCGCACCACCGGGTCGGGCTTCTCGGGCTCCTCGCTCCTGGTCGACTTCAGCAGCCAGGGCACGTCAACCACGACCGTGTAGCGGCGCCGCTTCAGGGCCTTACGCAGGCGGCTCACCGTCCCGTTGTGCAGCAGGTTGTCCCACCAGTGTTTGGTGATGAATTGAGGAATGGCCACCGTCACCGGGCGGTCGGTGCCGAGGGCGTCGAGGTAGGCCAGGAAGGGCGCCACGAAGGAGCGATACGGCGACTCTATGACCACCAGCGGGATGCCCTCCATCCGCTTGTCCCACTGCGCCTGCAGGTTGTCGCCGGTCTCTTCATCCTCGTGCTCGATGTGGACGGCCGTAACGTTGTCCGAGATCGAAAGCGCGTACTCCAGCGTCCAGTAGACCGCGCGATTGATCTTGTTTACCGGCACGATCACCCGTTGCGTGCTCAGCAGCTTCTCCGCCGGCGACGGCAGGTTCGGAGGTGTGGCCAGGTCCACCTCGAATTCGCGGTAGTGGCGATAAATGAGGTAGAAGATCCCGACGAAGAAGCCGATGGCGATGATCGTGATGTAGGCGCCCTCGGTGAACTTCGTACCCGCGATGATCACAGCAACAACACCGGTGGCGATGGCCCCCGAGCCGTTGATCAAGAGGCTGCCCCTCCAGCCTTCCTCCCGCGAGCGCAGCCAGTGGATGACCATGCCCGCCTGGGAGATGGTGAAACCCACAAAAACGCCGACCGCGTAGAGCGGGATCAGGGCGTGCGTGTCCGCGCTGAACAGGAGCAGAAGCCCGATAGCCGCCGCCCCGAGCACGAGGATGCCGTTGGAGTACGCCAGGCGGTCGCCGCGGAACTGGAACTGGCGCGGCATGTAGCCGTCCTGGGCCAGCACCGAGGCCATGCGCGGGAAGCTGTTGAAGCTCGTGTTCGCCGCGAGGATCAGGATCAGGGCCGTCGTCGCCTGGACGATGTAGAAGAAGATGCTATCCCCGAAGGCCCCCAGGGCGACCTGCGCCACCACCGTAATGTCTTCGCGCGGCGCCACGTCGAACTGGTTGGACACCACGGTAACGCCGACGAACAACACCGAGAGGATGGCAGCCATCCAGGCCAGCGTGATCGCAGCGTTTTGGGGCTCTGGCTTCTTAAACGAGGGCACCCCGTTGGCCACGGCCTCGATCCCGGTCAGGGCTGTCGAACCGGCGGAGAAAGCCCGGAGTACCAGGAAGAGGCCCAGGCCTGAGGTTCCGAGGTCCTCGGCCCGGTGGTCCGAGACCTCGTTGGGGCCCATGTCCAGCGCCACGCGGACGAGCCCGACCACGATCATCGCCGCGAAGCTGAACATGAAGGCGTAGGTCGGGATGGCGAAGATCGTGCCCGACTCGCGGATGCCGCGCAGGTTGAGCATCGTCACGAGGATCACGAAGGCAATGGCCAGCTCGATCCGTATGTCTGCCAACTCCGGCAGGGCAGATACGATAGCCGCCACGCCGGCCGCCGTGGAGACGGCGACCGTCAGGATGTAGTCGATGGTCAGCGATGAGGCGGCGACCAGCGAAGGCATCCTTCCGAGGTTCTCGGCCGCCACGGTATAGGCGCCGCCACCGTTGGGATAGGCGCGGACCGTCTGCCGATAGGAAACAGCCACGACCACCAGCAGGGCAGCGATCGCCAGGCTGATCCAGATCGAGGCGCTGAGAGCGCCCGACCCGGCGAGGATCAGGACAAGCAGGATCTCCTCGGTGGCATATGCGCTGGAGGACAGTGCGTCGGAGGAGAAGATGGCCAGCGCCTGGACTTTGCTCAGGCGTTCGTGGACGACATTCGCCGTGGCCAGGGGAGCACCCACGACCACCCTGCGCATAATCTGCCAGGCGCGGCCGAGCGAGCTCCGGGGTTTATCGGCCTCCCGCGTGGCCTCCAATGTGGATTCGCCGACGCGCTTTAGCGTTGTCGGCTTGCGTTCCAAGCGCACGAACTTGGTCCCGGGTCGCGTGCCCTGGTGGATCTCGCGCAGCTCGAGCTCGGGCATCAAGGGCTCGGGCTTCCTGCGCCTGTTCAGGCGAATCGTCTTCCCGTCCTCGGAGCTGACAGTAGAAGCGCCTTCGCCGCGATCCCTGCGGATCACTCTCCGCGCTGGGGCAGGCTCAGGCTGGTCGTCGCTGGGGGGTGGCCCGGCGTTTTCCCCGGACTCTGATTCGGCAGTCACGATATTCTCTCGGAGAGTCTAGCTGCCCTTCTGGAGTGGGCCTTTGGTCGAACGCTTCTGTCTCGCCTGTGGCTCGCCTCTGACTGAGCGAGATGTGAGCGGACGCCCGCGGCCGGTCTGCCCGTCATGCGGTTTCGTCGTCTACCGCAACCCGGCCGTAGGCGTCGCCGTTGTCCTGCGCGACGAGGGAGGCCGCGTCCTCCTCGGTCGCCGCACGACCAGCTACGCCGGCCAATGGTGCATCCCCTGCGGCTACGTCGAGTGGGACGAGGATGTGCGCGATGCCGCCCGCCGCGAGTTCAAGGAAGAGACGGGACTCGATGTCGAGCTGGGAGAAGTCTGCGCCGTCCACTCCAATTTCCACAACCGCGACAAGCAGACCGTCGGGATCTGGTTCTGGGGCAGCACGATACGTGGTGTACTCGCCGCCGGCGACGACCTGGACCGCGCCGAGTTCTTCGCCCTCGACGCTCTCCCGCCCCTGGCCTTCCCCACCGACCGCCTGGTGCTCGACAAGATCCGCGCAGGCGATTGACCGGCGAGGGCAGGTGCTCGTCGTTCACAGGTGGGCGAATGCAGTGCGCTAAACGGAACCCTGCTCCGAGGGCGGCGTCATTTCGCGGACCCAAGGACCGGCGATCTTGCCTTGTACAATTTCAGAGGGTCCTCCCACCGGCGGCGGGATTCCTTTTACGACATGAATGTTTGAACGAACCACACTCGCCAACGGCCTTCGTGTCCTCAGCGCACCCATGCGCCACACCCGCTCGGTGACCGTCAGCGCCTACGTCGGCGCCGGCTCCCGCTACGAACGCCCTGACGAGGCCGGCATCTCCCACTTCGTCGAGCACATCTGCTTCAAGGGCACGCAGAGCCGGCCCAGCGCCCGCGAGATCTCTGAAGAGGTCGACAACGTCGGCGGCGTCCTCAACGGCGGCACCGACCGCGAGTACACCACCTACTACATCAAGGTCGCCCGCGCCCACTTCCAGCTAGCCCTCGACCTCGTCGTCGACCTGATGCGCAGGCCCCTCTTCGACGCCGAGGAGTTCGAGAAGGAGCGCAAGGTCATCATCGAGGAGCTGGCCAGCGTCGCCGACTCACCGTCGCAGCAGTGCGAAGTACTCCTCGACTCCCTCGTCTGGCCCGACCAGCCCCTGGGCTGGGATGTCGGCGGCACCGAGGAGACCGTCTCGTCGATCAAGCGGGAGGAGGCCCAGACCTACCTCAGCCGGCAGTACGCCCCCAACAACCTGGTGATCAGCGTCGCCGGCGACGTCGAGCACGACGAGGTCGTCGCCGCCGTCGAGAAGGCCACCAGCGACTGGCTACCGGGCCGCGCCGTCGCCGGCTGGTACCCGGCGGTCAACGGCCAGAGCGAGCCCCGCTGCGGCCTGATCTACAAGAAGACCGAGCAAGCGCACATCTCGCTCGCCCTGCGTGGGGTCTCCTCAACGCATCCCGACCGCTACGCCATGTCGCTGCTCAGCGTGGTCCTCGGCGAGGGGATGAGCAGCCGTTTATTCCTGGAGCTGCGCGAGAAGCGCGGTCTCGTCTACGACGTCCACTCCTACGTGACCAACTACCTCGACTCCGGGTCCTTCACCGTTTACGCGGCTGTCGATCCGGAGGACGGCATTGAATCATTGCAGGTCATCGTCCAGGAGCTCACCCAACTGCGCGAGGGTATCCCGCCTTCCGAGCTGCAGAAGGCCCGCGAGGTCTCGAAGGGGCGACTGCTGCTGCGCATGGAGGACACGCGCAGCGTCGCCAGCTGGCTGGGTGCGCAGGAGCTGCTCTGGGGAGAAGTGCGCACGCCGGAGGAAGTCGTCAAGAAGATCGACGCCGTAACCGAGGATGACCTGCTGCGCGTGGCCGAGAGCCTGTTGACCAGCGACAAGCTGAACCTCGCGGTCGTCGGCCCCTACCGTTCAGAGAACCGCTTCCTCTCGCTCCTCGCCGTCTAAGGCCTGCTCGTTCATCAACAGGAAGGCGCGCACCAGCTTGAGTTCGTCCAACGTCAAGCGGCCCCCGAGCCTTTCGTGCACGGGCTTTAGGCGCAGCATCCCGAGCTCGGCAAAAGCTGTGCGGGCGTCCGCCACATCGGCCGGACTGACCCAGGCGTCGAGATTCGATGGGCGGGTGGTCGCGATCTGGCGGACCAGTTCGTCGCTGACGTCGCCTCTCCTACCCATGTCCATCGCGGCCTGCTCGGGGACTGCGCCTGCGCGGGGTGGCCCGGCCGCGGTGACATCCCGTTGCGGCGGCGGGGCCGCCGGCGCTGCAGCACCTTCCCAGCCCCTTAAAACAGCAAGCAGGCTCTCTCCCAGGTCCGACGCTTTCTTCTGGCCGATGCCGCGGACAGTCAGGAGCTGCGCGAACGACCGCGGCCGCTTGCGCGCGATGTCCTGCAGCGTCATGTCGCTAAAGATTACGTAGGGCGGGACGTCGCGCTCCCGGGCCAGATCGCGCCGCCATTCGCGCAGGTGTCGGAAGAGCCCGTCGTCGGCCGGCGCCATGACCGGCGCCGACCTTCTCAGTCTCCGCTGATCCGGCCGGCCGTGGAGCAAGACCTCAGCTTCCCCGGCGAGGATGCTTCGCCCGCGATCACTCAGCGAGAGCGTGGGGTAGCCCCCGCCGGCGGCGCTGAGGACACCCTGGTCAACCAGCTGAGCGATATAGGACGCAAGGTCCTCGCTGCTCAGTTCCTGCAGGGCCCCGTAGCTGGCGGCCCGGTTGTGTCCCGCCGCCACCACCTTCTGCGTGGGCCGCCCGCGCAGGACATCGCGGACCTGGCGCCCGCCGAAGCGCTCATCCAGGTCAAACACGCCCTGCAGGATCCGTCGTACAATCTCGGCGCTGCCTGGCACCACCGTCAGCTCGGAGAGGCAGATGTCGCAGGCGTCGCAGTTATCTCGTCCGTAGCTCTGCCCAAAATAGGCCGACAGCGCCTTGTGCCGGCAGGTCGACGAGCTGGCGTAGGCCGTCATCTCGCGAAGAAGTGCGAACTGCTCGTCGGGCGAGCCTTCCAGCAGCCGCGCCCAGCGGCCCGCGTCACCGCTGGTATAGAGCAGGACGCATTCGGCGGGCAGGCCGTCGCGGCCGGCCCGCCCGGTCTCCTGCTGGTAGTGCTCGATCGACTTGGGCAGGGTGGCGTGGATCACACAGCGCACGTCGCTGCGGTCGATGCCCATGCCGAAGGCCACCGTGGCAACGATCACGTTGAGCCGCTCCTGGGAGAAGGCCTCCTGCACCCGCCGGCGTTCGCCACCGGCCATGCCGGCGTGATAGGAGCCGGCGTCGACGCCGCGCGCGCGGAGCTCCGCCGCCAGCTCTTCCGTGTCACGACGGCTCAGGCAGTAGATGATCACGGCCTCGCCCTGGTGGCGGTTGAGGACTTCCATGACCTGCTCCTCGCGCTGCTTGCGGACGAGCACGCGGTAGGTCAGGTTGGGCCGGTCGAAGTCGCCGACGAGGACCGCCGGCTGGCGCAACCGCAGCTGGGCGACGATGTCGTCGCGCACGCGCGGCGTGGCCGTGGCCGTGAAGGCGTGGAGGCTGGCCTCCGGAAAACGCTGGCGCAGCTCGGCCAGCTGGCGGTACTCCGGCCGGAAGTCGTGTCCCCACTGGCTGATGCAGTGCGCCTCGTCGATGGCGAAGGAGTCAACGCCCGCCCGCTCGATCAGCGCCAGGAAGCGGTTCGAGACGAGTCTCTCCGGGGCGGCGAAGACCAGCTTGACCTCACCGGAGAGGATCCTTTGCTCAGCCTCTCGCACCTCCTCCGGGCCCATCTCGCTGTTCAGGGCGCGGGCCGGGTAGCCGTTGAGCAAAAGCCCGTCGACCTGGTCCTTCATCAGGGAGATCAGCGGCGACACCACCACCGTCAGCCGCCCGGTCAACAGCGGCGGCACCTGGTAGCAGAGCGACTTGCCGCCGCCTGTGGGCAGGACCGTAAGGGAGTCGCGGCGGCCGAGCGCCGCCTCTATCGCCTCGATCTGGAGGGGCCGCAGGTTGTCGTAGCCCCAATGGCGGCGGACGGCCTCGTGGATGCGCTCCAGGGTTGCGGGGTCAGGGGCCACGGCGCGTAGGCTAACACGCCCCACCCGAAATGGGCACGCTTCGGGGTGGCTTGGTTAGGCGAAGATTGGGAACTTCTGACCGCTTTCGCCGATCAGCTCGGCTACGGTCTCAGAAGAAGGCATGTCTGACAGGTCTATGCCGCTGCTGGCGGATACGAACTCCAACCCGACGACACTGCCGTCCTCGCCATAATCGATGGTGCGCAGGTTATCAACGCACTTTGAGCGAGCGACTTGCTTGTCGTGGAGGACCACGTACAGGACGTCACCCTCCTCGTTGTATTCGAGACGTGTCTTACTCGTCACAAGTGGGTTCTCGCTATTGCCCGGTTTCAGCCTCGGTACTGCACGCGGCCGGCGAGCTTGTCCTTGTTCAGCCGCTTGTTCAGGTGCAGCCCCTCCAGGACGAACTCCACGGCGGCGGCTGTTTCGCCCTGCTTGGCTCCAGCGGCGACCTTGTCCACGGCAGCCGGTAGGCCCTCGACGGCCTCCAGCAGCTTCTTGTAGTCCTTCGCCGCCACGTCGGCGCCGACCTCGGCCGAGAAGCCCGCCTTGAACCGGACGACGATCTCTTCCAGCTCGCCGATGTTGTAGTAGCGGTTGAAGACGCTGTGCACGGCGCCCTGGATCAGCTTGTCGATGATCTGCTCTTCACGGCCGTCCTCGACTGTCTCGAACTCCAGCTTCCCGGAGAGGGAGGGGATGAGAAACGGCAGGTCGCTGACCCGCGGCACGATTTCCTTCTCGCTGAGGCGGATGGCGCGGCGCTGCGCGTTGGCCAGGAGGCTCTCGTAGTCCGTGATCGAGGCCCTGACTGAGACGCCTGAGCGCTGGTTGATGTCGGGGCTGCGCCGCGCCATGCGCGTGATCTCGGCGACGATTTCCTTCATGTACTGCGGCACCGTAACCACGAAGTCGCCGGCCTCCCACGACCGCCGCTCCTGCTCCATGATTTCGATTTCGCCCTCGATCGTCTTCGGGTAGTGCGTGCGGATCTGGGCGCCGTAACGGTCCTTGAGCGGGGTGATGATGCGGCCGCGGTTGGTGTAGTCCTCGGGGTTCGCGCTAGCTACGACGAAGATGTCCAGTGGCAGACGCACGCGGTAGCCGCGGATCTGGACGTCGCGCTCTTCCATGATGTTCAGCAGGCCGACCTGGATACGCTCGGCCAGGTCTGGCAGCTCGTTGATGCAGAAGATGCCGCGGTTGCTGCGCGGGATAAGACCGTAGTGGATCGTCAGCTCGTCCGAGAGATAGCGGCCCTCGGCGACCTTGATAGGGTCGACCTCGCCGATCAGGTCGGCGATCGTGATGTCCGGCGTGGCTAGCTTTTCACCGTAGCGCTCGTCGTGCCCCAGCCAAGTGATCTCAGTCTCCTCGCCCTCGCGGCCGATCTTGTCCTGGGCGAAGCGGGAGATCGGGTTGAATGGGTCGTCGTTGATCTCGCTGCCCGCTACGGCAGGAATCTCGTCGTCCAACAGTGAGACCAGCGCCCGGATCAGGCGCGATTTGGCCTGCCCGCGCTCGCCCAGGAAGACGATGTCCTGGCCCGAGAGGATGGCGTTCTCGATGGCCGGGATCACAGTGTCGTCGTAACCGACGATGCCGGGGAAGAGCCGCTCGCCCGCGCTGATCTTGCCCATCAGGTTCTGGCGCAGCTCCTCGCGCACGGTCTTCTTCTTGTATCCGCTGGCGCGGAGCTCGCCGAGGGTAGCGGGTTTCTTGGTCGGCACGGGCAATCCTTCTCTAGCGTCTTCCGGAGCTTGAACTACCTAAATATAGGTCAGGGGGCCAAAACCGGATTCATCGTTGGGTGCGGCGCTCCAGGAAACGCGCCAGCTCGTCACGGATGAAGACAGGCACCGCGCCGCCTCCGTCGCCGATCAACGTGACGCCCGACCCGTCCTCGAAGACCCCGATCTTTCGCGCGGGAGCGAGCAGCGGGCCGACGGCGGACTCGAGCTCAGACGTCACGCTCGGCCGCGCCGCGACGAGCAGCGATCCCGAGGCCAAAAGCCCCCACGGATCGAGGCCAAGGCCGGCGCAGACCGCCTCAGTCTCCGGCGCCACGACGACGGCCGCTGCCTCAATTGCGATCCCTAACCCCGCGCCGGATGCCATCTCGTAGAGCGCGCCCGAAAGGCCCCCCTCGGTCGGGTCATGCATAGCCACGACGTCCGGGCAGGTCGCCGCCGCCCCCCCCGCGGC
>JBBDXC010000009.1:69844-137559 GCA_040902555.1 Dehalococcoidia bacterium
TCAACAACAACGCGGCGGCGACGATGTTGATTCCCGGGTCATCCAGCAGTCTGGCGCCGGCGGCGATCGTGGCTTCATCGACGCCGGCGGCCCTCAGCTCATCCGCCGCCTCGCGGCAGAGGATGGCGGTCCCCTCTATAGCCAGCGGCCCCGCCAGCCAGAGTTCATCGCCCGCGCGGACGGTACCCGCGTCGAGCAGCCTTCCCTTCGCCAATACGCCAAGCATCGTCCCGGCGATCACGACATGGGCGGCGGCCGAGGTCACCTCGGTGTGCCCGCCGACCAGCGACACTCCAGTTTCGGCGCACGACCGCCGCAGGTCGGCGAACAGCTCGCGAACCTCGTCATCCGTCGTTCCCTTGGGCAGTAAGACCGTGGCCAGGAACCAGGCCGGCCTGGCTCCCATCACGGCCACGTCGTTGGCATTGACCTGCAGGGCGTAGTGTGCCGGCCGCTCCCCGGCAAAGGTGATCGGATCCGCCGCCGCCACGATCAGGTCGCCGCCCGGGTCGAGCACCGCCGCGTCGCGGCCGATTCCCGACCCCAGCAGCACCGATGGCGGCGCTTCCTGCCCCGCCAGGACTTCTTCCAGGAGTCGCGTAGGGAGCTTTCCGTTGGGAATGACAGTCATGAGAGCTTGGATGCTAGGTTCCCATCTCCGCTCGGGCAAGCGAAGAGGTGGCGCTGCTTTCCCTACCATCGAGGCGATGGCCCGCGTCCTCTTCGTCCCCAGCTGGCAGTTCTCCCCTCGCGTTTGCGACATCCTCCCGGCCATGCACGCCGCCCTCGACGACGTCCGGAGCGAGCACCAGGTGGCGATCTTCAGTTGGGCCTCGGTCAAGGGCGGGCGCAAGCGGCCCCCCACCTGGGAGGCGGCCGTTGACGACCTCTGCGAGGCGATCGAGCCGGGCACACACGTGCTGACTCCCGGTTCGACAGCAGCCGTGGCGATGATGGCCGTCGGCCGCCGGCCTGCGGCTTCGTTTGTCACCGGTGGCATGCTGGCGCCGCCGGCCACGCTCCGCGCCCTCGGCCTCGTCGACCTGGCCGCCGCCGTCGAGGTGGTCGGCCTGGCCAGCCACTCGCCACAGGGCGGCTACCAGACCATGCAGACCTTCATGGCCGGCGCCAGCGAGGAGGAGATCAGGCACTTCACCCGCGAGGTAGACGACGACATCGATTGGCGCGTCGCTGCGAAGATCGGCCGCTCCTTCAACGACCTGAGCCTCGTCCACGAGGGCCCACTGATAACCGCCCCGACCCTGAGCCTGGAGCCTGCTGTGCAGATGGCCGGCTGGGCCGAGATGCAGAGCGTCTTCCTCCACTTCGTCCCCGAGGCCGAAGTAGGCGAGCTGCGGCTCTGGCCGGGAAAGCTGCACGAGCCGGCCGCCGGCCACGAGTTCGCCGCGAAAGCCCTCGCCTTCATCGCGAAGGCCGCGGCATAACCGCGATAGAGGTGGTTCGGTCGATCACGCCGACGTCTGGATTTTGTAGGGGCAGATGGCCGGCCGATTCCGAGACTGGATTGGTTATCGAGCAGCCTTCTGCCCCACGGCGCCTGCCTTAATCCACAGCCTGAACCGCGGATCCGGCCGTGAGCACGAGGACCCGGCAGCAATCCAGTCCAGCGCGCCGACGAACGGCCGTGCTCATACCGACTCCGTAGGGCAGATGGCTCTTGGATTCGGAGGCGGGATGCGTTTTCGCCGGCAATCTGCCCCTACGCCGACTCGACGATTCGAATCCGCGATCCGAGCGCCAACGGTTCTTTGATCAGGTCTCGAGGGACGGTGCCCACACCTCGGGGCCCTCGCCCCGCGCCTGTTTCCCGGCCTGCAATTAAACTCGGAGCCCAAGGACCGAGAGGAGGCCACAATGGTGCAAGCATCCGAGACCGACATCCGAGTCGAGAATGGCGTGATCAACGGTGGGCTCAGGCACACCCGCAACCCCGATGGCGCCACCAGCAGCATCCACAACGATGAGATCGCCCAGCGCGTCGGCTTCCGTGGCGGAACCGTTGCCGGCTCCTATCACATTGACCTCTTCCCGCCGCTACTCGTGCAGGCTTTTGGTCCTGCGTGGTTCGAACGCGGGAGCCTCTCGCTCAACTACCTCAACCCCACGACCGATGGCGAGCCTGTGCGTGCCTTCATTCGCCAGCCTGATAAGCTGCAGGACGCCCAGGTCGAGGCCTGGATCGAACGCGAAGATGGCATGAAGGTGGCCGAAGGCTCGGCCGGCGCCGGAAACCCCGAGGGCCCCAGCTTCCTGCGCTCGCGCGACCTGAACCGCTACGCCGAGGGCGAGTACCGCATCCTCGATGGCGTCAACGTCGGCGATGACACGGGTAGCGGCAATATTACGCTAGACCGGGGCTACCACGAACGGCGCATGGAGGTCATCACCGACCGCCTCGAGGAGTATGAGCAGTCGATGTGGGGAGGGGCGGTCGTATCGCCGGCAGCCCTCGTCCACATGCTCTACGACCGGCCCGCGTCGGGTATCTACTCCAGCATCCGTAAGGCGGTGGGCCTCTTCGGCGCCATCGAGATTCGCCACGTCAACGGCCCGGCTCTGGTTGGCCAGGATTACGACGTAGCGGGGAAGATAGTGGGCCGTGGCCAGAGCCCGAAGAGCGAATACTTCTGGTTCGAGTCCTGGCTCCAGGGCAACGACGGTGCGCGCGTCGCCGAGATGCTGATGCAGCTGCGCTTTATGAAGGTGGGGTCGCCGCTCTATCCTGACCTTTCGGCCGGGTAGGAGTTCCTTCTCCGCGAAGCCGGCTACGTCAGGAAGTCTACGAGCAGCCGGTTGACGGCTTGCGGCTGGTCCAGCTGCATCCAGTGGCTGGCTTCATCAATCCGTTCATATCGCCAGCTGCCCTCGATGTGCTTCTCCGTCTCCAGGAAACCGTCCTCGAGCAGGTAGGCGTCGCCGCTGCTCCAGATGCCGAGGGTGTCGGCCTTGACCGACGGGAAGACGAAGGCATCGCCAACCCTGAAGAGGGCTTCGGGCCGCGCGCCCGCACGGTACCAGTTCAGGCCCGCGGTGAGCGCCCCCGGCCGGGAAAGGTCCTTGATGTAGACGTCGATGTCCTTGGCGTTGCCCCCCCACTCGCGCATCAGCTTCCAGTCGTCGCGCATCAGGACTTCCTCGGCGAAGGGGTATTGGAACATGAGCATGTACCAGGACAGCGCGTACTGGCGGACGGAGCTGAAGAGCGTCTGTGGGTGCGGCACCGACATCGCGACCAACCGGTCGACGCGGTCCGGCACGAGGCCGGCGATGGTCCAGGCCATCGCCCCGCCCCAGTCGTGCCCCACGACGTGCGTTTTCGGCACGCCAAGCTGGTCGAGGATGCCCAGCAGGTCGCCCAGCAGCTTGTCGGCACTGTAGGCTTCGACCTCCTGCGGCTTCGCCGATTCGCCGAAGCCACGCTGGTCGGGTGCGATGACACGGAACCCCGCGTCGAGGAGCGCCGGCACCTGGTGGCGCCACAGTCGCCAGGAGTCCGGGAAACCGTGGAGCAGGAGCACGGGGGCCCCGTCGCCTTCGTCGAGGACGTTGAAGTCCAGCCCGTTGACCTGCAGTTGCTTGGTCGTAAAGTCAGCCAACTTCGCTCCTATTAAGCTCGAAGTTCGGTAAATCCGGCCGCCGAGAAGTCTTCGTCGAAAGCCAGTGCTTCCTGTATATCCAGGGATCGCATTACGGCAAAACTCGTGGCGTCAACGAAAGAGTAGGTACGTTCGTCATGCCGTCGCAGCCATCTCCAGGCCTCTGCCTCTAGTGAATCACTGACGGGTACGATTCGCAGGCGCATCGTCGTCGTCAGGCGGTCGAGCAGCCGGAGACCGTTGTGATGCCCGGCGCGCCGGACAATGACAGTCCAGCTCTCACCAAGAACGAGATTGGTCGTCAGGAGCGGTCGTTGCACCTGGCGAAAGAGCTGCACCGCCTGTTGGTGAAGCCTTTGCCTGGGTGCCTGGACGGCGATCCAAAAGGACGTGTCGACAAAGATCATCCGTACAGAAACTCATCGATGTCCTCTACGGGCTCCATGTCGACCATGCCCACGATCTCCCACAGGGGATCCTCTTCGATAGGTGGAAGCGGTGCTATCTCTCGTCTCAGCGAGGCGCGAACAAGGTCCGACTTCGAGCGGCCCTGCCGAAGAGCCTCGAACTCCAATAAGTCATCGAGCTGTTCATCCAACAAGATCTGAACCCGTCTCATCCAGTCAACTATACACACCATTGGTAATGTTGTGTATAGACGCGGCGTAAGGAAGCCTTATGGGCCAGTGGGAGTCAGCCGTCGATCTCTCGGACCGGCTCGAAGTCGGCTATTCCCCGCATCTTCCAGATAGCGTCTTCTTCGAGGGGAGGAAGAGGCCGGAAGCGCTCGGCCAGCGTTTCGCGAGCGAGATCTGACTCCGAGCGCTGCAGCCGCCGCGCTTCGCGTCTGAGCGCCTCGTGGGTCTCGTCATCGAGCAGGATCTGGACTCTTTTCATGCTTCAAGGCCTGTAGACGACATCAATCGATCGGCTCTGGTTCGAAAGACATCGACCCGGCGTAGGCCATCAGAGGGGATCGACCACTGCCCTCACAGCCTCGCGGACGAGCTCAGACTTTGATCTTTTTTGCTTCCTGGCTAGGCGCTCCAACCCGTCATCAAGCTCGTCGTCCATGAGTATCTGCACTCTACCGCATTGTTGGACAATCTTACACAACGTTGATAGAAGTGTGTACTCTAGCGGAACTTCCCCCGCCCGGCGATCTTCCACACGTCCACCACCTCGTCACCCCGCAGCACGTAGTACTCCTCGTGGAGGTTGATCGTGGTGTCGTTGTGGCTCGGGTAGATCTCAATCCTGTCGCCGGGCTTTATCAGGTCCTCCGCTTCAAGGTCGAGGTGGGCATGCTCCTCTGAGAGCGACGAGACCTTGAACTTCGAGGTCTTGCCCCGCGGCGGGCCGAACTCGTTGGTCAGCGACTTCATCCCGACATCGGCAATGGCGTCGTTGTCGTGCCGTGCAATTACCGTACTGAGGATCGAAAGCGCCGGACGGAAAGGTGCATCGCGCCGCACGTGGCTGTAGAGCCCGTCCATAAACACATAGGACCCAGCCTGGACCTCCGTGATACCCGACCGGTCACCGGTGAGGTCGTAGGTCCCCGTCCCCCCGGCGCTGACTATCTCCGCCGCCAGCCCGCTCTCCGCCAGCGCTTCCACGTGCTCCAGCAGGACGTCCATGGCCAGCGTCGCCTTTTCGACGCGCTGCTCGGCGTCGGCGATCAGCACGCTGTGGCCCTCGTAGCCCATGATCCCGCGGTAGCCGAGGCCTTCCTCAGTAATCCGTTTTGCCAGGCGTACGGTCTCCGCGGGGGTCCGTGTGCCGCAGCGGCCCATGCCGACGTCCGCCTCAATAACCACCAGCGGCATGCGGCCCCCCGCCCGCCCCGCCTCGGCCAGCTCGTGCACGTTTTCTTCGTTCTCGACCGCGACGATCACCTCAGCGCGCGGTAGGAGCTCCAGCAGCCGCCGGATCTTCAGCTCACCGACAACCTGGTTGGCGATAAGGATCGATTGGATCCCACCCTCGACCGCGACCTCGGCCTCGCCCAGCTTGGCGCAGGTGATGCCTATCGCCCCCGCTGCCACCTGGCGGCGGGCAATCTCCGCGCACTTGGGCGTCTTGAAATGCGGCCGCAAGTTCGCCGGGCGCCCGGCGAAGTACTCGGCCATCGTGGCGATGTTGTATTCCATCGCCTCGAGGTCGACCAGCAGCGCCGGGGTGTCTACTTCATCGCGCTTCAGGGGCCAGGCTCCTTCATGGGCAAAGACAGTCGTCGCCGGCCATCAGTTGTATCCCCCCGGTGGAAAAGCCGCCGCCATAGAAGACTCCGTCGAGCCTGTAGGCGATGCGTACTCTGGCCCCGGCGGGACAGTTCAGGTGGTCTAGCGTTGCCGTCGCTAATAATCCGTCATCGAGGTTGGCCGGCTGCACGAGGTTAAAGCGTCCCGTACTCTTGGCTTTGCTCGCGCCCCAAAAGGCGAAGTCGCCGGACAAATCTTCCAGCCGGACCAGGAAGAGCGAGCCAAAGGCCGGGCAGGCAGGATTGGCCCGGACCTTCAGACGGGCTGTGTAGTCACCACTCGGTTCGTCCAGCGGGTCATCGCCGCCGGTGTTCCGCAAGCAGAAGGGGAAGCAGAACCCACCATCATCGCTGGTGTCCAGGAAGATGACGGGTGCAGGCAGGCGGTTGCTCCCGGCGGCCACCAGCAGGCCCGCGACGCGTAGCTCACCATGCACCCTGCTGCCGAACTCGCAGTCCTCCCAGCTGATCTGGGCGAACACCCCTTCAGGGTCAGTCGTCGTGCTCGTAAGTTGACCGGCGCCGATGAACGTTTGCTCCTGGAACCCGGCGGTCGTCTCGAGGGAGGCATAGACCTGGCAGGTGGCGATTTTGGTGTTTACATCCAGGACGACCGGCACGCCCGGGCCGGCTGAGGCTGTCCCGGTGCCCAGAAGAAGTATGGCGAAGGCCGTTGCGGCTATCAGCCCGCAGAATGTTGCGACGGCTCGGCGTCGGCTCCGCGTTGTCGTTGGCGTCATGTTTCTCTTCCTGGCCTAGAAATTTGAGGGACAGGACGCAACGCCTGAAGCTGCGCGCCATGCGGGGGCCCCTGATCGCTGCTCCTGTGCAGGCATTCTCTTACGCGGCGTAGTCATGGTCAAAAATCTCTCCGCAACACAATATCTTGTGCTAAGGTCTTGACAGGCCACCAATTGTGGTGCTAGCGTTGGCTCCCAAAGGGAAAATATGCGCTGTCCTTTCTGCTACTTCGAGGAGACCAAAGTCATCGATTCGCGCACCGGCGAGGATGGCGTGCGGCGCCGCCGCGAGTGCCTGGCGACCGGCTGTGGCAGGCGCTTCACAACCTACGAAAAGGTTCAATTGGCCGGTGCTCACGTCATCAAGAAGGACGGCCGGCGCGAGGAGTTCTCCCGCGAGAAGCTGCTCTCTGGGCTACGCCGCGCCTGCGAGAAGCGGCCGCTGCCCGCCAGCGCCATCGAGGGCCTGGCGGACTACGTGGAGGCTGCCGTCAACAGTCATGGCGTCGCCGAGGTGCCCAGCACCTATGTCGGCGAGCTGGTCATGGAGCGCCTGCGCCAGCTCGACGAGATCGCCTACATCCGTTTCGCCTCCGTTTATCGCTCTTTCGCGGACGTCGAGGACCTCAGAGAGGCCCTCGCCGCGCTTGAGAATGCAGCGCCGGTTGGCCGACCGACCCCGCCCTCGGCCAACCAGCTGCCACTTCTCCCACAGGATGAGCTCGCCAGCCTCTCCGGCCGCAGCCGAGAGGTAGCGAAGAAGCTCGTCCGCAAGTCGGGCCGCGGCCGCCCCTCGGAGCCGCCCCAGTTGAAGCGGGCCAGAGGTTAGGATGCGCTGCGATCTCTGCCTCAGCGAGCGCGTGCTCAAGCTGCATTGCAAGATCATCTGCCGCAACTGCGGCTACACCCGGGACTGCAGCGACCCATGAATCGCGATTTGACGGCGGTATTCGCCGTGGCAATCGAAACCAGGCAAGGAGACTCCGCAATGACAACGGTCGATTGGGCGAAACGGGGAGAGTTATTCGAGATGTGGGAGAAGGCGGACTCGCGGCTGATGCGGGTCGTGCTGGCAGAACCCTTCGATGACTCCTCCCTCGAGCGGATCTACCAGGAAGAGCGCACGGCGATGACTCGACTGGCCGAGTTCGACCGGCGCATGGGGCTCCGGCCCCGCCAAAACGTCGACGCTGCAGCGGCTGTGGCGTAAGAAAGCGAGGGGGCAAATGCCTGCAAAAGGCGGACCAGGAAAGGTTCCACGAGTTCCGAAGCCAGGCGGCGGGACGCAGGAGCGTGACCGCAACCAGGACGGCGCCTGGCGAGGGAAGCGAGACGACGCCGGCAAAAGGCGTAAATAGCGGTCTATCCCCCGAACCCTAGCCTTTCGGCATAACTTTACGGGTCGTAAGCAGGCTATTTTGTGCCTGGATTGTTCAACGTGTCTCTAGCATCTCTAAGGAAGGACTCTCAAAAATGGTTCTCGAAACAGGCAATCCCGGCGTCAGCCCGTCCCGCGAGGGACTCAAGCCAGTCGCTATCCAGGACAACTCGCGCGTTGTCCTCGAACGACGCTACCTGCAGAAGGGCGACGGCGGGAAGATCATCGAGACGCCTGAAGAACTGCTCTGGCGCGTTGCCTACGCCATCGCGGAGCCCGAAACCGACCGCGACCACTGGGCCCGCCGCTTCTACGACATGATGGCCGACCTCAACTTCATGCCGAACTCGCCGACGCTGATGAACGCCGGCACCGGCCGCGGCACCTTCTCCGCCTGCTTCGTCCTGCCCGTCCACGACTCGATGGACTCGATCATGGACAGCGCCAAGGCGACCGCCATGGTCCAGAAGTATGGTGGCGGCACCGGGTTTTCCTTCTCGCGGCTGCGTGCCAAGGGCTCGCCGATCGCCACGACTCACGGCAAGGCCTGCGGCCCCGTCTCCGTCCTCCAGCACTACGACGATGTCTCGCGCATGGTCACCCAGGGCGGGAAGCGCGACGGCGCCAACATGGGCATCCTTTCGGTCCACCACCCCGACATCAAAGAGTTCATCCACTGCAAGGACGACGGCCAGTCGATCACGCGCTTCAACATCTCGGTGGCCATGACCGACGAGTTCATGAAGGCCTACGAGCAGGACACGGAGTACAACCTCTACGAGCCGTCCGACGACCCCCAGGCCAAGCAGGTCGTGGGGACGCTGCGCGCCCGCGAGATCCTCGAGGAGATCGTCGCCTCGGCCTGGAAGACCGGCGACCCCGGCCTCGTCTTCATTGACACGATCAACCGCGACAACCCTACGCCCCACAAGGGCTACCTCTGGTCGACGAACCCCTGTGGCGAGGTCCCCCTGCTCGACTGGGAAGCCTGCAACCTTGGCTCGATCAACGTGGCCAGGTTCTGGAATGCAGAGCGCCGGGAGATGGACTGGGAGCACCTGCGCGATGTCGTCCGCCTGACGACCCGCTTCCTCGACAACGTGGTCACGACCAACAACTTCCCCCTCCCCCAGATCCGCGACGCCGTCGACGGCAACCGTAAGATCGGGCTCGGCGTCATGGGCTGGGCCGACCTTCTGATCAAGCGCTCGATCCCCTACAACTCCGAAGAGGCCATCGAGCTGGCCGAGACCCTGATGTCGTTCATCTCTCACGAGTCGAACGAGATGTCGATGGAGCTGGGCCAGGAGCGCGGCGCCTTCCCCTGGTTCGAGGGCTCTGCCTTCGACCAGCCCGGCGCGAAGCCGATGCGCAACGCTACCCGCACCTGTATCGCGCCCACCGGGACGATCAGCATCATCGCCGGCGCCTCCAGCGGCATTGAGCCGCTATTCTCGCTGGCCCACTACCGCACGATGGGCGATGGTACCGTCCTGCCCGAGATCGCCGACGCCTTCCAGGAGGTTGCCCGCGAGCGCGGCTTCTGGAGCGCCGACCTCATGGAAAAGCTGGCCGGCGGCGCCTCGATCCAGGGCCGCTCCGACATCCCCGAGGACGTCCAGCGCCTCTTCGTCACCGCCATGGATATCCCGGAGCAGTGGCACATCAGGATGCAGGCCGCCTTCCAGAAGTACACCGACCTGGCCGTCTCGAAGACGATCAACCTGAAGCACTCCGCCACGATCGACGACATTCGCTCGGCCTACACGCTGGCCTTCAAGACCGGCTGCAAGGGCATCACCATCTACCGCGATGGCTCGCGCGACTGGCAGGTCCTCTCCCACACGAAGAAGGACGAGCCGGCGACCTTTGTCGACGCTGTAGGGACGACGCCCGCGTCGCCCGGCCCAGGCTCTGCGCCGGCCCCCAAGCGCCGCCGCCTCCCCGATGAGCGCCCCTCGATCACCCACAAGTTCCGCGTCGGCGAGCAGGAAGGCTACCTGACGGTCGGCCTCTACGACGACGGCTCGCCCGGCGAGATCTTCGTCAACATCTCCCGCGAGGGCTCTACGGTCGCCGGCCTCATGGACGCTTCAGCCCTGCTGACCTCGGTCGCGCTGCAATACGGCGTGCCGCTGGCCGACATCGTGCGCAAGATGAAGAACACCAGGTTCGAGCCTTCGGGCATGACGGGCAACCCCGCCATCCCAACGGCGACCTCTCTGCTGGATTACATCTATCGCTGGCTGGACAAGAAGTTCAACCTGGGCGTCAACGGCAACGGCCACTCCTATCCGGCGATAACTATCGCCGCCGAGGCGCCGCTCATGACGGAAAAGATCCCGGTGTTGCCCGATCCCGAGAACGTCGGCCCCGCCGGCTACGCCGAGATGGAGTCAGCCGTCCGCGAGGATAGCGGCCTGGGCTGCCCCGACTGCGGCGCCTTGCTGACGTACGCCGAGGGCTGCCTGATGTGCCGCAGCTGCGGCTACAACAAGTGCGGATAAAGGCGCAGGAAGATACGGGTTAGCTCAGGCTGCGCGTAGCGCCCGCGGATGTGGGTGCATGCCTAAGGACAATTCGAGCCGCACGAACCCAGGTTCGCGGGGGTATAGTGTCACGCCACCCAACTACGAGGTTTAGAAAATGACAATTCTCTCGACTTTTCAGATGGCCCACTCTGCTGTTCTGGTCGCCGACTGCAGGCTGACTTGGGAACACGGAGACGGCTCCCTAGGCTATGAAGACGTCTGTCAGAAAATCTTCGTGATAGCACAAGATGTCATCGTCGGGATTGTTGGTGATGTCGAGTACGCGGTCTCAGGAGTCAGGAATCTGGAGGGCCTAGTACATCGTCAGGGGGTCGGCGCCCTCATCGACATCGAAGCGGTTTTGAGAATGGCGATGTCTACCCCACGTCCCAATCGGGACGTCTGTGCGACCAGTCTGGTTGTGAGTTTTGTTGACCCGAGGGGCCGGCTAGAGGGTCTCCCAGGTCTGGTGCAATCCTTCGCGCTGCAATTGAGCCCAACCCCATCGCTTGCTCCCTCTGGCTTCGCCAACCTCGGCCTGTTCGGGAGCGGCGCTGTCACCGAGGTGAGAGACTTCCTCGATCAGCAAAAAGCTGAGGAGGTGGTCGCCCATGCCGTCGAAGCAGGTTCGAGCCGACTCGGCCTCGAACTTGGCGCAATGTTGGCAGTTGATCTTGTCTCTCAGGCGGTAGGTACGGTTTCTGTTCCCTCAGTAGGGGGCCTGTACCAGGCCGTCGTGCTTAGCCCCCTTCTTGGCGCCTTTGGCGTCCAGTACGACCAGTGGGTCGACGTGACCGCTACGCACGGCACCTACTTTTCGATGCGAATTCACGGCGACCGATGGACACAGATTCATGCGGCCGCTGAACCCCAAATCTTGTTCAACCCCCTTGCGGACGATTGGGGATTGAGCAAACGCGAACTAGGGAAGATCTTTGCTTCAAGAATGGAATTGAAGGAGAGCTCTCCAGGGGTGATTCCTACACCGAGTGGATTCATCTGGAAGTATCGCCGCGTGCCCACTGACCTCCTCAACCGGGATTCTCCGCCCTTCGGGCTCGCCCGAAAGGCCAAGCGAGTCGCTCGGCCGGCCCGTATGTTGACGGGCGCCAATAGGCTGTGGATTCAAACCGCTGACGAGAAGCTGTACGTAATGGATCTTCACGACCGTCGCATTACCACCTAACGCGGGTTGGAGGCGACGGGTTTGGAGTGAGTCGAGCTAGCCCCGGTCCACCATTCACGGCGCGCCCCAGGGCAAGCCCGAATCGGCGGTCGAGGGTCAACGGTAAACCTCGCGCCTATGGCCAACACGCAGGACGAGCACAATGAGGGCGTAGTCCTCGATCTGATAAATCACGCGATAGTGGCCGACGCGAATCCGGTATTCGTCGCCGGCACTCGTGTTTAGCTTCGTCACGCCGGCGGGCCGCGGCTCGTGGCTCAAGGCTTCAATGTGCGGCCCCAATCTTCGCTGAATCTCGTGGGGCAGCTTGCGTAGCTCCCGCCGCGCTGGCCTAGTGAAGACCACCTCGTAACGCAAGGGTCAGAGATTGAGCTCTTTCTTAAGGGTTTCCCAGGGAATGCCGCCGTGTTTTTCGTAGTCGGCACGCGCCTTGGCAGCCTCCTCGATGTCGATGCGATCCTCGATCGCTTCGATCTCTTCGATTAGATCAAGGTCCTCAATCGGGACAAGCGCGGCCAACCTTTTTCCATTCCTCGTCAGGACAACGCGCTCCTTGTCCTTGACCGCGCGTTCCAGGAGGTCGTTGAACTCTTGCTGGGCTTTGGCAACTGTAACCATGGTTTACCTCGACCTCATCGTAGACAATTCCGTGACGCAATCCTTGAGACGCTTGAGAACTGGAGAATTGAAGCATGGAGCAGCCCACATCAACCGGCCAGATCATCATCCTCAACGGCGCCCCCCGCTCCGGTAAGTCCTCCATCGTCGAAGTCATCCAGAGGACCTTCGACGGCGTCTGGATGAATCTCGGCGTTGATGTTTTCGTCCGACACGTCACACCCGAGCGATACAGGCCCGGCATCGGCCTCCGCCCCGGCGGAGAGCGGCCCGACCTCGAGGCCCTCGTCCCGGTCTTCTACGCCGCGATGTATGAATCGATTCGCCGCGCACAGCAGGCTGGGCCTGAACGTTGTGACGGACGTTGGCCACCACGACGCCTATTCCACTCCGCTCAACATCCTCACCGACTGCCTCGCAGCCTCGCTGGACTGCCCGTGCTGTTCGTCGGCGTTCGCTGCCCGGTCGAGGTCATCATGGAGCGTCGCAACGCCGGCCAGCCGGGCCGCGAAGGAACCTACGCCACGGGATCCTCGGACGATGACGTCCCGGAGCCTGTCCGCCGCTGGCAGGAGGAGATCCATATCCCCGGCATCTACGACCTTGAGGTGGACACCTCCCAGCTAACCCCCGAGCAATGCGCCCATGCGATCCGGCGCGGACTAGCAGGCGGCCCGCCCCCACGGGCCTTTCAGCGACTGGCTGCGCTCTGAGGACCTTTCGGAATCACCGCGCCTCCCCCAGCCGACACCACGGCACGCCTGTTCGTCGGCGGCTCAGCGGCGACTATTGCGCTGGCTTCTGGTCCGAAGGCGAGAGCCGCGTGTGTTCATCGCCGAGAGGCGAGAGCATAGCTACCTTCTTGCCCCAACGCGTGATGGCGATGGGCTCCTTCGTCAGCGCAACGCGGTCAGCTAGCTCTTCAAGGCGGCGCCGGGCTTCAGTCATCGAGAAGGTTTCCATGCAGGTATTATTGACGACCGCCGATTAGCCCACCGGTTGGGGCTCAACCACCGTTAGCGTCACCTCTACGTTCCCCCGCGTCGCGTTGGAGTACGGGCAGACCTTGTGCGCATCCTCGACCAGCTCCTCCGCCTGCGCCCGCTCCAAACCCGGCAGGCTGACCTGCAGCTCGACCTCGAGGCCGAAGATCCCGCCCTCACCCGGCCCCATGCCCACCCGCGCCGTCACCGCCGTATCCTTCACTTCGATCTTCTTGCGCCGCGCCGTGTGGATCACAGCGTTCTCGAAGCAGGCAGCGTAGCCGGCGGCGAACAGCTGCTCCGGGTTCGTCTTGTCGCCGCCGCCGCCGAACTCTTTCGGCAGTCCGACGTCGATGTCAAGCACGCCGTCCGAAGACCGCACGTGACCGTTCTCGCGTCCGCCCTCGGACGTCACTTCCGCCGTGTAAAGGACCTTCATTCTCACTCCTCGCGACGCTTTGCCGCCCTCCCTGAATTGGTGAAACCTAGTAGAGCACAATGAGGCATGATGACGCTGGGGCCGAGAATGACCGATTCCGGAGATGATGCCAACGAGGCTGACAACCAGCTAGTCCTCGAGCTTTACACCTCCGACATCAAGCGCTCCACGCAATGGTATCAAGCCTGGGGCTTCGAGCTGGTGGACGACAGCGACGACCACTTCGTCGTGCTGCGCTGGGGCGGGACGCTGCTCTTCCTCGAACAGGTCGATGACCTGGGTGGCGATCTGCCGCGGCTCGCCGGCAACATTCGCGTGATGGTGCCAGACGTCGACCGCTATTGGACCAAGGCTCTTGAGCTCGGCCGCGAGGTCATCCGCCCCATCGCGGACCGCTACTACAACCTGCGCGACTTCACCGTGGCCAGCCCGGACGGCGTCGGCCTGCGCTTCGCCAGTCCCAGGTCCGGTGGGAGACAATAGGGGCATGAGCCGGGCCCAAAAAGCTGAAGAGCTGCGCCGCCTCCACAACGGCCCTGAAATGCTGATCCTCCCCAACGCCTGGGACGCGGCCAGCGCGCGGACGCTTGAGAAAGCCGGCTACCCGGCCATCGCCACGACCAGCGGCGGCGTCGCCAACTCGCTGGGCTGGAAAGACGGCGAGAATATGCCGGCGGACGAGATGTTTGCCGCGGTCCAGCGCATCGCCTCCGCCGTCGAGATCCCGGTCACGGCCGACATCGAAGGCGGGTACGGCCTCCACCCCGACGAAGTCGTCGCGAAGCTCGTCGCTACCGGCGCCGTCGGAATGAACCTCGAGGACAGCGACCACTCCGGCGCCGGAGTTCTGATCGAAGCCGAAAAGCAGGCTGCGCGACTTGCTGCCGTCCGCAAAGCCGCGGACAAGCGCGGTGTGCCCCTCGTCATCAACGCGCGCGTCGATGTCTTCGTCCGCCAGTTTGGGCCGGAGGAATCACGCCTCGACGAGGCGCTGCGCCGTGCCCGTCTCTACCTCCAGGCCGGGGCCGACTGCCTTTTCCCCATCATCCTCGCGGACGAAGACACAATCGACGCGTTCGTCGCCGCCATCGGCGCCCCGGTGAACATCATGTACCTCCCCACCATCCCCAGCGCCGCTCGTCTGCGGGAGATTGGCGTCCGTCGTCTGACCTTCGGCTCAGGCCTGCAGCGGGTAGCCATGGCCCGCGTCGAAGAGTTCCTCAGGGACTTCTGAAGACGGACCCGCCCCCAGCAGGCACTCGATGTCCACGGTGATAGCCGACAGAGGTCGCGTTACTCTTCGATGATCTGGATCAACTCGATGCGATCGTCGCCACCGCGCACTGTGACCACCAGGACAAGCCCCACACCGGCGCAATAGAACCTGTTCCTCACGATCCTGGCCTGGAAGGGGTTGATGTCTTCGGTTTTCAAGCAGTTCTCGTGTTGGCCGAGGGCGACGTTCGCGTTTGCATCAACAGCAAGCACTTTCGCATAGTCCTCGGCCACGCCGGGATAGTACTCCTGCAGGTACTCGTCGCCGACCTGGGGGTCCGCCAGCATGACAATGCCGGCGTGGGCGCCGTCCACTCCGGCCTCAAACGATCCAAAAGTCGTCACTACCGTGCCGCTGAAGTCTTCTCTTTCCTGGCCCAGGTACCAGACGTTGCCATCGGTATCCTGGGCGTAGAAATTGGCTGTCGATTCAACGAGATCGCCATTCAAAGAGATGCGCTCGAAGACGACGGTTGCCCTGATGCCCAGGATCAGCCGGGTCTCGTTGCTGACCTGGACCTCTACCTGCTCCTGCCCGGAGTCGGTCTCGCCCTCGTAGACGAACGTCGTGAAGGGAATCAGAGGAAAGTACGGGTTGTCGATAAAGTCGACAAAGCCCGCCGGCTCCAGCCGCGGTGCGTAGTTCGCCGTCAAACGCTCCGGTGCGCGGCGCTCCGACCGGGGGACGCGTGTCGGCCGCGGTTCGGCTACAGATGCCTCCGCGGTGGAATCGCCATCATCATCGTCGCCACCGCCGCCGCAACCAACACCGATAGCGCCAAAAAGAAGAAGCGCTATGAATGCAAAAAGGGTTCTCAAAATGGGCCTCCTCCGATCACATTATCCTGCGCAGCCCTTTGCGGCTTTGTTAAGGCGCGATTGCGTTTAGGCTGTGACCTTATTGGGAGGGGCGACTTCCTGAAGGCCCCGCAGAGCGACACCCAGCATCAGGCAGCTCAGTTTTAACCAACAGGCGCTATTGACGTGCAACCGCTGTAGGGGCGGGTCCCGTCTGCCAACGTTGTTCGAAGGCTCGACGTCCTGCGGGACCCGCCCCTACAGGTGCTCGATGTCAACCGCGAGAGGCTGACGGAGGTCGCTACTCCTCGACGATCTCGATCAGTTCGAGCTGCCCTTCGGGGTCCTCGACGTTGGTCTCCAGGACGAAGCCGACGTCCGGGCAGTAGTACTTGTTCTCGACCCCACCACCCGCGGAAAGAGGATTGACATCTTCGGTTTTCAGGCAGTTGTCGAATGACCCGAAGGCGATGTCGACCGATTCGCCCAGTGCCAGCACTTTGGCGTAGTCCTCCGCCTCGCCCACGTAGAACTCCTGGAGGTACTCGTCGCCGACCTGCGGGTCGGCCAGCATGACGATGCCGGCGTGAGCGCCGTCAGCGCCAGCCTCGAACGAGCCCTCAGTCGAAACGACCTCGCCGTTCTCGTACTCGGCAGTCTCTTCGCCCAGGTACCAGACGTTCCCCTCCGTGTCCTGGGCGAACCAGTCGAAGGTACTCTCCGCCAGCTCGTCATCGATGAAGACCTCGTCGAGGACGACGGTCGCCGTAATCCCTATGATCTCCTTCGTCTCGTCGGTAACCGAAACCTCAACCCGCTCGACCCCATCCTCGGTCTCGTCCTCGTAGATCCACGTCGTGCCCGGGGTCAGAGGGAAGTAGGGGTTTGGGTCGACGATGGGGTGGACGAAGTCTGCCGGGTCGAGCTGCGGGTCGTAGCCCGCGGTCAGCCGTTCCGGCGCGTGCAGGTCTTCTTCCGAAGTGCCTGTCCCTTCCGGCTCCGTTTCCTCTGCCGTGCTGGAATCGTCATCGTCGTCACCGCAGCCGGCGGCGATCAGGCCGATCAGCAACAGCGCCGTAAGTGCTGCCAACGTCTTCATGTTTGCCTTCCTCCTGTGCCGCACCTGTTGGACACGAGTTTCTACTCGCCGAATTAAAACGCGATTAGCAACCGCGACTGCTGCGGCAGTCGCGCGACCCCGCGTGGCCGTCGAGCCTGAGGTGTGCCAGCGAGGGCCTGCTCAGGGCACGTTGAGTTTTGTCTCGCAGCCGGTGGCCACGTCGCTGCCATTGCCGCCGTCACAGGAGTCCTGGCCAGGTCCGCCGCGCATGATATCGGGCCCGCCTTCGCCCTCGATGGAGTCATCGCCGGCGCCGCCAACGACCAGGTCAGCGGCACCGCGGGCGCAAACGATATCGTCGCCGCCCCGTGCCTGGATCGTATCGGCCCCGGCGGAGCCGACGATTACGTCCAGTCCCGCGGTCCCGATGATCGTCCCCTGCTGCTTCCAGATAGTGGCCTTCTGGCCCTGGCAGGTGGGGCGATTGTCGCTCGCGTCGCAGGCGTCGCCACGGCCATCGCGGTCGAGGTTCTCCTGGCCGGGGTTGCTGACAAAGGGACAATTGTCGAGGGCGTTGTCCGAGCCGTCGCCGTCCTTGTCCTCGTCGATGCAGTCCGGCAGCCCATCGGCGTCGCGATCCCTCGAGCGGCTTGCGGCCGAGGTGGGGTCCGACCCGCAGAAGGCCTCGATGGCGTCAGATTGACCGTCGTCGTCGTCATCGTCCTCAAGACAGTCGGGCGCCCCATCGCCGTCGCTGTCGGCGGGACGGTCGCCGCCGTCCAGCGGGTCCGAGGCACATGCCACCTCGATGGCGTCGACCCAGCCGTCGCCGTCGTCATCGGGGTCGAGGCAGTCCGGGACGGCATCCGAGTCGGTGTCGGCGAGGGTGCTCGCCGCACTGGTAGGGTCGGAGCCGCAGGCAGCTTCGATGGCGTCGGCCCAGCCGTCGCTGTCGTCGTCGGTCTCGATGCAATTCGGCTGGCCGTCGCCGTCGGAGTCGGCGGCAAGCGAAGTATCGCTGACTGTGGAGGACCCGCAGAGCTGCTCGACCAGGTCGGTCTGTCCGTCATTGTCGTCATCGGCGTCGCAGGCGTCGCCCTGGTTGTCGCCGTCAGTGTTGACCTGGTCGATATTCGGCAGGAACTTGCAGTTGTCCGTGGCGTCCAGGACGCTGTCGCCATCGGCGTCGATGGCGAGCTCGAAGGCGCCGATATCGCAGATCGGCCCGCCACCGCCGTCGCCGTCCGATGGGCGCGCCTCTCCGCGCTGGTCCGTTGCCTCGCAGGCATTGGCCCCGCCGGGGCTGCCCGCGTCCAGGGCGTCGCTGGCGCCGCCCAGGGCGCGCGTGACAGTTGGTCCACCATTGTCCTGTAGCGGCCCCAGGTCCGCGTTGCCATCAATGATGTCACTTGGGTCTGTGAGGCTGAAGGCGCAGGTGCCGTCCGAGTCGAGGTTATGACCCAGGGAATCGAACAGCGGTGCACCGCCGGCGGCTTCGCAATCCTCAAAGGTGTTATCGGCTACCAGGGTGTTGCTCAGGCTAAAGCCGGCGAATTGGGCGTTGAGTCCAAAGCCCTCGTTGAACGCGATCGTGACGTTGTTGAAAACCGCGGAGCCGCTAATTCTATCGACGGCGGCGGGGAAAGAGTTGTCGCTGATCGTCACGTTGCGCAGCGTCGCGCTACCGTCCGCCGCACTGAAAGCAGAACCGGCATCGCTGGCTCTGTTGTTCATAATGCTGCTGTTGGTGACCACCAGGGTGCCCAGGTTTTGGATGCCGCCACCATCGCCACTGGTGTCGTTGTCGAAGATTTCAACCTCGTCAACGGCCAGCAGGCCGGCGTTGCGTATCCCGCCACCTCCACCACCACCGCCGACAGCGAAACCCTCGGTTATCGCGAGCCGACGGATGGTCACCTGGCACACCGGCGCGCAGACGTGGACGTCGAATACGCGGTCGAAGTCGTGGCCGTTGATCTGGGGAAAGCCGGCGCCTGTGATGGTGACAGGGCCGGTGACATCGAGGTCGCCCGTCAGAAGCTCGTCCGGGGCGCCGAAGGGCTGCAGCAGGTATACGCCTGCTTCAACAGTGATCGCATCGCTATCGCTATCGCTGTTGGCCAGGGCGAGCGCGGCCCTCAGCGTGCAGCCCGCGGCGCCGTTGGCGCAGGCATCGCGCGCCGCGGTGTCCTCGGAATCAGCAGTGCTGTTAACCGTGTAGCTTTCGGCGGCGAGGGCTTTATCGGGCGCGGCAATAGAGACCGCAGCGAGCACGGATAGCGTGAGCAGGGTGGAAGGATGAGGGCACGGGCCATGGGGAGGCCTCCAATGGCAAGGTTGACCAGATGGTATTCCTTTTTGCCTTGTCGCGTTGCCTGGGCAAAAGGAAACTGCCCAAGGGATCGTTTGACCCTCGGGCAGTTTGCTGGTCCATCCGGCCCTTCAGCGTTGCTGAAGTTCAGCCTTTCGAGCCTGCCTTCGGCCGCTGGCCGCTCGTGTCCAGCGACCAGCCATGCCGGCCCCGCCGGCGGCTACTCGACAACATCGACCAATTCGACGCGGTCGTCGCCACCCTGGAGCTTCAAGTTCAGCACATTGCCGACGCCCGGGCAGTAGTACTTGTTCTCGACCACATCGGGCTCGAAGGGGTTGATGTCCTCGGCCTTGATGCAGTTCTCGAAGTCCCCAAACGGGACCGAAACCGACTCGTCGATAGAGAGCACAGTTGCCCAGTCTTCGGCCTCGCCGACATAGAACTCCTGGAGGTAGCGGTCGCCGACCTGCGGGTCCGCCGGCATGACGATGCCGGGCAGGGCGCCGTCGACGCCGTACTGGAATGAGCCAAAGGTCGAGACGACCTCGCCGTTTTCGTACTCCGAGGTTTCCTCACCTAGGTACCAGACGTTGCCATCCTTGTCCTGGGCGAACCAATCGAGGGTCTTCTCCTTCAGCTCGCCATTGACGAAGCCGCTGTCCTCCACGACCGTTGCCGTGATCCCCTCGATCTCCTTCGTGTCGTGGGTCACCTTGAACTCGATTCGCTCAGCGCCGTCGGCGCTGGTGCCCTCGAAGATGAACGTCGTGCCTGGGATCAGAGGGAAGTAAGGGTTGTCGACTCGCTCGACGAAGTTCGCCGGGTCGATCTCCGGGTTATAGTCGGCCAGGTCCGCCGGCAGCGGAGCCCTCTCAGGGCCAGCCTCATCGGTCGGTTCGGCCGTGACCTGGTTGGCCGGTTCCGTCGGCTCCGGCTCAGATTCGGCCTTGCCGCCACACCCCAAAAGCAAGACGCCCGCCAGGGTTGCTATCGCCATGGTTAGTAAAAGCTTCATCGTTGCTCTCCTTTTCAAGTGATGCCGTTTTGGGTTCCTCGCCGCGGGACATCCGGGCCAGCCCCGTCAACCTCCACGGTGAAAGCAGCCTGTTTGTCATTGAGAACCCCCTCGGTAGCTACTCAGCCAAGACTGGGGGCGCTTCATTAAACGCCTGTGGGCAGCCCGTTGGAATTGGATTAAATTTCCCGCCGGGCGATAGGGCACGGTCGCAGAGGCCAGTGGAGATCGGGCCGTTGTAGGCGCGGATTTTGACTTCCATGGCGCCGCGAATGAGCTCGGACTCCTAATCCGCCCAACGGTGGTGGTGGCTTTGAATGCGCTCGCATGCTGAGCGAATTCGGACGTCTAGCGCTCTCGGTAGGCCGCGGGCAGATTCTGGGTCCAACTGGACCAATGCACGTCGGCGTTTCGAAATCTGCCCCTACGGCCCTCTGCACCTGTGAAATGGATCCCCGGTCCACGGACGCGGCAGGTCAGCTCGGCGCTCATCTACCCTTCCCCTGATGCCCTCTACCGCCCGAACGAAAGACCTAGCCCCGACCATCCGCGCCGCAGCCCTCGGCGAAGACCTGGTTGAGCTGCGTGTGAAACCCTCGGGCAAGACACCCTACCGCCGCATCAGCGTGCGCCCGGTCATGGTCAAGGGCCGGCGCATGCTCCAGTTCTCCCGCTTCACCGAGAAACAGGACATCACCAAGAACTACGAGGGCAAGCAGGCCGAACGCGAGCTCGACCGGCTCCTTGCCCTCCCCTTCGCGTCCCTTGTCTTGAAGTCGACCGATGAGGACCTGCAGGTCACGCTGGCTCGCTCTGGCCAGCACGTCGTCACGCGCAAGGCAGTCGCCCGGCCGGCGCCGGCCTTGGAGCACGACCGGCGCAAGAAGCTGCCCCTGCCACCCGGCCGCCCCGACCCGCTACTCGAGAAGCTGGGTATTATGGACGCCCGCGGCCGGGTCTTCGCCCCGATGCAGGACAAGTTCACGCAGGTCAACGAGTTCCTGAAGCTGCTCGACCATGGGCTGGGGGAGCTCGGCAAGCCGGTGGAAGCCGAGTCGCAACAATTGGACATCGTCGACCTCGGTTCCGGCTCAGCTCTGTTGACCTTCGCCGTCTACCACTACCTCAACGACATCAAGGGCCTGCCGGCGCGCCTCACCGGCGTCGAGCTGAGTCCCGATCTGGTCGCCAAATGCTCGGCTCAGCGCGACGAGCTGGACTACAGCGACCTCGCCTTCGAGCGCGGCGCCATAGCGGACTACCAGCCTCGGAAGCCCCCCGACATCGTCCTTGCCCTCCACGCCTGCGACACGGCGACCGACGAGGCGCTGGCCCAGGCGCTGCGCTGGGGCACCCGCCTGATCCTGAGCGCGCCCTGCTGCCACCACGAGCTCAATCGGCAGCTCGCGACGCCGCCCGGGCTGGCGCCGATCTTCCGCCACGGCATCCTCAAGCAGCGTCTGGCCGACATCGTCACGGACAGCTTCCGGGCTCAGCTCTTGCGGGTCCACGGCTACCGCGCCGAGGTCATCGAGTTCGTTGACAGCGAGCACACCGCCCGTAACCTGCTGATCCGGGCAGTCAAGACAGACAAGTTAGCCGACGAGAAAGCGGCGGCTGAGTATGCCGCCTTCAAAGAGTTTTGGGGCGTGACGCCCCACTTGGAGAAGCTGCTCGAAGGCATGTAGGGAGCAGCATGCTGCGTCCCTACGGACCACCGGCTAAATCGCCTTTAGGCCGCTACCGCCCCGAAGCTGCGCGCCACCTCAGCGAGTCGCTCGAGTGCTGGCAGGACGGTGTCTGCCGTCGCCGGGGGCACCCAGAAAACGCAGCGCTCGATGCCCGCTTCCTCGTACTCCTCGATCAGCTCCGGCTTCGGCGCCGCGCCGAACGCTGTGACGGGGATGGGGCCGCGCCCCTTCTCGGCGGCCATTCGGTTCAGCTCCGCGATCTGCTCCTTGATCTGGCCGGCGACGCGGCCAAGGATCGGCATCCAGCCGTCGCCGTATTCGACTACGCGCTGGAAGGTGTGGGCTCCGCCACCGCCAACGATGACCGGGACGTGAGGCTTCTGGACGGGCTTCGGCCACGACCATATCGGGTGGAAGTCAACGAACTTACCGTGGTACTCCGCTTCGTCCTTGGTCCAGATTTCCTTCATGGCCAGGACGCGCTCGCGCATCAGCTTCCAGCGCTTGTCCGGGTCGGTGCCGTGGTCCTCCATCTCCTCCAGGTTCCAGCCGCCGCCGATGCCGAAGAGTACGCGTCCGTTCGAGATGTAGTCGAGGCTGGCGACCACCTTGGCCGTGACGATCGGGTCGCGCTGCACGATCAGGCAGATGCCCGTCCCCAGCTTCAGCTCCGTGGTGACGGCTGCCACGGCCCCCAGGGCGACAAACGGGTCATGGGTGTGTGAATACTCGTTGGGCAGCTCCGCCCCGCCCGGCCAGGGCGACTTGCGGCTGGTGGGGATGTGGGTGTGCTCCGGAAACCAGATCGATTCGAAGCCGTGGTCCTCGACCGCCCGGCCAAGCTCGACAGGCTGAATCGCGTAGTCGGTGGGAAACATGGTGATGCCGAACTTCATGTGAGACCTCCTCGTCTGATGCTGAGGATTGAATGATCAGGCGTCAAACCGCCGCTGGGACGGGAGGCATCGTTTCGGGAGGCCAGATGACCTGCCGACCGAGGTAGGGGAAGGTATGGCCACTCATAAAGCGACAAAACCATCCCCCGGCACACGACCTCAGCAAGGGATAATTATCCGCGCAAGGGCCATACCTTCCCCTCCGTGCGCAGGGTAACCAGGGTCAAAACTTCGTCGTGGCCGTGCTGGGCCGCCAGATCCGCGGCGGCCTTGCCCTCATTCGTGACTGCGCCGGAGTCCGCGCCGGCTTCGAGGAGCATCCGGGCCATCTCAGCGTTGCCGTGCTGGGCCGCGGCGTGGAGCGCGGTGAAGTCCCTCTGCTGGCGGGCGTTAACGTCGGCGCCACTCTCTATCAGCAGAGCTACGATATCGGATCTGTCGGCGGCAGATGCTGCGTGGATGGCGCTGACGCCCATCTCATTGCGGCTCACCGCGTTAGCATCGGCGCCAGATCTCAGAAGCAGCCGCGCGGCTTCGAGTTGGCCGAAGAAGCAGGCGAGCCCAAGCACGCTGTGTCCGTCCGGCGTGTAGGAGTCCTTCAGGTCCGGGCTGCCCGCGATGAGCTCAGCAAGACGCTCGACATCGCCCAGGGCCGCCGCCTCAAAGACCGTCAGCGCCGGCCCGACGGCCAGGATTGTTTCCACGGCCACTTTGTTTGAGTGATAGAGGGCGTAGAGGATCGGCCTGACGCCCTCGTCGTTGGCCTGTTCCGAAAGCTCGGGTTTGGCGAGCAGAACCTGCCGCAGGCGGCCGTGGTCGCGCTTGTCGATGGCCTTGAAGATCGGGCTATCCATACTCTCCACGTTCCATTCGAGTGGGCCTTAGAACAAGCCCGCTGAGCACGACGCCTTTCCGCCGTATACTCCGCCCATGGGCTTCTACCACGGCCCCTCTGACCCGGGCCGCTCGCGCAAGCCGGCCTGGTACTCCGAGTTCGTGGCGATCCTTATCGCTGTCTTCAGCGTCCTCTTCATGCCCCTGGCCATCCTCTTCGGTTTCGTCATCTGGCTCGTGCTCACCTTCGTCGCTTTCTCTACCCATTGGGCGCTGGGCCTTGTCGCCCTGGGGGTGATGGGCGCGGCGATCGCCGTCTTCGCCTACTGGGATAGCCACCGCCCGCCCCAGATCCAGAGCTGACAACGTCGCTTCTATCCCCGTCGACCGAATTGGTTTCACGGTAGGGGCAGATTTTGAACAGCCGAGCAATGACGCTTTAGACCAAAGCCCTAATCTGCCCGGCGGTGCCCCGATTGCGAAGGTGTTGGGGACCAAATCGCATGCGGCGCGAAACTCAGCCACCCTTGCCCCACGGCCCGCCGTCACGGAGGCTGAAGCCTTGTGACCACCGGCGTTGGACTGATCGGCTGCGGCTTCATTGGCACCTTCCACTCCCGCAACATCCGCGGCTTGATCCGCTCGGAAGTGGTGGACGCCAGCTACCAGGTCGTCGCCGATCTCGACGGCGAGCGGGCCGGGCGCTTCGCCGGCCTCGCCGGCGTGGACCGCTGGACCACTAATACGCAAGAAGTCATCGAATCGCCGGACGTCAGCGCCGTCTACATCTGCACCCAGACCGCCGGCCACAAGAACCTCGTCCTCGCCGCGGCGGCCGCCGGCAAGGCCGTCTTCTGCGAAAAGCCGCTGGCTCCCAACCTCGCCGACGTCCGCGAGATGGTGGAGGCGGTTGAGCGGGCCGGAGTCCCTAACCAGGTCGGCCTGGTCCTGCGCTACTCCCCGATCTTCCTCGTCCTCAAAGAGCTGACGAACGACCCCTCGCTCGGCCGGCTGATGAGCGCCGTCTTCCGCGACGACCAGTACTTCCCGATCACCGGCCAGTACGCCAGCACCTGGCGCGGCGACCACGCCCAGGCCGGCGGCGGCACGATGATCGAGCACAGCATCCACGACCTCGACATGCTGCGCTTCTTCTGCGGTGAGCCCGAGCGCGTCAGCGCCCTAACACGCTTCTTTTATGAGCATGACCAGGTCGAGGACCTGGCTGTAGCCACCATCGAGTTCGAGGGCGGCGCTGTCGCCTCACTGACCTCCATCTGGCACGGTGTCAGTGAGCGCAATACCCGCCGCCACCTCGAACTGTTCTACGAGAACGGCGTCTTCTGGGTCGACGACGACTTCTTCGGCCCCATCCACTACCAGACCAACGATGGCGGCGAGGGCGTCGTCAGCGACGAAGAAGTCCGCCGCCGGTACCAGGAGATGATGGGCCTGGAAGGCGAGGACTGGGCCAACGCCCTCTATCGCTGGACGTTCGAGGACTACTTCTTCCTCAAGGCGCTGGAGGAGGGGACGAAGCCCTACCCCGGCTTCGAGGTCGCCCTGGAGGGGCACATCCTGGCCGACGCCGTCTACCGCTCAGCCTCGTTGGCCGGCGCGCCCGTAGAACTAGACCGCGGCTGATCAAAAAGAGGGGGCGGACCGTGCGGTCCGCCCCTTTAAGCCAGTAGCCCCTGCGGCTAGTTGGTCAGGATCTGGATCGTGCAGGCCGAACCAAGGCCGATAACGTGGGCCAGGCCCACCTTCGCCCCTTCGACCTGCCCCGCGCCGCGGTTGCCGCGCAGGTGCTGGACAACCTCATAGACGTTGGCCACGCCCGTCGCTCCCAGCGGGTGCCCCTTGGAGAGGAGCCCACCGGAGGCGTTGACTGGAATCCGCCCGCCAATCGAAGTTGCGCCCTCGTCCACGAGACGCCCGGCCTCACCCTCGCCGGCGATGCCCAGGTTCTCGTAGTGCAGCATCTCCGCCGTGGCGAAGCAGTCGTGGAGCTCGATCAGGTCGAGGTCCTCGGGCCCGATGCCGGCCTTCTCATAGGCCTCCTTCGAGGCGTTCTTCGTCAGGGTGTTGATGTCGGGAAGCGTGAGGTCGCGCTCCGTGTACGGATCCGAGGTCAACACCGACGCCGCTACCTTGATCGGCTTCGACGTGTACTGCTTTGCCTTCGCCTCGGAGACGAGGATCGCAGCCGCCGAGCCGTCGCCGGTCGGGCAGCACATGTAGAGGGTGTTCGGGTAGGCGACCATGCGCGCGTTGATCACGTCCTCGAGCGACACCTCGACCTGGTACTGCGACAGCGGGTTGGTCATCGCGTGCTTGTGGTTCTTGACGCTGATCTGAGCGAACTGCTCAAGCGTCGTGCCGTACTTGCGCATGTGCTCGACGCCGGCCATGCCGAAGACCCCCGGCATGATGCCGGTGCCCAGGACGCCCTCCGTCGAGTAGGCCGGGTCACCGGCGCCACCGCCGCCGCCCAGCAGGCCCATCTTGCCCATCTGCTCGACGCCGATCGCCATGGCTACGTCATAGGCGCCCGAGGCGACCGAGAAGTAGGCCTCGCGGAAGGCGGTCGAGCCGGTCGCGCAGGCGTTGGATACGTTGACCACCGGTACGCCAGTCTGGCCCACGATCTGCATCACGCGCTGGCCGACCATCGCGTTGGACTGGTAGAGGTTGCCGCAGGTGACGATCTCTACGTCCGACATGGTCATGCCGGCGTCCTTGAGGGCGCCGATCACGGCGTCAGCGCCGAGCTCCGGCACTGTCTTCTCGGGATAGCGCCCGAACTTGATCATGTGTACGCCGAGTACGAATACGTCTCTCAATTTTCCTCCTGTCCGGGGCGCTTCTCGCGCCGCCGGATGACTTCTGCTTTTCTGCTCAGGCGCCGCTGACCGGCTCGAACCAGAAGGCGATGACCTCATTGCCCTCGCGGTCCTTGCGGGTCTGCATGTTGCCTTCCTTGTCCTTGTAGTCCACAGGTCCCGTCTTCATGCGGACCTTCATGCCGAACTTGACGTGCTCGGGGTCCGCTTTCACGTTCTTGAGGTTGCAGCGGACGCTGACGTGCTCCGGCAGGTCCACGATCGCGCCCACGAAGGGCACCTCGGCGCCTGGGAATGACTGGTAGACGATGGTGTAGACCCAAACCTCGCCTTCTCGGCTCAGCTTGACGTCCTCGAAGCCCTCGGTGTTGAAGCACTTCGAGCAGGCCATGCGCGCTCCCAGGTAATGGGCGCCGCACTTCGGACACTTCGTGCCCTTGAGGTAGGGTTCCCCGTCTTCGAGGGCGAGGAAGGGGACTATGGGTTTCTTCTGCGTCCCGGTGGCAGCCGGGGCGGTTTCGGTCGCTTGGACCATCGATCCTCCTTGGAAAAAAAGCGGGGACTGCTTGGCTGCGGGTCGGCGCGCCAGGCGCCATTTTGAGCCCGCCGGTCGATCGTATTCTTGACACAAGTTAGGCGCGGAATGAATATTCATTCCGTGAGCGATAAACGCGAAGCCGTCCTCTCCAGCGCCCTCGAGCTGTTCGCCTCTCAGTCCTTCGAGGGCACGGCGATGCCGGCCCTGGCCCAGAACGCCGGCGTTGGCGCCGGCACGATCTATCGCTACTTCGCCAGCAAGGAAGACCTCGGCAACGCCGTCTTCCAGCGCTGGAAGTCAGAGCTCCTGCGCTACCTGACGGACGACTTCCCGCGAGGGTTGCCGGTGCGCAAGGAGTTCGCCTTGCTCTGGCGGCGGCTCTGGCAGTTCGCCGGGGATCATCCCGACGCCCTTGCCTTCCTCGAGGTCCACCACCACCCGGAATACCTCGACGCGACTAGCCGGCAGCTAAGCGAACAGGTGATGAAGGTCGGGCGGGCATTCATCCGCCGTGGCCAGCGCGTGGGGGAGATTCGCAGCGCCGACGCCGACGTCCTGATCGCCATGGTCTTCGGAGCCTTCGTAGGGATGGTTAAAGCTGGCCTGGGGACGGTGCCGGAGCAGATAGAAACATCGGAAGAAGCCCTCTGGGAAATGCTTAAAGGCCCGGAGGAGAGAAAGGGACTGACTGTTGAGTAATGTGCTGATCACTGGAACGAGCAGCGGCTTCGGCAAGCTGGCCGCCCTCAAGTTCGCCCGCGGCGGCGACCGCGTCTTCGCCAGCATGCGCGACACCTCGAAGGGCGCCGAGCTTCAAAAAATCGCCGACGACGAGGGCCTGGCCCTCAGCGTCATACAGCTCGATGTGCTGGACGACGCCTCAGTCAAGAAGGCGGTTGAGACCGTCCTCAACGACGCGGGGTCGATCGACATCCTGGTCAACAACGCCGGCAGCGAGATCCGCGGGGCCATCGAGGACGTCGACGACGACGAGGCGCGCTGGCAGTTCGACACCAACTTCTTCGGCGTCCTCCGTGTTTTGCGGGCGGCCCTGCCGTCGATGCGGGAGCGGGGCGCCGGCAGGGTCGTTAACGTCTCGTCGGTGGCCGGCCTCGTCGCCCGCCCCTATGGCGGCATGTACGCGGCCAGCAAGCACGCCCTCGAGGGCGCGACCGAAGCCCTGCACTGGGAGCTGAACCCCTTTGGCGTGCGCGTGGCCCTTGTCGAGCCGGGCGCCTACCGCACCGAGTTCGCCAACAACGCCCGCGACGCGCGGCGCCACGCCGACGGTTCGCCCTACCGCGCCACCTCGGACAGGTTCGACCAGGCAATTACCAAGCTGCTGGGCCAGGATCAGGACCCGCAGGAGGTTGCCGACATGATCCACACGGCGGCGTATGACGAATCGCCACGGCTGCGCTACGTCGTGGGCGCCGACGCCAACCTGATCACGACCGTGCGCAAGCAAACCGACTTCGAGGGCTTCGGGCAGGCCATGCGTCAGGCCATGGACTGGTGGGAGTGAAGCTCGGCCACCCAAGCAGCGCCGCCTCGGGTCATGGTCGCCAAAGTCATTTCGGTTTCCGAATCATGCCACGGCTACACGGCCAGCGCGCAACGGCTTGTCACCGGCCACCGAACGGAATTTGCTCGCCCATGGCCCCCCCATCCGTAGCATCCGCTCGGCCTCGTTCGCACCGACCGGCCGAGAGAAGTAATAGCCTTGACCAAACTCGAGGCCGAGCTCGCGGACACCCTTGAATTGCTGTCTCGTCTCGATGCCCTCAGCGACCACGTCGATGCCAAGGTTGCCCGCCAGCGTGGCCACGGTGCGCACGATCTCCGGGATTTCCGACTCGATGCCGCTGACGAACGAGCGATCGATCTTGAGAGCGTCAACGGGGAAGCGGTGAAGGTAACTCAGGGACGAGTACCCGGTCCCGAAGTCATCCAGGTGGATACGCATCCCAAGGCTACGCAGGCGTTCCAGGGTTGCCACGACCTCCTCGGTATCCCTCAGCAGTGAGCCTTCGGTGATCTCGAGGATGAGGGAGAGCGGGCTCAGGCCCGTCTTACTCAGGATCGCCTCGATGGCCTGGCTGAGGTCAGGCTCCCGCAGCTCCTTCGCCGAGAGGTTGACACTGATCGAAAGTGGAGCCCGATCGGGGTAGTTGACGATCCACTCCTGCATCTGGCGGCAAGCCTCCTCAATGACCCAGCGGCCGATGGCGACGATCAGGCCGGTCTCCTCTGCCACGGGCAGAAATTCGTCGGGAAAATGAGTACCGTCCGGCCGGTCCCAGCGCAAAAGCGCCTCGAATCCCTCGACCTTCCCGCACTCGAGCGAGACGACGGGCTGGTAATGGAGACAGAATTCGTTTCGTGTTTGAGCCCGGCGCAGGTCGCTTTCTTGCTGCAGGAGGGCCAGCGCCCGGTCATGCATGCTGCTGTCAAAGACTTCATAGCGATTGCGGCCCTGTGCCTTTGCCCTGTACATCGCGGTGTCTGCATCGCGGAGAACGTCCTCGGGACGCGTGTAGCCGGCCGTGTCCACCGTGATGCCGATACTGACCGAGGTAAATACTTGTCTTCCCCTGACACGCAGCGGCTTGGTCAGGGCCGCGAGCAGGCGCTGCGCTAGCGCGATCGCCTGCTCGGATTCCCTGGCATCGTCGAGGAGGACTGCGAACTCGTCACCCCCGAGGCGCGCTACGGTGTCGCCGGGCCGCATTAGCGACTGCAGGCGCTGACCGATGGCTACCAGCAGCTCGTCCCCGACGATGTGTCCGAGGCTATCGTTGACCACCTTGAAGCGGTCGAGGTCGAGGAAAAGGACGGCATAGCCATCATCGGGCCGGCGTTTACGCCTCGCGATAGATTGGCCCAGCCGGTCGGCGAATAGCGAACGGTTGGGCAGGCCGGTTAGAGGGTCATGGAGTGCGTCATGCATCAGTTGCTGCTCAGCCGCCTTACGCTCCGTAATATCGACCTGGGCGCCGGCGATGCGATACGGGTTGCCGGACGAGTTGCGAACCGCCATGCCACGGGCAGTCACCCAGCGATACGTTTGATCGGCGTGGCGAATCCGGAATTCGCTTTCGAAAAGCTGTGTGTGGCCTTCCAGGTGGGCGTCGAGATCGGCCCGAAAGCGTTCTACGTCCGTGGGGTGGATACGGCTGAACCATTCGTCCGGGGAATTGCCGATTGCGTCGTCGCTGTGACCGAGCGTAGCTTTCCAGCGCTGCGAGTAGGTAATCTCGCCGTTCTGGAGATTCCAGTCCCAGAGCCCCTCGCTAGCCCCCAGCGCCGCGAAGGCGTCGGAGTTGACCTGAATAAGCTCCTTTGACGTCAGTTCGAGCGAGCGCTCGAGCAATATTCTGTCGGCATCGAACTGGCGATAAGCGGCGTCGATGTCCATCAGCAGCGCCCTTTGCTCCGAGGAGAGGCTCTCAGAATCGCCGAAGCGCTTGCGCAGTTGCCGCTTCAACAGCGGGTGCAACGATTCCGTCACGCGGCCTCTCGCAGCGTCGTGATCGTCATCGTCTGATTGTGTAGCTCGCATCGAGCGCCGGGGGTGAAGGGTGATATCTCGCCGTACGAGTAGAAGCCTGTCAGGACAGGCCCTTCGCCCAGCACATCGCGTACGCCCTCGACCTCCTCGTCTATGCGTTGCTTGAGCACGAGCTTTCTGCCGACGCAGCTGATAAGCAGCGCGAGCTCGGGTTGTGCGGCGGACAGGGCTGCAAAGCTTGTCTGCGCCGCGCCCGTGGCGCCGTCGATCAAGCGATCAAAGTTGGCTTTCATCAACCGGGCATAGGAGCCTTCGGGCATCTCGCCGGCGAAAGTGAGGCTCTGGTCGGCCTCGCTCACACCGATAATGGTTCGCACCAGCCCCTCGCCTTTTTCGCCGGTGCGGATGCTGAGCGGGAACAGCAGTCCCGAGCCGGGGAGGTCCCGAGCGTGCTCACCGAGATAGCGCTTGTAAAGGTCGAGGGCAGAATGGCCGTCAAGCTCATAAAGCACGTTGTTGGAAGCCCTGGTTATCACGCGCTCCGGCCCGAAGGGGTCCCATCCACCCATCGAACCGAACCCGACCCGGATTGAGTCGCCGTAAAGGGCGGCGAGGCTTACGACGCCCGGCTCCGGCTGCCCATCAAGGAGGACCAGCGTCTCCTCAAAGCGATCGCCGTCGCCTGCCAGTCCTCCCGTGATAGTTATCCCGTCCGGCAGGGCCTCGGTGAGTCCCTGTACGAGCCGCGTACCGTTGACGGCAACGCCATCTGAGAGCACGAAGACGTGGCGAAGGCCGCTGGGGTCGAGCGACCCGGCGAGATCAAGGCCAGTCTGATAGCCGTCGTCCCCGTCGGCCAGCCGGGCCCCCGTAACCGCGACTTTGGTGTTCCGGAATTGAACCGCTGTCACCACGACCGAGTCGTCGCTGACGACCGTGTCGCAGATCTCTCCAGACGTTGAGCAGCCAAAGAGGACGGCGTCCGGATAAACAGTCGCGACCTGCCCAAGGACTTCGCGGCGCAGCAAATTGCCTGCCCCGAAGACGAGGACCAGTTGGGCGCCTTCGAGCCTCCCGGGTGGCGAAGGCTGCCACGCCCCGTCGGCCCAGCTACTCTGCTCGATCTGCATCAGGACTCCAATAACCGCCGATTAGCGGGCGCGCCTGGGGAGGGCACGATCTATCGCGGTGGAAAGCACGCTCTGCATAAGTCAGGAGTCGGCACTATGGCGCGCTGACTGAAGCAGGAAGGGGGTTGCAAAGACCTCTAGACAACCGCTCGGCTCTGCACGCGGCGGAGCCCATAAGGGCGAACGCAAACGGACTTGAGGGCTAGCTCTCCGGCTCGCCAAAGCAGACGATCGCGCGGTCGTCCTCTTCTTCCCAGGTTTCCTCGCTCGGGGCCAGGTAGGTCAGCGTGCCTGGGTCGCAGTTCTCCTGCGCCTCCACGTCCAGCTCGGCCGTACCCGGGTAGTCGCCATCGGCGACCGTTACGATGTTCAGAACCTGGTAGTTGGCGCCCTCGTCGTCACAGTCAATGATGTCGACATTGGATACCGAGTCGCCGTCGGGCAGCTCCTCGATGCAATCACCCTCTTTGAGGTCCAGGACGTTGCCTTCCTCGCAGCCGGCGACGAGCAGCGCGACAAGTCCCACGCCGAGCCCCGCGAACAGCCACCCGGCCGGCGGCCTGATCAATCTATGGCGCATCGGCGATGTCCAACTGCAGGTTGCCGCCGCCAGAGGCGCCGAAGGCCGATACCTGGATGTAGTACGTCGTCCCGGCCTGCGCGCTGAAAATGACTTCTGCTATCGACTCGAGTGAGTCGTCGTTGCAGGCGACCTCGTCCAGGGTGCCGATCCCGCCCTCGTAAACGGCGATCAGGGTGTCGTAGTCGCTGCCCAGCGTGGTCACCAGCACGTCGCCAGTGGCTTCTGGTACATAGACATACCAGGCGCTGGCTGAATCCCCGGCAAACCCGCAGCTTGCCTCGGGGTCGACGCCGATGGTGGTGAAACCACTCGTGTCGATGCTGTCCGAGAACGGTAGCGAGCTGATCAAGGTGGCATCGCCGATGTCGTCATTGGCGCCGGCGGTGTTGCCGCCCCCAGCCGCAATGGAGAGCTGCAGTGTACCCGGATCGCTGTCCCCATAGACCGAGATCTGGACGAAGTAGACGCCGCCTGCGACCGAGCTGAACGACTCGGCCGAAGTCGAGTTGCCCAACTCAACGTCGTCGTTGCAGGCAACCTCGATCAGGTCGGACTGGCCCGGCTCGTAGACCGCCATGACGGTGTCGTAGGTGCTCCCGGCGGTTTCGACGGTGATCGCGCCGCCCACCTCGGACTGGAAGCTGTACCAGACGCTCTGGGAGATGGGTGTGGTCGTACAGGAAGGCTGCGGCTCGTCAGCCTCTGTGGTCGCGCCGTCTACGTCAAGCGTGTCCTCGAAGGGCAGGCTGTCGACGTTCGTGGCGTTCGCGATGTCGTCGTTCTCGACGGAGCCGCCGCCGTCGCTTTGATCATCGTCATCGTCGCCGTCGCCGCTCGAGAAGGTTTCATCAACTTCGGGGGTTTTGTCCTCTTCGGCGGTCGGGCTCGCGCCTCCGTCTTCGCCAGTGCACTCGAGGTTGACGTCGATCTCCTCGTCATCGGCGATCTGCTGCAGGTCCCCGCAGGCGTCCTCGATCTCGGCCGCCGCATCGTCGATTCCCGGCGTCTCAAGCTCGTTCAGCTCGTCTTCCGAAAGGCCCTCGTTTTCCTGGAGGAAAGCGTCTAGCTCATCTTCGAAGGTGTGCAGGGCGTCGAGGTACGCTTCGTGTTCGTCGTTAACATCGTCGGGCGGCTCGAGGTCCTCAACCTCATCGACGGTGTCCTTAACGAGCTCGAAGAACTCGGCGAGGGTTTCGGTTTCCAGCTGGGCTTCGTCGGCCCCGTCGCCGATCTCGTCAAGAGTCGTGAGGTAGTCCTCAAGGGACAGCGTTTCGTCCGAGGTGGTGTCCTCTTCCGGGGGAGTGTTATCGTTATCGCCATCACCGCCTCCCCCGCCGCCGCCACACGCGGCAACCAGGAGAAGCGAAGCAAGCAAGAGCACGAGTCTGAGGGGCATGAGCAGGGACCTCCGGCGGGTTGTTGGGACTGCGGCAATCGTAGCAGCCGCTTCTCTATGTGCTACGTCGGCGCCTTGACCATGGTTGGGTGAAGGCTGAGCCTAGACGCATGATTGAAGAACCGCATTACCGGCAGAGCCCCCAAAAGTACGGCGCCTCGATCTGCGGCGGCGCCCTCATCGGCGGCCTGCTTTTCGCCCTCGGCGTCCGCAAGAAGAGCTATTGGGCGCTGGCTACGCCGGTCGCCGTCGGCTTTTTGGGCATGCTCTCCTTGGCCTTCTGGATCGGCTGGACCCTGTTCACGACAAAGATCGAAGCGCCGATCGAGGACTGACCCACGCCTTGCCCCTCCGTGACGGGGCGCCGGGCACCTATGAATGGCCGCCCGGCCCTCTCAACAGGGGCCGAAAGGCCCTCAATGCGGACTCATGCTGCTGTGAGACTGGTTGAGGAGGGATATTCATGGCTAACAAGGCGCTTCTTGAGGAGCCGCAGCCACCAATCCCCGCCTTTGCGCCCTACGACCGCGTGCTGACACCGCTGGACGGCTCAACTCTGGCGGAAACTGCCTTGCCGCTCGCCCGCTTGATAGCGACAAGAGCCGGCATAGCAATCAAGCTGATACGTGCTCTGGAGGGCAGGGCTGAAGCGGAAGCAGCAGTTACCCATCTGCGGGGAATTGCGGAGTCACTCGGCGCGGACTACGAGTTAACGACGCCAGATGAATCGGTTGCCGACTGGATCCTGGAACAGGTTGACGCCCGGACCCTGCTGGTAATGGCCACTCACGGAAGGTCCGGCGTCGGCGAGCTCATCGCCGGTAGCGTCGCCATGAGCTTGGTACGCGAGAGTTACTTGCCGGTACTGCTCGTGGGACCGGGCGTGACGGCGCCACTGACGGCGCCTAACACAGTAGTCGTGGCCCTCGATGGCGGTCCATTCGCCGAAGAGATACTTCCGTTTGCCGCCAGCTTCGCCAGGTGGCTTGGCGCCGAGGTGCAACTGGTCCAGGCGCTGCGGGGAAATCAGGGCGACTCGGGTCCACCAGGGGATGTACTTGAAACAGGGTATGTCATGCGGAAGGCACGAGAGTTGCGCAACGCCACGGGGGTGTCAGCCAGTTACGAAATCCTTCACGGGGGGCCAGTTTCGGCTTTGACTCTCTACATGGCTGGCCGCACGGACGCAATCCTGGCCATGACCACCCACGCGAGGGTGGGTGTTGCCGCTAATGTCTTTGGCAGCGTTACGGCTGGCTGCCTGCGCAATTCCGGAGTACCGGTCTTGACCTGCCAGCCTCTGGACGTATAGGTGGTCCACCATGAAATGCAGTTGGAGGCGATTGGATGTTCAGATACCTGGCATCGTGCCTGGCGTTAGTTTCAATGGTCTTACTCGTCGCCTGCGAAGAGGACCCGAACGCCACGCCCACCCCCACGGCAACGTCGACAGCGTCCGGCCTCTCTATTTACCTTTCCCTTTTCTACCCTAGGGTAACGACCGACGACTTCGAATTAGTGGAGGTCGAGCGGGTTATACCTGACACGCCGCGGGTTGGCACGGCGGCACTCGAGCTGCTCATCGAGGGCCCCACGCCAGCCGAAGAGAGCCAGCTGGGAATCTTTGACCCGATCCCCGACGGTACCCGTCTGCTTTCGCTGAACATCGTTGATCGTGTGGCGACGGCCGACTTCTCGGCGGAGATCCTCAACTACGGCGGGGGCTCGCTGAACGTGCGCGCCATCACCGGCATGATTGAGGCGACGCTGAAGCAATTCCCGACAGTCGACAGCGTGGTGCTCCTTGTCGAAGGCCAACCCGACCAGATTCAGCCGTAAGCACCGGCGATTCCGGGTGTCATTGCCGTCCTTTCGTCCCCGCACCTGACGAATACCCGGCCGACCTCGGGCGCACGATTCCGCGACTCATGGGAGACGTCCGGACAGGTGCGCTTACCTTTGTCCCGTGCTTCTCGTCTGCGCAAGGCTGGGGATCACCATGATGGGAACTTCAACACTGTGTAGCAGACCGTCTGCCACGCTGCCCAGGACGAAACGCTGTAGGCCGCCTCTCCCGCGGCTGGTCATGACGACGATCACATCAGCTAGTCCTTCGATGACCGACTTCAGGCCGTCCACAGGCGTGGCCCGGAGGGTTACGGATTCGACATCCAACCCTTCCTCTGCGAGCCCGCGCGCGCTTGCGGAGAGGTAGCTCTCGCACTCATCACGCTCTATTCGGTCTTGCTCCTCAATTAACTGGCTTGCGGTTGTCCCGGCTTCAGCCAATGCGGCAGCGCCACCGGCGAGCGAGGTCATTGGATCGTAGGTTCGGACCAAGTGAATCCTGGAGCTGAGGGTCGTGGCCAGGTCGGCGGCCATGGGCAATGCTTCCTCAGCCAATTTGGACCCGTCCAAGGGCACAACAATATTGCGAATCAACTCCAGCTCTCAGCCTTGTCCTTGCGCGTTCAACCGGCCCGGCGCAGCTACTCCAGTTCTCAGCTTATCGGGCCTTTGGCAGAGGCCGTACCAGCGCCGCCGGCATGGGTGAAGCGACGCAGCCAGCTCTCCCATGGGACCAAATAGACAGCGAGGACACTGGTAATGGCCCCCGCCTAGAACAAAATCCACTCCCAGTTGCCAAGCGGGTTCGAAAAGACCCGACCAATACTGGAAAAGCTGCGATCGGTGACCCAAATCCAGAAGGCATCAGCCGGGATTCGAGCGGCCCAGAAGCCGAGAAGGACGCGTGGTAGACGAGCCCTCACCATACCGGCCGCGACAAAGAGGTTGTTGGTTGGCAGCGGCGTCAGCGAGTAGAGGAACACAGTATCGCGAGCAGATTCCGATGGTCATTGAGCAACATGCCGAGCTCAAGCAGGTGGCTCTGGCGGCTGCTGGGGAGGAGCTCGACAATCCGCGTACTTCCGATGGCCAGCACGGCTCTTCCCAATCCGGACGTCAGAGCGCCGAATGCCGCCAGCGGAAGCAACGGCAGGTCGAACTGGATGTAAAAGAAGGACAGCACCATCCAGGTGGCAGGCATCAGCGCAGGCACCATGTTGATCGCGAATACCAGAGCAATTGCCAGGACGAACCAGCCGACCATTTGCAAGCTATGACACCACAGATCGACGAGTCCCGCTAAAGAATCAAAACGCCGACTATCGGCAGACTCTTGACGGGAGCCGGAAGCTCAGTTCATCGACCTTCGTGCAACGGACGCCAGCAGCTAGCCAAGATGTTCAGCCAGGTCTGGGCGCCTCCAGGCAGGTTACGCCGCGCGGTCCCACAAACGCGGCGTGTTCCTGACGCGGTGGGATGTCGAGGCGGTCGCCCGGCGCCAGCTTGAGGTCGATCCCCCGGGGTAGGAGACGGAAGGTGATCTCGCCGGAGACGCAATAGAGGACCTTGTGGTAGCTGTGGCTGTGCGGCTGGTACGTCTCGCCCGGCCCGTTCGACCAGCTGTAGGGCTTCAGCCCTTCGGCGGCGAAGAGCGCCTCCAGCGCCGCCCCCGAAGGAGCTCCGATGCCGTCCCAGCGAGCGAGGGTTGCCTCAGCCATGCCGCGGCTGCAGCTTCAGCTCGAACTCAACCTTGTGGCCCGAGTCCGTGCCGCGGATGAAGGCGAGGTTGTCGACATCGAGCTTCCAGTTGAAGTCGCGCGCTCCGAGCAGGCGGATGCCCGTGAGCAGTGCCTCGACGTCGAGCCCCTCGATCAGGGTGATGTGCGGCATCCAGCGCTCCGGCGTGTAGTAATCGACGCTGCCCTCAGCGGCTTTGTCGACCTCGTACCAGACCCAGCGCTGAAAGCGCGACAGCTCCAGGTTGCGGACGAGGCTGATGTACAGCACAGGCTTGGGATGCGTGAACAGGCCCAGCCCGTTGGTCCAGGTGCTGAACCCCCGGCCTTCGATGGCCAGGCTATCGCCGATGGTGCGCAGACCGCGACTGTCGTAGTCCCCGGCAAGGTGATAGGTGAAGTGGGGGATGGTGGTCGGCACGGGCGGCTGCCGGAGCGCTTCGCGCAACTCGTCCCAGATAGCCATCACCTTGCGCGAGTAGCGCTCCTCGAGAAGCGAGACGACCCCGCTGAATACCATCAGGCGGCGGGCTTGCGCACCGACACCTCCACGGCGTCGTCATCGAACTCGTGGAAGCTGCTTTCGTAGTTGCCCGAGTTGCGCACGTAGTCGAGGTAGGGCGCGACTTCATCGGCGAAGCGCAGGACGTTATCGGCGACGATGACGGCGTTTGGGCTCAATGCCGGCTCGGCGAGCTGCAGGTAGCGCAGATAGTCGGTCTTGGCGGCGTCGATGAACAGCATGTCCCAGGGCCCGGCGAGCGTCGGGATGACCTGCAGGGCGTCGCCCTCGACGACCTCACAGCGGTCGGCCAGGCCAGCGCGGAGTTGGTTGCGCTGAGTGATCTCAACGTTTTGGGGGTCGATCTCGATGCTGACGACCCGCCCGCCATCGGGCAGGTTGGCGGCGATCAGGATCGACGAGTAGCCGACGAGGGCGCCCAGCTCCAGGACGAGCTGTGGCTTGTGTTCGTGGCAGGCGTCGATCAGCACAACGCCTTTGTCGGGGCCGACGATCGGCCAGCCCTTATCCGGCGCCTCTTCCTCTATCTCTTGGAGGATTACTTCATAGTCGTGAACTAGCATTCAGGCCTCGTGGCGGATGATCTTGTCGACGATGTTGAGGATCGCAATCACCTCGACCTCGTCGCCGACCTGCGGGTTGTCGTAGATGACGTCATAGGCAATACGGGCTTCACGGCCGCTACCCGGCTGGTCCAGCCACTCAATCAGCAGCTGGTAGTACTGGATGTCGTGGAGCAGGTAGGGTTTCACCTCGAGGAGTCGGCCGGCCTTGCCCTGCTGCGCCATTAGGAAATGGTACGCGGCTCCGCCGCCAGCCTCGACCTCAGCCAGGGCCGCGAGCACAGCGAGCTAGGCCTTCCGCGCGATGAGGATGTAGCTGAGGGGCGGCCTGATGGTCTCGTTCTCCAGGTGGGCGAATACGTTCGAGATATCGTGGTCGTACTCATCGAAGGCGGTCAGCGTCATGCCATTCTTCAAAACCGCGCCGATGATATCGGAGAGCTTGTGGTGGAACCAGTAGCTCTTCGCGGATTCGTAGGTCGTGTTGGTCAGGTAGTCCAGCCCGTCGTCGTCGACGTAGGGCTCGGTGCGAAAGTACGAGTAATAGAGCTTGAGCGACTCAGTTCCCTCGCCGCTCTCGAACATGTCGAGGATCGGGTGCATCTCGTAGATGAAGAGCTGTCCTCCCGGCCTGAGGAGCCGGGCGACGATGGCGAAGAACTGGTCGATGTCCGGCATCCAGCCGAGGGCCCCGATCGTGATGTAGACAAGGTCGAAGCTGTTGTCATACTCGGCCGGGATCTCATAGACGCTGCTGCGCACCAGCTCGCACTCGATGCCTCCCGCGGCGGCTATCTGCCTCCCCTGCCCGATGAAGCCGTCGGAGATGTCGAAGCCAACGCAGCGGCGCGCGCCCAGGTTCTTGATCGAGAGCAGCTCGCGGGCGTTGTTGCAGGCCGGCTGCACAACGTCCTTGCCCTTGACGCCCACCTCGTTGACGAGCCGGTCCTCCTCCAACTGCTTGAGGCGCGAGTATCCAGGCTGGCTGAAGCACTCGATGAGCTCGTCAAGCCTGGCCTTAGCGTGTACCGGCGCTGTCTGGTTCCAGGCGGTCCGGTTCGCTTCCGTGTAGGAGTTCAGGTCCTGGCTCACACCGCCTCGAACACGGCCATCACGGTGGCGATGCGATCCTCGCTGAGGTTGCGGCCGGCGTTAGACAATTTGTCCGCAGCGTCGCGGCCAAGGATGACCGGCAGACCGAGGGCTCCGGGCTGGGTAGCCGAAGCGGCAGCGGCGCGCTGGCGGGTAAACTCCTTGGCCGCCTCGGTCATGTCAACCCATTGCTGCTCTCGGAAGCCAGCGTCGGCCAGGAGGCTGCGAATCTCGGCCACGGGGCGCAAGAAGGAGATGGACTGGTCGCCGGCCCAGGGGACGGGGAAGTGGATGGGCTGGTTGGGCCCCGCGATGATCTCGTGCATCGCGAATCTGCCGCCCGGCTTCAGCAGGCGGCGCGCTTCGCGGTAGAGCCCTTCCTTGTCCTCGATGTTCATGGTGGAATGTTGGGTCCAAACGAGGTCGAACGAGCCGTCCGGGAAGGGCACACTCAGGGCGCTGCCCTCGTGGAAGCGGACGCGGTCCGTAAGCCCCGTGGCCGCGGTGAGGCGGGCGCCGACAGCGCAGAAGGCAGGGCTGAGATCGACCACGGTAACGTCGGCGCCGAACTCGCTGGCCAGGGTGCGGGCGGGGCCGCCGATACCGCCGCCGAGGTCTATGACCTTCGCCCCCGGTTTGATATCCGCCATGCGGGCGAGGGCCAGCGTGGCGTCCCTGCCGCCGGTGTGGAACTGGTCGAAGCTCTCCAGCTCGGCCGGTTCCAGGTGGTCCGGATCTTTGCCGGCGGCGCGCAGCGCCTGCTCGACGCGCTCGGCGAAGCCGGCTTCGCTGTAGTGGGCCATGACGCCCTTAGTGGCGTCGCTCACGTCGCCGGCCTGAACTTAAGGAGCGAGGTTTCCTCGTTGATGTCCTCATAGGTGGCGAGGACCGTAAGGCCGACGTGGATGTCCTTGTTGCTGATACCGACGAGGTTGGTCTGGTAACGGGGGCCCTCCTCCAGGGCAACGACAGTCACGTTGTACGGCGCCTCGCCGGCGAAGCCGGGGTGCAGGACGTGGTGCATGACGGCGAAGGTGTAGACGGTCCCGCGCCCGGACGCGTTCTCCCACGTCCAATCGAGTGACCAGCATTCGGGACAGCGTTGTGCCGAGGGGAGGCGCCAGCGCCGGCAGTTGGTGCAGCGCATGAGGACAAGCTCGTGGTTTTTCATCCCCTCGAAGAAGGGGCGCGAGGCTTCGTCGGGGACGGGTATAGGCTTCTGGTATTCGACGTTCGGTTCGCTCACAGCCACCTCACCCTAGCCCTCTCCGCCGGCGGAGAGGGGATCGGCGCCGCCGTCGCCGGAGTTGAAGGGCTGGAGGCCGTTGAGAGTGGGAAGCTCGTGACCCAGCCGCAGCCCGAGCATGACCCAGTCACTAATTACCTCACCTAGCTCCTCACGACACTCTTCAAGAGTCGCGGCCGAGGCCCAAACACCCGCCAGGCGTGGAACCTCACCGTAGTAAAAGCCGTCGTCAGGCAGGATCTCATACCGTGCCTTGCCAAGGGCGGTTGCTAGGAATTTCGGAGACAGGGTCTTACTCCTCATGACTGGTCGGGGCTCAGGATCAGGGTGGAGTGGTAGTCGAGGATGCCGCCGTTGCCCGTGCATAGCACGACGTCGTGCTTCTCGACCTGGCGCTCGCCCGCGGTACCGCGGGCCTGCAGGACGCCCTCAGATAGCGGTGTCATCCCCCACATGTAGTAGCCGGAGAGCATGCCCCCGCCCGTGTTCATCGGCAGCGACCCGCCCGGGCCAAGCTTGCCATCGGCCACGAACGGGCCGCCCTCGCCCTTGCCGCAGAAGCCGAGGTCCTCGAGCTGGATCATGGCCGTGTAGCTGTAGCAGTCGTAGATCTCCAGGACATCGACATCGCTGGGCCCGACCTCCGCCATCTTATAGGCAGCCTCTTTCGAGATGACCGCCCCGGTCTGGGTGTCGAGGTCCCAGTCTCCGAAGTTGGGGTCGCCGGGGTGGCCCTGGCCCATCCCCCAGATGTACGCGGGGGGCTGTTTTAGGTCGCGTACCCGCTCGGCGGTCGTAACGATGACAGCGACGCCGCCGTTGCTGACCAAGGTGCAGTCGAAGAGGTGGAGCGGCTCGGCGATCCAGCGGGAGTTGTGGTAGTCCTCCATCGTCATCGGTTCGCGCTGCTGGGCCAGGGGGTTCATCTGCGCCCACTTGCGCTCGGCGACGGCGATGGCGCCGAATTGGTCGTTGGTAGTGCCGTAGAGTTCCATGTGTCGCCGCGCCGAGAGGGCGTAGCGCAGGTTGACGCCGAAGATGCCGTAGGCGCCGGGCAGGCTGGACATGCCGGTCGGCTGGAAGCGCCGGAAGCCATAGGCCTCGCCGCCGCCACGACCCTCCCGCAGCGGGGCGTCGGCAAAGAGGCAGATGACGTAGTTGGCCAGGCCGTTGACGACTGCCAGGGAGGCGAATTGGACCATCGTCAGCGCAGTCGCCCCGCCGACGTTCATCGAGTTGAGGAACTTGAGGTTATTGAGCGATAGCTGATTCTGGATGCCGAGGCTGTCCATGCCGCCAAGGGGCGTAGTGCCGGGGTTGACGAGGACGCCGTCGATGTCCTCGCGAGCCAAGCCGGCGTCATCGAGGGCGAGGCGGACGGCCTCCTGGGCGAAGTAGGCGGCATCGTGGCCGTAGATCTTGCCCATGGGCGTGATGCCGATGCCGCAGATGGCGGCCTTGCCCTTCATGGAGTCCACGCATTTATGCTATCGCGGCTGCAGCTTTAGTCCCTAGATAGCCTTCGTTGAATCTTTAGTCGAGACTCAGCGACATATAACTTGAGGGCTGGGGCGGACGGCCCGGCGTATCTTTAGATAACTCATGGTGATCGCTCCTGCGGCAGCTCAAACCCCACAGCGAAGCGGCTATTTCCGCTCGTTTCTCATCGGCTCCGCCTTTTCCGTTGGCTGGACACCCTGCGTAGGGCCGGTGTTGGGCGCGCTGCTCGGACTGGCGGCCACTAGCACGGGGGTGGCCGAGGCGGGCGCGCTGCTCGCCGTTTACTCGCTCGGCTTCGCTGTCCCTTTCCTGGCGATGGGTGCTTTCTTCTCGGCCACGCGCGGCGTCCTGCGCCGCATCACGCCCTACCTTACCGTTATCGAGTTCATCAGCGGGGCGGCGATCATTTTGATCGGCATCCTGATCCTCAGCGGTTCGCTGATTAACCTCAACAGCTTCTTCACTTTCGCGGAGGTAGACCAGGTCGAAGGCGGGGCCTCGCTTGGCCTAGCCGGGATCGCCATCGCCTTCGCCGCCGGGCTGGTCTCGGTGTTCTCACCCTGCGTCCTGCCCATGGTGCCCGTCTACCTCGGCTACCTGACGGGCTCCGCCGTCGATGCGGACGGCAAGCTGGTGGAAGCGCGAGGGCCCCTCTACCACGCGGCGGCCTTCGTCCTCGGCTTCGCGCTCGTCTTCATCATCCTTGGCACATCCGTCGGACTTGTCGGGTACCTGTTGCGCGACCAGCAGGACATCCTCGAGAAGGTCGCCGGCGCCCTGCTGATCCTTTTGGGCTTGCAGCTCTCGGGAGTCATCACAATCCCCTGGCTGCAGCAGGAACGGAGGCTGGCCTTTTGATGGCGCCCTGGAAGACCTACGGGATGCGCAACTGGCTGACCAGGGTCGGCCTGATGGCGTTGATCGTTGGCGCCGGCCTTGGCATCGCTTACGGTCTCGGGATTATTGGCGACGACGGCACCGAGACCGTTGTGCGCGAGGGCGAGACGATCACGATCTCCGAGGCGGAGGTCGTCGACCCACCGGAAGCCGGCGACGAGGGCATCGATGTCGGAGTCGAAGAGGGCGAGGTTGCGCCGGACTTCCTCGCCAGCAACTTCGCCGGCGAGCGCTTCCAATTGTCCGATTTCCGCGGGAAAGTCGTCTTCCTGAACTTCTGGGCTTCCTGGTGCGGGCCCTGCCGCGCCGAGATGCCGGCGATGCAGGACCTGCTGGAGCAGTACGGCGACGACCTGGTGGTCATCGCCATCAATAACCAGGAGTCCTACCGCCCCGCGACGGGTTTTATCGAGGAGCTGGGGGTGGAGTTCACGCAGTTCGGCTTCGACCCGACGGCCCAGATCGTGGATGTCTACAAGGTTTTCACAATGCCCACGAGCTACTTCATCGACGCCAACGGTAGGATCAGCGACCTCCACATCGGCCAGATCACCTACGAGGAGATGGTCGAGAAACTGGAGGAGGCGCGGCAGGCGGCGGTCGCCGCCCCTTAGTCCATGCGCAGGCCGCCATCAACGTTGATCGTCTGGCCGGTGACGTAGCTGGCGTCGTCGGAGCAGAGGAATGCCACCACCGACGCGATCTCTTCCGGCCGGCCCTGCCGGCCCATCGGCTACCGGGCCAGGAGCATCTTGCGGACGGAATCGGGCGGCAGGTTGAGCTGGGCGTCCGTGCGCTTGAAGGTGCCGTCCATCATGTCGGTGTCGGTCGAGCCCGGCGCCACGCAGTTGACCTGGATGCCGTGCCGGGCCAGCTCGATGGCCAACTGCTGCGTCAGGCCGACCACCGCGAACTTGGTCGCGGTATATGCGCCGTAGTAGGCGGATCCCTGGCGGCCGGCGACCGACGAGATGTTGACGATGCGCCCGCCGCGCCCGGCCCCAACCATCGCCTTAGCGGCCAGTTTCGTCACGAGATAGACGTCATTCAGGTTCACGTCGACGGTGCGGTACCACTCGTCGTCGGCCATGCCAACGACATCCGAGGCGCCGGCGCCGCTGGGGACGGCAGCGTTGTTGACCAGGATGTCGATGCCTCCTAGCTCAGCCAGCGAGCGCTCGATCATGGCGCGCACGTCGTCCTGGCTGGCGACGTCGCAATCCACAGCCAAACCCTTGCGGCCTAGCCCCTGAACCTCTTCGACCACCGATGCCAGCCCCCGCCACCCCATCTCCTTCTCGTGCGCCGCATAGGTCGATGGGTCGCGCGGAGAACCCGAGACCACAATGTCAGCCCCGTCCCGAGCCAACCGCAGGGCTATTGCACGCCCAATCCCGCGGTAACGCGCGGCCCCGGTAACCAGCGCAACCTTGCCCGTTAGGTCAGTCATCGGCCGTCCTCCATTACCCCGCTTCGCGGAAGTTATCAGTCACGCGCCCGCCTGGCTATGGGCTTCGTCCTGGGCACAGATTCGAATCTGGGTTGAATTGTGACTAGAATCGGCTGCGGAAGCTTGGCGGCCCGCAAGCGCGGGCCGTTTGCTTTGGGTGCCAATGCAGCGATTCACAGTTCAGACGGCAAAACGGGAGCAGATGGTCGAGATCACGGACGGGGTTCGAAAGGCGGTTGATGAGTCGGGCGTCCGGGACGGCATCGTTTTCGTCTACGTCCCGCATACCACCGCGGGCGTCACGATCAACGAGAACGCCGACCCCGATGTGCAAACTGACATGCTCGCGCACCTCGGCAAGCTGGTCCCCCGCGATGCCGGCTTCCGCCACGCCGAAGGCAACTCCGACGGCCATCTCAAGGCCTCCCTGCTAGGCTCCACGGCTTGGGTGCCCCTGAGCGCTGGCGCTTTGGCGCTCGGCCGCTGGCAGGGCATCTTCTTCTGCGAGTTCGACGGGCCGCGCCAGCGCGAGGTCCGCGTCCAGGTCATCGCGGGCGGGGGAACCTGAAATCCTGACAATCGACTTCGAGCTGCTCCGCATCAAACCCGGTGACCGCATCCTCGACCTCGGCAGCGGCGAGGGCCGCCACACCCACCACCTCAGCTACATCGGACAGCGCGTGCTCTCCGCCGACCTTGACCGCGAGGAGCTGAGCAACAACCGCCAGCGCTGGCTCGGCCTGCGCGGCGACAGCCAGACGATGGGCCACGCCGACTTCATGGTGGCCGACGGCGACCGCCTGCCCTTCCCGGATAACACCTTTGACCACATCGTCTGTACAGAGGTCGTCGAGCACGTGCCTGACCCGCGGGTGACCCTGCGGGAGCTCTGGCGCGTGCTGAAGCCCGGGGGCAACCTGGCCGTCAGCACCCCCGCGACAATGCCTGAGCGGGCCTGTTGGACGCTCTCCTGGGAGTACTGGCACGCACCGGGCGGCCACGTCCGCATCTTTCGGCCGGGCCAGCTGGGCGAGATCGTGCGGGAGGCCGATTTCAGGCTCTTCGGCATCAGGCACAAGCACGCGCTGCACTCGCTCTGGTGGATCCTGCGCTGCGCCTTCGGACTGCCGAATGAGCGGGCAATTGTGCCGCGCATCTACCTGAAGGCAGTGATCGAGCCGGCGATGTTCCGGCAGTCCAAGTTCTGGGACCGGGTCGAGCGCGTCTGCGATTGGTTCTTCCCCAAGAGCGTCGTCGTTTACGGGCGCAAGCCCAGAGAGGCGAAGTCGCTCGCCTATCAGGAGCCCGAGCGCCATCTGGCCGAGGTCGCCGGATGAAGATTTGCATGTTGATGTACATGGGCAACATGTACTCGGGCGGCCAGGGGATATACGTCGACTACCTGTCGCGCGAGTTCGTGCGCATGGGGCACGAGGTGCACGTCATCACGGCGCCGCCGGGCCTCGAGCTGGACGAGCGAGTCATCGTCCACGAGGTCGAATCCTTCAACTACTTCATGGAGCCGGTCAAGGCCCTCGGCCGCCACCCCAAGCCCTGGCGCATCTTCAAGCCGCTCAATTTTTACGAGTTCACGGCGACCCGCCTCGGCATGTTCCCCCTGATGTTCGCCTACTCCTTCAGGGCCTTCGCCAAGCTGCGGGAGCTACAGAAGCTCCACCACTTCGACGTTGTCCACGACAACCAGCACCTGGGCTACGGCCTGCTGATGATGAAGCGCATGGGCATCCCTGTCGTGGCGACGCTGCACCACCCCCTGCAGATCGACCGCGAGGAGGCCACTGCCCAGGCCTCGGGGCCCCTCGAGTTCATCGACCAGATGCTCTTCTATCCCTTCCTGATGCAGGAGATCGTCACACCGCGGGTCGACCGCATCATTACCGTCTCGCGCAGCGCCGCTGAGGCGATAGAAAGCGCCGTCGCCGTCAGCCGCAACGACAAGCTGCGCGTTGTCTACAACGGCGTCGATACGGAGCAGTTCAAGCCCGACAGCCACAGCGAGAAGGTGGCCGGCCGCATTATCTACGTCGGCAACACGGAGGACCGCAAGAAAGGCGTCCGATTCTTGCTCGAAGCCCTCTCCCTGTTGCAGCGCGAGGGCGAGGACTTCCACCTGATCCTCGTGGATCGTGCCAAGCGCGACCTTGAGCTCGTCCCCGGGCTGCTGACCAAGTGGGGCCTGCACGAGCGAGTGAAGGTCACGGGGCGGATCAGCCGCGACGAGCTGGCCGAGCTGTACCGTAGCGCCGAGCTGGCGGTCTCACCTTCGCTCTATGAAGGATTTGGCTTCCCGGCGGCCGAGGCGATGGCGTCCGGCCTGCCGACCATCGCCACGACGGCGGGCGCTTTCCCAGAGGTAATCTCAGACCGCGAGTCGGGTTGGCTGGTGCCCCCAGGCAACCCGGTCGCCCTGGCGGAGGCGATCCGCATGTTCCTGCACGACCCCGACCTGCGCGAGCACTTCGGCCGCGCCGGCCGCGAGCACATCGTCGGCAAGTTCAACTGGCGCCGCGCGGCGGAGGAAACCCTCGCCGTCTATGAGGAAGTGCTGCCGCCGGGCCGGCGACGCGCGCCGGTGAGGCCCGAAGTGGCTAAAGGCCTCGAGCCGGTCTAATAGGCCGGGCTCGCGAGAGTAGTTCCGCCGCCACACGTATAAAGTGGTCACATGATCACGGTCGGCATTCGCGAATTGAGGACGCGGCTCAGTAGCTACCTGCGACAGGTGCGCAGCGGAGAAGTGATCACGGTGACAGACCGCGGCAAGCCCGTTGCGCGCCTGGAGGGCGTAAGCGACGACGACCCGCCAGAGTCCTTGAAGCCGCTGATCGCGTCGGGCACGCTCATTTGGAAGGGGCGTCTCAAGCAACTGCCACGAACCTTTGAGTTGATGGACGTGGGAGACGGCAAGACGATGGACGACTACATACGCGAACAGCGTGGGTGATCTTATACGCGGACTCCTCAGCCCTAGTCAAAGCGCTAATCCCCGAGCGGTACGGCGACCAACTGCGGATGGCTTTCGCGGAAGCCGAAACCATCATCACCGCCATCCTGACCTACACCGAAATTCGAACTGCGCTTGCTCAAGCACAGCGATTGGGCAGAATCGCCAACTTATCTGAGATCCGCGCTCAGATGGAATTACTGTGGAGCCAGGTTCAAATAATAGGCGTGGATGAATCACTAGTTAGGCGGGCAGGAGATCTAGGAGAAAGCTTCGCGCTTCGTGGCTACGACGCGTTGCACCTGGCCGCACTCACAACCCTCGATCCCCGCGAGACGGCGTTTGCCTGCACCGACAACGACCTGCGGGAGGCAGCACGGAGATTGGGGTTCTCGCTATTGCCCACCGAGATGCGTGCCTGAACCTAGCGCATCGCGCGGCTCCGGCTCCAAATGATTGACAGGGCCGGCGCCGGCCCGCTAGCTTACCTAGACAACTGAATACGACTGTGACCGGGATTAGTAGCCGGAACGAGCAGGCTTAGAGAACCGGGGGTAGCTGAGAACCCGGGACCGCTCAACCAGGCGAAATGGACCCGCGAGTCAGGGCCCGAAAGCTGCTAGCAGTAGGCGCCTTCGGATTGGCCACCGTTAAAAGGCCGGCGGCATGCAGGGCGTGCCGGCAGAGATGCCCCTTCTCAAGGGGCAACAGGGGTGGCACCGCGGGCCACAAGTGAAGACCCACTCGCCCCCTGGCGATGTGGGTTTTTTGTTGTCTCGCGAAGGGCTGAAAATTGACTGAAGAGCGAAAGCGCATTCTCACCGGCATCAGGCCGACGGGCCCCCTCCACCTGGGCCACTACATCGGCGCCCTCGAAAACTGGCTGCGCCTGCAACAGGAGTACGAGTGCTACTTCCTGATCGCCGACTACCAGGTCTCCGACTACGCCGATGACATCGAGCGCGTGCGCACCGCTGTCTTCGAGGTGGCGCTCGACTGGCTGGCGGTCGGCCTCGACCCGGAGAACAGCCACTTCGTCATCGAGTCAGAGGTGCCGGAGCACTGCGAGCTCGCCGTCCTGCTCAGCTGGTTCCTGCCGCTGGGTATGCTCCAGCGCAACCCAACGCTCAAGTTCGAGCTCCAGAGCGTCAGTGACGAGGGCAACAACGTCGCCTTCTTCTTCTATCCGGTAATGCAGGCCGCCAACATCCTGATGCCCAAGGCGCACCTGGTGCCGGTTGGTGATGATCAGCTGCCGCACATCGAAATGACCAGGGAGCTTGCTCGGCGCTTCAACCGCCGCTTCGGCGAAACATTTCCTGAGCCGGAAGGACTGGTCGGCCGCGTGGCCCGCCTGACCGGCCTCCACGGCCCCGACGCCAAGATGAGCACCTCGCTGGACAACGCCATCTGGCTGAAGGATGACGAGGAAACCGTCAACCGCAAGGTGATGAGCATGTACACCGACCCGACGCGCCTGCGCGCGACCGACCCAGGCCATATCGAAGGCAACCCCGTGTTCATGTACCACGACGCCTTCAATCCCGACACCGCCGAGGTCGACGACCTCAAGGAGCGCTACCGCGCCGGCAAGGTCGGCGACGTCGAGGTCAAGAAGAAGCTGGCCAGAGCCCTGAACGACCTGTTGGGCCCGATCCGCGATCGACGCGCCCGTTTCGAGGCCAACCCCACGTTGGTGAAGGACGCCCTGCGCGAAGGCAGCCGCCGAGGCCGGGAGAAAGCCCAGGCCACCATGGCCGAGGTCCGCGAGAAGATGCAGTTGGAGTACCTCAAGTGAGGGCCGCCCAGCGATGATCGAATACCGCCCCACCCTCGACGAGGTTCAGGCGCTCGCCCCCCAGGGTAACCTCGTGCCGGTCTACCGCACGATCGCCGCCGACCTGGAAACACCCGTGTCGGCCTACCTCAAGGTCGCCGGCGCCGGGCGGATGTCCTTCCTCCTCGAGAGCGTCGAGGGCGGCGAGACCCTCGGACGCTACAGCTTCATCGGTACCGAGCCGTACCGCGTCCTCCGCACCGGGCCGGGAGAATCCTCCGGCGCCGTCGACCCCCTGTTGGAGATAGAACGGGAGCTGGCGCGCTTCAAGCCCATCCACCTTCCCGGGCTGCCCCGCTTCACCGGCGGCGCCGTCGGCTACCTCGGCTACGACGTTGCCCGCTACTTCGAGCGGCTCCCGCAGGCCCCCAACGACCCGTTGGGGTTGGCCGAGTCCGTCTTCATGTTCCTCGACACCCTGCTCGTCTTCGATCACCTACAGCACGAGATCAAGGTAGTCACCCACGCCCGCACCGATGGCGACATTCCCTCGGCCTACCGCCAGGCCACCTGGCGTCTCGATGAGATCGCCGAGCGGTTGGCGCAGCCCCTCGCCGGCCTCCCTTATGAAGAGGTCAACGGCCCCACCGGCCAGGAGATCACGTCGAACCTGGAAAGGGATGAGTACCTCGAGCGTGTGGAGCGCGCTAGGGAGCACATCGTCGCGGGCGACATCTACCAGGTTCAACTCTCCCAGCGCTTCAGCCAGCGAACCGGCGCCCACCCCTTCGAGATATACCGCGCCCTGCGCCGCGTAAACCCCTCGCCCTACATGTACTACCTCGATTTCGACGAGATCCAGGTTGTGGGCGCCTCGCCCGAGATGCTGATCCGCGTCGACGAGGGTCGCATCGAGACCCATCCGCTCGCCGGCACGCGCCGCCGCGGCAAGGACGCCGCCGATGAGGTCCGGATGGAGCAGGAGCTGCGCACGGACGAGAAGGAGCGGGCCGAGCACGTCATGCTGGTCGACCTCTCGCGCAACGACCTCGGGCGCGTCTCGCGACCGGGGACGATCGAGGTGACGGAATTGATGGAGGTCGAGAAGTACTCCCACGTCATGCACCTCGTCTCACACGTCGCCGGCGACCTCCGCCCCGAGGTTTCGACCTACGACGCCCTTCGCGCCGCCTTCCCCGCCGGCACGGTAAGCGGCGCGCCGAAGATCCGCGCGATGGAGGTCATTGCCGAGCTGGAGCGCGACCAGCGTGGCGTCTACGCCGGCTGCGTCGGCTACTTCGACTTCTCCGGCAACCTCGACACCGCGATCACCATCCGCACTCTTGTGGTCAAGGACGGGGTCGCGCATGCCCAGGCCGCCGCCGGCATCGTCTACGACAGCGACCCCGAACTCGAATACATGGAATGTGAGAACAAGGCGCGTGCGATGTTACGCGCGATCGAAGAGGCTGAGAAGAGCGCGGCCGTGCCGGCCACGAGTGGAGGGTATTGAGAATGCGCAACCAGCAGACGACGATCATCCTCTCGGCGGCGGCCGCCGTGGTCGTCCTCATCCTGATCGTCGGCGGCATCTTGCTGCTCGCCGGCGATGACGATGGCGATGGCGGCAACGTCGAAAACGAAGCGACGGCGACCCCAACCTCCGACGCTACTGACGAAGAGACTCCCAGTTCCGGCGACGACGATGACAGCACGGGCGACGACGACAACACGGGCGACGACGACGCAACCCCCACCGCTACGGCCGAGGGCCCATCCGCAACAGCCCTCGAAGCGGTTGGGCGTTTCGTCGAGAACGACGGCCAGAACTTCGTTGGCGAGTGCCCCGGCCCCGCGAACCCGCCCCAGAACAGCTACTGCGCGGTCGAGGCCGGCCCCAGCGGCAACCAGATCGCGTTCTTCGTCGGCCCTGTGGCCAGCGAGTTCACCGACGAGTTCTTCGTGCGCCCCGAGGGTGACGGCTTCGTGGTCGACCACATCGAGCCCATGCCCTGCGGCGGCCAGATCCCCTGTTCGCCTCCTATCGGAAGCACGGTGGTGATCGATACCAGTGGCTGCGTCAACGCCCGTAGCCAGCCGACGATCAGCGCCGGAATCAACGAGTGCGTCGAGGACGGCACCCAGGCCACGATCCAGGCCGGCCCGACCGAAGCGGACGCCCGCACCTGGTATCAGTTGGAAGGCCTCGGTTGGGTGAGTGCTGGCTTCATTCGCTGCGTGGACGAGTGTGGATGAGAAACCGGCCCAGGGTTGATTAATGCTGCTTCTAATCGACAACTACGACAGCTTTACCTACAACCTCTACCAGTTCCTCGCTGAGCTAGGCGCCGACGTCCGCGTCGTCCGCAACGATGAGGTCACGGTCGACGAGGTCAAGGCCATGCGCCCGGAGCGTATCGTCATCTCCCCCGGCCCCGGCCACCCCGATGACGCCGGCATCAGCGTCGATGTAATCAAGGAGATGGGCCCCCGCGTGCCGATCCTTGGCGTCTGCCTGGGCCACCAGGCCATCGGCACCGCCTACGGCGCGACGGTCAGCGGGGCCGGCGAGATCAAGCATGGCAAGCGCTCCGCCATCAGTCACGACGGGAAAGGCGCCTTCGCCGGTATTCCCGAGGGCTTCGCCGTCATCCGTTATCACTCGCTCGCCATCGACGAGGCCACGGTCCCTGAGTGCCTCGAGATCTCGGCCCATTCCGAGAGCGGCGTGATCATGGGCGTCCGTCACCGCGAGCTGCCCGTCGAGGGCGTGCAGTTCCACCCCGAATCGGTGCTCAGCGAGCACGGTAAAACTCTCCTCAAGAACTTCCTCGATCGCGCCTGGGACGCCCCGGAAGTGGACGAGCTGGCCGCCAGCAAGCAGGCCATCGCCCGCGTCGTCGCCGGCCAGGACCTGAGCGAGGAAGAGGCGACCGAGGCCATGGGCCAGCTGATCAGCGGCCGCGCCACCCCGGCCCAGATCGGCGCCTTCCTGACCGGCCTGCGCCTTAAGGGCGAAACCGTTGAGGAGATAGCGGGGATGGCGCGGGCCATGCGCTCCCGCGCGGCCCGCATCAAAGTCCAGGGCCCGCTGCTCGACACCTGCGGCACGGGCGGCGACAGCTCCGGCTCCGTCAATGTCTCAACCGCCGCCGCCTTTGTCTGCGCCGCCGCCGGGGTTCGCGTCGCCAAGCACGGCAACCGCGCGATGTCGAGCGGCTGCGGCTCGGCCGATGTCCTCGAGGCACTTGGAGCGCGCATTGACCTGGAGCCCGAGCAGGTCGCCGAGTGCATCCGCGAGATCGGAATCGGCTTCCTTTTCGCCCAGAAGTTCCACCCGGCGATGAAGTTTGTCGCCGGCGCCCGCCGAGAGATCGGCATCCGGTCGGTCTTCAACATCCTCGGGCCGCTGACAAACCCCGCCGGCGCCCAGCACCAGGTGCTTGGCGTCGCCAACCCCGACCAGGCCGGGAAGATGGCCGAGGTGCTAAAGCTGCTCGGCAGCCGTCACGCCCTGGTCGTCCACGGCGACGGCATGGACGAGCTGACCACGACCGGCGTCTCGACAATCTGGGAGCTCAAGGACGGCGATGTACACCGTTGGGAATTGTCCCCCGAGGAATTCGACCTGCCCCGGGCCACCGCAGACGACCTGCGAGGCGGCGACCGCGATGAAAACGCCAGGAAGGTCCGTGCCGCGCTTGAGGGTCAGCCCGGACCGATTCGCGACATCGTCGTCTTGAACGCCGCCGCCGGCCTGTTGGCGGCGGACGTCGTGTCCTCGCTGGCCGAGGGCCTAACGCTCGCAGCCGAGCAAGTCGACAGCGGCGCAGCCCTGGCCAAGCTCGATCGGTTCGTTGCGAAGACACAGCAACTCGCTGCGGAAGCTGTACCCAAATGAATTTAGATCGTGGCGAGATCGGCCAACCAACCCCTACAGGGCGCCTGCGTTCGACGCCACGAGTGCGCCGCAACGATCTGGGAGGGCCCCGGGGGGAGAGCTCCGCTTTATTCCCCCTCCCCTTGGCAAGGGGAGGGGGCCAGGGGGAGAGGTCAGGGCGGGGCCGGGTGGCGAGCGTACCGCAGCAACGACAACATTCGTTTGCAACAACCATCCTCCCCTCGACCTTCTCTGTGGGTTCCTCTGGCCTACAACCGCTTCCCGCAATCCCTCGCGTTAAAGGCAACCTCTTTTGAGCGCCCGAAACGCTCGCACCGGCACCTACCTCGACGAGATCCTCGAGCACAAGCGGAACGAGGTCAGGGATCGCTTCGTGGAAGACTATCTGCCGGAACTCGAGGAGTTGGCAATCCAGCGAGACGAATACCTCTCGCTGTATGACGCACTCAAGTGGTCGGGAACACAGGTCATCGCCGAAATCAAATACCGCTCCCCGTCCAAGGGCGATTTCCCTAGTCATCTGGATCCAGTCCAACTGGCTGGCCGCTACCTCGTCGGCGGCGCCGCCGCCGTCTCGGTCCTTACCGACTCGCGCTTCTTCGGCGGCAGCATGCTGGACATGTGGCTGATCCATAAGTCGCCGATCCACGCTGGCCTCAGGATCCTGCGCAAGGAGTTCATCATCGACCGGCGCCAGCTAATTGAAAGCGTGGCCATGGGGGCCGATGCCGTACTCCTGATCGTCGCTGCATTGGGCGAAGACCTCAGCAGCTTCCTATCCAGCGCCGCCGACGTGGGACTGGAGGCGTTGGTCGAGGTCCACGACGAGAAAGAGCTAGACATCGCCCTCTCAGCCGGCGCATTGATCATCGGGGTTAACAACCGCGACCTCCGAACCTTTGAGACTGACGTTGCGGTGTCCGAACGGCTGCTGCCGCTGATCCCTCGATCGGTAGCGAGAGTCGCCGAGAGCGGCATTCGCACAACCGAGGATGTGCGGCGGGTGGCAGCGGCCGGCGCCGACGCGGTGCTGGTCGGCGAGACCCTTATGCTGGCCGACGACCCGGCGGCGGCAATCCGCGAGCTGCTGGAGTGTTAGTCCTGATGGTCGGCCTGCCCGGCACCGGCAAGAGCGGCCTGGCCAAATTCGCCGGCAAAGAGCTGCACGCCCCCGTCCTCGACAAGGACGTGATCAAGTCGGCCCTGGTCGAGCGTGGTGAGGAGGACTGGAACCGCAGCGGCTCCCTGGCCTACACCATCCTCCGCGACCTGGCCCAGCACCTCCTTCAGCAGGGTTTCGACGTCGTCGTCGATAGCCCCGGCCACTACCAGCGCTTTCAATCGGATATGGCGAGGATCGCGGACGAGGAAGGTTCCGAGATGCGCCTTATCGAGTGCGTCTGTGGCGACGACACCGTCCGCCGCGAGCGCTTTGAGCGGCGCAAGCAGGGCGACAAGATGAGCGCCCAGCACGACGACCTGGACAAGGTCCTGGACGAGGTCGAGCGCGACGACTTCCTGCCTGAGGGCCTCGACGCCCTCAAAGTTGACACCTGCGTCGACAGAGAGGACGCGGAGGAGAAAGTCCGCGCTTACCTCGCCGACAAGCCCAAGATCGCCGATGTGGGCACCCTTGAGCCCAGCACCATCAAGGTCGAAAACGAGGAAGCGCGCGCCGCCGCCGAGGGCGGCGGGTAGCACCCGGCCCGCGATGCCTGACAAGCCGCCCGTCCTGCAGTTCTCATTCCCCTGCGACGGCGCCCGCGAGGACACCGGGGGCGCCATCTCCATCGACCGTATCGTCGATGGCTTCCACGTCCGCCGCCCCGATGACAAGAACCCCCTTAGCTTCATCCAGGTCCTGGTCGTCAACGGCTGGACTGATGGCGAGGGCATCCACGAGGACCGCGTCACCGTGACCGGCCCGGACGGCGGCCCCGTTGCCGAATCCCGCGACCACGGCTACCGGCTAAACTCTCATCTCCAACGCGCGATCAACATGCACGGGCTCGGGCTGCAGATCGCCGTCGAGGGCGAGTACCGCATCCACGTCTTCGGCGACGGTCGCGAGGTCCTTTCCTACCCCGTCGCCATCGCCTTTCGCGAGGGCCAGCGCACATGAGCGTGAAGGTCAAGATCTGCGGCCTGATGCAGCCAGAGGACACCCTGGCGGCCCTGGAGGCCGATGCCGACTTCGTGGGGGTCGTCTTCGCGGAGAGCAAGCGGCGCCAGACAGTTGAGTCGGCGCGCAAGGTCCTCGCGCCAATCGAAAAGCGTGGCGGCCTGCCGTTCTGGCTAACGGTCACCGAGGGCTACCCGCCGCAGGAGTGGTACTTCCAGGCCGCGCAAAGGCTGGAGCACACACTGCAGGGCAAGCGGCCCCTGGTGGTCGGCGTCTTCCAGGACCAGACGCCCGAGGAAATCAACCGCATTGCCGAGGAAGTGGAGCTGGACATGGTGCAGATTGGCGGCGAGGACCCCTGGGAGATGACGAGCGACTTGCACACGCACACGATCAAGACAGTCCGCGGCGGCAGCGCCAGCTTCGGCGAGGTGCGCATTGGCCCCTACCTCTGCCTGCTCGACTCGCAAGACTCAGGCCGCGGCCAGACCTTCCCCTGGGACCGCGCTACCCGCCTGGCCCTGCAGATGCCGCTGATGCTCGCCGGTGGCCTGAACGCCGACAACGTGCGGGAAGCCATACAAAAGGTTCGGCCCTGGGCCGTCGACGTCAGCTCTGGCGTCGAGCGCGAAGGCCGCAAGGACCCACAACTGATCAAGGAATTCGTCCGACGCGTAAGGGAGGCCGCATGAGCCGCTTCGACGAACAGGCCGCGGCCTTCGCCGCCGACCAGCGCGGGCCCTGGACAGAGCTGCGCTACCGGATCCTCCTGAGCCAGTTGCACGAGCACAAGGGCGGGGAGCCGTGGAAGACCCTGGATGCCGGCGGTGGCGCCGGACGCTTCGCCACGCGCCTCGCCGCCGACGGCCATGACGTCATGCTTCTCGACCAGAGCGAGGGCATGCTGGCGCAGGCGCGCGCCGCCGCCGACGAGGCCGGCGTCCGCGTACGCCTGCTCGAGAGCACGATTGAGGAGGCCAGCGACCTCCTGGACGAGGAGCAGTTCGACCTCGTCTCTTGCCACAACGTCCTCGAGTACGTGCTCAACCTCTCCGAAACACTCCGCTCGCTGACCGAGTGGGTAAAGCCCGACGGCCTCCTCTCGCTGGTCGTCCACAACACGGTCTCGCTGCCGCTCTGGTGTGCCCTGCATGAACTGAACTTCGACGAGGCCCTGAGCAATCTCGGGGTCAAGACCTGGCGCGGCCGCTTCAGCGATTCCGCCCGCGCATTCGAGGCCGACGAGATCTGCGAGCTCTTGGAGCGCAACGGCTTCAGGGTCCTCGAGGTCTACGGCCTGGGCATAGTCTCCGCCTACATCCCCGACGACGACGTCAAGTTCGCCGAGGAGCGCATCGACCGCCTGGAGGAGCTGGAGCGCAAGCTGGGCGCCCTCTCGCCGTACAAAGACATCGCCCGCCACCTGCACATAGTGGCAGCCCCCGCATGACGGCCATATGCCGGGTAGCGCCGTGAGCCCGGCGATGCCGGACGCCCGCGGCCGCTTCGGCGAATTCGGCGGCCGCTTCGTCCCCGAGACCCTCGTCGCGGCGCTCGAGGAGCTCACCACCGCCTACGAGGAGGTCCGCGAGGACGAGGCCTTCCAGGCCGACCTCGCCCGCCTCCTTCGCGACTTCGTCGGCCGCCCCACCCCCCTCTACTACGCCGCCCGCCTCAGCGCCGAGCTGGACGCCCGCATCTACCTCAAGCGCGAGGACCTCGCCCATACCGGCGCCCACAAGATCAACAATGCCGTTGGCCAGGCCCTCCTCGCCTCCCGTCTCGGCAAGCGCCGCATCATCGCCGAGACCGGCGCCGGCCAGCACGGCGTCGCCGCCGCCACCGTCTGCGCCATGCTCGACCTCGAGTGCGTCGTCTACATGGGCGAGGAAGACATCCACCGCCAGGCCCCCAACGTCGAGCGCATGAAGCTCCTCGGCGCCGAGCTCATCCCCGTCACCATCGGCAGCAGGACCCTCAAGGACGCCATCAACGAGGCGATGCGCGACTGGGTAACCAACGTCGGCGACAGCTACTACCTGATCGGCAGCGCCGTCGGCCCCCACCCCTACCCCCTCATAGTCCGCGACTTCCAGAGCGTCATCGGCAACGAGGCCCGCGCCCAAATCAAGGGCCGCGCCGGAAGGCTCCCCGATTTCGTGGTCGCCTGCGTTGGCGGCGGCTCCAACGCCATCGGCCTCTTCCACGCCTTCCTCGACGACCCCGACGTCCGCCTTGTCGGCGTGGAGGCCGGCGGCTCCTCCCTCGAAGCCGGCCACCACGCCGCCACCATCAGCGAGGGCAGCGTCGGCGTCCTCCACGGCGCGCGCTCCTACCTGCTCCAGGACGCCGGTGGCCAGGTCGTCGCTACCCACAGCATCTCGGCCGGCCTCGACTACCCCGGCGTCGGCCCCGAGCACTCCTACCTGGCCGAGTCCGGCAGGGCCACCTACGTTTCAGCCAGCGACGGCGAGGCGCTGGCCGCCTTCCGCCGGCTCTGCCGGCTGGAGGGGATCATCCCCGCCCTGGAGCCGGCGCACGCCCTGGCCTACGTCGAGAAGCTTGCCGCCGAGAACCCGGGCGCGATCATCCTCGTCGGCCTCTCCGGCCGCGGCGACAAGGACATGGCCACTGTGACGGGGATAGATTCGTAGCAGTGAACCCCGACACGGTTCTCGCTCCGCCCCAGCCCCTGCCGCCACCCCGCGGGTTTGGCCATCGGCTCGCCTTGCTCGGCATTGGCATCGCCGTCGGTGTCATCATTCTGCTCCTCATTGTGATTGGGGTTGTCGCGGTCGCCCTGGACCTCGACGCCGACAGCGACACCGTGCTGGGTGCTTCGCTGATCGGCCAGGGCGTCGCCAACTTCGTTATCCTCGGCCTGATCCTGATGCGCGCCCGCCGCACGGGCGGCGCCCTGCGCGACTTTGGCTTTCGCGCTTTGAACCTGGGCCGCGCCTGGTGGGTGGTCATCGCCTTTGTCATCGCCGCCTACGCGACGATTGGGCTCTACGACGTTGCCATGGACCTCGCCGGCCTGGACAGCCTCCGCCCCGAGAGCAACATCGACGACGACCTCAAAGACACGACGTGGATCTTCATCCTCGCCGGCGTCTTCGCCGTCCTCATCGCGCCCCTGACGGAGGAGATGTTCTTCCGCGGGTTGGTCTTCTCTGGCTTCCGGCGAGACTTTGGCCTGGCCGTCGGGCTCGTCGCCAGCTCGCTACTATTCGGCCTCGTCCACGGCCAGCTGACCCTGATCCTCCCCTTCTCCCTGGTCGGTGGATACCTAGCCCTGGCCTATATGTACACGCGGTCGCTATGGGGTTCGATTGCCTGCCACCTCACCTTCAACGTCCTCAGCTTCGCCGCCCTGGCGCTAAGCTGATGGGCCGTCTCCAGGACACATTCGCCGGACTGAAGCATGAGGGCCGAGCCGGCCTCGTCGCCTACATCACCTGCGGCTTCCCCAGCCTCGATGAGAGCCCCGGCCTCGTGCGCGCCGCGCTGGAAGGCGGCGCCGACATCATCGAGATCGGCGTGCCTTTCAGCGACCCCCTCGCCGACGGCCGGACCATCCAAAAGGCCGACGAGGTCGCCCTGGCTAACGGTGTCGGGCTGCCGGAATGCCTGGAGCTCGCGGCCGAGCTGCGCGCCGCCGGGGTGGAAGCGCCCCTCGTCCTCATGGGCTACCTCAACCCGATCCTCGCGATGGGCCAGCAGAGCTTCGTCACCCGTGCCGCCGAGGCCGGCGTGGACGGCGTCATCGTCGTCGACCTGCCGGCCGAGGAAGCCGGCGACTTCCGCGAGCTCTGCCGCGCCCGCGGCATCGACCTCATCTTCCTGGTCGCCCCCACGACCAGCGATGAGCGCATCCAACGCAGCGCCGCCCTGGCCTCAGGCTTCATCTACTGCGTCAGCCTGACCGGCACCACGGGCGCCCGACGCGAGCTTCCACCCGGCCTCGGCGAGCTTGTTGGGCGCATTCGGAAGCACTCCGACCTCCCCGTCGCCGTCGGTTTTGGCATCTCGACGCGGGAGCATTTCGAGCTTGTCGCCGGCATAGCCGACGCAGTAGTCATCGGGACAGCTATTATCGATGTCATCGGCCGCTCCGAGCGGTCGAGACGTTGTGATGATCTTCGTGAATACGTGGAGGCAATCTCCGGCCGCCGGAGGGCAGATGTCCAGCCGAACCCCTGATGGGGTCCGGTGTTTCGACGTGGAGCTCTTCGGGGCCGGGACGTTTGGCTATCCGCGTCGCCTTTATACGGAGCGCTAGCAGCGCTCGTCACCGCCCGCCACGACCACGGCGGGTGACCCAATAGTACCAGTTAACCCGGGAGGTCCTTCTCCGTCCATGCGTTGCCGCGGCATCAGAGGCGCAACCACAGTCGAGACGAACAGTCGCGAGGCCATCCTCGCCGCCACGTCCGAGCTGCTCGACCGCCTCGTTGCGGCCAACGACATAGCGACGGACGATATCGCTTCCGCCATCTTCACCACCACCGCTGACCTCAACGCCGAGTTCCCGGCAGTGGCGGCGCGCGAGCGTGGCTGGGAAGACGTGGCCCTGATGTGCGGTCACGAGATGAACGTCCCGGGAAGCCTGCGCCTGTGCCTGCGCGTGCTGCTGCACGTCAACACGGAGCGCTCGGCGGGAGAGCTGGTGCACGTCTACCTCAACGGAGCGCGGGCCTTGCGGCCCGACAAACAGATACCCGCCGAGGTTCCCCTCTCCCGGTCGGGAGAGGGGCCAGGGGAGAGGTCAGAGGATCGACAGGAGAAACAGCCGTGATTGTAGTGATGAAACAGGGTGCTAACGAGCATGTGCGTGGCGTCGTGGAGCGGCTGAGCGAGCTCGGCTTTGACTCCCATCCGATCGTCGGTGCGGAACGGAGCGTGGTGGCCGTGATCGGCCAGGTCTATCCGGAGCTTCAAGACGAGCTTGAAGTGTTGCCCGGCGTCCGCCACGTGCTGCGAGTAAGCAGCCCGTACAAGTTGACCAGCCGGGAAGTAAACCCGGAGGACACAGTGATTGAAGTACGCGGCACAAAGATCGGCGGCGCGACGACGGTCGTCATGGCCGGCCCCTGCACCGTCGAAACCGAGCAACAGCTCATGTCCACCGCCCGCCACGTGGCGGCCTGTGGCGCCACCGTCCTGCGCGGCGGGGCCTTCAAGCCCCGCACCAGCCCCCACTCCTTCCAGGGCCTCGGCGAGGCCGGCCTCGAGCTGCTCGCCGCCGCCCGCGACGAGGTCGGCCTGCCCATCGTGACCGAGGTCCTTGACCCCCGCGACGTGGACCTGGTCGCCCGCTACGCCGACATCCTGCAGATCGGCACGCGCAACGCCCAGAACTTCCCGTTGCTGCGGGAGGTCGGGCGCAGCCAGAAGCCGGTCCTGCTCAAGCGCGGTCTGAACGCGCTGATCGAGGAGTGGCTGCTCGCCGCGGAGTACATCATCACCCAGGGCAACCGCCAGGTGATGCTCTGCGAGCGCGGCATTCGCACCTTCGAGACCGGCACCCGGAACACGCTCGACCTCAGTGCCGTCGCCCTCGCCCGCGAGCTGAGCCACCTCCCGGTAATCAGCGACCCCAGCCACGCCACCGGCAAGGCTTCGCTCGTGCGCCCGATGAGCCTCGCCTCGATAGCCGCCGGCGCCAACGGCCTGCTGATCGACGTCCACCCCAGCCCCGACCACGCCCTGATCGACGGCCCGCAGTCGCTGAACTTCCCCGACTTCGCCGCCCTGATGGTGGAGGCCCGCGCCATCGCCGGCTCACTGGGGAGGCCCATGGTAGAGGCAAAAGCCGTAGCCGCGTGAGGAGGGATCCTAGTCGAAGATGGCGTAGATCAGCCAGACGCCCATGCGGTTGATCAGGAAGTGGTCGATTATGGGATTCGCCGACGCGCCTGGCTCCCCGCAGGTCACGCGGCAGGTCCTGACAACCCAGGAGAGCGACACAGTGTCGGCCCCGCACTGGTCATCCACGATCTGTGTGTAAATGTCCTCGGTATCAGGCGAACTGGACGCGATGATCTCAAGAGGCCGGTCAATACCAGATCCAGGCTGGCCATCTGACCAGCTATCCCGGATGTGCCTCCAGAGGGTTTTGTCGGTGGCCCTTCTGGCCGCCTTGACATCCGAGCTCTCGCGAAATGCCGTTACCGCTGCCGCGGCCGTCTCCACGGCGTCGGCGGGCAACGGGCGCACAGCTTCGAGGGACGGACAACCCCCGAGATAGCCGATCCCATCGAAGGAACTAACGGGGTTCGGATAAAGGCCGTCCTCCAGTAAAGCAGGTGCTGACTCGGGCACCACATTGCAGTCCTCATCCAATTGTTCGTCGGCGACAAGCGGGGCGTCTGGGCACCGCCTCCCCTGCTCCGTAGGGCGCGGCGGCTCGTCCACCGAAGGTTCGTCCTCGTCACTGTCGTTGGAAACCAAGAGAAACAGCCCCAAACCAATCAGGGCCACAACTCCGATACCCACCAGGACTCTTACCACTTGACATGTTCTCCGGACCTAAGAACGGCCTGTCATTACCGGGTGCGACCGCTCGTCTTCCCCTCTGCTGAAGCCGCTCCACGAAACAATCCGTCCGCCGTCATCCGCTACGGAATCTGGTACTGCTCTTCGCAGTTGATGGCGACGTTTATCCAGTTTTCATCGGGATTTGGACGAAATGCCGTTTCGCCATAGCACGTGTCTCTGCCCGCGCCGCCATCTATGACGTCGTCCCCCAATGCCCCTCGATTAAGTCATTCCCGTCCTCGCCATAGATCAAGTCGTCACCCTCGATGCCCTCTATCTTGTTGGCGCGCTCGCTACCGCGAAGCGTATCGTCGCAGCCCGAGCCAACGAGGTTCTCGATGGATATCAGCGAGTCGGAACCAGAAACGCCGCCTTCGGCGGTCCCCGCCTGGAGGTCGGCGTCGACCCCGCATGCGTTCAGATCGAAGTCCGCGTAATCGACACCCTTCCCGCCGTGCAGTAAGTCATCACCTGCCCCCCCGAACAAGCGGTCGCCGAATTCGACGCTCCCCTGTCCGTACAGTAGATCGTCGCCGTACCCACCCAAAAGGAAGTCATTCCCCTCCCCGCCAAAGATCACGTCGTGGCCCCCTCCGCCACAGATCGTGTCGCGGCCGCCAAGCCCCCAGATCCTGTCGTTGCCTGTGAGGCCGTGGATAACATCGTCACCCGGTGTCCCCCTGATCAGGTCGGGTCCGTCTGTGCCCACGATGGTCAACGACGAAACCCAACACCGATCCACAGCGGCGGACACCCCTGGGTTCCCTGAGGGAAAAAGCCCGCCGGCTACGGCGCAGGCGACCGCCACCGCGAAAACGATCAAGGTCGACGCGGCCTGTTCACACCGCGTCACGAGCAGCTCAAGCCGGTGTAGAAGTTGTCGTTTGTCGGGTCGCCGTCCGCGGGCAAGTCGTCCACGCATTGAGGATAGATGCCTCTCCAGGCCCCACTCCCGAGCGACCAAGCGCTCCAGCTACTCGAAGATCGAGCTGATGACCTCTTCGATGCTCCGCTGGATCTCGGCGTCGTCCGTCAGCGCCCAGTTAACCCCGACCTGGCAGGCCCGCCGCGGTGCGATCCCCTTCGTGATCAGCCGGCCCGAGTAGATCAAAAGCCGCGTGCTGACACCCTCGCCCAGCCCGTGCTCCTTCAGGTTGCGGACCTTCTCGCCCAGCTTGGCCAGGTTGCCGGCAGTCTCCTCGTCGACGCCCGACTCGTGGGCGATGATCGCCGTCTCCAGGTCCCGCGGCGGGTAGTCGAACTCCAGGGCGATGAAGCGCTGGCGCGTGCTGTGCTTCAGGTCCTTGAGCGCGCTCTGGTAGCCCGGGTTGTACGAGATGACCAGCAGGAAGCCCTCCGCCGCCTCGATCACCTGGCCCCGCTTCTCCATCGGAAGCAGGCGCCGGTGGTCGGTCAGGGGGTGGATCAGGACCGTCGTGTCCTTGCGCGCTTCCACCACCTCGTCGAGATAACAGATGGCGCCGGCCTTCACGGCGCGGGTCAACGGCCCGTCGATCCAGCGCGTGGACTCACCCTCGAGCAGGTAGCGCCCGACGAGGTCGCTGGCCGTCAGGTCCTCGTGGCAGGCCACGGTGACGATCGGCAGGTCGCGGTGACCGTCGCGGTCGACACCCCCCGTACCCGCATCCTTGAGGCGGACCATCGACCTGCCCAGGCGATAGGCCATGTACTCCACGAAGCGCGTCTTGCCACAGCCCGTGGGGCCCTTCAGCAGGACAGGGATCTTCTGTTGGTACGACGCCTCGAAGAGCTCTACCTCGTCCGCTATGGGGACATAGTAGGGCTCCGTGTCGATCGTGTACTCTTCGACGGCGTACTGGCGGTAGGCGGTTTCTGCTTCGTTCACTCTCAGCTCATTCTCATTGACGGACGCCATTTAGGTCGCGGACGCCGCCAGTCGCTCTTGAAGCGCAGCCCACTCCTCGTCAACGCGCTGGTAGAGCTCCTCCAGCGAGCCGTCGTTGGCGATGTGGACGTCGGCGTAGACCAGCCGCTCCTCGTTGCTCAGCTGCGAAGCGATGCGCTCCTGCGCCTGCTGCCTCGTCAGGCCGTTTCTTGTCATAACTCGCTGAATCGCGTTCTCCGGCGACGTCGTGATAACCCAGATCTCGTCGGACGTGTCCATCCAGTTGGCCTCGATCAGGACCGCCGCCTCCAGCACGACCACCGCCGCACCCTTATCCCGCTCCGCTCGGATCGCATCGCGCGAAGCGCGGTATGTCGCCGGCCAGACAACGTCCGTCAGCGCCTTGAGCTGCGCAGGGTCACCGAAGACCGCCGCGCCGAGAAGTCGCCGGTCGATCTCGCCGTCCTCGCCGACGATGCCCTCGCCGAAATGCGCCAACAAAGCGTCGTACGCCGGCTGCCCCTTGCGATACGTCCCATGCGCCACGCGGTCCACGTCGACGACCACCGCCCCATGCTCCTCCAGCCGCGCGGCGACCGTAGACTTCCCGCTCCCAATCCCCCCCGTCAACCCAACTACGTGCATGGCGCGCCTATATCCTCCCCTCTCCGGGTGCGGAGAGGGCCAGCGGCAGCGGGGGTGAGGTCGGGGCGGGGAGGAGAGGCCACGGTTGATCCCTACCAATGCCCTCGGCAACTCGACAGTCAACATGGCAACCTTCCTCCCGCCCCTCCCCTTGGCAAGGGGAGGGCCAGCCGCAGCGGGGGTGAGGTCGAGGGGTGGGGAGGGGAAGTCGCTTGCCTGCGCGACCCGACGCGGAGGTGCGAGACAGCAGGGGTGAGTCCGGGCGGCGCGCCCTCAATAAACCCCCGAGAACTGACTCGTCCAGAGCATCAGCCCAAACGGCCGCTCCGGCCGGTTCAGACGATAAATCTGAGCGTAATGCAGCCGCCCAACGTACTCGTAGTTCTCGGCCAGGAACTCGCTGAACTCCGTCGGCAGGTCCCCCGCCCGCGACCCCACGAGATCGATGCTCAGGGAGTCGACGATGACCGCCGGCCGGTTGCGGCGCAGGTCGCGCATCGCCTCGTCAAACGTGTCATCACTGAGCCAAAACGAGCGGTCATAAATGAACTGGGTCGCCGGGTCGCGCCCGGCCAGGAAGTACAGCTGGGACTCCCGGCCGAGGTTGAAGATAGTGTCATCGGGCTGCGTCGTCAGCCGCACATAGTCTGCGACAGCCTGCGCCTCGAAATCGGCCCGCGTGACCAGCTCGTCGGGAAACTTCTCCTCGTGGATTTCGTTCAGGCTGCCGAAGGCGTAGACGTGGGCGCTCCAGCCAAAGGCTCCCAGGAAAGTGACTACGAGCAGGATCGGCACGGCCGCACGCAAGGCCCCCAGCGGCCGCTCGGCAAGGTCCGTGACGACAAGCGCCGTGAGGATCACCAGTCCCGGCAACATCTGGACGTAGTAGTGCGGATAGTCACGCCCCGAGGTCTTGACGCCGATGTAGCAGGCGGCGACCCAGAGCAACAGAAGGACCTCGCGGGCCCCCGGACGGCCGCGCAGCATCCTGGCCACGCTGACGATCGCCCCCACCCAAAGGAAAGCCGTGGCCGCGAGGACCTCGGGCTCCTTGATGCTGAACATGCGGATGAAGCGCGTGAGGATCGGCACCTGGCGCGCGAAAAGCTCGTTGTAGGTGAAGATCGCATAGACGAAGTCGTCGAGCGCCCCGCGCACCGCGAAGTAGGCAAAGAATGGCAGCAGGGCCAGCGCCGCTCCGCCGGCGAAGACCAGCAGGCGATGGCGCGCCGCCGCCCAATCCTGTTCCTGCCGCCCCTGCCAGGCGAGGAAGCCGGCGAGCGCGAAGAAGTTCCACATCGCGACCTGCTTGTGCATGAACGCGACCCCCGCCACGGCGCCTGCCAGGAGCAGCCAGCGCGGGTCACGCTCCTCGTACGCGCGGTAGAAGGCGTAGAGCGAGCCGACCAGCGGCAGCATGAGGAAGACCTCGGAGTTGGCGTTGATCTGCAGGTAGGGGATGCCGTAACAAAGGCCGAGGAGGAGGCCCGCCGTCAGCCCCACCCGCTCGCCGTACATCCGCTTGACCAGCAGGAAGACGACAACGCAGGTCAGCGCGGCCGAGAGGGACGCCGCAATTCTCGGCGCCTCGATGGTTTCGCCGAAGACAAGGAAGCTGGCGGCGTACCACGTCGAGACGAGCGGTGGCTTATGGTCCCAGGCGTCGCGGTAGGGTACGTCGCCGCTGAGGATGGTCCGCGCCAGGGTGGCGAACACACCCTCGTCGCGCTCGAAGGTCTCGCCGTAGAAGGGCGCCAGCAAGCAAACCGGCAGCAGGAAGACCAGCGCGGCGCGAGCGAGGTTGGCGTAGGTAAGCGCAGGCAGCCTCTCGGTGAGGACGCCCACCTGGGAGCTGACAGACATATTCGAGAACCCGGTTGATGTGCTCACCCGATCCTACACCGAGCCCCAATCCCCGTCGGCTCGCTTGCGTCTTGATCCCGCCTTCGACCACCTACCCCGTGGCCGCCACTGGCCCCGCGAATTCCTCCGTAGGGGCAGATGGCCGGCCGCTTGCGCGCACGATCTCCCTTGGCGGCAAGCCTTCTGCCCCAGGGTGCCCCGTCCGCGCATCACACATGAATCCACCACCGGCGCCTGTCCACCCCGTCCACCCCCGCTGTAGGGGCAAGTGTCGTAGGAATACGTCATCCCATCTGCGAAGGGCCAAGACACCTGCCCGCCTTCGAGCCAGAATGAAGTTCGACTACTAGAACAGGGAGAACCCCCATGCGCCTCAACGGAAAGGTAGCCCTCATCGCCGGCGCCGGCGGCCGCCAGGGCACCGCCGTCGCCCTTGTCTTCGCCCGCGAAGGCGCCCGCGTCGTCCTCGCCGGCCTCGACGACGGCGAGGTCAAGGCCCTGGCCGCCCGCATCAACGAGCCCGGCGGGGAAGCGGTCGCCGAGGGCCTCGATCTGAGCACCCCCGAGGGCGCAAAAAGGGCGGTCGAGCTGGCCCGTTCTGCCTTCGGCCGCGTCGACATCCTCTACAACAACAGCGGCGGCTACCTCGACGGCCTCCTCCACGAGACCGCCGAGGCGGATTGGGACAGGGTCATGACCCAGAACGTCCGCTCCCACTACTTGACCGCCCGCTTCGCTATACCCCTGATGCTCGGGGCGGGCGGCGGCTCAATCATCAACGTCGGGGCGGCCCGTGCCGCCCGCCAGGGCGGCAACGCCGCCTACGCCGCCAGCAAGGGCGCCGTCATCGCCATGACCCAGAACATGGCCCGCGCCTACCGCGATAACAACATCCGCGTGAACTGTATCTGCCCGACGAACATCGGCAGCTCGCCGGACCAGTTCGCCGCCCCCCTGCCCCCGACCACCCTGGTGCGCGACGGCACCCCGGAGGATGTCGCTTATCTGGCCCTTTACCTCGCCTCCGACGAAGCCGCCTGGGTCACCGGCGTCGCTTTCGTGGTCGACGGCGGCGCCGAAGTCCTCAGCTAATGGAGTCGAGCCCGACGGGCCGTCCGTGCCCAACGGGCCGTGTAGTCGCCTGTCTCAGACAGGCCGTGACCCCACCCAAGCCGCCTCGAGTCCGGACAGCAAGCCCCGTGAAACCACCCGCGAAGGCGTCGTAGCGCACGAAGTGACGGCGGCTCTTAGAGCCCGCGACTACACGAGGCCTGGTTCCCTCTCGCTTTGGTGGCCTGCCACTATTGGTGACCGGTGTAGTCGCCTGTCTCAGACAGGCCGTGACCCCGTTCAAGCCGGAGCCACCCATCCGGACAGCAGACCCCCCGTGAAACCACCCGCGAAGGCGTCGCCGCGCACGAAGTGACGGCGGCTCTTAGAGCCCGCGACTACACGAGGCCAGGTTCCCTCTCGCTTTGGTGGCCTGCCCCTATTGGTGACCGGTGTAGTCGCCTGTCTCAGACAGGCCGTGACCCCGTTCAAGC
>JBBDXC010000009.1:137659-147728 GCA_040902555.1 Dehalococcoidia bacterium
CTATTGGTGACCGGTGTAGTCGCCTGTCTCAGACAGGCCGTGACCCCGTTCAAGCCGGAGCCACGAGCCCGGACAGCAGACCCCCGTGAAACCACCCGCGAAGGCGTCGTAGCGCACGAAGTGACGGCGGCTCTTAGAGCCCGCGACTACACGAGGCGTAGGTTGGCCCTCTCGCTCTGATTGCTTGAAAGCGATGCTTGAAATAGTGATCAACCTCCCCGACACCTTCACCCGCCGCATTTCCGAGTCCTTCGAGGAGGCCGGCCCCGCCTGGCTCAACGACCTCCCCAACCTGGTCGCCTCCTTAGAACGCGAGTGGTCCATACAGGCCGCCCCCCACTTCCCCGACCTCTCCTACAACTACGTCGCCCCGGCCACGACCGCCGACGGCACCCAGGTCGTCCTCAAGCTCGGCGTCCCCGGGCGTGAGGCACGCAGCGAGATAGCCGCCCTCGAGCTCGCCGGCGGCCGCGGCTACGTACAACTCCTGAAAGCGGACCCCCAGCGCGGCGCCATGCTCCTCGAGCGACTGGTCCCCGGCCGGGAGCTGGTCGAGCTAACCGACGAAGACGAAGCGATCGGAATCGCCGCCGCCGTCATGCGCCGCATCTGGCAGCTTCCACCTCCCGGCCACTCCTTCCCAACCGTGGCCGACTGGGCCCGCGGCATGGAGCGGCTGCGGGCCGAATTCGAGGGCGGTAGCGGCCCCTTCCCACCCGCCCTTGTCGACGAGGCCGAGCGCCTCTTCGCCGAGCTGATCCCCACGATGGCCGAGCCCGTCGTCCTCCACGGCGACCTCCACCACTACAACATCCTCTCCGCCACGCGCGAGCCCTGGCTGGCCATCGACCCCAAGGGCATCATCGGCGAGCCCGCCTGCGAGGTCTTCGCCTTCCTTCGCAATCCCCTCGGCCGTCATGGTCGCGGCAATCGCAAATTCGGCATCGATTCGCGCCCCGACCTTATTCAACTGCTCGCCCATCGCCTCAACGGCTTCGCCAGCGAGCTCGGTCTCGACCCCGAGCGTCTCCGCCAGTGGGGGATTGCCCAGTCCGTGCTCTCAGCCGGGTGGAGCTACGAAGACCACCGCGCCGGCTGGGAACCCGACATCAAAATCGCCGAAGCCCTCTCAACGCTTTAAGAACTCCGGGGATAGCGATCTTTTCCCCCTCTCCCGGTCGCCTGCGCGCCTGCCTGTCCGCCTGGGCGGAGGCGTGGGAGAGGGGCTAGGGGAGGTTCAGGGAATGCTCACATCCGTCTCGCACCCCGCCGCGACCGGCCCCCCGCCGAGGAAACTGTCCACACCCGGACCGCCATGGCACACATCATCCGCCCCGCCCTGCCCCGCCAGCGCATCTGCGCCAGAGCCCCCGAGCACGTTGTCGTCTCCCCCACCGCCGCGCAGGGTATCGCCGCCGTTCAAGCCCTCGATCTTGTTGGCTGCGGCGTCGCCCGTAATGTTGTCAGCACCGCCCGAGCCCTTAATGTTCTCAACCCCCGCGAGGGCCGCCGCGGCCTCACCACTGACCGTCCCGTTTTGCAGATTGATGACGCGCGCCGCCGCCCCCGGGAAAGTGGCCGTGTCAACGTTCTCCCCGCCGTCGACCGTGTCGGCGCCCGGCCCACCGTCGATCAGGTCGTTCCCAGCGCCGCCGGCGGCGCTGTCGTTGCCGCTGCCGGTGCAGATCACGTCCGAGCCTCCGCCCCCATCCACGTCGTCGTTCCCTGCTCCCGTCACGATTACCTCGGCCTGCCCCGTGCCGTTGATCGTGTCGGCGCCGTTTGTGCCGATTCGGGTGGCGGTGTCATCGCCGCAGTACGCGACCAGGGCGAACGAGGTATTGCCCCCGGCCTCGACGTCGACAACACCTAGCAGGGGCGTCTCGTCGTTGACGAAGTCCATGATCACCCGCCTCGGGCGCAGGTTGTTGTCCCCGAAGCCGCTGGTCGTCCCCAACTGTCCGTCCGCGTCCGAGCCCCAGGCCCACGCCGTTCCGCCAGCCTTGAGCGCCATCTGATGGTCACGGCCAGCCGAGATCGCGACCACATCGTCGAGGCCGCTCACGATCCGGGGTGTCGACTCCGAGTCAGCGTCGTTGTCGTCGCCGACCGTTATGCCGTTTCCCCACGACCTGGCGGTGCCGTCGTCCATGCGGGCGAGGGAGTTTTTCGTGCCGGCGGCGATCCCGGCGACGCCGCTGAGGGCTGCGCCGTTGGCCTTCACCACCGGCACCGGGGTTGGCCTGGTTGTCGTTGAAGGGCACGCTGTTGCCCAGCTCCCCGCCCGTGTCCGCCCCCCAGGCGTGGACCCTCCCGTTGTTGAGCAATGCTAGCGAGTGTTCGGAACCGCCGGCGATGGCCTTGACGCCGGTCAACGGCGTCGTGTTGTCGGCCAGCACGACGGCAACCGGCGTGTCCTCGTCGTCGTCAAATGCGCTGCTGTTTCCCAGTTGGCCGAACAGGTCGTCGCCCCAGGCTCTAACTTCCCCATTGGTCAGCAACGCCAGCGAATGACCGTCGCCGGCCGAGATAGCGACAGCGTCCGTGATATCGCTAACGGGCACTGGCTGGGGCTGGTCCGTATTCGAGCCGCCATCGCCCAGCTGCCCGGAGATGTCGTTTCCCCAGGCCATCATGCTCCCGCCGTCCATCAAGGCCAGGGAGTGAAACTCGCCGGCCGAAACCGCCTTAACCCCGGTCAGCGGCGCACCCCCGGGAAGGGTGGCCGGCGCCGGCGTCCTTTGGTTTTCTGACGCAATGACGTTGTCGTTGCCCAGCTGCCCCTGTCCGTCGTAACCCCAGGACCAGACATCTCCGTTGCTGAGCAGCGCGAGCGTGTGGTACTGGCTGGCCGAGATCTGCGCGATCGAGGTCAGGCCGGCGACAGGAACGGGCGCAGAGCGGGTCCCCTCCGTTTCGTCGTTGCCCAACTGCCCGAAGGTGTCTCCGCCCCATGACCGGCCGACGCCCGGCACGGAAAGAGCCTGTGGGGCCGGTGTGCCAGCGCTGCCGGAGCCTGCGCTCGAAAACACGCCAACAATACCGAGCGTACAAACGACCAGGAAGAAGCTGGCCAGGGCTGTCCAGCGGGAAGACATCGGCGCCTCCGCAATGCGGATTAGGTGGCCGAAGCTTAGCAGCTTTGCGAGCTACAGCGAAAACGCGTGGATGAGCCGCGATCGGGCCGGAACTATCCTTTACCTATGGCCATGCAGCGCAAAGGCACCGACGACATCAAGCCCCTGGAGGGCGAAACATCGCCCGAGGTGATGACCGTCCGCAGCGAGGGCAGCGGCACCGCCGACGCCCTCCACGTCGAGCACCCCGAGTTCATCGACGAGAGCGTCCACCGCCCACTTTTCCATAGACTCTTAGACCTGGTACGCCGCCCCTTCCGCGACTGAAGGTTCGCTTGGGGCTGGACTCTTAATCTCCCGCGCCCTTAGGGATCGTCGGGCCAGAGCCCCTCCTCGTCGATCACGATCTCGAAATCGTGGTCTTTCGCGTCGTCCCACGTGATTTCCCCCTCGAACAAGACCCTCCCAGCGGCTGTCTGAAACAAGAAATGTTCCCACCAGGTTTTCTCGGCGTCCGCGGCATCTAGGCTGCTATTGGCGTCGAGAGTCATCTCGAAGCGCAAATCGTCCGCCTCCGGACCGGAAAACACATAGATCGCGCCGCTTGATCGGTTCGCAAATGTCACCTCCCCTTGTTCTCCGTAAACCATGGCCACGGTCAGGCCGGCAGTGAACAAAAGAAGCAGCCGCGTTACGAACACTGGTAGTCCGGCGCCATCTGTCTCATCGTAGGAATAGTCGACCGTTTTGCCCCGTCCGGCCAAACTTGCCACGGCAGACCAGCGACTGTTTCTGTCGCTTCCCACTCTTGAAGCCACTAGTACACCTGTTCTACACTGGACATCCATGCTTGCTTCAGTCACGCCGGAGCTGCGCGTTTCGACCACCGCCTCAACTCATCGACAAGTTGGAACGTTCGTACATGCGCCTCAACCCGCCTGCCAGGCGCCCGAACCGACCCTCGAGGTTCAATTGGTTCAAAAGGTTCAATTGGTTCAAAGGGTTCAAAGGGTTCAAAGGGTTCAATTGGTTCAATTGGTTCAATTCACCGCGCCTGCCTTCCTCCCCCTCCCCTTGGCAAAGGGAGGGGGCACGGGGGAGAGGTGGGCGGGGCGGCGGGGCGTCTCCACCTTCCGGCGGCGCCAACAATCGGCCCGCCCTTCGAAGCCCGAAAAACAAAAGCCGCGCGACGCTAAGCCCCAACAAGCGCGTTTAGCGGCAAATAAGCTCCGTTAGCAACGATTAACGGCAAATAAGCCGATCCACCCCGACCAACTAAGGCGATTTAACGCCAAATAAGGGCAATTAAGGAAGATTAAGGAACGTCTCGGGCCAATCCGTCCATCCGAAACACCACCCCGGCGAGCCCCTTCACCGGCGCCTGAGTTACAGTACAAACCCGTAGGCGACCAACAGCAGGAGGACACGTGGACTTCGACATCCCCCAGGACATCAAGGACTATCTTGCCGAGCTCGACGAGTTCATCGAGCGCGAGATCAAACCCCTCGAACAGCAGGACGACAACATCCGCTTCTTCGACCATCGCCGCGAGTTCGCTCGCACCGACTTCGAAAACGACGGCAAGCCCCGCCAGGAGTGGGAAGAGCTACTCCGCGAGATGCGGCGCCGCGCCGACGCCGCCGGCCACCTGCGCTACGCGCTGCCGGTCGAGCTTGGCGGCAAGGGCGGCAGCAACCTCGGCATGGCCGTCATCCGCGAGCACCTCGCGAAAAAGGGCCTCGGCCTGCACAACGACCTGCAGAACGAGGCCTCGATCGTCGGCAACTTCCCGACCGCCATCATGATGGACCGCTTCGGCACGGAAGCTCAGAAGAGCGAGTTCCTCGAGGGCATGCTCGCCGGGCGGGTGGGCATGGCCTTCGGCCTGACCGAGCCCGACCACGGCAGCGACGCCACCCACCTCGAGACAACGGCCGTCCGCGACGGCGACGACTGGGTCATCAACGGCAAGAAGCGCTTCAACTCGGGCATGCATCGCGCGACCCACGACATGGTCTTCGCCCGCACCGGCGGCAAGGCCGGCGAGGCCGAGGGCATCAGCTGCTTCATCGTCCCGACCAGCACCGAGGGCCTCAACGTCGACTTCATGTGGTGGACCTTCAACATGCCCACCGACCACGCCGAGGTCTCCCTCGACCAGGTGCGAGTGCCGCGCGATGCCCTCTTTGGCGAGGAGGGGCGCGGGCTGGCGCTGGCCAACACCTTCACCCACGAGAACCGCATCCGCCAGGCCGCCTCAGGCGTCGGCGCCGCCCAGTTCTGCATCGACGAGAGCGTCAAGTACGCCCGCGAGCGCGTCGTCTTCGGCAAACCCCTGTGGATGAACCAGGCCATCCAGTTCCCGCTCGCCGAGCTCCAGACCGAGTGCGAGATGGTGCGCACCCTCGTCTACAAGACCGCCTGGCAGCTCGACCGCAACGAGCAGATGGACGTCACCGACAAGGTCTCGATGTGCAACTACCGCGGCAACCGCCTCGTCTGCGAGGCGGCGGACCGGGCGATCCAGGTCCACGGCGGCATCGGCTACACCCGTCACAAGCCCTTCGAGCACATCTACCGCCACCACCGCCGCTACCGTATCACCGAAGGCTCGGAGGAAATCCAGATCCGCCGCGTAGCCGGCATCATGTTCGGCCGCCAGGCCAAACGCTGACGACGCCGATCGGGCGGGAGCTGACTGACATACTCGCGGACCAGATGTCCCGGGTCTCGGCGATTGACCGTCCCGGTAAGGCGTGGGACTATGGCATCGCCGCATCCTATGACGGGAGGCAGCGAACGCTAGCTATGCGCCCCAACTTTAGCGCCGGGCAGACCATCGCCAGGATTCTGTGCGTCGCGGTAGTAGCCGCCGGCCTGCTCGCCCTGGACCCTTACGTCGGCCCTCCTGCCGTGGCGGGTACCGGCGACAGCATTACCGTCCCGGTGACTGATCCCGATCAGCTCGACGGTGCAGACGTGGTCATCGACGGTAACGGCAATCCCGTTATCAGCTTCTACGGGCCTAACAACCTACAGATCCTGCGCTGCGACGACCCGCTCTGCGCCGGCGTCGAGACGCCGCTGGTGCTGGACAACGGGCGAGCGAACAACGCCGGCGGCGGGACCTCGCTCGAGCTCGACGGCAACGGCTTTCCTGTCGTCAGCTTCGGCTACGGCACCGAACACCCGCAGACCATCACGGACCAGTCTCTGCGCCTGGTTCACTGCTTGAACGCCGCCTGCAGCCAGGTCAGCGCCGAAACGCTGGACAGCAGCGGGACCGAGGAGGGCGTCGGCTACGACACCTCGCTGGCGCTGGCCGGCGCTTTGCCGATCATCGCCCACCACGATCTCGAGAACAACGACTTGAAGGTTGTCCGCTGCAACGATGCCAACTGCTCAGGCGGCGAGCCAACACAGACGCCGGACACCGGCGCCGTCGAGGGTGCTGTCTCAATGGCCCTCGACACCCTGGGCCGCCCCGTGATCAGCTACGTCGTCGGCGGCGCCCTCGTCGTCATGCACTGCAACGACGCCGATTGCGCCGGCGGCAACGAAAGCCGAGAGGTGCTTGGCTCCGCCTGGGGTACCCAGACGTCACTGGCCCTCGCTTCGGGACTCCCCGTCGTCGCCTACTTCGACGCGGCTGGCTTGCGCATTTTGCGCTGCGACGATGCTAATTGCGACGGTAATGAGCCGGCCGCGCTGGCGACGGCAACCGTCGACGTCATGAATTTCAACCTCTCGCTGGAGCTTGACGGTTCAGGGCGGCCGATCGTCGCCTACGAGGACAACCACACCATCAGGCTCCTTCGCTGCGCCAACCTTGGGTGCGACAACAATCAGGAGAACGATACAGCGGTTGATTTCGAGTCACCGGGCTTCCTCGAGGAGCCCTCGCTGGCGCTCGCCGACGGCAAACCGGTCATCGCCTACGACTGGGTGCCGCCGCTGAATCCGCAGGAAGGCTCCTTTGAGCTGCGGGTGGCGCACTGCGACGACGCCGGCTGTCTCCCCCCTCCACCGAAGTGCCAGGGCAAGACTGCCACCATCTATAACCTGTTCGGGGACATCGACGGCACGCCGGGCGACGACGTGATCGTGGGCTCATTCGCGTCCGACACGATCCGGGGCATGGGCGGCGACGATACGATCTGCGGCGGCGGTGGCTCCGACATGATCTTTGGCGACTCGACCCTGGCGGATGGCGGAAACGACGTCATGGTCGGCGGAGCCGACGATGACCAGCTCTGGGGCATGGCCGGCAACGACTCCTACCTGGGTGGACCGGGCTCCGACGAGGTCGTCCTCGGCGCGATTGACGACCACGCAATCAGGCTCGACCTCTCGACCACGGCCCGCCAGAACACCGGCGAGGGCCGCGATAGGTTCGTCGGAGTTGAGAACGTTCAGACCGGGAACGGCAATGACGTGCTTACCGGCAACGGCAGTGACAACAGGTTCTTCAGCTGGGCCGGCAACGATACGCTCGTCGGCGGCGGCGGGGACGACCAGCTCAACGGCGGCGAAGGCACCGACACCGTCTCCTACCCCGGCGACGTCGCCGTAACGGTGAAGCTGTTGCTAACCACCGCCCAGGCGACCGGCCGCGGCTCCGACACACTAACGGCCATCGAGAACGCCAGGGGTTCCACCAAAGCCGACCGTCTGACCGGTGACGGCGGCCCGAACAGGCTCGATGGCCTCGGCGGCAGCGACATACTCAGAGGTGGCATCGGCGCCGACAAACTCTACGGCGGGACCGGGATCGACACGCTGGGCGGAGACGGCGGCAGCCCAGACCTCTGCCACGGCGGCGGTGCCGAGGTGGACAAATTCGCCGGCGGCAGCGAGGCCGCCTCCGGCTGCGAGACAGTGCAGGCACTCCCCTGAACCCGCTGTTGAGCGGCTCAAGGCGTGGTAGGCGCACGCCTATCCGACGACGTTGTCGCTTCGAGAGCAGCCCGTTAACCAGTCCTTAAATGGGCCTTAACGGGCGCATCATCGTCCTTTAACTTCCGCAGGCCGGGCCACTTCTAGGCTCCCCTTGTCGCTTTCACCCCTGGCGACGTTCGGCCCCAGCAGCCGAGCCAAACAGACCAACCTCGTTAGCCCTGGCTGTCTCCGCACGCCTGCGAAAGGAGGGCCATAACCCGAAACCGCCAACGCCCAACGCAAGAGATAACCGGAGATGAGGATGAAATTGACGAACCTAACGAAGAAATACTGGCTGGGAGGCGTCGCTTTCGCAGCCGGCCTGCTGGCCATCGCCACCGCCTCCGCAGCCGTCCCGAATTACGCGACGTGCCAACCCGACGCAATCTACCCCGGGACCGGATCGGCCGCCGACAACAGCGACCCGGTTTGCTACGCCGTCGCCCTCGAGCCGGCCCGCGACGAGAGCTATCAGCCCGTCGGCGACCAGCGCCTCTACGACGTAGTCCCACTGTTGAGCGTGGGTGACTCGGTGCCTCACACCGAGAAGCCTGGCGCGCAGTACCAGATGGTCGGCATCCCCGACGGCCTCGGGGCGGCGCCGATCAGCGAGTTCGGCCGCGGCCGCGGCGAGGACGACGACGACGACAGAGACAACGGCCACGGCAACGACGATGGCGTCTACGTCTTCATGAACCACGAGTTCACCAGCAGCGTCACGTCCCAGCCCGAGCTCGGGCCGGGCGCGGTCCCCTATCGAGGATCCTTTGTTTCCCGCTGGGAGCTCGACGAGGACGGCAACGTCCTCGAAGGCGACCGCGCCTACGACACGGTCTTCAACGAGAACGTCCTGGTCGGCCCGGCCGACGCGGCAGCGACGCGCCCGTTCAGCCGTTTCTGCTCCGGCTTCCTCTCGGTCGATGAAGGTCTCGACCGGCCGATCTACTTCACCAACGAAGAGGAGTCGAACATCGCCGCGACCTTCGACGGCAAGGGCGGTGTGTCCGTCGCCATCTTCGACGACGAGTTGCACACGCTGCCCAAGCTGGGCCACTTCGCCAAGGAGAACACTGTCGTCCAGCCGGATACCGGCCGGCGCACAGTGATCATCACCCTGGAGGACGGCCCGCAGACGCCGAACTCACAGCTCTACATGTACGTGGGCACGAAGGATCGGGGGCAGAACGCCAGCGTCCTGCGCCGCAATGGCCTGGACAACGGCACGCTCTACTTCTTTGCCGCCACGGGCGACGAGACAACATTCCAGGCCGGCACCATCAGCGGCACTTGGGAGCCCGTCCCCAACGCCGAGAACCTGACCGACGCGCAGATCGAGGCCTACGTCCAGGCCAACGGCTCGTTCGATTTCATCCGGCTAGAGGACGGAGCCTTTAACGAGAACGACAACGACCTTTTCCACTTCGTGACGACCGGTGACGGCACCGGTAATCGGTTGGGACGCTTGTATACCCTCAAGCTCAACTCCAGTAACCCGACCGGCAGCGCCCAGTTGCACGTCGAGTACAACGGCGACCAGGTGGACGCCGCCGGCCTCGACGCCGCCTTCGCCCCGGACAACATCGACGTGTCAGGGGACTACCTGATGATCAACGAGGACGGCACCGGGAACAGCCGTCCCGAATACGACCCCGGGACGCCGGCGCGATCCCGTGACGCCAGCATCTGGCGCATCCCCCTGCGCAAGGGCGGAGACTGGAAGGAGCGCGTCAAGGTCGATGACCGCGTCCGCGTGGCCGAGCTTGACGACCCGGGCCGCGACGGCGTCGAGGTCGGCCCTGGAATCTGGGAGACCAGCGGGATCATCGACACGAGCGACCTGTTCGGGGATGACACCTGGCTGTTCGACGTCCAGGCCCACAACCCGACCAGCCCACCCGACCGCGCCACGCAGGTCGAGGATGGTCAGCTGCTCCTGATGTTCCCCGTTGACGAGGACGATGATGACGACGAGGAAGAGGAGGATGAAGACGACGACGGGAATGAGGGCGACGACTAGCTGACCAGCGTTTCGAGAGAGTCCAGTAGGGGGGCG
>JBBDXC010000009.1:147738-409947 GCA_040902555.1 Dehalococcoidia bacterium
GCCCGCCTCAGGCGGGCCCTACTTCCTGTGCAACGTTGCCAGACACGGCTGAGTCCCTTCGAGCCACGAGATAGTGGCGGAAGAAGTCCGCCACCCGGCGCTCATACTCGTCTCCGGCCACTTCGAGGCCCTTGGCGTGCCCGGCCTCGGGGATCATCCAGAGCTCTTTGGGTTCGCCCGCCAGCCCGTGCATGTGACGCGACGCCTCGCAGGCGATGGCGCGGTCGTCCTCGCCGTGGATGAAGAGGATGGGCCGCGGCGCGATCGCGGCGACGATCCGCTCCGGCGCCAGGGTGTCAACCGAATGGCCGAGCCGCAGCTCAGCCATCTTCACGGTGACGTTGGCGAACGGGAACGCGGGAAGGCCGGTGAAGTGCTTGAAGCTGGTGGCGATCACGCTGCGCAGGTTGCGGTAGCAGGCCTCGGCGACCACGGCCTTCAGGCGCGTATCCTCGACCGTCGCCAGCAGCGCCGCGGCAGCCCCGCCCGAGACGCCGAAGATGCCGATCCGTTCCGGGTCGACCTCGATCCGCGTCAAGAGATGGTCGACGGCCCCCATGACGTCGAAGCGCTCCATCGCACCGATGCTGACCAGCTTGCCCTCGCTAAGTCCCCGGCTGCGCTGGTCGAATACGAGGCAGCTGAAACCCTCGCGGTTCAGGTAGGCCGCGTGCGGGATCATCTCCTCGTGAGAGCGCCCATAGCCGTGGCAGAGGACAAGACCGGCGCCATTTGTGCCCGACAGATAGTAGCCATTGAGCCGCAGCCCATCCTTGCTTGGAAACGTGACTTCCTCGGGGTTTATCGCGAGGGCCGCGAAGCTCTCCGCTTCGGCGTAGGGCGGCGGCTTCAGGGCCTTCTCGGACCCGAACCAGCCAATGATTGCCAGCGCCAAGAGGCCGACGACGACGGCGCCGAAAACGGCCAGGGCAATCAGCAGCGCGTCGCTCATGTACTGTTTACGCTACGGCAAGCGACAGAGCTGCGGCACCCGCTATACTTCGCTCGCTTCACAGATGGGTAGTCGACCTCGCCGGCAACCCGGCACAGGAGGTGGCGCATGGCAGTCATCACGATAGCGGGGACGATGGGTAGCCGCGTTCCGGAGATCGGCGGCGGCGTGGCTAATGCGCTCGGCCTCGACTACCTCGACCACGAGATACTGGTCGACGGCGCGCGCCGGCTGGGCGTCAGCGTCGACGTCATGGTGGAGCGCGACGAGCGCTGCCGCAGCTTTGGCGGCAAGGTCGCCGGCCTCCTTCGTAACTTCCTCGAACAGTCGGCCTCGGCCGGCGCCGTCGACCCCATGACAGGGTCCGCGGGACTCGAAGTCCTGCTCTCGCGCAGCTACAACGAGGCGGTAAGCAGCCCAAGCAGCAGCCCCGACGATAAGCTCTACATCGGTGCTCTTAAGGCAGTGATCGAGGGATTGGCCCGCCGCGACAACGTCGTCATCGTCGGCCGCGGCGGCCAGGCGATCCTGCATGACCGGCCCAACGTCCTCCACGTTACGATCAACGCGCCATTCGCCTGGCGCGTGGAGAACATCGCCCGCCGCGACGGAATCCCGAACGAGGAGGCCGCGCGGATCATCGCCGACTTCGACCGCCAGCGCGCCGACTACCACAAGAAGTTCTTCAAGGTCGATGTCAACGACCCGCACCTCTATGACCTCGGTCTCAACTCGGAGCGCCTCGGCGTTGACCGTGCACGAGAGGCGATCTGCGCCGCCGCGCCCGTGCGGGAGATGGTCGCGGTCTAGCCGTCTTTGCTCGAGCTCGTCGGGCTCATCGTCTTCTCCTACCTGATCGGCTCTATCTCTCCCGCCTACCTGGCGGGCCGCCTGGCCGGCCGGGACCTGACCCGCGAGGGCAGCGGCAACCCCGGCGGCGCCAACGTCTTTGTCTCGGTCGACCGCCGCCTGGTGGTCCCGATCGGCATCCTCGAAGTGCTCAAGGGCCTCGGCCCGGTGGCGCTGGCCCGTCTGCTGGGGCAGGACATCGCCGGGCAGCTCGTGGTGGGGGTGGCTGCCCTCGTGGGCCACAACTGGTCGATCTTCCTGCGCTTCAAGGGCGGCCGCGGCACCGGTGTCATCCTTGGCGTGCTGATCCTCCCGGCGCCGGCTCAGCTCGTGGTTTTCGCGACCTGCGCGCTGGCGGGCTTTCTGTTGCGACTGACGCCTCTGGGGGTGCTGGTCGGTTTGGCCTTGTTACCGCTTTCGGCATTGTTCCTGGATCAGGGCACCGAGGTGGCGCTGCCTTGCACGGCGATTCTTGCTGTGGTCCTCGTCAAGCGCCTGCTGGCAAATGGCCCCCCGCCGCGTTGGGTCACGCTGCGCAACCTGGTTGTCTACCGGGCTCTCTTCGACCGCGATATCGCCAGCCGCGAGCAGTGGATCAGGCCACTGGCGGGGGATAAGCCCGCCGACTCGTAGACTGGTTCCTGCACTCGTGAGAAGACTGTCCTGGATTTTCGGCCGCTTTGTCGTCTCTCCACTCCGTACCGGCGTCGAGTTGCCGACGGGAGTGGCGTTTTATCTGTACGTCGCCGGATCGCTGGGTCTTGGCGGCGCAATCCTGGCCAGCACAGACCGCTCCGACAATCGGGTGGTCCAGGCCGGCTGGTTTGGTTTCGAGCTGTTCAGGTATGGCCTGATCTCGTTCATCATTTGGATCGTTTCGGCATTCTATTTCACGATCTTCGACCGCGAGATCTTCCTCTCGGCCTGGCGTGAGACCTACAGGCCCTGGCTGCGCCGCGGCCCCGCCTGATGCACTTCGTCAAGAGCCACGGGCTGGGCAACGACTACATCGTCGTCGACCCGGAAGCCCTGCCCTTTGAGCTCACGTCCCGCGCGGTAATGCTGATTTGCCACCGCAACTATGGCGTCGGTTCCGACGGCATCCTGGCCCGGCGCGTGCCCTCCAAGCCCATCGCCGACTTCGCCATGACCATCCACAACCCGGACGGCAGTGAGGCCGAGAAGAGCGGCAACGGCATCCGCATCTTCGCCAAGTACCTGTTCGACCATGGGATGACCAGCCAGGAGCGCTTCACTATCGAGACGCCCGGAGGGGTCGTCGGGGTTCAGCTGCAGATCGAGAACGGCGTGGTCGTGTCTGTAGCGGCCGACATGGGACAGGCCACCTTCGATAGAGAGCTCACGTCCATAGAGGTCGACGGCGCTACGGTTGGCGTCGTCTCGCTTTCGCTCGGCAACCCCCATTGCGTCGTCTTCAGCACCGACGTCGACGCGGTACCAGTCAGCAAAATCGGCCCTCTGATCGAGGTCCATCGCGCGTTCCCGAGCGGCACCAATGTCCAGTTCGTCGAAGTGGTGTCGCGGGACTTCGTGCTGGCCAGGATATGGGAGCGGGGCGCCGGCGAAACCCTTTCCTCGGGTTCAAGCAGCTGCGCCGTCGCTGCGGCTTGCCTCGCGCTCGGATACACCGATAGGTCGCTCACGGTGAGCATGGACGGCGGCGATTTGGAGATCGAGATCGATGAGGATGGCGAGATTCGTATGGACGGGCCGGTAGCAGAAATCTGCAGCGGGGATTTCAGTAGCGACCTGGTTGCCCGCCTTGCCCAGTTGCAGTAAGACGCGCGACCTTCTCGAGCAGCGCATCGATCCCAAACGGCTTGCGCAGGAAGTCGCTGGCCCCGATGCGCAAGCTCTCACGGGCGAGGTCGTGCACGGCCGATAGGACAAGCACCGGAAGAGTGGAGAGCTTGTTGTCAGCCTTCAGGCGGTTCATCACCTCCCAGCCGTCAACGTCGGGCAGCATCAAGTCGAGGATCACAAGGTCGGGCGGGTCGCGCTCGACAAGTTCCAGGGCCGCGCGGCCATCTCCCACGGCGTCTACTTCGTACTGCTCTGCGAGGAGCACCGTGCGAAGCATCTTCTGGATTCGCAGGTCGTCCTCGACAACGAGGACGCGGCGGCGAGAAAGTTCGAGGATGCCAACCACTTCAGTTAGATGTTGCCACATACGCGGCGCTTGTCTGCCCTTCCGGCGCTAAGGATTCATCTATATCTTCGGACGGGCGGGGGCCCGGTCGAGCCGCCGACTGACATATGATTGGAGAAAGAATCAACGGTTCTTGCTTCCGCGCACCCTGGCCAGGCGCCCCGCAATGAATCTCATCGCCTCGATCAGCCGTGAACACTAACTCCAAAGGTCGCCAGCACCGCCACGTCCGCCTGCATCGGATTAACCACCGGCGCAAGGGCTCGACGAATTTGCCGATCATCATCGGCGGCTTCTTCGCGCTCGTTTTGACGGGCGCCGTCGCGACCGGCGTCGGGCTCTTCATGCAGCAATACGCGGACGCTTCGGACGAGGCCAACGTCCTGCTCGACAGGCTCCAGGAGCAGAACCTGCCCGGCAACGTTTTTTACGCCCGCAACGGCGCTCTGCTCCACCAGGACGTGCGGCGGACCGAGAACGGCGAGGAGATCCTGCTTCAGCCGGTCCCGCTCGACAGCATCTCGCCCTATCTCATCGACGCCGTGATCGCGACCGAGGACTCCAACTTCTACGACAACCCGGGCATAAACGTGCGCGGTTTGACACGCGCCGCCTACGAGAACTTTTTCCCGAGCGACGACGACGGTGTCCTCGAAGGATCCGGCGGTAGCTCCATCACGCAACAGCTGGCCAAGCTCCTTTACTTCACGTACGAGGAGCGGACTGAGCGCTCGATAGAACGGAAGAAAAACGAGATATTCCTCGCGCTGGCCATCAACTCCAAGTTCAGCAAGGAAGAGATACTCGAGGCCTACCTGAACACAGTCCCGTTGGGCAACCTGACCCAGGGCGCCGAGGCGGCCTCTCGCGTTTACTTCAGCAAGCACGCCGACGAGCTGACCCTGGGCGAGGCGGCTCTCCTTGCCGGCATACCGCAGTCGCCGACACGCTACGACCCCTACCGCAGCTGGCCTGAGGCCAAGCAGAGGCAGGGCCACGTGCTGGACCGCATGCTCGCGGACGGGTTGATCACGGAGAGCGAGGCGGAGGCTGCACGCCAGGAAGACCTGGACGCGAAGTACAACTTCACCTGCGAGGACTGCGAGCCCGACGTAGCCAGCCTCAAGGAGTCTGACGCGCCGCACTTCGTGCGCTACGCCCAGGACGAGCTGCGCGAGCTCGTCGGCGACGAGGTTTACAACGCCGGCGGCCTGAAGGTCACCACCAGCCTCGACCTGGAGATGCAGCTCACGGCCCAGCGCATCACCCAGCAGTGGAGCTACGCCTTCGAAACGTCGATCGACCCGCCGCCGAAGAACGCCGCGGTCTCCGGGATAGACCCTGCCACCGGCGAGATCCTCTTCTACGTGGGCAGCCGGAACTACAACGACGCGCCGATCGAGGGCGAGAACGACATCCTGCGCTCATTGCAACAGCCGGGGTCGACGATGAAGGTTTTCACCTATCTCGCAGCTTTCTGGAAGGGCGCGCCGGACAACCCCGAGACCCACGGCTATGACGAGGCGCTGGCCCACTACAAGCCGGAGACGCCTGTCCTCGACACCCAGATCAACCCGCCGCTGCCCGGCTGCATCAACCCAATCGACCCGGACTACTCGCCAAACAACGCCGACCGCAGCTTCCGCGGCCAGATCACCGTGCGCGACGCCCTGCGCTTCTCCCGCAACATCCCCGCGGTGCGCACGATCTCGGAGATCGGTTGGCAGCCCTTCATCGAGGTTGCGCACCTGCTCGGCATCATCGGTTTGAACAGCGAGACGGGCTACGGTTGCTCGATCACAGTCGGCGGGGCCGATGTCCGCCCGCTTGACCTGACCTTTGCCGGCGCCACCCTGGCCAACAACGGCCTGATGCGCGGGAGGCAGGCGGTTGAGGACAGCACGCTGCGGCTTACAGGCATTGCCACGTCGGGCAACTCCCAGATCATGCCGGCCGACAACTCCCGCCGGGTCGACCCGGTCAGCATCCTGCGCATCGAGGACGCCAACGGCAACGTGATCTATGACCACTCGCTGCCGGTCGAAGAGCAGGTCGTGCCGCCGTACTACGCCTGGCTGGTCTCTGACGTACTGCGCCTGCCCACGGGCACCCTCGGCTTTGAGATCTGCGGCCAGCACATCGCCGCCAAGACGGGCACGCAGGAGAAGGAAGACCTGGAGGACGAGGTCGAGAAGCGCTACTCCCTCGACACCTGGACGATGGGCTGGTCCCGCCACCTGGCGGCCACCGTGTGGGTTGGCAACAGCGACAACTCGCCCCTGAGCCGCGACGCCTTCAGCACCAACACCGCCGGCCGGCTCTGGCGGAGCATCATGGAGACGTTCCTTTGCGACCGCGAGCCCCTGGACTTCGACGAGCCGCCGGCGCCGGAGGACTACCTGGATACCCCGAACCGCGCCGCGCCACCCCCCGACACGCTTGACCCGGGCGAATGCGCGAGGCTTATGCGCGAGTCAGGCTACACCCCTGCGGATGACACGGAGCCTTCTCTGGAGGAACTGATCGGGCAGCTCTGCAGCAGCCGCGGTGGCCCGGCCGAGGAGTGCATCCCGACGGACGGCGTCGTCGTCATCACCCCGCTTGGCCTGGAGGCAGTTGATCCTCCCTGCGTAGACGACGGCGGAGGCGGAGGCGGCAACCCGGGGCCCTTCCCCAACCCCTTCGACCCGCCCGGCGGGGGTGGAGGCGGTGGGCCGGCGCCGCCGAACCCATTTACGCCTTAGCGGCCCTTCGCCAGGCGCTCGATCAGGTACGGCGGCAGGCCGGCGGCGCGCATCTGGCGCTGCGTCTCACGGATGTCGTAATCCAGCCGGAAGTAGCTGACGGTGGCGGCGCCGCTGTCGAGCAGCGCGTAACAGACGCGCGGGTCGCCATCGCGGGGCTGGCCGGCCGAGCCGGGGTTCATGATCAAGCGCTCCTCGGCGAGCTCCACCGAATCCTCGTGGGACAGTCGCCGCATGAGTGGGTCGCCCTTGGCTGTCTCTTCGACCAGCATCGGGACGTGGGTGTGGCCGACGAAGGAGTACCGAGTTTCCTGCAGCGCCAGGTGGGCCTCGGCCGCGTCGACCGTGTAGAGGTACTCCCAGATCGGGTCGCGTAGCGTGCCGTGGGCGAGGGTGAAGTTGTCCTTGCTGACCACCTCGTCGAGCCCGGCGAGGTAGCTCTTCGAGTCCTCGCTAAGAGCTTCCGCCGTCCAGCGCGCGGCCTGCGCGGCGTGTGGGTTGAAATCCCCGGTGGTGATCGAGCCCACGGCGGCGCGGTCGTGATTCCCCGCCACGGCGACGTGGGGGAACGCCTTGAGCATCTCGATGCACTCGTTGGGCTTCGGGCCATATCCGACCAGGTCGCCGAGGACCCAGATTTCATCGAACCCGCCGCGCGCCGTCGTGTCCGCGATGATGGTTTCAAGGGAGACGAGGTTGGAGTGGATGTCGGCGAGGACAAGCGCCCGCATAAGGCAAGGGTAAGACGGCTGATGCCAAGCAACGCAGCCGTTGCGCAACCGGGTGACGCCCGGCGTCCCCCGTTGTGAGCTTCGTGGTTGAATCCGGCTCGCCGGACACCACGTTCGCGCTGGGGGAGGCTTTGGGTCGCCGCTTGGCTGGCGGGGACGTCATTCTCCTTAGCGGCGAGCTCGGCAGCGGCAAGACGCGCCTCGCCCAGGGCATAGCCGCGGGGCTGGGAGTGAGTGAGCCGGTAAAGAGCTCGTCGTTCATCCTGCTCGCCGAATACCAGGGCCGCGTGCGTCTTTATCACGCCGACCTCTATCGCCTGACCTCTCGGGAAGAGGTGGCGGACCTTGCGCTAGAGGAATACGCCCGCGACGGCGTGCTGGTGGTCGAATGGCCCGAACGCGCGGCCGAGGAGCTGCCGGCGGAGCACCTGCGTCTTGATTTCGAGCACGCGGGAGAAACTAAGCGCAGGATTGCCTTTTCGGCCCACGGCAGAAGGCCCCGGACGCTTTTAGAGGAGGTGGAGGGGGAATGGCCATAGAGCTAACGATTGACACGGCGTCGGACTACGCCGGGCTCGCGCTGACCGACGGCGGTCGCCTGATCCACGAGCGCGTCTGGTACTGCAGGCGCCGCCACTCGGCTGAAGTGCTGCCGGCGATCGACGACCTGCTGCGCACAAATGACGTTGGTCGGTCGGACCTGGGCACGGTCATCGCCTGCACGGGGCCGGGCAGCTATACGGGGCTTCGCGTCGGTATCACGCTGGCGAAAACGCTCGCCTACGCGTTGCATCTGCCGGCGGTCGGCGTGCCGCGCCTGCTGGCCGACGCGGCCACCTATCGGGGCCAGGCGGGCTCTGTCTGCGCGGTCCACCGCGCAGGCCGCAGCGACCTGGCAGTAGCCGTCTATGGGCGGCAAGGCCACGACCCGATGGCCGAGGTGTCAGCGCCGCGCCTGCTGCCGCTCTCCCAACTCGCGGACTCCTTGCCAGTCGGCTGTGCCGTTGTCGGCGAGGTCCCGGAAGAACTTGTGGCCGGGCTCGAAGAGGCCGGACACGAGGTTATCGCCGGACTGGGCGGCCAGCGTCGGCCCTCTATCGTGGCCCGGCTGGGGCTGGCCGCCATTGAGGCCGGCGCTGAAGTCGACCCGCAGGCTTTGCTACCCATCTACCTGCGGGCGGCGGTACAATCGGCGCCGACTGAGCCTTGAGGGCCAGCCGCCTATGATCCGTCGGGGAGGCTGATCTATTGCTGCCTATCGAGCGAACCCTGGTCCTGATTAAACCCGACGCTGTGCAGCGCGGGCTGGCCTTCGAGATATTGGCCCGGCTGGAGCGCCGCGGCCTGCGCATCGCCGGCCTCAAGTTGATGCAGCTCAGCGAGGAGCTGGCCCACCGGCACTACGCCGAGCACGTCAAGAAGCCCTTCTTTGCGGGGCTTGTCTCCTTCATCACCTCGGGCCCGCTAATCGCTGCCGCGATAGAAGGCCCGGGCGCCATCCAGGCCTGCCGCCAGGTGATGGGCGCCACCGCCCCCCAGAATGCCGCTCCCGGTACCGTCCGCGCCGACCTGGGGTTAGAAATGGGGCGCAACCTGGTCCACGGCTCAGATTCACCCGAATCGGCGACGCGCGAGCTGGAGATCTTCTTCGAGCCCCATGAGTTGATCGACTACAGGCGCGCCATTGACGAGTGGATCGTCGAGTGATGACGTCGGTGCGCGGTTAGCCGGCCTCGTCATAGTCATCGCTGTCGTCCGGCGGGGCGACGTAGGCGGTCGGGCGGATCATCTGCACCGACTCATTGCCCAGGACGCGGCTGATCTTCTTGTCGGCGACTGGGCGTCGGGCGTGTTCCATGAAGCCGCCGGCGGTCAGCAGAGGTAAAGCGCGCTCCATCTCCGGCTCGAAGACATTGACGGCCACGCTCGTGCACTCTTCGGTCTCCGCCTCCGCGACGGCCTCGCCAAGCATCGTCTTCACGATTTCATCGCTCGCGCCGGGCTCCAGGCAGAGGGCGCGAAGGAGGTAGCTGGCTGGGGGTGGTGGCGGCTCGGCGCGGGCGATCTTCGACTGGCGTGAGATCAGGCCCGGCCACGACAGGGGAGAGCGGCCGCGCATGATCAGGCTCAGCGTGCGCGGCCCGATGGCGGCCAGGGTGTCGCGCGGGAATCCCAGGAAGAGGCCGACGGCCCGCCCGCCAAGCTCGGCCAGCGTGACCTGCTCGTAGCCGTACTCCGTGTCGCCGGCCGCGACGAGCGCCCGCAGGAAATCCTCCCGCTTGGCAACATCCTCCTCGAGGGTCGCGATGTGGGCCGAGCCGACGATGGCAGCGTTGAGCAGAAGCCCGACGACCACCTTGACATCGTCCGCGCCGGCGTTGCGAAACTCGAGGCCTTCCATGCAGAGCCAGTCTACGTTGGTCGACCGCAATTCCCGTCACGAGATTGGTGGCTGATAATGACGGCAATCTTCGAGGGGGGACGGCGATGGCCAACGCGACCGCGACCTGGCAGGAAATCTACCAAAGCAAGCTGACGACAGCCGAGGAGGCCGTCAAGGCCGTTAAGTCTGGCGACATCGTTTCCGTCCCGATCTTCCCGCCGGCCACCCTGGTGCCGGCCCTCTGGGGCCGCAAGGACGAGCTCAAGGACGTGACAATCCGCCTGCTAGCGCCGGCTACCGACCCCGGCTGGCTGCAGCCCGGGCACGAGGAGCACTTCAAGCTGGAGTTCGAGCTGTATATCGGCGATTTCGCGCGCTTCGCCTCGGACGAGCGGCGAGCGCCCTACCTGCCCAACCTCTTCTCCACCAACTACATGGCTCACGATGATGAGCGGCCCGAGTCGGACAACGATCCCGACGTGATCATCGCCAGCGTCACCCCTCCCAACTCCCAGGGCTACGTCCAGTTCGGGGCGCACGGCTGGACCAAGCGCTCTTGGGTCAAGCGTGGCGTCAAGTGCCTGGCCGAGGTCAACCCCACGCTGATCCGCTGCCACGGCAACGTCTGGGCGCACGTATCCGAGTTCGAATCTTTCGTCGAGTACACGCGGCCCAGCTTCAGCCACGAGCAGTTCGAAGCGACGATCGCTCCGCTACCCGCCGACAAGCAGGCCGGCTGGCGCGAGCTCTGGGCTCAGCTGCCCAACCCCGATGTCATGGCCCCGTTGTCCCAGGTGCTGACCGCGATCTCGCCCGATGACGCCAAACGGTTCCTTGGCCTGGCCCCGCCACCCGACTTCTACTTTGAGATCGCGAAGCACCTTAAGGGCCTGATCAAAGATGGCGACTGCATTCAGATAGGCACGGGCGAGCCTTCGCGGGTCATGGCAAAGATCGGCATCTTCGACGGGCGCAGCGACCTCGGCATCCACACAGAGCTGGGTTGGCCCGGCCTCGCCCAGATGGTCAGGGACGGCATCGCCACCGGGAACTGCAAGACGATCGAGAAGGGCGTCGCCGTGGCCACGGCCTGGACAGGCTGCGACGAAAACGACTTCCAGATCATCGAGGACAACCCGGCCTTCGAGCTCCATCCGCCAGAGTACGTGCTTAACATGCGCAACCTGCTGGCGATCGAGAACTTCGTCTCGATTAACAACGCCATCACCGTCGACCTGACCGGGCAGATCTGTTCGGAAAGCGTCTTCGGCGGTCGCATGATCAACGGCACCGGCGGCCAGCCGGAGATGCACATGGGCGGGTTTTTCTCGAAGGGCGGGCGCGCCATCACTCTCCTGCCCTCGACGGCCTTGGGCGGCTCGGTTTCGCGGATCGTGGGACAACTTGAGGCAGGGACGATCGTCACCGTGCCGCGTTTCCTGGCTGACCTTGTCGTCACCGAGTACGGCGTGGCGCGCATGCTCAACCGCAACCACCGGCAACGGGCCGAAGCGCTGATAGAGATCGCCCACCCTGATTTCCGCGACCAGTTGCGAGATGAGGCCAAGCGTCTGTTCTCGCCGTAGCAGTAATGAAACTGCCAGGGAATCAGGCGGGAACCTGCGAGCGGCTCGCGTTGTAATAACAGCGGAGACCACGGAGGTAACTGGCCTGCGGGACAGAAAGTCGAGGCGAGACTTACAATCACAGCGCCACGGTTCGCGCCGTGCCGGCCCCTGGAGGCCCTCGTCCGAAGGTAAATCATGAAGCAACAATCGCTCGGCTCCTTCGCCCAGCCCCTGATGGTGGTGGGCGTCGTCTTCCTGCTATTCGGCCTGACATGGGACGCCATCCTGCATTGGGCTGACCCTGACCTGGCTTCGCGCGAGGGCATCTTCACGCTGACCAACCCGGGCCATGTCCTCTTTGCCGGGGGTATCGGTCTGGCGGTCACGGGTTTGCTGTTGCAAATCCTTTTCTCGAACGAGCCGCGCTGGTACAGGCGTGTCTTGCCTGCCGCCGGTTTGATCGCCCTTTCCATGCTGAGCGTTGGCTTCGGAGCCTCGTCTGAGGGCGGGCTCTCTGGTGGCGGCCACAGCCACGATGCCCCGGCCACGGTCATACACGAGAACGGCGATGAGCACACGGAGGCAGAGCACGCTGCTATCACCTCCGCTGAGGGCCAGCCGGCTGAGGGCGAGAGCGTCGCGGCTGCCGCCGCCGACCACGGCCACGTGGGCGAGGTCGCCCAGGTTGCGGCGTCAGGGACCGAAACCGATGGCGAAGGCGGAGACCAAAACCGCCACGACGGCGGCCACGAGGTCGCGATCAGCCTCGAGCAGAACGCAGTCCTGCAAGGCCAGATCGAAGCTGCCCGCGTGGCGACGGAGAAGTACCGGGACATAGAAGTGGCGAAGGCCGACGGCTACGTCCAAATCACGCAAATGATCCCCGGACTCGGTATGCACATGGTCAACCTCAACATGGGCGATGTGGCGTTCGACCCCGCCCGGCCCGAGCAGCTCCTCTATGAGACGGCGGCTGACGGCAGTTGGGCGCTCGTTGGGGTGGCCTATTCAGAGCCCGTCGTCGACGAGAATGTGACCCCGGACGGCTTCGCCGGCCCGCTAGATACCTGGCACTACCACACCAACCTCTGCTTCGGCGCGTGGGGCGTGCGGCTTGCTGAGGATGAGGCGGACTGCTCGCGCAGCGCGGGCTTCTACGTAGCCCGCACGGGCTGGCTCTGCCACTTCTGGCTGTACAAGGACAGCCCGGAGGGCATGTTCTCGCACGAGAACTCGCTCGTGGGCTAAGCGGCCCTCGTAGAGCATCGACAGACGCCGGCTCCCCTACGTGGGTGGTAACCATCACACGTAGCGGCGGGTGTCAGCAGCGGGACGGATACGCTATTGGTCCAAGGGCTGACCCCCCCCTCACGTCGGCGTAACGCCGGTGCCTGATGATTCTGAGGGCTCGCGCCGAGCCCCGTCCTTGTATCGCTCCAATTAGGTACACGAATTGGGGGCGGGTGTCAGCAACGTGTTTGCCGAGGGCGTTACTGCTCATAGGCTGACACCCGCCGCTACAGCGTGGCCCCCCTATTGGAATCCGCGGCTCTGACCTTGGCCGTCGGCGCTTCAGGGCAGAGGCGGCTCAGGCTGGGGGTCGGGGGGCTTGGGGTCTGGCTTTGGCTCGGGGGGCAACGGGATCGGGCTTGGGTTGGGCGTGGGGTCGGGCTCCGGCTGGGGGATTGGGGGCTGGACGGACACGCGGCCTCCTTCAGGTCATAAAGAAAGTGGCCCCCCGGCAACCGGGGGCCACTCGTGCTTGAGTCCTAGGCGGAGGTTCCCGACTTGAGCTGAGACAGCCTCGTATCGACTTCCAGCTCGTCCTCGGCGCTCTCCAACTGGTCGAACTGGTCGTCGAGCGACGAAGTCGCGACCTCTTCCATGCCGCGGGCCATGGCCTCCTCGCGGCGGATCTTCTCCTCGAAGCGTGACAGGTCGCTCGTCGGGTCCATAACGGACACCTCGCGCACCGCCTCGGAAACCTGGCGTTGGGCCCTGGCGATCTTGGCGCGACTGACGAGCTCGTCGCGCTTCTGCACGAGGTCCTCGCGCTTCTCGCGCAGCTTGTTCAACCCGTCCTTCAGCTTGTCGGTCAGCTCGGTCTGTTGGGCGATCTGCGTGTCGAAAGTGCGGATCTGGTCTTCGAAGCTGATTTGTCGGCGCAGGGCGACCTTGGCTAGATCGTCGAACTTGTCGGCGTCGGTGGTCTTGCTCTCGCCGCGCAGCTGGTCGGCCTTGGTCGAGGCCGCGCGGGCTTTGCTGCCCCACTCATCGTGGGCTTCCTTGGCCTCACGGTAGTCGTCCTCCATAAGGCGCAGGTTACCCACGGTCATGGCGACCGCCTCCTCGGCTTCACGGATGTTGTTCGTGAAGTCGCGGATCAGCTGATCCAGCATCTTTTCGGGGTCTTCGGCCTCGTCGAGCATGGCGTGGACATTGGCCCGCACGAGCTGCGAGACGCGTCCCAGTATTGTTTGCTGTCCCATCGGATCTCCTTCTACAAATCAATGCTTGTTTTAGGGGGAGTGACTCTGATCCTACCAGCGGCCTCCGCGGCTTCGGCCGCCCCCACCGCCGCCGCCAAAGCTGCGGCCGATCGAGCGGCCACCACCACCGAAGCCCCCACTGCTGCGGCCGGACCCCCACCTCGTCCCGCCCCAACCCCCACCGCTATAGCTCCCACCGCCGAACAGGATGCCGATGGGAAAGCCGCCAATGCTGAAACCGCCGCCGCGGCCCTCATAGTCGTTGAAGTCGCCTTCGGCGTCTGCATAGGCCTGGTCGGCCAGGCGATCGGCTAGCTGCGCGGCTTTTAAGCCAGGCTCCGTCGCCCCCGCGCGCTGGGCGTCGTCGAGGTGGCGGCGAGCCTCGGCAAGGCGTGTCCTGGCCTGGTTGCCGATTCCCCGACGCCGCCCGCCGATAAAGTCCTCGGCCTTCGTATAGGAAACCTCGGCGTCGCGCAGAGCCGACGCGAAGGCGCGCTCGACGCGCTTCTTTGCTTCGGCCGCGGCGAGCGCGACCTCCAGGACCTGGTCGGCCGTGGTGTTGGCCTGCCGGGCCTTTTTGATAGCGGCGAGGTAGTCGGGGCTGGCCCCGCCGGCCTCGCGCTCGGCCTCGACCAGCAGACGCTGGGCCTCTGCTAGTGACTGGCTGTATCGGCCGCCGTCGGGGCCGTCGTAAGTCGCGAGGTAGCTGCGGGCGCTGGAGACGTCCTTCTCCGCTGCCTCGATCTCGGCCGGCAGCTGGACACGCGACTCGGCCAGGGCCTTCTCCATGTGGTCGATCGCGTCGAGCAGGACATCGGCTTCGCGGGCTGCGACCTGGGCCTGGCGAGCCGCCCTGGCCATCGCCTGGCGGTCGTCCGCCGATTGAGCGGCGGTGCCCTGTTCTATAAGCTCGGCGGCGGCTGCCACGCGCTTCTCGGCTTCGCTGCCGTTGCCTCTAATAGCCTGCCAGGAGGAGGGGTTGTAGCCCTGCAGGCGCTCAAAGGCCCGGCGGGTCTCGGCTATGCGCGCCCGCAGGGTGTCCAGCTCAGCCGGCAGCTTGGTCAGGATCTGGGGAGCGTTTTTCTCGAGCTCTCTAAGTTCTCGAAGCCGCTCCTTTTGCTGATTTATCCCACTGAGAGCCTTGTCGCAGTGGGCCACGATCTGCTGGAGCATGTTTCGCCGCGTGTCGGGGTCCTCGGGCTTGTCGTCGTCCAGCTGCTGGCGGACGGTGAAAGCCTCGTTGAGCTCCGCCCTAGAGGCTGTGAGTGCGTCGCGGAAAGGTTGAACCTCGCTCTCGCTGAACTGCGCCTCGGCGAAACCGATCTCCTGCTCGGCCTCGCGCAGCGCCTCGTCGGTGTCGATCAAGGCGGCGTTGGCGCGCTTGGCCAGCTCTCCCGTCTGCCGGTCCTTCTCCTCCTCGGCTTGCTTCTGGCTGCGCTGTCCCTGGAAGAGGCCGAAAAGCCACATGCCACCGAGGACGAGGACCGCGCCGACGATCAGGATCAGGGCGACGCTGCCGAAGCCAAAGCCGCCACCATCTCCGTCGCCACCCGAGTCCCCGCCGCCGGAGCCCCCGCCGGCGAGGCCTTCGCCCAGCCGCTCTCCGGCTGCTATGACTCCGGCAGCGAAGTCACCCTCGGCGAAGCGGTCATTGGCCTCGTCGATGGCCGAGTCCTGTTCGTCCGTGCTGATCTCGTCATCCAGGGTGTCGCTGAGCTGCAGCTGGGTGACCTGCTCCCCGACGAGGACGACCAGCAGCGCGTCGTCTCCGCCGAGGCCCTCCTGGCGGAACACCTCATCGGTGAAAGTCGCTGGGTCGAGGCCGCCGCCGTCCTCGGCAAAGAGGACGAACAGGTCGACGCCCTGGTCTTCCTCGACCTGGTTGAGGGCGTCTTCGATCTCTTCGACTTCGCCGTCGCTCAGCTCGCCCGTCAGGTCGGTGACCCGGCTGCTGCCGAGGTCTGGAACTCCAGCGAGGACCAGGGTTGTTGATGCCAAAGCGAGGGCAACGGCAACCAGGGTAGCGAAGATTCTCATGGCTGATTCAATGATAGATTGAGGCGCTATCGGCCTCCTCGCCAAACCACCCCACCCCACGACCTCACCCTGCCCTCTCGGGGTCCCCGTGCGGTCGCGATCCGCCGGGGGTCAAGGAGAGGGTTCTGCGGGAAGGCGCGCTTGGGGCATTCCGGTATGGCTTACTTAGGGTGTCGGCGCCGCCGCCAGAGGCGGGGCTTTGATACCTTCGGAAGGTGAAGGTTGGCGCGCACATCAAGACGACCGGAGGCCTTATCCCATCCCTGGAGCGAGCGGCGGCGATGGGTGCCGAGTGCATGCAGATCTTCGGCTCGCAGCCGCAGATGTGGAAAAAGCGCAACCATAGCGACGAGGACATCGAGGTCTTCAAGGCCGGGGTCAAGGAGTACGGGCTGGACCCCGTCTTTCTGCACGGCATCTATCTGATCAACCTGGCCAGCGACAACCCGGAGTTCGTCGAGAAGTCGGTCGACGCCCTGACCTGGGACATGAACCTCTGCGCGCGAATCGGTGCGAAGGGCGTGATCTTCCACTGTGGCAGCCACAAGGGCGGCGGCTACGACGCCGTGTTCGACCAGGTCTGCGCCACCCTCACGCGCGTGCTCGAGAACTCGCCGCCCGATGTCTACCTGGCATTGGAGAATTGCGCCGGCTCCGGCGGCACCATCGGCCGGCAGTTCGACGAGCTTGGCCACATCAGCAAGTCCCTCGGCGACGACCGCGTGCGGGTCTGCCTTGACACCCAGCACACGTACGCGTCGGGCTACGACATCGTGACGACCGGCGGGCTGGAGGCGGCCATGGACGAGTTCGAGCGAGAGGTGGGCCTTGACCGGCTGGTCGCCGTCCACGCCAACGACTCGAAGGTCGAGCTCGGCGCCAACCGCGACCGCCACGAGAACATCGGCGAGGGCTTGATCGGCCGCGAGGGATTCGCCAACGTCATGGCCCACCCCGCTTTCCGCGAGGTGCCTTTCTATACCGAGGTCCCCGGCTTCGACGACGACGGCCCGGACAAGGAAAACGTCGATCGCCTGAAGGCCATCCGCGATAGCGTCGAGCTTGGCGGTTAGCGCGTACGACTCAACGGGCAGGCTTCCTTCCACTGAAGGTCACGCCGCGGGTGTCGAACTCCTTCGCGTCCGACTCATGCTTCGAGCCGGAAAAGACGTCAACCTGCTCGCCCCAGCGTATCTCTTCGAATCCGACGGTCCCGAGAACCCAGGACCACTCTGCTTTCAGCAGAGCGCCGGCGATTCACCCAGACCAGAGGTCGATGTTGTCCTTGGCATCCTGCGGGACGAGCTTGTGGACGACGATATCGGCGATCTGAAAGCGGCCACCCGGCCGGAGGACGCGATAGACCTCGCGCATGACCTGCTGCTTGTCGGGACAGAGGTTGATGACGCCGTTGCTTATGACCACGTCGACTGAGGCGTCCTCGGCGGGCAATTCCTCGGCATAGCCGTCGAGCACGCGGACATTGTCCAGGCCCATCTCCTCCGCCGCGGCGGAGGCCTTGTCGCGCATCGCCTGCGTCATGTCCACGGCAATGACCTCGCCCGCGGGACCAACCATCTGCGCGGCGATGAGGCTATCGAAGCCAGCTCCGCAGCCGATGTCGAGCACACGCTCGCCGGGCTGCAGGGCACCCAGGGAAAATGGGTTACCAGTACCGGCTAGAGAATCGATCGTCCCCTGGGGAAGCTGGCGATACTGTTCTTCGGGATAACCGAGCATGCGCGCAAGTGGCTCGCCGGTGTGGAAGTGGAAGCCTTGCTCAGGGCTGGTGGCGACTGCCGTGTACTTGTCGGAGATCTGGCAGCGCAGCTCCTCGACGTCTACTGCTGCGGGCTTGACTTCACTAACCACTGATGCCTCCTTTGACTGTCATTTTCTGTGGCACGAGACTGGCTCGGCAGGCGGCTTCCCGCCCGAAGAGCTTGTTGAAGATCAGGGAAGGGATGCAAAACCCGGTCAAGGTGAAGGCGCCTGAGGTGGCGACCAGGGCCGAACCGAGGATGTAGCCTGGAAGGTCGGCGCCGGCGATGAAAAGCGCGGCCGTCGCAGCCAGCCAAATGGCGCCGGCACCGCAGGCGAAACGCCTGGCGGCTCGGGCTCGCGGCAGAGGGCGAGTTCCGTTTATCCGGCGCAACCCGTAGTTGTAGAACAACTCAAAAACATGGACACCTGACGCGGCGGCGGCCCCCGCCGTGACGGCGAGGGCAAGAAGGATGAGGGGCGACGCCAGTGCGGTCCCGACCGCCGCCACCACCATGCAAAGGGCAGGCGCCAGCCGTGTCCAGGGATGTACCTCGGCGAGGTAGGCGGGGTCGAGTCCCACCCAGCCCTGCATTTCAAGACGTCGGAGCGCGTTGGTCGAAAGCGTGTTTGTCATCGTTATTGCCTCTCCTTTCGGTTGAGGGTCACGGAAGGCCTGCGGCCGTCCATGCGCCGTAACCGCCGTCGAGGTTGACAAGGCGAGCGTACCCGGCTCGTTCAAGCAAGGAAGTGGCCGTGGTCGAACGTTCGCCGTGGCCGCAGTAGGCGAGAATAGGCGATTTGCGGGTAATCTCGTTGAGCCTGTCGGCGATGTCGCCGAGGGGAACATTCAAGGCTTGCCGGATATGGCCTCCAGCGAACTCGTTGCTCTCTCTGACGTCAACGACCGTGGCCCCGTCCTCGACCCAGCGCAGCGCTTCGTCAGCTTCGACAAAAGGAGTTGTCGCCACGGCGAGGCTGGCGGCTTGCCAGGCCTCGATGCCGCCCTCGAGCCAGCCGACGAGCTGCTCGTAGCCGACCAGCAGCGACTCGTCGATGGCCGTCTCCATTGGGACATCGCCCAGCACAAAGATCAAAGGCGTCTGCGGGGAGACCAGCCAGCCCAACCAGGTCGCATAGGCGCTCCGCATCGCGTTACTCAAGGAACCGGGGATGTGGGCCTGGTTGAAGGCAGTGGCCGGCCGGACATCGACGATCAGGGCCGTTCCTTGTTGCTCGATGACCTCCTCCACGGAAAGCGCCCGCGGCTGGGGAAGCTCGCGGCGGAGGCGCGGTCCTGCCTGGTTGAAGGCGCGCATACGGAAGAAGTAGTCGGGCGCCGCCGGGAAGGTCGAAGGAAACCAGGCGGTAAAGGCGTCTTCGTCGGTCGGGGCCAATGCGGGGTTGGAGCGCCGCTCGCGGCCGAGCGTCGAGACGCGCTCTCCGCCGGCACCAGCGGCACAGAAGGAGCCGCCGCCATGCGTCGGATAGAGCACGGTGTCGTCCGGAAGCGTCGCGAAGGCTGACTGGAGCGTGCGAAACTGAGCACGAGTGAGCTCGTCCGTCAGTTCGGGTGAGATCAGGTCCGTGCGTGCGGCGCCACTGACGATCAAGGAACCGCCGGTGAAGAGGAGCGGAGGCCCGGACGCAGGCCGGAGGACATAGGCCACGTGCTCAGGGGTGTGGCCGGGAGCGGCAAGAACTTCGACCTCGATCCCTTCGATGAGCAGTCTTTCGCCAGGCTGAGCGGGGAGGTGGCCGAAGGCATAGCCGCCGCCGGCCGGAAGATAGAGTTCGGCACCGAGGGAACCCGCCTCTCGGGCGCCGGAGACGAAGTCGGCGTGCACGTGGGTCTCAAGGGCGGCAGCCAGCCGCAAGCCACGACCATCTGCCTCGACCTTGTAGCGAGCGAAGCTGCGATCCGGGTCGACGAGGATGCCGCATCCGCTGCCGAGTTCTAAAAGGTAGGAGCTGTTTCCGAGCCCCTCGTGGACAAAGGGGATGATGTTCATAGCGCGACCCCCACTTCGGTCTTCAGGAGTCGACGATCTCTCTGATTCTGCAGGAATAGATAGCACAAACCCGACAGGGCGGTTAGCGCCGCCACGGTGTAGAGAGCTGGCGCAAAGCCGAAGGCGTCGGCGAGCACCCCGGACCCGAGGGCGCCGACGGCTGCCCCGATATCTCGCCAGAAGCGGTAGATGCCGAGGTGACTGGCGCGGGCCGCCGGCTCGACAAGGTCGCCGACGACGGCAAGGAGGTTGGGGTAGACCATGGCCGTCCCCAGCCCAAGGAGGGCAACGGCCACAGCCCACGTCCTGAAATGATCCACGCTCGCGGCAAGCGCGATTCCTGCCGCCTGGATGAACATTCCTGAAGCGATCAGTGCTGTCCGGCCACGCACATCGCTGATCCAGCCGCTGCCCACCTGCAGCACGCCCCAGAGGAGGGGATAGAGAGCGGCAAGGAGCGCAATACGGTCAAGATCGAGGCCGCGGGATAGGAAGAATAGTGGAAATACGCCCCAGGCGAGTCCGTCGTTAAGGTTGTTGACGAAGCCTGCCTGGTTAACGGCGAGTAGACGGCGTTGACGGTGGACCGTATCGGCGACGGTCGGGCCTGCTTCCGCCTTCTCGAGCTTCGACTCCAGCGCCACGAAGGGCTGCGTATCTTTGACGAACAGCGCGCTGAGAGCCAGGCCAAAAGCGGCGAAAGCGATGCCGAGGTAGAAGGGCTCGGGGCGGAGGCCATATTGGTCGGCTATCAGTCCGGATGCCAGGGCGGCAGCGGCAACAGCTGTATAACCCGCGGCCTCGTTCAGGCCCAGCGCCAGTCCTCGTCGCCGGGGCCCGACGAGGTCGACCTTCATGTTCACCGTCATGGACCAGGCCAGGCCCTGGTTGATTCCCAGAAGGCCGTTGGCCGCCACTATCCATTCCCAGCTGGGGGCAAAGATGACGATCAGAGGCACAGGGACGCCGACGAGCCAGCCGGCGATCAACAGCTGACGGCGGCTGAAGCGCTTCAGCAGGCGCCCGACCGCGAGGTTGGTGAACGCCTTCGTGAGGCCGAAGGTGACAATAAAGGAAACGACCGCAGTCGTGGAGCCGACATGGAACTCCTGCTCCGCGAGCACAGGAAGGATCGACCGCTCGAGCCCGACCATGCCGCCGACAAAGGCGTTGATGGCCACCAGCAGGGCGAACTGTTGCCAGTTCCTGCGCAGACCAAGCTCGACCGGGCGTCCTCTCATTTGTATCAGCGCTCTAGAAGCTCAGCGTCGAAGCGCCTGACACCATGTATTCGACGACGTTAGCGGCCGTCACGATCTTTGCGCCTTCGATCAGGTCGGCGGCGGTGATGCCGCGCGGGTTGGTGCAGGCCCCGCAGGCCCAGATCTGGCCGCCGTTGCTGAGGAACGACTGGATGACTTCGGAGAGCGGTTGGAAGCCCTCCTTCTGGACGCCGTCGGTGTAGCCCTTGGTGGCCAGCCAGACGCCGTCGATGGTTAGCAGCACGACCGCTTCCTGATCGGCCGTGGCAGCCACGTTGCCGACGATGAAGGAAAGGGTCGCGCGTTCGGGGTCATCCTTGCCCTGGGTACAGTTGACCATGACCTTTCCGGCCATTTGGGTTTCCTCCGTCCTCTTTACTTCTTTTCCAGGTAGAACCGGGTGTGCTCTTCGCCATCCTCCTGGACGGCGAGCAGAGTATTGCCGGTCAGCCGACTCCAGGCCGGTACTCCTTCGCGCGCGGCCGGGTCGTCCGACCGCACCTCCAAAACCTGTCCACTATCCAGGTCCCGAATTGCTTCCTTGATGCGGGGCGTCAGGTTGGCGCAAGCCAGGCCCGGCGCGTCGAGCAACGAGTCGGCCCCCGGTAGCTCGTTCTCTGCCATGTAGTCACCTCCTTGCACTCCAGAAAGTCACCTCGGTGGGCCCCAGATCGTTGGAGTGCCGGGCCCGCCGTGGTGAGATGTGGCCATTGTTTCAGACGCTCAACAACTTGTCAACTGATTAATTGAGAAGTTGTCCAGCGAGTCCTGAGGCTGTAGACTCGCCGCATATGGGACATCGCGATTTCAAGGACCGGATTTACGCCCAGTTTGCCAGGGTGGGCAGCGCCCTGGGGAGCGAAAAAAGGCTTGAGCTGCTGGATCTGCTGGCGCAGGCGCCGCGGCACGTGGAGGCGCTGGCCAACGAAACCGAAATGTCCGTCGCAAACGTCTCCCAGCATTTACAGGCTCTGCGCAACGCTCGCCTTGTAGATAGCCAGCGCCAGGGCAACCGCATCGTCTACCGCCTCGCCGACGACACCGTGCTCGGTCTCTGGTTGGCGCTCCGCTCCGTCGCGGGAAGCCGTTTGGCCGAGGTTCCGGCCATCGCAGCGGAGTTCGCAGTGGATGGGGCCGGTGAGGAAGAAGTGGCAAGGGGCAGACTCAACGAATTGGTAGCCGAGGGCGCGGTCCTGATCGACGTGCGGCCGGCGCTCGAATACGCGCACGGTCATCTTCCCGGCGCGCTGTCGCTACCGATCGACGAGCTTCCAACGCGGCTCGACGAACTGCCTCGCGACCGACCGATAGTCGCCTATTGCCGCGGCGCCTACTGCCTGTTCGCTGACGAGGCTGTGGACTTCCTCCGTCAGCGGGGCTTCCAGGCCGCCCGGCTTGAGGGCGGCTGGCCCGAGTGGCGCTTGGACGAGCTCTCGGTGGCCGGCGGCTAGGGCGTCGGGTCGGGGTGACCCTGTGGGAGGCTCGGTTCTTCCACCGGCTCCGGGCCGCCGAATAGCTTCGCCTTGATCCAGGCCCAGCGGACGCGCATCTTGTCCAGCATGCCCGGAGGCTTCAACGCATCGGGAAGGTCGTGCTCGCCGCGGTGGACGCGCGGGTACTCGGCCGCGACCTCGGCGCCCAGGATCAGGTAGATCCCGGTCAGGTAGGCCCAGAAGAGGAAGGCGATCATTGCACCGAAGGTGCCGTAAGTCGCCTCGTAGTTGCCAAAGTAGCTGAGGTAGAACGAGAAGCCGAACTTCGTGATCTCGAAGAGCAGGGCCGGAATGGCGGCACCGATCAGCGCCGGCTTCCAGTCGACGTGCGTGTTGGGCACGTACTTATAGACCACGGTGAAGGCGACGAACGAGATCGCCAGGGGGATGAAGAAGGCGAGCAGACCCCAGAAGAACCCCGTCGCCTCCCCGAAGAGGGGGATCATCCCCGTGGTCGCCCGCGTGATCTGTAAGAGGAAGGTGACCAGGATCGAGATCACGAAGATCATGCCGACGGCGATCACGCCGCCCACGTCCATCGCCTTCTGGACCGGGAACGAGCGATGTTGCTTGACGTCGAAGGCGTCGTTGATCGCCGTGCGCAGGGCGCCGAAGAACGAGGACGCCGACCACGCCAGCCCGATGATGCCGATGATGGCGATGCTGCCGCGGGCGTCGATCACGCCGTCGACGCCGCTGCGGATGTCGGCGTTGCCCTCGCCGCGCACGGGGATGACCTCGTTGAAGCCCTCGATGACCTTGTCTTTGACCTCATCGCGGTCGACGAAAAACGACATGCTGCCGACGAGGAAGAGGGTGAGGGGGAAGATGGAGAGCAGCAGGTAGTAGGACAGTGCCGCGGCGACCGTCGTGCCGCGGTCCTCGCCAAACTCCTTGAGCGCGACGCCCACCAGTTGGGCGTTGCGATTGCGTGCCATCAGGATTACGTTACGCCTTCTGGCGTTTCAGCCCTGTTACAGCGTGGCGTCTACAGTTGGGGTTTCTCGAAACGGCAAAACTGGTCAAGCACCGCCGCAGGAAAATTTGTAGGGGCAGCGTGTCGTAGCCTAGCCAACTCTCGAATCAGCACCGTCCTGAGACACTTGCCCGCCCCGTCGCGCGCGTCGATATGTCCCGACCGTCGGCACTGGCGCGCCGATTCGCGCTGGGCCACTCGGCGCCAGCCCCATGCAGTTAAACAGGGCTCCACTTGGACGGGGCGACGGCGAGACTGAGTCTCGCGACTACACGGGCGTTCGATGACGGCTCGAAAGCCCCGAAGGGGCGCCGGAGCGTTAGCCCCGGCGCTCGAGAGAGAACACCCTGATCGTATCGACCCTCACCCCATGGGGCTAGGCGCGAATGTTACATCGGTTTTTCGGTTTCGGTGGTCTCAGCGGGCTCAATGGGGTCAAACTCTCCCCGCTTCTCCTCGGACTGGGCTGCCATGTCGACGTGATCCATGGCCTCGATGGTGGCGGTCGCCGCGTGCTTCTCGTGCGGGGTCAGGCGCTCGCCGTCGACGTCGTGGATGTCGCCCTCAGCCAGCTTGTCGGGGAGCGTCTCGCCGGCCGGCAGGAGCACGTACTGGTAGAGGCAGGCCGCCAGGGCGGCGCCGAGCGGCGGGGCAACCCAGTAGAGCCACTGGTCGCCCCACTCGTTTTGAACCAGGGCGGGACCGAAGGCACGGGCCGGGTTCATGGCGGCGCCAGTCAGGGGCCCGCCGAGGAAGATGTCCATGGTGATCGTGAGACCGATGGCCAGACCAGCAATGCTCCGCGGCCCACGGCTGTCAACGGCGACGCCGAAGATCACAAACATCAGGAAGAAGGTCATGATCAGCTCGGCGATGAAGGCGCTGCCCCAGCGCAGGTCTTCGAGGATCGTCGGGACGCCCAATGTAACGGCGTCAGTGTCCGCGTCAGGCCAGGCGGCTTTGACGGCCAACGCCCCGACCACCGCGCCGGCCAGCTGCACCGGGATGTAGCTGAGCGCCTTGCCCAGCGTGATGCGGTTCGCGAGGAGCAACCCCAAGGTCACCGCCGGGTTAAAGGCGCCGCCTGAGATGTGTCCGGCCGCCGCAACCATCAGGCCGATTGCCAGGCCATGGGCCAGCCCGATGACGACGAGGTCGTCGTTCTGCGTGGCGACGATCGCCCCGATACCGGCGAAACAGAGCGTGAATGGTCCGATAAACTCGACTATGAGCTCCCTGATCCTCTCGGGGGTCAGGGCGAAGTCAGCCGCGTGTGCGTGAGCCAAGTACCGCCTCCTCTTCTCGGGAAATCTCTTGCTATCCATACTGGCACGGGTTGTTGCCTCGTAGGGCGCAGGTCGCGTTAATAGGTGCCACCATCGACGAGGAGTGGAGACACCTGCTTCCGGGTTGGCTCAGGCAGTGGCAGGCGTGAGGAAATCGGCTATCGCTCTGTAAGCGCCGACGTTGTAGGCCATCCCGCTATGCGTGCCGGAGACCTCGACGTTCTTCGCTCCCGGGTAGCGGCAGGCGGTGGGGCTGACGATCTCATCAGTCGGCGTGAAGACCGACAGGACTCTCGTTGCGCGGTCGAGCGGAGACTGGAGGTCGCGCGGGAACGGGCACCCACAGGCCGGGAAGCTGCAGTCCGGGTCGAGGAGACCGCGCACGAAGAGCCCGGCGCGGGCGACGCCGCTTGCCAGCGGCACATCCTGGAAGTCGACGATGTCCTTGATCCGGATGCGCTCGATGCCACCGACGGGGGAGGCGAGGAAGATGAGGTGGGAGCAGAGGCTGCCGAGGCGCACGGCCATCGCCTTGGCCAGCAGTCCGCCGCGGCTGTGGCCGATGATGGCTACCTGCTCGCCCTGGACGACGTGGCGGCCGAGGTAGCTCTCGACCTGGTGGCTGATGCGCTCGGAGCAGCCGGCGTTGAAGGCGATCGTTGAGGTGATGGTCCGGTAACCGATGCGTCGCAGCCAGTTGTGCAGGGGTTCCAGGTAGAGGTCGTTTCCGAACAGGCCCGGGATGACGAGGACCAAGCGACCATTGCCGCGCGGCACGCCCTGGCCGCGGAAAACGGGATTCATCGTCAGCCGGGCTAGCTCGGCGGCGGCCCGCGCCTCCCTGGCCATGACCGCGAGCAGGTTCGGCTGGCGACCCTGGCTCACGTCCTACTCCGAGGCCAGGAAGGGAAGGGTCACATCGAGGAAGGGCTCGAGCTGGTCGTGGTGCACCCAATGCCCGGCGTCCTCGATGCAATACGACTGGTAGTTGTGGAAGGCGCTGGCGCGGCCGTCCTTCTCGGGGTCGCGGGCCCAACTCTCGCTGCCGCGGATCAGCAGTACAGGGCAGCGGATCTGGTTCCAGATCTCACGTGCGTCGTGGACGTTGAACTCGTAGGGCGACTTCATGCGCGTGAAGTTGTCGAACTTCCAGCTTCGCGTGCCGTCCTCGTTGAGCTTCGAGCCATGGATGGTCAGGTGGCGGGCCATTTCGTGCGTAAGGTGGGGGTTCTCCTCCTCCATGCGCTTGATCGCAGCGTCGAGCTGGTAGCGGCGGGGGACGCGGCGCTCGAGGTCGCGCACGTGGTCGATCCACTCGCGCATGCGCTGGCTGGCCGGTTTGGGCTCCATCATCGGTGGGCCCAGGCCCTCGATGGAGACGACCTTGCGCACCTGCTCCGGATAGACGCCGGTGTACTGGAGGGCGATGGCGCCACCAAGGGAGTGGCCGAGGACGGTCAGGGGGAAGCGGTTGAGGTGGTCGCCGAAGGCAGCGACGTCGGCGACGAAGTCGACCACGGAATAAACGCTGCCGAAGGCCCACTGGCTGTCGCCGTGGCCGCGGAGGTCGACGGCGTAGACAGAGAAGTTATCGACCAGCCGCTCGGCGACCAAATCCCAGTTGCGGGCGTGGTCGCGCATGCCGTGGACGAGGAGGATGGGCGGCCGGGCCTCGTCGCCCCAGACGACGTAGTGCAGCTTAAGCCTCTGGGATTCGTAGTACCGGGATTCAGGTTCCATCTGGGTAATGGTGGGTTCTTTGATTCCGAGCGTCGAGCGCCAACATCGGGCGACGACAAACAAAGAGGCAGACGTTGTAAGCTGACGTTCTTAATGCAAGACACGCTTTCCGTTGCGCTTTTCCTTTCAATGGCCGCCGCCGTGAACCAGGGAGAACGTATGATCCCGCGGTCAGCGAAGGACAAAGAATACTTCCCGCAGGACTGGTTTCAGAGTCAAGCCGCCAGAGTTCCCGGCGTTTCGATTGATCCACAAGGACGCAACTCGTACCCAGACTTTTGGGTGTCGCGGGACGATTTGACCGAAGGTTACGAGGTGAAGTCCCTGGCGTTCGCACAGGGCCGACCGGCTAGAACGGACATCGACTTTAACAGCACCATTCCATCAGGAATGAAAGCCGGCAGGCCCGTCTTCCTACTTTTCTTGCTGTATACCGACTCGGGAGCGAACCCCCGGCCCGTGCATTCGCTGGTTGTCGCACACGCCGACTTGATCAACTGTGACCACGAGCTGGCAGATTTCCACATCAATTCGTCGATAAGGCAGTTCGGCAGCTTTGGCGACGGATTCATCCGAGACCGAAAAATGTATGTCTTGCCCCACCCTTTGACTATCTATCCCGACGGCATCGGCAGGCTGTCATTGATAGTGCCAGCGACCTGGGGGATCGCCGCAACCGGATTGAGAAAAGTGCATGAGCTGCAGAGAGAGGTAGCCCAAACCCGGCTTACCGGATACGAAATTAATTTGTGGGGTGGCGAGGCAACCTCCGAGAGGCAACCATCTCCTAGAGCCGGGGAGACGCTACCCTTCGACGTCTTCGAGCCCGACTAAATGGACAGCGCTAGCTGTGGAGTCGGCTTCTTTGCAGGCGACTGGCTCGCGAACAACCTGTCTATCACTTCGCCTGACTTCGACTCCCAGTCTCGAACGTAGTCAAGCGCTTTGCCGCTCGTGTCGAGACGGCTCCCCTCAACCAAGACTTGACCCATAAATATGACCCTGATGTCGTTTCGGCTCAGCCTCTTCCCGATCGTTCCAAAACGTGTAATCTGGCTTTCGGCAACAAGCGCGGGGTCTCGCGGGAAATCGTGATCAGAGCTCGACCAGGGACGGCAGACCAGAATACTGTCGATATCAATAGGGTCCCGGGCCGTAGCCTTGGGGGTGGCCACAGACATTTCGGCTTTGACTGGTTGAGCGGCCACAAAGGCAAAATCGGCCGAGAAGATGGCCTCGGCAATTGATCTCCAACCTTCGTCACGTGAGTGGTGATACGTGAACACCATCATTCCGTCGTTCTTAAGGACTCTATGGCATTCGCGGAACACCGCGGACAGATTGCCGCTGAATGTGTAGGCATCTCTGTTTTGAACTTCCTGCCAGTCCCGAGTCGTCTCGGCAATGGTTTCATCGCCGAGAAAATGGCGTTGCCATACATGGAAGAAATCGGCGAGTTCGCTGTAATGAACGTTATCGAAGAAGGGTGGATCCGTGACGACCAGGTCCACTGAGTCGTCGTCCAGATCAGTCGTCTGCGAGGGCCCACAGGAGAGGTACAGCTTGTCCACCGTGGTCATTTCATGGAAGGTCGAAGCCGCGTTGAAGCGGAGCGGACGGTTGATGCCACCTACTTTCGAACTGAAGTTGCCTTTCGGGCCGGACCGCACCTTGATCTCGAACGGGTCATTCTTGTACTCGATGGCTCTTAAAAGGCGGCTGCGAAACAAAGTGGAGAATGAGCCCGAACTCTTAGGAGTGCCCCAGAGATTCGCTTCGAGGGGTGTCCTCTCAGGTTTAAGAACATGGTGTGAAAACATGTGCCGGACGGCGCCGGTTCCTTCGCCCTTGTAAGAGGCGAACATGTTGTTGAACTCAAGGGTTCCAGATAGGAGGAGATAAAACGTCGACCTGAGACCCTCGTCACAGATTCCGGCGATAGCCCGGTTCAGGACCGATATCGCAACGAGCTGCCGTGCATTGAACATTTGGTGCCAGAAGTTGTAGCCATAGTTGATCGCCTGGCGAGTGTTGTGACCCTCTTGGAGCGCAACCAGGGGATACATAGAGTTGGTTAGCTGGGATTCAGCGCGGCCGTATGTCCCGAGATCTAAGTCATCCACAGCCAGATATTGCTTACTCCCGCCTGATGTGAGGACCAATTTCGCATACATCCGGTGACCAGGTGGTCCCTCCCGATTGCGAATAGCCGCAATAATCGGAAACGCCAACTGGCACTGTGGACATTTGGCTCCAGTTCCCCGAGCCGGTCCTTCGTGCAAGCCAAACTGCGTTCGGCACCTGTCACATGTAGTCGCTTCGTCGGTGACCAAGACAGGGCACACGGCCGAGCACGCAGGGCACGTCGCAAATGCCCCTGGACTCCGCCCCGCGTAGGCGTGCCTGGCGAAAATATAGTCGTTGAAAAGATCCACATGGGTGCCGCAGCCTGGGCATTCTGCCTGTTTTACCCAAAAGTAGTAAAGTGCCTGACATTCTTCACCGTCTCGATCCACCGCTCGGTAAAGTTCACGCATCTCAGGTCGCGTAAGATGCTCTAGCCGATGGAATTCCTCGATCAGTCCTTCTGGATCGATTTGAGACATGGCGACCCTGACCGTATTGACGGCAACTGGATTGATGTCTCGGCCGATGGCCCGAAAACCCAGTTTGAGAGCCTCGCCGATGGTGGTTCCGCTTCCCATGAAGGGATCGAAGACCGTTAGCTCTGGCAGGCCATCGGCTGATTGGTAGAAACGGTCCATGAGCGCCTGATCGGCGGGAAGAGCTGATCCGAGAAGAATTGCTCGGAAAACAGAGCCCAGTCTTTGCGCCCACCACTTGTGGAGGTGATAGACGGGACGATGGATCTCCTTCCTCCAGCTTTCGGCCTCGGCTACTTCGCTGACCAGCTCGAAGGGAAACCCGTCCTCGATTAAGGGGCTCATATGAGAACAAATATGCGAAAAACGACATACTAGGGCAAGGGGATGCCCGCGAGGATTTACGAGCTTAGGGCGATGCTCGATTCAAATCCGCGAGAACGAGTTTTTCAACCGACCTCTGTCGTGTGCAGGAGAACCTGGCAAATGGGTGGCATCGCTAACCAGGCGTTACTGCTTCTCGCGCGACCGAGCCCACCATATCTACGGCGCGCTCTAGATTGCCGATGCGTTCGGCCATCGTCCGTCCCGCCGGCTGCAGGCTGATCGTCGTCACGCCGGCCCCCTGGTGCGCCCGGATCCGCTCGCGGACCATTTCCTCCGTGCCGATCAGGTTGGTCAGCAGCACCAGCTCGTCTGGCACACGCTCTCCGGCTTCCTCACGCCGGCCTTCCAGCCAGAGGTTCTGCACATCGCGTGCCAGGTCTTCGTAACCGGCCCGCCGGTAGGCGTCGTTGTAGAAATTGTGGTCGCGCGAGCCCATGGCGCCGAGCGTGAAGGCCAGGCCGGGCTTGCGCGGCGCGACCAATTCCTCGACGTTGTCGCCAATAGCGAAGACGCCGGCGTTGGCCTGCAGCTCGAGGTCGCTTAGCGAGCGACCTGCCCGCTCAGCGCCGGCCCGGATGTGGTCGAAGAAGATATCGGCGTGCTCGGGAATGAACGAAGTGCCCAGCCAGCCGTCCGCCAGCTCCCCCGTCATCTCCAGGCTCTTCGGCCCCAGCGTGGCAAGGTAGATGGGGATTTCGCGCGGCTGGGCCGACGAACGCAGCGCCTTGCCCTCGCCGCCGGGCAGCGGCAGCGTGAAGTAGCTGCCCTCGTGCTGCACGCGCCCTCCGCTGGCCACCAGGCGCACGATCTCTACGGTTTCGCGCAGCCTCTGGACCATGCGTTTGAACGGGACGCCGTGCCACCCCTCCACAACCTGCGGGCCGCTAGCGCCGAGTCCCAGGCGGAACCGATCGTTGCTCATCGAGGCCAGCGATAGCGCGATCATGGCGATGTTGGCGGGGGTGCGGGCGGCCACCTGCATGATTCCTGTGCCCAGCTTGATCCGGCTGGTGCTAGCGGCGAGATAGGCGATCGGTGTCGCCGCATCAGTCCCCCAGGTCTCGGCCGACCAGACGGCATCCACGCCAATCCGTTCAGCCTCGCCGACGAAGGTGGCCATCTCGTCCCAGTTCTCGTTGGAGGGGCCGAGGGAAACAGCAACCCTCATGCGGGGGATCCCTGAAGGGCGGCGGCTATCGCTTCGATCTGGCGGGCGTGATCGAGGTCGTGGATGCGCAGGAACAGCAGCCACTCCCGCCAGTGGAGGTCGCCGAACGTCCCGTGCTCCCACTTCACGCCCAGGCTCTCCTCGCCGCTGGCCTTCAAGACGTGCTCCAGCAGGGCCTCACGGCCGCTGTGGAGTGCCTGCCACCACTCGTTAGCGGAGCGCTCGCCTTCCACCTTCTCCATGGTGTCGGCGATGGCTTCCGGCGCCTCTCCGTCGTCGATGGCCCGCCTGATGCCGCCGGCGACCGCGGCGCTGGTCGAGGCCAGGTGGGCGGCGACCTCGTTGGCCGACCACTCCCTCTCCGCCGGCCGCGCACCGAAGAGGGCGGGGGGCACCGATTCCAGCGCGTCCTGCACCTGCTGCATGTCGTTGCGGACCTTGCCGACGAGCTGGGGGATGGTCAGCTTCGCCTGGGTTTGGAGGTAGGAGCGGATTCGTTCAGATTCAGGATCCATAGCTCGCGTATCTTACAGAAACCTTCCTTTGACCACCGGAGGGCCGGGTCCGGATGCTCACAGGCTCAGGACGTGGCCCAGGCGGGGGTCGTCGCGGCCCTCCAGCAGCGCGCGGTAGACGCGCTCGACCGGCTCGGGCCCACGCTCCTCCTTGATCTCCAGCGCCCCGCGCAGGCCCTCGCGCAGCTTTCCCCAGGCCTCGGCAAATTGGGCAACGAAGCCGCCCGCCCCCCAGCCACCCGCCTTGCGCAGATGGCTCGGCGCGAAGAAGAAGGACGGCGTCGGCCCCGGCAGCTGTTCGGTCTGCGACATCTCGCTCCAGTCCGTCATGCCGACGGCGATGGAGGCTACAAGGATCTCACCGAAGCGCTCGTGGATCGTGCGCCGCAGCTTCGCATTGCCCGAGAAGTCGGCGTAGACGGCTTTGACGTTGTTCGGCAGCCCGCCGGCCGCGTCGTAGGCGAAGACGTCGTCGTAGCAGCCGAGGCCCTTCGTGAACTCGACGTTGCCCGGCGAGGTCAGCCCGATGAGGCGCGGCCGCTTCTCCTCCCGGTAGACGAGCAGGGCCGTCCCATAGGCCGTCTTGCTCGAGGCGCTGGAGACGACCAGCGCCTGGGCGCCGAAGTAGTCGTTCGTCGCCAGGTAGTCGGCGAGGAGGAAGGAGGTGGCGAAGAGCGGGCGCAGGATCATCTGCGCGGCCTCAGCGCCCGCGTCGTAGGCGCTGTCGCGGGCGACGTCGATGTACTGGTTGTAGGCGGCGGCCAGGGGTAGAATGGCGCTCGCTGACGTCGTCGAAGCCGGCGGTCGAGGCACGGGCTTCGAGGACGACCTCGGAGGCGGTGGGCTAGTAGCCGTAGTAGCGCTGGCCCGGCTCGACTCCCTCGGCGCGTGAGGCGAGCACCTCGCCGAAGCCCCAGACCGGCAGGTGGCTCCAGCCCTCGGGGCCCGGGAAGAACTCCCAGTAGTTCATGGTCTTGCCGACGGCGGCGTAGGTGATGTTGTTGGCCGTCAGGGCGAACTTGTCGACGCGGAGGAGGACCTCGCCGTCCTGGAGGGCGTCGGGGTCAGGCGCGTCGCCCTGCTCGGTGCGTGTGTCGCTGATGTCGTCGCGGTTGATGAGGAAGTGCGTGGTGGGAGGCATGGGCGGCTCCTTTCCGGGTGAGTTGAGGCTACCCGAGGGCCGGCCGTCCCTCCCCCCGTCGGCGGGAGGAGGAGAAGCGGGTGTGGGGGGCGTGGGAGCTAATCCGGCTGGAGCGCGGGCCGTGTTTGAGCGCGTTGGCGTTGCCGGGCGGTGCTCCCCGGCGTCGAAGGGTTTGCGTGGAGTTCGTACCGAAGCGTTAGAGAGCATTGTTCGTGGCGTTTAGAGCTGAAGCTGTTAGCGCGGTTGGGAGACCAGATTGAGAAGGAGATTTGTGTATTCGTCAACGCCGACTGGGTCCCCAGGCGGGCCTGCGCTTAACCCGGCTTTTCTTGCCTCTTCCCATTCCCCCGTTGACGGCCGGGCAAAAATTCGCTCGAACATGGTTCGCACATCAGATGAAGGTAACGCCCCGAACGCCAAGCCTTCGGCGGTCGTCTGGTGAAGAAAGCTCGCGGTCGACATCGGATCGGCCCGTGCCTTCGCCAAGACGTTGATGGCCAATGCTTGGGCAAAGGAGGGCGGCAAGTCGGATGGAATCAGATCCCGCAAATAGATCGCCATCCTGCTGCCGCTGATGTTCCGGTATGTGTGTGCACCGTCCGCCACAAGCTGGAGCGTCGAGTCATCGTAGAACTGGAAAAGGCTACATGCTTCGGTCTGTTGAACGACCTTCAGCCGCTTGGACAGCAAGTAATCGCTCCGTTGCCGGAAGCTCTCGACCATTTCTGCTTCGGACCAGCCCCCGCCGGTAATCGGAGCGAGCAGCATTACGGCGAGCGTTTCGACATCCTGCTTGTGCTGACTTCCAAGCACCGCACCGCTAACAAAGCAGAGCCGCGAGAAGCGCAACAGATCAAGCTCAGCAATGTATCGGCCGCCAAGGAACCTCTTTTTGAAGAATCGAGGGAGCCCAAGGCCGACCAGAAAGACCCCTGCCAAGGTGTAACCCTGGCTAGGCGGCTGAGATTCTCCTTCGCCGCGAGCCCCATAGCCCGCTTGAATTGAACCGGAGAATTGATCGCCGGCACTTGGTTGGAAGCCGGCGGTAACCACGCCCCTCAGCTTTTGCCAAGAGTCGTAGCGGAAGCTTAGGTCAGCGCGAGTGTCGAGTTTCACTTGCATGGCCGAGAACTGGTCCGCGATCAGGCCCGAAGGCTCGCGTAGAGGAAGACCTGACCCAGCCCGGTTCGGCAATCTCAATTGTCAGGCTCCTTTTGTCGGCACCGCGCGGCAAACGTCGCTTGATGGCATCGCGCTCGGCCAACTGGAGCTCACCCCAGACATAGTCCCGCAGAAAGACGAAAGCCGCCGTGATGAAGGCGTAGCGGCCCGGGCAGTGCGGAGGCCGACCGACTACTCAGGGTCCGGCCAAACTCGGGATCAAGCTCCGTCATAATCTCCCGGGTCATTGAACTGATTCTTGGGCCTGCGAGTCAAAACTCACCTGCTCCATTTTCCGGGGAACATCCACGCCAGCGTCATGCGCGTGCCTCAGGTCCTCCGGATCTACGTTCATTCCGAGCTCGAACATTCTCGGAACGCGTTGGGCTCAAGCACACCGGATGCGAGGCCCTCTGCAGTCCACACGTCGAGTAGCGAGGTTGGTGGCGCGTCTAGCGATCTGGTCTGGACTATTCACCCTTACTCAAGCTAAACAGGCGGCGTGAAGTGATCGCAAGGGAATCTCACACCCTTTAAAAAGCACGAAACGCCAGCAGCGAACCCACTCGATGAGCTTGGTCATCGAGTCGGCGTTCGAAGACGCGGGCCAGGGCTCTGCCGAGAGGATCCCCTCTCGCGCACACAATCTCGGGCGTCCGCTGAGAGAACGCTCTCCATCCAGACAGCGAGTTAGGCGAAGGCCCGTCCGACCCGCCAGAGAGAAGCTTCTGTAAACCTGATCCGACAGCTGATCGACTGTTTACCGAACACTGGCAGCCCTTGCAACGGATACCGCTGTTAGGCGACCGCGAGACAGCTGACTGCTTAGGACTCCTTCTCTTGGTGAAACATCTCTTGTCGCGCTTCCCTTAGTTTGTCGAGCAATGACGGCTCCGATCCCGACTCGCGCGTGAGCTGACTTACTCTTTCGCCAAGCCGCTCCCGCGAGAGAGGAGCCGGCCCGGGGCCGGTGAAGAGCTCGGGTTCAATCATGTATCTTCGCGCTGACTGGGCTGCCCATCTGGCAGCTTGCTCCTGGTCCCAAACGTCTGGACGGTCGATAGGGCGCCAACGGTCCGCGAAGGACTGACAAAAGTAATTGTGGTAAGCGGCGACCCACTCGTACTTGCGGCGTATCATGGGAGCCCCGCGTGATGTCTCAAGGCCCCGCAGAACCGTCCTTCGATGCCGATCCAACGCGTCTTCATCGAACGGACTATCCGGAAAGTCCATTTCCGCGAGGGACAGATAATTTAGGAAGAGCGACTGGTCCGGTTGGTCCTCAAGCAGTAACGAGAGATGCGGCGCAAAATCGCTCGCGTACCAAGACAGGTGAAGATTTACCAGAGGCTCCATCGAGGGAGCCAGAACCAGTCTTGGCGGATCGCCGCTCCTGTCCAGCTTTACGGCCTCGAGCAGTGCATCTCCATAAACCAAGTCAGCATCTAGGTAGCAGCGACCAAAGGCAATCCCGCCCCTGATCAAGAAACCGTCCAAAGCCAAGCTCAACTGCATGGCCGAGAAGGCCTCGAGCGCAAGTACCAGTTCCGGCTCCGCAAGTTCCCCGACCGGATCACGTAGCGGAAAGGCAAGAATGACGTTGTCGGTGAAGACTTTCATCTGAAATAGCGGGGGTATACCATGCCCCGCGTTTCGGTGATCTCGTACCGCCCCGTATGCATTGGAGACCGCCGCCCGTATCTCCTTTAGGAACGCATCCCCTTCACCGTTTCGCAGAGCTTGCGCACCGCGCTCCCCGAATCCAGCGATGTCGGAATAACAAACCAGAGCCGGCGATAGGCGAGGGTAGCGGCGGTTCCAAGGGTTGAAGCGTTTCAACTGTCAATCCCCTGACTGTTGCGGATTGACGGACATTCTTCCGCAGGCTGTCTCGTTCGCCCCGGGTCCCAATGGGGAGGCAGGTAACTCACCGTAGTTCGCTGGGCTCCGTCATCGACCGCGGGTCGAAGACTCTGGCCAGATCTTCCTCCGACAGGATGCCCTCCTCGCGCACGATCTCCGGCAGGGTCTTGCCTTCAGCCGTCGCTCGTTGGGCGACCCTGGCCGCGGCGTCGTAGCCGATGTGCGGGTTCAGCACCGTCGCCAGCCCCATGCTGCGCTCGAACCAGTAGCGGCACATCTCCTCGTCGGCCGTGATCCCGTCGACGCAGCGTAGCGCCAGGTTCTGCGAGGCGTTGGCCAGGATCTCCAGCGACTCCAGCAGCGCGTCGGCGATGACAGGCATCATCACGTTCAGCTCAAGCTGGCCCGCGCCGACGGCCCAGGCGACCGTTGTGTCGTTGCCGATGACCTTGAAGCAGACCATGTTGACGTTCTCAGCGATCACGGGGTTGACCTTGCCGGGCATGATCGAGGACCCCGGCTGCACCGGCGGCAACCGGATCTCAGCCAGGCCGGTGCGCGGGCCTGAGCCCAGGAGCCGTAGGTCGTTGGCGATCCTCGAGAGGTCGAGAGCGTAGTTGCGCAGCGCCCCCGACAACCCGGCGAAGTCGCTCATGCTCTGCATTGCCTCGACGAGGTTGGCCGCCGGCTTGACCTGGAAGCCGGCGAGCAGCGTCAGCTCGCGGCAGACGGTGGCGGCGTAGTTGAGGTGCGAGTTCAGGCCGGTGCCGGCCGCCGTGCCGCCGAGGTTGGAGAAGGTCAGCGGTTGGGCCGCGGCAGCGATGCGCTGGGCGTTCTTGTCGACGCTCTCGGCGTAGCCGGCAAACTCCTGGCCGAGGCGGATGGGCACTGCGTCCTGCAAGTGGGTGCGGCCGGTCTTGACGATGTGGTCGAACTCTCCGGCCTTGCGTTTCAGAGAGTCCCTTAGCCGCGAGAGCGCCGGGAGCACCTTCTCCCGCACCAGCAGTACGGAGGCCACGCGGATCGCCGCCGGGACTGCGTCGTTGGTCGACTGCGCCATGTTGACGTGGTCGTTGGGGTGAATCGTTGCATAGGTTCCGCGCCGGCCGCCCAGGCGCTCGTCCGCGAGGTTGGCGATTACCTCGTTGGCGTTCATGTTGTAGGAGGTCCCCGCGCCGGCGTTGATGGCATCGACCACGAACTGGTCGTTGTGAAGCCCCGCGGCGACCTCTCTTGCCGCCGCCTCGATGGCATCGGCCCGCTCCGTGTCCAGCAGTCCGAGCTCACTGTTCGCCCTCGCCGCCGCCGCCTTGATCAAACCGGTTGCGCGGATCAGCGTCGGGTGTGGTGGGCGGCCACTGATCGGGAAGTTCTCGATGGCACGCGCCGTCTGCGCTCCGTAGAGCGCCTCATCGGGCACCTCGACCTCACCAAGTGAGTCGCGTTCGGTCCGGGCCATGGCTTGTCCCCCACGTTGGATGGTAGGCGCGCCCGCGCCCTCGTTCGCCCGGTTTGGGCCCTGCCGATAGAATTAGTGCGCATGACCAACCTCACCCGCGAGAATGTCCTCGTCGTCGACGACGAGGAGAAGATCCGCAAGCTCGTCTCCATGGTCCTCCGCCAGAATGGCTTCCGCGTCGTTGTCGCTGAGAGCGGCCAGGAGGCGCTCGAAAAAGCCGCCGGCCAGCCCCTCGACCTGATCGTCCTCGACTACGCCCTCGGCGAGGGCAAGGACGGCCTCCAGGTCCTGCGTGAGATCAGGCAGTGGAGCGACGTCCTGATCATGTTCCTCAGCGGGAAGGATGCCGACGTCGACAAGATCCGCGCCCTGGAGATCGGCGCCGACGACTACCTCGAAAAGCCTTTCAACGTCGATGAGCTGGTGGCGCGGGCCAAAGCCCTCCTGCGCAGAAGGCCCGGCATGATCCCGGATGTCGGCATCGTCGAGTTCGCCGACGTCAGCCTGGACCTCACGAACTCCCGGGTCACGCGGGGCGGGGAGCCTGTATCGCTGTCCAACACGGAGTGGCGCCTGATCCAGCAGCTCGCCGCCCACCACGACCGCGTGATGACCCACGAAGAGCTGTTGAGCTCGGTCTGGGGCCCGGAGTACCGAGACGACGTCCAGTACCTGCGCGTTTGGATGAGCCGGCTGCGCCGCAAGCTCGAAGACGAGCCCGCCGAGCCGCGCTACCTGAAGACCGTCGCCGGCATCGGCTACGTGCTCGAGCTGCAGGCGCCCACGCCGCCCTCGCTAAGAGCCGAAGGGACGCCGGAGCCCGCGTAGGGTTCAGAACGCGCGCAGGTTCTCCTCCCTGACCTCGAAGCCCACCCGCTCGCCTACCATCAGGCCTGTTTCTGGGGGCTGATGCGAAATGAGCCGCGCCCCTGAAGGGAGGGCGAGAACGTACTCGACCTCCGAGCCCAGGAAGCGCCGCTCCACAACCGTTAGCGGGCCATCCGCCCTCCGCGAGATCGCCAGGTCGTGGGGCCGGACGAGGACGTTGATCGTCTGGCCCGGCGAGGCTGAATTTGGAACGATATGCCGTCCCAACTCCGTCTCGACGGCGCCGTCGAGGACGATCCCGGGGATGAAGTTGCCGTGGCCGACGAAGTCGGCGACAAAGCGCGTGGCCGGCTCGTTGTAGAGCTCCTCGGGCGTACCGACCTGCTCCAGCCTGCCGGCGTTCATGACGGCAACGCGGTCGGCGAAAACAAAGGCCTCCTCCTGGTCGTGGGTGACAAAGACCACTGTCGTGCCGAGATCCTTGAGTATCTGTCTGACCTCCAGGCGCACGTCGACGCGCATCTCGGCGTCGAGGTTGCTGAAGGGCTCGTCGAGCAGGAGCAGAGCCGGCTGTGGCGCGAGCGCGCGGGCCAGGGCGACGCGCTGCTGCTGGCCGCCGGACAGCTGATGCGGGTAGCGATCTTCGAGGCCGCCGAGCCCTACCATCTCAAGCACCTCGGCTACCCGCTGGGATCGCTGGCGGCGTGGCAGGTTCTGCAGTCCGAAGCGGGTGTTGCCGGCGACGCTCAGGTGGGGGAAGAGCGCGAAGTCCTGGAAGACCACCCCGATCTCACGCCGCTCAGGCGGTCGCCAGCTCCCCCCACCGGCGACGGCTTCATCCTGCAGCCAGATTTCGCCGGCGTCCGGCTCTTCGAAGCCGGCGATCAGGCGTAGCGTGGTTGTCTTACCGCAGCCGCTGGGGCCGAGCAGTGCCAGGATCTCCCCGCCCGCCACGTCGAAATCGACGCTGTTGACGGCGAGAAGGTCGCCGTAGCGCTTGCTGACCCCGCGCAGGGCGATGACCGGCGACGCGGCTTCGGTCGCTGCGCTCCTCTCCTCCATCGCTTCAATCGTAGGGTCGCCGACGAGCAGGGCTGTCACGTAATGACCGTCGGGCCGACGCGGGACTGGCGCAGCAGGAAGTAGAGCGGGACGGCGGAGCAAAGCACCAGCAGCAGGGCCAGCGGCGCCGCCAGGGTGAAGATGCCTTCGCTGCTATTTATCCAGATGCGCACCGGAAGCGTGTCGAAGCCGGCGGGGCGCAGCAGCAGCGTCGCCGGGAGCTCCTTGAGCGAGGTCAGAAAGACGAGTGCCCAGCCGGCCATGAGGCCGGGCCGGATAAATGGCACCGTGACCTCGAGGAAGGCCCGCTCCGGGCGGCGCCCCAGGGAGCGCGCGGCCTCCTCCATGTTGGGCGAGACCTGGGTCAGCGCCGCTGTGGTGGACTGGTGAGCTTGCGGGTAGAAGCGCAAAAGGTAGGCCAGGACGACCACGAAGGCCGAGCCGTAAAGCCACTCGACATAATTATTCAGGAGGAAGATCAAGCTCAGTCCGACCACCACGCCGGGCAGGGCGTAGCCGGCCTGCGACAGGCGAGCCAGCCAGCGCGAGAAGGGACTGTCGAAGCGCACGGCGAGGAAAGCCAGCGGAAGCGCGACGAGCACAGCCAACGTTGCCGCCGCCGCCGCGGTCCAAAGGCTGTTCCAGGCGTAGGTGTAGATCGAGTCGTCGGAGTAGGACCAGACGTCGCTGGCGACCGAGCTGTCGGTCAGCCCCTCAACGGTCCAGTAGACCAGGAGGCCGATGGGGATGAACAGCGCCAGCGATAGCACCGTGACAACCGCCGCCAGGGCGGGATAGCGCCAGCGACCCAGTTTGACCGGGCGCGGAGGTCGCCAGCCGCCGATCGTCTGGTAGTAGCGCGCGCGGCCCTCCGAGAAGGACTGGCCCCAGAGTACAACGATCGTGATCAGCACCAGGACCGTGCTCAGGATCGAGGCGGCCGAGCGGTCAAAGCGCGACGTGAACTGGTCGTAGATGGCCCGCGAGAAGGTGTCGTAGCGCATAAGGCTCACCGTCCCGAAGTCAGAAAGGACATATAGAGCCACGAGCAAGACGCCGGCACCGATGGCTGGACGCAGCAGTGGCAAGACGACACTCCAGAACGTGGACAGCATGCGCCGTCCTGAAGCCGCCGAGGCCTCCTCCAGCGTCGGGTTAAAGGACCGTAGCGCGGCTGAGGCCATCAGGTAGACGTAGGGGTAGGTGAACAGGCTGAGGGCCAAGGTGGTCCCGCCCAGGCTGTAATACTCTGGCATGGGCAGGTCGCGCTCGCGGGTGCCGGTTAGTGCCGACAGCCACTCCTCGACGTAGCCGTTGGGCCCAAGGATGGCGATGTAGACCAGCGCCCCCACATAGGGCGGTACCGAGAGCGGCATCGCCGCCAGCCAGACGAAGACGCCGCGCCCCGGCAGGTCGGTGCGCACGATCAGCCAGGCCAGCCCCACACCGACGACCACCGTGACCAGCGATACGCAGATGGCAAGCTTCAGGGTGCTGACGAAGAGGTCGGGCAGGCGGTCGTCGATCAGCCGGTCCCAGACCTCGCTGCTGCCCGTAAGGCCGCGGTAGAAGACATAGAAGAGTGGCACGGCCATGAAGGCGGCGAGGGCCACGGCAATGGCGATGACCAGCACCGGGGCCCGCCGGCGCCCGAAGAATACCGGCAGCGGCGACCAGCGGCGCGCGGGCGCAACTCCTACTTCGGCGGCGCTGGGGGCCGGGATTGCCATCGCCTAGAGCCCGAGGCGGTCGAGGAGGTCCAGCGTTTCCTCGTTCATCCGCCCGAGCTCCGCCAGGTCGACGTCGAACTCTTTGAACTCGCCGAGGGGGACGTCCGCGCGCGTCTCGACCCCCTCGATCAGCGGGTACTCGAAGTTCGTGGCGGCAAAGATCTCCTGGGCTTCCTCGCTGAGGAGGAACTCCATGAACATCTCGGCAGCCTCGCGGTTGCCGGCCTCGTTGACGATCGAGGCCGCCGCGACGTTAACGAGGACACCCATCTGGTCATCCCCCTGGTCCGGGTAGATGACGCCCACCGGGGAGCCCTCCTCCTTTTCGAGCTGGTAGTAGTAGTGGTTGACCAACCCGAAGGCGACCTCACCGCGGCCGACAGCCTGCCTCACCTCGGTGTGGTCGCGCAGGACCAGCACGTCGTTGTCCTGGAGACCCTCGAGGTAACTCTCGGCCTCGTCGTCGCCGAGGAACTGGCGCAGCGCCGAAACCCACGCTGTGAAGGAGGAGTTGAGGGTGCTGGGGATCGCCACCTCACCTTCGTACTCTCCGTCGACGAGGTCGAGGACGGATTCGGGGACGGGCAGCTCCTCCTCCTCGACGAGCTCCGTGTTGTACATGATCACGCGGGCGCGGCCCGAGACGCCAACCCAGCTGCCATCGTCTGCCCGGTACCTCGCGTCTATTGCCTCGAGCGCCGGCGAGTCGAATGGGGCAAAGACGCCAAGGTCGCGCAGCTCTTCGGCAGAGGCGGCGTCGGTGCCGACGAAGAGGTCGGCCTGGGGGTTGCCCTGCTCTTCAATGAGGGCGGCGCCGAGCTCCGTCGTCGAACCGTACTTGACCGAGACGTCGATACTGGTTTCCTCTTCGAAGAGCTCAACGATGGGTTGGAAGAGCGGCTCGCGGCGCCCGCTATAGATCGTCAGCTCGGCATCGGGGTCGAACGCTTCGGACTGCGCTGTCCCCGTGGCCAGGGGCGTTTCGCTGCCACTGGGACCGGGGTCGCCGTCGTCATCATCGCCGCAGGCGGCTACAGCAAAGAGAAGGAATGGCGCCAGTGCGAGGAACTTCTTCAACCTTCACCTCAACTACCAAGGTTCACCTTACCAATTAACTAAGGTATCCCTTACTTGGCGACTAAGGTCAACCTTAGTTAATTGTTAACTCTACGGCTGTGGAGCCCAGAATCACACAGTTTTCCAAACAAACTGTCCGAATGGACAGTTACGCGAGAACAGGCGTTTCGTTAAGCTTGGCCTTACCGGGGGGTCATCTTTGCAACGAGTCCCGCTGCGCTTGCTCGGCTTCCTTCTGCCGTACAAGCCCAGGATCGCCGTCACTCTTTTCTTCGTCGTTGCTTCCAGCGCCTTCGTCGTAATCCAGCCCCAGGTAATCGCCTGGGGCATCGACTTCGGCCTCGACCCGACCTTCGTGGACGGGAAGCTGGAGGCCAGAGGCGATCGCGACCTGCTATGGGTCGCGGGTGGCGCGCTGCTGGCTGTTGCTATCGCCCGCTCCATCCTCGCCTTCGGCCAGCAATACATGTCGGAGTGGATCGCGCAACGCGTGGCCTACGACGTGCGCAACAAGATCTACAGCCGGCTGCAGAGCCTCTCCTTCGCCTACCACGACCAGCAGGCCACCGGCCAGCTGATGTCCAGGGCGACCCAGGACGTGGAGGGGATCCGGCTCTACATGCAGATGGGCGTCCTGCGTTTCGCCTACGTCATCCTGCTGCTCATCTTCACCGCGATAGCCATGTTCATCGTCAACTGGCAGCTGGCGCTGGTGGCCTGGTTCTTCATGCCCTTCATCGGCTGGCGCTCGATTGTGACGACGAAGAAGCTGCGGCCAATCTGGATCGAGATCCAGGCAGGGATCGGCCGCATGGGCACGGTTCTCCAGGAGAACCTCTCGGGCATGCGCGTGGTCAAGGCCTTTGGCCGCGAAGAGCGCGAGGTCGCGAGGTTCCAGGTAGAGGCCGAGCAAAACTTCAACAACGCCTACGAGGCCAGCCGCCTCCAGTCCTTCAACGCGCCGATGCTGACTGGCGTCGGCATGCTGGCCATCGTCGCCACGATCTGGTTCGGCGCCGTCCTGATCGAGCGCAACCAGTTGAGCATCGGCGAGCTTACGGCCTTCATCACTTACCTGACGTTGCTCCAGCTGCCGGTACGCAGCCTGGGCTGGATGATGATGATCTACGCCCGCGCCGACTCGGCCGGGGCCCGTGTCTACGAGATCCTGGACGCCGAATCAGCCGTCCAGGAGAAGCCCGACGCGATTCCGCTGAGGAACGTGAAGGGCCTCGTGCGCTTCGACAACGTCTCCTTCTCCTACGAGGCCGCCTCGCCGGTGCTGCGTGACATCACGTTCGATGCCGCCCCGGGCACGCTGACCGCGCTCCTGGGCCCGACCGGCAGCGGCAAGACGACGATCGTCAACCTGATCCCGCGCTTCTACGACGTCACCGCCGGCGCGATCACGATCGACGGGATCGACATCCGCGATGTCACGCTCGATTCGCTTCGCCGCAACATCGGCATCGTCCAGCAGGACCTCTTCCTCTTCTGGGCCACGATCCGCGAGAACATCGCCTACGGCGTGCCTGACGCCAGCGAGGCAGACATCACGCGCGCGGCGAAGATAGCGCGCATCCACGACTTCATCGAGGGCCTGCCGGAGGGCTACGAGACGTGGGTGGGGGAGCGCGGCGTCACGCTCTCCGGCGGCCAGAAGCAGCGTATCTCGATCGCCAGGACCCTGCTGATCAACCCGAGGATCCTCGTCCTCGACGACTCCACTTCCAGCGTTGACACCCAGACCGAGTTCCTGATCCAGGCGGCGCTGGCCGACCTCATGAAGGGCCGCACGACCCTGGTCATCGCCCAGCGCCTGCGCACAATCAAAGAAGCTGACCAGATCCTCGTCCTCAAGGACGGCGAGCTGGTCGAGCGCGGCCGCCACGACGAGCTCGTGCAGCGTGAGGGCTTCTACCGCCAGATCTACGAGCTGGAGCTCAAGGACCAGGAAGAGGCTTTCCACTTGCAGCAACGCGACGGCGAGCGCGACCTCCTGGGTGAGCCCGTCTCTGTTGGTGGGGGGGACTGATGTTTGGCGGGCCCGGCGGCTTCAACATCGGCCACCCCAGGATGCCCGTCACGGGCGGACACCGCTCCCAGATGGACTACTGGGACGACGACGAGTACGGCAAGCTCTACGACCACGGCGTCGTCAAGCGCCTCTGGCCATATTTCCGGCCCTACCGCAAACAGAGCATCCTGGCAATCGTCGGCATGGTCGTCTATGCCGTCACGTCGTACGTCCAGCCGATCTTCCTGGCCATCGCCATCGACCGCTATGTGGCACGGGGTGACATCGAGGGGCTGACCTGGCTGGCCGTGCTATTCCTGATCCTCGCGGTCATCTCCTGGATCGCTTACTACGTGCAGCAGGCTGCGATCGCCTGGGTGGGGCATCGCATGCTCTACGAGCTGCGCGTCGAGATGGTGCGGCATATGCAGAAGCTCTCACTCAGCTTCTACCACCGCCACGAGGTGGGCCGCGTGATGTCGCGCGTGCTGAGCGACGTCCAGGTCATGCAGGAGCTGATGACCAGCGGGCTGCTGACGATCCTGGCCGACATCATCGGGCTCTTCATCATCGTCGCCATCCTGCTCTACGCCGACGTGCCGCTGGCCGTCGTGACCTTCGGCGTCGTGCCGCTGATGGTGCTGGCGATGGCCTTCTGGCAGACCAAGGCCAAGCAGGCCTTCGTCCGCGTGCGCATGGCCATCGCCGTGGTCAACGGCAATCTGCAGGAGAACGTCTCGGGAGTGCGCGTAATTCAGAGCCTGGGCCGCGAGGAAGAGAACTACCGGCGCTTCCAGACGGTCAACCGCGAGAACCGCAACGCCAACGTCGAGGCCGCCCGACTGACGGCCGCCGTGATGCCCCTCGTGGAGATGAGCGTGGCCATCTCGACCGCGCTGATCATCCTCTATGGCGGTTACCGCGCCCTCGACGGGGCGATCGGGGTCGGCGTAGTCACCGCCTTCGCGCTCTACGTCCAGCGCTTCTTCGAGCCGGTGCGCAACCTCGTCCTCCAGTACACGCAGGTCCAGCGGGCCATGGCCGGCGGCCAGCGCGCTTTCGAGGTGCTTGATACCGAGCCGGACATCCAGGACGACCCCGACGCCGTCGAGCTCGAGGACATCGAGGGCCGCGTTGACTTCGACGACGTCTCGTTCGCCTACTCGGAGGGCGTACCCGTCCTGCGCGGTATCAACCTGCACGTCGAGCCCGGCGAGACCATCGCCCTGGTCGGCCCGACCGGCGCCGGCAAGACGACGATCACTGCCCTGATCGGACGCAACTACGACGTGACGTCCGGGGCTATCCGCATCGACGGCGTCGATGTCCGCAAGATCAGCCACCGCTCGCTCTCGCGGCGAATGGGCGTGGTGCTGCAGGACGCCTTCCTTTTCTCGGGCAGCGTGCGCGACAACCTGACCTACGGCAACCCCGACGCCTCGGATGAGCAGATGATCGAGGCGGCGACGGCAGTCGGGGCGCACGACTTCATCGCGCGGCTCCCGCAGGGCTATGACACTGTCCTCCACGAGCGCGGGCAGAACCTCTCGATCGGCCAGCGGCAGCTGCTCAGCTTTGCCCGCGCCGTCCTGGCGCAGCCGCGCATCCTGATCCTGGACGAGGCCACGGCCAACGTGGACTCCTACACTGAGATGCTGATCCAGAAGGCCTTGAAGACGCTGCTCGAAGGCAGAACCTCCTTCGTCATCGCCCACCGTCTGTCGACGATCCGCCAGGCCGACCGCATCGTCGTCATCGACGAGGGCAGGATCATCGAGGAGGGCCGCCACGAGGAGCTGCTGTCCAAGAACGGCGCCTACGCCAACCTCTACCGGATGACCTACGAGCAGCACAACGGCAAGTCCAACGGCCACGGAGACCTGGAAGACACGATTGCCAGCGAGCTGGGTGAGCCGGTAGCCGGAGCCTAGAATCTCTCGGATGTCTATCGCTGCTTTCGTCGCCAGGGTCTTCCGCAGGATCCACAATGAGAGTGAGCCCGAACTGGAAAGGCGATACGTCGAGGGCTATCGCCGCTATCCCGAAACGGACGACGATCTGAGCTGGGTAGGGACGAGGGACCTGGCATCGCCAGCGAGGACCTTCCGCGGGTTTTCGAGCGCTTTACAGGTCGGCGTCGACAGAGGGCTCAGGGCTTGGGCTGGCGATTGCCCGCATCATCGTTGAACTGCACGGAGGACAGATCGAGGCTGATGGCGAAGGCGGCAAGGGCACGACGATGCGAGTCCGCTTGCCGATGCAAGCTGGCTGATAAAGCGTGGACCCGCCCCAGGCCAGCCGCGTGACGAGAGCCAGACCCAGGGTAGCTCCCTCTCTCGCCGCGCCAGGATGTCCGTGCAGCAGGGAAGAGGGCTAACTTGCTGGTTCGTTAAGGGATGCTGGTCGCTGTTTCGCAGCCGCTGGCGGCCTTGCTGCCGCCGATGAATTTGTCAACGCCGATTCCACCGTTGCAGACGTCGGCGGCGCCATCCTTACCTCCCAGTGTGTCAACGCCGGCGTCGCCGTCCATGATGTCGTTGCCCGGGCCGCCGTCGAGGTTGTCGTTGCCCTGGCCACCGACGAGGTTGTCGTCGCCGGCACGCCCCATGAACCGATCGTTGCCCTCCCCGCCATCTATTGTGTTGGGGCCGTCGGTGCCTTTGACGACGTCGTTCTGCGGGCCACCATCGTAGTCCTCGATCGCGAGAATCGTGTCGTTGCCGAAGCCCGTGGCTTGTACGGTTGTTTTCCTGAGGTCAACCGTCACGGTTGCGCCGGCGCCCTCAAAAAGGAAGTAAACCACCATATCAACACCCGGCCCGCCATCGAAGAAGTCGTCGTCGACACCACCAAGGAGACGATCTTCGCCACCCTTGCCCTCGAGATGGTTGATGCCGCCGAAGGCGAAGAGGTTGTTGTCCTGGTTGTTGCCGATGAGCGTGTCGCCGGCGTTGCCGGCCTGGACATCCTCGATGCCCAGGAATTTATCGCTACCGTCGCCACTGTTCTGGGACGCCGTCAGGCCCAGGTTCACGGTGACCGGCGTGGTCATATAGATAAAATTGGCCAGGTCGCGGCCCGTGCCGCCGTCGAACGTATCGTTGTCGGCGTGGCCGGTCAAGAAGTCATCGCCGCCCAGCGCGGTCATCTTGTCGTTGCCTGCCAGACCCTGGATTGCATTTGTGCCGGCGTCGCCGGTCAAAGTGTCGCCCAGCGGCGACCCGATGATGTTCTCGAAGCCGAAGATCGTGTCGCTGCCCTGGCCGGTACTCTGCGCGTTGGCCTTGCGCAGGTCGAAGGTTATGGCCGTGGTGGCGTCCAGGAAGGAAACCGTGTCGCTGCTCCCCGGGTCGCCAGCAAGGTCGCCGGCGTCGAGTCGGTCGTTGCCGGGGCCGCCGTTCAGGGTGTCGTTCCCGCCCTGGCCGAAGAGGCGATCGTTGCCGATATCGCCTTCAAGCCCATCGTTGCCATCAAGCCCGCAGATGCGGTCGTTATCCTCGCCGCCAAGCAGCCGGTCGTCCCAGGGGTTGCCGATGATGACGTCAGCTCCGTCCGTGCCGCCGATGCCCTCGACCGTCCGCTGCAGTCCGTCGCAGAGTGGCGGTGGCGGCTGAGCGCAGGACTGGCTGTCGCAGGCCAGCACCCGGGCCTCGCGGGAAGATGCGTTCTCACCCTGGTGGACTAGGATTGGCTTGTTGGCGTTGCCTATCCCAGCGTCACCCGTCCGACCGAGGGGGCGCTGTCGGGTGCTGTTACGGTATCGCCGCCGGGGGCGCAGGCGACGTCGTTGCAACGCAGCAGCTTGACGACGTCGGCCGAGGTATCGAGGCGGAGGTAAGCGACAACCGGCTTGTTCGCGACGAGCCGCAGCGAGGGTTTGAACCCGTTCTGGCCGGCATCGTCCGGGGTGTTTAACGTCTCGTCGTTTCCCGCGCACTGCTGGTCGTTGCAGCGCAATATGGCGAGGGCCAGGGCCTGCTCGAAAGCGAAGACGGGGTTGCCGGAGCCGTCCAGAACGAGGTCGATACCAGCGGCCCCCGCGCCGAGTGGGATCTGTGTCTTGAAGTCGGTGCCGCTGCAGGAAGGGTCATCGCAGCGCCAGAAATTGAAGGTACCGTTGCAGCTGTTGAAGGCCAGGACGGGGTTGTTGTTGGCGGAAAGCGCCAGCGCGGGGCTGTGGCCGAAACAGGCGCCGGGCTCGAGGAGCTGGACCGTCTGGAACCCGCTGCAGTCGGCCGTGCTGCAATGCATGAAATAGACGTCGCCGTCACCGTCGCGCACGTTTTCCCAAGCGATGACCGGGAAAAGCCCATCGACGGCGACTCGGAGGTCGCCCCTGGCGGGACTGAAACCGTCGAATAGAGTGCTCTGCGGGTAGACAGGGAATTCGTCGTTGCTCGCGCAATCGGGATCGTTGCAATGGAGGACGGTCAGGAAGCCGTTGAAGGAGTCGTAGGCGATCACCGGGTTGCCCGCGCTGTCGAGGGCGATGGCGGGACTCAATACGTCGAACCTGCTGTCAGGCTCGGAGAATTCGAACCTCGAGCTGGCACAACTCTGCTGCTCGCAGTGCACCACGCGCAGGCCACCGTTGGACCCATCGACGTAGGCGATCACCGGGTTGCCATCCGCGTCCTGGACCATCGCGGGGTCGCGCCCGCTGGGGTCCACGACGGTCATCGAGTTGGCGGCCAGCGCCGCGCCTCGATCGAAGATCAAAGTCGCGCTGAGGAAGGCTACGGCCAGCAGCGACCAGGTGAATTGGGCTCTGTGTCTGGAAACCAATCGAATCGCCTCGGGCTTGGACGGTGCCGACGCTAAGGAGATACTGCCGCCACCAACATGCCCGGTCAAGCTATCCGGATGCGGAAGACGCACGGTTCGCGTTTCGAAGAAATTAACCATCCGCTAGCAAGTGGTGCTCCAAGGCCTGTTCGACTAGTCCTTGAGCAGGGAGCTTACTAGCCTCAAGGTGAGCCCCGGAACAAATCAAATTTCCCCAAGGGAGGTGCAACCATGGTTGCCACGTCTGAGACCCGATTCCAAATGCCCGGCTTTAGAGGCGTCCTGTTGACCCCCGGAGACCAGGGTTATGACGAAGCCCGCCGCGTCTTCAACGGAATGATCGACCGCAAGCCTGCCGTTATCGCAGTCTGTGCAAACGCGGATGACGTGGCGGCGGCCGTGAACTTCGCCCGCGAGGAGAACCTACCTCTCTCGGTCTACGGCGGCGGCCACGGGGTGACCGGTTCAGCGGTCGTCGACAGTGGCGTCTGCGTTGACCTTCGCGGCATGAAGGGAATTGAGGTTGACCCCGAGGCGCGCACGGTTCGCGCGGAGGGCGGATTGACCTGGGGTGAGTTCGACGCGGCAACCCAGGAGCACGGACTGGCCGTGACCGGCGGACGAGTAACAACAACCGGCGTCGCCGGACTCGCGCTGGGCAGCGGCAGCGGCTGGCTCGAGCGCAAGCTCGGCTTCACCTGCGACAATCTGATTAAGGCCGAGGTCGTCACTGCTGACGGCGAGAAAGTCGTGGCCTCCGAAGAGGAGAACGCGGACCTCTTCTGGGGGCTGCGCGGCGGTGGCGGCAACTTCGGCATCGTTACCGCTTTCCACTTCAAGCTGCACCCCGTTGGGCCGATCGTCCTCGGCGGCATGCTCGTCTACCCGGCTCCCATGGCCGGCGACCTGGTGCGCTTCTGGCGCGACTTCATGTTGACGGCCCCGGACGAGGTCGGCAGCGGGGTCGCGTTCATAACCGCCCCGCCCCTGGACTTCGTCCCGGAGCCAGTAAGGGGCATGCCGGTCGTGGGCGTCGTCCTTTGCTATGCCGGCCCTGTGGAAGACGGTGAGAAGGCGCTGGCGCCCATGCGTCAGTTTGGGCCGCCAGGACTCGACCTGGTGGGGCCGATGCCCTACGTGGCCGTGCAGCAACTGCTGGACGGCGCCAATCAGAAGGGCCAGCAGAACTACTGGACGGCGGATTTCTATGACGAGCTGCCTGATGGGGCGGTCGACGCATTGGTCGAGCACGGGATCCGGCCGGTCTCGCCGCTAACACAGATCATCCTGGTGGCGGGGGGCGGCGCCATCGCCCGCGTCGACGACGACGCCACGGCCTTTGGCCAGCGCAACGCGGCGTGGAACATCCACTACCTCTCGATGTGGGAGAACCCGGCCGACACGGAAGCGAACATCGCCTACACACGATCCATCGCCGGGGCGATGAAGCCGTGGGCTACGGGACGGGCCTACCTGAACTTCATCGGCGACGAGCCGGGCCGGGTTGAGGTCGCCTTCGGCGCCGAGAGGTACGCGCGCCTGCAGGCGCTCAAGGCGAAGTGGGACCCGACCAACCTGTTCCGCCATAACCAGAACATCCCGCCCGCGGCCTCGTAAGCTCCGGAGGCATTTAGCTCTTGGTGGCTCTGGGATATCGGCTCGTGCCAGATAGACGATCAGCGTTCTGACGCTGACCCGCTATAAGCTGCGCCTAAGCAAACGTGAGCGGATCGATGCGGGTTACGTCCGGGATGGAATCGAAGCCGGTGTCGGTGGAAACAATCTCGCGCACGCCAAGACGCTGCATTACCGCGACGTGGAACAGGTCACGGCTTTGGGGGCGCGCCGGTGCATAGCGGTCAGCCAACCGGGCGGCGGTCACCACATCCGCCTGATAAACGGACTCTATCCTGCCAGACATCAAAGTTAGGAAATCCTGTAAAGCCCTTCTTCCCAAGGCCTCCCAGCGGCCTATTGCAAGGTAGCGGTGGATGATCTCCTGGCAGACCTCGACGCTCGTAACGTATTCCCTGCTATTCCGACCGGCGTCGTAGATCACCTGTCGTGATGGCTCTCGCAATCGGTGATCGCCGCCGGCGGCATACATGGGGATGTTGGCGTCAAGGAAGCGGACCATAGCGATCGTTCAACTGGCGGTTCATCTCCTCCGGTTCTGGGGGGTCCTCGACCTCAAGATGGCTCAGCCGCCAGGCGGCCTCCATGCGCCGCTTCTGCACCAGTTCCTCATAAGCGAGGTCTATCCCGTGCCGCGTGATGTCGGAGAGGCTGCCACCATCTTCCGTAAGATCCTTGAGTTTTCGACGACGCTCATCGTCAAGGCGCACCTCAAGCCGCGCTGGAATCTCCGTAGTCTCGGTTTTCATTTGGTTTCTCCCGTACACCAGCGTACTACAAAAATGATGGCCATTGTACGGTAGGAAAGAGCGGCGTGGCTTGGATGCTCCCGGTGGAGACTGAGTGTCCTTCTGGGAGGGGCCGGTCCTAGAGGGCGAAGACGATGAAGAAGAGGAATAGTACGCCGATCAGCACGGCGCCCAGCGCCACGGCGAATAACCACACGCCGCCGGCATTCTCTCTGCCCCAGCGGGCCTCCGCGGCGCCGCGGTTGACGAGGTCGCCCTCGCCGGTCTGGAGGATGACTTGTCCTCCTCGGCGGGTCGGCTGGTCACGTCTCTTGGGCTGGTTCCGTATTCAGTTCTCATGTTGCCCCCTGTTTTGCTCAGATTCCAATCTCGGAGCAACCCATCCCAGCGCGGTGCGCCTACGCGCCAAATAGGTTCCAAGGGCGTTCCAACACCTGGGAGTGCCCTTTGCTGGCTATGCTCAACGTGTTTCTGAGAGGGGAGTGATGAAGGTCCACGAGTACTCGTGAACATCCTGATCACCGGCGCCGCCGGCAACCTCGGCTCTCACCTGGCCCGCTACCTCGTTGATAGCGAGCACAACCTGAGGCTCATGGTGCATCGGCGCCCGCCCCCACCCGACCTGGTTGGCCAGAACAATGTCACAGTGCATCAGGTTGACCTCGGCCGGCCCGATACGTTGCCGGCTGCCTGCGCCGGCGTCGACTGCATCGTCCACCTCGCTGGCATTCTCTTCCAGCCGCGGCCCGAACGCTTCCTGCAGCTGACCAATGTCGTCTACACCCAGAACCTGCTCGCCGCCGCTTCGGAGGCCGGCGTCCGCAAGTTCACCCTGATCAGCTTCCCCCACGTCGAGGGCGACTCTTCCGTCGAGCGGCCCGCCACGGGACGGATGGACGGCCAGCCGGACTCCGTCCACGCGCAGACCCGCCTTCAAGCCGAGAGGGAGCTGCTGGCAACGGCAGCGCAGAGCGGGATGACCCCCGTCATCCTGCGCTCTGGAATGATCTACGGCCGAGGGGTCCTCATGGTCGATGCCTTCCGCCGCCTCGCCCGCTACAAGATTCTCGCGGTGTGGCCCGGGCCAACGTGGATCCACCTGATCTCTTTGCCCGACTTCCTGGCCGCTACGAAGGCGGCGATCGAGAGCGATACGGCCGAAGGGGTATACAACGTCGGCGATGACCTGCCGCTGACGTTCCAGGAGTTCCTCGACCGCGCCGCTGCCCATTGGGGCTATTGGCGGCCCTGGCGGCTGCCCGGCTGGTCCTTCTACGTCGCGGCGACCGCCGTAGAAACCTTCGCCAGTATCTTCCGCACCTCTTCCCCCTTGACGCGTGACTTCATCCGCATTGGCATGGCCTCGAACGTCGCCGACACCACCCGCATGCGCCAGGAGCTGCTCCCCGAGCTGGCATATCCCACGCTCAATGAAGGCATCGGGCTGCTGTAACGAGGTCTTTGATTGGTGTAGTCGCGTGCTCAGACACGCCGTCGCCGCCAGGCCCCCATCCCGAGGACTAACCCGCAACGAAGTACCCGCCTCGGGCCTCAGTCGAGTTCGAGGCGCGGCGGCTCTTAGAGCCCGCGACTACACGAAATCTGGTTTGCCCTTCATCAACGGCGGACTAACCTCTACACGAGCATTTCGGGGAGTAGTACATGAAGGTTCATGAGTACCAGGCGCGCGATATCCTGTCCCGCTTTGGCGTTCCATTGCCCGCCGGTCGTGTCGCTAAGACAGCCGCGGAGGCAAAGTCGATTGCCGAAGAGCTGGGGGGCCGCGTCGTCGCCAAGGCCCAGATCCACGCCGGTGGGCGCGGCAAGGGCGGCGGGGTCAAGCTCGCCAACTCAGCCGAAGAAGCGGAACAATGGGCCGCCGAGATCATCGGCATGCAGCTGGTTACCCCCCAGACGGGTCCCCAGGGCCAGAAGGTCAAGAGCGTCCTGGTGGCGGAGCAGACCGACATCGCCCGCGAGCTCTACCTGAGCGTGCTTATCGACGGTTTCCGCCAGCGGCCAATCCTGATGGCCAGCTCGGAGGGCGGCGTCGAGATCGAAAAGGTAGCTGAGGAAACCCCAGAAGCCATCCACCGGGTCGAGGTCGACCCGGCGATCGGCCTTCAGGCCTACCAGGCCCGCCAGCTGGCTTTCGCCCTCGGCCTCAACGGCGACCTTCTGAAGCCCGCCGTCGCCCTAATGCAATCGCTCTACAAGGCTTTCGTCGAGACCGACGCCTCACTGGCCGAGATCAACCCACTGGTCGTGACTACGGACAACCGCGTGATGGCCCTCGACGCCAAGATGAATTTTGACGACAACGCCCTCTACCGCCACAAGGACATCGCCGACCTGCGCGACAAGGACGAGGAAGACCCGCTTGAAGTCGAGGCCGAGGAGCTTGGCATCCAGAACTACGTGAAGCTCGACGGCAACATCGGCTGCGTCGTCAACGGGGCGGGGCTGGCCATGGCCACCATGGACGCCATCAAGCTGGCGGGCGGTGAGCCGGCCAACTTCCTCGACATCGGCACCGTCAACGACGTCAATCGCGTGGTCAACGCCTTTCGCGTGATCGGCAAGGACGAGGGCGTCAAGGCGATCTTGATCAACATCTTTGGAGGCATGGCCCGCGTCGACGTCATCGCCCAGGGGGTCGTGGATGCGCACCAACAGATGGATGTCGGCATGCCGGTCGTCGTCCGCCTCGAGGGTACTAACCTTGCCGAAGGCGAGAAGATCCTCGAGGATTCCGGACTGCCCGTACGCCGCGCTAAGGATCTGGGCGAGGCGGCAAGCATGGCCGTGGAGGCCGCCGCCGGCCGCTAGCTACGCCGGGACCATACCTCCGCGGTTTTGGGGAACTGTAAGCGTCCACATAAAGGAGGCTTCGTCTGGGCTCGCGCCTTCGTCCTCCTGCTTCGCATCGCGGCAGATTTGTATCGCCTCGATGATGTTCGCTCGTAACTCATCGAGCGTTTCACCCTGCGAAAAGCAACCGGGGAGCGAAGGGACCTCGGCCCAATAGCCACCCTCTTCGGCGTCATGGACGATCACGGCAAAAGTGTCCACTAGTTCCCCCTACAGGTAGCTACGGAACTCTTCTTCGGTAAGGTCAGATGCCTTCAACAGTGCCTTGAGCAGTTCCGACCTTGAGAATCCGGCTGGGTATGGCCAGATTCCTTCGCATGATCGTCGAGCCTCAGCCGGCCGCTAGCTTCCGTCGCGGGCGAAGGCCACCCGGGGTGCTGGACGCTCCCCTACGTCGCGCCTAGGCTGCCTCCAACACGGACTCCGGAGGATTTCATGCAACCCAGATTCATCGCCGTCAGCCTGCTCGCTGTACTCTCGCTTGCGGCAGCGTTTGCATCCGTCCTAAGCCCAGGGGGCGCCAGCAGTGCAGGGACCACGGGGACGGGCCGTGTCTTTTTCCCCAACCCAGTGGCGCAGCTTCAGGATCAGTCCCTGACCGATCAGAAGGACGCCGACTACGCGGCCCTGCAGCCCGCTTATCGCACCGTCACCCTGACCAATCTCGATGGCAGCGGCTACCTCGTCGGCGACTACGCAAACGTCCTCAGCGAGACCGGCGACCGTGCCTTCTCGGCCACCAACACTTTCACCTATGGCCGGAACGACGACCGCTTCGAGCAGGTCATGGGCTACTACTGGGTAACCGAAGCCCAAAAGTATTTGCAGAGCCTTGGCTTCGGGGTCACACGCCGGCCCATCAATCTCGAGTCGCAGGACATCCGCATCAACCAGTGGGGGCTGGACAACTCCTTTTCCTGGGACAAGCACGATCTGCTCCGCTTCGGCAAGGGCGGCGTCGACGACGCTGAGGACGCCGAGGTCATCCTGCACGAGTACGGGCACTCGATGCACGACTCCCAGTCGCCGGGCTTCGGTACGTCTCTGGAGGCCGGCTCGATAGGCGAAGGGTTCTCTGATTACTTCGCGATCACCGTGACGAACTTCATCGCCCCCACGCCGGACACGCCCTGCGTGGCCGACTGGGACGCGGTGTCGTACACAAGCACCGTCCCACACTGCCTGCGCCGCACCGATGGTAACCTCCACTACCCCGAGGACCTGACGCAGAGCGTGCACCGTAACGGGACGATGTGGTCGCGCGCCCTCTGGGACATCCGGCTGGCCGTCGGACGGGTCAAAGCCGATACCCTCATCCTTGAGGCGCAGTTCGACTTCAGCCCCGACACGAGTTTCCGAGCCGCCGCCGAGGCCACGATAGCCACCGCGGACCGTCTCTATGGGCGCAGCATCGCCAACAAGGTCCGCGCGGCCTTCGCCGCGCGCGGCTTCCTCGGTTAAGTCAAAAGGGGAGGCGAGCATCGCTCGCCTCCCCGATCCACGTGCGAAATGCGTTTCCCACGCGATTGAGATCATCAAGGGAACTTACGGTCTTGTTTGCCGCGGCTCACTGGCCAACAGGCCGGCCTTCGACGCGGCTAGCGACGCTATCGCCGTCGTGCGCCGGCCCTCGCTCAGGTAGTCCACAAACCCGCTCGTCAGGTAGCACAACGAGATCCCGGTCTCCGGGTCGCCCCAGACGATCTGCCCCCCGGCGCCGTTGTGGCCGAAGGACCGCGGCGAAAGTGTCTTGCCCATGCCGCGGAAGTGGCTGTAGCCGTCGTCGCCGGCGATGACCACGCTCAGGCCGCGCAGGACCGGATAAGCCTGGTTGGGATCGACAAAGTGGTCGGGGGCGCGGTTCGCCGTCGCCATGGCAATGGTTTCGGGTTTAAGGATCTGCCGCCCGTTAGCGGCCACGCCGCCGTTGAGCAGCACCTGATAGAACAGCGCGACCTGCGCTGCCGTCGTCACGGCGCCGCCACCTGGGACGCCGACCCTTTGGGCGATGGGGTCGTTGAGCGCCAGTAAGAAGTTGGGGTTGACCCCGTTCCAGCCCCACGGCGGCTCCACCGGCTCGCCGACGTAGTGGACCTTTGCCACGCGGTCCATCTTGTCCTCCGGCAGGCCGAGATAGATCTCGTCCAGTCCCGCCGGTCCCGTTATCTCCTCACGGATGAACTGCCGGAAGTCCCGGCCGGTGAGACGCTCGATGATCTCCGCCAGCACCCAATGGGCGCTGACGGCGTGGTACTCAAAGCGGCTGCCGGGCTCAAAGGTCAGCCACCAGCGCGCGAAGGCCGCGAGACGCTTCTCGCGGTCGTCCCAGTGCGCCGGGTCGAACGGCGCCTGCGGGAATCCTCCGGTGTGCAGCAACACCTGCTCGACCGTCACGACATCCTTGCCGTTGCTGCCGAACTCGGGGATCAGCTCGACGACCTTCTGCTCGAGGCGAAGCTCTCCCCGCTCTAGCAGCAGCCAGATCGCGGAGGCGACGATCGCCTTCGTCGCCGAGAAAATGGTGAATAGCGTCTCGTTGGTCGCCGGCCGCTCGACACCGCCGAGGCTGGCGGTCCCGTAGGTGCGAAAGCCGGCAATGCGGTTATTTCGGGCGACCGCTAGCTGGGCGTTGGGCAGCGTGCCGTCATCGATGTCGCGCTTTGCCCGCGCGAAGACGGCCTCCAGCTTCTCCGGGTCGATCCCCAGCTCAGCGGGCGAAATCTCGGTTGTTTGTGCGGCCATGACTGTCTCCTTTGCTCTCCTCCGACTCTGGGGCCGGGGAAGTTACGGCAAACCCGCGCCGGGCACGTCCACGGTGACGGTCTCAATGAACCCCTGCGACTTCCCTTGGGCGAGGTCCGCCGTCGTGGTTTCTGCCGTGATCAGGAATAGGGTCCTTCTGTCCTCGCCGCCAAGCATGCAGGCCACGGCGCGCCGCGAAACCTTGACTGACGCGCTGATGTCACCGCCCTCATGGACACGGATGAACTCGTCCTGGCCAAAGCAGGAAACCCACACGGCCCCCTCGGCATCGAGGCAAATCCCGTCGGGTTGCTTGTCGGGGATCTCAGCGAAGGTCCGCCGCTCGCCCAGCGAGCCGTCTGCCGCAACGTCGAACGCACTCAGGCGCGAGCCGAAAGTTTCGGCCACGATCATCGTCCGGCCGTCGGGCGTGATGACAGTCCCATTGGGAAAGCGGAGGTCCGCCGCGACTGTCCGGGCCTCGCCTCCTGGTTCGACCAGGATCAGATTGGTGGTCTGGAAGGGCTCACCGGCCGAGAGGTCGAAGCCGAAGTTGCCGACGTAGGCTCGGCCCTGTCCGTCCACCACCATGTCGTTGAGCGGCCCGCCGGCCAGGCTTGAGAGGTCCGCGTGCTCCTCGAGCCGCCCGTCAGCCAGGCGCAGCAGTTTGCGGTCGAGCATGGAGACGATCAACAGCGAGCCGTCCGGCATCCAGCCCAGCCCCGAGGGCTGCTTTGGCACCTCAACAACAGTCTCGATTGCGCCGCCGGGATCGACGGTAAGCACCCGCAGCCCATACATATCGGAGACCCACAGCTTGCCGTCATGCCAGCGCGGCCCCTCTCCAAAGACGATGCCCTCGGTCAGGACCTTCGACTCGTAGGTCTTCACAGGCCCCCCAGCTTGCAAATCTGCTTCCAGGCCTCCTCGGGCACGGGCTGCACGGAGAGCCGGCTGTTGCGCACCAGCGAGATGTCGTTGAACCTGCTGTCCGCCTTGATATCGGCGAGGGTCACCGACTTCGGAAAGGGTTTGACCGCAGCCAGGTCGACCATCAGCGAGCGGCCGGACGAGTCCGTGTCGTCGGGGTAGGCCTCCTTGACCACCTCCGCGATACCGACGATGTCCTTGCCGGTATTGGAGTGGTAGTAGAAGACCTCGTCCCCCTTCTTCATCTTCTTGATGTTGGACTGGGCCATCGTGTTGCGGACGCCGTCCCACTCGGTGCGCCCGTCCCGCACCAGATCGTCCCACGAGTACTTCTCGGGCTCGCTCTTGACCAGCCATTTCGCCATGACGTTCTCCTGAGATCAGCAGGATATCCCAGACCGCGCACGGACGGGGCGTTGACCCCGCGAGGGTCGGTTGCTATTGCTCAGGGCGGATGCCCGCCCAATACGACGACGACCTGAAGATGGAGTGCGCGGCCTGGGTCGCCGAGCAGTTGGCGGAGGAAGGCGTGTTGATCGACCCGCCGCTCGTCTTCATGCTCCTGAACATGGAGGAGCACGTCCGCGAGTCCAACGGGGAGTTTCTCGCCCACGCCGAGGCCTCCCGCCTGGTGGCCGAGCTGGCCGCCGCTGAAGGCGTCCGCGCCGAGCCGGCGCCGATCAGCCCAGAACTCGTGCTCGGCATCCTCTCATGGGAGGATGAGTTTCTATCCTTCGCGGGGATCCCGCGACAGGCAGGGAAAATCTAGACCGTTAGCGACCCACGGAATGCCCTGGCGGCATAGTAAGAGTCCGCACCGTTGTGATAGACGAAGACAGTGTCGTAGCGGCGATCGCAGAAGAGGGCGCCGCCGAGTTTTCTAATGGCAGGAGGTGTTTGCACCCAGCTCGACGTCTTAGTGTCGAAATCTCCAAGTTTCTGCAACTCTCGATATTGTTCTACCGTTAGGAGCTCCGTGCCCATGGCAGTTGCCATATCAATAGCGCTATCTTCGGGTTTAAATGTTTTCCTTGCCTCCAGCGCCTCACGGTCGTAACAACAGCTTCTGCGGCCTTTAGGGCTTTCCGCTGAACAGTCATAAAAAATGTATTCGCCCGTTTTCTTGTTATGACCAACAACATCCGGTTCACCGCCAGTTCTTTCCATTTCACTGAGTGACCACAGTTTGTCGGCGTTGGCTTCCAGCGTTGCTTGTACCTTGGCCCACTCAAGACCTTTGTGGCGGTTCATGTTCTTATCAAAGCGGGCGCTCAGTGTCCTGAGTAGCTCCTCACGTTGTTCTGGTGATAACCTCTTCATACTTGACATATTACCTCTGCTGAAGCCTGGCTGAAGGAGTATTCGTGGAGCTAAACGGGGCCATTGCGATTGTTACAGGCGGTGCGAGGGGCATCGGGGCGGGCATCGCGACGTGTCTCGCCCGCGAGGGCGCTCGCATCGCCATCGCCGACCTTCCCTCCGTGAGGGAGGCAGCGGAGGGAACGAAATCGCAGCTCTGCGCCCTCGGCGTCGAGGCCGAGACCTTCGACGTCGACGTCAGCAGCGAGACCCAGGTCCAGGCCATGGTCGCGGCCGTGATCGAGCGCTTCGGCCGCGTGGACATCCTCGTCAACAACGCCGGCGTAATACGCATAGCACCCGTGCCCTCGATGGAGGAAGCCGATTGGGACCTCATCTTCGATGTCAACGTCAAAGGGACATTCCTCTGCGCCAAGGCCGTCGCGCCTCACCTCATCGCCCAGCAAAGCGGGCGGATCATCAACCTGGCCTCGATGGCGGGCAAGAGCGGCTCGCCCGGGGTCTCCGCCTATTGCGCCTCCAAGTTCGCCGTGATTGGCTTCACGCAGTCACTGGCGCACGAGATGGGCCCCTTCAACGTGACGGTTAACGCCATCTGCCCCGGCGAAGTGAAGAGCTACATGTGGGACGAGGTGCTCTCGCCCGTCCTGGCCGCGAGCCGCGGTGTCAGCCCCGACGATGCCTTTGACGATTTCATCAAGGAGCGCGTGCCCCTGGGCCGCCCCCAGACCGCGGAGGACATCGGCCAATGCGCGGTCTACCTTTGCCGCGCCGACAACGTGACCGGCGAGGCGATCAACGTCACCGGCGGCTCGGAGATGCACTGAGGCCCTTGTTTCACCCTCTCCGCACCTTCCTCTTTGCCGCCCTCATCGGCTTCGCCCTGCTGGCAGCCGCGTGTGGCGACGACGACGACAGCGAGGACCCGACTGCGGAGGCCACGTCGGAGGCAACCCAAGCAGAGCCGACTGAGACCGCCACAGCGTCGCCTTCCGCCACGGCAGCGCCCACCCGAGTCGAGATCGACCCGCCCGCTGATCCACCCGAGGACGAGGGTCCATACCGCGTCGGCGTAACCGTCACGCAATACCTCAAAACCTCCGTCACCACCGGCGTCGAGCGGACGTTGGAGGTGGTCGTCTGGTACCCGACCGACATCGTCAGCGCGGCCGACGACTTCCTGGTCGGCATCAGGGATGCGCCCGGTTCGGTGGACGCCCCGTTCCCGCTGGTCATCTTCTCGCACGGCAGCGGCGGCAACACCCTGCAATCGACCTTCCTGACCACGCACGTCGCCTCGCACGGCTTCGTCGTCGCCTCGGTTTCCCACCCCGGCAACACCACGGCCGACTGCTTCCCCTGCGGCGACCAGGCCGCCCTCCAGGACTCTTACCGCAATCGCCCCGACGACGTGGCCTTCGCCCGCGACCAGCTGATCAACGATTCCGAGACGAAGGAGGGCAGCGTGCTGCTCGGCCTGATCGACCCCGAGCAGGTCGGTATCATGGGCCACTCCTTCGGTGGCTATACAACAATGGCGGCGCTGGTTGCGGGCGGCTTCGACGCCGGGGCCTCGCTGGCCGGAGCCGCCGAGTTCGGAGGCACTGTCCTGCCGCTCCCCGGTGGCAGCGACAGCGAGATCGACGTCCCTGTGCTTCTCATGGGCGGGACCCTGGATACCACCACGCCCTTCACCACTGCGGCCAATCTTTATGAGCGGCTCACGGCGGCCCCGGCGAAGGTGCTGGTCGAGCTGCCTCGCGCCGGCCACCTGGCCTTCTCGAACTACTGCCTGCAGATCGTGCCGGGTTGCGGGCCAAATGATGTAGACCCCGGTGTCGCACACAACCTGATCAACCTCTACGTCACGGCCTTTTTCCGTTACTACTTGAAGGGCGACGACGGCTACGCCCAGTACCTGTTGCCCGGCAGCGAGCAAGATGCGGAAGCCGTCATCGTCGAGGAGGATGGCGTCCAATGACAGTTGCCAACGAAACCTGGAAACACGGCTACGTCGATACCAACGGCATCAAGATGCACTACGTCGAGCAGGGCGAGGGTTATCCCGTCCTGCTGCTCCACGGCTTCCCCGAGCTCTGGTACTCCTGGCGCTACCAGATCCCAGCGCTGGCCGAAGCCGGCTACCGCGCCATCGCCCCGGACCTCCGCGGCTACGGCGAGAGCGACAAGCCACACGCCATCGAGGACTACGACATCCACCACCTGATCGCCGACCTCACCGGGCTCCTCGACGCCCTGGGCGTCGACAAGGCTGCGGTCGCCGGTCACGACTGGGGCGCGATCATTCTCTGGCAGATGGCGCTGCAGGTTCCCGACCGCGTGTCGGCCGTTATGGCCCTGAACGTGCCGTGGGCGGCCCGCTCGCCTATCAAACCAACCGAAGGATTCAAGCTGGTCCCCGGCGGCCGCTTCAACTACATCCTCCACTTCCAGGACGAGGGCGTGGCCGAGAAGGAGATGGAGGCGGACATTCGCGCTTCCCTCGGCGGCATCTACAAGGGTGTATCAGCCAACCCCGAGTTCCTCTCCGACGAGGAGGCCGAGGTCTTCTACAGCGCGTTCGCCAAAGGCGGCATGCGCGGACCGATCAACTTCTATCGCAACTTCGACCGCAACTGGGAGACGACGGAGCACCTGGCCGGCCGCAAGGTCGAGCAACCTGCGCTGATGATCATGGCCGAGAAGGACCCGGTGCTACCGCCCGAGATGGCCGTGGGACTCGAAGCCAACGTACCCAACGTCAAGCACCACCTCGTCAAGGGCAGCGGCCACTGGACGCAGCAGGAAAAGCCCGAAGAAGTCAACCGCGTGATGATCGACTTCCTCAATTCCCTGCAGCTGGCGTAGCGTCGCGGAGAGTCGCGTTGTTGCCTGCTCTGTCTTCGACGAGGCGGTGACGACCTGCGGTGCCTGACCCGACGGCAAAAGCGATGCCGGCTGCAAGAATCAAGCACCCCGCAAGAATCCCATTTGGAGACTCGCCTCCTACCGCTCATCCTCCTCGCGGCCGCGCTTGCCGTTTTCGCAGCCGGCAACACCAGCGCTGGTGGCACCATCAAACCCCGCATGACGGGGGCGGCTATGGGCGACGCCGACCACGACAACAAAGCCGACCGCGTCACCCTGACCTACTCGGAGGACGTTAAACACGCCGTCGATATCGTGGCGCCCTTCCCCCTATCAGTGGCCGGCTACACCGTGACGAAGGTGAACGCGCTGACTGCGGGCAGGAAGCTTGTCGTGATTCTCCAGGAGCAGGCGGCCTCTGACCTCGGCGCCACGCCCGCCGTGACTTACACGCAGACGACCTCAAGGCCCGTGAAGGACATCGCCGGCAACCAGGCGCGCAACCAGACCTTCAGCGCACTAAGGCGCTTGACCAGGACGCCGACGGCTTCGGCTGGAATGACTGCAAGCCGACAAATCCCAACATCAACCCCGGCGAAGAGGACCTGCTGGATCCGGCGTTCCTCGACCGGGACTGCGACGGCATCGACGGTGACAAGACCAAGGCCCGCTTCGTGCGCAGCAATGGCGTGAACGACATCGGCTGCGGCGCCTTTGCGGATCCATGTCAGAGCGTCCAGGCCGGCCTCAATGAGGCAGCCGCTCTCGATAAGCGTGAAGTCTACGTCGCGGGAGGCTCCTATGCAGGGCCGATCGTGCTTCGTGACGGCGTTAGCCTCTACGGCGGCTTTGGACAGAACTTCCAACGCAATCCGCTGCTCGCGACCGGGTCGACCCTTACCGAAATCACGGGTGGCGAGGACGACGATTTCGGCGGCGACGGGCAGTTCTTGACAATACGCGCCCATGACCTCCTCGAACCCGTGACGGTGGCGGACCTCACTTTGACCGGCCCTGACGCCACTAACGCCGGCGCGAGCTCCTACGTGATCCACGCCGACAACGCCGCAGACCTCCGCCTGACGCGGAATCAGATCATCAGCGGCGACGGCGCTGACGGCGCGCCTGGCAGCCCCGGGCTGGACGCCTCATCCGTGGTCAGAGCCGCCGGCGGCCAGCAGGGTGGCAGCGGCGCAGAGTTCGTCTCAGTGTGCAATAACAGCAGCCATGGGGGCGGTGGTCCGCGTGGCGCCAACTCCACCTCGCCGACACCCAGTACACGCGACATGGACGGCGGCAACGGCGGTGCCGGCGGCGAGATGGATACCAACTGTCCCTTTGGTCCGTTCACTGCCACGGCCGGCGACAACGGCTTTGATGCCGACTTCGTCAGTGGCTCCATCGGCCTCAAAGGGTTTGGCGGGCCCGCCAACAGCTCCGGCTGCGACACGGGCGGGGGCACCCCCGGACAGCAGGGTGGCGACGGCCAGATCGCAAACGGCCTGTCGGGCGGGGGCGGAGGCGCCGGCCGGACCGACAATGGCTACTGGTTCGGTAACAACGGCTTCACGGGGAATACTGGCCAGAATGGTAGCGGCGGTGGCGGCGGCGGCGGCGGTGGTGGCTGCGACGAGGGTACCGATTCCTGGGGTGCCGGCGGTGGCGGCGGCGGGGCAGGCGGAGCCGCGGCCCGTGCCGGCGGTGGTGGTGGGCACGGGGGCGGCGGCAGCTTCGGCATCTTTGCCGTGAACAACTCCTCCATAATCGCGACGGACAATGTCTTCACCCGTGGCGACGCCGGCAACGGCGGCGCCGGCGGCACTGGTGGCCAGGGGCAGCCGGGTGGGTTTGGTGGTCCAGGGGGACTGCACCCGGGGGCCAGCGCAGCGGGAGTCGGCGGCGATGGGGCGCACGGTGGACACTCCGGTGGTGGTGGAGGTGGCGCCGGTGGCCGGTCGGCGGCGATCGCCATTACTCCCGACTCGGTAGTGACCCTGTTCGGGTCGAACCCCATCTCGGGCGGCGCGGCGGGCTTGGGCGGCCCCGGCGGCGTGAGCGCGCCGGCAATCCAGGGCACACTTGACGATGATGGGTCCGACGGCGGCGCCGGGACCGGGGGCGCGCTGACCGAGACCCACGTGTGTGCCTCCCTCAGCGCCTGCTAGGCGCTGGTAGACGCCAACCTGGTCCGGTTGCCCTTGCGACGCGACCGGTCGATGGTAGAATCCCGCCAGAACCACGACCCCGCCACACAGCACGATGACCTACGTAATCACCGAACCCTGCATCGGCACCAAGGACGCCTCGTGCGTTGACGTCTGCCCCGTCGACTGCATCTTCAGTACCGAGGACGCGCCGCAGTATTACATCGACCCGGCGACCTGCATCGATTGCGCGGCCTGCGAGGTTGCCTGTCCGGTGACAGCGATCTTTTATGAGGAAGACGTGCCCGAGGATCAGAAGAAGTACACCGAGATCAACCGGCTTTTCTACGAAGAGAACGAGAACATCGGCGGCATGTTCAGGCCTCGCTCCGAACGCATTTAGCTCCCCAAGACCCATCGCGGACGGCGTACTATACTTCGCTCCACCCCATCCGCACGGACACCTCAATAGGGGCAGATATTAAAGGCGTGGACATAGGTCAGATCGAGGCATTCGTCCAGGTTGCCGCCCTGCGGAGCTTTTCTAAAGCCGCGGGCGCCCTCTTCCTGACGCAACCCTCCGTCACCGCGCGCATCCAGGGCCTCGAGCGCGAGCTCCAGGAGGAGCTCTTCGAGCGCAGCGGCCGCGGCGTCCGCCTCAGCGACGCCGGCCAGGTCTTCCTGCCCCACGCCGAGCGCATCCTCCAGCAGTTGAAGGAGGGCCGCGAGATGATCGGCCAGCTGCGGCGCAGTGAAGTCGGCTTCCTGCGTCTCGCTTCGGCCCCGGCTATCGGCACCTATGTGTTGCCGCGGGTGCTCAAGGCCTTCTCCGAGCGCTACCCCGGCGTCGAGGTCACGGTGAAGACCGGCCACTCCGAGCAGGTCCTGCAGATGCTCCTGGCCGACGAGGCCCAGGTCGGGCTGGCGCGGACGATGATCCACCCCGAGGTCGAAACCGTGCCCCTCTACGAGGACGAGGTGGTGCTGATCACCAACAAGCAGCATCGCTTCGTCACCCGCCCGACGACCCGCATCGACGAAGTCACCCGCGAGAACGTGATCTTCTGGGACCGCACCTCCAGCTACTACGCCCTGATCCAGGGCCTGTTTTACCAGGCCGGCCTCCCACCGCGCACGACCATGGAGCTGGATAACGTCGAGGGGACTAAAAAGATGGTCGAGGAGGGGTTGGGCATCGCCTTCCTCCCGCGCGTCGCCGTGGAGCGAGAGCTCGACCTGGGCCTGCTTTGCGAGGTCCGCGTCGCCGACATCCCGCCGGTCACCCGCGAGATCGCGATGATGTATCGCCGCAACCGCAAACCCACGCGCGCCGTTGCCGCCTTCCTCGAGGCGATAAACCGTCTCTACACCGTCGACCAGGTGCGTAGCGCCGGCTGATGAGGGGCTAGCCGCCGGCGGCCGCCGCGCGGCGAGTACAATGACGAGTCGAACGGGCGGAGTAGCGACAGCATGACCGAGCCACCACAGGGCAACGTCCCCGCGACGATCTCGCACTACCGCCTTGGCGCCCTCATCGGCTCCGGCGGCATGGGCATGGTCTACGCCGCGACGGACCGCCGTACCGACGTGCGCGTCGCCATCAAGCTGCTGCGGCCCGAGCTGGTCGGCGACCGGAGCTTCATCGACCGCTTCGAGCGGGAGGCCCACCTCGGCGCCCTGCTGCGCTCGCCCTACACGGCCGGCCTCCTCGAATACGGCTCCGACCAGGGCCTGATCTACATCGTCATGGAATATGTAGAAGGCCAGCCCCTTCGCGGCCTCCTCAGCCAGGGGCCGCTTGAGGTCAAGCGCGCCCTGCGCATCGCCGTACAGATCGCCCGCGCTCTGGAGGAAGCCGAAGCGCGTGGCGTCGTCCACCGCGATATCAAGCCCGACAACGTCATGGTCCGGGCCAACGATTCGGTGAAGGTCCTCGACTTCGGCATCGCCCGCCAGATATCAGGTGGGACGCTGACAATGCCGGGCGGCTTCGTCGGCACACTGTCCTACGCCGCCCCCGAGCAGGCCCTCGGCCACGCTGACCACCGCTCGGACATCTATGCTGTCGGCGCGACGCTCTATCACATGGTCGCCGGCCGGCCGCCCTTCGTGGGCAGCCTGATCGAGATCCTGGGACAGCAACGCGAGCGTCCGATGCCCATCGAGCCCCTCCAGGGCCTGCCCGGCAACGTCGTCGAGCTGCTCCAAAAGGCGCTGGAAAGGGATCCCCAGGCGCGCTTCCAGTCGGCCTCGGAACTGGCGGTCGCCATCGAGAAGGCGGGCCGCCTCAGCCAGGTCCCGCAGATTGACACCCACACCGCCGTGGTCGAGGCCGCCCAGGCGGATCTCCTGCCCGAGACCGAAGCTCCCGCGGCAGCACTCTCGCCCGGAATTGTCGGGGAGCCGACGGCCAGGCCACTCGAATCGGAGGCGGCCGTTGACGAGGCTACCTTCATCCCCACCCCAGCGCCGCCGCCGGCCCGCTCTCCGCAGATCGGCAGTGACGAGCCGACCGATATCGCCCCATTTGCAACTCCAACGCCGCCGCCAGCCCAGCCTCGGCAAATCGCCGCCGAGGAGCCCACCGACATTGCCCCACTTGAAACACCCACCCCGCGCGGCCCAAGCCGGGCAGCGCCACAGCCCGCGCAGGCCCAGCGCAAGAGCGGCCGGGGCGTCCTTTACGCGATTCTCGGTATCGGTGCCGGCGGGGCCATCGCCGCGGCCGCCTTCTTCCTCGTGGGCGGCGGCGGAAACGGCGAGTCGCCGCCGGCCAACAACGGAGACGGAGAAACCGTCGGTCAGCAGGACCCGACAGCGACCGCCACCGCTGAGCCGGATGGCACAGCCGATGTCGTGGTACCCACCGTCGGCGAGGGGGACAGCGTCGTCAGAGCAATCTCGGCTGGCGGCGAGCACTCGCTCTGGCTGCACGACGACGGCACTGTGAGTGCCTGGGGCGACGACCGCTTCGGCCAGCTCGGCGACGGCCAGGGCTCGGTGACGCCCGAGCAGTGCGCCGGCTTCCCCTGCAGCACCGGCCCAATCACCGTCCCCGGGCTTGGCGGGGTAGCCTCGGTCTCGGCCGGCTACAGGCACTCCCTTGCCCTGCTCGACGACGGCACCGTGATGGCCTGGGGTATCGACACCGTGGGCCAGCTTGGCGACGGCCCCAACAGCGTCGAGGAGTGCACGAGCGGCGACGGCACCTTCGCCTGCAGCACAACGCCTGTCCAGGTTGGTGGCCTGACCGGCGTCAGTGCCGTCAGCGCCGGGGGACTGCACTCACTGGCGCTGCTCGCAGACGGCACGGTCGCTACATGGGGAGACGATGGCTTCGGGCAGCTGGCCCACGGCTCTGCCCCCGACCAGTGCGGGGCTGTGCCTTGCAGCTCGACCCCTGAAATCATCCCCGGCCTCACCGATGTGGTGGCCATCGCCGCTGGCTTCGGCCATTCGCTGGCCGTGCGCTCAGACGGCACGGTTGTTGCCTGGGGTTGGGACCAGCACGGTCAGTTGGGCGATGGCGACGGCAGCGCCGCTCAGTGCGCCAACGGCCCCTGCGCCCCGACTCCGGTCGAGGTCAGCGGCCTCGCCAACGTCAGCAACGTGGCCGCCGGCGGCGGTCACTCGCTCGCCTTACTTGACGATGGGACGGTAATGGCCTGGGGCTGGGATGCCTTCGGCCAGCTGGGCGACGGGCCGGATGTCGTTGGTAGCTGCGGCGGACTCGCTTGCAGTCCCCTTCCTGTGCAAGTGCCTGGGGTCGATGACGCCGTCGCGATCGGCGCCGGTGGCGGCGGGTCGGTGGCACTCCTCGGCGACGGCATCGTGGTCGCCTGGGGCGAGGATGCCGCGGGACAGGTCGGCGACGGCCCAGACAGCGCCGCCGCCTGCGATGACACACCGGACTGCAGTCCCAGCCCGACTGCTGTCACGGGGCTGGCGGGTGTGACCCAGGTAGCGGCCGGCGACGACCACATGCTCGCCCTGGTCGACGGGAACGCGCTGGCCTGGGGCGACGACTCATCAGGCAAGCTCGGCAACGGGTCGACGGAGGAAGAAAGGTGCACTGACGTCCGAGAGGTCGACTGCAGCACCACGCCAACGCCCGTCGGCTAGCGCCGAGCACTCTGTCTCAGGCGGGCGCCGAACCCCACCCACCGTAGGGGCCAGTGTCGTATGCCACCGACCGTTCGAACCCCACCCTCTGTAGGGGCCAGTGTCGTATGCCATCGACCGTCCGAACCAAGAAGGCCCAAGACACCGGCCCGCCCCTGAGCGTTGGAACAGCCCATTCCGACAATGCCAGGAGGATCCGCGCGATCCGCGATTATTCGGGCCGTAGTCTCCTCAGGACAAGATGGGTCAGTCAGCCCCAAACGCCCGCTTCCAGCCGTGCCGGGCTCGCGCCGGGGATCACACTGTCCCCTCGGCGGACGAGGGGCCGCCGGATGAGATAGGGCTCGTCCTGCATTAGCCTGACCAGCTCCGCCGGCGGCACCTTGCCGCGCTCAAGCCCAAGCTTGCGCGCTCTCGGGCTCTGCCAGGCGAACATCTCCTCAGGGCTGCTGAGGGCGACGAGCTCTGCGAGCTCGTGCTCGCTGAGGGGCTCGCGGAAGTAGTCGCGCGAGTCGAAGTCGATGCCACGTTGCGCGAGCCACGCCCGCGCTTTTGCGCAGCCGGTTCAGCCGCGTTTTTCGTAGAGGATGGGCTTGGTGGCCATGCGATCAATCTAGCGCACGGAAGTTCCCGGGCCCGAATCGAATCGCGGGCCCGTTATCTGTCGACTGGGGCCTCGGAGGGCTCATACTAGGGATGCAAACAACCTGCGCTCTGGCCCCTCCCCCGGAGGAAACCCTTGAGCCAGATCTCCGGCGGCCAGTTCGATGGGACGGCGCGCTATTACGCCCGCTACCGGCCGCCTTACCCTCAACAGCTACTGCGCATCCTCCAGCAGACCTACAACCTCGACGGCACGGGACGCCTCCTCGACCTCGGCTGCGGCACCGGCAACCTCACTCTTCCTCTGGCGCCGTACTTCAGCGAGACCGTCGCCATCGATGCCGACGCTGAGATGCTGCAAGAGGCCGAGCGGGCCGCGAGCGCCCGCCACATGCGCTCCATCACCTGGTATCAGGGCAGAGCCGAGGAAGTCTCGACGGAGCTCGGTCAATTCAAGCTGGTGACCATCGCCAACGCTTTCCACTGGATGGACCGCGACCTCGTCCTCGCCCGCTGCGCCGAGGTCCTCCCGTCGGGCGGCGGGCTCGCTCTTCTCGGCGGAGGGGGAAGCTGGTGGAATTCGGACCGTCACTGGCACCGGGCCGTGATGGCTATCGTCCGGCGCTGGCTGGGCGCGCGCCGGCGCGCCGGCGCCGGTTTCTACGAAGTGTCCGAGGAGCCCTTTTCGGCGGCTGTCAAGCGCTCAGCGTTCCGCGTCATTGACTCTGGCCAGGTCGAGATCGGCTTCGTCTGGGACGTCGAGTCGATCATCGGCCACCTCTACTCCACGACGTTCTGCAGCCCCACGCTCCTCGGCCATAACTGCGGCCGCTTCGAGGATGACCTGACGGCGATGCTGGCCGAGCTCACCCCTCATGGCCGCTTCGAGGACATGCTCACCTTCACTTACCTGCTCACGCGCAAGCGCTGACTCTAACCGCCTGGCCATGGAGCCTACCCGCTTCCCGGCCAAGAAGTGGTTTCATAGGGGCAGATGGCCGGCCGATTCCGAGACGGGATTGGTTGCCGGCGAGCCTTCTGCCCCCTCCGGCCTCTCATTTTGCATTCGGATAATTGCGGAGGGGATGAGCTCACTGGATGCGCACAACCTCGGTGCCGCCGCGCCATAGGCTCTCCAGGTCGTAATAGCCGCGCTGCGCGGGCGAGAAGAGGTGGACGATGATGTCGCCGTAGTCGACCAGGATCCAGCCCGAATCAGGCGTGCCCTCCTGTTGGAAGGGCTTGACCGAGCCGTCCTCCGTCAGCTCGGTCCGCAGGTAGTTCTGCAGCGACTGCAGCTGGCGGACGTTGTTGCCCGTGGCGATGACGAAGTAGTCGGCGAAGTCGCAGACGTTGGAGATGTCGAGGAGCACGATGTCTTCTGCCTGGCGCTCGGCCAGCACGTCGACCATCTTCTTGGCGAGGTCAGCAGTGGTCAGTAGGTTGCGCTCCTCATTTCCGTAAGATCATAGCGTTCCGCCCAGCACGAAGGACGCTTCCCACCATGACGACAGAACGCTTGGCCCCCATGCTCCCAGATTCCCCCTCTCTGCTTGCGGAGATCGAAGATTCGCCTGGGCGAAGGGGGTTAGGGGGTGAGGTCGCCCGCGTGGTCGTCGGCATGAGTGGCGGCGTCGATTCGGCAACGACCGCTGCGCTGCTCAAGCAGCAGGGTTACGACGTAGTCGGCGTGACCATGCGCCTTTGGGCCGACGAGGACCCCGAGGCCTTTCGCCGGCAGCGCCACTGCTGCAGCGTCGAGGACCACGAGGACGCCAAGGCCGCAGCGGCGGCGATAGACATCCCCCATTACCTGGTCAACTTCGAAGACGAGTTCCAGCGCCACGTGGTCGACTATTTCGTCGATGAGTACGCCCGCGGCCGCACGCCCAACCCCTGCCTCGCCTGCAATGAGCGCATCAAGTTCGGCGCCCTCCTCAACTTCGCTGAGACATTGGACGCCGCCTCCCTCGCTACCGGCCACTATGCCCGCATCGACCGCCAGGGCGAGCGTTACCGGCTGTTGAGAGCCGCAGATGAGGAAAAGGACCAGAGTTACTTCCTCTACGGCCTCGGCCAGCGCGAGCTGGCCAAGCTCGTCTTCCCACTGGGCGCCTTGCAGAAGGCTGAGGTGCGGGCACTGGCCGCCGGCTTCGGCCTCCACCTGGCCGCCAAGCCCGACAGCGCCGATATCTGCTTCGTCCCCGAGGGCGACCACAAGGCCTTCCTCGCCGCACGCCTCGGCCTTCACGAGGGCCCGGTCGTGGACACCTTCGGCCACGAGGTCGGCGTACATCGGGGCGCCGCCGGCTACACCGTCGGCCAGAGGCGAGGATTGAGCGTCGCCCTCGGCGAGCGCGCCTACGTGACCAACGTCGACGTCGGCGCCAACGTCATAACCGTCGGCCGTGAAGAAGACTTGCTCTCCTCGGTGGTCGAGCTTGACGACCCGCGCTTCGTCTCCGGCACTGAGCCCTCAACGCCCGTCAGATTCAACGCGAGGCTCCGCTATCGAGGCGCCGCCGCGCCGGCCACGCTGAGCCACGAGTCAGGGAGCTGGAGGTTGGACTTCGACCGGCCGCAGCGAGCCGTCAGCCCGGGCCAGGCCGCTGTCTTCTACGACGGCGACGAGGTCATCGGCGGTGGCATCATTCGCTCCGCCCGCTAGCGGCCGGCGCGCAGCGCCAGGTACTCGTCGAGGTTGTCCCGCACGCCGCGGATGATCGCGCCGATTCTCGGGTCCGCGGCTTCGGCTGCTGCCACGCGTTCCTCGTCGAAGTAGCGCTCGCGAAACTCGCGCGGGTCCATCCAGCGGAACCCCGAGTGCTCGTGGCTGATCATGACCTCACCCTCGGGGCTCTCGCAGGCATAGGTGATCTGGATGGACTCCGTGCCGTAGACGTGCATCGGCGTCAGCCCGATCAGGCGCAGCTTTCCGGCGGGTACCAGCCCGGCCTCCTCGAACAGCTCTCGGCGTGCCGCCTGCTCGGGCGTCTCGCCCTCGTCGACGGCCCCGCCCGGCAGATACCAGGCCCCGCTGAGCTCGCCGCCCTGCCGCTTGAGCAGAAGGATCTTTCCCTCCCGCTCGACATACACCGCCGCCGAGAGTCGGAAAACGCCGGGCTCGGGGTAAGCGCCGCCGGCCGGCGCGGCTTCAGCCGGTGTCACGCCGTTGCGCCGTTGCGTGAAAGCTGCATCTTCACATGGATTTTATGGGCGCCCGCTTGGTGACGCCCCGCCCGCCGCGATATACTCCCCGTTACGAAGGACGGCACGAGCTCCAGGAAGACCCCCGCAGGAAAGCGTTCCTGCCGCGCAATTGGAAGGCATCCCGACTCGCTGGGGTGCCTTTTGTTGTCCCCGGAGCTGCTGCCGCCTACACATCTCAGGAGGGGTGAATGAACTCCAGCCTCATCGGCAAAATCGAGAAGGCACACCGCTATGCCGAGGAGCGCGATCGTATGCGCTTCGAGGGCTTCCAGGTCAGCTTCCGCGGCGAGAACGATTACCACCAGATCTCGTTCGCCGATTCGAAATGGCACTGCACCTGTGACTTCTTTGCCGGATGGGGACTCTGCAGCCACAGCATGGCCCTGGAGAAGGTCCTGAAGGGGATGCTCCCCCCCGAGGCCATCCAGGCCATCGAGCCCGTCAAAGCCACGGGCTAAGACCAACGGCGCATATCCTCAGGTCGTGGAACCCGCCGAGCTGCGCTCGCTTCTAACGGGAGCGCTTCAGTCCGAGCTCGGCGCCAACAAGCGCCGGACCTTCGGCTGGGACGCCTTCTACTTCCGCGGCCGGCTCTTTGTCCTGTTCTCCGACGACGACTTCGTCGGCAAGTGGTCGCCCGCCCTCAAGGCCGGCCTGCGCAAGACGGTCGCCGGCGTGCGCCCCTTCATGAACGACGACCCCACCGCCGAGGCTTCCTGGCTCCGCGTGCCCATGCTCGAGATCAGCGACCTCGGCCAGGCCATGGCGCTGGCGCGTGACGCCGCCGCCTACGTCAACACTCCCGCGGGCGCTCCAAAGGGCCGAAGGAACCGCACCTGATGGAAGACATGCTGGTCAGGCTGCTGCACCTGCCGCCCCTCGAGCCCGAGATCGAGCGCATGACCGCGGCCGGCGTGGTCATAAGGCGTCCCAATCCCTTCGAGTGGGGCAACCTCCGCGACTGGACGAAAGAGCGCTTCGGCCGTGGTTGGGTTGATGAGCTGAGCGTCGCCTTCTCCCGTCAGCCGGTTACCGCTTTCATCGCCGTCCGCGAGCGCGAATACCTGGGCTTCGCCGCCTACGACTGCGTTTGGCGGGGTGGGTTCGGCCCCACCGGCGTCGATGAGAGCCTGCGCGGCCGGGGCATCGGTCGCGCCCTTCTCCTCGCCTGCCTCCACGCCGCCCGCAGCGAGGGCTACGTCTATTACCAGATCGCCGGCGTCGGCCCGGCCGACTTCTACAGGAGGGCCGTCGGTGCCGAGATCATCGCCAACCAGCACCCCAATGTCTACGACATCGCCGGCCTCGCCGACTGAGGACTACCCAAAAGGTCCGGGCCGAGCGGCTATACCAGGCGATTGTCCGCCAGGCCCCCGTGGCTGATCATCAACGAACGAAGTCCCCCCTCTTCCGGCCGGGAGAGGGGGCTGGGGGGAGCCGGTTTTGTCCATCCTGGTCAACAAAGACACCCGCGTTATCGTTCAGGGCATAACCGGCCGCGAGGGCGGCTTCCAGACGCAGCGCTGCATCGATTACGGCACCAAGGTCGTCGGCGGCGTCACTCCGGGCCGCGGTGGTGAAACCGCCTACGGCGTACCCGTCTTCGACACCGTGCGGGAAGCGGTTGCCGAGGCCCAGCCCGACTGCAGCCTGATCTTCGTACCGGCCCCCGGCGCCGCCGACGCCATCCTCGAGGCCGCCGACGCCGGCGTGAAGCTGGTCGTCTGTATCACCGAGGGCATCCCCACCATCGACATGATGAACGTCAAGCGTGCCCTCCTCGGCAGCGACGTGACACTGATCGGCCCGAACTGCCCCGGCGTGATCACCGCCGGCGAATGCCGCGTCGGCATCATGCCCGGCAGCGTCTTCTCAACCGGCACCGTCGGTGTCATCTCCCGCAGCGGGACCCTGGTCTACGAGGCCGTGGCCCAGCTGACCGCCCGCGGCATCGGTCAGAGCACCTGCGTCGGCGTTGGCGGCGACCCGATCATCGGCACCAGCCAGCGCAAGGTGCTGGAGATGTTCGCCAAAGACGACGGCACCACTGCCATCGTCCTCATCGGCGAGATCGGCGGCCAAGCCGAGCAGGACGCTGCCGAGTTCATCGCCACCATGAACAAGCCGGTCGTCGCCTTCATCGCCGGCGCCACGGCGCCCCCCGGCCGGCGCATGGGCCACGCCGGCGCCATCATAGCCGGTAACACCGGGACCGCGGACTCAAAGAAGGCGGCCCTGCGCGAAGCCGGCGCCACAATCGCCGAGTCGCCTGCCGAAATCGGCGCCACGATGGAGCGCGTGCTGCGGGAGCGTAAGGTCCCCGCGTAGCGTCTGCCGCCCGAGCCGTACAATAATCGTCAGGAAAACGAGTACATGCCTCCCAACTGACACCCGCTAACGCGCCTCTTCCACCGCCTGCTGCGCCGGCTCCCCACCAGCCTGCTGGCGGCGCTGCTCCTCGTCGACTTCGCTGACGAGTGGTTCACATTCTTCCCCGCCGGGTCGCTGGGGCCCATTCGTGCCGACCTCGACCTCACCTACACGCAGGCCGGCATCGTCCTCGCCCAGCTCTTCCTCGGCGGCCTCCTGGGGACACCCTTTGGCGGGCTGGCCGCTGACTTCGTCGACCGGCGCCTGCTCTCGGCCGGTGGCGCCTTCGCCTACGCCGCAGCGATGGTCGCCTTCGGCCTGGCCCACGACTTCTGGGTCATGGTCGTCGCCGCCTTCTTCTGGGGCGCGGCCAGCGACCCCTTCGTCCATCCGTCCTTCGTGGTCCTGGCCGAGCTTGACCCGGACAACCTTGAAGTCAACACCGCGCGCCAGAACCTCTTCTCGTCATTCGGCGACATCCTCTCGCCGCTGACGATCGCCCTCGTCTTCGCCGTCGGCCTCGACTGGCGTGCCTTGGTGATCGGCGGCGGTATCCTGATGGCCCTCTACGGCTTCTGGTTCCTCTCGCTCACCTTCCCACCAGTCCCGCCGAGCAAGGACGGCCACACCCCGTGGTCGAGCGTCGTTTCCGTCATCCGCGACAAGCGGGTTATCCGCCTCGCCCTGGTCCTGACCCTCTACTCGACGCTGGATGAGCCGTTCGTGGCCTTCGTCATCCTCTTTGCCCGCGAAACCGAGGGCTACGGCGCGTCGGTCGCTTCGCTGGTCGGCCTCAGCTACATCGCGTCGGGCGCGCTCGGCTACACCGCCGTGCCCTGGTTGCTCGCGCGCTACCGCGGCGGCGCCCTCCTCCAGCTCCTCACCCTTGGCCTGGGCGCCGGCGTGCTGGCGGCCGCCATCGCGCCGCACATCGCCGTCGTGGTCGTCGGGCTCGCCCTGGCCGGCACAATGGGGGCGGCCTTCTATTCGATCCTCGACGCCAGGCTGGCGCTCCTCCGTCCGGGCCAGGTGGGCGCGGTGACGACGGTGTCTTCCTACATCGACACCCTGGCACTTGGCTTCCCGCCCCTGGTCGGCGCCGTGGCCGATGCGGCGAGCCTGCAGGCGGGTCTCTTCATCTACGCCGCGATCCCGGCGCTGATGCTCGTTCTGCTTCTGCTGCCCGCCCCCTCTTCGCCGCCACCAGGGTTGCAGGCACCGAAGACGCAGGGCCCCCGAGAACCCTCCCCTTGGCAAGGGGAGGGCCAGCCGCAGCGGGGGTGAGGTCGGGGGGCGGCGGGGCGACCTCGGGAGGTGGAGATGCAATCCCCGCCCTCGTGCTCGCCCTGCTCCTCCTGCCCTCCCCACCCTCGACGCCCCGATTGGCACCGGCGGAATAGCGCCGGCCAGACGCGGAGACCCGTGAACCCTCCCCTTGCCAAGGTGAGGGCAGGGAGAGGTCGGGTGGCGGCGGGGAGTGGCGACCCCGGCGAAGGAGCGATGCGATCCCCAAAACTCCGAGCACCCATGTGACACGCCACCTTGACTCTTGCCCCTCCACTCTCGACGCTCAGATCGATGGCGGAGATGACAAAGCGCGAGCGGGTGCGCGCCGTGCTCATGGGCGAAGAGATAGATCGCACGCCCGTGGCCTTTTGGGGCCACGACTACGTGCGCGAGTGGACCGCTGAGGGCACCGCCGCCGCGATGCTCGAGATGACCGAGAAGTGGGACCTCGACATCCTCAAGGTCAACCCGCGCGCCACCTACTACATGGAAGCCTGGGGCTCGCAGGCCGACCCCTCGACAGACCCCACCAAGGGAGGCGAGCTGACATCATTCGGCGTCGAGGTGGCCGAGGACCTGCTCTACGTCGACATCGCCGACCCGGGTGCCGGCGCCTTCGCCGAGCAGCTGGACGCCCTGCAGGCGATCCGCGACGGCCTTAACGGCAACGTGCCCTTCGTCCAGACCGTCTTTTCACCGCTGACCGTCCTTGGCCGTATGACCGAGGGCGGCCCCAAGCGCGTCCGGGAGTTCATCGCCGAAGACTCGGCCGCGGTCCACCAGGCCCTCGACTCGGTCGCCGAAACCCTCGCAGCCTACGCCCGCACCTGCGTCGACGTCGGCGCCGACGGCATCTTCTACGCCACCGTCGACTGGGGCACGAAGAACATGATCAGCGAGGAGCAGTACCTGGAGTACGGCAGGCCATACGACCTGCGGGTGCTCTCGGCGGTGCGCGGCGCGCCCCTGAACATGCTCCACGTCTGCCGCTCCAACAACCTGCTCACGACCCTCCTTGACTATCCGGTCGAAGTCTTCAACTGGGACGCCCGCGCGGAAGGCAACCCCACCCTGGCGGAGGTGGCGGCGACGTCGGACAGGGGGATCATGGGAGGCATCGGCCAGGTCAAGCCCCTGGCCGACGGCTCGCCCGACGAGGTCGCCGAAGAAGCTCGGGATGCCCTGCGCCAGACCGAGGGCCGCCGCTTCATCCTCTCCGCGGGCTGCTCGATCTCACCTCAGACCCCGCCCGAGAACGTAGCCGCCGCCCTCGCGGTGGTGCGCGGCAGCGACTAGTGCTGCTGGTCCGCGAGGAGCTCGCACGCTCGGCGAGCGGGCGGCCATCGGCCATAACCATCGGCGTCTTTGACGGGGTCCACCGCGGCCACGTCCACCTGATCGAGCAGACGCGGGCGGCGGCGCGCGAGCTGGGCTGCTCGGCCGGCGTCATCACCCTCCACCCCGCGCCCGAGACCGTCCTCCATCCCGAGCGCCCGACGGTCTATCTGACCAGCCTCGACGAGCGCGTCGAGCTGCTTCGCCAGCACTCCGACTGGGTCGCGCAGGTCAGCTTCACCTCCGAGCTGGCGCAGATCTCGGCCCGAGATTTCGTCAGCATCCTGATCGAGCAGGCGGGGCTGCGTTGCCTTGTCGAGGGTCCCGGCTTCGCCTTCGGCCGGCGCCGCGAGGGCAACATGCAATACCTCGGGGAGCTCGGTGACGAGCTCGGCTTCGAAGTCCGCGAAGCCTCGCCCCTGGTTGAGGGCGGCGAGGTCATATCCTCGACGCTTGTCCGCACCGCGCTGGCCGCGGGCGAGATGGAGCGTGTGGCGAGCTTGCTTGGACGTCCGTTCTCGTTGCGCGGCCCTGTGGTGCGCGGAGCGGAGCGCGGGCGCACCATTGGCTTCCCCACGGCTAATCTCGCCGTCGGCGCCGACCGCCACCTGCCGCCCTTTGGCGTCTACGTCACGCGGTCGACGGTGGGCGGGCGGACCTTTCCGTCCGTCACCAACATCGGCCTCCGGCCCACCTTTGAGGAACGGCTGCCGACCGTTGAGGCCTACCTGCTCGACTTCGAGGGCGACCTCTACGGCCAGGAGATGCGCCTCGACATCCTCAGCCGCATCCGCGCAGAGATGAAGTTCGAAGGCCTCGACGAGTTGAAGGCCCAGATCGCCCGCGACGTGGAGAGCGCCCGCCGCCACTTCGCAGAGAAACTCCAGCGATAGGGAAGGGCCCGCCACAGCGGGCGGGCCCTCCGTTCAAAATCTCAGCCGTACGATTACTCGTTGCTGTAGGGCAGGTTGCAAGGCGCGGGCTCCCGCACGTGTGCGGTGTCGTTCTGGATGGCGCGCAGGGCGTCGATCCGGCCGTTGCCAAAGCACTTGTCGTAGCCGTTGGGGCCGATGTCAATGGCTGTGTTTTGCAGCCGTGATGCGACCTCCGCCGGCGTCAGGTTCTGCCCGAACTGGCTCATGATCAGGGCCGCGACGCCCGCCGCGTGCGGCGATGCCATCGACGTCCCCTGGATACAGCCGTAGGCGTTGCCCGGCAGCGTGGAGAGGATCGTGGTCGCGCAGTCGCCGGTCGTGCCATTGCCGCCCGGAGCCGCCACGTCGTTGTGCGGCTTACCACCGTTGGAGTAGCCTGCGCGCTCGCTGACATTGCCCAGCGCGGATACGCCGATGACGCCGGCGGTCTCCGCCGGGATCACGTCACAGTTGGGGCCGCTCGGCAGGCGAGCGAGGTTGGTGTCCGAGTTGCCCAGGGCGGCCACCGGCACCGTGCCCCGTCCGCGGATGTAGTTGATGGCCCGCTGGGTGGCCTCGATGTAGCCGAGCTGCTGCTCGTCGTTGCGGCACTTGAATTCTGTCGAGCCGGCGGGCGGCTCGTCGTCGGTGAAGAAGCTCATGTTGATCACGTCGAGCTGGATGTCGCCGGCGTAGACCAGGCCCATGAGCACGTTGTTAAAGAAGCAGAAGCCTGAGGCCTCGCAGACCTTGACCGCCACCAGGGTGACGTTCGGGGCCACGCCGACGACGCCGATGCCGTTCTTCTGAGCGGCGATGGTGCCGGCGACGTGGGTGCCGTGGAACTGGTTGTCAACGGTCGGCCCGGTCTGCCCGATTGAGAAGTCGCGGCTGCGTGCCACGTCGACCGTCGGGCCGTTGGGGCCCTGGAAGTCCTGGTGGGCTGAATCGATTCCGCTGTCGAGCACGCCGACGTCGACATTGCGGCGTCCGTTCTGGATGCGGTGGGCCTGCGGTGTGTCGATCATGTCCATGTCCCACTGCTGTTGCTCCAGTGGGTCGGGAGCAAGCTGGGTCGTGTCGCGGGACGTGTCCGAAAGACTCGAAACCTCGGCGCTGTCGAGGACCTTGAGCTCTCCGCTGGCGACCGCCTCTTCGTAGGAAGGGAAGGCCTTGAAGGCGTAGTTCTCGGATACGGCGAAAATGCCGCCGGCCTTACGCATATCGGCGGCGAAAGCGCCGCCGTTGGAGCTGACCAGCAGGGCGCCTATCTGGCGCGTCAGGTCGGTTGTGACCGTGCCGCCCTCGCGGGTGACCAGGTTCTTTGCGGCCTGCACGCTGGTGCCGGCGGCGGGACGGAAGGTGCCGTCCGTGCCCTGCGAGCCGTCGAGCAGTACCACGTAGCTGCGGTCGACAGCTGTCGTCGCGCTGCCCGTGCCCAGGGAGAGGGCGGCCACGCCGACCACGGCGGCCAGCAGAATCAGTAACGACTTTTTGAACAACGATGCCTCCTTCGTGTGTGCCTGTCATTAATCTTGTCCTCGCATCCGGGTTAGACCCTCGGACTTCGAGTTGCAGATTCGTAACAGATTGGGCGCGAGGAGGCGCGCTCTCCCTATAGAGACGCGCGGCGAGCCAATAACTTGCGCCGGTCTGCCGGAGCGCACCACAGCCCCTTCTGCGCAAGCGGAGAGAGGGACAGGCGTAACGGGGAATTGAACCAATTGAACCAATTGAACCTTTTGAACCCCTCGGACCGCTCGGCTGACGGAGACGACGGTCGTACGGAGTTCCTGGAGGAAACCATGGCAGTCAGTCTAGAACATATGTACTTCTCCCGGGCAAGCGTCGGAAGTGACCGAAATGGTCGCTGACTGAAGCTCGGCAGCGCAGGTTGGCCACACCTGCAAAGCTGTCGATTATTCCTACGATGCGGCGGGCAACCTGACCAGCGTGACAGACTGGCTGAGCAAAGTGACGGAATACACATACGACGAGGTTGGGCGGTTGACCCAAACAGAACTGCCGAACGACGCCAAGACGACCTACACCTACGACGGCGCCGGCTGGCTCGACAAGTTGACCAATTTTGACTCGGCCACGCCAGCCAACGTCGTCTCCAGCTTTGACTACACGCGGGATCTCGCGGACTAATTTGAGAACTCTGCTATGCGTAAGCTTGGCCGGTATCGTGTTTCGCGTCAAGCGGTTGCGGTGACCCGGGGTCGGAGATAACCTGGGTGAACGCGACCGACTCCATCCTATATGTCTACTTGGGTGACGGGTTGGGCGCTGACGATGGTCCCGATGTCCTGCCCGCCGAGACGGAAACGAAGTTGGGTACTATCAAGGCGGTTTGGGAGGACGTAATCGTTGTCAGGGTCGCCAGCGAAAACATCCTCCTGCGACAGGAGCTGACCTGGGATGAGCTCGGCGACCAGGGGTTCCGGGTTGTTATTGACGAGCAGGACCTGAACGCGGGCGATTGCCACATTGACGGCTGCACCTGACGGGCCGCTAACGACCGGCGAAGGGGTCATTGTGGTGTGTCTAAGCTTGGCGCTTCCTTGCGCCCGCCCAGGTCGGTGTCTTCGCGATCCACTCCTGCACCTGGTCCCGCTCCTCGTCCGGCCGGTTCATCAGCAGGGCGGCGACCAGCCTGTCGCCCTTGAACCACATGGCGTTTACTGAACTCGCCTCCCAGTCGGCCCGGTGGATGACCTCGCCGGCCTCCTCGGTGTCGCCCCAGAACTCATAGGAGAGGTCGAAGATGTCGGAGAAGTAGTAGGGGACGTGGACGAAGGGCTCGCGCCGGCCCTGCATGGACCGGCAACGTGCTTGCCCCGCTCGACGGCGTGATCCCAGTGCTCGCGCCGGACGCGACCTCCGTGCCGAAGGCGGCTTCGATCCGGGCCAGCTTGATGGTGATGCTGGCAATGACAACTGCAATGGTGGGCGCCCACTTCAAGGACCGCGAATCGGCACTTCACTCCGAGGTGGTGGTCGACGTACCTTAGAGACTCAACCTCGGGCAGGAGGGCGGCGTCACGCGGCGCGCGGAGCAGCCCGACAAAGCCTTAGGGAGATGTGGCGGCGACCCTCCCGTTACAGCCGTGACAACACAGCTCTGCCGCACAGCGAGGGCGGCGCGAACATTTCGCCAATTCGAGCAGACGGGAGGTAGCCATTAATTGTCTGAGCCCTCGCGCTCGGCAACTTCGTCCGATGTCCCGGAGGCAACAATCCCAAGGGTCGTCAAGGAGTAAGCGGCGTGAAGCGCAAGCGCGGCTTGCTGCCTGCTTGCCGAATCGATCAGGGCATGGAGCAAGCGATTTCGCAAATTGATGCCAGGCACTGGTTCCACGAGGAGGTTAATCAGATATCTGATGTGTGATTGGTTGTCGAACCCAGGCTGAAGCGCGTGAAGGAGGGATCCCAGCGACCTAACTTCGCCGGCTTTGAAGCCACGTGGCGGATTGATAATTACCATCCCGGTGCGCCGGCAGCCCTCGCGGATGACGCGCTCAATCCGTGGCAGGACGATGTGGGCACATTCGTCGTAGAGCCCGTCCCAAAAGTGCTCCGTGGCGGCGGCAAAACGTTCGGCGACCTCCGGCGCGATCAGGTCCGTCTCGAGGAACTCAGCCAACTGTTGTCGACTTGGCCTGCCGTATCGCTCGATAATCCTATCGAGTATGTCAGGGGCGAATTGCGCCCAAACTTCGATGTTGAACGCCTCTGTCCGAAGGATATTGTCGTCCAGGTGCTCTTCTTCCGTCTGAACCGTCCTGATTGGGCCGAAATCCCCGTGGTGGACACGTGTGGCGAGTCGAAGGGCGATGGGAAAGCGCTCCATGAGCTCCTGCGCCTTCGCTATGTTTTCGTCGACGATCCCTGACGGCGGAGGGCGCTGAGCAAAGGCGCGCAGACACGATATAGCATCTGGCCCCGCCAGAAACTGCTCGATGTACGCTTCGATCAGTTCCTTGGGAACTGTGAACTCAGACTCGATAGTCTTAAAGTCGCCCTCTTCAGGGGGCTGCTGGAGAGCTCTAAGGGCCTCGTCGGAAAGTCCCTTTAGGCCATGCAGATCGGCCAGCTCTTGCGCGCGCTGTAGATTCGCGACGCGAATAATGCCCCGCGAAGTCTCGGCAGCAGCTAACCAGCGCCGAACCTGCCTTTCACGGACCTCTTGGCGATCCTGTCCGCTCAGAAGAGCGGCTAGCACGTCAGCGATATTGTCAGACGCGAAAGGCTCCGAGTAGCGTTGCTCCGTAAGCTCAAGCAGCTCAATGAGTGCCCGCGGTCTCAACTGCGCGGGAAGGTTCGCGAGCGCGCCCAGAAGGGTCATTACGACGCCCGCGCCGACGACCGCCGGATCCTGCCTTAGCAGCCACTGCGCGGTTTCAAGCAGGTCTTGCGCCACTGCCGCCGTGAGTTGTTGGTCGTTAATGGATCGTGCGAGCTCAAGCGCTCTCTCAAGGAGTTCCGCCCGAGGATAGAGACGCCAGCCGTCCTCTGGCGTTGGAGGTGGCCCGCGAAGGCGCTCCGCGAGTGCTCGGTACGCTGCTACAGCTTCGCGAGCCCAGTCCGCCGAGTTCCCCGCCGCGCCAGTCCAACGACGCTCCCAGAGCAGGTCCGCGAAGCGCGCCTTGAGCAAAGGCGAAGACACTGCATTCGCGAGCAGCTCCCAGATCCCCAAAACATCGTCTGGGATAGTGTGCAGGGGCGGGGGGATCTTGACTTCGCCAAACTCCAGCATCGGGGCGAAAGGATGGCTCCACGTCGCGCGGGCTTCCTCGTCCGGCGACGCATACATATACTCCAGCGCTTGAAACGCGGCGGACACGAGTGGTTCTTGGAGGCGGTCGGTTCGACGCAACGCCCCGGCGACGTCGTGCGTCTCGTCGGCTTTGATTGCTTCCTGCTCGAGGAGTTCGACGAGCTCTTCGAACGTCATCGGTTCGGGTTCTGCAGGCACAAAGAGATCATACGGCGGTGACAGATTTATCCCTGGGCCGAGTCGTTGCCGGCTTGGTCCTAATGGCTCAACTTTCGGCTGTGACGCCTTCGCGTGCCCCGCGCCCGGAAAAGGCGCTTTCCTGCTTTCCTCTACCGCCCAGGGCGAGAAGCGAGAGCGCCCCAAGCCCACCGGCCAGCAATGATCCGCTGAGGATGGCGAGTTTAGCCGTCTCGATTGGCTGAGGCGCCGCAAACGCCAGCTCGGTGATGAACAGCGACACCGTGAAGCCTATGCCCGACACGGACGCCGCGGCCATGACGTGCCCAAAGTGCAGGCTGGGATGCAGCTGTCCAAGCTTGAGCCTCTGCGCGGCCCAGGTGAACGCGGTGATCCCGACGAGCTTGCCGATCACAAGGCCCAACACGATCCCCAGGAAAAGGCGCGTCCCTCCGGCGTCGGCCAGCCCTCCGGGTGAGATGGCAACGCCCGCGTTGGCGAAGGCGAAGACAGGGACGATGGCGAAGCTGGATATCGGGTGGATGACGTGCTCGAGGCGTACGCCGAGAGGCGCCCTCGTTTCGTGCAGCAGCGGACTGCCGCCTGCGAGGCGAGCGGGGATAAGCATCGCCAGCACCACGCCGGCCAGGGTGGCGTGAATCCCCGATTCGAAGGTGGCCACCCAAAGCGCGATCCCCAACACAATGTACGCCGGAGCCCAGACCACGCCGGCCCGCAACATTCCCACCCCGACCATCACCAGCGCTGACGCCCCCAGCAACCAGGCGAGCTCGATGCCCTCGCTGTAGAAGACGGCGATCACCGCGATAGCGCCAATGTCGTCCACCACGGCGAGGGTCAGGACAAAGGTCTTGAGGGCGAGGGGAACCCCCCGAAACAGGCTCAGCACCCCGACCGCGAAGGCGATGTCGGTCGCCATCGGTATGCCCCAGCCGCGGAACTCATCAGTGCCCACGTTGAAGACCATGAAGATAGCGGCCGGTGTCAGCATCCCGCCAATAGCCGCGATCACGGGCAGGGCGGCCCGTCGCGGGCTGCGCAGCTCACCTGCCACCAGCTCGCGCTTGATCTCCAGCCCGACGACCAGGAAAAAGATCGCCATCAGGCCGTCGTTCACCCAATGACGAAGGTCTTCCTCGATAGACAGGCTACTGAGGCCAAGTGTCAGGCGGGTTCCCCAAAGGGACTCATACGTTTCAGCGCCGCCGCCGTTGACTACGACGAGCGCTGCGACCGCGGCCAGCAACAAGATGGCGCCGCCGACCACCTCCGCCTCCAGGAACTCCCGCATAGGGCGGTCTATCCAGAGCAGGCGGAAACGCCGTTCGGCGGCCTCGTCGTAAACGTGCTGGCTCATGCGCTCATTTGGGGGCAAAGAAAAAGGTCGGCGCGACACGCGCGCCGACCAGACTTCCCGGCTATCCCACGCCCATCTTACTCGCGCCCCGGGCCGAGCCCGCCGGCCCGTCTCGTCGCCGCCGTCTCTCCCCTCCCTCGAGGGAGAGGGCAGGGTGAGGGCGATCGGGCTTCCGTATCAGAAAGCACTTCGGCATCGAGGACGATCCCGCCGGCCTTTTGGCTCAGCCGCCAGCTTGCGGTGATAGTACAAATGTTCTATCGTTGATGTCCAACGCCGATATGCTGATTGCCACTCTCGCCGCCCAACCGAGCACTGGTTCATTCACCAAACAATCGCGTAGGGGCGGGTCAAGTATGCGGACATCCTCTCGGACCAATGGTGTCGCAAAGACCCGCCCTCTCGGCCGTCGCGCCCATCGGACCGATTCGAATCGAAGGAGGGAACTGTCAGGTACTGCTTCCACGCCCCAGGCTTCGGCTCGGGATCGAAGGGACGATCGGTTCAATTGGTTCAAAAGGTTCAAAAGGTTCAAAAGGTTCAATTGGTTCAAAAGGTTCAATTGGTTCAAATCCCCGCCGTCTTGGCCCCTACCCTCTCCGGGTGCGGGGAGGGGAAGCGGACAGCGGGGGTGAGGTGGGCGGGGCGGTGGGGGCGTCTCCGGGGCAGCGAACTCAGCGAACAGCCCTCGGAGCCGGAAAACAAAAAACTTTTCCGGACTAAGGCCAAATAAGGAGGGTTAGCGCCAACTAACGCCGAATAACGCCAAACAAGCCCGATTAAGCCAATTCGCCCGGGCCAGCTAAGCCCAAATAAAGCGAAATAACTCGAGATAAGGCCGATTAACTATCCCTAACGTTCCCCCTCTCCCGGCCGCCTGTGCGCCTCGGCGTGGGAGAGGGGGCTAGGGGAGAGGTTACCTGCGAATGTCGAGCTACCTCGGAAGCACCCACGGCACCTTGGGTATTGCCCCGCCTCGGCGAGGCTATAATCCTCATGCTCTCCGTGCCGGTCAGAGCACCGCGAGGTGGAGGACATCATGAGCAACCAGACACCCCCACCGGCCGACCCCTTTGGCGCCTGGCGCCAGTGGCTCGACCAGTCCGAGCGCCGCTGGAACGAATTCTTCAACGAGGCCATGGGCACCGACCAGTACAGCCAGGTCATGGGCCAGATGACCAGGGGCTACGTCGCCATGCAGCAGCAAATGGGCGAAATGGTCGAGCGCTACCTCAAGTCGATCAACGTCCCCACCCGTAGCGACCTCCAGGAGATCAGCGAGCGGCTGTCCGCTATCGAGTCGCGGCTGATCTCCATCGAAGGCCGCCTCCCGACCCCGGCGCAAGAGAGGGCACCTGCCCGCGCTGCCGCCCCTCGTCCCCCGCGAACAAGGAAACCACCGAGTGCCCGCTCCGGAGGCGCCTCGTGAGCAGCCCGGCCGCCGCACCGCCCCCAATCGAACAGCGCGTCCGCGAGGTCGTCGAGCGCACCATCCAGCGCAACGTCAAGGGCCTCGAATACCTGGGCAGCTCCGGGCCGCCCGTGGGCCTGACGCCCAAGGACGAGATCTACGCCCGCGGCACCCTGCGCCTCTACCACTACCGCCCGATCGCGGACGAGATCTATCGCGTGCCCCTGCTGCTCGTCATGTCGCTCGTCAGCAAGGCCTACATTCTCGACCTCGCGCCCGGCCAGAGCTTTGTCGAGTACATGCTTCGCCAGGGCTACGACGTCTACATGATCGACTGGGGCGTCCCCCGCCCCGAGGACAAGGTCCTGCGTCTCGAAGACTACACACTCGACTTCATACCCGACTGCGTGCAGAGGGTGGTTGAGGACAGCGGCGAGTCTGACTTTTCGCTGTTCGGCTACTGCATGGGTGGCCTTCTGGCTCTCATCTACGCCGCCCTCAACACCGATGGGCCGCTGAAGAACCTGGTCTGCCTCACCACCCCGGTCAACTACCAGGGCATGGGCCTCTTCCGCCAGTGGTCCGACAAGCGCTACTTCGACGTCGACCGCATCGTCGACACCCTCGGCAACATCCCGCCCGACTTGCTCTATGCGTCTTTCGAGGCGATGCGCCCGGTGTCGCGCGTGGTCAGCCAGATCAGGCTCTGGGACAACATGTGGAACGACGAGTTCGTCCGCTCCTACCGCGTCTTCGACCGCTGGGCCAACGACCAGATCCCCTTCCCCGGCGAGGCCTTCCGCCAGACCACCAAAGAGCTGATGTGGGAGAACAAGCTCTACAAGAACCAGCTAGAGATTGGCGGCCGCCGCGTGGACCTCAAGCAGATTACGGCGCCGATGGTGCACGTCATGGCCGAGCACGACCACATCGTCCCCTTCGAGGCCGCTAAGGACCTGACCAACCTCGTCGGCAGCGAGGACAAGCAGGACATCATCCTCAAAGGCGGCCACGTCAGCCTGGTCGCCGGCCCCAACGCCGTGCGTCGCATGTGGCCGGCCCTCGACGCCTGGCTGTCCGAGCGCTCGCTATGAGCCGGGACGGCGCCGACCGCCTGCCGCGCGAGATCGACCTCGGCGATCAGCGGCTGACGCTGCGCCTGATGGGCCCCGGCGACGGCGAGATGATCTCGGCCTTCGCCGCCGCCCTGCCCGAGCACGACCTGCTCTTCTTGCGCCGCGACATCACGAAGCCGGCTGCCGTCGACAACTGGCTGCGCGGTCTCGAGCGCGGCAACATTACGACGATCCTCGCCGAGACAGAAGGCAAGCTGCAGGGCTACTCCAGCCTCGACCGCGGCGAAGTCGATTGGTCGCCCCATGTGTCGGAGCTGCGGGTGCTGGTATCGCCCGACGCCCGCGGCAACGGTCTCGGCCGCATTCTGATCCAGGAGGCCTTCGCCCGCGCCCTGGGCATGGGCATCGAAAAGATATTCGCCCAGATGACGGTCGATCAGAAGGCGGCCATCGCCTCCTTCGAAGAGCTGGGTTTCCGCGCCGAGGCGCTTCTCCGCGACCACGTCCGCGACCGCAAGGGCGTCAAGCACGACCTGCTGATCCTCAGCAACGACGTAGCCCGCTTCCACGAGCAGCTAACCGCCTACGGCGTCAGCGAAGCCCTTTCGGGGTAGTTCGCATCGCCTGCTTCCGGCAGGCCGGACAGTCACCCTGCTCCTGTAGCGGCGGGTGTCAGCCCCTCATCCAAAACGGGCCTTCGCGTGAGAGCTGACACCCGCCCTCATGGGTTTGACGCCTATTCTGCGAAAACGGCCACAGATCCCGCAGGCCGGAATTGACCTTCCACCTGCCGCGGGGGGGCGGGTGTCAGCTCTTGGACCAATCACGTATACGGACAACTGCTGACACCCGCCGCTACAGAGGCGGAGTCCGCCGGCGCATAGAGCTGCGCGTTAAAGACAGTCGGGCGATGGTTACTCCAGGACGGAGGCCGCGGCGAGCTCCGCGACCTCATCGGCCGAGAGCCCGATGATCTCCGTGGCCACCTGCCAGGTGTTCTCCCCCAGCAAGGGCGCCGGCCGGCTGACGACCCCCGGCGTCTTCGACAGCCGCGCCGCCGAGCCGTCATAGGCGTTGTGCCCTGCCTCCGGATGGTCGAGGTAGACGTAGTAGCCCCGCTCGCGCATGTGGACGTCGTTCTCCAGCACGTCCTGCGCGGTGTGGACGACGCCGGCGGGGACCCCTGCGGCCTGGAGTTTGGACATGATCTCCGGCGCTTCCATCGTCCGCGTCCACTCCGCCACCAGCCCATCGAGTGCGTCTTCGTTGGCCTTGCGGCCGGCGAAGTCGGCGAAGCGCTGGTCCTCCGCCCAGTCTGGGTGCCCGGCAACCTCGCAGAAGGCGGCCCACTCCTCATCAGACTGGACGGCGATAACGCACCAGCGGTCCTCGCCGGCGCAGGGGTAGGCGTTGTGGGGAGCCGCCGCATCGTCGTGGTTGCCCCGCCGCGTTTGGACGGTCCCGTTGGCTATGTAGTCCAGCAGGGCGACGCCGATCGACGCAGACGTCGACTCCAGCTGCGCCAGCTCGACCAGCTGGCCCTCGCCGGTGCGCCGGCGGTGGCGCAGCGCCGCCGTGATGGCAATGGCGACGTGCGTGGGGTTGATCACGTAATCGGGGTAGTTGGTGCCCAGCCCGATGGGCACACGGTCGGGGTAGCCGGAAAGGTGGGTGATCCCCGCCAGCGGCGTCAGGACGGCGCCGAAGCCCAGGAAGTCGCGGTGTGGGCCGCTGAAGCCCTGCATGGCCAGCCGCGCGAAGATGATGTCCGGTTTGACCTCGCACATCGCCTCGTAGGTCAGCCCCCACTTCTCGAACACTCGCGGGGTGTAGTTCTCCATCACCACGTCGCACTTGCTAATCAACTTCAGGGCGACGTCCTTGGCCTGCGGGTGGTTCATGTTGATCGTCAGGCTGAGCTTGTTGGCGTTGAAGTTGTTGTAGTAGCCGCTGACATTCGGGCCTTCCTTGCCCGGAGGCACGGGCTGCGTGGTGCGCAGGCCGTCCAGATGGGTGGCGGACTCGACCCGGATCACCTCGGCGCCGTGGTGGGCGAGGAAGCCCCCGGCGATGGGGCCCGCGCCGAACCAGCTGAAGTCGGCTACCCGGATCCCGCTCAGCGCCCCGCTCATGCCCGCACCCCAACCGAGCCGCAGGCTTCATTGATCTGCGCTTCGCTCAGGCCAAGCTCGCCGCCGAGGATCTCGGCATTGTGTTCGCCCAGCATTGGCGGCCGGCGCCGGATCGCCCAGGGCGACTCCGCCAGACGGTAGGGCGCCCCCGGGTAGAGCAGCGCTTCGCCGCCGTGGGTGACCTCCTGGAACCACTCGCGGGCCTTGAGCTGCTTGCTGTTCACGACGTCCTCCGGCGTGTTGACCGGCCCGATCAGCAAGCGCCTCCTCTGGCCCTCCTCATAGAGGAACTGCTTAGGGTAGCGCTTGTAGAAGGCAACGAGCAGTCTGTCCGTGATCTCGAACTTCTTGGCCATCTCAGCCATCTTCTGCAGGTCCTGGGCGGCGCTCGTCATTTCGCGCAGGTTGAGCTTGGCGAGGAACTCGAGGAGCTCCGGCGGTACTTCTTCCGACTCTGGGTCCTCGCTCATCCAGCGGGCCAGCTCGCTCCAGGGAGCACCGAAGCCCGGGACGCCGACCATCGAGTAGATGTAGCCGTCGCTGGCCTCGTAGGTGCCGACGCCGGGCAGGATCTTGCGCTCCCCGACGCGCGCCCGCACGACTTTCTGCATGTCGTAGAACTGCATCGCCGTCTCCTGGTCGAGGCTCAGCGCCTCCTGCATGGAGACGTCGATGCTCTGGCCCTCCCCGGTCTCGTCCCAGTGGTGGATTGCCATCAGCGTCGCCAGGGCGGCCTGTACGCCGGCGTTGAAGTAGCCGTGATGGTCAACCGGACGGTAGGGCGGCGCGTCGGGGAAGCCGGCGAGAGTCATGACGCCGCTCATGGCCACGCCGACGATGTCCGGAGCTTTGAAGTGGGCGTGCGGTCCCCACTGCCCGAAGCCAGTGATCGAGGTAAAGATCAGGTCCGGCTTGACCGTCGCGAGCTGCTCGTAACCGAGGCCCAGCGAGGCCAGGTACCCGACTGGGAAGGACTCGATCACAACATGCGCGGTAGCCACCAGTGCTTTCAGCGCTTCCTGACCGGCCGCGGATTCGAGGTCGAGGCTGACGCTGCGCTTGTTGGTGTTGAAGTACAAAAAGGTCAGGCTCTTCTCGGGGTCCGGCGTGTTGTGCCAGTATGGCCCCATACTGCGCGTATCGCAGCCCCCCGGCGGCTCGACGCGAATGACGTCGGCGCCGAGGTCGGCCAGAACCTTGCCGGCATAGTGTCCCAGCTCGGTAGTCAGGTCCAAGATCCGAATGTCGTCGTAGGCGGCTGAAGTCATATTCAATTAGCTCCACTCGCGCCGCGCCTGAGCGCAGCCGATAGACAAGAGATTAAAGGAGCAATATCACTAGGGGTTCCTAGAACGGGCCCGAAGAGGGAGATCGACGCCTCTTTTGCGGCTTGCCAGCCATATGCTGAGGCATTCTGGAAATCGTGGCCATCTCCTGTAGGTAGTAACTGGTCATTTGTGTGACACGCCTGTATCCCTTGAGGTGCAACCACACGAGAGCGACTTGTCCCAACAAGGCAACGAGTACGATGACGACACGTTCGAGACTGATCGGCTCGTGAGCATTGTTGATCGACGTGACAATGATCGTTCCCAGCGTGAGAACGATCGCGAAGGCCAATGCAACACCCCCGTTCAACAAACCGTTTAACAGATCCAGCAGAGACTTCGCTCGGGACGGCTGATTCGTTTGCGCCGTGGCTGTGTAACCAATGGTCCACACGGATCGCCGCCAACTCGGGGTTGTCCGACTTTTCTAGCTTCAAAATACCGAGCACCGCAGAATTCATCTGGTCAATCGGTTCGCCGAAGCGCCGACACCACCAGCGCAAATTGGCCGCCACCAATGCGCAAACGTAGCCCAGCGGAAGAGCCAAGCCAGCGATCGCGGCTATCAGGATTGCTTCCTCGAGATGCCATTCGGGATAGCAACTGCAAGCCTGAGCATCGAGCAGTAACCACACTCCGAACGCTGCCTCCAGTAGCGCTCCTGGGACGATGTACCGGCGCAGAACCTGGGGGTCGCTCACAAAGGAAGGTTAGGCGGGCTGCGTTGTTTTGGCAGACTCCCGAGATTGCATCAAACCGGCACGCCCTCCCGGCGCAGCCGCTCGAGTATCTGGGTTGCGCCGGCGACAAGGCCCTCCATGATCTCCTTCGCGGGGCGGATTTGGTTGAACATGCCGGAGATCTGGCCCGCCGGGTTCATCGTCAGGTCGACGCGGCCGCCGGCGAAGGCGGCCCTCTGCATGCGGCCCGAGATCATGCCCTGGAAGCCCATGGGCAAGGCCTGCAGGCCCGACTTCTCCCAGTTCTCGATCAGCGGTTTGTTGATGTTGCGCATCGTCTTGCCGCTGTAAAGACGGGTCACCCGGTAGTCCGTTGCGGTCATCGTGGCTCCGGGGGCGCCCATCGCGCCCGGGTGGATCGAGATGAGGGTAAGGAAGCGTGGCCAGGCCGGAAACCGGGCTGAACCTCAATCTCCAGCACGGTGGTCAGAAGTTCAGCCGGTGGCGCTCGATGATAGGAAAGGTTGCATCGAAGTCGACGTCACAGCCATAGCGAGCTGCCATTGTTGCCATCGCCTCGGGATCGAGCTCGCCGGTAAAATTGCCGAGCTCGCGAAAAAAGTCTTCGAAGCCGGCGCCAGAGATAATCTCGAGCACTGACGCCGCACCGTCGCCCGCGTTCCAAAATGTATGCCATTGATCACGCGGCTTGAAGATCAGGTCTCCAACGTCGGCAAAGTACTCTCCGTCACCGAGCATCGCGCCAATACGCCCCTCTAGTACGTACGTGTACTCGTCCTCTGAGCGGTGCCGATGCACCGGGGCTGCCAGCGCCCTCGGCTCGAAGAGGTGTTGAACCAGGGCGAACCGCCTGTCGGTGTCCGTCCCATCGATCATGAAACGGTCAGTGAGTCCCCCAAGGCTGTGAGTCTCTCCTTCCCCGGCCTTCAAGATGCGGGCACCGAACTGACCTGCTGACGTCTGGGGCATTTCTTCCTCTCCCGGCGCGGATTTTGTACAAACGCCGGACCGTTAAGCGTGGATACCCTCTCGGCGCAGGGTCTCAAGAACCCGGACGGCACTCTCCACGATATCGGCGAAGATTTCGGCCGCCGGGCGGATCTCGCTGAACATGCCGGAGATCTGGCCCGCCGGGTTCATCGTCAGGTCGACGCGGCCACCGGCGAAGGCAGCCCTCTGAACGCGGCCCGAGATCATGCCCTGGAAGCCCATGGGCAGGGCCTGCAGACCCGACTTCTCCCAGTTTTCGATCAGTGGGTTATTGATATTGCGCATCGTCTTCCCGCTGTAGAGGCGGGTTACGCGCGTGTCTTCCTCGGACGCGTCGAGGATGCGTTGCTTCAGCGTCCGCGGCCAGTTGGCCTCCTCCGAGACCAGGAAGGCCGTGCCCACCCAGGCGCCGACAGCACCTAAAGCCAGCGCAGCAATGATTCCGCGCCCGTCACCGATGCCGCCGGCCGCCGCGACATACGTCGGCGCAACGGCGTCAACAACCTGGGGCACAAGGGCCATCGTGCCGATGCGCCCGGTGTGGCCGCCGGCCTCATGCCCCTGGGCAACCACGACATCGACGCCACCCTCGTTGACCTTGCGCGCCGCCTTGACGTTACCGACCAGCGAGATCACCTTCCCGCCGTAGGCGTGGACGTCCTTGACGAAGGCCGCCGGGTTGCCGAGGCCCGAAGCGAAGATGGGCACCTGCTCCTCGATGATTGCCTCCGCCTGGCGCTTCGTGAAGTCGCTGGTGAAGATGCCGCGGTTGCCCTCGATGGACGGAGGCTCCGAGAGGTTGAATTCGGCCAGGGCCTCTCCCACCCAGTCGCTGTATTGCTGAGGCAATGCCTGGGGCAATGTCGCACCGGCGCTGCGCTTCGCGTCGTCACCTTCGAAGCTGGGCGCCGGACCGCTGACGTTGGCCGGTAGCAGAATGTCGACGCCGAAGGGCTGGTTGGTGAGATCGCGGATGCGCCGTACCTGGGATCGGATTTCGTCGGCGCCCATCGAAGCCGCACCGACGACGCCGAGGCCGCCGGCCTCGGAAACAGCGCTCACCAGCTCGGCGGTCGCTACCCCGCCCATTCCGGCGAGGATGATCGGGTGCTCGATGCCAAGCAGCTCACAGAGTGGCGTGTGCAGCGGGCTGGCAGGCATAGTTAGCTCCTGTCGCGTTGTGTGTGGCGGTGGATCAACAAATACACGTAGAGACACGCCCCGGCAAGCCGGCCGGCCTCTGGGAGTCTGCCGTCGCGATGCGCGGCGGGGGCAGCCCGCATAGATTAGGGCGGAGGGATACTGTTTCGCGATGAAGATCAAGTCACTGCTCGTAGCCAACCGCGGCGAAATCGCCGTGCGCATAATTCGGGCCGCGGCGGAGCTCGGCATCCGCACCGTCGCCGTCTTTTCGGAGGACGACGCAACCGCCCTGCACGTCGCCCGTGCAGATGAGAAGCGGGCGCTCCGCGGCAGTGGTCCCGCGGCCTATCTCGACATCGACCAGATGATCACGGCCGCGCGAGAAACCGGCTGCGACGCGCTCCACCCCGGGTATGGCTTCCTCAGCGAGAACGCGACCTTCGCCCGCAGTTGCGGCGAAGCGGGGATCAAGTTTGTCGGCCCTCGCCCCGACGTTTTGGAGCTGCTTGGCGACAAGGCTCGTGCCCGTTCACTAGCGGAGGAGCTAGTTATTGAGGTGCTTCCCGGGACCTCCTCAGCCGCCAGCCTCGACGACGCCCGGGCGTTCATGGAGTCCCGCGAGGGCGCCGCCATGGTGATCAAAGCCATCGCCGGCGGTGGCGGGCGGGGCATGCGCGTGGTCGAGGCCCCGGACGGCGTCCAGGAGGCCTATGAACGCTGCCGCTCGGAGGCGAGGTCGGCCTTCGGCGATGATCGCGTCTACCTTGAGCAAGCCCTATCCCGCGCCCGGCACATCGAGGTGCAGATACTGGGCGATGGCTCGGGCGCCGTCAGCCACCTCTGGGAGCGGGAGTGCACGGTCCAGCGCCGCCACCAGAAGCTGATCGAGATAGCGCCGAGCCCGACGCTTTCGCCGGCGTTGAGGCCGCGTCTGATCGAAGCGGCGTTGAAGCTAGCCGCCGAGCTGAAGTACGACAGCATTGGCACGGTTGAGTTCCTTATCGCCGACGATCCAGAGCGTTTTTTCTTCATTGAGGCCAACCCACGGTTGCAGGTAGAGCACACGGTGACGGAAGAAGTGACGGGGGTCGACCTGGTAGCACTCCAGCTTCAGCTGGCCGCCGGATGCTCGCTGGCGGACCTTGGGCTGGAGCAGGAAAGCGTACCGGCGCCGCGCGGCTACGCCCTGCAGGCGCGGGTCAACATGGAGTCGCTGGCGGCCGACGGGACGTTGAGCGTTTCGGGCGGGCGCCTGGCCGCCTTCGATCCGCCTTCCGGGCCGGGCGTGCGCGTCGATACGGCGGCGTACACCGGCTATGAGCCCAACATCAGGTTCGACTCGCTGCTGGCAAAGGTCATCGCCACGTCATCCTTCGCGGACTTCAACCAGGTCCGTGGCCGCGCAGAGCGCGCCCTATCCGAGTTCAGAATTGAGGGACCGTCAACCAATGTCGGACTGCTCCGCGCGATCCTGAATCATCCCGACTTTCCCGCGTCCGTACACACGCGCTTCGTGGAGGAGAACATCGCCGAGCTGGCGGCCGGCGCTGCCGGAGGTAACGGCGTCCTCTCTGCTCCTCAAGCGAGCGCGGTGGCCTCCCTCGCCGGCGCCCGAATCGATTCCGCGGATCCCCTGGCGGTGCTCGATCACGGCAAGTCGGAATTCTCCCAAGAGAGTGCGGCGGCCCTCGGAGCCCTGGTCACGCCCGACGGCACCGTAGCTGTGCTGGCCCCCATGCAGGGCACGGTGATCTCCCTCGAAGTGGCCGAGGGCGACCTGGTCACAGCCGGCCAGGGCCTGATCGTCCTTGAGGCCATGAAAATGGAGCACGTCATCGCCGCCGTGGCGGCCGGCGTGGTCAAGGCGTTCCAGGTGGCCGTGGGCGACACGGTCTACGCCGGCCACGTCCTGGCTTTGATCGAAGCGCATGACCAGGGTGAGGCGTCAACACCAGCGGCGGCTGACCAGGCCGACCTCGATCGAATCCGGCCCGAACTGGCCGAGGTCCAGCAGCGCCACGCCGTTGGTCTCGACGAAGGCCGGCCCGACGCCGTTGCCACCCGCCGCAAGACCGGCCAGCGCACGGCCCGCGAGAACATCGCGGACCTGTGCGACGCCGGCTCCTTCGTGGAGTACGGTCCGCTCGTGATAGCGGCCCAGCGCCGCCGCCGCTCCGTCGAGGACTTGATCGCGCGGACGCCGGCCGACGGCCTCGTCGGCGGCATCGGCACTGTCAACGGCGACCTCTTCGACGAGACGCGGTCGCGCTGCATCGCCATGTCCTATGACTACACCGTCCTCGCCGGCACGCAGGGCGGGCAGAACCACCGCAAAAAGGACCGCCTCTTCGAGCTGGCCGAGAAGTGGCGCCTGCCCATCGTCTTCTTCACCGAGGGGGGCGGGGGCCGCCCCGGCGACACCGATGGACTGGGCGTCGCCGGCCTCGACTGCATGGCTTTCAACTACTTCGGCGGGCTGAGCGGCCTGGTACCGCTCGTCGGTATCGTCTCCGGCCGCTGCTTCGCGGGGAACGCCGCGTTGCTCGGCTGCTGCGACGTCGTCATCGCTACGAAAAACGCCAACATCGGCATGGGCGGCCCGGCGATGATCGAGGGCGGCGGCCTCGGTGTCTTCCGGCCTGAGGAGGTTGGCCCGGCAGCCATCCAATCCGCCAACGGTGTCATCGACATCCTCGTTGACGACGAAGCTGAGGCGACGGCAGTTGCTCGCAAGTACTTGTCCTACTTCCAGGGGATCATCGCGAAGTGGTCGTGCGCCGACCAGCGCAGGCTGCGGAGCGTTATCCCCGAGAACCGGCGGCGAATCTACGAGGTCCGTTCCGTGGTTGAGACGCTGGCTGATGAGGGCAGCGTCCTCGAGCTGCGCAGTGGTTTTGGTCACGGGATGGTTACCGCCCTCGTCCGCATCGAGGGCCGGCCGCTGGGTATTGTCGCCAACAACCCCACTCATCTCGCCGGCGCCATCGACAGCGACGGCGCCGACAAGGCAGCCCGTTTTATGCAGCTTTGCGACGCCTTCGACATCCCCCTCCTCTTCCTCTGCGACACGCCCGGCATTATGGTCGGCCCCGAGGCTGAGAAGACCGCGTTGGTGCGACACGCCTCGCGCATGTTCGTCACCGGCGCCTCCCTCACGGTCCCGGCCTTCACGATCATCCTGCGCAAGGGCTATGGGCTGGGCGCCCAGGCGATGGCCGCTGGCAGCTTTAAGGCGCCCTTCTTTACGGTTGCCTGGCCGACCGGCGAGTTCGGCGGCATGGGCCTGGAGGGCGCGGTCAAGCTTGGCTACCGCAAGGAGCTCGCAGCCATCGACGACCCCGCGACGCGCAAGGAGCAGTTCGAGGAGATGGTCGAGCGCATGTACCAGCACGGGAAGGCGCTGAATGTGGCCACGCACTTCGAAATCGACGACGTGATCGATCCCGCCGACTCACGCAAATGGATAACGTCGGCGCTGCGCTCGATCCCTCCGGCCCCCGCGCGGACGGGGAAGAAGCGCCCCAGCGTGGACACGTGGTGAATCGCCTGCGGGCCCAGGATCCCCTGTAGGGGCACGTGTCGTAGGCTGACGGTCTATCGACCTGAGAAGGGCCCAGACACCTGCCCGCGCGGCGGATGTGTGTAGCAACTCGCGAGCCCAGCAGAACTAAAGCGGAGCCCTTCTCCCCGGACAGGTGTGGTGGCGTGCTCGAAGTTCGGGCAGGTGTCTTGCGCCTCGCCCATGAAAGGCTGATCTCCTACGACACCTGCGCCCTACAAGGGGCGCAGGTGCGGGCCGCCACTAAAGGGCTAGCGGCGTGCGGCCAAGAGGGTGAACGTCGGCATCTCCCGCGCTACCTCGAAGCCTGAGCGCTGGTAGAGCGACACCAGCTCGTGTTGGCAGTCCAGGACGGCCAGCTCGGCGCGCCCGCTGGCATCCTGTAGGATGCGCGCAACCAACGCGCTGGCGACACCTCGCCCGCGGAAGCCCGGCCTCGTGGCAACACCATAGATGCCCACCGTGTCGTCGATATAGGCAGCCGTCGCCGAGCCGGCCGGGATGCCCTCCAGCCGGGCCAGGTAGACGTCTACCGTCCGAGGATTGAGGAAGAAGCGTCGCTGTTCAGGCGGCGACCCGAATGCCTCGCCGTTGCACTCCATGGCCTGGGCCATGCCGACGGTATCGAGGGCCTCGACCTGGTCCACGCTGAGTTCCGTATCCGAACTGGGCGTGACGTTGGCCAGCGTCCGGCCCATAGCGATCTGTCGCACGGTCGAGGGCTGGAAGCCGAGATTGAGAAGAAACTCGCGCCAGGCGGAGTAATCGACGGAGGGGTGCAGACGCAGCGAAACTGCGGCCTCACGCGGGCTCTCGTTGATCGCGTCGTACATCGCGCCGAAGGCCTCGACCTCGGGGTCGGCCTCATGCTCCAGGCGGGCGAGGTGGGGCAGGGCCGATTGCCCTTCCTGCAGGACAAGCAGGTATGGGTTCAGCTCGCGCAGGTCGAAGATGCCCTCGGCCTCCGGCTCCGCGCACTGCCGCCGCCAGAGCTCGCACGAGTTTCGCCATTGCGCCAGCGAGAGCTCTTCGCGGCTGGTCTGCGCTGCCTGTGTTTGCATCCTTCGATGCTAACGGCATCGGCCCTCTAGCCGGACTTCGCGTCAGGAGCCGAAGACGTGGGCGAGCCCTTGATCGAGGTCGGCCATGAGGTCGTCGACGCTCTCGCAGCCCACAGAAAAGCGCAGCAGTCCATCTGCCGCCGCCTCGCCGGACCAGCGCGAGCGCCGGTCGACGCTGGAGGCGATCCCGCCAAAGCTGGTGGCGTCGGTGAACAGCTCGAGCCGCCGCACAAGCTCATCAGCGGTCGCAGCATCGGGAGCGTCAGCGGTAACGACGCCGCCGAAGAGCTTCATGTCACGCCGTGCCAGGTTGTGGAACGGCGATGAAGCGAGGCCTGGATAGCAGACGTTGCGCAGACGGCCATCGGCCTCCAGCCACTCCGCGATGACCTGGGCGTTCGCACACTGGCGGGACAAACGCAGCTCCAGCGTCTTCATCCCACGCAGGCAAAGCCACGCCTCGAAAGGACCCGGGATCGCACCCCGGCTGTGCCGCCAACTGCGCAGCTCCGCGGCCAGCGACTCGTCGGCCGTGAGCGCCAGCCCCATGAGGATGTCGGAGTGCCCGGAGATGTACTTGGTCGCTGAATAGACGGCCACGTCGGCGCCGTACTCCAGCGGGTTGCGGCCAAGCGGCGTAACCAGGGTCTCGTCCAGCACGAGCCGGGCGCCATTGGCCACGCAAACCTCCGACACGGCCCTGAGGTCTGTGACCTGGAGGCCGGGGTTGGTCGGGCTCTCCAGCCAGACGAGGCCGGGCCGGGTCTCGTTAATCAGGGCGACCGCCTCATCGCCGGCGCTGGGCAGGAGGACGAGGCGTCGTCCCGAGCGGGAGGCCGTGTCTTCGGCCAGCCGGCGGATGCCGTAATAGCCGTCTTCCACGATGGCCAGGGGCCGCTCGGCGGGGGACAGAACCTCGATGGTTGCCGCTGCGGCCGCGATCCCGGAGGCGAATGACACGGCCACGCCGCCTGTCAGGCTGGCGAAGGCTCCCTCGAGGTCTTCCCACGAGGAGTTGGCCTGGCGCCCGTAGGTGTGAGCCACGCCCTCGGCAGGGCCATCGAGGTGATAGGCCGCAGCCAGCTGGGGTTGGGCGACAGTTGGCTCACCTTCGCGGCCGGCTTTCTTGTCCGCGCGGGCGAGCAGCGTCGCCGGCGACAGTGGTCGTTCCAATGCTTCCTCCCTCGGGAGGATGTTAGCGGGGTTGCGGGCCGGTGGTGGGCAAACGCTGGGGGCTGAAGCCGTTGGCCGGCGGGGCGTTGCCGTTGGCGCCGGGCTCGGCTTGCGCCGGCGCAGCCGCGGGGGCTGGGGCGGCGCCGACCACATCCGGCCCAAACGAAAGGCTCCACGCGCGGTCGACGGACTCCGGCGTCAACTTTGGGGTTTCGTCGTAGAACCGGGAACCGTCGACGATGATGCGCATCAGGTCACGAGGCATGCACGCCCGCGGATTCCGGCCGCTGTTGAACGCCTTATGCATGAAGTATTCGACGCCGGCGCGCTCGCATTCAACGCCGAGTGAACGGGCGTTGCTCTGCAGGATCTGATAGAGCTCCTGGGGGCTGGGCGCGGGCACCTCGACCTTATAAGGGATACGCCGGCGCAGGGCCTCGTCCATGAGGTCGCTGGGTTGGAGGTTCGTCGAGAGGACGATAGTAACGTCGAAGGGCACGGTCACGATCTCGCCCGTGTGCATGGCAAACATGTCAATCGAGCGCTCCATGGGCACGATCCAGCGATTGAGCATCTCCTCGGGGCGCATCTTCTGGCGGCCGAAGTCATCGACGACGAAGAAGCCGTTCTGGGCCTTGAGGTGGGGTGGCAGCTGGTGGAAGCCTGTGTGCTCGTCATAGCCGAGCTCCAGGGCATCGCGGGTTAGCTCACCCCCCACGACCACTACTGGTGTCCGGACGGGGACCCACCGCTCGTCATTGCCCTTTGGTCCGCTCACGCCGAACTGGTGTTCGGTGGGGCCCAGGGGGACGTGGTGGAGGCGGTCGTAGGCCTTGAGCACCTGGCCGTAGGTATAGATGGCGTGCGGCACCAGCGTCCCGCTTTCCAGGGAGCGGGCGAACGACGTCACAATCTCGGTCTTGCCGTTGCCGGGTGCGCCGTAGATTAGCGTGGCGCGCCCAGAGTGAAGGGCAGCGCAGACCGAATCCAAAACGTCGGGGGCGAAAACCAGGTGGGCGAGGGCCTGCTTCAGGCGCTCGCGCCCAACCTTCTGGCGGACCGCCATGAGCTGCTCAACAACCTTGTTGTACTGGTCCAGCGGCACAGGGGCGGGCCCGGCGTAGCGACTGCGCTTGAGGGCGTCGGCGGCACGCACCTGGCCGGCATCGGAGAGGCGGAAAGGGACGTTCTCATGGTTGCTGGTGACGCCGGCCACGTATTCGAAAATCTTCTCGCGACGCAGGTCGCGCACAAGGTCATCGACGATGACGCGCGGGATGCGCATGCGCTGGGACATGCCGCTGACGGTCAAGCGTTCGGAGTAATGAAGAATTTTCAGGGCGAGCTCGCGCAGGAAGGGCTCCGGCAGCCCGAGGTCGGCGATGCTTTCCGACGCCGCGGGCCAGGGGCTGGCGCTTTGGCTCGCCGCGATGGGCGCAGTGTTAAGACTCATCGGCTCTTCTTTCCGCTTCTCGGGGGAATCGAGTCTGGCTCTTACCCTGAATATCGGCAGTCCGCGAGAGTCGATGAAGGCGATTGGCTGTGCAGTATGCCCGGCTAGGCTTCGAGCGTTGCCTCGACCTCGATCGTGAGATTGTTGCGCAACGCGTTGGAAACGGGGCAGCCTTCCTCGCCCTTGCGCGCCATCTCCTCGAATCCGGCCTGGTCGAGGCCATTGACCCAGCCGCGGACCGACAAGCGGCTGCTGGTGATCTGGTAGCCTCCGCCCTCCTTGGGGTCGAGCGAGCAGACTGCGGTAACCTGCAGCTTGTCCGCCGGGCTGCCGCCGCGCGCCAGCGTCGCCGATAGCGCCATCGCGTAGCAACTGGAGTGCGCCGCGGCGATCAGCTCTTCGGGGCTGGTGCGGCCGTCGGCGCTCTGGGTGCGCGATGCCCACGTTACTCCGAGGTCGGAGAGCGCGCCGCTGCCGGTGCTCAGCTTGCCGCTGCCCTCGAGCAGGTTGCCTTCCCAGGTGACTTCCGCGGTTCGTTCTGCTGTTGCCATCATTCCCTCCCAGGTATCTCGTCCTTCCATTGTCGGGCAACGGACGGACGGAGGCCCTTGGGACGCAATTCATCGCCGCCACCACGCCAGCGGTGCAAAACGCCCCTATTGTGGCCCCCTGATGACATACCACGCCGCGCTCTCCGGCGACTTGCGAACCCGACCAACGAGCCGCCGGCTGTTTACAGCGCCGGACCGCGTCAGCTACGTTGTGCGCAGCCGGCAACGTAGGAGCCAACATGCCTGACCTGGAGCTGCAATCCGGTTTCGTAGTCGCCGTTGTGCTGGCAGCCATCTTCCTTGCCGACCGTCTGCCCGACGGTGCCCTCGCGCAGCGGGCTTTGCAGGTGGCGCTGGCGATCGGCATCGTCCTGACCACGGCAGCCTTCACCGAGGCGGTGGTGCCCAGCCCCAACCTGCAAGACCTTTCCGATGAGTTCCAGAACTTGGAACAGATCGAGGAACCCCAGGACTTCTTCGATGTCACTCAGGACATCGCCAATGAGGACGACGTCCGCTCGATGATCCAGTTCGCCGCTGGAGCGGCCTTTGTCGTCGGGGGATTGATGATGATCCGCCGCTATGCGGTCTTACCCACGGCCGTGATCTTCGGCGGCCTCCTCGTCCTCCTTGCCAGTGGCAGCCAGGGCGGGGGAGATACCCTGAGTCAGCTCCTGGATTTCGTCATCGGCGACGCCGCCAGTAGCGCCGGCTACGATTGGGGGCGCTTCGCGGTCTTCCTCCTCGGAACGGCAGCGCTGGCCTGGGCGGGCTACATCCAATTCGAGGACCAGACTCCCCGAACGCGCGCGGGCCTCTCCGCGCCCGCCTCGCCCTTCGTTGAACCGCCGGCAGGACCGACCCCTGAGGCCGCCCCCGATCAGGCGCCACCGACCACCCCTCCGCCCCGCGACCCCTTCGCGGGCTAGCGGGCGCGCAACTCATTCGCTGGTGGGCGTTGATACTGTCTGAGGCAAAGGAGTTACAGTATGGTATCCACCCCGAGCGCCCCGAATATCTTCGCCAACCCTGAGCTGCAGTCCAACCCCTACGGCATTTACGCCTTCCTGCGCAACACGTCGCCGATCTTCTTCCTCGAGGAAGCCGGCTGGATACTCTCCAAATACGCCGATGTAGAAGCCATCCTGCGGGATTACCGCCGCTTCTCTTCTCAGATCGAGATAGTCCGCCGCGAGAGGCCGCCCGGCATGCCGGAGCCGGCCCCGACGATGCTGACCACCGACCCTCCCTTGCACACCCGCCTGCGAGGCATCGTGGCTAAGGCCTTCACCCCGAGGATGGTTGCCCAGATGGAGCCACGAATCCGCGAGATCGCGCGGGAGCTCCTCGACGAAATCGCCGAGAAAGACTCGTTCGACCTTGTCGGAGAGTTCTCCGGTCCGCTGCCCGTGATCGTCATCGCCGAGATGCTGGGCGTGCCGGCCGCCGACCGGGCGATCTTTACGCGCTGGTCGCATGAGATCGTGGCCACCGTCGGCGGGCGCGAGGACATGGACTTCTCGGCCGCCGACGCGGCGGGCGAAGAGTTCCGCGCCTACTTCAGCGAGATCATCGAGGAACGCAAGCGCAATCCGCGGGAGGACCTCGTGACCGCGCTGGTGCGTGCCCGCGACGACGCCGGCGCCGCCCTTACCCAGGACGAGCTGCTGGCCTTCTGCATCCTGTTGCTGATAGCCGGCAACGTGACCACCACGAGCCTGATCAGCAACTCGATGCGCGCCTTCCTGGAGCACCCGGACCAGATGGCCGAGCTCACGAGCGACCTGTCCCTGCTTCCTGTCGCGATGGAGGAGGCGATGCGCTACTACTCGCCCTTCCAGATGACCGGCCGGCGGGTTGTCGAAGATGTCCAGATCCGCGAGCACACGATAACCGCCGGCTCGGACGTAGCCCTGCTGATCGGCGCCGCCAACCGCGACGAGGACATCTTTGAGAACCCGGAGAACTTCGACATTCATCGCCAGCCGAACAAGCACATAGCTTTTGGAGCGGGTATCCACTTCTGCATCGGCGCGCCCCTGGCGCGGCTCGAGGGGAGGGTCGCGCTGGAGGAGCTGTTGCGGCGCCTGCCGCAGGCCCGCCGCGAGAATGACAATCCGCTGGAGTTCATCCCGGCGATCTTCATGAACAGCCTGTCGCACCTGGAGCTGACCACCGCCTGAGCGCCCGGCCCGCTCGGCCAGCCCCCCGCAGGGGCGGGTATCACAGCGGTGCAAATACGCCGTGCCGAATCAAAGAGTGATACCTGCCCTGGGGCTCCGAGCACGCACACAACATCTTCATGCGAGGCGTGGTGCGGGAAGGTATGGCTCTAGGCCGAACAGACGTACTACCACCGCTGCCATACCTTCTCCCGCAGGATTCATAGCCGCCGCCTTCAGCCGCTGACCACAAAAGAAATGGGGGCCGTCCGGCCCCCAAAACAACCGAGGTTCGCGATCTACTGGACGGTGATCGTCCCCGTCATGTCCGGGTGGATAGTGCAGTGGTAGGCGATTTCGCCAGCCTCTTCGAAGGTGAACTCGAAGGTCTGGCCGTTGTCGAGGTTGCCGCTGTCCCAGACGCCTTCTTCATCTGACGTCACTGTATGCGGGGCGTCGCCAGTGTTGGTCCAGGTGACTGTATCGCCCACAGCGACTTCGGCACCGTCGGGCTCGAAGGCAAAGTCGACGATCGCCACGTTAGTGGCCCCACCCCCGCCGTCGTCATCACCCGCCGGCTCAGTGGCCTCAACGTCGTCGCCGGCCTCTTCGGTGGCGTCATCGTCGTCATCGCCACCACAGCCGACGGCGAGAAACGCCATCAAGAGGCCTACGAGGACGCCCAGAAACAGGAACTTGCCGAACTTCATCCATCACTCCTTGGTGCTAGCGCCGGTCCGGCGCACTATGCGAGAGCCACGCCTCGCGCTCCGCTGTGCCCTATCGATTTCTCCGGGCAGCCTCACGGCCTCCCGAGTCGACTCCTTTTATCAGTGTACCCCGGACTTTCGTAGGTACTTCCTAGCAACGTGGGGCCCTGGCCGAGCCGATTAAGATCCTGGCATGGGACGCACGGCCGCAATCGCCGCCTTCGCCATCACCATTTTTCTCGTGACCGCCTTGATCGGGGGGCTGGCTTTTATGTTCCTGGACAGGCTGCTCTTCGATCTCCATGAACCGTGGGCAGTAAGGGCAGTTACCGCTGCCGCCGGGTTTGCCGGAGCGGCGCTGGGCTGGATGCGCTGGAAGTACATCTTTGGCGAGGCCAACGGATCGGCCAAGCCTGACACCCTGGGCGGTTGGTTCGCGGACCGGGGTGCCGGCCGCTAAAGCCCGGGCATCCGCCCCGCCATTCGCTCCACCCGCTCGGCGAGGGTTGCAGCGCCAAGGCGCGCCAGCTCCGCTGCGCCGGCGATGAAGTCCGGCGGCCCCGATTCGGGCAGATCAACCTCGAGGTCATCCTGCATGCGCACGATCTCGCGGAACATGAGAAGCCGCTCGGCCTCGGCGAAGAGCTTGCTGGAGTTCTCCAAGACCCTCTCCAGGTCCCCGTATTTCTGCAGCAATTGGGCCGCACCCTGAGGTCCGACGCCCTTAGCACCCGGGATCTTGTCCGACGAATCGCCGGCCAGGGCCTTAAAGTCGGGGACCTTATCCGGCGTAACGCCGAAACGCTCCATCACCTCAGCCGGCCCGATGCGCAGCAGGTCGCTGACTCCCTTGCGCGGGGCCAGCACCATGACGTTGTCGCTGACAAGCTGCCAGGCATCGCGGTCGTTTGTGAGGATCAGGACCTTGCCACCGGCGGCCTCCTCCTTGCGGGCAGCCGCGGCGAGGAAGTCGTCGGCTTCGTAGCCCTCTGCCTTCCCCACCCCAAAGCCGAAAGCGCGGGCCACCCCGGGCAGCGCACCGAGCTGCTGGACCAGCTCGCGGTCGAAGACGCGCCCGCCCTGGTAGGCGGGCCAGAGCTTGTGGCGGTAAGTTGGTGTCTCGCCGCCGAGGGTGTCCCAGCCAACGTAGACGGCGCGCGGCTGCTCGGCTTCTACGGCTGAGAGGATCATGTTGGTCCAGCCGACGATGGCGTTGGTCGGCCGGCCGTCTGGCGCCTTCATCGACTTGGGCATCGAGTGGTAGGCGCGGTGGGCAAAATTGTCGCCATCGATGACAAGCAGGGGCGCTGGGGCCTGGCTCACCGGGCCAGTCTACCGGCGCGGGACTGCCACGGGCGGGTGCAATCCGCAATCGTGGCCCCAAGTAGGGCACGAGGATATGTTTGGGGAGCAATAGCCGCGATTCAGGGGAGGATTCATGAAGCCAGTATTCGCAATCTTGATCCCGACGAAGATCGCCTGTCCGACGAAGAGTACTTCGAAGAGGTAGACAGCCTTGAAGCCGGGCTAGATGGCCTCTTCGAGGGTGACGCAATCTTTGGCGCCGAGTCGGCAAAGGCCGGCATCCAGGTCTTCGCCGACGAAATCTCGGCCTATGCCGATACTCTCGACGACCTCAATCCTCCTGAGGATATCAACGACCAACATGACGCTGTCCAGAACGCGGCAGACGACCTGGATGCACTGGCTGACGAAACCAGCGAAGACGTACCGGTAGAAGAAGTCGAAGGCATCCTCTTCAGCGACCCCGAGCTATTCAGTGAGGTCGAGGCTGCAACGGTCGATCTATGTGAGTACGCCGACGAACAGGAAATTGCCGCCGACGCTCTGTGCGCGGACGCGGGAGAGCCGCCTGCCGACCCCAGCACCCTCCCAGCCGAGGAGACCACCGAGGTTCTGATCGAGGACTTCAACTTCCAGCCCGCGCACATCCAGGTCGCAGTCGGTGACACCGTCACCTTCACACAGGGGGCGGACGGTGCGCCGCACACGGCGACGGCCGACGCCGGGAGCTTCGACACCGGCACCCTCACGGACGAAGGCGAGAGCGGCGAAGCGACCTTCGACACCGCCGGCGAGTTTTCTTACTTCTGCGAGATACATCCCGAGATGCTCGGCCTCGTAACAGTCGTCGAGTAGGGGTGCAACAACGTTAGGAAAAGAGGGTGGCCACGCGGCCGCCCTCTTATTTTCTGCACGAGAGAGGCTGGCTCCAGCCCCCAGCTTTTGGCCGCGTAAGTTCTCAGCGCCCCCAGGCCTCGATTCGCCGGGTAGCATCGGCAGCGGCGGCCAGGAAGACGGTCGCCGGGTTAAGCCGGTGCTCCCGCAGGCAGGCCTCCGTGAACTTGATCGCGTGCTCGTCGCCTGTCGCCACCGAACGGTCGACCAGGTCCTCGATATCCACCACGACGTCATCCTCGACTCCGATCCGGGGAGTTTGTCCATAAGCCGAGTAGATGGCGGCGCCGGCCTGCCAGGCATAGACGAGAGCCGCCGTCCGGGCCGCAGGGTCAAGGTAGGGCGCGATGATGCGCAGGGTGGCCGGCCCGGTCACGCCATGGATAAAGGCAATAACCCGCCCACCCGCCGCGTTGGCCAGGTAGGCGTGGGCGAACGTCTCGGTCAGTTGTGAGAGAAAGCCATCGGCATCTCCCGGCGCCGCCACGGCGTTGACCCCGGCCTCAAACGGCGGAAATCCGTGCAGCCGATCGAGGCCCTCCGTAATGAGGCCATCATTGCCTCGTTGCTCCTCAGGGAGGAGGGCCACCCGCTGCAAAGCCTCCGACGGAGGCAGGTCGCCCGCCGGCGATGGCGTCCCCGGTAGGGTCTGGTAGCGGGCCGCCCAGTAGGCCAGCCCCTCGGCCAGCTCACGCAGCCTCAAGGGGGTTGCCTCGTCTTCCAGGGATCTAACGGCGTGGGCGGTGCGGATTACGCCGTGGGTCGCCGCGGCCACGAGGCCGGGGGCGAGGCGCGGCACCCACCTGGCCAGGACATCCGGCCAGCTCGCCGCGTCCAGCTGGCGGCGAAAGAAGACCGACCAATCCTCCACACGGGTGATGTCGCCGAGAGCTTCTCGCCACTCGGTCGGGACGATATGGTCGCGAGCCTGTGGCCGCTCCAACAGCCGGCGCCGGTATGACTCTGTCCAGCCCACGACCTCCTCCGGACGGCCCAGGCGGACCAACGCCTCGGCGGCCATCGGCCCATGGTTGGAGAGCCCGCCGCCGAACTCGGGCCCGCTCTGGGCGAGGATCTCCAGGGCGTCGTCGAGTGTCGCGGGCATGCTTCCAATCTACCCACGTCGCCGCTTCGCCACCTCAGCCGAAAGACTGAGAACGGGCGCTCTGGTAGCGTTTACCACATCCAGCCCAGCGACAGGAGTTACAGAATGCCGCGAGTTTCCTTCCCACCCGACTTCATTTGGGGCGCCGCCACCGCTTCCTATCAAATCGAGGGCGCCTGGGACGAGGACGGCAAGGGCGAGTCGATCTGGGACCGCTATAGCCACACACCCGGCAACGTGCGCGACAACGACACCGGCGACGTCGCCTGCGAACACTACCACCGCTATCGCGACGACGTCGCGCTGATGAAAGAGATGGGCCTGGACGCCTACCGCTTCAGTATTGGCTGGCCCCGCATCCTCCCCTCCGGCAAGGGCCAGGTCAACGCGGCGGGTCTCGACTTCTACCGCCGCCTCGTCGACGAGCTGCTCGAGAACGATATCGAGCCCTGGGTCACGCTCTATCACTGGGACCTGCCTCAAGCGATACAGGACGAGGGCGGCTGGGCCAACCGCGAGATCGTCGAGCACTTCGCCGAATACGCCCGGGTCGTCACCGAAGCTCTCGGCGACCGCGTGAAGCGCTGGATGATCTTCAATGAGCCGGCTGTCTTCACCTTCCTCGGCTACATCACCGGCAACCACCCGCCCGGCATCCGCGACGGCGCCACGGGGATGCGCGCCAGCCACATCGCCAACCTGGCGCAGGCCGAGGCCCTCCGCCGGATGAAGGCGACCGGCAAGGCCGAGCACGTCGGTACAGCTTTGAGCATGGGCGCCGGCTATCCGGCCTCGGACGACCCCAAGGACATCGCCGCCACCGACCGCTACCACGCCCTCAACAACATCTGGTTCCTGGAACCGGCGCTCAACGGGCGCTACCCCGAACCCTTCGTCGAGCCGATCAACCTAGAACGGATCGGAGTACAGCCCAGAGACATGGAGAAGGTCAGAGCCGATTTCGACTTCATCGGCATTAACCTCTACTTCCGCGCGATCATCGAGCATTTCGAGGGCGATATACAGCGAGGGTTGCGTCAGGTCCAGGTCAAGGACGCCCGCCGCGACGAGTTCGGCTGGGAGTTCTATCCCGAGGCCCTCTACACAATGATCAAGCGCATCGCCGCCGAATACCCCGGCAAGCCTATCTACGTGACGGAGAACGGGACCTCCTACAGCGACGGACCGGACGAGAACGGCGAGGTCAACGACGACCGCCGCGTCGAGTACTACGCGGGCTTCATCGAGCAGGTGAACCGCGCGCTCAAGGAAGGCGCTCCCGTCAAGGGCTACTTCGCCTGGTCGCTGATGGACAACTTCGAGTGGAACTTCGGCTACAGTCAGCGCTTCGGCCTCGTCCACACGGACTACGAAACCCAGAAACGGACGATCAAGAAGAGCGGCTACTGGTACCGCGACCTGATCAAGAACAACGGCTTCGACTAGCGGGTCGGGGCCGCCGGTCATTGAAGCGCAACCGGTGGCATTGAACGCGGACGCTCTGTAGGGGCGGGTCCCGCGGCACGATAACGGTTCGAATCATATTGGTAGGCGGGACCCGCCCCGGTACTCTTCAAACGCTGTCTTCGTTGCCTTTTGGGTTACTTTGGCAGCAGCCAGGTCAGCCCGTCGAGAGTTGTCTAACCCGCCCTGCGTCTCGAACTGCCGAGGTAGGATCTGCACCTCGACGGGCTGTCCGTGATCGACATCCCGAATGAAGTCGCGCCATCGAGCTGCCGGTACCGGGGAGATGCGAGTTCACGGCGACCTGGACGAAGAGTCGGAAAGGAGCGCAATGGAAGAAGCGTACGAACTCTATGCAGGTCTGGACTGGGGCAGCCGGTCTCACCAGGCCTGTGTGCTAGACCACGCCGGCAACGTTGTCGACGAGCGCGCGGTCGAGCACTCAGGTAGTGGCATTGCCGAGCTGGCGCAGTGGTTGCAGGGATTGTGCGACGGAGACTCTACGAAGCTGGCCGTGGCCATCGAAATACCCCACGGCGCACTCGTGGACACCCTCGTCGAGCAGCGCTTCGCCGTCTACTCGCTAAACCCCAAGCAGCTTGAGCGCTTCCGCGGCCGCCACAGCGTCGCCGGCGCCAAGGACGACCGCCGCGATGCCCACGTCCTTGCGAACTCCCTGCGCACTGATCAGGCCGCCTTTCAGCGGGTCGAGGGCGACGACCCCTCGACCCTTGAGCTGCGTGAGCTCAGCCGCACGGCGGAAGAGCTCAAAGACGAGCTGAACCGGCTCAGCAACAAGCTCTGGGCCTTGCTCTCGCGAAGCTGGCCGGGCCTGCTCGGGCTGTGCCCGGGCGCTAATAAGCCCTGGCTCTGGCGCTTGCTCGAGGTGGCGCAAACGCCGGAGCGCGCCGCGCATCTACAGCGCGGCTCGCTTGAGCGTCTGCTCAAGGAGGCCCGCGTAACAAAGGTCAAGGCGGACGAGCTGCAGGATGTCCTGCGTCAACCGCCGCTGCGCCTGGCGCCCGGCGCGGGTAAGGCCGTGAGCGAGCATATCGCACTGCTTCTGCCTCGTCTGCAACTGACCTATCGCCAGAAGCGCGAGTGCGAGAAGCGGATCGAGGAGCTGCTGGCGGCTGCTCAAGCAACGGTCGGGGGCAGAGGCGAGCATCGTGACGTCGAGGTCCTCTGCTCTTTCCCAGGAGTCGGAGTGGGCACTGCGGCCACGATGCTCGCTGAGGCCTCCAGGCCCCTTGCCCAGGCCAATTATCGGGCGCTGCGCGCCCAGGCGGGAGTAGCACCTGTGACCCACCAGAGTGGGGTCAAGCTAAAGACCTCCATGCGTTACGCCTGCAACCCCCGCCTGCGCAACGCCGTCTGGTACTGGGCGCTGGCCGCTATCCGCCTCGACGCCCGCAGCTCCCAGCGCTACGCAGCGCTGCGTCAGAAGGGTCGAAGCCACGGCAGTGCGCTGCGCTGCGTGGCTGACCGCCTCCTCTATGTGCTCTGCGTGGCCCTCCGCAACGGCACCACCTGGGACCCGGCTCGCTATCAACCTCAGCTGGCGAAAATAGCTTGACCGCGAGAATGAAGTCCTACAGAGGTTGGTTCACGGCATCGCCTCGTTCATTGCATGCGTGCGGCGCCCAAGACCGACGTCCTGACGGCGGCGCACAACGAGAAACCGACGTTGGCGATCACTCTCGCGCCGTAGGGGTTGGGTTGCAGAAGTTACCGCCACCCTGGCTTCGAATCCGATCCGCAACCCACCCCGGCATCGGTGGTCGACAGAGCCGCTCGGCAGCCGACAACCCCAGCGCAAGACGTCTATCTGCGGGCGAGGATGAACGACACGACCATGACCGCCGCCCCGCCAACGGCGTCCAAAACCCAATGGTTCGCCGTGGCCACGATCGAGCCGAGGCTGGCCACCGGCCCGACCACGGCCACACCTTTGGCCTTCCACCCGCCGACCCCCGACCATAGCCCCGCGGTCATCAACAGCGACCACCCGAAGTGCAGGCTGGGCATCGCAGCAAACTCGTTCAGAAACAGCTTCACCGAGCCCAGCTCGTAGTTGAGCTCGTGGCGCTCGGCCAGGGTGTCGACAAAGCCACACGAGGGCGCCATCAGACGCGGCGGGGCGACGGGGAAGAGGAAGTAGCCGGCGGCCCCGACCCACTGGGAAATCAGGAAGGCCCGGCGCAGGTAGCGATAGACCTCGCGGTTGGCCTGGTACATCCAGATTGCGAAGGCGGCCAGCAGGGGCAGGTGGCCCCAGAAGTAGACCACATTGGAAAGGTTTACCCACCAGCCGGAACGCAGCACCACAGCCTGCACAGCCGGCTCAACGTAGAGGCCCAGCCTCTGCTCCAAAGTGATGATGCGCTCAGCGTTGGCGACCGCGGCCGTGCGTCTTTGCCGGGCGAAGCCCCGCACCAGGTAGTAGAGAAGAGCGACCGAGAATACCAACCCCACCTCACGCGCCGCGTCAACGGGATCGAAGGCTTCACGTTTGCGCCACGTTGTAGGGGCAGATGGCCGGCCCTTAGCGCGAACCAACTTCGGATCCACGCCGCCTTCTGCCCCGGCATCACGGCCGAGACACCCATGCGAACCAGAGGCAAAGCGCGTCAAGCGATAAACGAGGCGACGAGCTCGCTGACCGGGGGCGTCGAGAGGTACCCGTAGACGCTGTTCGGCGTCGGCGCCGGGTTCTGCAGCGGGCTGTCGACCGGATTGTGCTCGAAGGTCGCGAAGTCGTCAGCCAGCGTCGGGTCCGCCAGGAAGGGCGGCGCCACCATGGGGTCCTTCTCGTCATAGACGTTAGTCCAGCGCCCCAAGCCCCGTGGGAAGGTCTTGCTCGACCGCCGGACGTACTGCGCCAGCTCGGCGTCGTAGAGCCAGCCCAGGGGCGAGCCCAGGGTCAGAAAGGCGATCCGCGACCTCAAGTCGTCACCAATGTCCTCGAAATCCCCGCCGCCCGGCATATAGCGGCGGTGCGTCAGGACCTCGTAGGCGATCACAGAGCCCAGCTCGTGGGCGACAAGGAGGATGCGGTCGACATGGTCGGCCACATGCTGGATCGATTCCCGCACGCGGCCGCGGACCGCATTGCGCAGCGACGGGTCAGAGCCGAAGTAGGCCGCAAAGTCGCGGATCAGGATGTCGGCGCGGCCGCGGCCCAGAGTCGTGCCGATGGAATCGTCGTGCCCAAGGCCCTGCTTGCCGTCAATCTCACGGAAGGCTCGCCCCACCAGGTGCCCGCTCATCCACTCGACGTCCGCCGCGGAAGGCTCCTGGGCAGACGCGAGGTCCGCCCAATGAATCATTCCGGCGGGCACGCGCTCCTCATCGGCAGCGCGGGCGAGGTCGGGAAGGCTTTGCAGCCACTGCGAGCGGAGGGTTTCGGCGTCCGGCTTGGGTCCGCCGCCGTGAAGGAAAAGGACTGCTCCCATGCCTGCCAATGCTAGCAACGTATGCCCTAACTCACCCCGTACACTCGGCAGAGTGACCCGCCGCCCGTTGACCCTGATCCACACCTCCGACATCCACCTGGGGGCCAGCGCACGGGAGCCCAACCTTCATATCCTGCGCGCGGTCGTCGCCGCGACGGTTGAGGCCAGGGCCGATGCCCTTCTGCTGGCCGGCGACATCTTCGACCACAACCGCGTCGGCCGGGGCCTGATCGACGACGTGATCGAAACGTTCGCCGACGCGCACGTCCCCACGGTGATCCTGCCCGGCAACCACGACTGCCTCGTCGAGGGCGGCGTCTACGAGCGAGGCGACTTCGCGGCCGCGGGCGTCAGCGTGCTGGGTCTCGATGGCGGCGAGCTGGCCCCGCTGCACGAGCTGGGCCTGACCGCCTGGGGCAGGGCCCACCGCGACTACCTGGACCAGGTGCCGCTGGCCGGCGCGCCGGACTTCGACCCGGCAAACTGGCGGATCGCCCTGGCCCACGGGCACCTGGTCCAGCGGCCCGAGGACGAGCATCGCGCCTACCAGATTCGTGCCGAGGACATCGAGCTCAGCGGCGCCCAATATGTCGCCCTCGGCCACTGGGACGTCTACACCGAGGTGGCGAAAGGCCGCGCCTTTTACTCTGGCTCGCCCCTCTATAGCGGCACGGTCAACATCATCCGCCTGGAAAACAACCAGCCCGCCGAAGTCACACGCTTGCCGGTCGATTCCCCCTCTCCCGGCCGGGAGATCAACGATTCGCCTGGGCGAGGAGGGCAAGGAGGAGAGGTCTCCGGCAAGTAGCTTCGCGGCTATTCGGAGATTAGTTGCTTATCCTTAGATAGCAGGAGGAAGCAGATGGAAATCACAGGACGAGTAAAAGAGCTGATTGAGGGCAAGAACCTCGCCAACCTGGGGACCATAGGCCCCGACGGTTACCCACAGGTCACACCAGTTTGGATCGACTACGACGGGACGCACGTCCTGGTCAACACCGCGGAGGGACGCGCGAAGCCGGCCAACGTGCGCCGCGACCCCCGCGTGTCCTTTTCGATTTACAGCACCGACAACGCCTACGCCCCCGCTTTCGTCTGGGGCAAGGTCGTCGAGATCACGCCCGAGGGCGCCCGCGACCACATCGACAAGTTGGCCAAGAAGTACCTGGACGCGGACTCCTACCCCTTCTACCAGGGTGAGACGCGGCTGATCCTGAAGATTGAGCCCGAGAAGGTGCGCGGCTAGGCCGCCACCAGCCTCGAGACGTTCCCGTCGAACGTCAGCACGAATAGCTCACCGCCCGTGTCCTCGGCAAACGACACCACGGGCGGTCCGTCGTCTTTGAGCACCCTGACTTGCGAGCCGTCGGCTGGCGACACGGCCCAGATGCGGCCGCTGCAGTAGTCGGAGTAGACGTACCAACCGCGCAGGCTGTCGAGTAACTCGCCGCGATAGACGTAGCCGCCCGTAATCGAGCAGCCGACATCGTGGCCGTAGACAACGTGGGGCAACACCAGCCCTGACTGATCGCAGCCGCCCTCGTCGAGGCACTCCGGCCCTTCCATCACGCTCCAGCCGTAGTTGCCGCCCGCCTCGATGCGGTTGACCTCCTCCCAGAGGCTGCCCCCCACGTCGCCGGCCCACAGCACGCCGGTCTCGCGGTCGAAGCTGAAGCGCCAGGGGTTGCGCAGGCCCCAGGCATAGACCTCCTCGAGCGGGCCACCCTCTTGGCCCACGAAGGGATTGTCCGGGGCCGGCGCTATCTCGTCGCCGGAAACATCGAAGCGCAGGATGGAGGCCAGTGGCTCCGCGGGGTTCTGGCCGTTGCCGTCGGGGTCGCCCTGGGAGCCGCCGTCACCCAGGCCCAGGTAAAGGTAGCCATCGGGGCCGAAGGCCAGCGCCCCACCCTTGTGGTTGTTGGGCTCCGGCTGGTCCGCTTCGTACAGCACCTGCTCGGCGCCGACGTCGATAGACGTCCCGTCGAAGGAGAAGCGCGAGAGCACGCTGCGGTGAGGATCGCTGGCGATGTAGTAGAGATAAAGCGTCGACGAGTCGTCGGGCGAGAAGGCGAGGCCAAGCAGGCCTTCCTCGACGCCCTCGGTCCGCACGCGGTCGGTCAGATCGCCGGCAACGCTGCGGGCGCCGGCGTCGGTTTCATTGAGGAGAAGAACAACCCCACTCTGATCCACGAGCAGGTATCGCCCCGCCTCACCCGGAATGGGGTCCAGGTCTACAGGTCTCTGCAGCCCGCCCCAGATCGGCTCGAGCTCGACCCGGCCAGGTTCAGCAAGCACCTCCTCGGTCGGGGCAGGCGTGGCTTCATCGGTGGGTGCCGGAGTTGCGGGGTCTTCGCCCGAGGCCGGCTCGGTTACCACGGGCGAGACAGAGGGCTGCGCTGTGTCGGAGTTCGAAGAGTCATCATCCCCACTGGAGCAGGCCGCTGCCAGCAGAAGCGCTATGGAAATCGTCGCGAGAGCGCGGAGCATCAGCCTCAGTTCGTCAAACACCTACATCGAGGGTACGAGGCGCTGCCCCGATGGGTTTGGCTAGTCGGCCGGCTCCAGCCGGTAGATACCCCCATCCTGCGCAAGGACGAGTATCTCGCCGGCCTCGTCCAGCGCGAGCGAGTAGGTCACCGGGCCCGGTTGCCCGAAGACCCGCAGCAGGTCCTCACCGGGGCGGGCGGCGCGGATGATGCCCGAGCAGTAGTCAGAGACGATGAAGGCGCCGGCCAGTTGGGGGAAGAGGCGTCCGTGGTAGACGTGGCCCCCGATGACGGCGCAGCCCGGGTTCTGGCCATACGTCGCCACGGGGTCGATCAGGCCCGGGGTGTCACAGGGGCCGGCGAGGCAATCAAAGCCCTCGTAGATGCGCCAGCCGTAGTTGCCTCCGGCCTCCACCAGGTTGACTTCCTCCGAGGTCAGGTAGCCCACGTCGGCGATCCAGAGGTCGCCGGTCTCGCTGTCAAAGCTCAGGCGATAAGGGTTGCGGAAACCGTAGGCATAGACCTCCTCGCGGTAACCGTCCACGTTGCCCACGAATGGGTTGTCGGTGGGGATCTGATACGCCGCGCCGGCTACGTCGATGCGGATAACCACGCCCTGCAGCACCGTGGGGTCCTGGCCCGTGGGGTTTGCGTCGTGTTGCGGGCCGCCATCGCCGAGCCCGAGGTACAGGTAGCCATCGGGGCCGAATCCGAGTCCGCCGCCCCAGTGAACTATCGAATCCTCGTGCGGCACCTCCAGGAGCACCTGCTCGCTGTCGGGGTCGATGAGGCCGCCGGCGTAGCTGAAGCGCGAGAGGACGCCGCGCATAGGCTCGTCCGCAGCGTAGTAGAGGTATAGCTCGCCACTGTCCTCGAAGTCGGGCGCGAAGAGCAGCGAATAGAGGCCCTCCTCGAACTCCGCTGCCAGGACCAGATTGGTGAGGTCAGCGGCGGTTGTAACCTCGCCCTCGGCGTCGACATGGAGGATGCGGCCGGCCTGCTCGACGACCAGGTAGGACCGCGGCTCGCCAGGGATGAAGTCGAGGTCGAGGGGCATGTCGAAGCGGTGGTCGGGGAGAATTGGGGTCAGTTGGCGGTTGCGCCAGACGATCGGCGCCAGCTCGGCCGGCTGCTTCGTTAGAGAGCCGGTTCCAACCGCCACATCGTCCGCATCGTCATCCCCGCAGCCGCCCAGGAGCAGCGCGAGCGACAGGAACATAGCCCCGGCGAGGCCGAGATGGAGAATGTGCACGAACTAAAGCTAGGCCAGAAGCGAGTGCCGTTGGATGAGCGACGTAGACATTTGGACGTGCCGGGTCGGACGTTGGGGCGGGTTGCAGATGATAGAGATACGCTTCGGTCCGCCAAGCAACCCGCCCCGGGGCTGGTTTGGCGACGATGGCCGGAAAATCGTGACGGGCCCGGCCATCCGCTTCCACGGGCACGGGTGGGTTGCAGATTGTTTGCCGAACTTAGAAGCTTGAAATCGGTCTGCAACCCACCCCTACAATACGCTGCCCGGTCGGATACACAGGTTGCAATGCCGAGGGGTTGCGCCCAGGTTTGCTATGCTTGAACCATACCCCTGGGGGTGGGGTCTAATGAAAGATAAAACACGCGGCGATGTGCTCAAACGGCTCAACTATATCGATGGCCACCTCGCCGGCATCCGCAAGATGGTCAGCGATGACAAATACTGCGTCGACGTGCTCAAGCAGACCTATGCGGTTCGCCGGGCAATCGAAAAGGTCGAGACCATGCTGCTCGATGGCCATCTCCACAGCTGCCTCATCGAGGGCATCAAGGAAGGCCGCAGCGACGAGGTCCTGGGCGAGCTCGTCGAGCTCTACGAGCTGAACAAGAGATAGGAGAGGAAATGGAAAAAATCGAGTTAGAGGTGCGCGGGATGACCTGCGACCACTGCGTCACGTCGATCCGCAACGCCGTGCAGGAATTGCCCGGGGTCGAGTCGGCGCAGGTCGACCTGGAAGGTGGTTCGGCGGAGGTCGAGGGGCAGAACCTCGACCGGGCCGCCATCATCGCTGCGATCGAGGAGGAGGGCTACGAGGCAAGCGTCCGTAGCTAAGTCCATGGCAGCCAGCGAACAAACCATCCAACTCGATATCGGCGGCATGACCTGCGCCAGCTGCGTGCGCCGCGTCGAGCGCGGCCTCAGCAAGGTCGCCGGCGTCGAGACAGCCAACGTAAACTTCGCCTCCGAAAAGGCCTACGTGACCGCCGCCGATTCGGTGGCGGTCGAGGCCCTGATCGGCGCCGTCGAGAAGGCCGGCTATTCCGCGCGCGTCTCGGCAGCTCGTGAGGAGAAGGACAAGGAGAAACAGGGGCAGGCCCAGCACACGCTACGCGTGCTCATCTTCGGCGCCTTGCTGGGAATACCAGCCGTCGTCCTCTCGATGGCCCTCGACATCGCCGATCTCGCCATCTTCGGCAACGAGCGGCTGCACATGTGGGTCGTGCTGGCCCTGGCCACTCCCATCCAGGCCGTCCTCGGCTGGCGCTTCTATAGGGGCAGCTGGGCGTCGCTCAGGCACCTCAACCCCAACATGGACGTGCTGATTGCCATGGGCACCTCGATCGCCTGGCTGTTTAGCGCCTGGGTCGTCGTCTTCGACCGCGAGTACAGCATGTACTTCGACGTCTCGTCGGCCGTCCTCGTCTTCATCACGATGGGCAAGTACCTGGAGGAAGTGTCGAAGGGCGCCGCGTCCGCGGCAATCGAGGCGCTCCTCGGCCTCTCGGCCAAATCGGCTTCCGTCATCCGCGACGGCCAGGAAGTTGAGCTCCCGGTCGAGCAGGTCGTAGTCGGTGATGCCTTCGTCCTGCGTCCCGGCCAGCGCGTACCGGTGGATGGGGTCGTGCGCAGCGGCGGTGGCGCGGTCGACGAGTCAATGCTCACCGGGGAGTCAATCCCTACCGAAAAGCGCTCCGGCGACCACGTGACCACCGGGACGATTAACCAGAGCGGTCTGCTCCGCGTCGAGGCGACCGCCGTCGGCCGCGACACAGCGCTGGCCCGCATGGCCCGCATGGTTGAGGAGGCTCAGGGCTCGAAGGCCCAAATCCAGAAGCTCGTCGACCGCGTGGCCGCGATCTTCGTGCCAGTGGTCATCGTCATTGCCGCGCTGACCTTCGCGGGCTGGATGCTTCTCGGCAGCGGCGACGACCGCTTTATCGACGCCATGCTGGCCACGGTGGCGGTGCTCGTCATCGCCTGTCCCTGCGCCCTGGGCCTCGCCACCCCCACGGCGATCATGGTCGGCACGGGCATCGGCGCCGAGCGCGGAATCCTGATCAAGAATGCCGAGGTCCTCGAGCGCACGCGCGGCCTCGACGCCATCGTCCTCGACAAAACCGGCACCCTGACTGAAGGACGGCCCCAGGTCACCGAGATCGTGCCGATCGGTGCTATCTCAGAGCAGGAGCTATTGACCCTCGCGGCCGCCGCCGAGACCGGCAGCGAGCATCCCCTGAGCCGCGCCATAGTCGACGCCGCTGTCGATTCCGGCTACGACCTGCCTGAAGCCGAGGGCTTTGAATCACTCGCCGGCCGCGGCGTAACCGCCAGGGTGAGCGACCGCCAGATCCTCGCGGGCAACCTCCGCCTGCTTGAGGAAAACGGACTCGAAATCACGGAGCGGGTGCGCGATGAAGTCGCCCGGCTGGAGTCAGCGGGACGGACGGTGATTTACGTCGCTATCGATGGCCGCGTGGAAGCGGCTATCGGGATCGCCGACGCGGTCAAGCAGAACGCCGCCCGGGCTGTGGCCGCGCTGCGCGGCCTTGGCCTGCGCGTGGTCATGATGACCGGCGACAACGAGCAGGTAGCCCGCCGCGTCGGACAGGCGGTTGGCATCGAAGAGGTTCGCGCCGGGGCGCTGCCCGAAGACAAGCTGGCGCTCGTCCGCGCGCTGCAGGCTGAGGGGCTTTCGGTGGCCATGGTCGGCGACGGGGTCAACGACTCGCCGGCACTGGCCGCGGCCGACATCGGCATCGCCATGAGCACCGGCACCGACGTGGCCATCGAGGCCGGCGACATCACCCTGCTCAATGGGGATGTCTCCAAGATCGCCGAGGCCATCAGCCTCAGCCGCGAGACCCTGACGACGATCAGGCAGAACCTGCTCTGGGCCTTCGGCTATAACGTCCTGGCCATCCCGATCGCGGCTGCCGGGCTGCTGACGCCGATCGTCGCCGGCGGCGCAATGGCCTTCAGCTCGGTGTCGGTGATGCTCAACTCGCTGCGGCTGCGCAGCAAGGCGCGGGCCATCGCCGAAAAGAACGGCAACCCCTACCGCGGGGTCAGCTTCCTGGCGGCCAACCGCGCCGCCGTGGCGGCGATGGGCGCCGCAGCCGGCTCCATCGTCCTCCCCTTGCTGGTCTTCGTCGGCATCGACCGCAACTGGCTCTAGCCATGGTGCGATCGGCACCCGCACCCACCCAACGCTGTAGGGGCACGTGTCGTAGGAGGATCAGTTACCGGACTAGAACGACCTAAGACACCTGCCCGCCTCGTCGCGATCTACTCGGCACCCTTGGCGCCAACAGGAAACTTCGCTGGCCATCGACTTAACGGCCTCTGTTCGTGTCGGGGCGCGGGCGTGTCTGAGGAGGCCGTCTCAAAACTCCGAAAAACGGCACAGGCATGGCGGTCACGGCCGTCGAGGCTGGCCTTGTCAGATTCGGTTGGCAGTCCGTTGCTCGCTGAAAACAGGCGAATCCGAGCCATCCTCCTAGTTCTGAGACAGCCTCCTGAGACACGCGACTACACGATGGCTTGCGGCCGTCGGCTGGCCGCCTAGAAGCGGTCGAAGACGGCGATTGAATCGGGGGCCAGCTGGCGGCAGGCGTCGCAGCGGATGCAGCGCTCGCCGAGGATGCGCCAGCCGTTTTCGTCCTTGACTACCGCCTCGGTAGGGCAGATATCAGCGGCCTCCTCGAGGTCGGCCTCCGGCTGGGTGACGCCGTAGCGGATCAGCGGCTTGCAGACTCCAGCGCGACAGTGGCGACGGTCAATGTGCTCGTAGAGCTCTTCCTCGAAGTATTGGATTGTGTTCTTGACCGCGGTCGGCGCTCCCTGGCCGTGGAAGCAGTTCGACCACTGCATGGCGGTGCCCAGCAGCTTCAGCTTGTCGACGTCGCTGCGGCGCCCACGCCCCTCCTTGATCCTGCTCAGGATCTCGACCATCTGCTGGGTGCCGATGAAGCAGGTGGTGCAGCGGCCACAGGATTCGTCCTCGGCGAACTGCGAGAAGTAAAGCGCAAGGTCGACGATACAGTTGTTCTCTCCGATGATTACCAACCCGCCCGAGCCAAGCAGCACGCCGCGATCGCGGAACGGCGGTAGATCCAGGTCGAGGTCCCAGCCCTCCGCCGGCAGGATCCCGCCCAGCGGGCCGCCGGGCTGAATGCCCTTCAGGGTCACCCCCTCAGGCAGGCCACCCGCCGCGTCCTGGAGCAGGGTCTTGACGGGCGTGCCGAACGGCATCTCCAGCACTCCTACCTTCTGGATGTGTCCGGAGAGCGAGAACATCTTCGAGCCTGTGCTGATCTCGGTGCCCAGAGAGCGGAACCACTCAACGCCGTTGAGGATGATCAGCGGAGCGTTGATCAGGGTTTCGACGTTGTTGACGTTGGTGGGCTGGCCGAGGACCCCCTTCTGGGCCGGGAAGGGTGGCCGGATCTTCGGCATCCCACGGTCGCCCTCGATCGAGGCGATCAGCCCGGTCTCCTCGCCGCAGAGATAGCTGCCCGCCCCCTTGACCACCTGGAAGTCGAAGGCCATGTCGGTGCCCAGCACGCTGGGGCCGAGGATGCCCAGCTCGTAGGCCCGCTCCGTCGCCCGCTGCATGCGCTCGATCGGCACCGGATACTCCTCGCGGATGTAGCAGAAGGCGCGGCTGGCGCCGGTGGCGTAGGCGCAGATCAGGGCGCCCTCGATGAGGAGGTGGGGGTCGGACTCCATGATGTTGCGGTTGACGTAGGCGCCGGGATCGCCCTCGTCGGCGTTGATGGCGATGTACTTTGGCTCGTTGGTCGCAGTGCGCAGGAAGTCCCACTTCGTGCCGGCCGAGAAGGCCGCCCCGCCCCGGCCCCAGAGTCCCGACTCCTTGACCTCGTTGATCACATCTTCGGGCCGCGCGCCGCTGAGGAGGAGCTTCGAGATCGCGGCATAGCCGTCGCGGGCGATGTACTCGTTGATGTCCTCTGGATCGATCTCGCCGCAGCGGGCCATCAGGCGCCGCGTCTGCAGGCCCCACCAGGGGATCGAAGATAGCGGCGGGACGCCATCGACCGCGGACTCGTTGAAGGTGCCGAGCGCCAATTCGGGGTCGTCTACCCCGGACTTGATCACCTTTTCGACAAAGGCTTCGACCTTGTCGACGGTGACGTTGCCGTAGATCACATGGCGGCCGTCGGGGCGCCGCACGTCGACCAGCGGCTCGGCCCAGCAGATGCCGGAGCAGCCGACCTGGCCGACGTCGGCCTCGATCTCCTGCTCGTCGATCAGGCGGTCCAGGGCGTGGAGCGTCCGGTCGGCATAGCGGGCGAGGCTGCAGGTGGCAATGCCGACGCGGATCAGCGTCCGCGGCGGGCTGACGACCGCCTGGTTGAGGCCTTCGGCGCCCTGCCTCAGCTCTGCGTAGGTTGCCACTCGAAGGTCTTTCCCTGTTTGAGGTCCCGGGCCAGCTTGATCGCTTCGACGGTGTTCAGCGGCCCCACAACGCGGCCGTTGAGCCAAACCTGTGGGGCTTGCCCGCAGGTGCCGTTGCACTGCGCCCAGTGGAGGCCGACGCGGCCGTCGGCCGTGACCGACGGGGCGTGCTCGCCCACTTTGTCGTCTGGTGTTGCCGCATGGATGGCCAGGCCGAGCGTCGCCTCGATCGCTTCGAGGATGTTGACGCCGCCCTTGAGCCGGCAGGCCGGCCCGGAGCACCAGCCGATGCGCTGCTCGGCGGGCGGCTCTGTGAAGAGCTCAGCGTAGAAGCTGACGAAGCCGAAGATCTCCGCGGGAGAGCGGCCGTAATGACGGCCGATGACCGGCATGGCCTCCTGCGGTATGTAGCCGTATTCATGCTGGATGGCGTGCATCGCGTCGAGGAAACGGCTCTCATCCACACCAAAGGGGACGAGAAGCTCACGCACGCGGTCGCCGGTTTGCAGACGGTCCAACGCCACCTCGGGGGATTGTGCTTTTACGCACAAGCAGGATAGCAGCGCCAGCCGTCTCACAGATAAGGAAGGGGCCGGTGAAACCCACCGGCCCCTTTGCTGTTCGTCTTTTCCCCCTCCCCTTATCAAGGGGAGGGGTCAGGGGGAGAGGTGGCTCAGGGGATGTTGCTCTGAGCCTCGCAGTTGATCCCGAAGTCGCTTCCGGTGCCGCCGTCGCAGCTGTCGACTCCGAAGCCACCGTCGAGGATGTCGTTTCCGCCCTCTCCGAAGATGTCGTCGTTATCGCCGGAGCCGTCGAGCGCGTCATCGCCCTCGCCGCCGAAGATGTCGTCGTTGCCGGAGCCGCCGATCACGTCGTCTATACCGTCGCCGGCGAGGATCTCATCGGGTCCGCCGCCGCCATCGATATCATCGGCGCCGTCGCCGCCCTCCAGCTTGTTCGCCAGGCCGTCGCCGGTAATCGTGTCGCCGGTAGCCGAGCCGATGACGTTCTCTACGCCGAAGAGCAGGTCGCTGCCGTGGCCGGTCGCCGTCCCCGCGGCGAGGTTGACGTTGACCGAGGTGTTGCCCGGGAAGCTGACAGTGTCGTCGCCCCCGGGGCCGCCGACCAGGCGGTCGTCGCCGCCATTGCCGATCAGCAGGTCGTTCCCACCGCGACCGTTCAACGTGTTGTTGAGGTCGTCGCCGATCAGGGTGTCGCTGCCACTGGAGCCGGCTAGCTTCTCCACGTTGTCGAGGTCGTCGGTGCCGTTGCCCGTGGCTACGCCACTGTTCAGGTTGGCGTCGACTGCGATCGCGCCGTTGAAGGTCACCAGGTCAACCCCGGTCCCGCCGTCGATCTCGTCGTTGCCGGCGCCACCATCGAGACTATCGTCGCCGGCCTCGCCGAATAGGAGGTCGTTGCCGTCCTGGCCGGAAATGCGGTCGTTGCCGTTGCCGCCGTTCAGCTCGTCGTTGCCGTCGAAGCCGATCAGGCGGTCGTTGCCCTCGCCGCCAATCATGATGTCGTCGTCCTGGCCGCCGACCAGGCGGTCGTTACCGTCGCCACCGTCGAGGTCGTCATCGCCTTCGTTGCCGTACAGGCGGTCGCCGTCGCTACCGCCGAACATGTCGTCGTTACCGGTGCCTCCATAAATCACATCGAGGCCGGAACCACCGTTCAGGTCGTCGTTGCCGCCGCGCCCGTAGACGAAGTCTCTGTCGCTGCCGGCGGAGAGGACGTTCGCCCCGGCGTCGCCCACGAGCAAGTCCCTGCCGCTGCCGGTGATTCCGTTCTCTATCCCTTCCAGGTCGTCGGGGCCAGAGCCGGGGCCGGCGGTGGTGTTGGTGGTCAGGTTGATGACGACGCGGGCTGTGGCAGCGCCGTAGTCCAGGGTGTCGACGCCGGTACCGCCGTGAACGTCATCGGCGCCAACGCCGGGCCTGATGGTGTCGTTGCCGTCGCCGGCGCAGATCACATCGTTGCCGCCGAAGGTGCTTATCGTGTCGCCGCCGCCCAGGGCGAGGACGACGTCGATGTTCGCCGTGCCGTTGATCGTGTCGGGACCGCTGGTGCCGATGATGGTCGCCGTTGCGCCCGCACAGGTAGCAAGCTCAAACGCGCCGCGGTCACAGACCGCGCCGGGGTCGTTGTCGCCGTTGATCGGCCGCGGCACTTCGCGCTGGTCCACCGAGGCACAGTCCGAGTTGTCGGCTGAGTCGATGGCTGAGCTGCCTGGGACCAGGGCGTGCGTGTTGGTCGGGCCCCCGTAGTTGTCGAGCGGCTGGATGATCGTCCCGCCGTCGGTCGTGTCGCCGAGCGAGGGGCTGAGGTCGCAGGTGCCGTCGCTGTCGGTGTTCTGGCCCTGTGTTTGTGCATTGTTGCCGGTAACTTCAGTGCAGTCCCTGGTGGTGTTCTCAACAACCAGAGAGTTCTTCAGGAGGACGTTGCCGGCGAAGCGGGTAATGCCGTCACCACTCGTGGCGTTGGCGACTGTTACGTTGTTAAGCCGCATCTCGGCGGCGGCGTCCGCGTTGTACAGGTTGCCGCCGTCGCTCGCCGGGGCCGAGTTGCCGCTGACCGTGACGTTTTCCATGTCGATGTCGCCTGCGCCACCGTTGAAGATGCCGCCCCCCATGCCTGACGTCGTGTTGCCGTTGATGGTGGTGCGGGTGATGTCGATCTCGCCCTCGTTGAAGATCCCGCCGCCGGTCGTTGTCGCGCCGTCGGTGTCGTTGCTCTTCACCGTCAGGCGGAGCAGGGTCGTAGTCGCGCCGACGCGGTTCGAGAAGCCTCCACCGTGGTCATCTGAGTCGCCGTTCTGCAGGGTCAAATCCTGCAGCTTAACGAAGATGGCGCCGGCGCCAATGGTGTCGATAACCCGGGTGTCGAGACCTGTGGTGCCGCCGCCCGCGTCCGTGATGTTCTGGGCATCGATGATCGTCTGCCGGGCGTTGGTACCCATGATGGTCACGTTCGACCTGATGTCGAGGTCACCAGAGGTTTCGTCGTCGAGCTGGTCGCAGCTGGCCGTACAGGCCGGAATCGTCAGGACGTATGTGTCGCCCTCGAGGATGATCGTGTCGTTGCCGGTGCGCCGGTTCGCTTCAACGACTGCCTCCCGCAGCGAGCAATCGCTGCCGCAAACATTGTCGAAAGTGTCGGACGTCTTGGTTACGACCAGGTCGGGGTTGCCGCCGCCTAGCTCTGCCTCGGTGCCCGTGGCGCCGGACTCATCCGTGCCCCTGTCGTCCGCTTCTTCGGAGGCGGTCTCGGTACCGGTGGGCTCGGGCTCGCTGGTGGGGACCTCCGTCCCAGTGGGGGGCGGCTCCTCCCTACCGGCCTCGGCATCGCCGGAACCCGCCATGATGGCGAACGCTGTAAGCGCCAGAGCGCCCAACAGCCCCGCCAAAGCCCACCTCTTTATCCACAAAACCGGGGAATAGTTCGGAGTAAGCATGGAATCACCTGCCATATAAGCACCTCGTTTGATTGCCGTCTCCCCTGAGGGAGCCGCGCGGAGGCTAATCAGGGGCGAGTTTATACGACGACTGGCGCAACGGTCTACACATAACGGGCGCCAGATTCCTTTCTGGAGGGCGTCAGACGATTTGTGGCTTCTGTGTGAGCTCGGTTGACACCGTGATAGCGGCCCCATCCGCGCTCCGCACCAGGCTTGTCTGGGGCCTCGTGCCGGTCCTGTCGGCGTAGAGACCCGCCAGTTTGTCGGCGAATGCCTCAGCCAGCGGCGCGGCTACCAGATTGACGGTGGACCCGCCGAAACCACCGCCCATCATCCGCGCGCCGAGGAGCCCGGGAAGCCCGCGGGCGAGCTCGACCATCAGGTTCAGCTCCGGCGAGCTGACCTCGAAGTCGCGGTCCAGGCTGGCGTGCGATTCGGCCATGAGAGCCCCGACCCGCGCATTGTCCGCGACCGCCAGCGCGGCAGCCGCCTGACGTACGCGCTCGATTTCGGTCGTCACGTGCCTTGCCCGCTGCCTCAAAGGTGGGGGCCACGCCTGGGAGGCCTGGTCTATTTCCTCCCAGGCGATGTCGCGCAAGGCTCGGGTTTCGCCGTGATCTCTGCGTACGAGTTCGAGGGCGGCCTGGCACTCCTCGCGCCGCCGGTTATATTCCCCGGAGGCCAGCTCGTGCTTGACCCCTGTGTCGGCGACGACGACGGCCACGCTGATCTCGTCGAGGGGGATAGCTGTCGTCTCCAGGGAGCGGCAGTCAATCAAGAGGGCGTGGCCAGCTACCCCCAGCGCCGACGTGAGCTGGTCCATGATGCCGACCTGCGCCCCCGCGTAGCGGTTCTCGGCGCGCTGACAGACGAGCGCGACATCCACGGGGTCCAGGGTATCGCCGGCCAGGGCGAGCAGGGCGTAGGCCGTCGCCACCTCCAGGGCCGCCGAGGAGCTTAATCCCGCACCCAGGGCGACATCGCTGGCGACCAGAAGGTCGGCCCCGAGTACCGTTTCGGACGCCCGCGAGAGGCTCCAGGCGACGCCGGCCACGTAGTCGCTCCAGTGGTGATCCGCCGGCGGCTGCCGGAAATGGACCTCGACGGTCTCGTCGAGCTCGCGCGAGTGGATGCGCAGGAGTCCGTCCTCACGCGGGGCGGCGGCGATATGGCAGTAACGGTCGATGGCCAGCGGCAGGACGAGGCCGTCGTTGTAGTCGACGTGCTCGCCGATCAAGTTGACGCGCCCGGGAGCCCGCGCCGTCACCTCGGGCGGACGGCCGTAGAGGGCCGCGAAACGCTCCTCGAGGTCGCGGGTGAGGGGATCTCGGTCTCGCAGTTTAGGAGCTCATCCGCCGGCGGTCAGGGAATATTGACCACGATCTCGCAGTTTTGAGCTTCGTCACCTGTCATGGGTGACCCGCCGTTGCAGGTGTCGCTTGAGGCTCCGCCGTCGAGCTTGTCCTCGCCGTTGCCGCCCCGGAGGGTGTCACTACCTCCGCGCCCGCAGAGGCGGTCGTCGCCGCCCAGGCCATCAATCGTATCGTCGCCGGTGTAGGTGACGATCACGTCAGGGCCGGCGGTGCCGTCGATGTCGTCATTGCCGTCGGTGCCCGAGATCGTCTCGAAGTTGGCATTGCCATCGGCCGCGTCGTAGAAGCAGCGCTGCATCTCGACGGCCCCGGCGTCACAGTGGTCGAGGCTGTCCGTGTTGCCCGTTTTGAAGCGGGTAAAGCCGCGCTGGTCGATATCGGGGCAGCCTGTGGTCGAGGACCAGTTGAGCGCGCTGCCGCCAGGCTGCAGCGTGTGCGTGAACGTGGGCCCGCCGTAGTCGCCGAGCGGGTTAAGCATCGGGTTACCGTTCTTGTCGTCGCCGGACCCCAGCTCCCAATCGCAGGTGTCGTCGTCAGCGACGTTTCCCCCTTCGGACTCGACATTGGCGCACTCGGCGCCGTCGTTGCTGTCGATGATCGTGTTCTCGATTGTCAGGGCGCCGTTGCCCATAATTCCTCCGACGGAGGGGGAGTCGCCGATCAGGATATTGAAGGCGATTGTGCTGTTGACGATTGCGTAGCCAACATCAACGTTTCCGCTTACACCGGCGCCGGCGTTGGCGCTGTTCCCGCTGAAGGTCACATTGGTCGAGATGCCATCGGCCCCTACGAACAGCCCGCCGCCGAACGAGCCGGCCGTGTTATCGGATATCGTCGATCGCTCGATCGTGCCCCCTCCGAAATAAACTCCGCCGCCGCTTTGGCTCGCAGTGTTGCCTGAGATCGTGGCGTCGACCACGCTCGAAGCGACGGGCAGGGCGATGCCACCACCGTTGGTGGCGGTGTTGCCGCTGATGGTGCCGCCCTCGATCTCGATGCCGGAGGACCCGCTGACCCCGCCGCCGTACTGTGCCTGGTTACGGCTAACCGTAGCGCCAACCAGTTTCAGCAGGCCGCCAGGCGAAGCCTGATAGCCACCCCCACCTGAAGAGGCCATGTTGGAATCGATAACGGTCCCCAGGAAAGTGGCTGACGGGTCGAAGAGGGTAAGGGTCTGCTGGATGTAGACCCCGCCGCCTTGGAGCGACGCAAAGTTATCCCGCAGCTCTCCCCCCGTCATGGTCAGGTAGCCGTAGTTCGCGATTCCGCCCCCGAGGTTGTTCGAGTTGTTGTTGGCGAGAACGGTGTCCTCAAGGGTGGCCGTGCCCAAGTTCATCAGCCCGCCGCCCTCCCCGAGTGCCGGCGTTGCATTGTCGGCGTCGTTCCGAAATACCGTCGAGTTAAACGCGGTCAACGTGGCGTTTGCTGCGTTGTATATGCCGCCGCCGTCGCCGTCGGCGCGCCCCTCCCTGACGATGCTGTTCGTGAGGTCCAGCGCGCCGGCGTTGTATATCCCGCCGCCGTGCCCCGGCGTCCCTCCGTTCTTCGCCATGACGGTCTCGGTCTCGTTGACTTTTACCCGCGAGAGCGAGACGCTGGCCCCCGCGACGATGCGAATGCCCCCGCCGTTCTGGTTGGTAGCCCGCCCGTCTCTGACCTCCAGGCTCTGGATGTCGACGCTGCATGGGGAGCAGCGGATGTCGAAGATCCGGTCTAGTTGGCCGGCCCGAATCGTGGTCGCCGCCCTGCCCGGGTCCTTGCTGGCGTCCCTGCCCGCGCCCTCGATGGTTAGAGGCTGGGTGATGTCGAGGTCTCCGCGCAGGGCGGTATTGTCGCCGGCGCTAGTGGTGTTGGCCCGCGTGATCGTGTAGTCGCCGTCGGCGAGTTCGATAACATCCGCCGCCGTCGTGGAGTTGGCCTTGCGCACGGCCTCCCGGAGCGAACAATCGTTAGCCGCCGCGCCACAAGACGCCGCAGCGGTGCTGGGCGCCGGGTCGTCGAAGCGGTCGACGGTGAAGGTAGCCGCATGAGCCGAACGCGGAGAAGCTAGCTGGCTGGCGAGGGCCAGCACGAGGGTGAAGATGAAACCCACCAGGGTGATGGGGCGAATGGCCATGGCCCACCTGCGTTTCGGGGCTGGCCGAAGCATACATCCGCCAGGCGCCCGACGCAACAAACGCACCTGCGGCGCCCCCTTCTGTAATCGGAGGCGCCGCAGGTCCTAGGAACGTGATTCAGGTTTGGGGTGAACAGACCCCTAGGTTCAGAGCTAGCAGCAGCTCGATCCGGCCGTGCTTCCGCAACAGGCAGAGGTCTCGGCCACCGGCACGAACTCCAGCGTCTTGCCAATAAGCGGCTTCCGTGCCCGCACGAAGGCGCTGACGAAAGCGTTCGCGGCCTGCTGGCGTTCGGCGTCGCTCAGCCCCGACTTGCGGCCGACGAAGCCCTCCTCGCGGTAGGTCCGTGTGATTTCGATGCTCGGGTTCTCGAAGCCGGCGTCGAGCAGCTTGAGCATGTAGTCGTTGGCCGGCAGGGCGCCGGCGACGCAGCCGATCCAGGCGCTCACGCTCGTCTCGACCTTTTCGGGTAGGGCGTTGATCAGGACGATGTCCGAGATGGCGAAGCGGCCACCGGGCTTCAGCACGCGCAGCGACTCGGCCAGCACAGCGTCCTTGTCGGGGGAGAGGTTGACGACGCAGTTGCTGATGATCACGTCGACGGAGTTATCGGGGAGCGGGATGTCCTCGATCTCGCCCTTCAGGAACTCGACGTTTGTCAGGCCCGAGGCAGCCTTGTTCTTCTCCGCCAGCCTCAGCATCTCATCCGTCATGTCCAGCCCATAGGCCTTGCCCGTTGGTCCGACCCGCTTGGCCGAGAGCAGGACGTCTATGCCGCCGCCGCTGCCCAGGTCAAGGACGACTTCGCCCTCTCCCAGTTCCGCCAGGGCGACCGGGTTGCCGCAGCCGAGGGAGGCCATCGCCGCTTCCAGCGGCACCTCGGCCAGCTCACCCTGGGCGTAGAGGTTGGAGATGATGGAGTCCGCGCCGGCGTCGGAGCCGCAACAAGAGGCGCCCTCCTGGACCTCTTCGGCGAGCTTGCCGTAGCGCTCCCGCACGTCCTGCTTGATGTCCTTGCTTTGCGTAACCATTGCCATTCCTTCTTCCTGCTAACAGCAGGATGCTAAAAGTTGCCCGCTTACTTGCCGCAGTTGGTCGCGGTTGAGTGTGTAGTAGGCCCAGAGGCCCCGCTTCTCGCCGCTGATCAGGCCCGCTTCACGCAGCTGGCGCAGGTGGTGCGAGATCGTGGGCTGGCTGAGCTCGAAGGCGTCGACGATGTGGCAGACGCAGAGCGGCTCCTGGTGCTCTGCGAGCATTTGCACGATGCGCAGCCTGGTCTCGTCGGCCAGCGCCTTGAGGACCGTGACCGTTGGCGCACTGTCCGTTCGTGGCGCGGCCGGCTCGGTCGGGCAGCAGCGAGTCTCGCGCCACGGCCTCTCGCTCAACCTGACTTCCTGCAGTTCCTGTACCATGTGCGGAGTTTAGCGTACTATATAGATGGATGTCAATATAGCCCTTTTGCCTGCCACAGGGCGTCGAGTCGCCGCGACTACGGCGGGCAGCGAGTCCTCCAGCTCCCTGAGTAATTCCCTCAAGCTGGAGATCCTGCCTACCTGCACCTGCTCCTCCTGCCCGGCGTGCTTGTGGTGCGGGAAGCCGGCGATGCTAAGGTGGTGCGGCCAGTTGTCGAAGCGCCATACAAGCCGGTGGGTCGCGTCGCGCAGTTGGAACGAATACGACCGCCACTCTGGAAACACGGACAGCCTGCCCCGCAGGCGCATGTCCACGGAGAGTTTGACGTCTAGCTTCCAGCCGTTTGGGAGTGAAAGAGTATCGGTAATCGCTCCCCACTCCTCGTCTCGATACTCAATCTCAAGATGAGATGGAAACTGACCACCGGTTCCCTGTTCCAGGGTACGTACAACGTCTTCGAAGTAGTCCTCAAGGTGCACCCGGCGGACTAGGCTTGCGACTCTACTCTTTCGGAGGTGAAAGCGATCAGAGTCGCCCACGCGAAGAAATCATCGTCGTGCGGGCCATGATCAAACTCGCCACGATCCCAGCGTCGCTGAAACTCAGCACTGTCCATGCCGTAGCGCCTTTCATAGGCCCGCAAACGCGCCTCTATCACTTCCGGTGTCAGCTTTACAGCTTTGACTCTGCGCATTTTCCTATCCTCTATATCCCCATTCTCCAATACTCGGTCAAGAGGCCGCGACTTCCGCCACTCAGGCCTCACGGTAGCGCCCGACGCTGTTTATCTGGCTCCTTCTCGGGTCGTAGTTAGTTCCACACTGGCTAAGCTGGTTTTGTGGCAGAGCATCCGCTGGCGGCCTTCTTCGTGGGCTCGGGCTACGGCAAGCTGCTTGGCGCGCGGGTCGAGCTGATTGAGGACGACCACGCTCGCTTTTCTCTGCCCTTCCGCGACGAGCTGGTTACTGTCGGCGACATCGTCCACGGCGGCGCCATCGCGGGGTTGCTCGATATGGCCGCCACGGCCGCTGCCTGGTCGACCGTTCGCGATATGGCGGGCGCCCGCGGGACCACCATTGGCTTCTCAATCAACTACCTGGAAGCGGCCCGCGGCGCTGAGGTGGTGGCCGACGCCCGAGTTATTCGGCGCGGACGCCAGCTGATCTACCTCGAGGTCTCGCTGACCAGCGGCGACAGGGAAGTCGCCCGCGGACTGGTGACCTACAAGCTGGACCTGCCCCCGAAGAGCTGAGGCTAGGCGCGCAGACTGGCGCCGAGCTCGCGTTCGAGACGGCCGACAATGCCCGCCTGCGCGCGGTCGACTTCTTCGTCGGTAAGGGTGTGATCAGGCGCCTGGAAGGTCACCGAGAAGGCGATCGACTTCTTGCCGGCGGGGACGCCTTCACCCTCGTAAACGTCGAAGACCCGGGCCGAGACGACGAGCCTGTTCTGCACGAGGATGCGGCGTATCCGCTCGGACTCGATGTCACGGTCGACGATCAGGGCGAGGTCACGGGTAACCGTTGGGAAGCGGACGACGGGTTGCGCGACAACCCGCGCCGGCGCGGCTAGCCGCAGCGTCTCGATGTCCAGCTCGAAGAGGAAGACATCCTCGTCCAGCTCGAATGAGGCGGCGATCTTGGGGTCCAGCTGTCCCAGCACTCCCAGCTCGTGTTCGCCGGACTTGATTGCCGCCACTCGTCCTGGCAAGAGCGCGTGGTCTTTGCCCGGCGACCACTCCGCCGCGATGTGCAGGCCCGCCAGGAGCGACTCTAGGGCGCCCTTGGCACTGAAGAAGTCGACCGGCTCGGCCTCCCGCCCCCAGCGATCCAGGCTCCTGCCGGCAATAGCGCCCACGGCGCGCTCTCGCTCCTCGGGCAGGTCATCCGTCCGAGGCCAGTAGACCGCGGCGATCTCGAAGATGGCGACCGGCCCCTGCACCTGCCGCAGGTTCCCCGACAGGGTGCGCAGGATGGAGGCCCGCAGGGTCGTGCGGGCCAGCTCGTGCAGTGAGCTCAGCGGGTTGAGCAGTTTCAACGGTGGGCGCACCTCAAGCTCGCCGGCCGGCAGCACGCGCTTTAGCTCGTCGAGGTTCGTCATCGAGTAGGTGATGACTTCCTGCAGGCCGGCCGCGACCAGTCCCCGCCGGACCTTCTCCCTGAAGTCGCGCTCGTTGGGCTCGAACCTGGGGAGGCGCCCGGAGAGAGTTCTGGTCGGCAACTCGTCGTAGCCGACGATGCGTGCGACTTCCTCGGCCACGTCGTCGGCCATCTTGACATCGGTTCGCCAGGGGGGCGGTGTTACGCGGAAACCGTCCACGATGCGCTCAACGTCGAAGCCGAGGCCGGTCAGCACTGCGCTGACCTGGTCTCGCGGCAGGGCGACCCCGAGGACCTGCATAAGCCGCTTGTCAGTCGCGTCGACGGGAGCCATGGGCTGCCTTCCCGGATAAACATCGATCATGCCCGGTGCGGCTATTCCACCGCAGAGCTCGACGAAAAGCGCGGTGGCGCGGCGCGCGGCCGTCGGGGGCATTGCCGGAGAAACCCCGCGTTCGAAGCGGACGGCCGATTCGGTTTTCAACCCGTACCTGGCCACGCTTTTGCGGGTGCTCACGGCGTTGAAGTTGGCTGCCTCGAGCAGGACGTTGGTCGTGGTGTCGCTGACCTCGGCGTCCTCGCCGCCGAAGATACCGGCGATGACCAGTGGGCGCTCCGCGTCGGCGATGACCACCGTTTCGCTGTCCAGGTCGCGGCGCACGCCGTCGAGGGTGATCATGCTCTCTCCGGCGCGGGCACGGCGGGCAATCACCTGGTGCCCGCGGAGCTTGTCATAGTCGAAGGCGTGTAGTGGCTGACCGAACTCCAGCATGACGTAGTTCGTGATGTCGACCACGTTGTTGATCGGCCTCATTCCCGCCGCGGTGAGGCGCCGCTGCATCCAATCTGGAGACGGGCCGACCTTGACGCCGCGAACGATCGTCGCGACATAACGTGCACACAGATCTGGGTCCTCGATCTCAACGGTGGCCAGCTCCGCGGCGGGCTCGCCGTCGGTAGGGTAGCTATCGCCCGGCGAGCGGACGGCCTGATCGCTGATTGCCGCGACCTCGTGAGCTGTTCCCACTACGGAGAAGTGATCCAGCCGGTTGGGCGTCGGCGTCGTTTCGATGACGCTCGTCGCCAGGTATTGGCTCAACGGCGTCCCGACGGGCGCATCCTCCGGCAGCACGAGGATGCCTTCGTGCTTATCGGAGATTCCCAGCTCGCGCTCGGAGCAGACCATGCCGACCGATTCGACGCCACGGATCTTGGCGGCTTTCAGCACCATCGGCTCGCCGCTGTGGCCGTCGACGAGTCGAGCCCCGATCTCGGCATAGGCGATCTTCTGGCCGGCGGCGACGTTGGGCGCGCCGCAGACCACGGTGTGTTCGCCGTCTCCCGCCTCCACGGTGGCCAGGCGCAGGCGGTCGGCGTAGGGGTGCGGCTCGACTTTCGTAACGAGACCGACCCGCACGCCGCTCCAGTCTGATCCTTCGATTGCTTCGGCCTCGAGGCCGAGCATCGTCAGGCGGTGGGCCAGCTCACGGGCCGGCATTGGCAGGTCGACGTAGTCGCTCAGCCACTCGAGGGGGATGCGCATCAGAACTGCTCCAGGAAGCGCAGGTCGTTCTGGTAGAAGAGGCGGATGTCCTCGACGCTGTTGCGCAGCAGGCAGACCCGCTCGACCCCGAGGCCAAAGGCGAAGCCCGTGTAGCGTTCGGCGTCGTAGCCCATGTTCTCGAGGATCTCGCGGTGCACCATGCCAGCGCCCATGATCTCGATCCAGCCATCGCCGCAGACGCGACAACCCTTGCCTCCACAGAGAAAGCAGTCGATCGACATCTCGGCGCCCGGCTCGACGAAGGGGAAGTAGTCGCAGCGGAAGCGCACCTTGCGGTCCTTGCCAAAGACGCGGCGGGCGAACTCGTAGAGCGTCCCCTTGAATTCGGCGAACGAGATGCCCTCGTCGACGGCGAGGCCCTCGACCTGGGTCATCATCCACTCGTGGGTGGCGTCGGTCGCCTCGTACCGGTAGCAGCGGCCGGGCACGACGACGCGGATTGGCGGCTCGGTCTTCTCCATGATCCGGATCTGGTTGGGCGAGGTGTGCGTCCGCAGCAGCATAGGGTGCTCGCCGTCACGCTCATAGTCGACCCAGAGGGTGTCCCACATGTCGCGGGCCGGGTGGTGGCGGGGGATGCGCAGCATCTCGAAGTTGTAGTGGTCCCACTCGACCTCCGGGCCCTCGCTAACCTGGAAGCCCATTTCACGGAAGGCGTCCAGGATGTCGTCCAGGGTCTGGGTGACCGGATGGAGGCGCCCGCGGGGTAGAGGCCGGCCCGGGAGCGTAACGTCGATGGCGTCGCGCGCCGCGGCGTGGATCTTCTCATCGAGGAGCTGGCGCTGGCGTTCTTCCAGTGCCGATTCGAGGGCGTTCTTGACCCGGTTGACACCCGCACCGGCGTCCCGTCGCTCTTCAATCGGCAGAGACGGCAGTTGAGCGAGGATGTTGGTCAGGCGCCCCTGCTTGCGGCCCAGGTAGCGGATGCGCCAGTCGTCTATGCCGCCCTCGTCGGCGGCCGAGGCGAGCTCACCCAGGGCTTGGCTTTCTATCTGCTTGAGGTCGTCGAGTATGGCCATCGGATGACAAAAAAAATACGCGCACTCCGCTTCGGAGAACGCGTCGCCCTTCAAAGGAGTATAGGGAGGCCGCGTCGGGGCTTCAATTGGGGGCGGCCAGGAACTCGGCTCCGCCATCGGTAGGCGGGACGGCCTTCTCTGTCACTCGGTAGACGAGTGCTTGACCGAGCGCGAGCCGCAGCTGGGCGTCGAGCGAGGCAGCGCCGAGAAGAAGAAGCTCGTGGCGGGAAGGGCGGGCAGCCAGAGGTGTTCGCTGAATCTGCGCAGACCTGAGAGGTGCGCCGGTGGTCGCGGGCCGAGCCTCTGGGATGAGGCATGGCGTGAGGATCAACCTGCTGCCGATCTGGAACCATTCCGGAAGGATGCGCGCGCCAAAGAATGTGCTGACCAGCAGCGCGGTAGTGCCGCCCATGTTCAGCACGAACCACTGGTTCGACCACATGACATGGTTCTCAAAGACGTACCAAAAGCGCAGAAAGCGGCGGCGAAAAGGGATGTCGAGCTGCCGGTTGGCCGCCCGCCAGGCGTAGACGATATCCTCGGCGCCCCAGGCCCAGCGCTTGACCTGGAGGTAGTGATTGACCAGCGTCCCGGCATAGGAGTCGGCCAGGGCGGCGTCATTGCCGACCGGGAGGTAGATCGGTTCTACTTGAACCTCACCCTTCAGCACGTAGAACCACTTGAGAAACATGTGCCAGTCTTCGGAGACGACATCGGGATCCCAATAGCCAACTTCGTTGGCCATGCGCAGCGAGAGGCTGTAAGTCGATTGGGGGAAGACGACGCGGCGGCGCGTTAACTTGCTGAGATGAATGAGGCCCCCGAGGCCGTTGAGAATGCGCAGCGGCGCGGGCACACGCCAGATGTTGTTGTAGTAGAAGATGGGGGCCTGCCAGAACCGCCGATAGCGGTTGGGGTCGGTCGCAAACTTGGAGGCCAGGCAGGAAAAATACGAGCGGTGGAAACGGGCGTCGGCGTCGCAGCTCGTTATCGTCATGTGGCCGGGGTTCATTCCCCGTCGCTGCACGAGATCCTCGTAGGCCCGCCGAGCTGCCCAGTTCTCGTTGGAGGACTTCCCCCGAACCTCGCCAGGGAGGTTGGCCGGGTGAATGGTAATCAGAAGCTCCCTGAAGCTTCCCCCGAACTCGGACTTCAACCTTTCTGCCTTGGCCGGGCTGTTCGCCTCGGCAGCTTCTATGGCCAGGACAGGGACGACGCTGTCCCTTGCTCCGTCTGTTGCGCGAGGAAACGGAGGGTCGAACGAAGAATCTCTTCGGGTTCGCCGTAGTTGGGGATGAGGACGACGTGACCAACGCGATCCCAGTCGAGTCGAGGGCCGACAAAGGCGTCGTACTCCTGCCTCCAATCCGTCGCCTCGGCTGATTTCATGCGCTTCAGCCCGCGGACCGCGTGAGAGGAGATGGTCCAGCACTTCCAAAGCCAATAAACGTAAAAGGCCAGGAGAAACGCGGCGAGCGTCCTGGGAAAGGCAAGGTAGCCCCAGACGTGGACGGCGATGATGGCCAGTGCCAGGCCGGCTGGTATGACGGCGACGAACCGGGTGACGAAGCGGGCGACCGGGCTGCCCACACTCAGCGGAGCGCCTTCCGGTTCGTGTTGCATGCCCAGTCTGATCGGCCACGGCAGGTGGCCGGGGCTCGGCAAAGCGAGGCACCGGGTTCTTTCTTCGACGAGAGTGGGGGCCAGTTCAGGGGGCCAGTGCCCGAGGGGATGTGCGTCAGTCAGAGGCACAAGTGTCCGCTGCGGCCCAACGCCACAAACCCAGCGTCGGGCCGTGGGGCGGCGATTCTGTCAGGGGATTGTTAAATCTGTCCGGCTGAGTCTCAAAGATCCCGGATCGGCGGAGCGCGAGGAGGGGCTACCTGGAATAAGGCGCCGCCTCTATCGACGCAACGACCGGGAACGCAGTTGTTCGGTTGGCGGCAAGAGCTGGCTCGATCATTTCCAGCAAGCCTGCGGCGCCGGGCGCCATGCCGAAGACCTCAGGCATCCTGCCGGCGGAAGACCAGGATCGCCGCCGCCAGCGGCGCCAGCGTCCAGGCCATGATCCCTGCGCAGAGCAGTGCCACGCTCCAGAACTTCCCCAATTCCTGGGAGAGGTAGGAACCGAGGGGGCCGAGCACCGTCGGGTCAGGCTCCAGGCTCAGGATGGCAAGAATGCGGATGCTTTCAACCGGGTTGCCCAGGGCCGCGACGAGTAGAGACTGGCCCGACGAAGTGACGTGCAGGGCCAGGCCGATAGCCCCCAGGTCGTAGAAGAGCACGAACACGAACCATATCAGGATGGCCGCGGTCATGGCCTTAACCCGGCCGTCGGAGAGCACAGATACAAGCAGGCCCACGCTGAGCATGGCGCTGGCCAGGACTCCGGAAAGGCCGACGAACAGCAGGTAGTGCTCAACATCGGCGAGCGGCGAAAGGAGCGCGGCCAGGAGGCCCGCAACGCCGAAACCGCCGAGTACGGCCAACCAGACGGCGACCAGCAACCCCGCGTATTTGCCGAGCAACAGCTCGCTATGCGAAATCGGCTGCGAGAGCAGCGTGACCAGGGTCCCTCGATCTCGCTCACCGGCGATCGACCCCGCACCCAGCACCAGCGCGAGCAGAGGGATCAGCAGCAGGCAGAGGTTAAGCAGGCCGGCCGTGGTGCGCGTGAAGCCCTCGGCGCCAACCTCTTCCCCGCCGCGCTGGAGAACCGAGAGGAAGAGCGCGAGGACAGCGAAACTGGCGGCGAAGGCGATCAGCCAGCGACCACGAACCGCGTCGTGCAGCTCCTTGCGCAACACTGCGAGCATTCCGTTCACAGCGCATCAACTCCATCGCGCAGATGAAGGAGCGCCTCCTCAACCCGCGATTCATCCACCCGTAGATCCAGGATCTTGAGCCTGGCGTTCACCAGTGTCTCGACTACCTCGGCCTTCCTATCAGGTGAGCACGTCACCGCGAGCCAGTCGCCGGAAAGGGCGACGCCCGCCACTCTCGGCATCGTTCGCAAGAGGTCCATTGCCTCGGCGCCGTGCCCGTTCAGCCGCAGGTATAGCCGGCTGGTGGGTGCGCCGGCCGCCTCCAGTTTGGCCGCCGGCCCGGCGAAGACCGTAAGGCCGCGCTCGAGAACCAAAGCCTGGTCGGCGATGTAGGGAACATCTTCCAGCCAGTGCGTTGCGAGCAGAATGGCCTTGCCGCGAGACTTTTGCTCCTGGACGAGCCGTCTGAGCTCAAGGCGAGCCCCGGTGTCCAGTCCGGCGGCTGGTTCATCAAAGATCAAGAATGGCGGGTCCGCGAGCAGGGCCAGAGCGAGCGCCAGCCTCTGGCGCATGCCGCCGGAGAGCAATCCCACGGCCTTGTCGGCGTGAGCCTCAAGGCCTGCTGTCTCGATTGCCAGGCGGGCGTTTCGCGATGCTACCCCTTTGAGCTCGGCATGGAAGACGGCGGTTTCGCCGACCGTCAGGTCGGCATGCAGGCCGGGGTTCTGGGCCAGGTAGCCAATCTGGCGGCGTGCTTCCTTGGAGTGACGTCTGACATCGATCCCGCCGACCTCAATGTCGCCCTCGAATGAGATCAGCCCGACGATGCACTTGATTAGAGTGGTCTTGCCCGCGCCATTGGCGCCCAGCAGCGCCGCCACTGTACCTCGTTCGAGCGACAACTGGACGTCGCTGACGACGGTTTTCCCGCCGTAACTCTTCGAGACGCCATTCAGGTTCAGCATGCTGCCCATCTGCGGCGATAGGCGCCGCCGGCAATAGCCAGGACGAGAAGGGGCGCCAGCAACAGCCCGGCTGAGAGCAGCAGGGAATCCTCGATCCGTGCCTTGCCCGCTGATGGCATTTCTATCGCCGGCGACATCAAAGGGTGTCGATCGACGACTGTCGGATCCGGCCTGAAGGCCGGAAACCAGCTGGCTGCGAGGTCGAGTGCCGTCCTGGCCGGGGTGAAGGCATAGGCTTTTAGCGCCGCGTTGTTTCTGACCAGCTCGTCATAGGCGCCCTCATAGCGGAAGGGCAGGTCGGCGATGCCGTCGCCATTGGCGTCATAGCCCCTGTAGATGTCCCAGTAGTTGCCCCGCCCGTCCAGGCTCCATTCGTTGCGGTGCTCAAGGCTCCCGCCTCTGGTTTCGACGGCGTAGTCGTTACCAATGAAGCTGTTCTCCGTGAAGGTCACGGAGGTGGTCGTGGCCAGCTCGATGGCGGTGTCGTTGTAGGCGATCAGGTTCCTGCGGACCACTGCCTGCGAACCAGGTGTATTGGGAGTCCCCTCGATGGTCATGCCGAGGCGGTTGTCATGAATCAGGTTGTCCGTCATGACGATTGAGTCGACATCCTTGAGGAGGACGGCGAATCCCGATGCCGCAGAACGATGTCCCTCGAACTCGTTACCCGTCATCTCGACGCCGCTTGAGTACATGACGATGGCGCCGGCGACGTTCGAGCGGAACTGGTTATCTGACACTGTGTTGTTGGTGGCAGACATGTAGTGGATTCCGTAGCGGGAGTCGCTGACCTCGTTGCCGTCAATAACGTTGTCGGAAGCGAAACCAAGGAAGATTCCGTCCTTCACCTTGCGGACGATGTTGTCGGTGATGAGGTTCTGCTCCGTCTCCCACAGGTAGATCCCGTGGCCTCGGCGGTCGCTATCGTACTCTTCGAAGCTGCTCAAGCTGTTGCCGCGCACGATGTGGCCGTCGCTGTTCTGCAGCGCGATCCCGTAGAGCACATCGCGGATCTCGTTTCCTTCGATCGTGGCGTTGTCTGCCGTCACCCGCACCCCCGCCGGCTCCAGTGACACCTCCCGGCCGGACTGCTCGATGACGAAGCCCCTGATAGTGACGCCGGCGGCGGAGATCACGATCACGTCGCCGCGCCCATCGCCACTTATGATGGGCATCCCATCTCCCACAAGGGTCAGCGTCTTGTCGATCCGCAGTGGGCCGCGATAGGTCCCGGCCACCACGTTGATTACCTCGCCCGGTTCCGCTCGTGCGATCCGTTCGGACAGCCACGCCGGGTCGGCCGCCTCGGCGCCCTCCTGCGGCCAGAGCATTGAGCCAGCGCCGGCGCACATGACCAGCCCGGCAGTGGCGATCTGTTGCCCAGTGTTGTTCCAGCTGTCGCGGAGAAAGCGCAGAAGAGGTGGGCCCACGGTGACGGCCAGGGCGGCTCCCACCATCATCCAGAAGCCGACTGCCACCGTGTTTTCTGTATGGAAGTTCATTACCTGCGTGCTGCCTATAACCTTTGGCGTAAACTCCTCAAAACGAAGTGCGGCCCTTGGATTGAGGTCGTGGCCGTAGCGGTAGAGCCAGAACTGAAGGTCGGCCAGAAGACCAAGCGGGAAGGCCCACACACCGAGGGCCACCGCTGCCCGCATCGGCCCCCGCGCCAGCAGCCCGCCAACGACCAGGGTGGTGATCGCGCCGGCAAGCGCGAGAGGGAAAAGCTTCAGCTCGACGATCTCGTCCTCTTCGATTGCTTTCACGCCCACATAGTGGTTGAGCCCATTGATCTCATTCAGGTCCCCCTCCATTCGCGTGCCGTAGGCTTGGAGGTGGAGACCATTCGGATACTGCGGGGCCTTGAGTTCCATCTGCCACAGGGGCAGGAAGTAGGACGCCGTCAGGAGGCCGGCGGCGATGAGCGAGCAGCTGACCCAGATCCAGTCAACCGCAAGCTCCCGCGTGTCTGCAGCCTCGTCGTCCTCGCGTTTGCCCCAGAGGTTCGAAAGCAGGCTCATCTCACCCCTGGATCTCCAGGTGATCCACGAGACTCACCCAGTCGTGGACGCTCCCACCGTTCATCTCGGCGACCGCGGTCGCCTTATACCGTGTCCCAAAGGCGGCAAGGCCGTAGGCCATTGGCGTCAGGATGCTGGCCGACTGCACGTAGAAGGCGGATGTGGCTTCGAGCCATTTGCCACTGACGAAGTCATGAACGTAGTACTCGCTGCCCGTTGTCCCGTGCGGGATTGACGCGACGAGACAGCCAATGTCGTCAAAGTGTTGCTCGCCGTCTGGGCCTCGCAGCGCGGAAGCAAAACGCGGATCGTCGATGACCATCCTGCAGTGCCGACAGGACTCACCCCCGTAGTTGATGGACGGCTCCGCTGCTGCCGGGCTTTGATCAGCCGGCACCAGCTTGACACCGAGGACGGCGACGCCGGCCACGGGCAGGCCAGCGCCGGCCAGGATGAGGAATCGTCTGCGGCTGATCATCTCCCGGTCCCCGGTCCGACTCAGGCCGTCTCGACGAGCAGCCAACCCTGCATCTCCAGGTGAAGGGCGGAGCAGAACTCGGTGCAGTAGTAGGCGAACGCACCGGGCAGGTCCGCCGTGAACTCCACGGTTGTGGATTCGCCGGGGTCAAGGCTGAGGTTGATGTTGTAGCGAGGGATGGCGAAGCCATGCGTCGCGTCCGGCGTCGTCTCCACGTTGGTCAGGTGCATAACCACCTGCTGCCCCTCCCTCGCGCGGACGATGTCGGGTGTGAAGTGACTGCGCAGGACACTGCCCCAGACCTCTACCGTGTCCCCGTTCTCCTCGACACGCTCCTCGCCACTGGCCACAGCGTTCGGGTCGGCCTCCATCGTGCCCGGGTTCGTGCCGGGCGGGTAGACCTCCCAGGCCCTGATCCGATTAGCACGGATCGCCTGGACATAGTGCGGCTCGCCGAGACCGATTGGCGTGTCACTCATCAGCTCCATGGTGTCGCCCGTCTCCAGGTCAATCAGTTGGAAGTTCTGTGGCTTCAGCGTGCCGATGACCGGGAAGCGGTCCACCGACCACTTGTTGAGCGCCACGAGGTATTTTCCGGCCGGGCTGACGGTGTCGCCCTCCATCGTGCAGAGGTGCCCGATGTTGTAGTGCACAGGCAGCTTGTCGACGAGTTTGAAGGCATCCTCGCCGCTGTGATACGGCTCTCCCAGGGACCACTTGGCTACGGCGCTCTCGACGAAGAGGCTCGTATAGCCGTAGCCCTTGTCGTCGTACTGGGTGTGCAGTGGCCCGGCGCCAACCTCAACGCGCCCGGCGACCACGGCGTCGAAGCGGAGGATCGGTATCCCGTAGCGGTCGGTGTCCTCGTAGTCTTCGGCCTCGATCGCCTCTAGGATCTTCTCTATCGAGTAGACCGTGACGAAGGGGTCAAGCTTGCCGCCGACCGAGAGGTAGACACCGTTGGGCGCCACATCGACGCCGTGCGGGCTGCGCGGTTCCGGCATCAGGTAGAGGATGCCCTCTTCAACGGCCGTCTCCAGCCTGATCACCGGCATCCCGTTGATCGTCTCGGTCTTCCCGGCCGCTGCGGCCTCCTCGGCCTTCCGCCAGTTAATGGCGTGCAGGTAGTCGTAGTCGGATTGCGATGCCCCAGCCTCGATCGGGTCATTGCCCTCCATCACCCCGCCGAAGGCCATCTCCGAGTTGTAGGAGTTGATGAAGACCCAGCCGTCGCTGGCCAGCTTTCCAGAGTCGGCGAGGTCCTGGGTGTATGGGGGCAGCTCAACCTGGAAGCTGCGCTCGAGGTCGAAGCGCCCCGTCTCCGGGTTGATCGCCAGGAATGTGGAATAGCCGCGGAAGGACTCGGCGAAGTTTTCCAGGGCTTCGTTGACGTTTGTCCCCTCGAGGAGGGTGGGGGTCATCGTCGAGATGTGGGCGTATTCGCTGTCCGGGGTCACGAAGACCCCGCCGTGCGACGTGGCCAGGTTTGGGACGTCGTAGACCTGCTTGGTCTTGAAGTCGCGCAGGTCGACCATCGCGATCCGGCCGTTGGCGCGGTCGTTGATGTAGGCCCAGCGTCCGTCGTATTCTCCACCAGTTTCGCTGAGCGCCGGGTGGTGCGTGTCGCCCCAGGTCAACTGGCCGCGCGACGCGGACATACCGCCGGCCGCGCTGTCAGTGCCCGCTGCGAGCAGCGGGTCGGAGGAGTCTGAGCCGTATCCATAGCCCTGCCAGGGCTCTGGTGTGAAGGCCGCGATGACCTTCAGGATGCGCATCGACGGCACTCCGATGACCATGACCTGGCCGGAGTGTCCCCCCGAGGCGAAGAGGTAGTACTCGTCGGCGTTGTTGGGCCCGACAAACGTCTGCACCGCGTGCCGTACGTCTTCGGGACTGAGCCCGCGAGCCTCGGCGATGTCGGACGATGACCCGCTCAGCCCGGAGCTGCCGCCACCCCCACCATCGTCATCACCCAGGGCTCGGCCGGCGACGCCGCCGATGACCAATCCACCGACGCCAATCGCCGCCCCCTGTAGGAGTTGTCTCCTCGTGACAGCAGCCATTTTCACTTCCTCCGAATCTGTTTCGCGGGCCGAGTCCTACTGGACCGTCAGTTCGCCGATCATGTCCGGGACGTGGTAGTCGCACATGAACTCGTAGGTCCCGGGCTCGCCGACTGTGAACGTGAGTGTGCTTTCGTCGCCGCCGTTGAGGTCCTCGCTGACGAAGTCCTGCCCGTCGGCGACGACGTGGAGGTTGTGCAGCGCCGTGCCGTCATTGCGAATGGTGACGGTCACTTCCTCGCCCGCGGGGACTGTCAAATCGGTGGGCTCGAAGGCATTGTCCACGGTTACCACCGTGAGCTCCGTTGAAGCCTCGCCGCCACCGTCGTCTCCCTCTTCGCTGACGTCATCGTCGTCGTCGCCGCCACAGGCCGCCGCGAAGAGCAATACCGCGGGGATGAGCGCGCCGGCTATCAGAAATCTGTTTATCAACCTTTCCTCCTGGAGAGCTATTTCTCCGAGCCTAGGAGGCGGATGCGAGGCGCTATAGGGCCATTCGGCTCATGTGAATGGTGCCGAAGGGCGACAAGAGAGGCCGTTAGAGGGGTCTGTGCTTTAGCGCCTGTCGGATTGACCTTCCCAGCCGAACGGCCGATTCATCGCCCGGGACTCTCAGGCTCCCCGTTGATCTGTTCGCTGAAGATAGCCAGGGCGCGCTCGCGCTCCTCCGACGGTTCAACCAGCGCGAGGGTGTCGCGGACGAGGGCCAGCATGGCGGTCACCCTGGCATGCGGCTCCTCACCGACAAGGACCGACTCAAGTCTCTCGGCCAGGTTCGCCGGTTTGATTGCTAGTTGGTCCTCGATGTGCGACAGCCATTTGAAGTTCGGCTCCCACCTGTGGTTGAGGGCGAAGAGCACGCGAAGTACGGACTTGCAGTCTTGCAGAAGCAGGACCGCGAGCTGCAGACTGTCATTGCGTTCCACCATTGCCCGGCGGCCGGCGAGGTAGTGAGGAAACCGCCAGCCCCGAAGCTCCCGCTGGATACTGGCTGCCCGCAGCTCTTTGGGGTAGACGGACAACCGGCGGCGCAGCTGCTTGAGCGAAGGCCCCGGGCGCAGGGGGATGCAGTAAGCCAGGGCTCCGGCCAGGCGATCCGGGTCCCCCTTTCCCGCGAGGATTTGTTCAATAGCCTCAAGGAGCTGCGAGGGCTCGTGCCAGCCGGCTTCGACCCAGACGCCGTCGTAGCAGAAGATGACCCACTGTGAGCCGTGCGGCTCCCAGTCGCTATCCGGAATGATGGGATCGGCGCCGATCGATCCGAGCCAGGCGTTCCGCTCTTCCTCGGTCGGGATTGGATCGGCGATGAAGTTCAATTCCAGGTCGGAGAACTCGTCGGCCCAGCCGCGCGAGACCGAGCCGGCGAGGAAGATCTCCTGCGCGATCTCGGGCGGACACGAGGCGGCTATCTCGGTCGCCACCTCCAGGAGCTCGTGGCTGCGAGCAGTGGCGTCGGGTCCAATCTTTCCCCTACGTCCGGGTCATCTCCCCCCGGGCTACTGGTCATTCCCGCGCTCGCCAACCCGAAGTAAGCCTCAGTTGTTGCCGCTCTGCTTGGGCAGCTTGGGCACCAGCCAGTCGAGGAAAGACGCCGGCCCGCGCGTCTGCATGAGCAGCCGGCCCGGCCCCGTGAAATCAGCCACGAGCCCCTCGCCGCCAAAGAAAGTGGTCTTCAGACCACCGATCTTGCGCACGTCGTAGCGCATCGAGCCGTCGAAGGAGACTATGTGGCCCGTATCGACGACGTAGGTCTCGCCGGGGCCGAGGACCTTCTCGTGGATAGCGCCGTAGGAGGAGAGCCAGACGTCGCCGATGCCCGTGAGCCTCAGCAGGAACAGGCCCTCGCCGGCGAAGAAGCTCTTGCCGCCGCCCCACTTCGTATCCACCTCCACGCTCTTTGCGCTGGCGAGGTAGGCGCCGCTCTGGGCGAAGACCTCCTGCCCTCTGAGCTCCAGGTGGGTAATGTCGCCCGCCAGCGCGGGGGCAAAGCTGATCTCCCCGCTCGAGTTGGCGCGGAAGGTGTTGATGAAGAAGGACTCGCCGCCAAGCACCGAGCGCTTCAGGCCGGACAGCAGCCCACCACGCGTGTCGGTCTTGACCTCGATTGAGTTGGACATGCTGACCATGGCGCCGGTCTCGGCGACGACCTCCTCGCCGCTCTGCATGCGCAGGACCAGCAAGGAGTACGAAGGCCGGTAGAGGATTTCGTGTTCCATTATTCGAACTGCCAGCCGAGCCCCTTCTTGAAGGAGCTGAGGATTCTGCGCGCCACCACCATGCGGTGGACCTCATCGGGGCCGTCGTAGATGCGGGCCCCGCGGGCGTTGCGGTACATGCCCTCCAGCGGGGTATCGCCCGAGACACCGCGCGCGCCGTGGGTCTGGATCGCGCGGTCGATAACGTCGTGGAGGACCTTCGCGCCGAAGAACTTGATGATGGAGATCTCGACGCGAGCTTCGTCGCCCTGGTCGATCTTATAGGCCGCGTGCTGTGTCAGCAGACGCGCCGCCTGGATCTCGGCGGCCGAATCGGCGATCCAGTTTTGAATGGTCTGCTTCTCGGCGAGCGGGCCGCCGAAGGCGTGGCGCGTAAGCGAGTACTCGCACATCAGCTCGAAGGCGCGCTGCGCCTGGCCCAGCCAGCGCATGCAGTGGTGGATGCGCCCGGGACCGAGGCGTTTTTGGGCGATGCGGAAGCCATCGCCCTCCTCGCCCAGGAGGTTGGTGATCGGCACGCGGCAGTCCTCGTAGCGGATCTCGCAGTGGGCGCCGTCGGTCTCGCCCATCACGGCCACATTACGGATGATGTTGAAGCCCGGCGTGTCGGTGGGCACGATGATCTGGCTCATCCGCCGATGCGGCTCAGCATCAGGGTCTGTCACACACATAACGATTGCGAAGCTCGCACCGATGGCACCGCTGCTGAACCACTTATGGCCGTTGATCACAAAGTCGTCGCCGTCGCGCACTGCCCGGGTTTGGAGCCCGGAAGGGTCGGCGCCGGAGACTTCGGGCTCGGTCATTGAGAAGCAGGACCTGATCTCGCCCTGGACCAGGGGCCGCATCCAATTCTCCTGCTGTTCCTTCGTGCCGAACTGGTGCAGGATCTCGGCGTTCCCTGAATCCGGCGCCTGCGAACCGAAGGCACGCGGCGCCAGGGGGCTGCGGCCGAGGATCTCGTTCATATAGGCGTAGTTGAGGAAGCCAATGCCCATGCCGCCTGCCTCTTTGGGCAGGTGAGGCGCCCACATACCCATCTCCTTCGTACGGCCTTGCAGGTCCTTCATCAGCTCCTCGCGCTGGCCGTTCTTGCCTTCCTCGAAGGCGTGCTCGTTGGGGTAGACGTGTTCCTCCATGAAGCGCGTGGTGCGCTCGCGTAAGGCCTTGACGTCTGAGGAGAGGGTGAAGTCGACCATCGGTTTCTCCTTGGGGCGCTTCTTGTGGCGCCATTGTAGCCCGCCGGCAGGTTGCGACCAATGGCGGGCAACCGTTGCCGAAAGGTTAGTTTTCGGTCACTGTGTTGCCGCTACCCGATGGCAGCCACATAATTTTTCTGGCCGGCGGCCTGGAGCACTGCCGGCACCGCGACTCAGATCCGTAACACAGACAAGCGAGGTCCCCATGGCTTTCACCCTCCCCACCAGGCAAGGCGGAATCTACCTGCTCGCCGCTCTGGTGGCCCTCGTTCTGGCGGCCATACAGCCAGGGAACGCTCTGGCGGCGAGCCGCTACGTCGACGACTCGGGAACCAACAGCGGCGACTGCACAGACCCGGGAGCCCCTTGCCGGACTATCACCTATGCCATAAGCCAGTCGGTGGCCGGCGACACGATCAACGTCGAGGCCGGGGTCTACAACGAAACAGTGACGGTAGACAAGCGTCTCCGTTTTCACGGCGCCAACCAGGGAGTGGATGCACGAACCCGGCCCGACGCACAGCTGACAGAGTCCAACGTCACCAACGGCTGGTTCATCCAGGCCAACAACGTGGTTGTCGATGGTTTCACACTTAAGAACTCCAACGGCACTGGCGAGTTGGGTGCGGGTCTCGATATCAGTGCCGCGAGCTCAGGGCATTTGATCTTGAACAACATCGTCAAGAACAACGGACTGGGTATCTATTTGAACGGCTCTGACATCACGGTCAGGCGAAACCTCATTAGCGGAAACAATGGTGACCTGTGCGGCGGCGCGTGTCCGGTCGAGGGCATCGGAATCTTTAGCGATCTGGGTGCCACTGACGTGACGATTGAACTCAACGCTTTTACAGGCCATGACCGCGCCTGGCTACATCTCATCGGCTCAGGCTCACAATCGGGCGGGGCGGCAGAGGAAATAACCATTGCCAATAACAGCGCTCTCGAGGATGGTGCTCTAGTCCTGGAGACGACAAGGCTCGTCTCCGTCGAGGACAACATCATCAACGTCCGAGACGACAATGCCGAGTTCTGCTGCAACGCCATCATCCTCACCCAGGGCACCTCCGAAACGGACATCGTTCGCAACAGCATTACTGGAACCAGCGCGGTGGGCCAAATAGAGGTGACAGCGCCACCGTCGGGCTGGAGCGGGGTCTACCTCAAAGCCTGCGAGGTGTCGGCGCCCAGAAGCGTGGGCTCCACCGCCGCGAGCGGGCCGCCCTTGGACTGCATGGGATTGCCTCATGATGACGTTCTGATAGCCGGCAACAGGATTACCGGGGCCGATTTCGGCATCGGCATCGACGAGAACGCCCTCTCGGCCACCGCCGATTTGGAAGGCAGTTTCAACCGAATTGCGGCCAACACCGCCTACGGCGCCTACGACGATGCCGATAACGTCGATGTAAATCTGAGGAACAACTGGTGGGGCTGCAACGAGGGCCCCGACAACGGGCCAAATGAGACATCGGGCACGGACTGTGACTCAGTTACTGAGTCCTCAGTAGATGCCGACGGCTGGCTCGTCTTGACTCTAGCCACCATGGAGGGGGGCAAGACTATTGCCGCCGGGGGAGCCCCAACTTTGCTCTCCGCTGACCTGAACCAGGACGCCGAAGGCAACTTGCCCACCCCCGATCCGGCAGGCGGCCGAATCCTGGATAGTACTCAGGTCTGCTTCAAGCCTGCGGCCAAGTTCGCGCCGGATTGCGATGGCACTGCGGATGGCGTCGCCTTCTCCACCTTTACCGGCACTCCTGGGACTACAGCCAGGGCCCACGCCGTACTCGACGCGGAAACTGTTGGCACCGATGGTGCTCCCGGCGATGGTGACGAGAATGAGGTAGCTATTAGCGAGCCTGCGACCGACAACGATGGCGATGGTGTTGCCAATGCCGAAGACAACTGCCCCGATACCATCAACGAAGGTCAGCAGGATCGGGACAATGATGGCCAGGGTGATGCCTGCGACACCGACGACGACAATGACGGTGTTCTCGACGAGACTGACAACTGTCCTCTCAACCCCAACGCTGAACAGCGTGACCGGGACGAGGACGGAACCGGCGACCGTTGTGACCCGGACCGCGATGATGATGGCGTCGCCAATGAGGACGACAACTGCAAGAATTTCCCGAACGCGGGCCAGGGCGACTTCGACGGGGACGGCCGAGGCAACAAATGTGACGTCGACCTCGACGGTGACGGCGTCAACAACAGTGTTGACAACTGTCGGGCCAAGGTGAACCCGGGCCAGGTCGACTCCGACGGCGACGGACGGGGTAACGGCTGTGACCCAACTCCCTTCGGGCCGGGAAGCAGCGTAGTTCCCTGAGCCAACCCGGATAGTTGAGGGGCGCTTCGGCGCCCCTTTTCTTTGACCGGAGCAGATCCTGTCGCCGACCGTTGCTCGAGGCGACAAAAGTTGACGCGACAGGTATCGAGACTGCCGCTAGGCGTATGGTCAACTTGGAAGTGGTCGATCACGACAGCCCGTCCACCGCCGATGGCCGGCATGACGCCGTCCACGAACGGCTGCTTGGCCGCGAAGAGCAGCTGGCGCCGGTGGCGGCACGCTCCCGGCTCTCGCGGCGCGACCGCGAGGAAGATGCACCGCGCTATCGCACCGAGTTCCAGCGCGACCGCGACCGCGTGATTCACACACGGGCGTTCCGTCGGCTGAAGCACAAGACCCAGGTCTTCATCGCGCCCACGGGAGACCACTTCGTCACGCGACTCACGCACACCCTGGAGGTCCAGCAAATCGCCCGCACAGTTGCGCGGGCGCTGAACCTCAACGAGGACCTGGCCGAGGCTATCGCCCTCGCGCATGACCTTGGCCACACGCCTTTTGGCCACGCCGGCGAGCAGGCACTGGCCGACGTTATGCCTGAGGGCTTCCGCCACAACGAGCAGTCCCTGCGCGTGATCGACCGCCTCGAGAACGATGGTGCTGGGCTCAACCTGACCCGAGAGGTGCGCGAGGGCGTCGTCAAGCACTCCAAGGTCCGCGAGGGTATTGAGCACGAGGCCTGGGGCACCGCCAGTACCCTAGAAGGCCAGATCGTCAAGCTCGCGGACTCCATCGCCTACCTCAACCACGACATCGCCGACGCGATCAGGGCCGGCCTGCTGCGTGAGGACGAGCTGCCGGCCGAGCCCTGTGCTCAGCTCGGCCGCACCCACTCTCAGCGCATCAGCACGATGGTCGCGGACATCACGGACGCCTCGTGGGAGGCCGTGGAGTCGCTGGGCCCCGGCGAGTATGTCTACCGGGGCGCTCCCGCGATCACCATGTCGGGCGAGACCCTGCGCGCCGCTAACGAGCTGCGGGAGTTCATGTTCCAGCGGGTCTACCTGTGGGAGGGCCAGGTGAAGGAGGCGCGCAAGGCGCAGCGCGTCGTCTCCTTTCTCTTCGAGCACTTCGCGGACAACCCCGGTGAGATCGACTCGGATTATCAGCTGGCCGAGGACCCGCCGCTGCGGCGGGCCGCCGATTTCGTCTCCGGCATGACCGACCGCTACGCGATGGAGCTGGCGCTGCGGTTGGGCTTCCCGTCCCGCGACCTACCGGCTGAGTTCCCGCGCCGCTGAGCCGGAGCTCCCGATACTACTGCGCCGGCAGCATCAACCCCGGTTCGATTCCGCCCTTAAATTGGCCACATCTGTTAAACCGTTGGCGGGCTGGGGCACGACGTCTAAGATGCCTATTGCAGATCCGAGACGCGCAGTGATTCGCGCGAAGGGCGCCTCATATCCAGTTACGCGAGGCTCGGCCTGGCGCGAACCGGTCCCACTCTGGCTCCGCAGGCATGCCGGAGGGTGGCAGGGGTCCGTCGTAGAGCCATTCGTCTGGCGGTGGGCCAGCCGCTCCAATAGCAAACCACCAACCCGTCACTGTCCTCCGGAAAGCCCACCAGCCGGTGCCTTCTGGGGACACGAGCATTTCGATTCCGTGCTGTTTGGGCAGCCCATGCCGCTCGAAGTGCGATGCAACGAGCGGAAGCAGGTCCGCCCTATACAGTTGATTGCCGTTTCGGTAGTGGCCCATGTGGCACGTCGCTAGCCACCTGAGCGAGTTCTGCGTAGCTTCGAACTCCCTCCGATCCAGCCGTCGTCCCGACTCGTCTACGCCCTCGACTCCGGCGTTTTCCATAAGGCGACTGTTCTGAATCCTCTCGGCAGCCGCGCGGTCTTTGGCTTCCTGCCTTAGGTACCCAATCTCGCGCCAAGCGCCTCGGAAGCCCATGGCGTCCGCCAAGCGCCGGGCGGCGACGCCGGTGGAGAACAGCTTCACCGCGTCCAGCCTAACGTTGCCGCGAGCGACCATCGCGAGCTGCTGTCTTCGCACTGACCGCCCCTTCGCCCGGAACCGCATTCGCATGAACGCCCCTTCGTAAGTTGCGACGACGGCGAACAGGTAAACGAACAGCAGCGCGGCAGGAGTCAGCCAGATGGGCATCGCCAATTCTTTGATCAGCGTCGCCTTATCCAGCACGTCCCAGTCACGCCACACGTGCGCCATAGCCCACACCAGGGACAAGAGGCCGAATGCAGCGAGGTAGCCAACCGCCGCGCGCCGCGCTGGGGCGAGTTTAGGATCGTACGTCGCAACCGCGGCAACGCCAGCGAAAAAGACCGCAATGAGCTGTGCTGGCAATTCGAACCACAACGGGAAGGACTGGAGGGCAGAGAGGAACTCGACGAAGGCACCCGCTCCAACCGTCTTCACCAGGGCCGAGCGGAAGAAGCCAGGCTTTTGTATTGCGTCGTTGAGGCTGACGACCAACACGAGCCCTGAGAACAGCAGCCATAAGGTGAACGGCTTCCACAGTGCGGACTCCCAAAGACCAATTCGATTGGCTGCGAGAACGGTCACGAGAAGCCAGGTACAGTAGGTGACCAGCGGGATAACAATCTTGGGTGCTAGTGCCGTACGCAAGACTCCGACGGTTGATCGGAAGATCTCACTCCGCTTGGGCTGAGAGATGGCAAAGACAACGGCTCCACCCACGATCAAGAGCGAGGAAACCTCGCGGTTAGTGAGGAGGCCTTCGTTCATTCATCGAGTCTATCGCTCCTTGAAGTGTAGCACATACGTTCCACGCGTGGGCAAGCCATGAGCTTCAGCAAGGCGATCCCGAGACCTCTCCGGTCATTCGATCGCGAGCGCGACGGACTGCCGGATGGTAGTTCCGGAGCCTTCGCAACGAACGTCCGATTGAGGTGGTACCGGGTCAGATCGACCCTTCACCAGCTGCCGGGGATGAGCCTCGGCAAGCGGTTCAGGGGGCGGTGGTTCGGAAAGGGGTGTTGGCTCCCCGGGTAGGACTCGAACCTACGACCTAGCGGTTAACAGCCGCCCGCTCTACCGACTGAGCTACCGAGGAGCGAATGCACGCACCCGCGTGAGTGGCTGCCGAGCCAGGATTCGAACCTGGGTCAGAGGATCCAAAGTCCCCTGTGCTACCGCTGCACCACTCGGCAATTTAGCGCGCGCAGCGGAAGTCGCCAAGGCGACGGCCGCCAGGCCTCCATTTTAGACGCTTCACAGGATGCCCGCGAGAGACCTATTCCTCGGGGACGTTCTGATAGACCTGCGTGTAGTTGTTGTCCGGGTTGGTGTCACCCTCGACCTCAATGGCCACGCAGTAGAGACCTTCCGGTGGGTCGACGTCGATGCCCAGGCTGACAACGTCGCCGGCAGGGATGGCGTTGAAGTTGGGGAACTCATAGCGGCCACTCTGCTCGGCCGGCAAGCAGCCGTTCTCGAGGTCGGCCAGCAGGAAGAGGACGACGACCGTCCCGCCGGGGAAGTTGCCCGGCCCGTTGTTCTTGATCTCCAGGAAACCGGCGTCGGGGTCGTAGCCGGCGGCTTCGAGGTCGAACTCCTGGGGCGCCTCCGTCGGGGTCTCGGTGGGCGTCTCCGTGGGCGTTTCCGTCGCCGTGGGCTCGGGCGTCGGCAGAGCAGGCGGGTCCACCGTCGGGACCGTGCTGAGGTCGCCCTCGACCTCGACGAGCTGGCCGAACACCCAACCCTGCCCGTTGTTGTCCACGGCTGCCGGGAACTCGATCAGGTACCAGTCCCCGGTATCGGTGACCGTACGCTGCAGAATCTTGCGCTCCTCGTTGGGCTGGAGCCGGCCGTACGTCGGACTGACCTCATCCGACGATGGGTACTTGCGCACGTTGGCCGGCTCCAGGGCGCGCACGAAGGCTTCGGTGCCGGCAGGGATAAGGGCCAACACGGTGCGCTGGGGCTCGCTGCTGATCCGCTCGCCCTCGGGGGTTAAGGCGAACACGGCGAGGGTGTAGGTTTCAGGGTCGGACGGCGTCCACTCGATCGTCGCCTCCACGCTGGTCGGCGGCTCGCCGTCGTCGCCGGGCTCGGGGGTAAAGCTGCCCACAGCGGCGCCGTTGACCTGGAGGTCCACCTGCGACACGCCGTCGGGGTGCGTGATCGTCGCCCGCACAGTAACGGGCTGGCCGACGTTAAGCTGCGCACCTTCCTGCGGGTCGAGGATGGTGACCTCCGGCTCGACGTTTTCGTCGGCTGTGCCGGCCACCTGGCCCGGGTTGTCATCCTTGCCGCCGCCGGCCAAAACGACGACGACGGCCAGGATCACCCCGATTGAGGCAGCTGCGAGCAACGACCCCCAGATGCGGGGATCGGCGTAAAAGGGCCGGTGGTCGTCGTAGTCATACGCGTGGACGCCACGGCCGCTGCGCACACGCTGGGTGTGGGCGTAGATGTAGTCGTCGGGGCCCGGCTCGGGCGGGAAGGATCGGTTGGGCAGGTCCTCGTCGGGGTACTGCCTGAAGGTCGCCGAGGGCGGCAGTATGGGCGCCGGAGCGGCGGCTTTTGCGGGGAGCTCCGTCGCCTGTGTGGGTGGGTCGTCCCCGCGGAAGGGGTCGGAGGTCGCGACGGAGTCGACCTTGCGGACCTTAACCGGCTCGGTCTGGCCGCTGACCTTGAAGGGCAGGGCATTGCCATTGGCCGCGAAGGGGGGAGGGGGCGTGGCCGAAGAGTCCCCGCTGGCGCCGTCGCCAGGGGACTGGTCAGCGGCTTTATCGGCGTCGCTGAGGGCGTCGCGGGTTACGCCGAAGAAGGGGTTGTCTTCGGGTCTGCCAGGAGTGTCAGCCACCGGCCTGTTCCCCGATAATATCGATCACCAAGATTACCAATTATTTAACAAAGGGTAGCACTGTCGTGGACAGCGTTCCAACGAGATGCCCCACTAGAGATCAACGCCTCGGCCTCGCCGCCCGTTTCGGCGTCAACCTCACAGAAGGCTCACAGCTTACATAATCGCCAGAGCGAGCCACCTCCCTCGCGAGCTGACTAGCGTTACCTTTGCCGCATGCCCGCCCATGTTTTGGACGGGGGGTGCGTGATCCTTAGTCCCGCAACCCGCGAAAGGAGACCGAAATGATAAAAGCGCTTCTAGCAGTGGTCGTGGTCGCACTGGTCGGCGCCTGGCTCAGCGATGGGGGCGACCCCGCCGACGCGGGAGGCTCTAACCGCATCACATTGCGCGCCACCTCAAGCGACCTGTCCTGCGAGGTAGAGATCGACCTGTTCGTGGCCGATAACTCCACGAGCGGGTCCCAACACCGCACGTTCAAGGGCACGGGCGCGATTACCCTGAGGGGCTTTGCCGACGACTTTTTCCTGTTCGGTTCGGCCTACGCATCGTCATGTCCCGCGGGCGCCACATTCAAGGCGCGCCTCCTCGTGAACGGGGCACTCGTGGGCCAGGGCAACACATCACTGCGTAACGGTTCCGTCTACTTCGAGGGCGGCGAAGGCGGCGGTGGCTGTCGCGACAGCCGGATGCAGTGTCGGGTAGCCACCCAGGCCGGTGGCAGTGGCTCGAAGGACGCCACGATGGCGGGCTCGACGTTGCCAGCGTGCGAGGTGTCGGTTGGCGTAGGCTCCGAGCGCTTCAGCCCCAGCGGCGGTCACTTCTTCTACGCATTCGAGAACGGACCTGGTAGCGCAAGTGCCACGGTCCCGGTCGACAACGGCGACTTCCTGGGAGGAACGGGCGCCAAGGCGCCTGAATGCGCAGACGCGCTGGCCCGGGGATCGCTGAAGGTCGATGGCCACGTGGTCGGCTCTAGCTCGACCAACCTGCCCCACGGCTATGTCTCGATCAGCGGCAGGCTCTCGCCGCTCTCCTGAGTCAGCGGGCAGCGGGCCTAGCCCGCTGCCTGGCTCGACCCCGCCTCGTCGATCAACCGCCGGACATCCTCAACTGGGACTGTCCCCGGTGGTCGACCCTCGGCCGCCAGGCTGTTGGCCAGCCGGCGTACCGTTTCGTTGGCCGGCGTCGGCACCCCATGGAGGCGGCCGAGGAGGACGATCTCCCCGTTCAGGTAGTCTGCCTCGACGGAGCCCTGGCCCCGTGCCAGGCTCTGCCATGTCGAGCTGCCCTGCCGACCCTGGCCGGCGACCGGCTGCAGCGTGCGGTTCCCGCTGCGTCGCTCCCGCACCTCATCGTCAGTGGCCCAGTCTATGCCGGCCGCCTCGTAGCAGGCGGTGGCCTCTTCACGGAGCCGGCGATAAATATCGCCGGCCTCGGCCCCCGAGCCGCAGGCCGCCTGCAGGGCGTTACCCAGGTTCATGAGCAGCTTGGCATGCTTCTGACGCATGACACGCTCGTCGACGGCTGAGCTGAAGGTCGAGGCGGCAAGCGTCTTGGAGATCTCTTCTGCTCGTCCGTCGCTGCCCGTGGGATAGCGCCCGATATCGAGGATGCCGGTGAGCGGCGCCGAGGAGATGATGACGTGGCCGGGCTCGAGGTGCGTGGCCGGCAGCATCACCACCATGGCGTAGACATTGGCGAAGTGGCGCAGGGCGAGGCGCTCACTCTCAACCCCGTTCTGCGCAGAGACGATCGCGACGCCGGGCGGCGCCGAGTCATGGAGAGCCGCGAGCGCACCCGCGGTGTCCTGGGTCTTCATGCAGAGGAAGACGACGTCGTCGTTGGTAAGTTCGATATCTGATGGATTGGCGACGGCCGGCACAGGCAGCGTTTCGTCGCCGTCCGCCCACTGCAGACGCAAGCCATCGCTTTGCAGCGCGGCGAGGTGGTCGCCCCGCGCGATAAGGCTGACATCGTGCCCGCTTTGAAACAGCCGGCCGCCGATGGCTCCCCCGACGGCCCCGGCGCCGTAGATAACGAAGCGCATCAGGGGATGAGGAGCACCCTGCCCACGGCTTTACGGCTCTCGATGTAGCGGTGGGCTTCGGCCGCCTCGGACAGGGGGAACGTGCGGTCGATGACGACACGCAGCTTGCCCGCGGCGACGTCATCGATGTGACCCTGGATCATCGGGTGCACGCGCTGGCGGTTGATAAAGATCTCGGGGCCGAGAAAGACGCCAGTCAGCGAGCGGTTGCCCTCGAGGAGGACGCGCGGGTCGATTCGCTCGTCCTCGGCGCGGCCGGCGTGGCCGACGCTGATGGCGCGCCCGCGGTAGGCCAGCGAAGCCAGGCTGCCCCGCAGCGTCTCGCCGCCAATGGAATCCACGACGAGGTCGACGCCGCGGCCGTCGGTAAGCTCGCGGGCGCGGGCCGGGAAGTCTTCCTCGCGGTAGTTGATGCCGTGATCCATGCCGAACTCGCGCAGGCGCTCCAGTTTCTCGGCGCTTGAAGCTGTCGAGATGACGGTGGCGCCGGCCCGCTTGGCCAGTTGGATGGCCGCCAGCCCAACCCCACCGCCGCCCGCCTGCACCAGCACGGTCTCGCCGGCCTTGAGCTTGCCGAACTCGAAGAGGCAGTCGTCGGCGGTGCCGAAGGGGACGGGGATGCAGGCGGCCTCCTTGATGTCGAGGCCATCGGGTATTGGCCAGGTGCCCGCGGCCGGCACGCTGACCTTTGCCGCGTGCGAGCCGTTGGCCATGACGGCGACGACCCTCTGGCCGACCTTCCGGTCGCCGACATCGGCGCCGACCTCGCTGATCGTGCCGGCGCACTGGTAGCCGACGATATGCGGTTTGGAGGCCATGTCGCCGCCGGCGCGGTTCAGGACGTCGCCGCCTTCAATGCTCACGGCCTCGACGTCGATGATGACGCCGCCGGGGTGGCTCGTGGGGTCGGGGACATCCTCGTAGCGGAAGACATCGGGGGAGCCGGTTTCGTAGTAAACAGCAGCTTTCATAGGTAGCCGAGGATACCGGATCGGGCGTGTGGCGCGAGTCTCCCGGGTTAGAGCAGGGGCTCGACCACGGGGAGGCTGCGGCGGAACGCGTCTACGGTCTTCTCTACGTCTTCGGGCGAGTGCACCGAGGAGACCAGGCCGCCCATGTTGAAGAGGTGCACGCCCTCTACCAGCATCGCCTGCTGCAGGGCCAGAGCGGCGCGGGTATAGGGGGCGAGAAGGAGCCCGTCATCGTCCATCTCGCCGCGGTCGGCCTTCTCGCCGTCGGCGCCGGTGCCGCGGCCGAGGACGATGTGGAATGTGCTGCTGTCGCCGTAGACGAAACCCGGCAGCTCCAACTCCTGGAGGACGCCGCTCAAGCCGCGGCGCAGCTCCAGCGCAGTCGCGTCGGCTCGCTCCTGGGGCACACCGTCGGCGACGATTTCGAGGCAGGCGGCACCGGCTGCCGCGCTCAGGGGGTTGGCGTTGAACGTCCCGTAGTGGGGGATCTTGCGCGAGGGTTTCTCCTGCGAGCGGATCCAGGCCAGCGTCTCCATCAGGTCGGCCCGCCCAGCCACGGCCCCGCCCGGTAGCCCTCCCGCGAGGATCTTGGCCAGCGTCGTGATGTCCGGGATGACACCCGAGAGCTCCTGCACGCCGCCCGGCGCCCAGCGGAAGCCCGTCACGACCTCGTCGAAGATCAGGACGATGCCCTTGCTTGCCGTCAGTTCGCGCAGCTCCTGGAGGAAGCCTGCCTTCAATGGCGCCGTGCCCCAGGCTGCCCCGCTCGGCTCGACTATCACGGCGGCGACGTCGTCGTTGGCTGCCACGGTCTCGGCTACGGCGCCGATCTCGGGCGAGAGCAGGCTGACGGTGGCGTCGACCTGTTCGGGTACGCCGGCGACGCGGTCGCTGCTGGCCCCGCGGCCGCGCATCGTGTAGTCGTGCCAGCCGTGGAAGTGCCCGGCGAACTTAATGACGTGGGTGCGGCCCGTCGCAGCGCGGGCGATGCGCAGGGCCAACAGCGTGGCTTCGGTCCCCGAAGAGGTAAAGCGCACGCTCTCGGCCGACGGGACGAGCTTCTTGACCCACTCGCCCCAGCGAATCTCCGCCTCGTGGCCGGCGCCATAGTGCGTGCCTTTCGCGAGCTGCTTTTGCGCGGCCTCAATGACTGTGGGATGGTTGTGGCCCAGCAGCAGCGCCCCGTGGCCGGACACCCAATCCACAAGCTCGTTGCCGTCGACGTCCCACTTACGGGAGCCCTGGGCCCGCTCGACGTAGATCGGGTAGGGGAGGACGCGTCGCGTGTCATGGGTGACTCCGTCGACGAAGACCTCGCCGGCACGTTCGTAGAGGGCTGCCGACTTCGGGAAGCGCTGGCGATAGGTGTCTTCAAGCTCCGGGAGGCTGAGGGTCATGGCCTCAGGTTAGCCTCCGCTCAGGTGAGCCGCAGTATCGTTAACCTCTCCCCCTGGCCCCCTCTCCCGGCCGGGAGAGGGGAAGTGCTCCTGCCCCAACTGAGTTGCGATGCCGTTGTACTGCTCGCTGTCATGCATCACGGCCAAGCGGTTGTGCCTGCGCTGGCGCATCTGTCGCGCGACTACTTACGCCCTGATCCCCCTCTCCCGGTCGGGAGAGGGGTTAGGGGAGAGGTTTCGGTCGGCCGATTGGGAGCTTCGTGACGGTTTTCAGGCCCGCCGCGGGATAGAACTAGTAGATGATCGCGCGAACGCAGCCGATCGCCGCGGCAAGATCCGGCAGCGACGAGCGGCGGCTCATAGCTGCGGCTCGCGCCGGAGACCGGGATGCGTGGTCCAAGCTGTTCAGAGAGAACTTCCAGCCGCTCTACAGGTATGCCCTGGTCCGCGTCGGCCGCCACCACCCCGCCGAGGAGCTCGCTTCGCAGGTTTTCGTCGAGGCCTTCGCGGGGATCGCGCGCTTTCGCTACCGCGGTGTCTCGATCCGCGCGTGGCTGTTCAAGATCGCGCGGAACCTCACCGCCGACTATCTCGTGCGGCAGGCGCGGGCAATCGAGGAGACCCTTAGAGACCGGGCCGACTCCTACGAGGAGCTTGAAGCGGCCGGGCTTCGCGTGGACGTCGTCCGTGCGCTCGATAGCCTCGGCGACGACCAGCGGCAGGTGGTCATCCTGCGCTTCCTCCACGGCCTGTCGCTGGCGGAGGCCGGTCACGTGTTGGGGCGGTCAGCGGACGCGATCACTGCCCTCCAGGCGCGCGGCCTGACCCGGATGCGCCAGCTCCTTGAGGAGGCTCCGGAATGACCCAGGAAGAGCGAATAGATCGCTGCTACGAGGCGATCCGCGAAGGCGCCACCGTCGAGGATTGCGTCGAGAATCTTTCCGCCGTCGCCTTTGTCGACCAGCTGCGCGCGCTCCCCGGCCTGTCGGCGCTGCAATCGTCGCTGCCGTTCTCAGACAGTCTTAGCGAGCGCCACGACGCCTTCCTGAAGTCGATAGCCGGGCGGAAACCCCGCCCCGGCATCCTCGACATCCTCTTCGGCACGCCCCGGCGTGGGGCTACAGTGGGCCTCCTTGCCTTGTTTGCCGTCTCAGGCGTTGCGGTGGCGGCAGCGCAGAGTTTTTCGCCGGGGGATGATCCTTCGTCGGGTTCGGAGGACGGCATCATTGCCGGGGGGCCGGCATACAACAACGGCTGTGGTCCGGAGGTGGCCGTAACGCTGGAGGAGGACGAAGTGATCCTCTGCGAATGGGGCCGCAGCATCGGCGCGCCGGCGCATGAGCGACACGGGGGCGGGGGCCCGATAAACAACTCGCCGTGGCAGGTGGCCCGTTTGCGAGGGGTGGCGTCAGTGGCGCACGTGGGAGGGCATGTACTGGTCGTGCGCCGCAACGGCACGGTCGAGGCATTTCCGGACGAGCCCTTGCCCGATAACGGCGAGATCGCACACGTCCCCTTCGAAGACCTTTCGGGTGTAGTGGAGGTTGACGACTCCCTTTTCCTCAGGCGCGATGGAACAGTCTGGATCTGGAACGACTTTGAGCTGTTTGGGCTGCGCAGGGTGGGCCTAGAAGACTACGACTGGACAGAACCGATCCAGCTCGAGGGACTTCAGGACATTGTGGACATCGACGCTAACCTCGGGCTAACAAGCGAGGGAGCGGTCTATCAATGGGGCATGACTTATCCGGTGTGCGGCGCGGCTGGCATCGAGCTTCCCTCCAGCCCCGTTCCCAGGCGCGTGGAGGGCCTCGGACCAGCCAGGAAGGTAAGCGCCGGACACGGCTTTTCGCTGGCGCTCCTCGAAGATGGGACGGTTTGGGCGTGGGGCTCGGATGCAGCAGGCCAGTTGGGGAATAGCCCCGAGTTGGGTGGCAACCTGGAACCCCCGAGCGAGGTTGATCTTTCGCTCGCCGGCGACGCGGCCGTCGTTGATATCTCGGCCGGTAGTTGCTTCTCCCTGGCTGCCCTCAGCGACGGCCGCGTCCTGGCTTGGGGCTCTCGGAATGAATCGGGCCTAGCAGTCGGCGAAGGCCCGCCGACTGCTCTGGGCGATTCAGCGGAGCTCCGCTCAGTTCCTGTAGCCCTCCTTATGCCAGAACTGCCCGAAGGTGTGATGGTGAAAACAGTCTTGGCCGCGGGCAGCAACTCAGCAGCGCTCCTTACAGACGGGACGTTGCTCCTCTGGGGAGATGACTCGGTAGGGCAACTTGCAGACGGGCCGCCTCTGGAGTCACACAACGTTCCCACTCTTACCCCTTACCTCGTCGGAGTTACATCGCTACCCGACCTGGACCATGCCCTTATTGGGCGGTGCGCGGCACCCGACTGCGATCCCACCGCCGCTGACGTGCCGGTGAACCCAGCCATATTGCGACATGAAGATCTCGCCTTCGACTTTGGGCTCGAAGACCGTTCCTGCGGAGCAGCCGCATCGGGAAGGGCCTCGGAGGACGAGATTCGCGCTTCCGAGCTTTTCTTCGACCTCGAAGGCATAGTCGAGCCGGGAGGCGAACCGACCGCACATGGTGGAACCTGTAAAGACAACATTGTCGTAATCCAGTGGACCGACGAGAACAACCCCGCAGGCTATCTCGTTGTCAGTCGGGAGTTCTACGAAGACCCAAAGCCGAGGGGAAGCGGATACTTTGGGCTCATGATCGTCAGTGACCCTTCGGCGGTGCCGCATCTCGGGCCCGTTTACCGCATCCACGCAACAGAAGTCGCCGGACGGCCGGCCATCTTACATGGAACGATGAACTACGACGCGGACGGGACTTTCTTGGGGTGGGGGGCCGGTCACGAGAGCTGCGCGGCAATGGTCATCGAGCGATCTTCGACTGCAGACAAACCGGGGATCGTCTGGACGGTGCGCGGTCCACCGTGCGATCAAAGCGTGACACTGTTGGAGCAACTCCTTGAGCGCTTCGCGGCCGAGGACACCGAGTAGTAGCACTATCCGCGTGTCTGCGGCCGAGGCGTCAGTCCGCATCTACGGCGGCGCCGCCTTCCTCCGGCGGCTTGAGCGCGCGGAACTGGATCAGCAAGAGGATGTCGTAGGTCGCCTTGCCCAGGCCGGCGATGATCAGCGGCCAGCCGAAGTCGGTCTGCGAGAGCAACAGCCCGGCGATCACCGGCGTCCCCGCCTGCGCGAGGCTGCGCGGCACGTTGGTGACGCTGGCCGCCGCCGCCCGCTCCTCGCGGGGCACGACGGACGTGACGTAGGACTGGCGGGCGGGGACATCCATCTGGGCGAAGAGCATGCGCAGCAGCAGGCAGGCCACGGCCAGCTCGCCGACGGGCATCAGGGCGGCCAGGATCAGCAGAAAGTTGGCCGGCAGGTGCGTGAAGACCATGGTGTTGATCAGCCCGACCCGCGCCGCCAGCCAGGGCGAGACGAGCTGAGAGAAGGCCAAAAGGAGGCCTGCGCCAAAGAATATCGCTGCGACCGTCTCGGTCGAGAAGTCGAAGCGGTTAAAGAGCCAGAGGGCGAGGATCGAATCCACGACGAGCCCGCCCGCCGCGCTGTCGAGGCTGAACAACGCTGCGAGGCGGAAGACGGTCCGCCGCGATTTCTTCAACGGGGCGTCGGCCTTACCGGGTTCGCGTTTCTCGAGGTTTGGGCTAAGCCGTGTGTACATCACGGTCACGCCCACGGCGACCGCCGCGTAGACCAGGAAGCCCAGCCGCTGCGTGTCGGCGAGGTCCCAGTCGCGGGCCTCGGCGACGATGACCGGCAGGCCGCTGGCCAGCGCACCGAAGGCGCCCATTAGCCTCCCCGCCAGGTTGTGCCGGGCGAAGAGCGCCGTGCGGTCGCGGTCGTTGACCGTGTCCGGCAGCAGAGCCTGCTCCGTGGGCAGGAAGACGCTGACGTCCGCCGCCGATGGGTTGACCGTGCCCAGCACGGCGACCAGCAGCAGCGGCCAGAAGTCTGTGAAGGACGCGAAGCCGAGGCCCGTCAGGAACATCAGTCCGGAGGCGAGCAGGAGCACGCGCCGCCGCGAGACCCGCGCTGCCAGGAAGCCGCTGGCCAGCGTCAGGAAGGCCGACCCGAGGAGGGTCCCGGTGATCAGCACCCCAATCTCGAAATTCGAGAAACCGATCTCCTTGAGGTAGCTGGCCAGCAGCACTGCGACAAGCCCATCAGCGAACCCCCGCGAGGCGCGGGTGAGGACAAGTACGCGGGCGTCCGCGGTCGCGCTGGCGGGCAGCAAGTGGAGGCGTCGGATCAGCGAAGCCATAAGGTGCAGGTTATGCGCGGGGTGCATCCGCGGCACGCTGGTAGCATCGGATCATGGATTTCGAGCTTCCTGAGGAGCACCGGCTGCTGCGGGACACGGTCCTCAGCTTCAGCCGCAAGGAGATCGCCCCCCACGCCGACGACATGGAGCTGGCCGGCCACTTCCCCGAAGACCTCTGGCCCAAGCTCGGGAGCCTTGGCATCCTCGGTGTCGGCATCCCCGAGGAGTTCGGCGGCTCGGGGCTGGACCTCCTCGCCGGCGTTGTCTGCATCGAGCAGATCGCCCGCGCTTCGGGCTCCGTCGCGCTCTCCTACGGCGCGCATACCAACCTCTGCGCCCAGAACCTCTACCGCAACGGCGATGAGCGCCAGCGGCAGCGCTACCTGCCCCCGCTTTGCGATGGCAGTGCCCTCGGCGCCCTGGCCATCACCGAGCCGGAAGCCGGCTCCGACGCTGTGGGGATGCAGATGCGCGCCGTGCGTGACGGCGACGATTACATCCTCAACGGCACCAAGATGTTCATCACCAACGGCCCCCTGGCCGAGACGCTGATCATCTACGCCAAGACCAAGCCTGAGGCCGACGGCCGGGGGATCACCGCCTTCATCGTGGAGCGCGGCTTCGAGGGCTTCTCGGTCTCACGCAAGCTGGAAAAGTGGGGCCACAAGGGCTCGCCGACCGCCGAGCTGGTGTTGGACAACTGCCGCGTCCCGGCCGAGAACGTGCTTGGCGCCGAGAACGAGGGCGCGACCGTCATGTTCAGCGGCCTCGACTCCGAGCGCATTTTCCTCTCCGGCGAGCCGCTGGGCATCGCCGAGGAGGCCCTCGATCTTTCCGTTTCATACGCCAAGCAGCGCAAGCAGTTCGGCCAGGCGATCGGCGAGTTCCAGATGATCCAGTCCAAGCTGGCCGACATGTACACGACCATCGAGGCGTCCCGGCTGCTGACCTACCGCGCGGCCACGCAATGGCAGCACGGCGCCGACGTCCACCGCGATGCCGCCGCCGCCATCCTCTTCTCGGCCGAGACGGCGACTAAAGTCTGCCTGGACGCCATGCAGATACATGGCGGCTACGGCTACCTGACCGAGATGCCCTTCGGCCGCATGCTGGCTGACGCCAAGCTACTGGAGATCGGCGCCGGCACGTCGGAGATCCGGCGCATGATCATCGCCCGCGAGCTCCTCAAGTAGGCCGGGCCGATGGCTGAGGTCACCAGCTATTTCCGAAACTACGTCATGCCGCGGAGGAGCTACCTGACGCTAGAGATGTGTAGACGGGTACTCGAGGAGCCTCTCCGCGAGGAAGAGCAGACCGATGGGAGGTTTCGCATCTGGGGGAATGTTCCCGAGTTGGGCAACAGGGCGCTCAGAGTCGTTACGCTTCAAGACAGGACTACCATCCGCAACGCCTTTCTTGACAGAGGCTTTTTACGGAAGGCGGATCCCGACAAATGAAACTCAACTATGACCAGGAGACCGACTCCCTCTACATCGATCTGGTAGATCGTCCCGCCATCGATTCGATTGAGGTGGTCGATGGTGTGGTCATCGACCTCGACGAAAGCGGTCTTGTGATCGGGATTGACATCCAGCATGCTTCCAAGACCCTCGACTTGAGCGAGGTGGAAACGGTGGCATTGCCCGTCGCCTCCCCTGCATCCTCTTGAACATGGATCGCTCCTGGCGTCCGCGGCGGGGTCTTTGGTGACAGCCGAAACCGAAACACTACCCAGCGACCTTCCGGTCCTCCAAACCGAGTTGGATGCCGGCGCCGAGGACTTCCAGCACAATGAGGAGTTCCAGCGAGCCAACCTTGAGCTCCTTCGCGAGCGCCTCGCGTTGGTGGCGAAGGGGGGCGGCGAGGACCAGGTGGAGCGCCACCGCTCCCGCGGCAAGCTCCCGGCGCGCGAGCGCGTCGAGCTGTTGCTTGACCCCGCGACACCCTTCCTCGAGCTGAGCCCGCTGGCGGCCTGGGAGATGTACGACGGCGATGCGCCGGCTGCCGGCCTGATCACCGGGATCGGCCGCGTGACCGACCGCGAGGTCGTCGTCGTCGCCAACGACGCGACGGTCAAGGGCGGCACCTACTTCCCGATCACCGTTAAGAAGCACCTGCGGGCGCAAGAAGTGGCCGAGCAGAACCACCTGCCCTGCGTCTACCTGGTCGACTCCGGCGGCGCCTTCCTGCCCCTGCAGGCCGAGGTCTTCCCCGACCGCGACCACTTCGGGCGTATCTTCTACAACCAGGCCAACCTGTCGGCCAAGGGCATTCCCCAGGTTGCCGTGGTCATGGGTTCATGCACGGCGGGCGGGGCCTACGTCCCGGCGATGAGCGACGAGACCATAATCGTCGAGGGCACGGGCACTATCTTCCTCGGCGGGCCGCCGCTGGTGAAGGCCGCGACCGGCGAGGAGGTTAGCGCGGAGGAACTCGGTGGGGCGCGCGTCCACACCGAGCTCTCAGCCGTCGCCGACCACTACGCCCGCGATGACCACGAGGCGCTGGCCATCGCCCGCTCCATCCTGGCCAACGCGCCGGCCCAAAAGCACCTGCCGTGGCCTCTGACCGAGCCGGACCCGCCGCTCTACCCCGCCGAAGACCTCTACGGCATCGTCCCCGAGGACCCGCGCAAGAGCTTCGACATCCGCGAGGTCATCGCGCGAATCGTCGATGGCAGCCGCTTTCACGAGTTCAAGGCCCTTTACGGCCCTACTTTGGTCTGCGGCTTCGCCCGGATCATGGGCTACCCCGTCGGCATCGTCGGCAACAACGGCATCCTCTTTTCCGAGAGCGCGATCAAGGGCGCACACTTCATCGAGCTCTGCGCGAAGCGCAAGATACCTCTGGTCTTCCTGCAGAACATCACCGGCTTCATGGTCGGGAAGCGCTATGAGAACGAGGGCATCGCCCGCCACGGCGCCAAGATGGTCACGGCCGTGGCCTGCGCCCAGGTACCCAAGTTCACGGTTGTCATCGGGGGCTCCTACGGCGCCGGCAACTATGCGATGTGTGGGCGTGCCTACAGCCCCCGCTTCCTCTGGATGTGGCCCAACGCCAAGATCTCGGTGATGGGGGGCGAGCAGGCGGCCAGCGTCCTGCTCACGGTCCGGCAGGACAACCTGCGCGCCGAAGGCAACGAAATGTCGGAGGCCGAGGCGCAGGACTTCATGCGCCCCACCCGCGAGAAGTACGAGTCCGAGGGCAGCGCGTACTTCAGCACGGCCCGCCTCTGGGACGACGGCATCATCGACCCTGTGGACACGCGGGCCTACTTGGCGCTGGGCATCGCCGCCTCGCTAAACGCGCCGATTCCGGAAACGACCTTCGGCATCTTCCGTATGTGACATATGTGCCGCTGCCCTAGGCTCTTGATGCATGCGTAGGAGCCGCATCACTATTCGCCTGGGTGAGTCGCTTCTTACGGACGTGAAACAATACGCCGCGAGCAAGGGAGAAAGCCTGACTTCAATAATAGAAGGCGCTCTAAGCGACATGCTCGCGCGAACACGGCCCGTCGGTAAGCAGGAACCCTTCGAGATGGTTACCTTTCGTGGAGAGGGAGGCCTGAAGCCTGGCAGTGATCTCGACGACAGCGCTGGCCTCCTGGACTTCATGGAAAACCACAAGTGGCGTGACTCGGCCCGGCGTTGACCGTCATGCTCGGCGCGTTCCGCTTACAACTCACTGCGACATATTTATGTCGGTGGGATTAAGATTGCCCTATGCGAACAACCGTCCGGTTAAATGAAGCGCTCTTGACCGAGGCCAAGAAAATCGCCGCGGAGTCGCATCGATCCCTAACTTCGGTAATTGAGGATGCCTTGCGCCAGATGATCGCGGGACACCGGGGGCGGCGAAAACCGAGATTGCCATTGCCAGTGTTTCACGGAACGGGTGTGATGCCTGGTGTCGACCTGGACAACAACGCGGCCGTTCAGGACTTGATGGACGAGGGCGAGCCGATCGAACGTCTTCGCTGAGGACAATCTTTGATACTCATCGATGTCAACGTCCTCGTTTATGCCTTCCGCGACGACTCTCGAAGGCACAACGAATATCGGCACTGGCTGGAGTCGATTGTTGCTTCTGATTCCGCCTTCGGGGTCAGCGATGTGGTTTTCAGTTCCTTCATTAGGGTCGTGACAAACCCGAGGATATTTGCGCTGCCAAGCTCCCATACAGCCGCCTTCGACTTTGCCGATAAAGTCCAGGGGCAACCCAACTGTGTCCTGATCTCGGCGGGCAGCAGACATTGGGAGATATTCCGCACTCTCTGCGTTTCAACGGGGGCGCATGGTGGCGGGGTACCCGACGCTTACATTGCGGCCCTCGCCATCGAATCAGGGAGCGAAGTCGTTACGGCCGATCGCGGCTTCAGGCGTTTTCCCGGCCTTAATTGGCGCCACCCATTAGGGGGCGAGCCCTGACACCGCTCGGGCGCTGATGGCGCGAGGCCAGTCGGGCCTAGAATCAGCCGGCATGTTCAAGCGCGTCCTTGTGGCCAATCGCGGGGAGATCGCCGTCCGCATCATCCGCACTTTGCGGCGCCTCGGCATCGCGAGCGTCGCTGTCTACTCCGACGTTGACGCCACTGCCCTGCATGTACGCTGCGCCGACCGGGCCATCTACATCGGCGAGTCGCCACCGGCGGAGAGCTACCTCGATGGCGAGGCGATCCTCGAGGCGGCGCTGGAGAGCGGCGCCGAAGCCATCCACTCCGGCTACGGCTTCCTCTCCGAGAACGCCGAGTTCGCCGAAGCCTGCGCCGAGGCGGGCATCGTCTTCATAGGGCCCTCGCCGGAGGCGATGAGGTCGATGGGCGACAAGGTGCAGGCCCGGCGCTTGATGTCCGCCGCCGGCGTCCCTGTGGTGCCCGGCTACGATGGCGCCGACGGCCGGGCCGGCGCCCTGGAGAAGGCAGTCGCCGAGATTGGCTTCCCCCTGATGGTCAAGGCCGCCGCCGGGGGTGGCGGACGGGGCATGCGCGTCGTGCGCGTCGAGGACGAGTTGCAGCCGGCGCTCGAAGCCGCCAACCGCGAAGCCACGGCCGCCTTCGGCGACGGCCGCCTTTTCATCGAGCGTTTGATCGAGGGCGGCCGCCACATCGAAGCGCAAATCTTCGGCGACAACACGGGGCGCGTCGCCTTCCTCGGCGAGCGGGAGTGCTCGATCCAGCGGAGGCACCAGAAGGTTGTGGAGGAGACGCCGTCCTCGGCGGTCTCGGACGCGGTACGAGCTCAAATCGCCGACGCGGCCGTCAAAGCGGGCGAGGCCGTCGGCTATCAGAACGCAGGCACCGTGGAGTTCCTGCTGGCGCCTGACGATAGCTTCTACTTCCTCGAGATGAACACGCGCCTCCAAGTTGAGCACCCGGTCACAGAGCAAGTGCTGGGCGTCGACTTGGTCGAGTGGCAGTTGCGCGTGGCCGCGGGAGAGCCATTGCCGGACCCTCTTCCCGAGCCGCGCGGAAGCTCTATCGAGTTCCGGGTTTACGCCGAGGATCCGCGGGCCGGTTTCCTCCCCCGCCCGGGCATTGTTGAGGAGTTGCGGGCGCCCGACGAAGCGCGCCTCGACAGTGGCTACGAATCCGGCGACGAGATCAGCACCTTCTACGACCCCCTGATCGCAAAGCTCGTCGTCCACGCCGAGAGCCGGGAGCTCGCTGTCGAAGAAGCGCAGCGAGCCCTGGGCGAGGTTCTCGTCCGCGGGCCGGTAACCAACCTCCAACTGCTGCGGTCAATCGCCGGCGGCGAGGACTTCGCCGCCGGCCGCTTCGATGTCAACTGGCTCGAACGCCAGTTGGCAGCCGCGACCCTTGAGCTTGCCACACCCGAGCGTGCGCTGATCGCGGCCGCGGTGGCTGACCTTGATCCAGTTCCCAGCGAACCCTGGGCGATGGGCGCCTGGCGGGGGAGCGGGCTGGGCGGCCTGCTCCGCTATCAGGTCGATGGCGAGGAAGTGGATGTGGGCCACAGCCGCACGCGCGCGGGGTCCTGGGCCTTGACCTTCGCTGGGAAAACCGTAGCCGTTGAAGCCAGCGCGCAAGGCCCTGCTGAGTGGCGTTTCGACCTCGATGGTGACTCTTTCGTGGCCACGGCTCGGCGTCTGCCCGCCTTCGTCGAGGTCCGGCTTGAGGGCAGCGTTTACGCCATCGAGCGGCTAGGTCTCAAACGCCAGAGCGGCCCAGCGCTGGCAACCAGAATTCCTGGCGGTGGGGCCGCGGTAACTGCACCGATGCCCGGCGTCGTGCTCAAGATCGCCGTCAGCGAGGGCGAGGCGGTTCGCGCGGGGCAGACGCTGGCGGTGCTCGAGGCGATGAAAATGGAGCACGCGCTGAAGGCGCCTGCGGACGCTGTCGTCAAAGAAGTGCTGGTGGAGGAGGGGCAGCGCGTGGAGGAGGGCGCCCTCTTGATCAGTCTCGGGCCGGCTGCCTCAGATGCTGGTGACGAAGGCGGCGACTAGCGACACTGTGCCGGCGACGGCGATCCAGCCCGCCAGGACGTAGGTAACCACCAGGCCACCGCGCTTAATCTTCCGCGTCACGCCAAGAGGCTAGAAGACGGATCGGCCGATCGGAGCTCCGACGGCATTGCAAATGCAGATGAGATCACGGGGCTTGCTTGGCCAGGAAGACGGTACCCTGGGAGGCCTCGGCGACCCAGCCATTGCCAACTGTGGACTCTATCTGCCACCAGACGATGTCCTGGGCGCTGGTCGGCCCGCCGACAAGGGTCAGGGGCGTCCCATCCGGGATCGTGCCGATCTGGTCACCGGCAGGTTCGGCACGGAGGCGCAGGCCGGTGCCGGTGTTGACGACGTTGACGGTATCACCAAGCGCGAGGCCCAAGGCGCTCAGCGGGGAGGGCGTCGAGGTCGCTGTCGCCGTAGGCGTCAGGTTGACCTGCGCGGTGGCGGTCGGCGGCGGCACCAGCTCGTTGGGGTCATCGTCGCCGCCCAGGACGACGAAGGCCGTGATCAGGAAAGCCCCGATCAAGGCCACGCCTGCCGCAATCGGCACCGCTATGAACGGCAAACGCGTCGCCGGCCGGCGCGATTCCAGCCGCCGCACCGGCGGCGCCCACTGTGCAGCCGGTGCGGCCTCGCTGCTCGCCTGCCGCGGGGGCGTGGCCAGCGCCTCGTTGCGGCGCAGGGCATCGGCGAACTGGCGCATGCTCTGGAAGCGGTTGCGAGGGTCGGGTTCCAGAGCCTTGTTGATGGCGGCGCCGACCCAGACCGGCGCCTGCGGGTTCACCTGGCGCAGGTCGCGCGGAGTCTCGTTCTGGCGGGCGCCGGCGCTGTTACCTCGGAAGGGCGGCTCGCCGGCAAGCATCTCGTAGGCCAGGACTGCGAAGGCGTAGATATCAGAGCGTGCGTCCGCCGGCTGGCCCCGCAGCTGCTCAGGGCTCAGGTATTCAGGCGGGGCCAGCGGCGTCCCGTCGCGAGCCAGTTGGCTGTCGAGCCCGAGGATGCGCGGCACGGCGAAGCCGGTGATGGTAGGTGTGTCGTTTGGCTGCATGGTGACGCGGATGGGGCCGAAAGCGCGATGGATGACCCCGGCGCGGTGGGCATAGTCAAGCGCGTCCGCCAGCGTGTCGAGGAGAGGCAGGGCTATCTCGTAAGGCCACGGCTTGCCCAGGCGGTCGCTCAGCAGTTGGCCTTCGAGGTCCTCGAACGCCATCAAGGGCAGCTCTTCGTCCGGGTGGTACGCCAGCAGCCGAATGATGTTGGGGTGGTTCAGCCGCGCAACCAGGGAGCATTCCTGGCGGAAGCGCTGGCGGCGTTCTGCGGGTAGGGGATGCTCGGTGTTGAGCAGCGTCAGGACTACGATCTGTCCCGTCTCGCGGTCGGCCGCCTTGTAGGAGACGGAAAGATGGGTGCGCTCGACTAACTCGAGGACGTCGTAGCGGCCGAGGCGCTGACCGGCATAATCGGCGATATGGGGGCGGGGCACATCGGGCATCAGCCACGCGGATTATAGGGGAGGGTTTGGGCAGCTTCACATTCGTTCTTGTCCACAGCCCGGTTGTGGGGCCGTTAACCTGGAGCCGCGTGGCCTCGGAGCTGGAGCATCGGGGCTTCCGCGCCGTAGTGCCCGTGCTTTCGAACCATGGCGAGGGCCTTTATTGGCGCCGGCACGCACGCCAGGTGGCCGCGGCGATTGGCGACTCCCGCCTCAGCTCGCTGGTACTCGTCGGCCACAGCGGGGCCGGGGGAATCCTCCCTGTGATTGCAGCAGAGTTGGGTGTGCGGCCCGCGGCATACGTGTTCGTCGACGCCGGCGTGCCCGAAGACGGCAAGAGCCGCTTCGACCTCTTCGGCGACGTGGAGCCCGTTGAATGGCTGCGCTCGCTCGCCCAGAACGGATACCTGCCGCCGTGGAACACGTGGTTTCCCGCTGAGGCGCTGGCGGAGATCATGTCGGAGCCTGAGCTTCGCGAGCGTTTCGTCGCCGAGCTGCCGTCCATGCCGATCGCTGTCTATGAGGAGCCCCTTCCGGTTTTCCCCGCGTGGCCCGACGCGCCCTGCGTCTACCTCCAGCTCAGCTCGTCGTACGACGCGGACCGGCGGAGGGCGGAAGCGCTCGGGGCCGTGTCGCTGCAGCGCGAGGGCGGGCATTTCGACATGCTGACCGACCCGGTCGCCGTTGCCGACGACCTCATCGAGCTGCTGAACAGGGTGACGAGGTCCGCCTGAAGACCCTTGCCCACACCGCGCTGAGGTTGGAGCCTACAGAGGTATGAGCGCCACCTACCGAATCCTCGAGGATCGCGATTTCGACCAGTTCATGGAGGTTGCCGGGACGGCCTTTGCCGTTGACACGGACGCGCGAGCCAAAATGCCCGACTTCTACCGTCGCTACCAGCGCGATTGGACGGTTGGCGCCGAGGCCGACGGGCGGGTCGTGGCCACCGTTACCACGATCCCGCTAGAGATGTTCATGGAGGGCAGCGTGCTGCCGCTCGGCGGCGTAACGGTCGTTTCCTGCCTCCCCGAGTACCGCCGCCAGGGTCACGTCGGCAAGCTCCTGATCATGGCTTTGGAGCTGATGAAGGAGCGAGGCCAGTCGGTCGGCGGCCTTTACACCCCGCACGCCCCGCTCTATCGCCGCTATGGCTGGGAGATCTGCTCCGATCGCGTCCGGCATGAGTTCCAGCCCAAGCAATTCACGCTGCGCTCTGCCGAGCGGCCGCGCGGCCGGCTGGTTAAAGCTGGGATGGAGCGCTGGCGTGATTTTGACAGCGTTTACCGGCGGCAGGTCGAGCGGCGCAACGGCGAGCTGGTGCGGACCAAGGAGTTGTGGTGGCTCGCCTTCCAGGGGAGCTACGAATTCAAGCCCGGACAGACCTACCTCTGGGAGTCGCCCGAAGGCCAGGTTGACGGCTTCCTTTCCATCTACGAGCAGGACAGTCACGTCCGCGGGACGGACGTCACCGTACGGCAGCTGATCGGCCTGACGCCGGACGCGACAAGTGGGTTGCTGCAGACGGTGCTGTCCTTCGACCTCGCCCGCAACATCATCTGGGAGACGTCTTTGGAAGAACCGGTCCTCGACATGCTTAGCGAGCCGCTGCACGTGAATCGCTCGCTTTGGTGGCAGCACTATCTGCGGATCGTCGACATTCCCGCGGCCTTCGCGTTGCGCCCCTGTTACGGCCAGGGCGCCGTGGTGGTCGAGGTAGAAGATCGCGACTGCCACTGGAACAGCGGCCGCTGGCGGCTCAGTTCCGACTCCTGCCGCTTTGCCGCCGAGCGAACTAACGACGAGCCTGAACTGGTCTGTGATGCGCCGGCGCTGGCGCAGCTTTTCGCCGGCTATCGCAAGCCCTCAGCGCTGGCCGCTGTCGGCCGCCTGTCCCTCAGCACGCCGGACGTCGAGCGTCTCGACGACCTGTTCAGGACGAGGTTTCTACCGTACACACATGACTTCTATTGACCTGCCTTCCGGTTGGACTGACAACTACGCCGAAGTAAACGGCATCCGGCTGCACTATGTCCGCGCCGGCGACCGTGCCAACCCGCCGCTGTTCCTGGTCCACGGCTGGCCGGGCTGGTGGTACGAGTGGCACCACAACATCGGCCCGCTGGCCGACCACTTCGACGTGGTAGTGCCGGACATGCGCGGCTACGCCTACTCCGACAAGCCGGACGCCTCGCCGGCTGAAGGCTACACGCCGATGCATTTCGCCGAGGACCTGCGGCAGCTGATCGGCCATCTGGGCTGCGCGAAGGTCAACATCGCGACTCACGACTTCGGTGGAGTTTGGGTGCAACGCTTGGCTTATGAGAGCCCGGACTTGATCGAGAAGCTCGCCCTCTTCGACCCACCCTACCCGGGCATCGGCGGGCGCTGGTTCGAGGGCATGCAGCGCTTCCAGGTCTGGTACCAGTTCTTCCATCAGCTCCAGCTGGCCGAGGACCTGGTCGGGTCGAGCCGCAAAGCGACCGAGGTTTACCTGCGGCACTTTCTGGACCACTGGTCAGGGCGTGGCGGCGTCTGGACCGATGAGGAGATCGAGCACTACGTCGAGGCCTACTCGCAGCCCGGTGCCATCCGTGGCGGATTCAACTGCTATCGCGCCGTTTACAGCGGCGCCCACCCATGGGAGGGTGACACGGTCATACGCATCCCCACGCTTGTCCTCTGGGGCGAGAAGGACTCGATCCTGCCCTCCGCCTGGGCCGACAATATCCCAGATTACTTCCCGAACTCAACGCTTAAGATCCTGCCCGAACTGGGACACTTCATGATGCGCGAGGACCCGGAGCGCATAAACGCCGAGCTGATCGAGTTCTTCGAACCCACATAGCACACCGCGACGTGGTCGTTTACGCGACTGGCCCAGTTCGACCGCGCGCATGGCGGACTGGGCATGCTCTGGCCGGGCTAGCGGGCAAGGCGGGTCTGAGTGCTGATAAACTCCGGTGAGGCACAAGGGGGCAGCCAGCATGGCTCGTCAGGGGCAGAAGCCACAGTTTGTACGCACCATCCAGGTCCGCAACGAGAACCGCGTCGGCGTTCTCGCCAGCGTCATCGGGACAATCTCCGACAACGGCGGCGACATCGGCGACATACGCCTCGTTTCGCAGAGCCCCCGCTGGGTCGTCCGCGATATTGACGTCACACTGGAGTCGCTGGAGCAGCTCGACAACGTCCTGACGAACCTCCACGCCATCCACGAGAGTCGCGTGCTTGAGGTCCGCGACGAGGTCCTCGCTGCCCATGTCGGCGGCAAAATCCGCATCCAGCCGACCAGGCCTCTGACAAGCATTGCCGACCTCGGCCGCATCTACACCCCCGGCGTCGGCCAGGTCTGCCGACACCTCCACGAGGACCCCTCGGCCGTCGACCTCTACACGATGATTGGCAACACCGTGGCCATCGTCACCGATGGCACCGCCATTCTCGGCCTCGGCAACCTTGGCCCACAGGCCGGCATGCCGGTCATGGAGGGCAAGTCGGCGCTGCTAGCGCACCTCGTCGGCATCAACGGTATCCCTATCCTCCTGCGGACCACCGACCCCGAGGAGATCGCGCAGACCGTCGCCAACATCAGCCCTGCCTATGGCGTCATCCAGCTCGAAGACATCGCCTCGCCCCACTGCTTCGAGGTCGAAGAGCTGGTCAAGGAACGCGTGGACATCCCGGTCTTCCACGACGACCAGCAGGGAACGGCCGCCGTTGTCGTCGCCGCTCTGCTGAACGCTTGCAAGGTCAAGGGCCTCGACATCAGGAAACAGAAGATCGGCCAGATCGGCCTCGGCGCGGCCGGGTTGGCTATCGCCAAAGCCCTGATCCTGCTCACCGGCAGCCCGGTGCTGGGCGCAGACCTCCAGCCCGACGCTGTCGCCAGGCTGGTCAAGGGAGGAGGCCAGTCGGCGGACATCGAGCAGATCATGGGCGTCTGCGACGTTGTCATCGCCACGACCGGCGCCGCCAACCTTATCAAGCCGGCGATGATCCGCCGGGGACAGATCATCTTCGCGCTCTCCAATCCGCGGCCGGAGATCGACCCGGACGAAGCCGAAAAGGCCGGCGCACTCGTCGCGGCGTCGGGCTCTTCGATCAACAACCTTCTCTGCTACCCCGGCGTCTGTCGTGGTCTGCTCGACGCGCGCGCCACCCGCGCCATCCCCGAGATGTTCCAGGCCGCGTCCGAGACGCTGGTCGACCTTACCGATGAGGGCAGCCTCCTGCCCGGCGCGCTGGACAAGCACGTCCACGCTGCGGTTGCCGCGGCGGTGGCGCGGGTCGCCCTCGAGCACGGCCTGGCCCGCCGCGAGGCGGACATGGTCGTGATGAGGGAGCTGGCCGAGGCCACAGCCTTCGGCGTCCCCTGATTTCACGCCGCGCTCGATGGGGCCGTTTCAGAGGACAGGAGGGCCCTCATGACTTTGACCGATGAACAGCGCTATGAGGCAATCAGCCGTCGCGACTCGACTTTCGACCGCGTCTTCTACACCGCCGTCAAAACGACGGGGATCTATTGCCGCTCTGTCTGCCCGGCACGGACTCCGCTGGCCAAGAACGTGAGCTTCTTCGAATCGCCGGCTGACGCCGAAGCCGCCGGGTACCGCGCCTGTAAGCGCTGCAAGCCCGCTGGCTAGCGCCCTTGTCCCCGCTTTAGTGTGTTAGCCCGACCATCGTCCGTAAACCAGCCCCGGGCGGGTTGCGTGGCGGATTCAAAGGTTGATCTCTGTAACGTCTGCAACCCGCCCCTGCGTGGGGGTTGCCCCCGTCGAATGCTCGTCTGCGGTGGGAGTGCCCGGGAGTCGGTTCGTGGCGGCGGGAGAGTCGCGTGCCTACAGAGCGATGGCTGATCAGTCGATGTTTATCCTAGGTGCTTCGCTCTAATCAGTATCAAGCTCCGAACGGCAGGCCCTCGTGGCTGTAGTCGCGCTGGCCCAGCGCCACGGCCCCGCGTCCGGCGCCCTTCACCAGCAGGTACGCCTGCTCGGCGGGGCCATGCTCCTCATGCTGCTCGCCGTCACGGCCGCCTACGCGGTCGGCGGGCCAGAGGTGATGATGCGCCTCGGCTACCCGGGGGTATTTCTCTCCGTCATGCTCAGCTCCGCCGCGATGGTGGTGCCTGTGCCCATGGCCGCGACGGCAGTCGGCTTTGGCGTTTTTCTTGAGTCGCCTCTCGGCATCCCGCCCTTCCTCATCGTTGGGCTCGCCGCCGGGACAGGCTCGGCCATCGGGGAGCTCACGGGCTACATGGCTGGCCGTGCGGGCCACAGCCGGCTCACCGACAGCCGCGCCGGCGACTTTATCACGCGCAAGATGACGCGCTGGGGACCGGCGGCGGTTTTCACCTTCGCGGTGGTACCTAATCCGTTCCTCGATATCGTCGGCATTGCCGCCGGCTGCGGCGGCATGTCCGTGCGCACGTTCCTCTTCAGCATCTGGCCCGGCAAATTGATCAACTACACGGCGACGGCGCTGCTCTTCATCCTCGGCGCCGACTGGCTGCGCGCGATCTTCTAGACGCCCGCTTGAGCCGCCACCGCGCTGTGCTTCTTGATGAAGGCAGCCATTCCATCCAGCGCCTCCCGTGCCTCGGGCAGGATTGGCCAGAAGGCGTGCCAGACGTGGATCATCTCCGGCCAGACCTCAAGCTCGACTTCGACTCCGGCGGCCTTGGCGTTTTCAGCCACCCGGACGCTGTCATCGAGCAGGACCTCATCGTCGCCGACCTGGATCAACAGCGGTGGCAGCCCCTTGAAGTCGCCGAACAGTGGCGACGCCAGCGGTTCGCGTGGAGAAGCCCCGTCGAGGTAGAGATCAGCCATCCAGTTGAGGAACTCGCGCTGCACCATCGGGTCGCGGCCGGCGCGCGTCTCCATCGAAGCGCCGCTCATCGTCAGGTCGGCCCAGGGCGAGATCGCGCAAGCAGCATCTGGCATTCTGAGGCCGCGGTCGCGCAGGGCGAGAAGCAGCGCCAGTGTTAGCCCGCCGCCTGCCGAGTCACCGGCGACGAACGCGTTCACCGCGGAAACGCCGCCGTTGGGCCCGTTGGCCAGCATCCACTCCCACGCCGCCACGGCGTCATCGACGGCCACCGGGAAACGCTTCTCTGGCGCCAGGCCATAGTCAATGAGCAAGACCGCGCATCCGCCGACGGCGGCGAGGCGGCCCGCCATCTGCCGGTGCGAGGCCGGGCTACCGGCGACGTAACCGCCTCCGTGCAGGTAGAGGAGGCGGCGATCCGGGTCGCAGCCCTGTGTCGCCAGCCACTCGCCGCGGACGGGGCCGCTGACCTCAATCCTCGACGTGCCCTCAGGCAGGGGGGAGGTATCCATCTCCAGGACGTTGCGCAGGCTGGCCACGTCGGCCGCCCCACCCTTCTCCAGCGCCGGCAGCTCCATCTCCTTGATCAGCGCAAGGACCGTGCCCAACTCATCTGATGCCATTGTGCCCTCTCTCTCGGCTCTGACTTGAGACTGCTTCGAATTGCCCGCCGTAAAGAATCTCGCGCAGGTCGGGCAGGACGTTTTCACCCGTTGCGCGCAGATGACGGGGATTGAAATTGTCGTGTTCGACGAGGAGGAGGCAGTCCTCCGAGTCGAACTCCACTGATATGGGCAGGCCAGCCCAGCCCTCTACATCGCTTTCGGCCTCGGCCACTTTCTCGCCGCCGGCAAAGAGTGTGACCCGGGCGCCGGCCAGCGGCGGCTTCTCGCCGCTCTCGTCGGCATCGTTCTCGAACACAGCGACGCGGATGTTGCGCCCGTCGCCCGAGCGCATCACCTGCACATCCATGTCGAGGAGGTAAATCAGCGGCGATGTGATCTCGCAGGCCAGACCAGCCTCCTTGAGCAGCATCGGGGGGTCGGCGGCCTGCTCGATATCCTGGGCGGCCATGCCGTGGTCCGAGGTGATGACAAACAGCGTCCCCTCGAAGAGGCCTTTCTGCTTGAGCATGTCGAGGATGATGCCGACGCGCTCGTCGGTCTCGTCCATGGCGTCGCGGAAGCCTTCGGAGTGAGGGCCATAGTCGTGGGCGCCGGCGTCGGGCTGGCCGAACTCGTGGTAGACCAGCTTGGGCGCCGGATGCGACGGATCGTTGAACAGGTGGACGACCTGGCCCGTCGCCCGATTGTCGATCGCGGTGTAATACGTGAGGTGCTGGTTCTCGTCGGCCTCCCAGCGTGGACGGCCGGCGATCGAGTTCTCGACCGTGTGTCGTTTGAGCTCGATCCGGTCGCCGACCAGGATGCGCTCGAGCGTGGCGTGGTCAGCGCCTCGGGTGCAGGGCTCGTTGATCGAGGCTGTAAACGCCCCATCAGGGTTGGCCGCGGACCAGTGGCCATAAACGCGATGGAAGGCCTCGTAGATAGTCTCGACTGTCTGGTTGAGGTAGTGGGCTGTCTCGAACTGCTGGCCCTGTGGTGTCACGACTTTGCGTTCCTCGCGCAGGTAGTAAGTCGGGTTGACGATGTCGTGGTGGCCGCCATAACAGGAGGTGCCGAGGGCGTTGTGGCTGGGCCAGGTGATGCTTGGGAAGTTGGCGATCGAGCCGCAGGCCAGCGTTGAGCCGGCGGCTATGAGGCTTCTCAGGTGTGGCAGGGAACTCTCCTCGGTGCGCATACGCTTGAGGAGCTCAGTGTTACTGACACCGTCCAGGAGGATGATGTAGACCCGCTCGGCGCGCCGGCCCGTGCCGTCGTCCAGGATTTCGACCGCCTTGCCGTCCTGCCTCGCGAAGTAGACGTCCGGGCCTGCGCTGCGCTCAGCACTGATGCGGCCGGTAATGTCCTCGCCTTCGATCAGTGGCCAGCCAAGCAGGCGGGCGATGGTGGGGGCGATGTCGACCTGGCGGGCGTGCTCGTCGAAGACCTCGCCCCGGGGCACGCCCGGGCCTGAAAAGATCAGCGGCGCCCGCGACTGCACTACGTCCAGCGAGCCGTGCTGCCCCAGCGAGCGCCCGAAGGTGTAGCTGAGCGGGTTGTGGACGAGGTCTGGGGCGTTGGGGCTGTCGAAGAGCTGGGCCAGCCGCTCGTAACCGTAGGGGTAGCTGAGGGCCTCCGGGTCGATCCAGCGCTGGTTGGGGTCGTCGGCGAACTTACCCGAGCGGCGGGCCGCCTCGTCCTCCTCGTCGCACGTAGCGAGGGCGTCCGGGTCCTGGTTCTCGATCGGGTTCTCGCCGATTTGCTCGATGATCGGGTAGGCGAAGCCTCCGTCCTCGATGACGCGCTGGAAGCGGATCATTCCGCGGCCCGACCAGACCTCGTAGGCGCCGTCGCGATAGGTCGCCACGAAGTCGGTCTGGCGTCCGGCGACCTCGTCGGTCAGCAGGCGATGGATGGCGCGGTTTCCCGACTCCTCCTGATTGGCGTCGAGGCCCTGTCCGTCCAGGCGTTCCGCTGGGGCAATGGTTGGGGAGGTGGTTGTCATGGCTTCTCCATTCAATTCGCCGCTTACAATGTCCGCGAGCGCTCCGCCCGGCGTGCGCTACTCTCGCACCGGTCCTCAACTCGATGCCGTTAAATCGTATCTATTCCTCCTCGCTGTGGCTCCTCTATGTCGCGGGAGCCCCCCTGGTGACGGCGGCGCTCGCCATCATCACCATTCCCTTGCTGCTTACGGACACCGAGGTGGGCGTGATCGTGCTGCTCGCGCCGGGCGTGCTGACGCTGGCGCCGCTGTTCGGCATGGTGGAGCCGGGGACGGCGCCACGCGACTCCTATCTTCCGGCCCTGTTCATTGGGCTTATCCGGGTCCTCTTTCCGGCGGCGGTCTTCGCGCTGTGGTTTGAGTACTTCGACGAAAGCGCACGGGACGGGCTGGCTCTGCTTTTGGTGATATTGCTGACAGGCGCCCTCAGCCTGGTGCTCTGGGCCTGGAGTATCGACCAGTTCCTGACGGTCGCTCCTTACCTGGACCCGTCCCGTGAGCGGGCCGTGGTCGCCAAGCGCGTGGAGATAATCCCCAAGCTGCACGTCGATGAGCGACGAGAGCTGCTCAAGTCGCGGCAGCGCCCGCGCCGTATAGCCCGCGCCATCGCCTCGACGCGGCCGCCCTCGCCGGCCGAGCAGAGGAGGGCGCAGGGCGCCCGCGTGGTCTGGCGCGACGATGACGTGAGAGAAAGCGGCGCCCTCCAGGCAATCCCAATCGAGGCCGAAGCTACGGCAGCCGGCGGGGAGGACAGCACGACGACCACCGTCGACAAATCAAGCCCGCTTACCCGCCTGCGAGACTGGACGCGGTCGCGCGCGGCCTCGGCCATGGCGCGCCGGGAAGGCTCCACTCCCAGTCCCATCTCGAACAATGGGGCGGCTCCCGAGACCCTGGAAGACGTAGCCGTGGGCGAGGAGACGTCATCCGTGCAAAACGGCGCGGAGCCCGGCGTCGAGCTGGCCGAGGAAGTCCGCGGCGACGCCGTGATGGACCAAGCCGGGCAAACCATCGCGGAAGCCGAGTCGCCGGAAGTACCTGTAGCCGAGTTGGGCGAGACAGAAGAGAGCGACGAGCCAGAGGGGTACGCGCCGCTCCCGGCCGACATGGTCGCGCTCCTTGAAGGGGAGCCCCACACGGAGGAGCAGTCGCGCCGGGACGTCTTCACCGGCGGGCGCGACCGGGAGTAGACCTGCCGCTTCCCTTTCTCGAACGGCGCCTCAAAGAGCGGCTCGCGGGCGTCGGCCGCCCCGAGCTTGGCGACGCCATTGACCGCATCGGACTGACTGACGACGGAAAATCCGTCTACGTCCACCTGCAGACACGGCCGGGGTGGAAGGCGCGGCAGCCCGGCGAGGCCTATCTCCTTTGCCACGCCGATTATCCGGATTTGACGAGTTTGGCCGGGTTCCGCTGGCTGGTGGCCGAGTCGAAGCTGGAGATCGACCAGGAGATCGGCCGCATCGTGCGCTGGCTGGCCCGCGAGTGATCGCATGACCGCGCGCCTGAGCCGCCGCTAAGATGCGAACGGGGCCCGTAGCTCAGTGGCAGAGCAGTCGGCTCATAACCGATCGGTCACAGGTTCGAACCCTGTCGGGCCCACCAATTGTTTCAATTTGCCCCGAAGCGCGTCGGTTTCGGCTCGCGCTTTACGCGCCCGCCCGTGCAGGGAGGGTTGCGCTCTCCATCGGAGCCGGCGGTCCGTTCATTGAGCGCAATCCTCCCCTCTGTGTTGGTTTAGGCCGTGCCGCGATGCGCAGGCGAAACCTACGGTGTGCCCCGAAATAGGCCTCGCCCTCACCCCAGGGCTGGCTGGTCGGGGGACGGGTTTGCTTTTACGCCTCGGTAGGAACTTGCTGGGCTCGTTCACGTTGTCATCCGGGCAGGTCCTCCTCTTCGGTGAACCCGGTGAAGATGAACCAGGCGAAGTTGACCCCAACCACCAGGAGAAGCGTCGCCAGCACGCCCTCGACCTGTATGGGCTCCAGGTCCAGCCCCAGGTCTCCGGCGAGGTCGGGATAGACCGCGAAGAGGGCAATCAGGCCGTAGATGGCGAGCGTTACTATGGCGCTGACGTTGAAGAGCACGGCGGCCGCCGGACCCGGCGTATCCTGGCGCAGCAGGAAGGCCGAAGCCGCAGCCCCGCAGGCGGCCGAGAGGCCGAATCCCAACCGCCAGAGCGTCGATGTGTCGGTATCGATCAAGGAGGCGAGAGACATCACGCCCGGCAGCAGGAAGTAAAGCGAAACGTTGTAGGCCAGCAGCGCCCTCGCTTTGTTGCGCGTCCATTCGCGGTACTTGAACTGGACCACCACCCACCAGAGCCCGAGCACTGTGAAGGAGATCTGGGCGAGGGTCGCGTAGAAGGTCTCCAACATCCGCTAGATCACGCCGTCTGCAACGCAACTGCGCCGCTGGCCCGGCACTAAGCCGTGACCGCCACCGGCTTGGGCACGCCGGCCTGGCCTGACTTCACCAGCTCGAGGAAGCGCTCGATCATGGCGTTGACCTGCTCAGGTACCAGCAGCTGGTGGAAGTGGCCGGCGCCGACCGTCTTGCCGGTAAGCAGCTGCGGGCATAGCTCCTTAAGCCGCTTGAGGTCGGCAGTATCGGCCTCGTCGTCGATATAGAGCGCCGGCACCTTACAGGCCGCGGCCGCGGCCGCCGATTCGAAGCTGCCCAGGCTGGCAAAGGAGTCCGCCATCACCCGCTGCGGCGACGACGACATGCCGTCGAGCGTCCGCCGCTTCAGTTCGGGGTCATCAGAGGGGATGAACAGGAAGCTCTCGACGAAGTTACGCTGGGCTTCGGCGTAGCCCGGGCCGCGGAAGGCCTCGACCAGTTGGCCGAGCAGCGGCCGCAGCTCCTCGCGCAGAAGGACGGGCGAATCGAGCATAACGATCGCCGACGGGATGTCTGGATAGCGCGCGCCGATGTCGAGCGCTACAAGTCCGCCCATACTGTGGCCGATGATGACCGGCTCCTTGAGCCCCAGGTTGTCGATCAACGCAACAGTGTCATCTGCGTAGACGCCGATGTCGTAGTCCTGCTCCGGCTTGCCACTCTGGCCATGCCCACGCAGGTCGAGGGCGACCACGCGGTGCTCGCGCTGGAAATGGTCCACCTGCGGCGCCATGTAGGTGCTGTTGCAAGTCCAGCCATGGATCAGAACCAGCGGCGGGTCGCCGCTACCCTCGTCCTCGTAACACAGCTTCACGCCGTCTCGCTCGAAGAATTTCATGTTGTCCCTCCTCGGTACGTCTGCGGCAACGTTCCCGCGCAGCGCCCGCGGTGTCAAGCAAACGCGCGGAGGAGCGCCCGGCGATCTGCCCCTACGGCGCCATTTCAATAAGCTTGGAATCACATCCCCCCACGTCCAGGAGGAACACCATGCCGGTCGATTTCGAGCTCTCACCCGAGGTCCAGCAGGTCCGCGATCGCGTCCGCACTTTCATGAACGAGGAGGTGCGTCCCGCTGAGGACAAACTCAGCTCGAACGGTTCCGACCGCAGCGGCTACCGAACGGAGATCGGCCGGCTGCGGGAGCGCGCCAAGGAGCTGGGCCTCTGGAATCCGCATCTGCCCCCGGAGTGGGGCGGCATGGGCCTGGGGCCGGTAGCTATGGCCTTCGTCTCGGCCGAGGCCGGCCGCACCGGCATCGGCCCATTCGTCCTCAATGCCCAGGCGCCGGACGAGGGCAACATGCACACGCTCCTCCATGCCGCCACTCTCGCGCAGAAGGAGAAGTACCTGCGCCCGCTGGCTGAGGGCCGCAGCCGCTCCTGCTTCGCGATGACAGAGCCCGAAGTCGCGGGCTCTGACCCCACGCAGATCCAGACGTCGGCCGTCCGCGACGGCGACGACTGGGTGATCAACGGCCACAAGTGGTTCATCTCGGGCGCCCATGGCGCCAGGTTCGCCATCCTCATCGCCCGCACCGATCCGGACGCTGACCCGCCGCAGGCGCGCAACTCGGCTTTCCTGGTCGACCTGCCGGCCGACGGTTGGGAGATCGTCCGCGATATCGACACCATGGCCGGACAGGGCAACCACTGCGAGATCACGATTAAAGACGTGCGCGTGCCGGCCGACCAGATGCTCGGCAATCGGGGTGAGGGCCACCTGCTCGGCCAGTATCGGCTGGGGCCGGCTCGCCTGGCCCACTGCATGCGCTGGATTGGCAACGCCGAGGTGGCGCTGGAGATGCTCGTCGACCGGGCGACCAAGCGCTTCTCCCACGGCTCCCTCCTCTCCGAGAAGCAGGGCATCCAGTGGATGATCTCGGACTCGGTGATGGAGCTCTACACGGCGAAGCTGATGGTGCTGCACGCCGCCTACTTGATCGAGAACCAGAAGCCCTTCCGCCACGAGGTCTCGATGGCCAAGCACCACGTCGCCAACACCCTCTGGCGCGTCGTGGACCGCGCTGTGCAGGTCCATGGAGCCCTGGGCTACTCGACGGACACGCCGTTGGAGAGGATGCTGCGCAACGCCCGCTCGGCGCGGCTCGTAGATGGTGCCGACGAAGTCCACATGCAGACCATCGCCCTGAACACCCTGCGCTTCTTCCGCGAAAGCGGCAACACCCGCCTGGCCACGGGGGACCTGCTGTAGGCGGGCCGGAAGCGCATTCAGGCTACGTTCGGACAGGGCGGGCGGGTCTTAACGCTGTACTCGTTCAAGCCTTCGTTGGCATACTTGACCCGCCCCTACACGGACTCCCTTCTCTGCTGACCGGGAGGGGTTGGGGGTGGGGTAAGTACTTAGGGCCAGGCCCCGCCCTCGCACCTGGGATCGAGGCCCGCGGGTGAGCGGCCAGGCACTACGGATCGCTATCGTTTCCACCGGCCGCTCCGGCACGACCTGGCTCCAGCTGCTCCTCAGCCACCTCTATGACGCGGCGCCCGTCGGCGCCCGCGACTGGGACGCGACAACCGGCAGCTTCGCGACGGACGGCGGTGCGGGGCTGGTTGGCCGTCTGATCCAGCGGGCCGCCGGCCAGGACTACGCGACGTGGCCGCAGTTCTGGGGATCGCTTCCGTCGCGCGCTATCATCCACGCCCACTGGCACGCCCATCCTCCGCTAGTTGAGGAGCTGGCTGACCGCGGCGTGCCTGTTGTGACAATGGCTAGGCACCCGCTCGACGTGCTCATCTCCCACCTGGCCTGGGTCAACCGCAACCAGAGCGAGGACCTCGGCCTAAGCTTTCTCCGCGGCGCCACGCCAACGAGCGAGGCTTTCCTCGACTTCGCAACAGGCAAGCTGGCCCAGTGGCTGCTGGCGATAACTCCGGGCTGGTGGCTGCGCGAGGGCGTCGCGCGCGTCCGTTACGAAGACCTTGCCGATGATCCGCAGAGGGAGCTCAAGGCCCTGGCGGAAGCCCTTGGGCTGGAGCGGCGGCTCAGTGTCGAGGACGCCCTGGCAGCGGCCGGCCGCGAGAGCCTGCAGCAGAAAGCGAGCGGGGTAGCCGGCTTCCTGCCATCCCCCGTGCGGGGTCGACTGCTCGCGCTTTGGGCAGGTCTGTCGCGCGGGAGCCGGCGGGCGTTCGTCGAACAGCACCGCGAGCGCAAGCACTACTGGCAGGGGACGCCCGGGCTCTGGCGCGAGTTCCTCCCGGCGGAGAGCGCGCGGACGATCGCAGCAGCGCACCAGCAGTCCTTCGAGTGCCTGGGTTACGACTGCGACCCCGACCCCAACCTCACGCCCGCGGAGGCCGAAGCAAACTGGCTGCGTCGCCTGGTCTGAACTAGCCGGCCGCGCCGACCAGGAGCTCGTCGTCTGCCTCGGCGGGCCTCAGCTGACGAGGTCTCTGCTCGTCCAGGGCGGCCGCCTCGGCGGAGGAGTTGGTGCCGCCCTCGACCCGGTTGCGGCCGCAGTCCTTGGCGAAGTAGAGCGCACTGTCGACCTGGTTGACGAGGGCGTCCTCGGACGCCAGGGAGTCGTTGAGACCGGCGACGCCGATGCTGATCGTCACGTCGCTGCGCGTTCCGTTGCGGAAGATCGAGGCGTCCGCAACAGCCTCGCGCAGCTTCTCGGCGACGCGCATCGCCGAGCTCTCTTCGGTCTCCGGCAGCAGGAAGGCGAACTCATCGCCGCCGTAGCGGGCGACCACGTCGCTCTGTCGCAGCCCCGAGGAAAATACCTTGCCCAGCTCGGCCAGGACGTGGTCGCCCTGGAGGTGGCCGTGCTTGTCGTTGACGGATTTGAAGTTGTCGATGTCGAGCATTAAGACCGACAGCGGGCGGCGGTGGCGGCGGGCCCGCTCGAATTCAGCCTGCAGCACATGGAAGAAGTGGCGGCGGTTGTGCAGGCCTGTCAGCCCGTCGTGGCTGGCCTGCTCGGCCAGCATCTCGTTGGCCGTTGCCAGCGCGGCGTGGGCACGCCGCAGCTCCCGCTCGCGCCGCTTGAGGCGTAGACGTTCGATAGCCAGGGCGATAGCAGCCCCGAAGCCGACGATGAGGGTGGCCAACTCGAAACCCATGTACCGATCCTTTGCCTGGTGCGCCGGGAAGGGCGCGCCGCTAGACAGCATCGGGAGTCAGGAGGTTGCCAGCCTGACCCGAGGCGGAAGCCGTTCACCGAGTCCAGGCGGGGAACGTTCGGATGATATAACGAGGCGGGGGCGGAAAGTGTTACGGGGGCCTAATCATTTGGTTGCAACCCGGTACAGGTGAATTTGGTTGACACATTTGCGGCGGGTGCGGCAATCGGTACCCACAACCCCTTGATTTCCCGCCGCGCCTAGCCTCGGGAGAAGCCTTGCGCCACGCGGGGCCTGGCCGCGCCGGCGGCCCTCAGGCAGAGGGCCAGCGACACCAGGTAGTCGTCGTGACCCAGCCGCTCCGGCACGGAGAAGCTAATCGTGCCGGCGTCCCGATAGTCGGCCTGGGCGTGCTCTATCTGCTGCCAGAACTGGCGAGACAGGGCGCGGTCCTCGCGGTACATGGACAGCCGGCCACCCTCCACGGCCTCCAGGAGACCGAAGCCAAGGTCTGATTTCCCGCGAACCGTGAAGGAGACGAGCTCGACCACGGAAGAGCCAAGGACAGCGCCGAGCTGGGCGGCCGGGTCGTCGCCCACCCCGGTGGCGTCTATGCAGATTCGGCGCAGCCCGTAGAGCCGGGCCGCGGCCACAAGCTCGGGCTGGATGCGGTCCCAGCCCGCCTGCCACTGGCGGTGCTTGACGATCTCGACCCGCGGCGCACCGCCTGAGGCACTGGGCTCAACCCGCGCCACGGTCAGCACCGTCGGGTCGCGGCCCTTGCCCGGCTTGTGACCGCCGACGTCGAGGCCGGCGACGTAGGTCCCCGGCGGGCGCCCGGCTTGCTCGGCCAGCAGGTTTGTCGCCGGCCACTCGCAGTGCGCGCCGCGCAGACTCTCGATCTGTTCGCTGGTGAAGAGGCGGCCGAGGGCTTTCTGCGCCAGCAAGCAGTACTGCGAGAGGAAGATCGGCGATCTGGCGCCCAGCAGGCGACGTTGCTCCTCGACACGCTGGCCGTAGGCGGGGAAGTCGCGGGCGACGGCCTCGTGGTCGAACTCGAAGTGGCGGCGTACTCCGTCCTCGGCCTCCAGCGCAAGGTGGTGCGCTTTGACGGTCTCCAGTAACGAGTCGGGGTCCCAGGCTGTGCCGTAGAAGACCACGGTCGCGCCCGTGGCCATGGTCATCGGCCGGAAGTCGCGCTCGAAGGATTCGGCCCTCATGTGCTGGGCCTCATCTACCTCCAGCAACAGGCTCGCCGTGTGGCCGACCACGCTGGCGCCGGGTTGGCCAGAGAGAAAGGTCAACGAGGCGTTGCCGACCAGGAGCGTGTCACCAGAGACCTGCAGAAGCCTGCCGGCGCCCGATACCTTGAGGCGCTTCAGCACTCGCTCGCGGGACACCCGGAGCTGAGGATCCAGCGTGGGCGCCGTCTTGACCATGCTGCCGCCGCGCCCTGAATAGAGGATTAGCAGGAGCAGCTCAAGCTGTGCCGACAGCGCGTTCTTGCCGCCCTGCCGCGACGAGATCATCACCGAGAAGCTGCGGCCGTCGCCGGCGAGGACAGAGTCCAGGACGGCGTTGACGACATCGGCCTGGTAAGGTCGCAAGCGCGGGAAGCCCTTGGGCAGCACCGGCTTTCTAGCCCGCGGCAAGGCGCCGCTCCTCCAGGGTTTGCACGGGCGGAGGCCACGTTGAGAGCCTCCTCCAGTTCGGCCTGCGGGTCGCTGTCCCGCGCCCTGATCCGCGACTCAGTCTCTTCGAGCCGGGCGATCGCCGTGGCGATCTTTAGCGCCAGGTCGTAGGCCTCAGCGTTGGCCGTGCGCTGCAGACGGATGCGCAGCAGACGAATCTCCTCCCGCACGCCGGATATGCCGGACGCGCGGTCGGCGAACTTCTGCTCTTCCGGGGTCAGGTCTTCGCGGTAAAGAGGTTGCTTCCTGGTCTTGCGGGGCTTGCGGACGGGCATGGCGACACCTCGGGAAGGGATGGCCGCTCAGTCTAGAACAGATGTTCTTATCTTGTCAAGAGCGGGCTGCGCCGAGGCTTATGATCGAAGGGAATGGGAGGTGGGAAATGTCAGTAGCAAGAGTCACCGAGATCTCGTCGGAGTCCTCGGAGAGCTTCGAGGCCGCCGTCAGGGATGGCATCAAGCGCGCCAACCAGACGCTGCGCAACATCAGGGGCGCCTGGATCAAGGAGCAGCAGATCAGCTGCGACGGCAACGGCAACATCACGGGCTACCGGGTGAACATGATGGTCACCTTCGTCCTCGACGAGTCCTCGTCCGGCCAGGTCGCTTAGAGCAGCCGTAAGCCAACCTCTCCGCGCGGCCGCACGCGACTCGCCCGCTCTCTGGTGGTGTTCACAACCGGCTAGGGGATGTCAGTGCTGGACTCGCAGCCGGCGGCCGCGGCATCCACGCCGACGAAGGCATCGCCGCCGGTGCCGCCATCGCAGGAGTCGCCCGTGCCCCCGCCACCACTGAGCCGGTCGGCGCCGCCCTCACCTTCGAGGAAGTCGTTGTTGCCGAGGCCTCCCTTCAGGAGGTCGCCCTGGGTGCCGCCCTGGAGAAGGTCGCCCAATGTGCCGCTCGGCCCACCGTCCAGGAGGTCCTTACCGGCTCCACCCTGGATGAAGTCGTCGCCGAGTTCCCCGAATATGCTGTCGTTGCCGTTTTCACCGAACAAACCTTCGTCGCCGTTGCCGCCAAAGATACGGTCATTACCGCGTCCGCCGCAGACGACGCCCGATCCCCCAAGCTCCGTGATCTCGTCCGCGTAACGCGTACCCACGATCACGTCTGCCTCGCCGGTCCCTACGATTCCGGGCACTGTAGCAACCAGAGTCGTCGGGCCGAAGGGATGTTCACAGGTCCCGACCTCATAAGAGCCGATATCGCATTGCGGCACGTTGTCGCCGTCGGCGTCGTGCGGCCGCTCCATGCCCCGCGCGTCCAGCGAAGGACACGAAGCCCCGCCGCTTCCGGGGTTAGCCGGGTCGGCGGCGTCCAGCGCGTTGCTGTTGACTCCGATAGACGCCGTTTCGACGAAGCCGCCGTTGAAGGCGAGAGGTCCGAGTCCAGGATCTCCGGCGATGTCGCCGCCGCAGGTTCCGTCCTCATCGACGTTGTGGCCTTCGTGGGAGATGTCGTTCGCCATGTTGTTCCCCGCCTGGAAACCGCCAATGATGAATTGCGCGCGGCCGCATCCGCTGAATGCTGCCGCGGAGTTGTCAGCGACGATCGAGTTGCGCATGACAACGGTCTGCGTGGTCGACTCGACGTCGTGGGTCTGGCCGATTCCGCCCCCGTGGCCGGCCGTCGTGTTGTTAGCGATAGTTGTGCTGTGCAGGTTCACCGACCCCGAGGGGTTGGCGCGGGCGTCGAGAAATATGCCGCCGCCCCCGATGTCATCGCCGCCGCCCTCGGCGGTGTTGCCGTAGATCGTTCCGTTCGTGATCGTAAGGTCGCCCGCGTTGATGAGCCCGCCGCCGCCACTTCCGGTATCGTTGCCGTCCACCGTCACCGACGCCAGCACCATCAGGCCTTCGTTGGCGAGCCCCCCACCTGCGCCGGAGGATGTATTTCCGCTGAAGGTCGAGTTCACGGCGTGAAACTCGCCCTCGTTGCTGACGCCGCCGCCCCCGCCGGATCCGCTGTTGCCCTCGACGGCGACCGTGGCGAGCGTGACGACATTGGAGGCTTCCACCAGGAGCCCGCCGGCAATGGCGTCGTCTACGCTTCTTCCGCCCGTCAGTGTCAGATCTTGAAGTCTTATCGCGCATGCGCTGGAACACGCCGCCTGCACCACTCGGTCGGAAAGGACCAGGCCGTTGCCGTCGATCACAGTAGCCGTCGTACCCGACCCCTTGATGGTTACGGGATTCAAGATGTCGAGGTCGCCGAACGCATTGGCGTCCTCGATGGGGCCATCGCGGGTCAGGATGAACGTGTCCGGGCCCGCCGGTGCGATGTCGGGAATCACGATGATGTTCGCGTCAGCGTTGGCGTTGGCCGCCTTGATCGCTTCGCGCAGCGAGCAGTGACTGTTACAGGCACCCGGCGCCGGATCATTCGTTACCGTCACGACGAAGGTTCCGGGTGTCCCGGAATGTGCAGATTCGTGGTGCGCCGCGCCAAGTAGGGTCAGGCCGGCGACTAGAGCCAGGGAAGCGATTGCCGTGCGTGGGTAGACGAGAGGAATAGCAGCCTCGGGGCTAAGGTGCTGTCACTATAGTTCTCGTCGGCTTTACAACAAGAAAGGCGGTCACCAAACGGCGACCGCATTCCATTCCTCTCTCACGCCGGCTAGGGGTCGACGCTGGTCTCGGTCTCGCACCCGGCGGCCACCTGCGTGCCGCCGATGAAGGAGTCGTTGCCCGCGCTTGCGTTCACATCTCGGTCACAGTCGTGGCCACTGATGTCATGTAGGGGAAGCTATGGCCATTCGCAAGGGCGCAGCGAACTCGCCCGAGTGCTCGTCGCAGCAAGGGACAGCGCCCACCCAGGGCCCCGGCTAGGGGATACTGGCGCTGGACTCGCAGCCGGCGGCCGCGGCATCCGCACCCAGGAAGGCATCGCCACCATCGCCGCCATCGCAGGCGTCGCCCGTGCCGTCGCCCCCACCGAGCTTGTCGGCACCACCCTCCCCTAAGAGGCTATCGTTGGCGCCGAGGCCGCCTTTTAGAGTGTCGCCCTGCGTGCCGCCCATGAGGAGGTCGCCGTTCTGGCCGTTCGAACCCCCGTCCAGCAGGTCCTTGCCCGACCCACCGGAAAGCTCGTCATCGCCGACCTCGCCCTTCAGGCTATCGTTGCCGTTCTCGCCGAAGAGGCGGTCGGCGCCGTCACCACCGGTGATGCGGTCGTTGCCGCGCCCGCCGCAGGCGACGTCCGCGCGCTCGCCCAGGGTGATCACGTCGGCGTATCGAGTGCCGATGACCACGTCTACCTCGTCCGTGCCGGTCAGCCCCGGCACCGTCGCCACGAGGAGGCCTGCGAACGGGTCCTGGCAGGTGCCGACCTCATAAGCGCCGACGTCGCAACGCGGTCCGTCTGCCTCGTCGCCGTCGTGCGGCCGCTCGATGCCGCGCGCGTCCAGCGAAGGACACGAGGTGCCACCGCTGCCGGGGTTGGCCGGGTCGGCAGCGTCCAGCGCGTTGCTATCCACGCCGATCGACGCCGTTTTGACGAAGCCACCGTTGAAAGCGAGAGGCCCGAGGCCTGGGTCGCCAATGATGTCGCCGCCACACGTCCCGTCCTCGTCGACGTTGTTCCCCTCGTGGGATGAATGCGCCGCCAGCGACTCGAAAAACGGGGTTCCGTTGAGAAAGCCAACGCCGCCGCAACCGTTGAAGGCTGCCGCGTTGTTGTCAGCGACGATCGTGTTGCGAAACACCAGTGTCTGGGTGATTGGGATAAGGAGATCGGGGTCCACGTCTGCCGTCTCGCCGACACCGCCCCCGCTGCTCGCGGTTGTGTTGTTGGCGATCGTTGTGCTGTGCAGTCGCACACTTCCATCGGGGTTGGTGCGAGCGGCGAGGAATATTCCACCGCCCCCCTCGTCGATGCCGGTGCCGTTGGCCGTGTTGCCGTAGACCGTGCCATTGGTGATGGTCATGTCTCCGGCGTTAGTAAGCCCGCCGCCGCGGGTCGCCGCCGTGTTGCCGTCCACCGTGACCGACGCCAGAAGCATCGTCCCCTCGTTGGCGAGGCCGCCGCCGGCGCCGGCGGCCGTGTTGCCGCTGAAGGTCGAGTGCACGGCGTTAAACTCGCTCTCGTTGCTTACGCCGCCGCCGTCGAGCGTCGCGGTGTTGCCGGCGACCGTGACCTTGGTGAGCGTGACGGAGCTGGGCGGGCTGACCAGTAGGCCCCCGCCTTCGCCCCCAGCCCCGCCCGTCAGCGTCAGATCTTGAAGCCTTATCGCGCATTCGCTGGGGCAGGCCGCCTGGATCACGCGGTCGCCGAGTAAGCCGCCGTTGCCGTCGATGATCGTGTTGGCTGCGCCCGAACCCTTGATGGTCACGGGATTGCGGATGTCGAGGTCACCGAATGCGTTTGCGTCTTCGATGGGGCCGTTGCGGGTCAGGGTGAAGGTGTCCGGGCCGACCGGTGCGATATCGGGGATGACGATGATGTTCGCGTCAGAGCCCACGTTGGCGGCCTTGATGGCTTCGCGCAGCGAGCAATGGCTGTTGCAGGCGCCCGGCACAGGATCGGTGAGCGTCGTTACGACGAAGGAGCCCCCCGCATGCGCGGGCTCTCGCTGCGAGTGGCCGAGCAGGGCTGCCACGACAAGCAGAGCCAGGAACGCGCCGGCAATGCGGAGGGATGATTGGGGCACTTGAAATACACCTCGGGAGGTTTGAGTCACTATAGTCCCCGCCCGCCTAAGGGCTACCGGCTCGCCCGGCCATGAGCACAGAGGCTCCTCCTTGTCACCTGGGCATGGCGCGCAGCGACCCGACTAGGGAATGTTGGTATCCGACTCGCAGCCGGCGGCCGCGGCGTCCGCTCCGAGGAAGGCGTCGCCGCCGGTACCACCGTCGCAGGAGTCACTGCTGCCCCCACCGCCACTGAGCTTGTCGGCGCCGCCCTCTCCCTGGACGTTGTCGCTGTTGCCGGTTCCGCCCTTTACGGTGTCGCCCTGGTTGCCGCCGAAAAGCAGGTCACCACTGGCCCCGCCGTCCATGATGTCCTTCCCGTCGGCGCCATCAAGCTGGTCGGCGCCAGCGTCGCCGAAGAGAGCATCGTTGCCGTCTTCACCGGCGATGCTGTCGTTGCCGCCGGCGCCGCGGATGCGGTCGTTGCCCTTCCCGCCACAGACTACGTCGTTGCCCCCAAGCGCCAAGATTTCATCTGCGCGGGGCGTGCCGACGATAGTATCCGGGCCACTCGTCCCGGTGAGTCCGGGCCTCGTGGCAACCACCAATCCCGAGAAGGGGTCCAAGCACGTCGCGAGCTCGTAGGCGCCGATGTCGCAGCGCTGCCCGTCAGTCAGGTCGCCGTCGTGTGTACGCGGCATGCCGCGGGCATCGACCAGCAAGCAAGAAGTCCCAAAGGTGCCCGGCGGCGCCGGGTCGGCGGCGTCGACGGCGACGCTGTCGGCAGGTACGGACACCGTCTGGACGAAGCCGCCGTTGGACGCTAGCGACCCGAGCCCCGGGTCCTGAGCCACGATATCCCCCCCGCACGTGCCGTCCTCGTCGACGTTGTGGCCCTCCGTCGAGATCACGCCCCCCATTTCGGAACCCGCCAAAAAGGCGTCGTTTAAGAACAAAGCGGCGCCACAGCCATCGAATCCCACGTTCGCCGTGTTGTCGGCGACGAGCGAATTGCGCAGGACAACGGTCTGCGTCGTCGATTCGGTGTTGTAGGTCTGTCCGATTCCGCCACCACGACTACCGGTGTGGTTATTGGCGATCGTCGTGCTGTGCAGGTTCAGGGTCCCGAAGGGGTGGGTGCGGGCCGTAAGGAATATCGCCCCGCCGCCGTCATCATTGGTTGCTCCGGTTGCCATGTTGCCGTGGAATGTGCCGTTGGCAACGGTCAGATCGCCGCCGTTGGACGCGCCACCACCGCGCGCGGCAGTGTTGCCTTCCACGGTGGCGTTGACCAGCTGAGTCGTGCCGTCGTTCGAAAGCCCACCGCCGCTTTGGCCGGCTGAGTTGCCGCTAAAGGTCGAGTTCTCGACGTAGAGGCTGCCCTCGTTCCTTACCGCGCCGCCGTCCTGCGCTGCGTCGTTCCCCTCGGCTGTAAGCCGCGTCAGCGTGACATCGCCGGGGGAGCTTATGAAAAGCCCCGCTCCCTCGGCTCCGGCCCCGCCGGTCAGACTGAGCGCCTGGAGCTTAACTGTGCAGAGGGTCAAGCAGGCGACATGGACAACGCGATCCAGCGTGGCCGCGCCGTTGCCGTCGATGACCGTATTGCCTGCGCCCATCCCTTTGATCGTCACTGGCGTCAGGATGTCGAGGTCGCCCGACACGTTGGCGTCTTCGAGCGCTCCCGTGCGGGTCAGGATCAGGGTGTCGGCGCCGGCTGGACCGAGGTCGGGGATATTAACAATGCTCACGTCGGGATTGGCGTTGGCTGCCTTGATGGCCTCGCGCAACGAACAATGCGCGATCGTGCACGGCCCCGGCGCCGGGTCGCTGGCTATCGATACAACGAAGGTGCTGGCCGCCTGCGTGGGGGCGGGCTCGGAGTAAACGAGCACAGAGATGCCGGCAACAAGCGCGACCAGGGCGATGGCCATCCGCCCGAATGTCGGATACAAGTTACACCTCGTGAACAAGGGTGCTGTCACTATAGTCTCCAGTCCGCCGGCGGACAGCACGAACCTTCAGCGGTGTCGTGCCGATCGGGCTGGGCTAAGGAATGCTCCCTTCAACGCTCGCGCTGGACTCGCAGCCGGCGGCCGCGGCGTCCGCGCCCAGGAAGGCGTCGCCACCGGCGCCGCCGTCGCAGGCGTCGCCCGTGCCGCCCCCTCCGCTGAGCTTGTCGGCGCCGCCCTCACCCAGGACGCTGTCGTTGGCGCCCAGCCCGCCCTTGAGGGTGTCACCCTGGGTGCCGCCCATAAGGAGGTCGCCGTTCTGGCCGCTCGACCCACCGTCGAGCAAGTCCTTGCCGGCGCCGCCCGACAGCTCGTCGTCGCCGACCTCGCCCTTCAGGCTATCGTTGCCGTTCTCGCCGAAGAGCCGGTCGCCGCCGTCACCACCGGTGATGCGGTCGTTGCCGCGTCCGCCGCAGGCTACATCCGCGCGCTCACCCAGGGTGATTACGTCCGCGTACCGAGTGCCCACGACCACGTCTACCTCGTCCGTCCCTGTGAGTCCCGGGACATCCGCCACCAGCAGGCCTGCGAAGGGGTCCTGGCAGGTGCCCACTTCGTACGCGCCGACGTCGCAGCGTGGCCCGTCCGCTTCGTCTCCGTCGTGCGGCCGCTCCATGCCCCGCGCGTCCAGCGAAGGACAGGAAGTGCCACCGCTGCCGGGGTTGGCCGGGTCGGCAGCGTCCAGCGCGTTGCTATCCACGCCGATCGACGCCGTTTCGACGAAGCCGCCGTTGAAGGCCAGGGAGCCTAGGCCCGGGTCGCCCACGATATCGCCTCCGCAGGTGCCGTCCTCATCGACGTTGTGGCCCTCCTTGAAGTTAGAAGCCGCCATATCACCTTCAAACTGGTAAACCCCACCAAGGAACTCTCCTTCGCCACACCCGCTGAACCACTGCGCCGTATTGTCCGCGACGATCGAATTGCGCAGGACAACGGTGTGCGCAGCCACTTCCTGGTCGGAGGTCTGGCCGATGCCGCCTCCACGGCGACCCGTGTGGTTGTTGGCGATTGTCGTGCTGTGCAGGTTAAGCGCCCCTGCGAAGTCGCGGGAGGCGAGGAATATGCCGCCGCCTCCGTCATCATTGCCGGTCCCCGTGGCGATGTTGCCGTGAAAGGTGCCGTTGGCAACGGTCAGATCTCCGGGGTTTGATGCGCCACCGCCCCGGACTGCTGTGTTGCCCGCCACCGTCACATTGACCAGCTGTGTGAGACCAAAGTTATAAATTCCCCCGCCGTCCTGACTAGCGGAGTTGCCGCTGATGGTCGAGTTTTCTGCGTAGAGTTGCCCCTCAAAGTTGTTTATGCCGCCGCCGTTCCCGCTGGCGTGGTTGTCATCAATGGTCACCCTTATAAGGGTCACGTTGTTAGCGCCACCCACGTAAAGGCCTGCTCCCGAGGCGCCAGCCCCGCCGGTCAGCGTTACCTGCTGAAGCCGAACCGGGCAGAAACAGTCTGCCTGGACAACACGGTCCAGGGTGGCCGCACCGTTGCCGTCGATGATCGTATTGCTGGCTCCCATCCCTTTGATGGTCAGCGAGGTCAGGATGTCGAGGTCGCCCGACACGTTGGCGTTTTCGAGCGCCCCCGTGCGGGTCAGCATCAGGGTGTCGGCGCCGGCCGGGCCGAGGTCGGGGATGTTGACGATGCTCACGTCGGGGTCGGCGTTCGCGGCCTTAATGGCTTCGCGCAGCGAGCAATGGGCCGGCGTGCAGGCCCCCGGCGCCGGGTCACTGGTTATCGATACAACAAAAGTGCTGGCCGCGACCGCCCGGTCGGGCTCGGAGTAATCGAACAGCGAAAGGCCAGCCGCTGTTGCATACAAGGCGAGGGCGGCGCGCAGGAAGGTTCGCACTAGGACACCCCTTGTGAAAGTGAAATAAATATATACCTCGCCCAGCGCTACAGTAAACCCTTTGCGCATCCTTGGCGCCGGCGCTAGCTCAGCTTGATCTGGACCGACTTTGTCTCCATGTATTCGTCGAGGCCGGCGTCCCCCAGCTCGCGGCCGAGGCCGCTCTGCTTGTAGCCGCCATAGGGCATTTGCGTGATGCCGGCGCCGTGGTAGGCGTTGACCCAGACTGTGCCGGCGCGCAGGCCCTTGGCCACTTTGAACGCGACATCGATGTTCTTCGTCCAGACCGCGGCGGCCAGGCCATAGACCGTGTCGTTGGCGAGACGGATCACGTCGTCAACGTCATCGAACGAGAGCACGGAAAGGACCGGGCCGAAGATCTCCTCGCGGGCGATCCTGGCGCTGTTGGTCACGTTGTCGAACACCGTGGGCTCGACGAAGAGGCCTTTCGAAAGCTCGCCGTTGGCCCTGTTGCCGCCGGCGAGGAGGCGAGCCTCCTGCTTGCCGGACTCGAGATAACTCTCGACCTTGCTGAGCTGGCTCTCGTTGATCAGCGGCCCCATCGTGGTGGCGGGGTCCATGGGGTCGCCCATCTTGAGCATCCCGCCCATGGCGACCAGCTTCTCGACGAACTCGTCCTTGACCTGGTTGGCCACGAAGAGGCGGCTGCCGGCCTGGCAGACCTGGCCGCTGTTGAGGTAGATGCCGAAGAACGCGCCGGCCACCGCGGCGTCGACCTGGGCGTCGGGGAAGACGATGTTGGGGGACTTGCCGCCCAGCTCCAGGGAGATCTTCTTGACGTTGTTGGCGGCGGCGCGCATCACGGCCTTGCCGCTGGCCGTCGAGCCGGTGAAGGCCACCTTGTCGACCAGCTCGGAGGCGGCGATGTGCTGGCCGACGAGCGCGCCGTTGTCGGTCTCGCTGGTGACGACGTTGAAGACGCCGTCGGGCAGGCCGGCCTCGGCCAGTAGCCGGGCGAGGATCAACGTGCTTCCGGGCGTGTAATGCGAGGGCTTGGCCACCATCGTGCAGCCGGCGGCGATGGCCGGCCCGACCTTCCAGGAGATCAGCAGCAGGGGGAAGTTCCACGGCGTGATGATGCCGACGACGCCGACCGGCTCTTTGATGACGAGGCCGATAGCGTCCGGCACGTCCTGGGTGATCGACTCACCCTTGATGTCGAGGGCCTTGCCGGCGAAGAAGTCAAAGACATCGGCCGTCAACGCGACCTCGGCCTGGGCCATGCCGATCGGCTTGCCGACCTCCTCGGCAATCGAGGTCGAGAGCTCTTCGAGGTTGGTCAGCAGCAGCTCCGAGACCTTGCGCAGGACGCGGGAGCGGTCCTTCGCCGGGGCCCCGGACCACTTGCCTTCGTCGAAGACGCGGCGTGCGGTTTCGATGGCCTTCTGCGTGTCCTCGATGCCCGCGTTCGGGTAGGTGGCGACGACATGCCCGTCGAAGGGGCTTGTGCGCTGGAACGTATCGCCCGACTGGGCGTCGATCCATTGGCCGTTGATGAACTGCTGGTAGGACTTGGTTTCGGTCCGCTCGATCGTGCTGGTCACGCTGGTTCTCCTTTTCGCAACTCCGTGGTTTGAAGCTATTGCTTAGGACTCTGGGCCTCAACAGTCACTTGGTGTAGTCGCGGGTCTCAGACCCGCTCTCCTTCTAAGCACCTTAGGTTCGACACCAGCCCGGGCTCAGATGTGGATGTGGCGACGGTGGGTCTGAGACCCGCGACTACACGGGGCGTGGATCCTGCCGCGTACGGACGATTGATGTAGATTCGAGTTGGCGCAGAGGCGCCAGCGGAGGCAACCATGGTCACCACCTCAAACAAGCCGGCCACCACTAACGGGGCGCACGCCGCCCCGCCTGCCAGCCCGGAGACCCCCGCTTCGTTTGTCACGCCGGAGAAGCAGCAGAACTACGCCACCGAGCGCTACGCCGGCGCGACTGGTTTGAACTGGTATACGAGCAGCCCGAGCCTCCAGTTCCTCATGCGCTACTACATGACGGACGATGACCTGGCCTGGGCGGAGCCCCACCTCTCGCAGTTTGGGGAGCTCTGCGGGGGGCCGATCTCCGAGCGCGCCGAGATCACGGACAAGAACCCGCCGCGCCTTGTGAAATACGACAAGTGGGGCAACGACATCTCCGAGGTGGTCCTGCCGGAGACGGTTAAAGCGAGCAAGCGCGATTTGCTGGCCCACGGCTTCCGTACGATCGCGAAATCCGAGGGGGCGAGGGCCCGCGGCGGTGCGCCGGTGATGATGGGCGCGGCTTATTCCTACCTGCTGCACCAGGCCGAAATCGGCATGGCCTGCGCGACCGGCATGACCGGCGGTGTTGCCGCCCTCGTCGACCGCTATGCGCCACCGGACATCCGCGAGTGGGCGTTGCCCAAGCTCAACACCGGCGAGTGGGACGGGGCCATGCTGCTTACAGAGCGGACGGGCGGCTCCGACCTTGGGGCGCTGGAGACGACGGCCACGCCGAACGGTGACTCCTTCCTGCTGAACGGCTTCAAGTGGTTCGCCTCCAACGGCGACGGGAAAGCCATCGCCACCCTGGCCAAGCCGGTCGGCGCCCCCGACAACGTGAAGGGCATCGGCCTGTACCTCGTCCTCAAGGAGCGGCGGGATGGAAGCCGCAACAGCGTGTACATCAGGCAGCTCAAGGACAAGCTGGGGACGCGCGCCGTCCCCTCGACCGAGCTGGAGTTCGTCAACGCCGAAGCCTTCCTGCTGTCAGGTGGCAAGGGCATGGATGGGCACGGCATGTCGCGGATGATGGAGATGGTTACGGACTCGCGGGTCGGCGTGGCCTCGATGGGTATCGGCTGCGCGCGCCGCGCCCTCGTCGAGGCGCTCTGCTACGCCAGGACAAGGTCGGCCTTCGGCAAGCGCCTGATTGACCAGCCGCTGATGCGGCGCAAGCTGGCCGAGATGATCGTGGACCTGGAGGGCTCCGAGGCCCTGGTCTTCGAGGCGCACGGTACGCCGAACCGTTCCCGGGCGCGTCAGTCGCTTGAGCGCATGCGCCTGACGCCACCCCTGTGCAAGCTCAAGGCCGCACGGCTCGGCATCACGATGGCCAGTGACGCCATCGAGGTGCACGGCGGCAATGGCTACGTCGAGACGTGGCCTGTAGCGCGTATCCTGCGCGACTCCCAGGTGAACACGCTCTGGGAGGGGACCGACAACATCCTTTATCTCGATATCCGCCGCGGCATCGAGCGCGACGCCGGCGACGAGCAACTGCTCGATCGGGTCGACGAAGCGCTCAGCAGCGCCGGTGAAGAAGTCAGCGCGAAGACACTCGTAGAGCGGCGGGCGCTGGACCTGCGCGATGCCATCGCCACGTGGAAGGCCATGGACCGTGAACTGGCGGAGAGCCGGCTGGCGCCGCTGTCGCAGTTCATGGCCGACGTGCTGGCCGCGGCGTATCTCGTCGAGCAGGGGGCCTGGGAGCAGCGCGAGCTGGGCAGCACGCGCAAGGCGCTGGTCGCCAAGCTCTACGCCGAGCGACACCTGGCGGACCACCGCCTGGGCGGCGTGGACGCCTCGCCCGACCTGGAGGCGCATTTCGACGAGCTCCTGGCCGGGGCGCTGGTCGACGACCGCCCGCGATAGAAGGTCACGCCGCCATCGCATGGCCCGGGCCACACTATTCGCCTTCGGAGGCCGGGGAGGACTGTGCAGGCTTCGTCGGGCTTTGGCTCTTGTGCTGAGGCGCCGGCGGTATGGGGAACCCGGTCTGCACGGACGCACAGGCCTCCCCTACATCGGGAGACTCGCACGGTTCGCGGCTGTCCTATTCGCATTCGGAGTTCGGGGAGGACTGTGCGGGCTTCGTTGGATGTTGGTTTTTGTGCTGAGGGTGTTGGCGGTATGGGGGACTCGGTCTGCCCGGAAGCACAGGCCTCCCCTACATCAGGAGGTTTGCCCCCGTGGGCAACGCACGGCCGGGGCCGGCCTGGAGCGGCGTCTCCCGACGCAGAGCTAAAGCGGCAGGCGCCCCTGTGGCGGCGAGAAATCGCGGTCGGGCTTCAGCTCTGAGAGCAGCTGGCCGATCTGGCGGGCGTCGTTGACGGCCTTGTCCTCGTAGCAGTTGTTCATCAGGAGGTGGACCTCGCCGGCCTGTTCGGCGATCTGCTCGATGCGCGGCAGCCACTCCTTTAGCTCCTTCTCGCTGTAGTCGTAGTTGAAGCGCTCGGCCGCGGTCTCGGTCTTCTTCGTCCAGGTCGCGGCATTGCGGCCGTGGAAACGCACGACACCGATCTTTCCCGTTACGGCGGCGACCGGTGGCACGGAGCTGGGGAAGCCCTGGGGCTCATCGACGCTGACGTAGTTCAGGCCGGCATCGCGCAGCACGCCGAGCGTCCTATCGCGGTCGTAGTCCCCCATCCAGCGGCCGTTGCGGAACTCGACGGCGATTTGATACTGGGGTAGCTTTTCGCGCAGCCCGCGCAGGACCTCGCGGTTGTCGTGCTTGGGCATGAACCAGGGCGGGAACTGGAAGAGGATGACGCCGAGCTTGCCGGCGGAGTCCATGGGCAGGAGGGCGGACTCGAAGCGCCGGTACATTTCGTCCATCACGTCGGGGTCGAGGTCCTTGGCGTAGACGTTGCGCTTCTCACGCAGGTCGGCCGGCAGGCCCTCGCGGATGTCCGGAGGGATCGTCTTCGGATTCACCCCGTGGCCGGTGAAGAGGCCGTAGGCCTTGACGTCGAAGACGAAGCTGTCCGGTGTGAGCTGAGTCCATTGAGCCGCGTTGTCCTCGGACGGCATGGCGTAGAAGGACGAATCCACTTCCACAAGGTCGAACTGCGAGCCGTAGAACTGGAGGCGCTCCTTGGGCTTCTTCGCCACTTCCGGCGGGTAGAACTTGCCGCTGTCGACGAGAGTCTTGTCGGCCCAGGAGCAGATCCCGATGCGGATCGGCGCCGGCATGCACTGATCCTAGTTCGATCCCGTGGGCGGGCTGCTAAGGGCCGGCCTGGTCGGCGGAGACGCGAGAAAGTAATGGCGGCGCGGGGGCATTGTCCGCGGGAAAGCGAACTAGTTTCCCACCGCCCTGTGAGGCCGCGTTTTCGAGCGCCACGAGGGCGTCGCGGACAAGGTTCTGCCCGGCTTCGCCGTCCCGCAACTGTGCGACGCCGCCGCTGACGGTGAGCCCGGCGTACGAAGGTTCCTGGTAGGCGGCAGCCTTCTCGCGCAGCAGAGCATCAAGGCGGCGCCAGGCGGCGGCGGCGGTGTCGCAGTCGGTGTTAGGCAGGAGGATCAGGAAGGTGTCGCCGTCGACAGTGGGCACGTCGGAGACGCGGAGGGTCTGGAGGACCTGGACGACGATGGCCCTGGCCTGCCTGGCCTTGAATTCGCCGTGGACCTCGCGCAGGTCGTCGTAATGGTCGATCTTCAGGGCCATCAGGGTCGATGGCGTGCCCTGGGCTGCGCCTTGCGTGAGCTCGGCGTCGAGGCGCTCCTGGAAGTAGCGGTGGCTGAAGAGGCCGGTGCTGGCGTCACGGGTCGATGTGGCGAGCCAGCGCGTGGTGAGGTGCATGCCATCGCGCTGCCTGATGGTCTTGCGGCGCTCGAGGGTGTAGGCGTAGAGGACGTTCACCAGGGCCAGGCCGAGGACGAAGGCGATGGGTCCGCTCGTGCTCGCCAGGTCGCCTTCCAGTGACCCGATGGTACCGTTAAGGAGCAGGCCGTCAACGGGGATAACCACGATTGTGGCGAGCCAGAGGAAGGCCAGGGCAAAGACCTCGATTCGCTCGAGGACGCCCTCCCGGTTGACTAGGCGCTGCCAGAAAGTAAGCATCACTACTCCAGGTGAATCGGAATAGGCCGCAGACGCCGGGAGAAGGTCTGAGTCCCCTTGTGCTAATAGTCGGCTGACGCCTGCCGTATGTGAGACGGTATGGTCATCCTCCAATGCCGGGTTAGACACACCTTCTAACAGGACTCGTGCGAGGTTTTATCAAGTCCTGGCTACCATCCATGAGAGCCAGTCGCGCCAAAATTGCAGGTGTAATGCCAACTTTGGGCCGATTATTCCGCGGCTTGCTGCGAGGTCTTGACAGTTACTGGATGCAGCCAGTCCTGACGCTCAGCTGGTCCGGCGTTGCGTCGTTGCTGATCCGGACCTTCCAGGTGTTGTTGTCCTCGGGCATATTGGTGACGACTTGCGTGCCCAGGCTGACGCCGTGGGACCCGCCAAGCACAACAGCCCATTCCTCAGTGGCCAGGCAGTCCTCGAGCAGGTTGTAGTCGCCGGCGGCGCTTGTCTGCTGATCATGGATGTCGCTGATGAACGATTTGTCGTAACAAAGAAGGCTGACGCTAACGTCGTCAACACTGCCGTCATTGCGCCAGCTGAGCGCCCAGGTATCGGCGTCTTCCAGGTCGCTGCGAACGAGATGACTGCCGGGGTTGAGCCCGAAGAAGCCGCCGGCCATGACCGCGTCTCCGGGACAGTCGGCCATCAAGGTGGCAGTGCCGCTTGGTGTTCCGCCCCCGGTGCCGCCGAGTTTCGCGGTGTAGCTCGGTAGGGGCCCATCCGCCCGGCAGAGGATGCGGATACCGACCTTATCAACCGTCCCGTCGTTCTTCCAATTGACCTTCCAGGTACCTTCGTTCACCGGGTAACTCGCGCTAATGTGGGTCCCCCTGTCCGCACCGAACCAGCCGCCACTCTCAAGGGAATTGGCGAGGTCGCAGGCAAGGGTCAAACTGGAGAACTGGTTGGGCCCGCCGGGGCCGAATCCTGACTTCTCCTTGATCGCGTGGAGTGGCCCTCCGGCTGTGGAGCTTGCCGGGCCGGCGAAGATCGCGAAGGCAACTGCCAGTCCCAAAGCGCCGAGTAATAGCACCGCAGCGGACGTCTGCAAGCGACCGGGACGAGCTGACCAATCAAGCGCCATCTATCTCTCCTGGTATCGGGGAATCGCCTGAGGCTCGTGCCCAAATTGCAGTGGATGCAGCCCCGAGTAAGGCTACCTCACTATGCCGAGAGGACCCTTCGCGCCGAGTCCGACGGCCACTTTCCTATACTTCACTCGTGGCGCTGGCCGTCCCTTCTGCAAGCTCCCAACTCGAGGAACTCCTCCAGCGCGCCCGGCAATACCTTCCCCCGGCCAGGCTGGAGTCAATCGAACACGCCTACGCCTTCGCCGAGCGCGCCCACGAGGGCCAGCTGCGCAAGTCCGGCGAGCCCTACATCACCCACCCCCTGGCCGTCGCCTCGCTGATCGCTGAGCTCCAGCTCGATGCCGCCGCCGTCAGCGCCGCCCTGCTGCACGACGTCCAGGAGGATTGCGGCGTCGCCAACAGCAAGCTGAGCGAGGAGTTTGGCGCCGAGGTCGGCCGGCTCGTCGAAGGCCTGACCAAGGTCAGCCAGATCAACTACGAGGTGCCGGCCGAGCGCGCCGGCGCCGGCAACCCGCAAGCCGAGAACCTGCGCAAGATGTTCCTGGCCATGGCCCAGGACGTGCGGGTCGTCATCATCAAGCTGGCCGACCGCGTGCACAACATGCGCACCCTCGACGCGATGCCTGAGCCGGACCGCATCCGCATCGCCCGCGAGACCATGGACGTCTTCGCCCCGCTGGCCAGCCGGCTGGGCATCTGGCAGTTCAAGTGGGAGCTGGAGGACTTGGCCTTTCGCCACCTGGAGCCGGCGCGGTTCCACGAGGTCGCTTCGCTGGTCGCCGCGAAACGGGCCTACCGCGAGAAATACATCACGCAGGTCGAGGCCGTCGTACGCGAGGAGCTGCGCAAGGTGGGCGTCAAAGCCGAGGTCTACGGCCGCGCCAAGCACATCTACTCCATCGCCAGCAAGATGGACCGCTATACCGCGCAGGGTCGCAGTTTTAACGAGATCTATGATCTGATGGCGCTGCGCGTGCTCTGCGAGACCGTCGGCGACTGCTACCACGCCCTCGGCGTCATCCACGGGCTGTGGCGCCCGATCCCCGCCAGCTTCGACGACTACATCGCCAACCCGAAGGAGAACGGGTACCAGTCGCTGCACACCGCGGTGATGGCACTGAACGCGCAGCCGCTTGAGGTGCAGATCCGCAGCCGCGACATGCACGACACCAGCGAGTACGGCGTCGCGGCCCACTGGCGTTACAAGGAGGGCTCGGCGCGCGATCAGCGGATGCAGGAGCGCATGGCCTGGCTGCGCCGCCTCGTCGAGTGGCACCAGGATATCTCGGGCGCCGAAGAGTTCGTCGAGACGATCAAGAGCGACATCTTCCAGGACCAGGTGTTCGCCTACACGCCCAAGGGCGAGCTCAAGGACCTGCCGGCCGGCTCGACGCCGATCGACTTCGCCTACCGCGTGCACACCGACATCGGCCACCGCTGCATCGGGGCGAAGGTCAGCGGCAGGCTAGTGCCGCTGAACTACCACCTGCAGAACGGCGACATTGTCGAGATCATCACGGCCAAGTCGGCCTCGCGCGGGCCCTCGCTGGACTGGCTCAACCCCAACCTGGGCTACGCCAAGACCTCGCACGCCAAGGAGAAGATCCGCGCCTGGTTCAAGCGCCAGAAGCGCGGTGAGAACATCGAGCGCGGCCGCGAGATCCTGGACAAGGAGCTGCGCCGCCTGAGCCTGACGCTGGCCGACTCCAAGGAAGACATCCTGCGCTTTTTCGGCTACGAGCAGCTCGACGACTTCCTCGCCGCGGTGGGCTACGGCGGGATCAGCGCCAGCCTGATCGGGATCAAGCTGGCGGCGCTAATCCCGGCGCCCGAGCCGGAGCCGGCGCCGGTCGAGACGCCGACCCAGAAGCCGATCTACACGGCCAACATCCAGGTGCTGGGGACGGGCGACTTGCTGACGCAGCTGGCGCGCTGCTGTAACCCCGTGCCGGGCGACCCGATCATCGGCTACATAACGAGGAGCCGCGGCGTGACCGTGCACCGCACCGACTGCCAGAACGCCGCGCAGTCGGAGCAGGAGCGGGTGGTTGACGTGGAGTGGGGGCACTCGAGCCAGCTCTACCCGGTCTCGGTGCGCATCGACTCCTACGACCGCGTCGGGCTGATGCGCGACATCGGGGCGATAGTCGCCGAGGAACGGACCAACATGGCGGGGATCCGGACGGTAGAGCACGGGGACTCGACGGTGTCCGTCCACCTGACGCTGCAGACCGCCGGGGTGGAGCACCTGACGAGGCTGTTGTCGCGGCTGGAGGCCATCAAGGGCGTGACGGCCGTGACGCGGGCGACGGAGAGCGCGAAGGTGAAGCGGGAGGCTGCGAGGGCGGAGCCGACGTACCGCCGGAGCGTGGGGGAGCCGTAGGTCGACTCCCAGACCAACCGATTCCCGGCTTGACAGTGCGTAGTACACAACGATATCGTTGTCTTGATGCTACCGGATTTCGATGAATCGGGGAGCCTTCCACCTGGGATCCACGACGCAACAATGCGCGAGATCTGCGAGAGATTCGGCAGAAATGAGCATAGGAGGTTGCTTTTGTTGGGGCTGGGGATGGCAGTTGCTGTATTGGGGCGAGCTGGATGTCAGACGGTCTACCTCGACGGCAGCTTCACAACGGACACAGAAAGGCCCCGCGATTTCGACGCCTGTTGGGATCCACAGGGCGTGGACCCCGCCCTGCTGGATCCAGTACTTCTCGAATTCTCCAACAGGCGTGCCGCCCAGAAGGCACGCTACGCGGGTGAAATGTTTCCTTCGTCCATGCCGGCTGATGCAAGCGGAATCCCGTTCGTGGAGTTTTTTCAGCGGAACAAGAACGGGCAGGCTCGAGGAATCGTCAGGATCCGACTAGGAGGCTCCGCATGATTAGCAACGAACGACAGTACGCCGCCACGAAGGCTCAGGCTTCGAGATTTAAAGCCGCGTTGAGCAGATTGCGTGAGTCACCCCCCAAAGCGCTTCACCCCACGCTGCTGACGGCCGAACAGGATGCGATTGAGAGCCAACTGGACGAGCTCCTAGAAGAGATCCAGAAGTTCGAGGAGTTAAGGGAAGGCGGGCGGCGGCAGCTCGAACTTGACGACTTATCTGGGCTCGGTGAGCTTTTGATCCGAGCACGTGTGGCGAGTGGGCTAAAGCAGAAGGACCTTGCATCGCTGCTTGGACTAAAGGAGCAGCAAATTCAACGTTATGAGGACACTCGATATCACTCAGCGGCCTGGCATCGAATGGGGGACGTAGTGACAGCCTTGGGGCTCACTCTGGCCGAACCAGCCAAAGTCAATACTTCGCTGGTCACCTTAGATTCCGAGTTGAAGCAACTGAACGAATGGGGGCTTCCGACGAGCTTCGTTCTACGACGGCTGATCCCTCAAAGACTGATTGCGGATGGGAGCTCGAGGATCGGTGCATTGGAGGTCCTGCTAGAGGCAAAGAGACGAATTTTTTCTTGGCCAAGCGCCAGCTTGGACATGGCAGCTGATCGGCCCTCGGCGCTGGCCGTTGAGTTCAAGCGTCCGGCCAACTATCGGAAGCAAACAGGGTATCTAGCATATGCTAGATACCTTGCCGGCCTGACCGTGGCGGCAAGCGCTTTGGCCAAGCCCAGGCCGGTTCCTGCGACGTGGAGCGCGTTCAGAAAGGTAGTCTCTGCCGGACTCGAAGAACTGACCCTTGCCGCGACTATGCAGTTCGTTTGGGATTCCGGAATCCCGGTTCTTGCTTTGGATGATCCCGGCGGGTTCCATGGTGCTTGTTGGGAAATCGAGGGACGGAAAGTGATTGTTGTTAAGCAGCGTGGCCGCTCAGAGGCACGCTGGCTTTTCGATCTGCTTCATGAGGTTTGGCATGCTCGCAGACCTATCCCCAGCTCAGAAGGGATAGTTGAAGGCCCCGAAAATTCGGAGGAAAAATGGCGTTCGGAGGAGGAGCAAGCAGCTAGTGAGTTTGCTGGGGACGTGATGCTAGCCGGGAAGTCACGACACCTGGCAACAGTTTGCGTTGACGAGGCACAGAATAGTGTGGAACGGTTAAAGAGTATCGTTCCTGTCGTCGCCAAGCGAGAAGGAGTCTCAGTGAGCGCGCTGGCCAACTACCTCGCCTATCGGCTCGCGAGGCAAGGAGTTAACTGGTGGGGAGCTGCCCAGAACCTGCAACGTGAGCAGGCAGACCCTCTGGGTGTCGTTAGACAGATATTCAACGAGCGCGTCGACTTTACCTTGCTGGATGAGCTCGACGCGGGCCTCCTTCAAGAGGCCATCGGCGAGGCGGTGTGATATGGAGAACTGGGTCGGGCCCGAGACGCTGAAGATCACCTGCACGAGCACCGATTGCGAGAACAATCTCCACTGCTTTCGTCGAACGAAACGGATGGCCGATGCCGACCGCGGCACATGCCGAGAGTGCGGGGCAAGGCTGGTCGACTGGAGTCGCGTACATGCACAAGATATTCGAGACGTCGCACACACGTTCGATTGTCTGCGGCTGGAGCTGTTTCGACACCATTTCTGGCATGTAGAAATACCCCAGAGGGCCGTAAACTATGCACGCCGAAAGGGACGCGCGCGGCTCCGTGAGGCCGTACGCAAACGAATAGTGGCAGCGATTGGTGAGGCGTTGCCCGCGCGCGATGGCTACCAGACTCCTCGTGAAGGTTCGTCCAATCCGATCCACTATGCCCAGCATGCGAGTGCTAGTTGCTGCCGCCGCTGCCTGGAGGAGTGGCATGGGATCCCCACGGGCCGTCCACTTCTCGGGGCCGAAGTAACCTACATTACTGATCTTGCGATGAGATATCTGACAGAGCGTCTCCCAGCATTAACCGAGGGGGGCGAGATTGTACCTCCCGTGAGGACGCCAGCTGAGTGATTGACACCGAGAAATTCTCATCCCGTCTGAGGGCTCGCGCCATAGATCTCGACCGCAGGGCGATCTTGGTTACCAACTTCCGCGGAACCGAGCAGGAACCGGACTTAACCGAGCCGGCCAACTGCGCTGGCTTCGGTAGGATCAGACACTTCCGCAGAAAAACGGCACGCGGGTGGCCGGAGAACCCTCTGCCCATCGAACCAGCAGCTCAGGCTCTCAATCTTGGGAACCTGAGCGAACTTAAGGCGCAGGTTTTCCAGAACGCAATCTGTAACTGGCGGTGCTGGTATTGCTACGTGCCCTTTGACTCCCTGTCGGCGTCACCGAAGTACTCGGATTGGATGACCTGCGAGGACCTCGTGGACCTACATCTGGCTGAGTCGGGCCATCCAAGGGTTATAGACCTTAGCGGTGGACAGCCGGACCTCGTTCCGGAGTGGATTCCCTGGATGATGGAAGCTCTGTCCGACAGAGAAGCTGCCGGAAACAGCTACCTATGGTCGGATGACAACCTGAGTAATGACTACTTTTGGCGGTACCTCTCGCCGGCGCAGATCGATCAGGTCACTGCTTATAGAAACTACGGCAAAGTGTGCTGCTTCAAGGGCTACGATGCCGACTCGTTCGCGTTCAACACAGGAGCCGAACCTAGCTTGTTTGATCGCCAGTTTGATCTGTTCAAACGCTATACAGAGTTAGACTTGGACCTTTACGCCTACGTTACGCTGACATCGCCTTCAGTTGTGGATCTCGAGGACAAGATGGAAGCCTTCGTGGAGCGTCTCCAGATGATTGCCGAAGATCTGCCCCTTCGGACGGTCCCACTCCAGATTCGCGTTTTTACTCCCACCCGCCGTCGACTCGACGGTTTACGGGAGCAAGCGTTGGTCAATCAGGAGCACGCAGTCGCCGCCTGGAGCCGGGTCCTAGTAAGGCGACTCGGCGCGTTGCGGTCGATTGCCAGCTAACCGCCATGCACATCACCATGGTTGCGTTCTCCGGCCGCATCGCAAGCGGCAAGAGCAGCTTTGCAGGTGGTTTGGCTCGGGCTCTGGACTGGCCCTGCGCGAGTTTCGGGGACTTTCTCCGGCATCAGGCTGCTCAAGGATTCTTAGAAAGTAACCGGCCGAGTCTGCAACAACTTGGTGAAGAATGGATTTCGCTGGGCATCGCGCCCTTTTGTGACGCTGTGCTCAAGTACGTCAACTGGACGGCGGGTTCGTCCGTCGTGGTTGATGGTGTTCGGCATTTGGCGGTAGCTGAATACCTCAAGAGTCTGGCTCGCGGGTCATTGTTCCTGGTGTTTGTCGATACTGAGGAGCACGTAAGAGCCGAACGAGCGGGAACTCGAGGTGAGAACGCGGCAGAGTGGGAGCAAGTTGAAGCCCACTCAACAGAAGCTCAGTGGGCGCTTTTGCGATCAGCGGCCGACTTGAGACTGGATGGAACCCTCGCCATCGACGAAGCGGTTGCCAGGGTACGTGAAGCTATCGAACCTCCGCGCGATTCGTGACTATAGGCTGTCAAGAAGAGGCAATCCGCGAGCGCGAACAGACTACTGGGTGCGGCGCTGGGGTTTCCTGATGCCAAGCTGCCACTCGCTAGAGATTCTTACTCCTCTTCGTCCCCCCTTAGCGCGGCCAGCACCGTCAGGTCCTCAAGGGTCGTCGTATCGCCCGTGCTCTCGGACCCCGCGGCGATCTCCCGCAGTAGCCGGCGCATTATCTTGCCGCTGCGGGTCTTCGGCAGGGCGTCGGCCCAGCGGATCTCGTCCGGGCGGGCCAGGGCGCCGATCTCTTTCACTACCTGCTCGCGCAGGACTGCCGCGGCTTCGTCGCTGGGCTCCTGGCCGGCCTTGAGCGTGACGAAGGCGACTATGCCCGTGCCCTTTAGCTCGTCGGGGCGGCCGACCACGGCGGCCTCGGCCACCGTCGGGTGGCTGACGAGGGCGCTCTCGATCTCCATCGTGCCCAGGCGGTGCCCCGCCACGTTGATCACGTCGTCGACGCGGCCCAACACCCAGTAGTAGCCGTCCTCGTCGCGGCGCGCGCCGTCGCCGGCGAAGTACCAGCCCTGCTCGGCGTAGCGGCTCCAGTACTCCTGCTGGAAGCGCTCGTCGTCGCCGTAGAGGGTGCGGGCCATCGAGGGCGGCGGGTTCTTGAGGACGAGGAAGCCGCCGCCTCCCGGCGGGACGCTCTCGCCGGCGGCATCGACCACGTCGGGCTCACAGCCGAAGAAGGGCAGGGTGGCGGAGCCGGGCTTGGTGGGGATGGCGCCGGGCAGCGGGGTGATCATGATCGAGCCGGTCTCCGTCTGCCACCAGGTGTCGACGATCGGGCAGCGGCCGCCGCCGATGACCTCGTGGTACCACATCCAGGCCTCGGGGTTGATCGGCTCGCCGACGGTGCCGAGGAGGCGCAGGCTGGTCAGGTCGTGCTTCTCGGGCCACTCGTTGCCGGCGCGGATGAAGGAGCGGATGGCGGTGGGGGCGGTGTAGAGGGTGTTGACCCTGTACTTCTCGATGATCGCCCAGATGCGGTCGGGCTGGGGCCAGTTGGGGGCGCCCTCGTACATCAGCGAGGTCGCGCCGTTGAGCATCGGCCCGTAGACGACGTAGGTGTGGCCGGTGACCCAGCCGACGTCGGCCGTGCACCAGAACGTGTCCTCGTCCTTGAGGTCGAAGACGAGCTTCGTGGAGAGGAAGGTGCCGACCATGTAGCCGCCCGTCGTGTGCAGGACGCCCTTGGGCTTACCGGTGGTGCCCGAGGTGTAGAGGATGAACAGGGGATCCTCGGCGTCGACCTCGGCCGGGGGGCAATCGAGGGATTGGTCGGCGACCAGGTCGTGCCACCAGACATCGCGCCTGTCGTCCCAGGCGATGTCGTTGCCGAGCCGTTTGAAGACGATGACCTTCTCGATCGATGGCGTCTGGGCGACGGCGTCGTCGACGTTTTTCTTGAGGGGCACAACGCCGCCGCGGCGCAGGCCGCCGTCAGCGGTAATCAGCACCTTGGCCTGCGAGTCGACCATGCGGTCGCGCACGGCCTCGGCGCTGAAGCCGCCGAAAACCACGTTGTGCACGGCGCCGATCCGGGCGCAGGCGAGCATGGCGATTGCCAGCTCGGGCACTAGCGGCATGTAGATGCCGACGCGGTCGCCCTTCTCGACCCCTAGAGACTTGAGCCCGTTGGCGAAGCGGCAGACCTCTCGGTGCATGTCCTGGTAGCGCAGGATGCGCTCGGCGCCGTCCTCGCCCTCCCAGATCAGGGCGGCCTTGTTTTGGGTCGGGCCGTCGAGGTGGCGGTCGAGGCAGTTGAAGGAGAGGTTGGTCTTGCCGCCGGCGTACCACTCGAAGTGGTGGCCGTCGCGCTGGAAGACGGTGTCCCAGCGCTTGAACCAGGTGAGCTTATCCGCCATGTCCGACCAGAACCGGAAGCGGTCGTTGATCGAGGCGTCGTAGAGGTGGCTGTACTCCTCCAGGGAGCCGATGTGAGCGCGGTCAGCGAAGGACTCCGGCGGCGGGAAGACGCGCGTTTCGCCTAGAAGCGTTTCGATCTGGGTCTGCGGCGCGTCGTCTGTCATCTACCACCTCGTGCCTAAGGGCTCTGGCTAGTCTCTTCAATCCCAAATGGTGAGTAAAGCGACGACGCTATTTAATGAAGGAACGGGGTGCGCGAGGAGGCTGCTGTGTACGGCACCATGGCGCGCATGAGGGTCAAGGACGGCAAGTTTGACCAGCTGATGGCGCAATCGCGTGAGGACGGCCAACAGATCGAGGGTTCGGACTGGCACATCCTGCGCCTCGACAGCGATGCCAACGAGGTCATTCTCTTCGTCGTTTTCGAGTCGAAGGAAGCCTACCGGGCGAACGCCAACTCGCCGGAGCAGGACGCTCGCTACCGGCGCATGCGCGAGCTCCTCGAGAAAGACCCCGAGTGGCACGACGGCGAAATCTTCGCACAGACCTAGCCCAGGCAGGGGAACGCCGCGGAGCTCAATTTGCCGGAATTCGCCGACCCATATTTCGCGGGACCAGTGGTCGCCGACGGGTCGCGTATCCAGCGAACTGTCAGATTAGGGTCATCATGGAGGAGCGCGCTCAGCTTGAAACCTTGACGGAAGATCGGCTTGCCGAGCTTCTTCGCGAGAAGGAACAGCGTTACGGAATGAAGTCCGAAGAGTTCTACGAGAAGTGGAGCCGGGGTCGCGACGACGAGGATTTCTTTGAGTGGGCTGCGTACTGTTACTTCGCCATAAGTCGGGCCTCACGTGTGGGGGTTCGACCCAACTGAGGGAGCCAGCAGACAGTCTGGCGGATCCAGTTGTCGCGACGGAAGCAGGGCTCAATTTGCAACAATAGGCGCATGGCCAAGAGCAGCGCCGCACCAAAAGCGCCAGTCAAGATACACAAAGTAACCGACAAAGAACTGGGCCAGTTGTTAAGGGGTTTCGAAGAGCGATTCGGGATGCCCTCGACCGAGTTTTATGAAAAGTGGAACCAGGGACTGCTTGGTGACAGCAAGGACTTTTTCGAGTGGTCCGTCTACTGCTACGCTGCGGTCCATCGCGCCTCGCGCGTTGGCGTTGCAACTAGTTGAGTGAATCCGCCGACGCGTACTTCGCTGCCGTAACCGCAGCCTTCGAAGAGTTTGGGGAGCCGCAAAGCCTTATGCGAGAAGTAGGCTCGCAGAGGTTTTGGTTTGAAGCCGTTCTTCACGTGCTCGGAAGGCGGATATTAGAAATCGGCCCGCTCGTGTCGCTAGGGCCCGGCGATCCAGAGTGGGTTAAGTACCGTTTTCATCTACGCGATTCGGACGACGCATGCATCTGGCGGTACGATAACTCGCCGCACCATACCGACTTACCGACGTTTCCCGCGCACATGCATGTCGGGGCCGCCGAGGAACTGCAACCCTCCAATGAAGTAAACATCCCACTCATTGTCCGAGCACTCCGCGAAACTCTCGGACCTATCTAGAGCAAACGCGACTTAGATAGCGACTGCTTCGGCCACGGCCGGATGGACGACGCGGCCGGCGCGCACGTTAAGGCCGGTGCTGAGCGGCGGCCGCGACAGCGCGCCATCCGGGTCCGCCATGAGCTCCTTCACGTACGGAAGCAGCGTCGCCGATAGGGCGCGGGTGGCCGTGTTGGCCACCATGCTCGGGATATTGGGCACGCAGTAGTGCACGACGCCTTCCTCTATATATGTGGGTTCCTCGTGCGAGGTCGGGCGCGAGGTTTCGAAGCAGCCGCCCTGGTCGATGGAGACATCGACGATCACTGAGCCCGGCCGCATGGCCCTGATCTCGGCGCGGCCCGCGACGCGCGGGGCGTGCTCGCCCGAGATGTAGACACCGCCAATGACCAGGTCCGACTGGGCTATGGCTTCTGCCAGCCCGCCTACGGGGACCGCGCGCGCCCGGTGGATGCCGCCGGCCAGCGACTCCGCCCGGCTCTTGTCTGTGTCAGCCACCAGCACGCGCGAGCCCAGCCCCGAGGCGATCATGGCCGCGTTCTGGCCCACCACCCCGGCCCCGATCACCGTCGTCATGCCGCTGCCGATGCTCTCGAAGCCGGAAAGCAGGACCCCGCGACCGCCGCTGGTGCGCTCGAGGAAGTGCGCGCCGATCTGCGGCGCCAGCCGGCCGGCCAGGGCGCTCATCGGGTAGAGCAGGGGCGCCCGCCCGAACTCGTCTTCTACCGTCTCGAAGGCGATGGCCGTGGCGCCGGAGGCTTTCAATGGCTCGACCAGGTGCGTCGCGCCTGCGAGATGGAGATAGGCGAAGAGGATCTGGCCAGCCCGCAGGCGCGACGCCTCCTCGAGGCTGGGCTCCTTGACCTTGACGATCAGGTCCGCCGCCCACGCCTCCTCGCGGCTGCCGATTCTCGCGCCGGCGGCTTCGTACTCGCGGTCGAGCAGCCCCGCCCCCTCGCCGGCCCCACGTTCCACGACCGCGCTGTGACCAGCGGCGACGACCTCGCCGATGGCCTGCGGGGTTAGGGCAATGCGGAACTCGCCGTTCTTGGTTTCGCGGGGGACAGCTAGAAGCATCGGACCTCCGTTGATGGGGGGAGCCCCATCCATTCTATTGGCCGCGTGTTGCCGGTCAGACGCTCCTCTAAGCTTGGCGACAGCATGATCGAAGGCTTCTCCTACGAGCGGGCTGAGCTCGACGAAGTCACCATCAACTACGCCCGCGCGGGCAGCGGCCCGCCGCTGCTCTTGCTGCACGGCTACCCGCAAACGCACATGACCTGGCACCGCGTTGCCCCCCGCCTGGCCGAGGACTTTACGGTCGTCGTGCCCGACCTGCGCGGCTATGGCGACAGCTCGAAACCATTGCCGGTTGACGACCATTCGACCTACTCCAAGCGGGCGATGGCCCAGGACCAGGTCGACCTGATGAGTCGTCTCGGCTTCGAGGGGTTCCGCGTCGCCGGGCACGACCGTGGCGCCCGCGTCAGCTACCGGCTGGCCCTCGACCATCCTGATCGAGTCCAGAAGCTGGCTGTTCTCGATATCGTGCCGACCGCCGAGATGTTCGCAATGATGGAGAGCCGGCTGGCGCTGGGCGTCTATCACTGGCTCTTCCTGGCCCAGCCCTACGACCTGCCCGAGCGTCTGATCGGCGCCGACCCTGAGTTCTGGGTGCGCTGGCACCTTCGCCGCTGGAGCGGTAACCGCGATGTTTTCTTCGACCCCGCGGCGGTCGACGACTATGTGCGCTGCTTCTCCGACCCGGAAGCGATCCGAGCGAGCTGCGAAGACTATCGGGCCGGCGCCTCGATCGACCGGGTCCATGACGAGGTCGACCGCGAGGCCGGACGCAAGATCGGCTGTCCGCTGCTGGTCCTCTGGGGCCAGCGCGAGGGCGCGGGCTCGCTGTTTAGCCATCTCGATATCTGGCGCCGGTGGGCTAGCAATGTGAGCGGTCACGCCGTGGACTCGGGGCACTTTCTGCCTGAGGAGGTCCCCGACATCGTCACCGAGGAGCTTCTCGCCTTGTTTCGCTGAACCTCTCCCCTAAACCCCTACGCCCAGGCGTATCTTCGATCTCCCGACCGAGAGAGGGGAATAGACCGGACGGAAGATGCGTTTGGCTATTCTTGGGGCCAGATGACCACCAAAGCGACGGAGACTCCTTCGGAGCTTGCATCCGCCCTGCTCAAGGAGCTACCGGGCGAGGCCGTGATGTGGTCGGCCTACGACCGGCGGCTCTACGAGTACGATGCCGCGCTGGAGACGGCGCGCCCGGAGGTCGTCGTTTTTCCGCGCACGACGGAGGACGTGCAAACCATAGTGCGCCTGTGCCGCGAGCTGAAGCGGCCGTTTACGGCGCGCGGAGCCGGCACGGGCCTCAGCGGCGGCGCGATCCCCATGGAGGGCGGCGCGCTGATCTGCTTTACGCGGATGAACCAGGTCCTCGAAATCGACGAGGCCAACCTGACGGCGCTGGTCCAGCCCGGCGTAGTCAACCTCCACCTCACCGAGGCGGTTCGTCACCTGGGCCTTTACTTTTCGCCCGATCCATCCAGCCAGCGCGCCAGCACGATCGGCGGCAACGTGGGCGAGAACTCGGGCGGGCCCCATACCCTGGCCTCCGGCGTCACGACCAACCACGTCCTCGGCCTGGAAATTGTCCTGCCGGACGGCGACGTCGCCTGGCTGGGCGGCAAGGCGGGGCCGGGCCAGCCGATCGACCTCGTCGGGCTGGTCGTGGGCTCTGAGGGCATGCTGGGATTGGTCACCAAAGTGCTGGTTCGCTTGATGCCGGCGCCTGAACACGCGGCAACGCTACTCGCCGCCTTTGCCTCGGTCGAGACGGCCAGCCGCTCTGTCTCGGCCGTGATTGCGGCCGGGATCCTGCCGGCCGCGCTGGAGATGATGGACAAGTTGGCGACGAAGGCGATCGAGGATTCCGTCCACGCCGGCTACCCTGCGGATGCCGGCGCTGTCCTCCTCGTCGACGTTGAGGGGCTCCGGGAGGAGGTAGCGGAATCGCTGGCCAGGATCGTGGCCATCTGCCAGGAGGGTGGCGCGCTGATGGTGCGCCAGGCCGCTTCACAGAAGGAGCGCAATCTGCTGTGGGCCGGCCGCAAGGGCGCCTTCGGGGCGATGGGCCGGCTGAGCCCCAACTTCTACACGATGGATGGCGTTGTGCCGCGGACCAAGCTGGCGGCTGTCCTCGCCGGTGTCGACCGGATCAGCGCTGAGCTGGAGTTGTCGGTCGCCAGTGTCTTCCACGCCGGCGATGGCAACATCCATCCGCTCGTCCTTTTCGACGAGGATTGCGAGGGCGACCTTGACCGTGTGCACGAGGCGGCCCGCCGCATCCTCGACCTCTGCATCCAGGCCGGCGGCTCATTGACCGGCGAGCACGGCATAGGAGTGGAGAAGCAGGGCATGGTGCCGATGCAGTTCAGTCCCGCCGACCTCGCGGTCATGCAGCGGGTCAAGCAGGCCTTCGACCCTGCTGGCGTCTGCAACCCGGGCAAGATGTTCCCGACCCCGGGCCAGTGCCTCGAGCTGACGGCCTCGGGCTCACGGCTGAGCGGTTGGTGAGCCGCGTGAGCCTTGCCTCCGCGCCCGCCGTGTTGGAGCCAGGGAGCCGGGAAGAACTGGCGGCTATTGTGTCGGAGCACGCCGCGGCGGGCCGGCCTCTTTCGCCGCGCGGAAGGGGCAGCGGACTTGAATATCTTCCGCGGATCGACCCCGAGTCGACCGCCGTCAGCAGCAGGGGGCTTAGCTCCATCGTCGAGTACGAGCCGGCGGACCTGACCGCAACGGTCGAGGCCGGCTGCTGCATCCGAGATTTGCAGGCGAAGCTCCGAGAATGCGGGCAGTTCCTGCCTGCTGATTACCCGGACGAGGGTACCGTGGGCGGGCTTGTGGCCTCGGCGGGCGACGGCCCGCTGGCCCTCGGCTACGGCGGCATCCGCGACCGGCTCCTCGGCATCACGGTTGTGACGGCCGAGGGCGCCGTGGCTCGCGCCGGCAGCCGCGTCGTCAAGAGCGTCGCCGGCTATGACCTCGGCAAGCTGTACTGCGGCTCCTTCGGGACGCTGGCCTTCATCGTGGAGGTCACGCTGAAGCTGGCGCCCTTGCCAGAACGGAGCGAGACACTCCACTTCGCGGGGCCGCCCGAGACGCTGGACGGGTTTGTACGCCGGGCGCTGGCGTCGCCGTTCCGCCCGTCGGCTCTCGTCCTGACCAGGGATGATTCTGGTTTCGCTCTGGGCGTCCGCGTGGACGGCTCAGCAGCTCGATTAGATCGGCTTACGACCGAGCTTCGCGACATGGCTGGGACTTTTGCCCTCGGAGTCGCTGGGACCACCCGAGGCTTGCCGTGGTGGCGCCACGCGGGTGTCGAGATCGCCCATCCGCCGGCTCTGACCCGTCGGGTGGTGGAAGCCCTGAGCGGTGAAGAGGGCGAACTGAAAGCTGACCCAGCGAACGGCCGCACGCGCTTCGAGCCGTCAGGATCCGTCGGCCAGGAGCTGCAGGACGAACTGGCAGGTCTCGTTGCCGGCGATGGTTGGCTACGAATCCGGGCCGACGGCGAGACCCGCTGGAGGCGCACCGAGGACGCCGGGTCCGCGGCCGTCGTACGAGCCCTGAAGCTGGCGCTGGACCCCAAGGACATCTTTAATCGCGGCTTGATCGAGGCGCTGCTGTGAGCGACGCGCCGGTCACCACGATCTCCCGCGATCTGATCCGCCAGTGCGTTCAGTGCGGGATGTGCCTCACGGCCTGTCCGACCTTCCGCCTGACCGGCTCCGAGCCCGACTCGCCGCGCGGCCGCATCTTCCAGATGGACCTGGTCCGTAAGGGTGAGGTCGCGCCCGACGACCCCGACTTCCAGCAGCACATCGATTTCTGCCTCGGCTGCCGGGCCTGCGAGAGCGCCTGCCCATCCGGCGTGCAGTACGGCCAGCTGTTCGAGCAGGCCCGCGCCGTTTCGCCGGCGCGCGCGCCCATCACAGTCAAAGGGTTGCGCTGGCTCATCGGCCGACGCTGGGGGCAGCGCGTCTTCGGCCAGCTCACCCGTCTTTATCAGAAGACAGGGGTACAGTGGCTGGCCCAGCGGACAGGGATACTGCGGCTGGCGCCGCACAGCCTGCGTGAAGCCGATGCGGTGCTGGCGCCGCTCGAGGGTGGACTTTTTGTCGGCAGGCTTCCTGCGCTTGTCCCGGCCGTTGGCCAGCGGCGCTACCGGGTCGCCTTCCTGGAGGGCTGCGTAATGGCCGAGTTCATGCCTCGGACGAACCGCGACACGGTCGAGGTCCTGGCCCTCAACGGCTGTGAGGTCCTGGTGCCGCGGGGCCAGGGCTGCTGCGGGGCTCTCCACCTCCACGGCGGGGAGAAGGAGCAGGCGCGTGAGTTGGCGCGACGGAACATCGAGGTCTTCGAGGGCTTCGAGGTCGATGCCATCCTGAGCAACTCGGCCGGCTGCGGAGCCGCGCTCAAGGAGTACGGCCATCTGTTCGATGACCCGGAGTGGAGGGACAGGGCGAGGACCTTTGCCGCCCGCGTTCGTGACGTCCAGGAGTTCCTGTCCGAGGTTGGTCTCTCGCTTGAGCCCGGACCATTGGATCTGACGATCACCTACCAGGATGCCTGCCACCTGGCGCATGGCCAGCGAGTACGGGAGCAGCCACGCGAGCTTCTGCTGAGCATCCCCGGCCTCGAGCTGGTCGAGATGCCCGGCAGCGACAGCTGCTGCGGCAGCGCCGGCACCTACAACCTCCAGCAACACGCGGCGTCGATGCAACTGCTGGACGAGAAGCTGGCAGCGATAGGCTCCACCGGCGCAACCGTCGTGGCCGCGGCCAACCCCGGTTGTCTGATGCAGATCGCCGCCGGCGCCCGCCGGCGTGGGCTCCCCTTGTCGGCTGTACATCCAATGAGCCTGCTGGCGCGGGCCTACCGCCAGGCGGGCCGCTGATCGGGAACTTCAGTTTCCCGCCGGGGTTCCGAACCTTCTAGTGACCGGCTGCGTCGGAATTGGAAACCCGCGCAGGTTTGACAACTGGGTATACAATTGTCAGAGCAGCCGATTCTATCGGAACTTCCCTCCGGTAGGTCGAGGAGGGCTAGCGCCATTACAGGCACGCTCCGCCCACCCCGCCGCAAGCGGGATGTGGTGCCGAGACGCTACCCGGCAGGTAAAGCTGTACCGCGCCAACATTGGCGCCGGGTTGGTCTCCATGCGCTTTTTTTGGCCATCGTGGCCGCCGGCGCCTACCTCGCCCTGAGCGGGGCCGAGGGGACATCTGATGGCCTCGCCTTGGGCAACGCGAAGGTCGCCCAAGACAACGTACTGGCCGCCGCGAGCGGCGACCCGACACCCTCTGAGCGATCGCAGCCAGACGCCCGCGAGGAAACGGCGACGCCACGCGCCGACCCGACTAGCGAGGCTCGAGAGCCCCAGGAGCCGCGCTCCGAGCTGACCACCGCCAACATCCGCCCGGTTTACTTCACGGTTGTCGTCGAAGAGGGCGACAGCGTCTCGCGGCTGGCCAACGCCTTCAGCCTCAACTCCGAGACCATCCTCCACAACAACCCCGGCATCATCGACGCCAACTTCCTGGAGGCCGGCCAGGAGATCACTGTGGCCGGCGCCGACGGCATCATCCACACGGTCCGCTACGGCGAGACCGTGGACGAAGTCGCCGCGGCCTACGGCACGACTGTCGAGGCGATTAAAGAGTACTCGGGCAACAGCGAAGCATTCGACGCCTTCGGTGAGCTTCGCCAGGGCTATACGATCCTCGCGGTTAATGGTGCGCCACTCGGCTCCAGCGAAGCCGCTGGCGGCGCCGAGCCGGCCGAGGGACTTACCGGTCCCGGTGCGCACACCCCGCGCGAAGAGCCGACCAGCGAACCGACAGAGGAACCCACGGAGGAGCCGACCGAGGAACCGACGTCTGAGCCAACAGAAGAGCCGACCGAGGAGCCGACGGCAGAACCGACCGCCGAGCCAACGCCGGAACCCACCGCTGAGCCTACCCCTGAGCCCACGGACCCCGGCGACGACCCTGAGCCGACCGGCTCGTTCATCTGGCCGGTGGCGGCCTGCGGGCCTTTCTCGGAGGGCCAGCTTTTCCAGAACAGCGAGCGGCCCGACCACGGCGGTATCGACATCCCGCTCTTCTGCTCCAGCGCAGCGCCGATCGCGGCCGCCGATGGCGGTCTCGTCACCCTGGCCGGCTGGAGCGGTGGCTACGGCATCCTGGTCGTCATCGACCACGGCAACGGCTACGAGACCTGGTACGCCCACCTGAGCTCGACGACGGTCAGCGCCGGCCAGACCGTTTCCCAGGGCGACCTCGTGGGCTACTCGGGTTGCACGGGCAGTTGCTATGGCGAGCACCTGCACTTCGAGATTCACCTCAACGGGAATCTTGTAGACCCGCTCGACTACCTGCCCTGAGCCATTTGTTGCCGCACTACGCGCGGCCTGTCGTAGGGATCCACCGGCCGTAGGGGAGGGCGGGTCTTTACACTGTGCTCGTTCGGCCTTCCTCGGCACACTTGACCCGCCGCTACACCCGCCTTGAATGCCGCATTAGACTGACTGGCAGAAGGAAGCTGCGGAGGGGCAATGGACACTCTCGAGGCGCTCGGCAAGCTAATCGTCGCCGGTATCGTCCTCCAGACCTATGGAGCGATCCTGATCATCGGTACCTTTTCGATCGTGGCCGGCGCCGCCGGAACCTTTCTCTTCGTCTATTACAAGATCAAACGGCGCTTCCTCGAAAGATTGTCGTCCAGCGCCTGACTTCAACGTGAGACCTCGCGGAGAGGACGAGGCAAGCCTCGTCCCTACGGAACGGCATCGCGCGCCTGAGTTCAATGCGAGGCCACGCGGGGACAACGGGCCAAGCCTCGTCCCTACAGAGCGCCATCGCCGGTCAGATTCGCCTATGTTCCTGACCTCACCCCCTAGCCCCCTCTCCGCAAGCAAAGAGGGGGAATTGGACACCTCCTCGAAGCTACGGGCGCGGCCTTGATCCCCGAGCTTCGCCCATCCGACCTGCGCTGGCGCTGCGACGAGGGCGACTGCGCCTTCAAGACAACCGCCGAGGTCGAGCCGCTGTCCGGCATCGTTGGGCAGGAACGGGCGCTGCGGGCGATCGAGCTCGGTCTAGACATCCGCGAGCAGGGCTACAACCTCTACGTCTCGGGACAGCCGGGGTCCGGCCGCAACACCAGTATGCGCATCTACCTGGAGCGTTTGGCGCCCACCCTGCCGGCGCCGCCCGACTGGTGCTACCTGCGCAACTCCAAAGAGGAGTACAGGCCGCGCGCGGTCGAGCTCCCGGCCGGAGGTGGCCCGCGCTTTGCCCGCGAGGTCGAAAGCGCCGTCGCTCACGCCGTCGACGAGCTGGAGCGTCTGCTCGAGAGCGAGCAGATCGCCTCGCTGCGACAGCAGCACCTGGATGGGCGCCAACCCATTCGCGACCGTGTCACGGGCGAGATCGAGACGCAGGCCCGGGAGCTCGGGTTCGCCATCCGCGTGGACGACGGCCGAATCTCCCCACTCCCCCTAGATGACAAGGGCAACCCACTCAACGCCGAGCAGTTCAACGCTCTGCCCGCCGAGCGCCGCGCGGCCTACGAAAGTGGGGCGGCGGAGCTCAACCAGCGCATCAGCCAGGGGCTGGTCCAGCTGCGCCGCCTCGACCGTGAGACAGCCGAGGGGCTGCGGGCGTTGGAGCTGGATGCGGCGCGGCAGACACTCCAGCCCATCTTCGACGACCTCTGCGAGCTTCTCTCGGTGGAGGAGGGCGGCGAGATTGACGGCTACCTCAGCGAGGTGCTCGCCGATCTGGTGGAGCGACTGCCGGAGATCGGGTCCTTCGACAGGCCAGCGGCGCCTGACCAGCCCCCGAGCCGGGACGACAACCGCCAGCGACTCCTGAGCCGCTATCGCGTCAACGTCTTCCTGACCCGTGAAAGGCCCGGCGCTCCGGTCGTCTTCGAGAACAGCGCTTCCCACTACAGCGTCTTCGGCCGCGCTGACTACCGCGTCAGTGGCGCCACCGCGGTCTCCGACCACCGCATGCTCCAGCCCGGGTCGCTGCACCGGGCCAACGGCGGCTTCCTCGTCCTGCAGGCTTCCGACGTCTTCGCCAACCGTGGGATCTGGGAGATGCTTAAGCGCACTCTGCGTGGCGGAGAGATCAGGATCGAGCCGCCGGGCGAGCCGGAGCGCGGGATGCCGGGGCAGTCGCTCAGCCCCGAGCCGATCCCGTTGACGGCGAAGGTGATCGTCATCGGGACGCCGGGTGTCTACCAGCTGGCCTGGTCGTCGGACGAGGACTTCCGCAAGCTGTTCAAGGTTAAGGCCGAGTTCGCGCCCGACATGGACCGCAGCGACGAGAGCCTGGGCCACATGGCTTCCTTCGTCAGGCGGCGCTCCGACAGCGAGGGTCTGCCCGCTTTCGACCGCGGGGCAATCGCCCGCGTGATCGAGCACTCGGCCCGCCTGGCCGGGCACCAGGACAAGCTGTCGACGCGCTTCGCCGACCTGGCCGAGATCGTCACGGAGGCGGCCTACTGGCGGGGTCGGCGGGACGGCCCCGGCTCGGTGACGCGCGAGGATGTCTCGCGGGCTATCGCCGAGCAGGACTATCGCGACGGGCTCTTCGAGGACCGGCTGCAGCGGATGATCGAGGATGGCACGATCCGCATCCGCACCGATGGAGAGGCTGTCGGGCAGGTCAACGGCATCTCGGTCTATGAGGTGGCCGACCACAGCTTCGGCCGACCGCTGCGGATCACCGCCCGCCTTTCGCTGGGCGAGGGCGAGTTCGTCAACCTGGAGCGCGAGACCGAGCTGAGCGGGCGTATTCACAGCAAGGCCTTCCTCTCCCTGGTCGGCTACCTCCAGGGGCATTACGGCGGCGAGCGCCCGCTCTCGTTTTCGGCCAGCCTTTCCTTCGAGCAGATCTATGACGAGGTCGAGGGTGACAGCGCCGCCTCGGGCGAGCTCTATGCGCTGCTCTCGGCCCTCGCCGAGACTCCAATCAAGCAGGGGATTGCGGTCACCGGCTCGGTCAACCAGGTGGGGGAGGTGCAGGCGGTCGGGGGTGTCATCGAGAAGATCGAGGGCTACTTCCAGGTCTGCCGCGCGGCGGGCCTGACGGGCGAGCAGGGAGTCATAATCCCCCTCGCCAATCAGAAGAACCTGATGCTGGGCGATGAGGTGGTCGAGGCGGTGAAGTCGGGTCGATTCCACGTCTGGGCGGTCGAGAGCATCGACCAGGGTATCGAGATCCTGACGGGGCTGCCGGCGGGAAGGCCGAACGCCCGCGGCAGCTATCCCGCGAGGTCGGTGCATGGCCGGGCGATCGCGCACATCGAGAGCCTGCTGGAGCGCCAGCGCCACTTCGCCGCGCTGCTCAACCCGGACCCACACGTCGAGGCCAAGCCGCGGCGACGAGCCAGGCAGGGGTGATGCACGGCGCGAGCTTGGCTATAATGCCTGACGAGAGCGGAAGTGGCTCAGTGGTAGAGCACCTCCTTGCCAAGGAGGGGGTCGCGAGTTCGAATCTCGTCTTCCGCTCCATTTTCTTGCCCTCCATGCCGGAGTGGCGGAATGGCAGACGCGACGGTCTCAAAAACCGTTGAGGGCAACCTCGTGTGGGTTCGACTCCCACTTCCGGCACCAGCCGATCTGCACGCTTGGAGAGTAAGGCCGCCGGCTGATTGTTCTGAGCTTGTGCGCCTTGATTGCCTCGTTTGTCTCGATTGTGCGGCAGCCGGGGATATGGCTAGTGTGCTCAACGACCATCGCGATGACCTGGGCGAGGGTCATATTGTGGTCGAGGGCTAGTTGCTTGAGCTGGTGGCGGATGGTGCGCTTGATGTTGCGGATCTTCGTGATCGCGTTGGTCGCTGTTCCTAGTGACCGTGCGGATCGCGGCGCCGGCGCTCTTCGACTTCCTCACGGCGTAGCCGTGGCCCGCCGACCGGTCAACAGGAGCGGATGCTAAGAAGAGGAAGGCGCAGAGTTAGAGTAAGAACCTAACCACATAGCGGCTAAAAGCGAAGGAGCGATAGGGCTTGGCAGATCCAATCTCCGAGGGCGCCTGGTTGGAATTTAGGATAGAAACCGCCGATGACGGTGTGGAGGCGAAGAAGCTCGCACGCTTGCTTCAGGACCTGTCCTCGTCGTTCTATGCAATCGCTCGTTCAAAAGTCGGCAAGCGTGGTAGGCCCGGTCCCCGCACCTCAGATGAGGACAGCCTTGCGGCGGTCAGGATCGTCCGGCTCTCCCCGGGCAGCGCCATTATCGAAGCGGAACCGCCGGTCCTGGACTCCCAATCGCAAATGCGCTTCGACGATGGGCCGACGACTGCCGACGAGATCGGGTTCGAGTTCTTTCAAGCAATCCAACGCCTCGGGACACAGGGAGCGACCAGCGGCCCCCAGGACTTCGTGAGGTTTATTCATGCGTTTGTCAGCGATATTGGCGAAATCGGAGAGAGTGTCGATGTCATATACCGGCCGGTAAATCCACACCCCGAGACTGGTCTGAAAGCAGAGTTACGAACCCGTCTTCAAACTCATACCGTGCCTGAGCTGACGCAAGTCGAAGCAACCAAGAGAGTTCGCCGCTTCACAGGCCATGTCTATATGGTCGATGTTGAGCCTGGTCGACCCCGCCTGAGGGTCAAACTTCCTGATGGACGTAATTTGACGCTCAGTGTCAGTGACGAAGTACTCGATCAGCTACCGACGGCTCTCGATCACGCAGTTGCGATTGAAGCGATCGACGAACTCGAAGGAAGCTCGGTGGCGCGGACAACAGCCACAAACATAACCAGGCTCCCCTCGGCCGGTGAAGCCATTGTCCGACCGCCCAAGTCAATTGAAGAACTTGCAAGGGAACAACAGCTCCCGGCCGAGCATCCTGACTATGTTGCGCTCGCGAGCGCGATTTGGACAACTGAATCCGAACTATCCGAATTCGCCGAGTACCTCGCCGATTCGCGTTATGGGGTATCCGCTTAGAGCGTCGGGTGGATGAATATCTCCTCGCCGACACCAGTGTGGTTTCCAAGCTTACCAAGGCAAGCGTGGACTCGGAGTTCTATGGCACGTTCTTGTTAAGTGGTAGGCTGGCTATCAACTTCCAGGCCTTGGCAGAATTGCGTGGCTGCAAATTTGGTGATCAGCGAATGCAGCGGCTGGAAGATTTGATTGCCGCAACGCTGGTGTTGCCACACTCCGTGGTGACAAGCAGCTGGTACGCCCGGGTGGCCGAGATGCGCGCTGGATTGCGAAAGCTCAAGGCTCGCGGGGGTGACGCGGGCGATGCAGACATGTGGGTCGTCTCCAGTGCCTTGGAATTCCAACTGGACTTGCTTTCTCATGACGGTCCTCAGATCGAGTTGGCCAGGGCACTTGGGGTCCGTGGGTTCACGAACCTGCCGCAGCTTCGCGACGGAAACCCTTCGTTACCTTAAGAAACGGGCAGGCGGTTCTCGACGATGACGACGAGGTGCTGGGCGAACTAGTTGACCGCTTCTGGTGTCCGGAACCTCTGCTCGCCCGCGATTCCAGCGTCAAAGAATGGTGCTGACCATAACAACCCCACTGCGGCAACGAAGCCTTGGACCGAGCTGGTCGGCCAACAACCCTGAGGTCCGCGATCGCCCCGGTTACATGGTGATCCGGCTGGACTATAATTCGCCTGCTGCCGCGAGGTGACAATGCTGCGTTTCCGTCTGCTGATGGCTCTGTTCGGCCTGGCCGCGATCCTACTGCACGTGGGAGGCGGCTCGGGGCTTCAGGCTCCGAAGGCAGCAGGCGGTCCCGAGGTCGAAACGGCTAGGTCGGGTCCGCCGTCCTCTGGGAGGTACTGCGGAGTCACCTACGGGAGCAGCGCAGAGGTCGTCATTCCTACTCAGGGGCCGGCCAGCCCCTATCCCTACACGCTTCGTGTTTCGGGCGTCGCCAGCCCTATCGACTACATCTACGTTGACCTGACGAGCTTCACCCATAGTTTTCCGGACGATGTGGATGTCCTGTTGGTTGGCCCACAGGGCCAGGCGACAATGATTCTTTCCGACGCGGGTGGCGGTGGGGATATCACTAACCATTTCATCCGCCTTGACGACGCAGCCGGGGCGACGATTCCCGACGACGGGCCTATTCCAGTCAGCCCGGCGACCGTGCGGCCGGTGGACTACGCATTAGAGGGCGCCGATTTGATGCCGGCACCGGCGCCCGCGGGGCCCTATAGCTCTTCTCTCTCCGTCTTTCACGGTACAAATCCCAATGGGACATGGAAGCTCTTCGTCAACGACGACTTTAGCGCCGATGGCGGCACCGTGAGAATGCAATTTTACGTGAACAGTGAATGCCCCAAATGCTTTGGCGTTGAGGCTCAGACCATCGGTACCGCGGGGCCTGACACGATCGAGGCTTTCCAGGAGCCCCTGCACACCCTCGGGGGCGACGACATCATCACCGAGTACGACAGCGATAGCGAGCGGCGGATTTGCAGCGGCGCCGGCAACGATACCCTGAACGGTGGCCCCGATGTGGAACGGATCTGCGCGGGCGGCAACGGCACAGACACGGCCACGGCGTGCGATGGCAACGTGGTCGGGGTGCCCTGAGCCATAGGGCAGACGCAGAAACGGGGTGACCAGCGGATGCTGGTCAGCCCGCTCATTGCAGCGCGCCTGGCTAGTCGTCGTTAGCGCCTTCGCTTTCGTTGTCGGCCTCGTCGCCGACTACGTTGAAGTCCGCGTCGAGCTGCACGTCGACCTGACTGCCGTCGTCGAGGGTGACCTCTACTTCATAGAGGCTCTCTTCGTCGCCGACCTCGGTCTCGCTGACGTGGCCCTCGCCGGTGTGCGCGAGCGCAGCAGCGCTCGCCCGTTCCAGCGCGGAGCCGCTGATCGGCGCCTCGTTGTCGTCACCGCCGCCGGCCATTGTGCCGCCCGCGGTGAGCGTTAGGGCCGCCCCCGCGATGGCGAGCACGGCTACCAGCGTTAGTGCCATGAATCCTCGCTTCATTTGGTTCACCTCCTTCTTGCTCAATATGTGGTCAGCCTAGGAGCGCTCTGTTAGATGCCGATTAGCCGAGGATTAGACCTGGACCGGACTCGCATGGCGAGGGCGGTCGTTACGCCTGGTCCTCGGCTGGTTTGTAAATGTTCCAGCGGTGGCCGAAGGGATCGACGAGCCAGCCGCTTCGGCCGTAGAACTCATCGCTAAGCGGCCGTTGGACGGTGGCGCCGGCGTCGATGGCGCGCTGGAAGGCGGCGTCAGCGTCACCGACCTTAAGGACCATGGAGGTGGCACTGCCGGCCAGCTTCTTCGGAGAGAGGACGCCTAGCTCAGGCGCCTCGTCGGAGATAAAGACGGGCGACGCGCCGATCATCAACTCGGCGTGGCCGATTCTTCCATCGTCCTCAGCCATGCGAAACGTTTCCTCGGCGCCAAAGGCTTTCCTGTAGAACTCGATCGCCTCGGCCGCTCCGTCTGCACAGAGGTAAGGTGTGACGTCTTTGGATTCGTTAGCAGCCGTTGGTTGTCCTTTCTGCCTGGAGTCGGAGACGGCGTGGGATTGATCGTAGTATGCGCGGGCTTGGGCCATCTCGCGCACGGTGCCTGGTCTTCGCTCAGTCGACCACGGTCAGCGCCCGACTGGCGCCCGTACCCGGCCCGACCTCACCCCTGGCCCCCTCTCCGCCAGCAGAGAGGGGGAATCTGGGGACCACGCGCTGGTCGAGGACGTCGCTGCCGCGCTCGCTGCCGTCCGGGTCCAGCTGCCACCCCGCCCCGACCTCACCCCCTGGCCCCCTCTCCGCCAGCAGAGAGGGGGAATCTGGGAGGAGGGACCAAGGGGCGGTCGATGGACGGTGATTCGGCGTTGGGGTTCGGCACCGAATCGGCCACACAATGCGACGGCTATGTCGTGGGTGTTCCCTGAGGGGCGGGGCGATCTTGGCTCCCTGCCTGGACAGGATTAGCGGGCGCGGCGCCGCCCGTGGACCACGCGCCCGCCGACGTTCCCAATGGACTCGCCGTCACCCGGCGTCCCCGCCGCGATTGACCGGGCGCCTCCCCCCACCGTCCCCGTAGACCAGGTGATGCAGGCGTACTCGGTCCAGGCGGAATACCCATAAGCGTTGTACGCCCGCACGTGAAAGCACTCATAGTCGTCGCCGTGAAACTCTATCCCAACGAACCCCAGGTCGTCCTGGTTAGGTCCCACCGTGAATGAGGTCAGGTTGTCACTAACCTCAAAACCGTCCTCGTTGTCGGAGTTGTCAGTCCAGTAGAACTTGGGACAGTAGCCACATTCCGCCGATTCGGACCACTCGATGTAGGCGCCAGTAGGCGCGTTTGGAGGGGATCCGGACGGTCCCTCGACGTAGAAATAAGTTGAATCTTGTGCCCCGTTCTCCCCGTAGATGACGATCTCCTCAAGGCCGATTGGCGGGGCGACGACCCCGCTAAAACAGTCCCCCTGCCCGTCGTCCATTCCCGAGAGCAGTGTTTTGGTGGACCCATCAGCCGAGATATCGACGATGTCGATTTGCATCGGCCTGCTTACCGTGTAGCAGATGGTGATAGAGTCATCTACCTGGTAGGTGGCGCCCTCGCCGCGGTCCACGGTGACGCTCACGCTGTCGGTCGGCGGCTGCGTTGGGACGGGGGTGGGCTCGGGAGTTGGTTCCGTCGTGGGCGCGGGGGTAGGCGCGCGAGTTGGTTCCGCCGTGGGCGCGGATGTTGGTTCTTCCGTTGGTTGCGGCGCGGGTGTGCTGGATGGGTCGGGCGCTGCCTCGAAACAATCATCCCCCAGGGGCACGTCGTCACCCGACCAGACCGGGGCGCTGTAATCGGCCAGGGTCTTCCCAAGGATCTCGCCTCTGACACCCACGCTGGCGGTGGCACCCGCTGTCGCCTCCCAGCAGATCGGTGGCCTGTCCTCGAGGTCCAGGCTCACGTCCGTCTCCGCTCCGAAGTACGGGCCGGCAAACTGGTAGATCTTGACGCCAAGGTCCGCTCCGACGTAGGCGTGGACGCGCCCTGCACCGCTGAGCCTCGGTTCGCCCAGGCGGGGATCCGACGAGTGTTCATAGATGGGGCTCCAGCTACGGCAGCCGTCGTCGCACTCGGCTCCGACTGTGAAACGCTCGGCCAGTTCCACGTCAACGCTAACCGCGCCTGTTAGCTGGCCCTCGACCCCCAGGTTCAAAGTCAGTTCCGGTGTGAAAACCACGGGTAACCACCCAACAAAGATCGTGAATGTCGGGAAGATCGGCGCGGCGATGCTGTCCTCAAACGTGCCTCGGATACCACTCTCAGCGGTGAGAGTCAGATCGGCAGAGGCCTCCAACGTCATGGCGAAGCGAGCTTCACGTATACCTGTCGCGCTCAGCTTCAGTCGAAAATCGGGCGTGAGCGCCAGGTTCAGCCTTCCCTCAGCGCTTAGCCCGCCGTCCAGGTCCAGCTCAAACGGGACTGAAAACCCGTCGGATCCACCCGATCCACCGGCCCGAACGAAACGGACCTCCTGGCTCGGTAGAAGCTCTTCGCTCCAGGAAAACGAGGCCTCCTCGAAAAGGTCTTCCAGCGAGGCCGCGGTCGTGTGAACGACTAGCTCACCTTGTTCTTGCTCGACCCTCTGGACCCGGCCGATGAAGCCACCGCCCTCGGCGGTTACCAGGACTTTCCCCGGCTGCAGATCCGCCGCGCTGCTGACGCCGGACAGGCGGATAACCGACCCATCGGAGCTGCCGTCAACGGCTGCGTCGCTCGCCTCGACAACTACAACGTCGTCGGCGATCTCTACATCCCCGGACACATCGGAATCAGGCTCGTCCCGGGAATCGTCTTCCCCCGCGACTCGTGCACCGTCGGAGGCAAACAAGAGGACCAAAGCGGCCGCTACTGAGAGGAGGCCCAGCGATCCAAAACCAGCCCACACCCAGGGAGGTTGACCACGAACCTTCTCCCGATAGTCTCCGGGGTTCGAGCCGGCTGAGCGGACGCGGGGTAGCACAGGAAGCTCATCTGCCCTGACTTCCAACGACGCCGACCCGCGGACTCCATAGAGGTCGTCCCTGGTTACGTCGATCGCCGGCTCTGCGATCGAAGCTTCAAGGTCGGTGCGATCGACAACGATCTCGTCAGGAGTCTCTGAGGAGCTCCGTCTCTCTTTCACAGGCGCTCCGTGGAACCCCGACCCCTAATAACGTATGGCATCCGACGTACCCAGCGCGCCGAGGGCAGCGACGGCGCCGGCCACTGACGCGATCGCCGTAATGATCAGGCCTACACCCACCTCCGCCTGGAGACCGAGCTGTGCCAGATCGGAACTAGCACTTTCGATAGTGACCCAATCCTTGATGGCAATGTATGCCGAGACTCCCAGCGCAGCAATTACTATGACCGACTGGCCGCCGCGCGCGCTAGTCCTGTCCAGTTGAGCTACTCCCGAATGCGCCGGGGAGGTCCGGCGGAAGCTGGGCGTTCTCCTCACCCTCCTAAGTTCCTACAAACCCGCGTTAACCGGCTGAGGAATAAAGCCAACTGACACGGACGCAACTGACCGCGTTGTCCCAACCGCCGGCGTCGTGGAACAGGAACCACACGCCACGGGTGTAATCGTTCTTGGTTAGTCTGGCTCCATAACAGGTGTTTGAGCCGGGGTCTACGTTCTTCCACAATTCAACCCGCCAGCCTCCTCCATACCGCTCCGGCATGAGTAAGGAAGTGGCTCGGTCGTTGAATCCTCGGTCGGTTAAGTCATGAACGCCGCGGCCGAGGTTGACACATCTACCCGAACCGCCGTCGCCCAATGGCAAGGACGCGAAATCGCACAATCTGGGGTACTTGTTGTTCTCGCTTTGGATTTTGCATCCGTTGCAGCCTTCAATATCGATCCCCTCGATGCGCATGCGGACCGGATAGTTGAGGCCCTCGCCCAAACGCTTCACGCCCATATGGATGTGAACACAGTTAATTCCGAACCCACTATCGCCTGCCGTACCGATTCTCATGCCTTGGTCCAGTCTTCGTCCTTCCCAGACATCGATCGACTGTAAGTGGTAGAACGATACGACGTACCCATAGGACCGGTACGAGCGAGGCTGCAGCCTAACTTCCACGAAGCGTCCTCGGCTGTCGTTGATATCCTTGACCACCCGGGTAACAACTCCAGCTGCGGGCGAAAGAACCGTGGCGTGTCGGTCGTTGTCGCATCCCCCGTTTATGGTTCTGTTGAAGTCGGCTGCGTAGAGGTCCAGCCCATCGTGCTCATCGGACCCTGGTGTATGGGTCCAATCCGTCCCCGCTCCCCAAGGGGCAGCAAGTGAGATTGTTTCATTCCCCCCACCCGCGTTGGCTGGCTGAAGTTCACCCTGGCCTCCTCCCGCAGTCGCTGGGTCTCCTTCATCCGTGAGCCAGGCGCCGACCAGGCCGACAAAGACCATTGCCAGAAGGGTTTTGATCAACTTCCATCTCCTCTTGCTGTTTCCAGGTGTGCGCTGTGCCCGCACCATCCTGTTGCAAGATGGTTACTCTCTGGCTGCATCGTGTCGATAGCTATTGGCTACCGACACGGTTTTCCCAAGTTGGAAATTCAGCGCTGCAGCCTTTTACGTCATCCCCAAGACGCGCGCGCATTAGACTCCAAAGCCGTCGGCCCGTCGCGAAGGTGGGACGATCGAGGAACCCCCACGACCATGGGGACGTGCTGGCCGTCACGAAGGGGGTTCCCCTAGTTAGGTTTACCGAGCTGTTTCGCCAGTTCCCGCGGCTGGAGCGAACCCGAACGCGTCGGGAGCCGAGCCGTGCGATGACTGCTGGGCCTTTCCGTCTGCCCCTCGCCCCTCGTTAGGTAAGCAGTCCCTTGAGTTGATTCTGAAGGTATAGGAGCCACTGTCTCGTTGGGAGTAAGAGGTGAGTTCTATCCCGTACCAGCCATTTCGGCCTTGCCAGGGGATGTTGACTCTTGAATTCGTGGTGTTTCCGTTCGCGTCGTCGTTCTGCGCGATGATTCTGCCCTCCGGGTCGAAGATGTAGAGGTAAGTATCTATATTCCCAGAAGTAGAAGTGGCGACGAAGCAGGGAACGTCGAAACTTTGGTAGATGTAGAAGATGTCCGTGAAGTAGTTAGTGCCCCGAACCCCCCTGCAGTCTCGACCGTTCAACTGGCCGTAGTAGTTAGCGCCCCAAGTCACGTCTTGAGACTTCCTACAGGCCGCTGTGGCCGTATCCGGCTCTCCGGTGGCAAGCAAAAACGAGCCGAGGATAGTGGGCAGCCCGAGTACCGGCCATAAGCGCGAGGCCCTTCGTGATGTTCCTCGAAGAGCTATCGTTGCAATGTCCACGGTAGTGTTCATGGGCTCGTCCTTTCAGTCGGAGGTATCTGAAAGCCATCGCTTAGCCATCTTTTTGATCCGTGACTTCCGTCGACCTCGGCAACTGAAACGAAGACTACTACGTGGTGGAGCGCCAAAACACAGGGTGTCCGGGCGCCCCCATCTTTTCCCAAGTTGGAAATTTAGTAGCAGCCGCCTACCCACCGACTGTTGCAGCCGCGGCGGGACTACGACGCGGTGCGCACGGGCATGTAGTCTGCGCACGGCTTGGGCCATCTCGCGCTCGGCGCCGAGTCTTCACGCGGTCGGCCAGGGTCAGCGCCCAATTGGCGACGCCCGCCCTCGCCGCTGTCCAGTCCAGTGCCCGCCTCGACCCCGACCTCACCCCTGGCCCTCTACGCCAGCAGAGAGGGGAATCTGGGGACGAGGCTGTTCGAGCGACGGTGATTCGGCGTTCGGAAATCGATCTGGGTTTGGGCGGGCGGAGGGGGCGGGTGTCAGCCTTGTGCCATGACGCCTCTGTTGACTCCGCCGCTACAGCACCTCGGATCGCCCTGCGCCCTCGAGGTTGTGGAACAAGTGTTCCATCAGTTGTAGAATCAGTCAAACCCCGGAAGCTTCCCCCAGGCCGACAGTTTGTCGCGCAATTCGGGTTACGCGACGAAAACTGTCGCTATGGTAAGCGAGCCTCACAGTAGTGGAGGTGAACCCTTGATTCACGAACCAGCGCGACGCGCCAGCAGACTCCAGAGGCTATCCGAGATCCTCTATCGCTCGCCCCGCGGTTACTCCAGCAAGGAGCTGTCCGACATGGTTGGTGTCGCGCAGCGCACCATTCAGCGCGACCTCGCCGTGCTGGAATCCGAGATGAATGTGCCGCTCGTGCCGGACGGCCATGACCGCTATTCCGTCGACCGCTCGGCGCGGCTCGCGCCGCTGGGCCTGACCGTCGATGAGGCACGCGCCCTCTACCTGGCCATCCGCCTCTACATGCGTTACACCGACGAATGCGACCCTGACGCCCTAACAGCCCTGGATAAGCTGGCGAAGGCTTTGCCCTCGCCGATGTCGGACCGCTTCCGCGAGTCTGTCAAGACCCTTTCCGAGCGGCCCGTCAACGGCGCCTTTTCCGAGACACTGCGCACCTTCACCCAGGGTTGGGCGCGGGCCCGCTTGATCCGTTTCTCCTATCGCTCGGCTCGTGGCCACGTGTCTGAGGTGGACCTCGAGCCCTACTTCGTCGAGAGCACCAACTTCTCGACCTACGTGATCGGCTTCTCGCAAACCCACAAGTCGATCCGCGTCTTCAAAGTCGAGCGCGCCCACGACGCGCGCGTCATGCCCTACTCCTTTGAGATGCCACTGGACTTCCAGGTTGAGTCCGTTCTCGGCCCGGCCTGGGGCGTCTGGATCGGCGGCGAGAAGAAGGATGTCATCCTGCGCTTTACCCCCGAGGTCGCCGAGCGCGTGCTCGAGGCCCGCTGGCACCCCAGCCAGGTCGTCGAGAAGCAGCGCGACCGCTCCTACCTGGTCAAGATGACGGTTGCCGACACCATCGAGATCGCCTCCTGGATCCGCAGCTGGGGGCCCGAGGTGGAGGTGCTCGCGCCGCTCGACCTGCGCGAGCAGTTCCGCGCCGAGGCCGCCGCCCTGGTGGAGATGTACGTTGACGAGTAAGGTCTTCGTCGGCCCGCAGGCCGCCCTCGAGGAGCTTCTCGCCGAGTCCCTCCGCGAAGTGCGGGTAGGAGACCGCCTGTCGCCGATCCTGGTGGTCGTACCGACGAGCCTTGTCGCGATCGCGCTGCGCCGCCGGCTGGCCCGGGGCGTCCCCGACTCAGGACTGTTCAACGTGCGCTTCCTGACCTTCGTCACGCTGGTCAAGGAGCTGGCCGGGCCTGACGCGCGCGGGCGTCCCCTCGCCGGAATGACCCACGAGCTGGCCGCTGTGCGCGAGGCCCTGCGGCGCGAGCCCGGCTACTTCGCGGAGGTCGCAGGCCAGCCCGGTATGCATCAGGCGCTGGTGGCCACGCTTCGTGACCTCGAGAACGCGGCGCTCAGCCCCCAGGACCTTGAAGGGCTTTCCCCAGGACGCGCCGCCGCAGGCACGCTGCAGGCCTACGACGCGAGCCGCCTGGCCAGCCTGCGCGCGCTCCACGCCGAGACTGCCCGCCTTATTGACCCGGCCTACGAGCGCGTCGGCGAGGCCTTCGCGCGGGCCGTCAGCGCCGCCGGCAAGACCGGTGGGGCCTACCACCTGTATCTCCACGGGTTCCACGACTTCACCGAGTTGCAATGGCGCCTTATCGGCGCCCTTTCTGCAACCCGGCAATTGACCGTGCTGCTGGCCGACGAGGCCGGGGGCAGCTCGCCGTATATCCAGGGCACTCTCAGCCGCTTCGCCGGCGCCGGCGTCGAGCCGGTCAAGCTGGGCACCGGCGGGGGGGAGCTGCAGCGGGTCGCCGCGTCGCTCTTCGGCGAAGGCCACCACGACAGCGATAGCGTCAGCTTCATGTCGGCGCCCAGCGAGCTCGTCGAGGTCCAGGAGGTTGGCCGCTGCATTCTCGAGCTCTTCGCGGCCGGGGTCTCGCCGGACGACATCGCCATCGTCCACCATGGCGAGCCGTATCCGTTGCTCCTCTGCGAGGTTTTCGAAAGGGCCCGCATCCCCGTTTTCCTGGCCGATGGCTTACCCCTGGCAACAACCCGCTACGGCAAGTCCCTGGTGCTTCTGCTGCGCCTCGTGGGCAGCGATATGCGGCGCGGCGACGTCATGGAGTTCCTCAGCTTCGCACCGGTTAAGGCGCTAGATGAATGGACTGCCGGAAACTGGGAATGGATCACCCGCAAAGCAGCGGTGGTGGCCGGCCCTGAGCAGTGGTTGGCCAGGCTTTCGGCGCACATAAGAGAGATTGAGAACGCGCTGGCGCGGGTTGAGCCCGGCGCCGAAGAAGACGCCTGGATGGTGCGCCGGCTGCAGTCGGCGAACGCGCTGCTTCAGTTCAGCGCGGCTCTGTTTGAGGACCTGAAAGCCCTGGCTGCCGACCAGCCGTGGGCGGAGCACGTGCGAACTCTGGAGCTGCTCGTCGAAAAGTATCTCGATGACACCGAGGGTGCCGAGCAATGCCGGGAACTGCTGAGCGGCCTCCGCGAGCTGGACCGGATCAGCGGTGCCCAGCCCTATCTCGCCTTCCGCGAAACGGTGGAACTCGCGCTCGAGCAGGCTCGCGTGCATCGCGGACGACTGGGCCACGGCCATGTTTTCGCCGGCCGGCCGCGCGACTTTCGCGGCATGCGCTTCGCCCACGTTTTCGTCGTAGGGCTCGCCGAGCGCCACTTCCCGCCACCGCCCCAGGTGGACTCGCTGTTGCTCGAAGCCGAGCGCCAGCACTTCCGACCAGGGCGCATGTTGCGCAGCAACGCGGCGCTCCTGGAAGAGGAGCGCCACCTTTTTCGCAACCTGGTGGGGCAGGCTGAACGTCTTCAGCTTTCCTATGCGCGCTTCGAGATGGAGAAGGCGCGGCCCCGTTTCGCCTCGCCCTTCCTGCTGGCGGCCGGGCAGGCGCTGACGGGTGTCAGCTATGACTGGCGACTGCTCGGCCTGCCCAACCACTACCAGGTGCCGGACAACCAGCCGGATCCCGATTTACCGGGCGAGCGGGCGCTTTGGCCGGAACAGTATGACCTCAGCCTTTTCCTCGGCTCCTCCGGACCGCCCGGTCCCGAGCAGTGGAGCTACCTGGGCGAGGTGAGGCCGGCGCACAGGCAGGCGCGCCTGGCCCTGCGCTGCCGTCATCTCTCCGATAAGTACACCCGCTGGGACGGCATCCTCAAGAAACCCGAGAGCATCCAGAGCGCGGGTGAATACCTGCAGGACCGTCTGTTCTCGGCCTCGGCGCTGCAGAACTACGCGACGTGTCCCCAGCGGTTTCTGATGAAACATATTCTCAGGGTCGAAGCGCTCGACGAGCCGGAGATGGTGACTGAGCTGTCGCCGCTCGAACGCGGAAGCATCATCCACAACATCCTCGAGCACTTTTACCGTGAGGCCGGCGCCTCCGGCCAGCTACCCCTCGACCGCGCACAGAGTAAGCGCTACATGGACAGACTGCACGCTATCGCGGCGGCAGAGTTCGTTGACGCCGAGAGCAGAGGAGTCACGGGGCACGTGGTCGGCTGGAAGGCCTATCGCAAGCGCCTGCTCGAGGATCTCGTCCGCTTTATCCAGATCGAGCTTGGGGAAGCTGAAGGCGGCCTGGTGCCCTGCCACTTTGAATTCGAGTTCGGCAAGACCCCCGAAGCGCCGCCGGTGCTGATCAAAGGAAAGGGTGGCCTGACGCTGTCATTCGGCGGCAGGATTGACCGCATTGACCTGGCGCCCGCACCCGGCCGGCACGCTCGCGTCGTCGACTACAAATCAGGAAAGACGCTGGCGAGTCGCATCAAGGATGAGGTTTCGCTGGACGGCGGAAAACAGGTCCAGTTGCCGCTCTATCTACTGGCCACCGCGCAGGCCTTCGGGCTTGACCCTGCCGACGTCGACGCCAGCTACTTCCACATCAACCGGGCCGCCGCCTTCCGCACCGCCCGGCTGACCGGCCAGAGCTTCACGGAGCGCCGCGGCCGCTTCGAGCAACTCGTCGGCGACCTCACAGACAACATCCAGCGCGGGCTCTTCGTCGCCAGCACGGACGAGGGCAGGAACTGCAAGTATTGCGAGTTCAAGACTGCCTGCCCGGTTAACGTCCGCCGCTTGGAGGAGCGCAAAAGCGACGATCGCGTCGCCGCCTACCACGCACTGGGGGACATTAAGTGACCACCTCTATTCCCCGCGACAACGACGCCCGTCTGATCGCGGCCAACGAGCTCGATGTGCCGCTCTGCGTCGAGGCCGCCGCGGGCACCGGCAAAACAAAGCTGATGGAGGATCGTGTTGCCCAGATCATCCGCGGAGAGCATGCACGCATCGACCAGGTCGTGGCGATCACATTCACAGATGCGGCGGCGGCCGAGCTGAGGGCACGCATCCGCGCGCGGCTGTCGGCGGAGTCGAGCTCTGACAAGAACAGCGAGCCGGAGCGACAGCGCTTTCGCACGGCGTTGACCAGCCTCGACAACGCGCGCATCGAGACGATTCACGCCTTCGCCCAGTCGCTGTTGCGGGAGCGGCCGGTCGAGGCCGGCATCGACCCGCGCTTCGATGTCCTGGATCAGGTCGGGATGCAGGTCGACTTTGACGAGGCCTGGGATGAATGGTTCGAGGAAGCCGTCGAGGCCGAGTCAACGCCGGTCGAGCGGGCCTTACTGCTCGATTTTCCCTTCTCCGAAATTCGCCTCCTGGCGCGGGTGATCAATCACAACCGCGACGTGATCCCCTTCGAATATGGCCGTCTCGGCGTTATCGACCTGCCGGGCTTCCGTCGTCGACTTGCCGAGGCGACCGTGGACCTGGAAGACCTGGCCGGAGAGTGCATCGACGATTCGGACGCCGGCTGGCGCCAGATCAGCGAGATCCGCGACTTCAACGCCAGGGTCCAGGAAGCATCCGACGAGGAAGCCCTGTACATCATCGCCAGCGACTTCAAGATCAAGGGCCTCGGCACCCAGGACCACTGGCGCAGCGCCGATGTCTGCCGCCGGCAGAAGAAACTGGGGGCTGAGCTCGGCAAGGAGCAGGCGGAACTGGCGGAGGCTGTGCGTTCGCGCGCCCTGGTCGAGCTCACGGGTTGGCTGGAGCGTTTCCCCGGGGCCTACAGCCAGCGTCGTCGCCGCCAGGGCAAGCTGGACTTCGACGACCTCCTGGTTTTCACGCGCGACCTGCTGAGGGACAACAAGGCGGTGCGCCAGTACTTCCAGCAGCGCTTCCGCTATCTGCTGGTCGACGAGTTCCAGGACACGGACCCACTGCAGGTGGAGATCGTCTTCTTCCTCGCCGAGCGCTCGCCGGCCACGGCCGATGACTGGCGGAAGGTGAACCTTGACGGTGGAAAGCTATTCGTCGTGGGCGACCCCAAGCAGTCGATATACCGCTTCCGCCGCGCCGACATCGCCATCTATGACGCGGCGAAGAAGGCAATTGCCGCCCAGGGCAAGATCGTTGAGCTTTTCCAGAACTTCCGCTCAGCCGATCCCATTCTCGAGTGGACGAACCGCGTGTTCGCTGAGCAGATGGTGCACGAGGACGGCGTGCAGGCCGGCTACATCCCGTTGCAAGGCTGGCCGGAGCGGCAGCAGGCCCTCAGCGGACCCTCGATCGCGATGCTGCAGCCGACGGAGCACCAGGACCGCAGCGATGACACTCGCCGTGACGAGGCGCGGGCGCTCGCCTCCCTAATCCAGAACGAGATCATCGGTCACTGGGAGGTCGTCGAGGACGAGGGGGTACGCGTGGCTCAGGCCAAGGACGTGCTGGTCTTGATCCCAAGCCGGACCAAGCTGGAGATCTACGAGCAGATCCTCCAGGAATGGGGCCTCGTCTACCGCCATGAGGGCGGCAACTTCTTCTACCAGCGCCAGGAGATACGCGACCTGATTGCCTGTCTTTCGGCGGTGGATAACCCGTCGGACGAAAGGGCCGTCGTGGCTACCCTGCGCCACATCTACGGCCTGGCTGACGAGGATCTCGTCCTGTTCCGGGCGGCCGGAGGCAGCTTCAACTACCGCAAGCCCATCCCCGGGGGCTACAGCAACAGCACGCTGGAGCTGGCCTACGCCGAGCTCCGCGACTTTCACCAGAAACGCAACGACATTACGCTGGGCAGCCTGGTTGAGTACCTGATCGCGATCACACGAGTCATCGAACTTCATGCCGTCCGCCCCGAGGGCCGGCAGGCGGTGGCCAACATCCAGAAGCTGGCGCAGCTGGCCAGGCAATACGAGTCGCAGCCGGCGGCCACGCTACACCGTTACGCCCGCTGGCTACGCGAGAACCGCGATGGACTTGTTCGTGAGTCGGACTCTCCCTTCGGTGGCAACCCGGGCAAAGAGGTCACGATCCTGACGATGCACGCGGCCAAAGGGCTGGAGTTCCCGATCGTCATCCTCGCCAATCTCAGCACGCAATACACGCACTCGGAGCAGGCCCACGTCGACCGCGAACCCGCGCGAATCTACATCAAGCGCCACGAAGGGAAGTTCAAGACTCCTGATTTTGACAACGCATCGCTCGATCAGCAGACCCGCCAGCAGGCCGAGCGCGTGCGCCTCCTCTACGTAGCGGCAACCCGCGCCCGCGACCACCTGGTCGTTTCTGCCTACGGCAAGCGCCAGTCGCCCAACCAGTGGATAGCGCTGCTCAACGGCGGGCTCAGTGAGATCGAGGAGATCCCGGCCGGCCGGCTGCCGCAGCAGCCACTACTCAGCCAGGAGATAGAGCCCGAAGACAAGGTCGACGTGAGCACGCTGATCGCCACGCGTGAGTCCTGGCTCGCCGCGCGTGAAGAGCTGTTGGGCGGCCTGTCGTTCACGCGCCTCGTTTCGGCAACCTCGCTTGCGCACGAGGCTGACGCCGCTCAGCTGGACGTCTCGCCGGGCAGCGAGCGCCTGGTCAGCGCGGAGCCCGCACCGTCCCGTCTGCCCACGCCGGCCTCGCGCCTCGGGTCGGCCTTGCACCGCGCCATTGAGCGGCTCGACCTGCGCGCGCTGCCGGCTGAGCTAACGACGGTCGCCGGCCTCGTTGCGCGCGAGTACCAGGTTGGTGACAGCCAACAGCTAGTCGAGCGAATGCTGCATAACTTCTCGAGCTCGCAGCTGCTGAAACGCGTGCTGGCAGCTGATGACCACTGGAAAGAGGTGCCCTTCGCCATGGCGCGCGACGGTCGACTGCTCGAAGGCTTTGTCGACCTCGTGATTCGCGAGCCCGATGGGCTGGTCCTTGTCGACTTCAAGTCGGATAACGTGCCGGGGGCCGGCGTGGGCGAGAGAGCCGGCGGCTATCGTCTCCAGGCCTGCCTCTACGCGCTGGCCTGCGAAGAGCTGACGGGTCAGAAGGTCAAAGAGTTTGTCTTCTACTTCGCGCGCCCAGACGCCGCGGTGACGTTACAGGGACAGGGCCTCGCCGACGAGGGCAGAGAGGCCCTGGCGGCGCTTGATACCATAATGTGACCAAAGTTTTCCCTCTCGATCACGCCGCGCACCTTGCGCGTTACCTACAATCGCTGCACATATTGCCCCTGGCCCCAATGTGTTGAGCCCCAAAAACCATTGGAGGTTGGCATGCACAAGTCTGAGGTGTTGCGCCCACGGGGCCTGGCTCCCTACAAGATTATCCTCGCCCTGGCAGTGGCACTGGCTCTACTCACCGTGGCGTCGCTCCGCGCCGATAACGCGGACGCCCGTTGGGGATGGTGCTATGGCGACCCCAAATACACCATCAACACCCCCGACGGAGACAGCGGCCAGTTGTGGGTCGAAGTCGAGTTTCCGATCGAGAACCTCGAAGACGTGACCGCAATCGAAGTCACCATTTACGTGCCGGTGGGTTCAACGGCCGCCGTGGACCCCGCGAGCCTGGGACTGTTCGTAGACGGCCAGCTGGTCGAGGACGTCTCGGTCACAGGTAACGTTGAGTACGTCGACGCAAAGCTCAACGGCAACGGGCCGGTGAAAGTCGAGGTATCGGCCACGGTGCACGCCACTGAAGATTTCCCGGTTCGCCTGAAGATCACCCGTTCCGTTGAGAATGGTGAGCTCGTCGTGACCTGGAAGAACGGCGAGTCCGATGAAGAGATCGAAAAGAAAGTCAGCGTCGCAGTTCAGTGAGCCTGCGCGCGCTGAAGAGCGCCCGATGAAGCCTCAGACGACGCTGCTCCTGCCCTACATCGCGCTGGTCGTTGTCCTGGCGGGTACCCTGTCGCTGCTGGTCGTCTTGGCCGTGCCGGCCGGCGCGCTGTCCGGCGATCAGGTCTTGCAGGCGGCGATCCTCGGCTTGATGATCGCCGGCGCCCGGAACTTCCCAATCCACCTTTCGCCCGCCAGCAAGATATTCGTCGATACGGCGGCCATCTTCGCCGCGATCCTTCTCTTGCCGGCGCCGTGGGCCCTGGCGACGGCCGGTGGGGGAATACTCGTCGGCGAGGCGATGCGCCGGGGTCACCCGCTCCAGTTCGTCTTTGGCGTTGCCGAAACCGTGGTCGAGGTCGCCGCTGCCGCCATGATCTATTACCTGCTGCAAGCCGACGGCGTTGGCAGCGGGACGGCGGCGGAGATCAACCTTCTGGCGATTGGCCTGGCGGCCGTGGCTGTGTATGCCCTGAACGTCGTCCTGGTCGACACGATCATCGCGCTCACTATTGGTTTTGGGTCCCTGCGCTGGTCGGTCAGCCGCCACCGCGTCGACCTGCCCCAGCAAGTGGCCCTCTATTTCCTGGGCCTATTCGCCGCCCTCACGGCGTATCACTACCCGCTGACCCTCGCCTTCCTCGCCATCCCGGCGTCGGTCGTCTACATCTCGCTGCGCGACGGGCAGTTCCTGCGCCGCGGCGCCCAGGAGACGCTGGAGTCGCTGGCCGACATCGTCGACCTGCGCGACCACTACACCTTTGAGCACTCGACCCGGGTAGCCAACCTCGCCCGGGCTGTTGCCGGCGAGATGAAGCTCAACCCGGATCAGATCGAGGCCGTCTACACCGGCGCCCGCATCCACGACGTGGGCAAGATCGGCATCAAGGGCGAGGTCCTCCTAAAGGAGGGTCCCCTGAGCGACGACGACTGGCGCGAGATGAAGACGCACCCCGAGCTGGGCGCGACGCTGGTCTCCAAGTTCCCGGACTACATCTCGGCCGCGCAGTACGTGCTCGCCCACCACGAGCGGTTCGACGGTCGCGGGTATCCCAACAAACTGAAAGGGAAAGACATCCCGCTCGGCGCGAGGATCATTTCCGTCGCGGATTGCTTCGACGCGATGACCTCGAAGCGGCCTTATCGCAGCGCGCTCGACATCGCCGTCACGATTGCCGAGATCCGCCGCAATGCCGGCAAGCAGTTTGACCCAGAGTGTGTCGCTGCGCTGATCAACGTGCTCAACCGCCAGGGACTGCTGCCGGCGAGCGAGCAGTCCCTCGCTGTACCCATGCTGCAGCCGGAACTTGCGACCTGACCATGTCCTTCTCGAACCCCGCGGTCGGACTCCCGGTTTCGCGAGCGGCTGGCGGCCTGCCGATAGCAACGGCATACTCTTAGCGATGCCCGCCGAAGCCGCGATCCTGGGTTCGAGCGAACCCACAGTCGGGGTACTGCAGGAAGCCTTGGGATCCCTCGGGCTGCGCAGTCACGTCATCCGCGATTCAGCACTGGAGGCGCCCCGCGCCGCCGAAGTCCTGGTCTTTGACCTCAGCCAGGGCGCCGACAGGCTTCTCGACGAGCTGCACAGCTACCGCGTGGGCCGGCCCGACGCGATCATCATCGCCATCGGCGGCGAGGGCACTCCCGTGGCCACCGCGGCCCTCGATGAGGGCGCGGACGCGGTGGTGCCGTCGGGCTCGCGGGCGACCCACGTGGCCGCGCAAGTGCGCGCTCTGTTGAGGCGCACCTCTCGACGGCCCGAGGCGCAGAAGATCAAGATCGGCATGCTCGATCTCGACATAACGGCGCGCGAGGCGACGGTACGTGGCAAGGCCCTGCGCTTGACGGCCGGGGAGTTCAAGGTGCTGGCGTTCCTGGCCGAGAACGTGGGCCGGGTCGTGTCGCACACCGACATCTACTACGCGATGCACCAGGAGGCCCTCGCCGAGGGCGACTCCAGGGAGCCGGTGAAGGTCCTGATCAGCCGCCTGCGGCTCAAGCTCGATGAGGCCAAGTTGACCTCCCCTTCGATCAGGACGGTGCGCGGTTTCGGCTACGTCCTGGACAGGCGCGCCCGTCAGGCCGACTGAAAAGAGGGAAGTGGTGCCGAGGGGCAGAATCGAACTGCCGACACCGCAGTTTTCAGCCGCGTGCTCTACCGACTGAGCTACCTCGGCACTCCAAGCCACCCTAGCAAATCCGCCCGCAGGCGCGAACCCGCGAATGTGGGCGTGGCCGCGGCGGGCTTTGCACAACCGCTCGCTATAATCGCCCTCGATGGCGCGTTCACTGGTCGTATTCGCGGAGGAGGCCGGGGCGGGGAAGACGGCCATCGCCGGCGGGCTCGCGCAGCGCCTCCATAACGCCGGCCGGGAGCCCCTGCTGATCCGCATAGGCGAGGCCTCCGATGAGGCTGCCGCCGCGGACGCCCGACTCTTTGGCAGGCTGCCCTTCGGCGTCGGAGAGACGCCGCTGGGGCTGACGCAGGCGGCCTCGATGCTCGGCGACCTCGACGATGCCGTCCTTGTAGCCGAGCTGGGCGCAAGCGCCGATCCTGTGGCGGCAGCCGAGAAGCTCGACGCCTCGGTCGTCAGCGCCGGTCCCATCTCCCCCGAGTTAAGGGAGAAACTTGGCTCGCGTTATCGGGGCTGGGTGGCGCTGGGCGCCGCCGGCGACGGCGACGCGCCCCTGGCACGGCTGAGCGCCGACCGTGTTCTTCAGGCCCCCACCGTGAGTGATGTCCTGCAGTCCCTCCCCGTGACGGCCACGGTACGTTTCCTCGATGGCAACGAGGGCGACCTCTGCGAGACGCTGCTGATCGCCCCGATCTCGCACGACACCGGGCGCATCTACTTCGCGGGCCCGCACAGGGCGGCCGTAGTCTGCCGCGACGACAAGCCCGAGCTGGCGCTGTCAGCGCTTTCTGGCTCGACGGCCCTTCTGATCATCACCGGTGGCGACGAGCCTCTCGGCTATGTGACCGAGCGCGCCGCGGGTGCCCGCATTCCCATGGTGATCACGCCGGAGGGCACGGTCGAGACGGTGCAACGTATCGAGACCACCTTCAAGCCCCGCAAGCTCAGTCACGAGCGGCAGCTACTGCGGTCAGCAGAGTTGCTGGAGGCCGTGGAGCTCGACGCGCTCTTGAGCTAGCGGACGTCTGGCTGTGCTTCGACCAGACTGCCTTGGGAGACGGCGGAGCGCAGGGTCGGCTGCTGCGGGCGCTCGATGGCGGCCGCAGCGCGGCGGCCCGCGCCACAGTAGGGGCAGCCCAGCCAGTTGTGGCTCAAGGGCTTCTCGCAATTCTCGCAGGCGTCCTTGAGCTGGAACTGGCAGTAGGGGCACATGATGAAGTCTTCCTGCACCCGCCGCTTGCAGCTCGGGCAGGCCCGCTGGTCCTCGAGCTCCTGGAGGAGGGCTTCCTCTTCGAGCGAACGCTCGTAGGCTTCGGCCAGCGTCTCCTTCGGCCTGACGATCAGATAGAGGAGGAGGCCGGGCAGGTTGAAGGCGAGGACGACCAGCACCGAGAAAAGCTGGGCGAAGGGGTCACGGGTGCGGTCGCGGATGTCTCTGAAGGTCCAGATGACCATCGCCAACCAGAGGAGGAGACCATAGCCAACTGCGATGGCAACGATTAGTTGCCAGTTATCGGTAATCGTATCTAGGGACATAAAGCTCCGGCGGCAACAGGATATAGACGAGGACCCGCAGGCCGCCTTTCGGGCAAGTATAGCATCGGCGTCCGCGGGGCCGATGTTAGAATTGCGGCGCCCCCTTCATGGATCTCCTCAGTGGACTGAACCCCGCCCAGCGCCGCGCCGTCGAAACGATGGAGGGCCCGCTCCTCATCCTCGCCGGCCCCGGCAGCGGCAAGACGCGCGTCATCGCCCACCGCATCGCCAACCTGATCACGGCCGGCGAGGTCGCACCCTACCGCATCATCGCCGTCACCTTCACCAACAAGGCCGCACGCGAGATGCGCGACAGAGTCGAGGGCCTGGTCGGCGATGTGGTCAGGGACATCAGCCTCGGCACCTTCCACTCGGTCTGCGCCCGCTTCCTGCGCATAGACGGCCACCTCCTTGGCCTTGACCGTGGCTTCAACATCTATGACGACGACGACCAGATCCGGTTGATGAAGACGGTGATAGAGGGGATCAACGTCGACCCCCGCCAGTTCACGCCGCGCACGATCCTTTCCACGATCTCGCGCGCCAAGAACGAGCTGATCGACGCCGCCACGTACGCCGGCCGTGTCGGCAACTACTACGAGGAGGTAGTCGGCCGGGCTTACAAGGCCTTCCAGGAGGCGCTGGCCGAGGCCCACGCCCTCGACTTCGACGACCTCCTGGGCCACACGGTGGCGCTGTTCCGCGAGCAGCCCGAGATTCTGCGCAAGTACGCCGACCGCTACCTCCACGTCCTGATCGACGAGTTCCAGGACACCAACGTGGCCCAGTACGTATTAGCCAAGCAGCTGGCCAGCGGGCACGGCAACATCTGCGTCGTCGGCGACCCCGACCAGTCGATCTATTCGTGGCGGTCGGCCGACATCCGCAACATCATGAACTTCGAGCAGGACTTCCCGAAGTGCCAGCTCGTCCTGCTCGAGGAGAACTACCGCTCGACGCAGGTCATCCTCGACGCCGCCCACGCGGTGATCTCGGCCCACCCGGGCCGCAAGCGCACCGAGCGCATGAATACCAACCGCAACGAGGGCTCGCCCGTGGTCGGGTTCGAAGCCTACGACGAGTGCGAGGAGGCGACCTTCGTTGTCCGTGAGCTGCGCCGCCTGATGCGCGAGGAGGAGCACGGCTTCAGCAGCTTCGCCGTCATGTACCGCACCAACGCCCAGTCGCGGGCGCTGGAGGAGGCCCTGGTCGAGAGCCGGCCGCGTATTCCCTACCGGCTGGTCGGGGGGACGCGCTTCTATGAGCGACGGGAGGTCAAGGACGTCCTCGCTTACCTCCGCCTGATCCACAACCCCTTCGATACCGTCGGCCTGTTGCGCGTAATCAACGTGCCGACGCGTGGCATCGGCGACCGCTCGCTCGAGGAGATGCAGCGCTGGGCGAAGACGATGGGCGTCCCGCTCTACACGGCACTGCAGCTGCTGGCCGACTGGAGGAATAGCGAGTTCCGCGATACCGAGCCGCCCGCCCTCGCCGCACGCTCGCTCAACTCGTTGCTGGGCTTCCTGGGCCTCATGAACCGGCTGATGGCGGATGCCGGCGAGCGCACGCCCACCGAGCTGATCGAGCGGGTCACGCGGGAGATTGACTATCACCGCTTCCTCGCCACCAATTTCGACGACAGCGAGGAGCGCTGGGAAAACATCGAGGAGCTGAAGAACGTGGCGGCGCAGTATGCCGAGCTCGAGAGCGAGGCCGCCCTCGGGACTTTCCTGGAGGAGGTCGCGCTCATCTCGGACCAGGACACCATCGACCAGAAGGAGGCGGTCACTCTGATCACGCTCCATGCCGCCAAGGGCCTGGAGTACCCCGTGGTCTTCATGGTGGGCATGGAGGAGGGCATCCTGCCCCACATCCGCTCCTTCGAGGACCCCTCGCAGATGGATGAGGAGCGTCGCCTCTGCTATGTCGGTATGACCCGCGCCCGCGAGCACCTCTACCTGACCCGCGCCAACCGCCGCTATCGCGGTGGGATGAGCAGCGCCAACCCGCCCTCGCGCTTCTGGAAGGACCTGCCGCCGCACCTGGTGGACTTCCGCAGCCGCTCGATCACGGCGCCGGACCTGCGGGCCACGAGCCGCGTCTACCAGGCCGGCACTCCGCGCGCCCATGCGGACGATGGCGACGGTAACGGACTCGAAGAGATTGATTACCGAGCCGGTGACAAAGTCCGCCACGCGAGGTTTGGTGATGGCATCGTGGTCAGCGCGGTCCAGCAGGGCAGCGATAAAGAGGTAACGGTTGCCTTCAAAGGCGAGGCCGGGATCAAGCGCCTGCTGCTGTCCTTCGCGCCGCTGGAGAAGATCAGCTAGAGCTTGTGACCTGGGCTGCCTCGGCCGGCTGAAGGCTGGAGCGGAACTGGATGTAGCGGACGATGCTGCTGCGCGTGACGAAGCCAAGCAGGTCGTAGGTGGCGATGACGGGGATCTGGTGGATGTCATGTGTCGCCATGAGCTGCAGCGCTTCGGCGATTGGCGTGTCGGGCTGCACTACGTGCAGGCGCTCGCGTGGCGTCATCGTGCGGTAGGCCGTGCGGGTGGCCCACTCGTCCTGGGGGACTTCCTTGATGTCTGAAACGGTAACGATCCCCAGGAGGTTTGTCTCGACCATCACGGCGACGAAGCGCGTGCGCAGCAGCTGGCCCTCGACCAACTCCTGGAGGGTGGTTTCGGGACCAACCCGTTCAAACTGCGGCGCCATCAACGAGCTGACGCGGACCCCGCGCAGCGTCTGCTGCAATAACAGCTGCTCGTAGCTGCTTTCCGAGGCGTTCTTGAGGAAGAAGCCGATGAAGATGAACCAGAAGCCGCTGATGATGCTGCCGGTCGTGAAGAAGAGGACGACGCCGCCTGCCATCATCAGATAGGCGACGATCGTGCCGGTCCGCGAGGCGATCTTGGTGGCGGCCAGCATGTTGCGCTTTAGCCCCCAGAGGATCGCGCGCAGCACCCGCCCGCCGTCGAGCGGATAGCCGGGGATCAGGTTGAAGACGCCCGTCGCAAAGTTGACCCAGGCAAGGTAGCCAAGGACGCCGCCGGCGTAGGCTGACTGCCCCCCGAAGATGAACCAGGCGGCGCCGAAGAGCGCCGCCAGCACGAAGCTCATCGCTGGGCCGGCGAAGGCAATCCAGAACTCCTGGGACGCCGTCGAAGCCTCGCGCTCCAGGTTGGAAACCCCGCCGAAGATGAAGACCGTGATGCTGCGGACCGGGATCTTGTAGCGCAGGGCGACCAGCGAATGAGAGTACTCGTGGACGACGACGCTGGCGAAGAAGAGGAAGGCCGATACCCCGGCGATCGTGTAGCGGGTGCCGTTTGACCACTCGGGGAACATCTCGCCGAAGAGACCGTTGTCATCGCCCAGCGAGTAGGTCAACAGGCCGAAGACGAGGAACCAGCTCCAGTGGACGAGCAGGTCGATACCAAAGAAACGGGCAACTCTGAGCTGGCCTATCAACGCCCGCTAATGATAGAAGGGTCGGCGTCACCGCTTGTAGCCGCAGGGCGAAAGGCGAGGCCACTGTATGATCGATAAAAGGCGACCGGCGCATTTGTGCCGGCGCCTTTCTTTCGAATGAGCAACGAAGCCGACATCACGCTCACGGCCAGCGAAGTCCCTGACGACTACATCGATAAGCTGTCGCGGGGCTTTGTGATCCGCAACCTGCTCATTGTGGCGGCTGCGTTGGCGCTGGCCATCCCGGCCCCGGCCATGCGCCTGGCCGGTGTTCATCCTGAAAGCATCGGGCTGACGCTTGTCTTCGGCGTGGCCATCATCGGCGCCGCGTTCCTCGTCGCCTGGGCGGCCGAGGCTGCTGAAACTGAGATCACCCGGGGTCTGGCGGTGGCCGCGATAGCCCTCATCGCTGTCCTGCCCGAGTACGCGGTTGATGTCTATTTCGCCTACACGGCGGGGTCCAAGCCCGAGTTCGCCCAGTTCGCTGTGGCCAACATGACCGGCGGCAACCGGTTGCTCGTCGGCTTCGGCTGGGCCCTCGTCGTCTTCCTCTTCGCGTACCGGACGCGCTGGCGCCAGACGGAGCTGGTGATCGGGCGATCGCACATGGTCGAGGTGGTCTTCCTCGCCCTGGCGACCGTCTACGTCTTCACCCTGCCGATCAAGGGCCACATCGACCTCACCGACACAATGGTCCTGGCCGCGATCTTTGCTATCTACATCTACTTCGTCTCCCGTCAGCCCAGCGAGGAGCCCGAGCTGCTGGGTCCCGCGCTGCTGATGGCGTCGCTGCCTCGGGCCTGGAAGATTGCTTCCATTGTCGTCATGTTCCTGTTTGCCGCGGGCTGCATCTTCGCCGCCGCCGAGCCTTTCGCCGAGGGCCTGGTGAAGTCCGGCACGGCGCTTGGTGTCGACGAGTTCCTGCTTGTTCAGTGGCTGGCGCCGCTGGCTTCCGAGGCGCCGGAGATTCTCATCGCCGTGCTGCTCGTCCTGCGCGGGCGGGCCGGTGTCGCTATGGGTGCTCTGATCTCCTCGAAGGTCAACCAGTGGACGCTGCTCATAGGGTCGCTGCCGGTGGCTTATGCCCTGGGCGGCGGCAACGGCTTCCCCGGCCTGCCGCTGGATGGCCGGCAGGAGGAGGAGATCTTCCTGACCGCGGCGCAGTCCTTCTTCGCCGTGGCCATCCTGCTCAACCTGCGCATCTCCGTCTGGGAGGCGGGGCTGCTCTTTGTGCTGTTTGCGACGCAGATATTCATAACGGCCGAGATCGTGCGCACGGTCTACGGCTTTGCCTATATCGCTCTGACGGCCGTTGTCCTGCTGCGCAAGCGCCGCGAAGTCGCCGAGGCCACCGGCATCGCCCGCGACGTCCTGATGAAGCCGGCGCCCGCTACGGGTCCGCCGGGCTCATAGCTTTGCCCTCGTCGGCCGGAGAAGCCTAGGCTCTACAGGGGCGATTAGCTCAGTTGGTTAGAGCACCTCGCTTACACCGAGGGGGTCAAAGGTTCGAGTCCTTTATCGCCCACCACCCCAGCGCCATTCTCCGCCACCATTGGAAATGCAATCCGTTGCGGGCATCTTCTCGCGTGATTGCACGCCGAAGCTCCGGCGCGCTCGCGACGCTGACCCGGCCAGGACGAGCTGTCGTTGACCGAGGTTAGGATGGTCGGCATGCAGTTCGATACGAGGATGCTCGGTCCCTACGCCAAACGGGATAGGGCTTACTACCATCGAATCCGCCTGGGCGAACTCGTCGCCGAATTTCTCGCTTCTACCCCCTATCAAACCGAGGGAGCTGTCGATCCAGACACGGGTGACTGGATTGTTAGGGTACGCCTGCCCCGACGCCCCACGGTGGAAATGTCGACCGTGTTGGGCGATGTCATCCATAACCTCCGGACGTCTCTCGACCTGACGCTTTGCGCCGCCATACGAGCCCGCGGCAATCAGGTGACGGACCAAACGAGCTTTCCCTTCTATGGGAACGAGCAAGAGTTTCGCCAGCACGTCTCGAGGAGGATGACTGGCACCTCGCGGGCTGTGTTTGACCTGGTTAGAGAACTGGAGCCCTACCAAGGTGGCAAAGGTGACCAGTTGTGGCGGCTCCACAAGTTGGACATAGAGGACAAACACCGGCTTTTGATTCCGGTGGGTAGCCGTCTTAGGCACGTGGCGGTGGTATGTCTGAGGGTAGTGAGGCCTGGCTTCGTGAACGGGGGGCGACGGAGGAGGAGATCAAGACTTTGGACATCAAGTTGCTGCTCAATCCGGCAAACAGCCTTTATCCATTGAGAGACGGAACGCCAGTTTTCCGAATTGGCCGCGAAGCCCTCGAGCACGCGTCGAAAAGGGACAAGCACCCCGAATTGACGTTCGATCTCGCGTTTGGCCAGGGCGAGATTGTCGAGGGGCAGCCTCTTTTGGAGACACTGGACGGGTACTTTGTTTCGGTCGACGAAGTCATTAGTCAGTTCGCAGGGGCTCTGCCATAGGCCAGGCAATGAGACGGCGGGTTGGAGTCATCTATCGACCACCACGCCTGTGCACAATTCGCGCTGTAGCGGTCGGAGTCCCAACTCGCGGTTCTGCTCGCCGGTGCTTAGGTGCGTCGGTTGCGCCGGCGCACGGTATTTCGCTGACTACCGCCCGGTGGAGCCTACAATCGCGTCGTAGTGGACAGCGACTTCTTCCGCGTCGACATGAGCGAGGTGCTGAACAGCGTCCAGAGCGCCGACGTCCTGACCATCTACTTCCCCCTCCTGCGCAAGACCCTGCTGATCGATGGCCGCTCAAACGAGCACGATGGCCCGATGGTTGCCCTCGTGCCGATGGTCGCCACGCCCGACGAGCGCCTGCGTGAGCTGCGGCGGATGCGTCCGCGCTTCCCCGGCCCCGACTCCATTACATTCATCCCCTGGCCGAAGTACGTCGACAGCCTCGAACGGCTCGGCGTCCTGGAGAAGCTAATGGCCCGCTTCGTTGATGGGGGATACACGAGCCTCGTCGGCGAGTGCCGCGACGCCTTTGTTGAGCTCCAGCGCCTGGAGCGGCAGGAAATGTACAACGCGATCAAGGGCGAGACCTACGACACCCTCTGGGACGCGCAGGAGTCGGGGGCGCTGGATGACGAGGAAGCGGACGAGGACGAGTTCTAGATGGCCGGCGATCTGATCACCTCACTCGCTCGCTGATCGCCCTGAACCGGCCGAACCTGCTGGTACGCTAGCGGCAGATGGCCGACCTGCCCGTCATAGAGCTTCCAGCCTTCCGCCTCGCCGCCCTGCCGGCTGTGGACCCGCGCGTTGCGCCGCACGTCCGGCGGCTCTGGGTCGACCTCACGCTGCGGCTGGAATCAGGGCTGAAAAGCGATGTAGCCGACATAACCGCGATCGGAGTGCTCGACAGCCAGGGTCAGAGTCAGACGTACTCCTTGGGCATCCCCGTGGCGGCCAGCACTGTCTTCCTGCCCGAGGGTATGCGCGAGCTTAAGACCGAGCCGGGCCGCTTTGTGCGCCACACGATCAGGGGCCCCTATGCGGCGCTGCCGGCCGCCTACGAAATGGTCGATCGACTGCTGGCGAATGCGGGGGTTGAGCGCGACGGCCGTTCGCTCGAGGTCTACCGGGCGCCCAACGCCGCCGGCGCCACGTCGACGGAGCTCTACGTGGGGGTGCGGGAATAGTGGACGAGCGCGCGACCCGTAGGCCCCTGGTCGCCGTTGCTGTCGTGATCTTTACTGTCCGCGACGGCAGCCTAGAAGTCCTCTTGATCAAGCGCAGCGCGGAGCCGGAGAAAGGCAAGTGGGCCCTCCCCGGCGGCCTGCTGCTGGAGGGCGAAGGGTTCGACCAGGCCGCCTCGCGCAAACTCCTCGAGGAGACCGGCGTTAACGACGTCTACCTCGAGCAGCTTTACACCTTCGCCGACCTGGACCCCCAGGCGCCCGAAGGCAGCGTGGCGGTTTCCTACTTCGCCCTGGTGGACGCTGCCGCGGCGCGGCTGGCGCACCGCGAGGAGTGGCTGCCGGCATGGCGCCGGCTCGACGACCGGCCGGAGCTGGCGTTCGCCAACGACGAGGTCCTCGACTACGCCGTCGAGCGCCTGCGCAGCAAGCTGCAGTACAGCAACGTGGCCTACAGCCTGATGCCGCGCGAGTTCACTCTGGGCCAGTTGCAACGCGTATACGAGTCGATCATCGGACGCCCCCTGGACAAGCGGAACTTCCGCAAGAAGGTCGTGTCGCTGGGGATCGTTGAGGGCACGGGCGGCGTTAAGACGGAGGGCGCGCACCGCCCGGCGCGGCTCTACCGTTTTGTGCGGCGGCAGCCCGTGACTTTCTAGCCGCTGCGATTTGTTATGCCGCGCTTCGCCGGTGAACGCGCCTGCAATACTCGCTGGATAGTTTGTGTGAGAAGGGAGGTAGCCCAATGTACATCGGTGGTGGACTACTCGTTGTCATCCTGATCATCATTCTGATCGTGATCCTTCTCTAACAGGAACACACGGAGCACTACAGGAAAGGACACGGGGACGCCCGTCCAAAGGACGGGCGTCTGCATTTGTCTGGTGCGTACCTCGCGCGACGCTTGATTGCACATCGGTAGCGGCGGGTGTCAGCAGTCGTATGCATGCGTCATCCGAATGGAGGGCTGACACCCGCCTCTGCGGACGGGTGTTGATGGCGCCGTCGGTATCAAGGGTAGGGCTATCGTGGCCCACCCAATATGCGGCCTGACTAACGGCCTTTTTGTGCCCACCAATGGGGGCGGGTGTCAGCATTTGTTCCGAGAACGTATTGGATGGAGGGCTGACACCCGCCGCCACAGGGGGTTTGAATGGCGTCGTGGCCCATCGTGGGTTGCGGCGGCGCGTGTTGGCCACTTAATCACGGTTTAACGGCAATCGCCGTAGATATAACCAGTTACCTTCGCAACAGGAAGAAAAAATGCGCGTACTGGTCGTCGAAGACGAGGCACGGATTGCCGATTTCATCAGCAAGGGGCTGACAGAGCAGGGTTACGCCGTGGACGTGGCCGAGGACGGCGAACAGGCCCTGCGATTCGTGCAGGCTTTCGACTTCGACCTCGTCGTCCTCGACGTGATGATCCCGAAACGGGACGGCATCGACGTTTGCCGCACGATGCGCCGCCACGGCTCTCAGGTGCCCGTCCTGATGCTGACGGCCCGCGACGCGGTCGAAGACCGCGTCCAGGGCCTCGATAGCGGCGCCGATGACTACCTCGTCAAGCCCTTTGCTTTTGCCGAGCTGCTGGCACGGCTGCGCGCCCTGGCGAGGCGGGAGCCCGCCGTCGCCGGCACCGTGCTGAAGGTCGGCGACCTCGAGCTCGACACATCGACCCGCGTTGCCACGCGGGCCGGCGTGCCGATCGAGCTGACGAACAAGGAATACTCCCTGCTCGACTACATGATGCGCCACCCCAACCAGGTGCTTACCCGCACGATGATCGCCGAGCACGTCTGGAACTACGACTTCGACAGCACGACCAACGTCATCGACGTGCACATCCGCTACCTGCGGCGCAAAATCGATGATCCATTCCCCACCAAAGTGATCCACACGGCGCGCGGCGCCGGATATCGGGTGGCGGCCGGGTAGGGTCGATGTTCTCTCGCGTCCCGATCAAGGTCCGGCTGACGCTCTGGTACACGCTGCTGCTCGGGCTGATCCTCGCGGCCTTCAGCATCGGCCTGTATCTGCGGCTGCGCGGCGACCTCTACGAACAGCTCGACGACTCCGTGGAGTCGCGAGCCGGCGGCCTCATAGCCCAACTGCGCTTTCAGGACGACCGGGCCATTGCCGAGGACCTGCCTGAGAATGACGGCCTCGAGGCCGGCGAGCAGTATGTGCGTATCTATGACAACAGCGGGACGCTGATCTTCGACAATAGCGCCTCCGCCGGGGGGCCGCCGCTGCGGGGCGAGGCGTTGGACGACGCGCTGGCCGGCAGACCATCCCGTTTCAGTCTGGAGGCTGACAGGGGTCCGTACCGGGTACGCATGACCCCGCTCGGCGGCGGCGATCAGGGCGTCCTGGAGCTCGGCTTCGAGCAGGAGGACCTCGACGATAGCCTGTCGGCTTTGCGCTTCATCCTTTTGGTCGGCTACCCCCTGACCCTGGCCGCGGCGATCGGCGGCGGCCTCTTCCTGGCCAGCCGCGCGCTGTCGCCGATCGACCGCCTGACCAGGATGGCCCGGCGGATGTCGGCCGAGCAGCTCGGCGAGAGGCTCGACCTGCGGCTGCCGGAGGACGAGGTTGGCCGGCTTGCCCGGACCCTGGACGAGATGCTGGCGCGACTCGACGAGTCGTTCAACCGCCAGCGGCGCTTCACGGCCGACGCTTCGCACGAGCTGCGCAGCCCCCTGACGGCGATGAAGGGCCAGATTGAGGTCGCCCTCTCCAAGCAGCGCAGCGGCGTCGAGTATCGGCAGACCCTCGAGGGCCTGAACGAGGACCTGGATCGGCTGACCCGTCTGACGCGTAGTCTGCTGAGCCTGGCGCGCGCCGACGCGGGCGAGATATCGCTCAGCGTGTCTCCGGTTTCACTGCCGGAAACGCTGTCTGCCGCGGTAGAGCAATTGGCAGAGCGGGCCAGCCAGCAAGGAGTTGCCCTGACCCTCGAGGCCGAACCGATCAGCGTCAACGCCGACGAGGACCTGCTCCTGCAACTGGTGTTCAACCTGCTAGAGAACGCGATCAAGCACACGCCTGCGGGAGGATGGGTGGTGATGCGCTGCGGGCCGGCGCCTGACGGCGGGGCTGTTATCAGCGTCGTTGATAGCGGTGAGGGCATCGCCGCGGAGCACCTGCCGCGCATCTTCGACCGCTTCTACAGGGTCGACAAGGCTCGCTCGCGCGCAGATGGCGGCACCGGGTTGGGCCTGGCGATCGCCCGCTGGATAGCCGAGGCGCACGGCGGCAGCATCGCCGTTGAGAGCAGCGAGGCCGCCGGCTCCACGTTCACCGTGCACCTGCCCTCAAGCTCCGCAGGGACAACGCGCGGCGTTGCCCAAGGCTCGCCGGCAACGGGCGGCACGTCCCCGGCTAAAGACAGCCCCCGCACCCGCCCCAGCAACGCCTAGCTAAGCAGGCGCCGCGGCGGCTTACAATACGGGCAATGCGCGACCAACCCCTTTCACACGAGGACTATGACGAGCTGGCCGAGGCGCTGGACGCCGGCACGGCGAATGAACTGCTGCGCCAGGGCTGGCACCTGCTGGCGGCCGTCCAGGGCGGGCCCGTGACCTACGTCTTCGGCAAGCCGCGCGTCGTCGATATCCAGGAGGTCATCGAGTCTACGGAGGCGATCCTGGAGGACATGACATCGGCGCAGGACCCACTACAGATGTCGACGCCTCTGCAGGCGCGTCACCAGTAGCGAGGTTCAGGCGCGGTCCTGGATCAGGCCGTCCATGACCTGGGCCAACGCGGTCGCCGCGGCGAGCCCCGCCGCCTCGTCGGCGAAGTTGAGCACCGCGACAGCGGCGAAGATGTTATCGCGGGAGAAGCGCAGCTCGCAGTCCCAGTTGCCGTTATCCCGCGTGCGGCAAAAGGCGCGCGCGCCGTCGCCGACGAGAACGTCGTGGGAGGTCGCGGCCAGCGCACCGGTGTCGAGGTCGGTGGAGCCGCCGGCGAAGGCCAGTGCGCCATCCGCCGTGTCGAAGAGCAACGCCTGTGTGACCACGGCAAGCCCGCCCTCGTCCTGTTGACCGTTGCTCAACAACCTTCCGTAGCCGGTCACGAAGCCGCTACTCGCTAATAGATCGCTTAGCTCCTCAGCGATGCTCTCGGCGTTGCTGAGGAAGGCGATGACGGCCTCAGCGTTGTCGTTGGGAGTTTCGGCAAGCACCTCGAACTGGCCGTAGGCGTCGAGGTCGCTGTCGACCAGCAAGAAATCCAGCAGTTGCAGGGCGCGGGGGTCGGGCCGGGCCAGTAGCTCGCTCTCCTCGGCCAGGGTCGTCAGTGAGTCGCCGGCGAAGAAGGCGCGGAGCCGCTCGTCCTGCCGGCGCGTCAACTCCTCGGCGGCGATGAAGGGGTCGTTGATATCGATGGTGCCGACGACGACCTGGCTGACCAAATTGTTGTAGCGGGTAAGGACGGTGCCGAACCCCGTGGGCCCGTTGTCGGTATCGAACTCGGCCTCGTAGCCGACGGTCTCGTCGGCGATATTCTCACTCTCCCGCTCAACACCCGCCTCTTCGTAGCCGGCCGGAGGCGAGGCAAGGTATTCAGCCGCGTCCTCGGCGTTCTCGAATAAAAGGAGCACCTGGATCACACCGCTGCGGCCGTTGCCGAGGATGAATGTGCGCCCGTGCCCGAGCGACACGGCGAGTCGGGAGAGCCGCCGGTCGAGCGCCGCGCCATCCAGCTCGGGCTGGGCGCCATCGAGGAACTCGATCAACGCGCTGTTGTTCTGGATGACCGAGTCGTTGCCGAGGATCGCGCCCTCTTCGGAGATCGAGTCGAGGTCCTCGCGGGTCAAGCCGACCTCGGGCAGGTCCGCCGGCTCCAGCTCGACGTCGAACTGAGTCTCGACCGCGGTTTCCTTATGGCCGCCCCCGGGTTTGTCGTCCTCGGCGCCGAAGGCACCGCAGCCAGCCGTTGTGACGGCGAGGAAGGTCGCGACGAGGAGGAGGAGTGGCCTCAAGGTTGGCGAATGATAACAGCTACGGCCGCCGGCTCAAGCCCTTACAGTGCCGTTTGGTACAGCAGGCGGCGCAGTAAGGTCAGCGCCGTAAGGACGGCCCGGCGCTTCACCGCCTCGCGGCCCTGGGGAAAGAAGTAGGTCGCGTGCTGGGCGCCCAGGTCGCCGCCATCGACTGCGACGTGGACCGTCCCCGCCGGCTTGCCGTCCTGCTCGCCGGGGCCGGCGACGCAGGTGATGCCCATGCCGATCTCGGCGCCGGTCTGCTCGCGGGCGGCCTTCGCCATGGCGCGGGCGCACTCCTCGCTGATCACGCCGTGCTCCTCGATGACCTCGGCGGGGACGCCCCAGCGCTCCTTCATCTCGGTGGCGTAGGTGACGAAGCCGCCCAGGAAGTAGTCGGAGCTGCCGGGGACCTCGGTCAGGTTGTTGGCCAGCAACCCCCCGCTGCACGACTCCATCGTGGCGACCCTGAGGCCGCGCTGGCGCAAAACGTCCCCCACCGCCTGGGTCAGGGTATCGGCGTCGGCGCCCCAGATGGCGTCTCCCAGGATCTCGCGGGCGCGCGCCTCGACCGGGACGATCAGGGCCATGGCCTCTTCCTTCGTGGCCGCTTTGGCTGTCAGGCGCAGGTGCACGCCGTCGGCGCGTGCGTAGGTGCCGATGGTCGGGTTGGTTGAGCCCAGGAGCTCGCCGACCATCTCGTCGACGGAACCCTCGCCGAGCCCCAGCGTTTTGAGCGTGCGCGAAACGATGACGGATCCCGTGGGCCGCTTCTTGAGCTCCGGCACCACCTCGTCGGCCCACATCCGCGTCATCTCATTCGGCGGGCCCGGCATGCAGACGATGATTCGGCCATCCTTCTCGACCCACCAACCGGGTGCCGTCCCACGTGGGTTGGGGACCTGGTGCGCGGAGGGCAGGAGCCAGGCCTGCTTGACGTTGTTCTCCGGCATCTTCACGCCTCGTGAGGCAAAGAAGGTCCGCAGCTGGTCGGCGGAGGCTTCGTCGACATAGGGTTCCTCGCCGACGACGGCGGCGACGGCCTCGCGCGTGACGTCGTCCTGGGTGGGGCCCAGACCTCCGGTGCAGATGATCAAATCGGAGCGTTTATAGGCCCGGTCGATCACCTCGGTCAGGCGGCCCTGGTTGTCGCCGACCTGGGAGACGTAGTAGAGGTCGATGCCCAGCTCGGGCAGTTGGGAAGCGAGATAGGAGGCGTTGGTGTCCGTGATCTCGCCGAGCAGGATCTCGGTTCCGATTGAAATGATTTCGGCCTTCACGAAGGCAGAGGATAAGGGAACTTTGTATGCATGGGCGGCGTTATTAACGCTAATGCGATTAATCGATCGCTAAAGTAGTAGACGGGGAGGAACCTCACATGAACCAAGCGAGCAAACTTCTCACGCTGATCCCAATCGCCGCGCTTGTCGCGGCGGTTGCTTTTCTGGTGGTCGGCACCGAGCAGGGAAGAGCGGGCGGAGGCGACGGCGACGGCGACGTCGACATCACCAGCTGCGATTTCGAGGGCACGGTCTGCGTGTCCCCCTGTCCGGAGGACGCGGAGGTCTGCGTTACCGGCGACGATGATGATGATGGTGGCGGCGAGCCACCCTGCGACCCCGCGGTAGAGGACTGCGAGACTATCGGCTGCAACCCGGAGGTGGAGGCCTGCGAGGTCCCTCCCTGCGATCCGGGACCAGCCTGCGATCCCGGGCCATGTGAGCCCCCCGACTGCGAGGAGATTCCTCCCTGCGAGGAGGCAGAGGGCTGTTGGGAGCCATACCCCTGTGACCCCGCGGTAGAGGAATGCGTCGAGCCGGACCCTGAGCCCTGCGGCGAGGAAGACGTGTTCTGCTTTGACGACGACGGCGAAGCGGAAGAGCCGCCGGTACTCGAACCTTGCGACAGCGAGATCTGCGAGACGGCAGCCCTCAATGAGACCTCTAACCCGTTCAATCCGGTCAGCCCTGGCGGCGGCGTGTCGAGCGATTCCGCCTCGTCGGCCTCCCCGAGATCATCTGACGGAACCGGGACCACGGGTAGTGCCAGCGCCGCGACCGCAGCGGCAGGGTCGCCCGGGTCACCGACCGGCGGTGGACAGCCGCAGGTAGGGACCGGCGATAGCGGCCTGGTCGCCCAGGAGACCACGGCAAGCGCCATTCAGCTCGCGGCGGTCGCCGCGCTGGGTGTGCTGGCCGCCGGCACAGTCGCCGGATCGCTCATCGCCTCGCGGAGGCCCCGCTAGGCGCAACTATCTGATTCAACGTCGCGCGTTTCAGTGACGCCGTAAAAGCCGGAGCCACCTCTTGAGGTGGCTCCGGCTGTTGCTATGATTGGTTTGCCCTGTGGCGGGGTGAGAGAGGTAGCTCTCGGCTCTGCACCCACTCGCCTTCATAACCCTGCGCCGGCTGATCATCGCCGTCACGCTCGTGGCCGTCGGCTACTTCGTCTTCGCCGGCTTCACCAGCACCCTCCGCAACCAGCAGCTTGATGGCCGCAAAGAAGCGCTCGAGCAAGAGATCGGCGCTCTGGAGAGCGACAAAGCGCAGCTGGAAGCCCTCCGGGCTTACCTCACGTCGGACGAGTACATCGAGCGGGCGGGCCGCAGCCAGCTCGGCCTGGTGCGCCCCGGGGAAGTCGGCGTCGTGATCGTCGGGCCGACGCCTGAGGACGATTTCGACCCCTCCCGCCCCTGGTGGAAGCGCTTCTTCGACTGACGTGCCGAGGATTTCCCGCATGCGGCTCCATAAGCAGCGTGGCATCCCGCGCAGGAGCTTGCCGTGCACCCATTTCCCGGCTGAGAGCGACCATAGCGGTAACCACGGGGTAGTAACCGGCGTTTAACTTTCTGGGCGGCGCATGAACACGTTCAGACGTAACCTATCGTCGCCTCAACAACGGGCGCGCCCGACGGAGATTCAACTGGCGGCACTGCCCGGCTCAGGTTAGTACGATACGGTTCTATGCCAATCGCTTTGGACGAGGAGCTAACAACAGCGGCTTTGCGCCTTCGCGAGCTGACCAACCGAACTGATATCACCAGTAACGATCCGCGGCTCGGTGCAATTGTCAGGGAGCTGTCTTCAGGGGCGAAGTCTGCCCTCGAGCTTGCTGAGGAGATAATCGGTCGCTCGCACGATCCGGAAGAGGTCGAGGTGCAGACCACAAAGATTGGGAAGCTCCGCTCGCTGATCGATCGACTTAAGCGTTTGGATCTGCGGGCGGAGCTAGCGGGCTTGCTCGAAGAGGACCTTCCTGCGAGAGACATCCAAATCACGTTGGAACAGCAGGGTTGGGGCGGGCTTGGTCGAAAAACACTCCAGGAAGTAGGTGACCGCCACGGGCTGACCAGGGAGCGTGTGCGCCAAATCGTCGCGAGATCGATCTCCCGGTTCCACGAATCCAAACCCTTTACGCCAGTTTTGGACGAGTACTGGAGGTGATCTCGAGAATGCTGCCCTGCTCCGAGCCGCGCCTGGTGGCCGAACTCATGCGCTTGCGCCTCCTGGATAAGGCGTTCGACATGACCGGCGTCCAATCCGCCGCCGAAGTTATGGGCAAGTCCGCGGGGTTCGTTCGTGTGGACTTCAAAATCACGCCGTTCCTGGTTGCTGCTGACGACGCGAGCCTGATGAAGGAGGTTTCAATCCGGGCTCGAAAACGGGTAGCGCGCTGGGGTGTGGTCAACTTCGAGGACTTCGTGGCGACTCTGAAGAAGGCCGGGCTCAACGCGCCGGATACGTTGGTTAGAGAAGTACTGGCCGCTCATCAAGACCTCGTCTGGCTGGATGAGCCTCGACGTTGGTTCTGGCTGCGAGATGTCCCGCGCAATCGTTTGATCACTCTCATCGAGAAGGTCGTGGTCCTGGCGCCTCGCGTCCGGCTCTCGGAGCTTCGTTCCGCTGTAAGCCGCCCGCACATTATGAAGGGGTTCGCTGTCCCCAAGAGGATCCTGGCGGCGTTGTGCGCCCAGTTGCCTTCGCTGACCGTCGAAGGCGACTTTGTCGTTGCTACCGATCGACCACCGCTGGAGCGCCTTTGGATAGGCAGTCAGCGCCTCATGATCGAGATCCTTCTCGCCAATGGAGGCGTCATGCAAAGGGCGGCGCTTGAAGAGGAAGCTCTTGCCCAGGGCGTAAACGAGTCGAGCTTTTGGGTGTATTTGGACTTCTCTCCAGCGTTCATCCGCCACGCCATGGGTGTCTATGGGCTCATCGGCGCTGCCGCACCTCCTGAGCTCGTAGAATCGTTGGCGCGTCCCAGGAAGCTCGGGAAAGCCTTACAGGGTTTCGGTTGGGCCAAGCGGGACCGCCCCTGGCTGAGCTATCGGCTAACCGAGTCAACACTTTCCAGCGGCCATTTCACCATCCCTACCGCCCTACGGCGGCTTTCGGGTTCCTTTGAGCTTCGGGTCCTGAATGACGCCTTCATGGGCAAACTGGTAGTTCGCGGTATAAGAGCGACCGGCCTGAGGCCCTTGTTTCGGCGGTCCGGCGCCGAGCCGGGCGATTGGCTTGTGCTCGATTTTGACCTCAAACAGCGCCTTGCCTACGTCCGGCTGGCCGATTCCGCAGCCGTCATGTCCGGACAAGAGCTGTTAGACAAATCGGCCGTCGCGCCGGCAGCAAACGTCGACTGAGCAATTGAACATTTGGATCCGGTGACGGCGGGAAGCAAATACGGGCGCCGCTTCGAGCAGCGCCTGCAGGAGGCGATTAAGCGCGACCGCCTGCTCCAAAAGGGCGAGCGCGTCCTGGTAGCTTTCTCGGGTGGACCAGACTCCACGGCGCTGCTTCACTCGTTGACTCATCTCCGCAATCACCTGAAGGTCGAGCTGGGCGTCGCCCACTTCGACCATCGCCTGCGGGACGGCTCGGACTCCGAGGTAGAGTTCTGCCGCGCAGTTGCGACGGACTTCGGGTTAGCCTTTTTCACAGCCGCTGCTGATGTCCGGGCGATGGCAGCCAGCCTGAAGCTCTCGCTGGAGGACGCGGCGCGGCAGGCCCGCTACGGGTTTCTCAATACCGTCGCCAAGGAGCACGGCTTCGGCGTCGTGGCGACCGGCCACCACGCCGGCGACCAGGCGGAGACCTTATTGATGAGGCTAGTCAGAGGGAGCGGCGCCGGCGGCCTGGGTGCCATGCGCGCCCGAGCGACCCTTCCCGTGCCGGGCAGCGCCGTCGCGCTGGTGAGACCTCTCCTGGACTTCGCGCGTCACGAGGTCCTGCGCTACTGCGACGAGGAGCGACTTGCCTACCTTGAGGACCCGTCCAATCACGACCTCGCCTTCACGCGCAACCGCCTGCGCTGCACCGTGTTGCCGGCGCTGCGCGAGATCAACCCGGAAGTTGAGAGCGCGCTGGGACGGGCGGCCCGAGCTCTGGCCCGCGACGAGGATTTCCTCGATAAGCAGGCGCGGTCAGCGCTCAACCACGTAACTCTGACCGCTGAGCCGCTCACCCTCAACCGCGCCGCGCTGCTGGCGCAGGACGATGCCATCGTGGTGCGGGTGCTACGTCTGGCCACTGAGCAACTCGGGGTGGCCCTGCGGGGTGCAGAAAGCGAGAAGTTGCTTGCTTTGGCGAGGGCGGGCCGCGGCCGCCTGGACATCAGCAAGGAGTGGCGGGTCGAGCTCTCGAAATTTGAGCTCAGCTTTGCAGCGAGGCCCGCGGACAGCGACCCCGCTTAGCCAAACGCGATCAGTGCTAGCAAGAGGGCGAGAAGGTAAACGACAACGAGAACCAGTAAGCCCAGGATTGGTCCGAATACCAGGGCCTTGCCAGGATTCTCCCAGTGCAGCGCGAAGACGAACCCCCAAAGTGCTGCCAACAGCAAAGCCGGCGCCACGAGCAACTGCCCGAGGGAAGTGAATGCGGCGAGAAATACGTTGAACGCGGCAAGGATGGTGGCCACGCCGCTCAGGACGACAACCCAGGGCCAACGGCGAACTTGATTTGCGATCAGGAGAAGGGCGTAGGGGACAAGCACCACCGCGGTAAGTGTCCCCCAAGGTAGCGGATCGAGCAGATCGCCGGTATCCGAATCGAGCAGGCCCGCCGCGGCGAGCGCAAGCGATACGAGGGATGCTCCAAGGCAGGTAATAGCAACCGCCTGAAACACCCTGGCCCCGAACCATGCAGGTGGGTGGCACTACTCACGCTGCCAGCCTACAACTGACGTGAGTGCGAAAGCGGAAAGGTTGGTAGGCGTGGCTGAGAGCGCAGAGGTTGTCGCGGCGTACGGAGCCGCCTGGAACGAGAAAGACGAAGGGAAGCGAAAAGCGCTCCTGGAGAAGGCCTGGTCCGACGGGGCGACCTACACCGATCCCAGCGCGCACGTTGAGGGACGCGACGCGCTCGTCGCCCACATCGCCGGCTTCCACGGCGGCATGCCGGGAGCGCAGCTCGCGCTGACGAGCGCGGTCGACGAGCACCACGGCAGCGTACGTTTCACCTGGGCGATCAAGGGCACGGATGGGGCACAGATGATGGAAGGGGTCGACTTCGGCGTGCTCGGCGACGACGGACGCCTGGCCAGCATCACCGGCTTCTTCGGGCCCCCGGCGCCGCCTAGCGGCTGATTGGTTGGCCGGCCCGAGAGGGTTGTCATAAGCGTTGACAGGGGCCGTCCGAGCGGACTAGATTGAATGAGGTCGCGAGAGCGGCCGGCACTTTAACTACGAGACACGGCGCAGGATCGTGAACCCGGGCGGCGAAAGTCCCTCCGAGTGTGGGGCTTTGACGCACGGGTTTTCTGTCGCTAAGCTCTCAACGAGCCACCGCCCCTGAGGCGGTGGTTGTTGTCCTTAACAGCTGAATAGTGGAAAGAAGAACAGGACGGGTTCCTGTTGAACTTTGAAGTAAAGAGTCAGCAATGGCTCTTCGTTTTGACGGAGAGTTTGATCCTGGCTCAGGACAAACGCTGGCGGCGTGCCTTACGCATGCAAGTCGAGCGACGGACCACCTTCGGGTGGTTACGGAGCGGCGGACGGGTGAGTAACACGTAAGTAACCTGCCCAGAAGCGGGGGATAACCTCCCGAAAGGGAAGCTAATACCGCATGTGTCCACTGGTTTGTTCCGGTGGGTAAACTTTTTGGGTTTCTGGAGGGGCTTGCGGCCGATTAGCTAGTTGGCGGGGTAAAGGCCCACCAAGGCAGTTATCGGTAGCTGGTCTGAGAGGACGATCAGCCACACGGGGACTGAGACACGGCCCCGACTCCTACGGGAGGCAGCAGC